>NZ_PYFT01000001.1:1407735-2815470 GCF_003023845.1 Adhaeribacter arboris | reverse complement strand
AACTACGGGTAATGCAACCGCTACTACCGCGGATTCTTTAGCGAGCACTGCTGACTCCAGCCGAACGGCCGCCCTGAATTTAGTGCCGAAAGAACCGAAACCCACTTGGGCCCCCGAGATAACGCCTCCCATGCAAGTGGTACTCGAACAACTAGCTAGTTATAAAACCCCACCCTTGCCCACTTTATCCGCTCCAGAAGCTCGCCAGCAACCTAGCCCTACCACGGCCGTGCTCGACGTCATGCAAAAAAACAATATCCCCATGCCTCCGGCACCGGTAGATACCACCGGCAAAAGCATTCCGGTAGCGGGTGGTTCGATCCATGCCCGGGTGTATACCCCCAAATCAGGAGCAGGTCCTTTTCCGGTGATTGTTTATTACCACGGCGGGGGCTGGGTGATTGCTAATTTAGACACTTATAACGCCTCCGCGCAAGGATTGGCCGAGCAGGTCGGCGCGGTAGTAGTATCGGTGGCTTACCGGCAAGCGCCCGAGCATAAATTTCCAACGGCCCATAATGACTCTTATGCCGCTTACCAATGGGTACTGAAGAATGCCGCTTCGCTCCAAGGCGATCCCAAACGGGTGGCCGTGGTAGGCGAAAGTGCCGGAGGTAATCTGGCGGCCGCCGTTAGTATGATGGCCAAACAAAAAGGGGCTATGGTACCCCTCTACCAGGTCCTGGTCTATCCCATTGCGGGCTCTGATACCCAAACAAAATCTTATCAACAATATGCGAGCGCGAAACCCTTGGATAAACCCCTGATGGAATGGTTCTTTAAGCAATATCTCCGGAGCCCCGCGGATGGCAATAATCCTATGATCACCTTAACCAAAGCACCGGATCTAAAGAGCATGCCTCCCACCACGATCATTAACGCGCAGCTGGATCCTCTGCTGTCCGAAGGAGAAATGCTGGCGGATAAATTAAAAACGGCGGGTGTAGCCGTCAATCAAAAAACCTTTTCGGGCGTTACACACGAGTTTTTTGGCATGGCCACCGTTTTACCCGAAGCCAAAGAAGCGCAGGCAATGGCGGCAGCGGATTTAAAGAAAGCTTTCACTAAATAGAGGCGCGGAATAGGAGAACCTTGTTAGGTAATCACTCTAAAGTAATTGGTTGCCAGAGAGGGGGCTTTCTGTCCCCTCTTTTTGCAAGCCCTAAATCGAAGAGGCATTTTAAAATCGTCTGAAATCGTGTTTTTGTTACTGGCCGCCTATACTTATACTTGGCCGAGACATTTATAAAAAACTGGGGATTCAGTAATTTATCCATAAACCTTTATCTAAATTACTGGCTGCTTACGCTAAGGATTGGGCCGATGATTCTACTCAGAACCACTAATAACGCTGAATATTAATTGGGTGTAATATAATACCATCAGGAACATTTATGCTCGGAAATAAAATTATGAATGATAGTAGCCTATTGTCAAACACCTAACCTTTTCCTATAATCTCGCTCTTTCCAAAGTTGTTTTAGGGATAATGGCTAGCTATAATCTCCGCATTCTGTCTTTTTACCAGACAGCTGGCCCATCTATTTCCGCACGGTCACATATAGGATAAGGCCTAGCTTAAGCAGGTTTCCCATTTTCTCGAATTTACAGCTGTTCTATTGCTGATTATAGCCGTTTTTACCCTCTTATCCTTGCCCAATAAGTTCAATTATGTAAAGTAGTTCTAAACCCTTCCCTCCCTCCTGGGAAAAAAGGTTGCTTTAAACAAATTTCTGCTAATACTTAAATTAGTAAAGAGAAGACCTGTATTCTTGACAAAAAGTAACTATTTTTAATGCACCTTCCCGCAGCGGAGAGTAGGAGACCTTTCATGACTAGCAACACCATTTCGGAAGTCAGTACCAACGGGCAGGGCAGTAAAGTCTTGTATTCTACTGTTCAGCAATTCGAACATACTGGCTGTGCCACGGCTGTCATCCTCAATTATGTGCTCACTGGAACCGAACATTATTCGCTCGAGAACAAGACCCTTCCCGTGCGGGCTAAGCAGTATTTAATCATTAACCAAGCCCAATCTTTTCACGTCTCCATTCCTTACAGCAAGGCTCCGGTGACCGCTTTTGGTATTTATTTATCGGAAGCTTTACTGGCCGATGTTGCCCGAAATTACCAGCTTCCGGAAACACAACTCCTAGACAATCCCTTTGAATCCGCTAAAAGCAACTTTGCTTTTTTTGAAGGTGTTTATACCCATGATTCTTTACAGTCGGCTCTCCATAACCTGGAAATAGGCTTAAATACCGCTAAAAGCCGGTTGCATCTTCCCTGTCAGGAGCTTTACCTCCAGCTAGCGCAGGAGCTTTTACTGGCTCATAGCTACCTAACCAAGAAAGCCTTCAACCTTCCGGCCAAAAAAACCTCCGTTAAAAAGGAGCTCTTTAAGCGGGTGCAAGCGGCTAAGTTTTTGCTGGATGAGGCTCCGGAAAACCTAAAAATCTCGCAACTGGCCGCCACCGTCGCTTTATCCGAGTTTCACTTTTTTCGGACCTTTAAACACGCCTTCGGGAAGAGTCCCCATCTGTATCAAACCCAAAAAAGGTTAGAGAAGGCCGCGACATTCTTGCAACACGAATCCTGGTCCGTGGGCGAGATTGCGCTGGCCGTGGGTTTTGCGGATATCTATAGCTTTAGTAAAGCCTTTAAGAACTACTATCATTTATCCCCTTTGCTGTATCGTCAGCAATTTAGCAGGATTGGATAAATACTTTCCTTTAACAAAGTGGCATTTTTGGGGACACAACAACCAGAAAGATGCCCCTTACAGGAACCTTACTCGCCACATTCCCCTATTCCTTTCCCCTGGTGAACCGAAACTTAAAACCAATAATCTAGGGGAGCTATGCTGTACTTTTCTCATCCGTTGTGGAAGGTATTGATACCGCTTTTAACCATTGCGCTGGTTTCCTTTATTTCCCAGAAAAAACTGCATTATTCCTGGCAAGGCGACTTTTTATTCGTCCCGCCCCCTTATAAGATGCTCCTGTTCTGGATTCTGGTTTTTGGGAGTTATATGCTCGGCACGGATTACTTCTGGCACTGGCGGGGAGACTGGGACTTTTCCGCCTGGCAACAACAACCCGTATTTACTTCTATTGCTCGCGTCTTCGCCGTGGTTATGGCGGGCCCGGTTGCGGAGGAAATGCTATTTAGAGGGTTGTTATTGACCCGACTTAAACGAACGGGGCTTAATCCATGGATGAGCTTATTACTAGTTACCAGTGCTTGGGCCGGGATTCATGTGGAGTATTCTTGGGGGATAATCTTTTTAATTTTTGGCAATGGTCTGCTGCTGGGTCTGTCGTTGTACTCTTCCCGTTCCTTACTGGTTCCCATTCTCCTGCACATTATTTGGAACGGTTACGCGGTTTGGTAAGATTATTTTAGGGCAAATTAGTAGGTTGTAGGGGTAAAGAAATCCTTAACTGCCGACTAAATCCAGTGCCTGATAACCAGTGTTATTTTTAATAGAGTGGTTGAAAGAACCTGAAAGGTAAATAAATTCTCAACGTAAAGTAACTTTGTTATTAATTGTTCTTAAGGGCAAAATGTAAAAACTACAAAACCAGTTTTACAGATAACGTCCAGAAAACCGGAAAAAGAAACGACTGATTAAGTTTTCTTACAACAACGCCTCATCGGCAAAACTAAAGTAGGTATCCTGGGGAGTAATAATAAGATGATCTAGTACTTTGATACCGAACAGTTCGCCCGCTTTCTTAAGCTGCTCGGTAAGTTTCTTGTCCGCCTCCGAAGGCGTTCGTGCTCCCGAAGGATGATTGTGCGAGAGAATGATGCCCGTACTCAGCCCTTTAAGGGCCACGGCCATAATCAGCCGAATGTCGGCTACGGTAGCCGTGATACCGCCGCTAAATCCTTTGTATACGCCCAGTACCTTGTTGGCATTGTTGAGGTAAAGAATGAGCAACTCCTCCCGGATGGCCAGGTAGTCGGCATCGTAATGTTCCTTTAGTATTTGGTAGGCATCATCCGAACTAGTAATGACGGGCTCCCCCTCTCTTTTTAGTTTGGATTTGTATTGCAGGCGGATTTCCCGCACGGTATTTATCTTCTTGTCCATGGTCTTAAAGAAAAAAGCCCACCCTAACTTACGTCGGGTGGGCGGTGTATAAGTTAATTTAAATAAGAAGTAAGTTAGTTCAGAAACCAGCTGGCATTTCCTCCATCTAGGGCCTGCTGCACTTGCGTGGTAAAATCCAGCGCGTTTACCGACCGATCCAGAAACTGGTCAATGTAAGTCGATTTGTTCACGCCGGTAAACAGGTTATAAAGCCGCCACAGGTTGATGGTACCATCTTCCTGCCGGCAGAAGCTTTCGTCCCGGTAGTAGTCCTTGCACACGGTACCCAGTTGGGTATCCCCGTACAACAAAGCGGGAATCTGCTTTCTAGCTTCGGCCGGTAAATACGAATACATGCGGCATCTACCTAAAAGCTGGGCAAATTGCGGCTCGGTAAGGGAGTATTCGGTTAAGCTTTGCAGCTGTTTTAAGTGCCGAAGCTGATCATAACTATCCAGCAGCCGGTAAATACCCGTTCTAAGCTGCTCTAGGCTCGTCACCTTTAAATCACTCATATACCCATCGGTTTGGACACAGAGGTTCGTGCAAACCATATTCTGAAAGCCGATGAAGAGCTTAAAGTGTTCCTGAGCTCCTTTCTTATTGTAGAGGTTGTCGAGGTTATAAGCTTTTACCCCGCCTACTAGCAAGGATAAGGTATTGCCATCGATCACATCCATCACGGTAGGTATTTCCAAACAGAACATCATCCGTTCGTAGTAGATGGTGCGCTCGGAGTCCAATAGCAGACTAGCGGGTTTGTCTTTCGCTTCCGGGATGCGGCCTTTAATGGGGTGGGATACTCTCACTTGTGGCCGGAGGATCTGCTCGCCCCGGAAAGTGTCGGTAACGGCCTCCACCACGGTTTGGATGAAATCCCACTGGCTAATCAGCGGCTCATTGTCTTTGACAAAGACGGGTATCAAGTGATGGTGCTGGATTTCGGGTAAGCTTACCGGCAGGGTATTGGCTTCAATAAACGCCCTAGAACTGGAAGCTGGCTCCAGTTCTAGGGTAGCGTGCATCCGACGGGTTGGATAAGAGTTAATGGGAAGGATGGTGTTTTCCATTTTGGTTTAAGTTAGAAGTAATTAAATGATTTTGGGTGAGGGTACTTTTGATCAGGGCCAGCTTTTGCCGCTGGTACTCAGGCTTGAGATACCCTTGCTGCTCGGGGTAGCGGTGGTAGAGCTGCTGGAGTTCTTTCAGGGTGGTACACCGGGCAATCTGCTCTCGCACCGTTAAAGGCGGTTCAACCGGGCTGCCTTGCTCGCACCATTGCCGGATGAGTTTACCCGTCTCGGAGGTGAGCAGCTGGGCCGGCTTACCTTGGAACAGACTCGTCCGGTCTTTAGAGGCAGTGGCCTGGTTTCGGGTGTCCAGGTCAAAGACGAGGGTGAACTCATAATCCAGATCATCTCGTTGGATAGACTTTAGTCCTACTTTTTCGGGTACCAGCTTGCCTTGCTTGTCCGAGAGCACGTACTCTTGTTTGGTGCGGGCCGTGGCCATGATGTGGGCCGGGGAGAGGAGCAGAGCTTTGATAAATTGATTGTGGCGCGGAGTGACTTTGCTCCAGTTGGTAAAACTGTTGCCACTCAAGGAAGCGTGGTAATCCAAGAGAAACTGCCACTCAAAGGAAATAGTATCCAGAATGATGACCTGCATGCCGGCGTTTTCACAGACTTGCACCGCTTCCTGGTAGCGTTCCGGGGAAAAAGGCTCCCTTAATGGAAGTACCTGGTAAGCGCCTAGGTGCGCGTAAAGGGAAGCCGAGTAGTGTTCCGTATCAATGACGGCAATTCGGGACCAATCCCCGCATAGTCCATAAGCCAGGAGTAAGGCACTAAAAGTCTTACCCGAGCCCGAGGGTCCTTGTAAGCACAGGCGGATGCGGGCCTGCGTCCGTTTGGCGGGTTGTAGTTGCATAAATAGGTTTAAAGAAGTAAAAGGAGAAAATTGAGAGTATAAGCAGGAGACTAATACCCGGGAGATCGTTTGCTACCTTTGAGCTGGTTAGAGAAGTGATAACCGTTTATTAAGAAGGCTAAAATCTCATATCCTGGTGAAAGGAAAATGGATAAATAAAGGAATGCACCCCTTTCAGGGTGCATTATACCTAAGAGACGGTACTGGGTACGAGTTCGATGATGAAGGAGTCTTCCGTTTCTTCGAAGGAGGGAACGGGAAACTCTTCGCCTTTGCGCGGGCCTTTCTTGATAAGAATACGTTTGGCGTTCTCATCGGCCGCTTCCAGGGTGCAGGTATACTTGCTGTGAATCTTACCCGTAGAAGAAGCCAGCTGCAAGCCCCGGATAGCGCCGATGTTGCCAAGTCGATCCACCCGCTGGATGTCCTCTTCGGTAATCTCGTAAACCTTGCCTTTGCGGGCATTCAACGGTAATAAACCGGCGTTGGCATTGGCCTGGGCTAAGCCCAGGATGGTGGTACTGGAAACGGAAAATTGTTTGGTAGTGGCCATAACAGTTAAATTTAGGTTAAGTTTTAAAATCCGACTGGTATGGGGGGGTAGGGAAAGGTTGGTTGAGCGTCTGAAAAAAATTATATAAAATTTTTTTAAGCGGCTATTGCTAGATGGCGGGAAAACTTTAATTCTGATAATTATACCTGGTAAAGAAAACTTCCCCCACTTAAACTGTTACGATTAAGATAAGCTGAACCAGCAAGGACTTGAATCATCCTCCTGGCCCAGCAGTTCTATAACTAATAATTTGCGACAGTATTCAATAATCAGGAAATTAAAAATTCCCTTTCTCTCCTTAAGGTAAATTGCAACTCAAAACTAAGGTTCTCGGAACCTTAATGATTTGGACCAGAAGATGGAGAGAGGGGAAGAAGTTCTAAATTCATGTTTTTACCCTGGCCAACATGAACCAGCTTAAAAAGACGGTTAATGGGATAGGTAAAGGCGAGAACATCTTGCAAGTCTTCGTTTAAGCCGAAAAAGGATACAATGCTTTTGTTCGCAAACAGAGCATCCCGAAAAATAGATTGCAGCAGTAGAGCGTCTTCGTTCGTTTTTACCTGTGCTACTATATAAAAAGTATTATCTGGTTCAGTAACATATTCTTTAATTTGAAGCATAATGTTCTTGGTTTTTGTATGAACTATTAAAGTGAAGGTGCCGTTTCTTTATTCTTGGAATCCAGAATATGCAGCTCAGAAAGATGGGTTGACTAATAATTGAGTTTTAAGAAGCTGAAAAGAACAACAATATCCAGTAGATGACGGTAGGACTAAGTTTGTAGCTAACCCGTTTAAGCCTTTAATGTAAGTACGTGGCACTTCCGAATTTATAGGCAGTCACCGCTTACCAGCATTTAATGATTTGGGTGAAGGTACCAGTGCCGTTGTCTGGATGTCGACTTAGAAAGCTATTTCTTCCTATAGGAACATACTTATTGTATTAATTCTATTAGTACTTCTTTGTTTTATTATATTCATAACCTTAATTCAATAAATTAATAAAAATACCCGACAAGCTTACATTGTGGTTTTAAAGACTTCTGACCGCATCTTGCTTCCGATATTTAAGCCGACACAAGTCCGACATGGGCCAATCTAACCGACAGATTAGAGTTGGAAAGGGTAAACAGCGGAAGCAAGTTTTGGTAGGTGTCGGGTCATTTGTCGGCACTTTGGTTGTATTTGTCGGCTTCAGGAGTAGGAACCTGGACAATTAATAATACCTCTCTTCGGGGTTGTTCCCCACGGCTTTTGCCATCTTTGGTCTCATACCCTTGGCCTTTCAGGTATACCTTCATCCAATGAGTGAATTTTCCTTGAGGAAACGTTTTCTCCGTAAATTCTGACTTATCTAAGAAATCTTGCCATTTAATGTATTTATCTATTTCGATACCCACTTTTAGTTGGATTAAGTTTTCCTCGGCCCACATAACGAATTCTTCACTAGTGGTTAGAATAAGTCTTTCCCGGGCTATGTTAGCCGACTTATAGCGCTGAATACCGTCCGCTAAATAATACTGGCAGCACAGGAGCATCATATTGTCAAATAGAAGCCACTGCTGATCATCCCAATCATCAAACAATTTATGCCCAAAATCCATTTCTGGAGTAAATTCCAGGGAGTAAAAAGAATCCAATTCAACCTCAACCCGGCGTCCTTCGTGGCTGGCCGTAGTGCCCTCAAAAACAAAGTTGGAGGTAATACAGAATTTGGGTACCTCCTCAAAGGGGATATAATAGGAGCCTTTGTTTTTCTGCTCGGCCTCCATGCCTTCCGTCAACCAAGAAAAAATTCGGTCGAATGGCAAACGTTTTGGATCTGTATCATCAATAAAGACGATGTTTACTCCTGGATTATATCTTTGCAGAACAAATCGACTATTGATATCTGCATTTCGACCATCTAAATTGAGCACATTAGTCATATATTTTAAGGCTTGGCCCATTATTCCTTTTCCGGTCCGGCCACCTTTGTCATACAGAAGAACAGCTACCGGGGTAGTTCTGGAATTATGCGAGTGTATAAGGTATCCCAAGGCGATTATCAATACATAAAAGCGTTTGCTATCTTTACCTACTACATTTTCACAAAATCGATAAAATTCTGAACAATCAACTACTACCTCTTCGTCAAGAATGACAATATCTCGCGGGATAATTTGCGTTTTTCGAATAAGACCTGGTAACTCTTTATATGGTTTGAGGGTGATGGTTGCTTTGGTTACTTCGACAAATCCATTGTTAAAGTAGAAGTAGCCGGTTTGCCCATTAGCTTTCAAAAATGGCTCGCTTAAAATCGCTAGGTTTTGTAAGAAATTGTTTTCACAAATTCGCGTACATTCATCCAGCCAGGCGGCTCGTAGGTGAGCCCGGAGTATACCATCAAAAGCAGCGGGCAAGGTATTTATATAATCTAAGAAGGCATGTTTCACCGTTATCAGGTCTACCTCTTCTATAATCTTTTGCCTTAGCTGGATTATCTTGGTTCCCATAGGGCCTCGTAGTTGAAAGAAGCCTAATTTATGGGCTAAGTCCAGGCACTTACCTTTGTCAATAATGACTTTGTGTCGGCTTCTAGCTCCAGTTGGAGATATATTCCAAAACTCCTCACAAGTAGTATGAATAGTATCGAAAATGGGCTGTATAAACTCTAAAACCGGTTGCTGGTGGATTCCTTTTTCTGAACTGATGATGGTGACAGCCTCTGGAAGACTTACATCTTTCGTCTTAATTAGAGCATATGCGCGGTCTTGAATGGTTCGAATAACTTCAGGACTGAATGTATTATTCACATTTTTCATAATGCACTCAGGTTAGGATGGACATATACTTCGGGATCATGGGGCAGGTAACAGGCTTGGCTCATCTTCGTCACTTTGAAATCGATCCTCCAAGGTAAACCGCATAGTTCCCTCAACAAGATAGAATATGCTTTGTAGTAATCGGATTGGGTGCTGATATATGGAGTTATTTGAAACAACACTCGCAAACCATCCCCATCCGCACTTTTAAAGCTCATCACGGTGAGAGGTTCTGCATTAACCAATGAACGGAATTTATCCAGTCGCTTACCACATTGGTCTAAGCTAATACAAATAAGGCCTGAGGTTTTGAGTAGCTTACTTTCGTCCAATTCAGCATAAGCCCCGGAGAAGGTAGCCCTATAAAAATTATCCTCCTCAAACTGCTTTCGTTCCACTTCATCCGTTATAGACCCTAATTGTTTCGTTTTAGCTGCAAAATTAGGTCCTTTAATCTGTTCGGCAATCTCGCTCAGGTATGAAAATCTAGGGCGGTACAGCTTTGTCTTTAGAGGATAAAACACGCTGCAAACCTGCTGGGATACCGGCACCTTAGTTTTGAAGCCTGTTGCTGGCGTATTGACTTGCAATTCATAACTTTTTAGAAGGGGGCACTTAACCATAGGATTGTCCGTAGCATTACAATTTTGGTTGAGGAACTGTTGGTGCTCGTTTACTATGGCTAGAGCGTTTTCTTCTCCTACTTTATCAACTAAGTTTAAAAACTCATATTGGCAACAAGCTTCTTCTTTTAAATGACTAAAGAAAAAGTTTGGGTGAGATGAAAGACCGCCATGGTTCGAGGGGAAGTTTAAGCTTTCCATTTCTTTCCCTCCTTCCTGCTAGTAAGTGGTTGCTCTAGGCTTGAAAGTACCTGACTCTTATAGAAGAAGACGCGAGAACCTATACGATGAAAAGACAAGGTTCCTTTGGCCATCCAAGAGCGGGCGGTAGTATCGGAAATCTGTAATAAACGGCAGACCTCCCGCATTTTGATAGGCTCCTCTACTGTTCTATCCGGATTAGTAGCTAAAGATGGAACCTGCTTTAGTAATTTATGAACAAAACAATCAGCTATTAGGTTAATTTCCTCCTCGGTGAGTAGCTGAGTTTTAAATATAAACTCTTTTAAAAACTCCTTTTTCATGACTATTGGGTTAGTTATGCCGCAAGGAGGTAAATAGGCGTAATGTATATTCTATGTCAAATTTTTACATACTGAAATAAATATGATATATCCTAAATTAACGTAGGATAGCATCCGAAAAACCGTATCCATTCTTTGGTTTTATTTGCATATTGTTGTAAACCGTTTTAAAATTTATTTTATCTACCTCAAAGTATTTGAAATTGTCAAATAAAAATTGGCAAGCTCTTTCCTTATTAAACATTTTACTTGGCTGATGAAAATAAAACTGATAAACAAAATACATGAGATAGTTTTGAGGTAAACTTTCTACTCTTGGAAGTTTTACTTTTTCAAATACTTGGTCGGATTCTAAAAATACTCGGAAATTGGATTTTAAAAGTTGCCAGACCTGCTCCTCGGTATAATAATTCTTATGTGCTAGTTGCATGAAATATTCTAAAACTTGTTCTTTACGATAATCACACCTTAGTAGCCCATCATCATAAACCTCACCTGGCCGTTTTTTTTCTGCCTTGTTGTTCGAGAAAACTGTATTTGACATTTGCTGGGTGAGATTTTCCCTTTCAACAAATAAAATTGTACTAAAATCGACCAAGAAATTGAGAAATAATCTGTCTACTTCAAGACGTTGCTGTGTTATTATTCTTTCCTCCTGGTCAAGAAGTATAAAGTCAAAAATATCACTCCAAAACAACTCAGCTTGATTAGTAGTACCAAAAACAGTAGGGGTTACTTTTCCATTGGAAAAATCATGTTGCTCTATTTGCAAGGTATTTTTCTTTACAATTTTATCTAAGTAGTCGATTGCCTGCTTCTTAAATCCAGCTTTAACTATCTCTTGTATAAACCGCTTAAAAGTATTTTTTCTGTCCTCAGATACAAAGAATTCGGGTTTAAAGTAATTTGTTAGAAATGGGTCTGTAGATAGTTCTGGAAAAAAGTTATGCGATTTAGGAAACTCTAGCTCAGTAAATTGTTCAATCTCATTTATAAATTTGCTTATTAATTTTTCTCTGTATAGGAGGAAGTGTGGCACATGCCCTTTGCGGTGGTAGAACTCTGCTTCCTCGTTATTCTCTTTTTCCTCATAATCTTCTTTTTCCTCATAGGGCACAGTTGAATTAGGTGCCAGAAAACTTGGGTTTTGTTTTTCTTCTTTGTCTTTATCCTTTTCCATTCTTCTGGTTCAAAATTTTATCCTCTTTTTCATTTCGGTGATTTCTTGGCCAACCCTAATGTAATATTTCTTAGTTAAATAATAAGCAAGACCAAAAATCCGTATACGTAACGCATACCCTCCCAGCAGAATAATGGATTAAAGAGTGGTTGCTACTAAGTTCGTATTTTTCATTTGTGACTTTACGTAAAGGGAGTGGATTTAGTATTTTCTACTAGTTATATTAGCTCACATTGGTATTCGGTTGTCCTCTAGTTATAAATCACCGGTAAGGATCAAAGTGCGACCTGCTATTTATATATATATGTAGAATCACCTGTAAGTAAGTGGCAAAAAAGTCGGTTTTAATGGTCTTTAAGGCAGGTGCTGTCTCCCTATTTTATTCTGCTGTACGATTACGAGCCTAATTCTCACAAACCATCCCGATCTTTATTTTGACGTATAGAACCAAAATAATTTAGCTAAATCACTAGGGTATTTCAATTGCCGGAAGGAAGATAATTATGATTTAACCGACATGGAACAGGAGTCAATACACCACCTATATCGCTCAATTGTTTTCAATTTAAGACACTACCTTCATGGCTACTGGCATTTGCCAGATACTATTCATTTCCACTTCGGCTACTTTCTCACTAATCTTAATGTACTTTTTAAACGTAGAATAATTGGAATGTCCTGAGATTCGCATGACTACCTCCGGTCGCATTCCTTTTTCCAAAGATAGAGTAATAAAGGTGCGCCTGGCTGTGTGCGTGCTGATAAACTCGTACTTAGGTTGTGTATTCGTTAGCTTCTCATTTCCTCGCCGCTTGGTCAGACTGGTGGGCTCATCGATTCCAACCAGCTTTCCTAGCTCTTTTAAGTACTCATTTGTCTTTTGATTCGACATTACCGGCAAGGGCCTGAGTGCGAGTTGGTATTTATTCAATATAGATAGTGCGAAAGAATTCAGCGGGACATAGTGGGTATTATCCGTTTTTACGGCACGTACTGTCCACCGCTCATCTTTAATATCTTTTCGCTTGAGGTTAGCAATATCCGAGTAACGCTGACCGGTAAAGCAGCCAAAGCAGAAAACATCCCGAACCTTGTCCAGCTTACTTCCTAATGGAAGTTCTACCTGGTAGAGAGTCATCAGTTCATTTTCTGTTAGATAGATGATTTCTACATCTTTCTGGGGTGCCTTGAATTTCTTATAAGTGAGATTTTGATGTAAGCCCCGTTCAAAGGACCATCCCATAAAAGTTTTCAGCGCCGCAAAATCTACCCAGAGCGTATTATCCGTATGCTTAAGATCTTGAACTAGGTAGGTTTTGAACAAGTCAAAGAAATGCAAGTTGATGGTTTCAAAACTAACCTTATAGCGGTACTTGCTGCTAAAGTCCTCTAAGTGCCTTAGAAACACGTTATACCTGGCTACTGTACCTTTCGCCCGCTCACTCTTATTGGTCTCAATATATTTCCGGAAGTGTTCAAATAAATCTGCCTCCTCAGCTGGAGCCTTCTTTTCAAAGATATTTTTCACTGCTTCTTTCAATTCCTGCAGTGCCACTGATTTATTACCTTGGGTAAGGTTATTATAAAGAAGATGTACCTCCTTCATCAGGTTATCTAACCAGCCGTTAAACTCAGGGCTACCCGTATAGGAACGCTTCACGTGATACCCGTTCTTATCAGGTTTGGTATTCCAATGTTTGGGATAGATGTACTGTCCGGTCTTTAGTTTAATGGTTTCTTTTCCCGTCCGAAGAAATAAGTAAATAGCAGTCTGTTCCTCGGATTTAGGTTTATCCAGATAGTAGTTGAGGGTCATAAAAGTTCGTCTCTGGTGGTAACCTAAAGATAGGAATTGTCCGAAGCTTCGGAAACATTTCGGACACTAATTTTTATTTCAACTTACTACAGATTATCCGTACTTATGTTCTGCATAGTTCAAATATACTCCAAATCAATCCTAAAGGCATATTTAAGGTAAGATAGAGTAACTGAACTATAAAAAGTTCTACTCCCAGCGGGATCACCTGATGGGACAAACTTGAGTAATTAAGGTTTGTCCCTTTTTTTATGTCTTCTAGTTTGTTGTGTATCGAATAAATAAAGCGAACGGCATTATTCTATCCGAAGCGCCCGTGGTTATATGTGCGGATACGTTGTGCCAACAAGCTCCGGAAAGAGGTAGCGGGAAGTAGCCACCTTATTGCTGTCTAGCCGGTTAAAAGTTGCTGGAGGGCTTAGTTGCAAAATGACTTAGCCAATACTGTTCCGGAAGCGTACTCTTCCGTAAAATTCGCATCAGAGGCATCAACTATTTTAACCCCACTTACCCCTATATTCTTAGACTTAGCTAACCGGCAATAATAAATAGCCATTAGATTTTTGTCTCGACCATCATTAATAACGGCTATTGCTAAAATACCTTGCGGAGTAACAGCGGCATTGACTATAGATTTGTTTTCTTTAACATAATTAATAAATGAATTCTTGTTTAGATCACGAAGAGCAGATGGTTTTACGTTGCTCCACTTGGTATCTAATGTTGCATTTACATAATAAACTAAAGAGTTACCGCCAATAACTAATAGAAACAAAGTTCCTAAAAACCACATCTGCCTCGCTAGTCTTCGATCGGCATAGCTTTTTAGAATTTGTTCTTTTTCTAATACATCCCTATTGCCATGAAGTATTGGACTATCCACTGGCTTCGAAAATATTAGGAAAGAAATGGCAATTGCCATAACTGTTACTACAAAGTACAGGAACATATTAGTAGGCAATTCTTTGAACACTATTACGATAGTATTTGAATTCCTTTATACATCCGGCTAAGAAGTAGATTGTTACCAGTTAAGGATGAAAATAATATAAAATGTGTAGTTATTCGGCCAATGCCATTCGTGTTGGCGAATCCATAATTTTAAGTCTTAATTTTATCGTTCCTTGCATTCGTAATTGGTATCTGCTTATTGCCTCAGGAATAAGCATGGGTGTTACAGTAGTAGAATTAGTTTAATTAAAAGTTCTTTTATGCAAAGTGGCTTTTATAATAACTTTCAAAATCTTTTAGTGAATTTAATAGAAAACTTTATTTCTTTTTTTCAACTTGCTGAAAGGCTGGGGCATCCTCGTGGACCGCATCATTGCCTGAAAGTCCACGCTCATCCATGGTTTCGATAAATTCTTTAGGGATAATTACAGCAGAAGCTGCAAACTCCCGGATAATACCAAATAGTAAAAAGTAGCTGCCCCAGAAAGAGCAGTTACTGCTTTCTCAGCCTCTCTTTGGAGACTTAAAAAGGCTCCGAAGAAAAGCCATCGTAATCGCTATAAGACTCTGTATGGCACCTTACTATTTACTAACTGGTATAATATCTTATCTATTCCTAACAGATTCTTTAAGGTGGCTACGAGAAAACGGTGTTTCCCTAAGTCTAGGATTAGGTCCTTTTAGTTCGATATGGGGAAAGGCAGCTACTGGACGGTTCCAGAGCTAATTTTAAATGATAAAAGAATTTCAAGACAGGCCCTTATTACCAACGCTGCTCTGGTGCTGCAATTTATAATGCTGCGGGGTATGTTTGGTCGCAGCTTTGAAATGCTTATTAAAGTTAGATAAGTTATTAAACCCGGATTCGTAGCAAATTTGGGAAACCGTTAATTTTTCATCCAGCAACAATTTACAGGCGTAGCCAATCCGGATTTCGTTTAAGAACTGTACAAATGATTTTTTAGTAACCCGTTTAAAATACCGGCAAAAAGCCGTTACGTTCATGCTAGCTACCTCGGCGACTTGCTCGAGGGTAATCTCTTCCAGAAAATTGTTCATGATAAAATCATACACCTTGTTAATACGGCTAGTATTATTCGCCTGGTAAGAATTTATAAATCCGGGACTGGCTAATAATTCCACCTCATCGGAGTGAGCAATAATATTCAATATTTGCATCAAGGTTATTACCCTTTCCCCAGCGGTTAGCCGGAATATTTTTTTCATTTTGCGCTGGATGGTTTCGCTGGTTTTTCCATAAATCCGAATCCCCTGGCTGGCTCGCTGTAACAAATTTTGGATGGGTTGGAGTTCGGGTAACTGAAACAATTCTTTGCCCGCAAAATCCTCCAGAAAAAAGAAATTCATTAGTTCCGCGTACAAAGTATCTTGCCCCTGGTAATATTCTTTGTCGTTCTTCCAGACATGCGGCAAATTGGAACCCACCAGAACCATATCACCATCCGAAAAAGCACCCACGTGGTCGCCGATAAAGCGGGTACCAGTTCCTTTAATAATGGCATTTAGCTCCAATTCCTGGTGGCAATGCCAGGTATCGTAGGTATGCGGTACCCGGGCATGTTGCATCTGGAAAGATTGCTCAAAGCTTTTAGTATTCTTCTTTAAATAAAGCGGATGCATTTCTTAGCCTTTTAGATAATCCTTACAACTTTTAATCTTCTTCTTGTCAACAAGCTTCCTTTCTGGATAATCTATTTATTAAACCCTTGATAATATTCTGATGTGATTGCCTAAATAAGTATGCCTGCTTCCAAAACATCAGAATTTGCCAGCTAAAGTAAACAGAATCCTAAATATGCAAAAATAGTATCAGATATAGCAAATTTTATCGAAGTGAATGGCTGGTGGAATATATAAATTTACTAAAATTTAAAACGATTTACAGATTTATTTAAAATTAATTAATTGATAAGGCTGCTTTGTTGTTAAAAAATTTAAAAAAATTAAATTCTGCCTAAAGCCTGCTACTTACCACCATTTAATAAAAAAACCATGATAAAAACTTTATTAGGTTACCACTATGGCTGGATGCTAGTGGTGTTCTTTTTAACCCGCATCACACCAGCTTTTTCCCAGAGCCAGGAGCCAGTGGTGCTTACCGGCAAAATTACCGATGAAAAAGGCGAGCCTTTGCCGGGAGTTACGGTTTTAGTAAAAGGTACTTCCATCGGAACAGCTTCCAACACCGAAGGGATATACACAATCAACTCTCCGCAACAAAATGGAATTCTGGTATTTTCGTTCATTGGTAACTTAACCCAGGAAATACCTTTTAAAGGTGCCGGCACCCACGATGTAACCTTGGTAGCCGATAATAAAGCCTTACAGGAAGTAGTAGTAGTGGGTTATGGTGAGCAGCAGAAAAAAGATTTAACCGGGGCCATTAGTTCAGTAGCCGCCAAAGACATCCAGAAAATTCAGGTTTCGAGTGTAGACCAGGCCTTGCAGGGGCAAGTGGCCGGGGTGCAGATTTCGACTACTACGGGCGCCCCAGGCGGCAATGTAAATGTATTAATCCGTGGGGTATCTTCCATTAACGGCGGCGTGCAGCCCTTGTTTGTGATTGATGGGTATCCGGTAAGTAATGCGGGCATCGGGAATCCTTTAAATACCATTAACCCCAACGATATTGAATCGGTGGATGTGTTGAAAGATGCTTCGGCTACGGCTATTTACGGGTCAAGGGGCTCGAACGGAGTAATAATTATTACTACCAAGCGTGGCAAATCCGGGGCACCCCGGATTGAACTGGACAGCTACATGGGCTTTCAGGAAGTAGGTAAAAAACTGGATTTAATGAATGCCCAGGAATTTGCTTCTATGGTGGTAGATGCGCGAAATGCCGGTTACCTGGATAACTTCCCGAATGCCAATATAAACGATGATAATACCATCCGGCCGGGGGTTAACTTTGATATTTCGGAAAAATACCGAAATCCGGCGGGGCTGCCCACCACCGACTGGCAGGATGCTATTTTCCGGCGCGCTCCTATCAGTAATTACCAATTATCAACTTCGGGTGGCACGGATGCTTTGCGCTACGCGGTTTCCGGGGGCTATTTTAACCAGGAAGGTATTATTATAAATTCGGGTTTAAAGCGATATAATTTCCGGGCGAACCTGGATGGGCAGCTTACCAAAAAATTAGCTTTTGGTGTGAGTTTACTGCCCAGTTTTACCCAACTTCGCGAAGTGCCGGCGGCTGGCCATTACGGGGCTTTAGGTATCATTGCTTCCGCTACCGGCATGGACCCTTCGGTTCCGGTATATAATCCGGATGGTACTTACGGCAACACTTTAATTCCTGCCGACGGTAATGCCGCTATTCAGAACCCAGTAAAAATTGCAAACGAGCTACAAAATCCTTCATCCCAATTCCGGTTATTGAGCAATGCGTACCTGGAATATACTCTTATTCCCAATTTAAAATTAAGAACTTCGTTTGGGGTAGACTTAAATTATTACAAATCTAATCTCTGGAATCCATCTACGCTTTCGTCGGCGGCTCCTACCGGTCCGGCCACGGCCCGCGCCTCCAATACCGAAAATACCAACTGGCTCAGCGAAACTACTTTATCGTACAAAAAAAATCTGGGCACCAACCACCTGGTAAACTTTGTTGGCGGTTTTACGGCACAACGAGCATATAACAATAACGTAACGGTGAATGCCGGCAATTTTCCGGATGACTTGATTACTAATATTAACGGCGGCATTGTAAACAGCGGCAGCCAGAACATTGAAGTAAATAACCTAGTTTCTTTGCTCGCCCGGGCTAATTATTCTTATAAAGATAAATACTTGCTTACCGCCACAGTTCGCAGCGATGGTTCTTCTCGGTTTGGTAAAAACAACCGCTGGGGTACTTTTCCCTCCGCCTCCGTGGGCTGGCGCCTTTCCGACGAAAAATTCATGAGCAACTTTAAATTTATCAATGATTTAAAATTACGGGCTAGTTATGGCATCACCGGAAACAACGCCATTGGTAATTACCGAGCCATAAGTTTACTGGGGAGCAATAATTACGTCATTGGCGATGCTGTAGTGCCCGGTTTAGCTCCTGCTACTTTATCGAACAACAATTTAAGCTGGGAATCACAAAGCCAGTTAGATATCGGAATGGACTTATCCGTGGGGAACGGGCGGGTAAATTTTACCGGCGATTGGTACGACAAGCGGAATAAAGACATGCTTTTTAATATTCAAACCCCCTCGGCTACCGGCTTTACCAATGCTTTCGTGAATGTAGGCGAAGTACAAAATAAAGGAATTGAACTGGGAATAAATACCCGCAACCTGGTGGGAGATTTTAGCTGGAGTACCAATTTTAACATAACTTTTAATAAAAATAAAGTACTGGCCATGAACGAAGAAACCGCTCGGATTTTCGGCAGCACCGCTCCCCGCGCCAATTCTAACGTAACCCAGGTGGGCGACCCGATTGGGGTATTTTATGGCCGGCGCGCCATAGGTATTTTTTATACAGCCCAGGAGATAGCGGAAAGTGGTACGCAACCCAACGCTAAACCTGGCGACATCCGGTGGAAAGATGTGAACAGCGACGGTAAAATGGATGACAACGACCGCGAAGTAATCGGTAACCCTAATCCTGACTTCTTCTTCGGCTTTAACAATTCTTTTTCCTACAAAGGCTTTTCCCTGGATATTACCACCAACGGCATGTACGGCCAGGACGTGTATAATGCCATGTTTTCCATTAACAATGCCGGGGTACAGAATAACTTAAAGTTTATCGATGAAGCTCGCTGGCGCTCTCCCGAACAACCCGGAGTAAGCCAGGACGGTAAGTTATTTGGCCGGGCTATCCGGGGTGGTTTAAACGCGAACACTTCTTACAGCTCCCTGTATATTTTTGATGCCTCTTACTGGCGCATCCGCAACGTAACGCTCGGGTATAATTTGCCCAGCTCCTTATTGCAAAACTGGAAAATTCAGAATGCCCGGGTTTACCTGGCGGTTAATAACCTGTACACCTTCACCGATTATATTGGCTACGACCCGGAAGTAGGCATTGCCGATAGTAACCAAACCGCTTTAGGAGTAGATTTTGGTACGTACCCTATCAACCGTTCCTTCACCATTGGCATTAATCTGGGTTTTTAATAATCATCATTATGTATAAGGATATGAAAGCATTTTTTATAAAATATACCGCGGTTATTCTTTTTCTAACCTTACTTAGCAGCTGTGAGGATTTCCTGAACGAAGTGCCGCAAACCGCCCGGAGCGCCGAAAACTTTTACAAAACCGCTGCCGATTTCAACAATGCGGTTATTGGCGCCTACGCTAATTTTAAAAATCCGGGCTTGTACGGCAACGGCGGCACGAACGCCAGTATGTTATGGCTCACCGAAGTAACTTCCGATAACAGCACCCACGGGGCCACCAAAGCAGTCTCGAATCTGTCGCAGTTTGAACTCGATGAATTTAATATTTCTCTGTCCAACACGGTTACTACGGCGGCCTGGACCGGGCATTACATCGGTATTGGCCGGGTAAATACCATCCTGGACCAATTGCCAAATGCTACTTTCGAAGAACCCCTGAAAGTGCGTTACGAAGCAGAAGCTCGGTTTCTGCGTGCTTTTAATTACTTTAACCTGGTGCGCTTATTCGGCGACGTGCAATTAATTCAAAATAGCATTGATAATCCTTACGGCACCAATACCATCGCCCGAACCAGTGCCGATGCGGTTTATGACTTGATTATTTCTGACTTAATTGTAGCCGAAAATAATTTACCGGCTACTATTCCGGCTACTGAAGCGGGCCGGGCTTCTAAATGGGCCGCCAAAGCTTTACTTGGTAAGGTTTACCTCACCCGGAACCAACCGGAATTAGCGGCTCCCAAACTGAATGAAGTTATTCTTTCGGGTCAATTTAATTTATCTACGGGATACGCTGCTACTTTCAGCCCGGCTACTTCTTACGCCAATAATAAAGATGTAATCTTGGCCGTGCAGTATAAAACCGGTTTGGTTGGGCAGGGAAGCGCGCTTTGGTCCGATTTAATTCCTTGGGGCATACCGGGCACTTTATTCGGTACTACTGG
This sequence comes from Adhaeribacter arboris, assembly GCF_003023845.1. Classification (NCBI taxonomy): domain Bacteria; kingdom Pseudomonadati; phylum Bacteroidota; class Cytophagia; order Cytophagales; family Hymenobacteraceae; genus Adhaeribacter; species Adhaeribacter arboris. The sequence continues at coordinate 2,794,895 of NZ_PYFT01000001.1, read as the reverse complement.
TTCGGGTGGTGGCTTTATGCAACCCACCGAAGATATGGAAAAAGCTTACGAGCCGGGTGACCTGCGCAAAGATGCTTCCATGCAATCGACCTACACCGCCGCTAATGGTACCCTTGTAAATGTACGCTACGTAGTGAAATACAAACAAACCGGGCCACAATCCGGAGATGCCGATACCGATTTCCCGCTCTTGCGCTACGCCGATGTGCTGCTCATGTACGCCGAAGCGCTGAATACGCAGGGACAGACCGCTGCCGCCGAACCATTCCTGAACCAAGTGCGGACCCGAGCGGGCTTACCGGAAAAAACCGGGTTAAGCCAGGCTGATTTTGCCTTAGCTTTAGAACAGGAGCGGCGAGTAGAACTAGCGTTTGAAGGCCATCGTTGGTTTGATTTAGTCCGGACCGGTCGCTATCTACCCGTCATGACGACTAAGGGATATGCGGTAAAAGAATTCCATCGTCTATTTCCGATACCGCAGCGTGAAACCGATTTGAACAGTCAGCTTACCCAAAACCCTGGTTATTAATAATCCAATAATGAAGAATTTCCTGTTTACCTTAATTTTTATTCTTAACTGTTTATCCCTAGTAGTTTCCCGGGCCGAAGAAGTTATTGTTAGGGCTGGTAGCCGGTTGCCGGTTGCCAATAAGGCAAAAGATTTAAAATTTGGCTGTAATCAATTAGGGCAGGCAGAAGCTGATTCTTCTTATTCTGGCCGGGTCAGAAAAGTAATTTCCGGTCGCATTATCCACCGCTTTTTTGATACTTCGCCTTTAAGCCCCTCGGGCCGGTACCTGGCATTGTTTCGGTTTCCTTCGGAGAGTGAATCGCCTAAACCTGGCAGGGCCGGGGATGTAGTTTTAGTAGATATGCAAACCAACAAAGAACGGGTGGTGGCGCAATCGCGCGGCTACGAAATGCAAATGGGAGCTAACGTGCAATGGGGCAGCTCCGACCAGAAACTATATTTTAACGACGTAGACACTACCACCTGGAAAGCTTTTGCGGTACAGCTAAACCCTTTTTCAGGTAAAGCCAAACGGATGAGCAACACGGTTTTTATGGTGTCGAACAATGGTAAATATTTAGTTTCTTACAACCTGGTATCTTCGCGGTTTGCCCAGGTAGGCTACGGCGTGGTTCTACCGGATAATCTAACAAAACGAAACATCGGCCCGGTAGAAACGGATGGCTTGGATATTACTACTGTTGCTACTAACAAAACCAAGCGCATAGCTACCATCCGGCAAATTTATGAACAATCCGTACCCAGTATAAAAATTCCAAATCCGGAAGAACATGAATTTTACCTCTTTCAGGTGAAGTGGAATCCGCAGGGTACCCGGCTTTTAACTACTATTCAGTGGTCGCCGGTGAAAGGCGGGAGCCGGCGCCGGGCAGTGATCACCATGCGGCCGGATGGCAGCGATATCCGGACGGCCATCACGCCGGAGCAATGGTCCAAAGGCGGGCACCACGTGAACTGGATGCCCGACGGCGAACGTATTTCGATGAACCTGAACGTAGACGGCCAGCCCGGTTTAGAATTTATCACGGCCAAATACGATGGTTCCGACTTGAAAGTAGCTTTTACACCCGGTTCCGGCCATCCCTCTTACCACCCCGCGGGCTTGCCGCTGGTTATTACCGATGCTTACCCCGATGAACCAATTGCGCCGGGGAAGGGCATCTCACCCATTCGTTTGTTAAACACCTACACCGGTCAGGAAGAAGAAATTTTTAAAATTTTTGTCTCCGATACGCAAGGCGAATTCCGTATCGACCCGCATCCGGCCTGGGACCGCATCGGTGGCTACGTCATATTCAATGGCTATGAAGGAAATACCCGGAACGTGTTTATTGCTGATTTAAAAGATTTAGTAACTAAATATTCTAAAAATATCCCCGCCGAAAAGCAAAGTGAAAAGAAGCTAAAAACTGCTGAAGGATTTTAATGTGGCTGTTTACTTATATTATAAACTGATTTTATGCGGCTGTTGTATTTTCTCCTTCTGGAAGGAAGAGCAGTTAAGTTGCCTTATATTAAAGCTGATTATAGCTGGCGCGAGCGTCCTCGCTCGTGTCTATTATCTGGTAGGCCTCTGGCCGGGCGAACGGATATAAGGTTAATTTTAAATTATAGGCTTAAAATGGTTTTCTACCGGCCAGAGGCCGGACAATGGTCAGACACGAGCGAGGACGCTCGCGCCATTGTGAAGGAAGGCTTGCTAGAATTTAACGGCCGTCACTTCCAAGGGGGACTTTCCAGAATATGCAAAACGGAGGTTATTATAAACTTCTGTAAAATTTAAATTATAGAATAAAAAATTACGAAATAAAAATATATGCTACCATTACTAACTATTGCCACCCTGCTTTCACAGCTACTATTTACAACCAGTATAGGAGAACCAAAAAATACATTGGTGCCAACTAGCTGGAAAGAAGTAGGCCAATTAAAATCACGGTCTGCGAAAGAAATAAGAAATTCTACCTGGAGCATTGGCGGGGAAACCCTGGACCGGGATTATACCAATTACCAGGCGTACAAAGAATACCTGGGCCCGTTGGGCGCTACCCGCATCCGGTTGCAGGGCGGCTGGGCCAAATGTGAAAAAGTAAAAGGCCAATACGATTTTACTTGGTTAGATGCCGTGGTAGACGATGCCTTGAGCCAGGGAATAAAGCCTTGGATTCAGACTTCTTATGGTAATTCCATTTACGAGGGTGGGGGCGAGGCAGCTTTGGCAGGAGGAATTCCAACATCGGAAGTAGCCTTAAAAGCCTGGGATGCCTGGGTACAAGCTTTAGTGAAACATTTTAAAAACCGGGTTACCGAATGGGAAATCTGGAATGAACCTGACTTAAGCAAAAAGTTTACGGCCAGTCAATTTGCCCGTTTTCACGAAAGAACCGCTAGTATTATCCGCCAGGAACAACCTGATGCCCGGATTATTGGCTTGGCCTTGTGCTGCATGACCTGGAACGAATATGCCGATACCGTATTAACGCATTTAAGTACCGTTAATAAGAAAAATTTAATGGATGTGGTAACTTTTCACGGCTATGCTTTACGTCCGGAAGATACCTATAAACGGGTGGATGAACTGCGGAAAGTATTCGCGAAACACGGCATGCAGGTTGAGTACATGCAAGGAGAAAATGGGGCCCCATCTACGCCTAAAGAAATTACCATTGGCGCCATGCGGGAACGTGACTGGACCGAACTTACCCAGGTAAAATGGGACTTACGCCGGATGCTCGGCGACCATGGCCGGGGTATCTCCACTAACTTATTTACCATTAGTGATATTCATTATGCTGCCGGTGACCATATGACCGGGGTTAATTCAAAAGGCTTGCTGAAAACGAATCCCGATAAAACCATTGAACGGCCCAAAATAGCTTACAAAGCGGCCCAAAACATATTCTCGCTATTTGATAACCAACTGGAACGTAATCCAGAAAATAAATTAAAAGTAAACCAGGAAAATATTACTACTTTCAGTTACCGGCACAAAAAAAGCAACGGCTCATTGGCCACCATTTGGGCCGACGAAGCCACACCTGCCGAAAGGTACCCACCTAAAGTAACTACCCTCACTCTTTCGGGTACCTTTAAAGCCCCGGTTTTTATTGATTTAATATCGGGTAAGGTATATGAAATTCCGAAAAATGACTGGAAAAAAGAAGGTAACACTTATACGTTCACCAATATTCCAGTACCCGATTATCCCGTAGCTATTGCCGAAAAATCCATCCTTACTTTAATTAAATAACCGCTATAATTTAGGGAATCAGAATTTTGGCAAAATGAACGTTCTTACTCATCATCCCCCTACCCCCCTCAAAGGGGGACATTTTGATACTTTTGCGTAAGTCCCGGAAATATTTAAACGGTGGCTACCCGGTAAGCGGTGGCTATTAACAACAGACATCAGTTTGGCTGTGGAGGGCCTTCTAAGGTTGTGGTTCTGCGGAGCAGAATTCCGACGAAGGAGGAAAGGAAGCTTAGACAGCCCGGAAGAGCCAAACGGGGCCCGCCGGCCATGAGGCAAACTTGAAGTCAACAAGTTAGACAGCGCCAATGCCTGGAGACTTGAAAAGGCTCCAAAGAGAAACCAACAAAGCGCTAGGAATCAACCCTATATCACATTTAAAAAAAGCCCGCAAATAGTAAATTAAATTGTATGAAGGATTCGCTGCAGTTGTTAGATTACTCCGCCATAGGCATTTATATGGTGTTGATGGGAGCCATTGGCTTGTTTCTGGGCCGATACGTCAAAAATATTAACGATTATTTTGTCGGCGATAACTCTATTCCGCCTTTGGGTGGAGCCATCAGTAATTTTATGTCGCTGTTCAGTACGTTTGTGTTTGTCGCGTACGCCGGCATTGCTTACGAATACGGTTTAGTGGCCATATTAATATTATGGAGTTCCGTGCCGCCCGCTTTAATCGCCGCCAAATACTTTGCGCACCGCTGGCGTCGCGCTGGGTTAATTACGCCCATGCAATTTCTCGAAACCCGTTATAATGCACCGGTGCGGCAAATTTTATCCTGGGGCGGTATTGGTTTTAAAATTCTAGATAGTTTGGTGCGCCTTTATTCCATTGGGCTATTTATCGCAGCGGCAACTCCGCTTTCCCTGGAAACCGCTATTTTGGTATCGGGCCTGATTGTCGTGCTCTACACGGTTTTAGGCGGAATTTGGGCCGTAGTGGTAACCGACGCGGTTCAGTTTGTGATTCTGATATTTTCCACGTTGATATTATTGCCGCTTTCCATTAAAGCAGTGGGCGGACTGGACAATCTGACTCTCACCATTCCGGCGCATTTTACCTTTTTTAACGGACCCAAAGGAACCCCCTTGTTTTTACTGGGCTATTACGTCATGGTGCTCATTAAGTACAACGGCAACTGGGCGTTTATTCAGCGTTTTTACAGCGTGCGCGACGAAGCTGCAGGGGCAAAAATGGGCCTAATTACGGCCGCCTTCTTTTTTGTTTTTCCGGTAGTTTTTTTGATTCCGGCCATTGCGGCCCGCAGCTATATTCCGGATTTAGCGGATAAAGAAATGGCGTACGTGAGCATGTGTTTGAGGCTGTTGCCTGAAGGGATAATGGGCGTGATGATTGCGGCTATGTTTGCGGCTACTATGTCGGCTTTAAGTGCTACTTATAATGTAGTGGCTGGCGTACTCACCGAGGATATTTACAAGCGTTTAATTTCTCCTTATGCTTTAGGCCGTAATTTGTTACTGGTAGCCCGTGGTTCTACCTTCCTGATTGGTATTCTGGTAACGTTCGGGGCTTTGTATATCGGCAATTTTGGCGGTGCCTTCGAAGCCAATAAACTTTTCACTGGGCTTTTTGCCATTCCCATGTCTATTCCTTTACTCATGGGTATTTTATACCGCCGGCCTAAACCCTGGGGAGCCTTGGTTACCATTGTGGCGGGTATTATCATCGGCTTGATTTTAAACCAGGATAAAAGTATTTCCTGGGAAGCTGCCACGCTCCTGCAAATAGTTATCTGTATTCTGATAATGGTTGTTTCTGGCTGGGTTCCGAGTAAAAATCCAACTTACGAAGCTCGTGTAAATACTTTTTTTAAAAAATTAGCCACCCCTATTTCGGCCGCCGAAAAGCCGGTAGTAAATGAAGTATTTATGCGCTCCTTAAAATATTTATTTGCCATTGCCATGAGTACCACCGCCGTTTTATTCTTAACCATGAGTTTACCCTCCATCACTAAATTAAGCGGACAGTTAAGTTTTGGCGCTGGGACTATTTGTTTGATTGGGGCCGGAATTTTATGGGTACAAGCCAAATCCAAAGATAAAAAAGCAATATCGGCATTGCCCGAGCCGGAAGCAATTACCTATCAGCAAAACTAATCGGGTAAAAGAATTGCCTACCAACTAACGGTAAACAACATGTATAACAAAGAAGATTTTTTATTAGCCGAAGCCGCCAAAGCTCTGGGCACCGCGCCCGTTGCCGGCAGCTTTTTAACGCCAAATTTTTTACTGGATAATAAAACGGCCGCCGGACTTTACCACGAGGTAGCAGCCCATTTACCTATTCTGGATTACCACAATCATTTGCATCCGCAGAACTTAGCCGAAAATAAAACCTTTGCCAATATCACCCAGCTCTGGATTACCCACGACCCTTATAAGCACCGGGCTATGCGCCTGAATGGCGTTCCGGAAAAGTATATTACGGGCGATGCTGCGGATAAGGAAAAATTTCTGAAATGGGCCGAAACATTGCCCAATACTCTGGGTAATCCTTTATACCACTGGTCTTGCCTGGAACTACAAACTGTTTTTGGGATAAATAAACTACTAAACCCCGGTACTGCCGAAGAAATCTGGCACTCCTGCAACGAACAATTGAAAAGGAACAACTTCGGGATGTTAGATATTTTAAAAAAATTTAATACCGAATTAGTTTGTACTTCCGATGACTTACTGGATGATTTAGCCTTCCACCAGGCGGCCACTTTTAAGTCGAACAATATTACGGTGCTGCCTTCTTTGCGGGCCGATAGCATTCTGAATGTAGGACATCCGGCTTTTTCTAATTGGCTTAAAAAACTAGCTGCTCAAGCAGGAGTAACCATTCATTCTCCGGAAACTTTCCGGGAGGCGGTTCAAATAAGGCTGGATTATTTTAGTGACACGGGTTGTTTATTAGCCGACCATGCCCTGAATGCCGGATTTCATTTTAATTTACCGGCCCCAAAAAAAGAAAATGAACTTTTACAAAAACTAATACAAGGCGAAGTTTTGCCACTGGCGGAGCAAGTGCAGTTACAATCTTTTTTACTGGTTTTTCTGGGGGAAGAATACCGAAAACGTGGGTGGGTCATGCAACTGCACATCGGGGCCCAGCGCGCTACCAGCACCCGCTTACGAAAATTAGCCGGTCCGGCCGGCGGCTTTGCCACCATCGGAAAAACCTGCGACATTGATAGCTTATGCTGCTTTTTAGATGCCCTGGATAGCCAGAATAATTTACCTAAAACTATTCTGTATACTCTAAACCCGGCTGATAATGAAGCGCTGGCAACTTTAACCGGTTCTTTTGCGGAAGATGGGGTTACCGCAAAAATTCAGTTCGGGCCCGCCTGGTGGTACAACGACCATTTAACCGGCATCGAAAAACAATTACTGGCGGTTGCCAGCTACGGCTTGCTGCCCCATTTTATCGGCATGACGACCGATTCCCGGAGTGTACTCTCTTTTACCCGGCACGACTATTTTCGAAGAATACTCTGTAACCTACTAGGCAAATGGGCCGAAGCAGGGCGCATCCCAAGCGATAAATCCACGCTCGAAGAACTAATCCGGAATATATCTTATCACAACGCGAAGAATTGGCTTTTAAAAATAAATAATGGTAAATATAAATTTACAAAATAGAGTGGCGGTAGTTACCGGAGCCGGTGGTACGCTTTGTTCCGAAATGGCTCGTGCGCTCGCCCAGCAAGAAATAAAAGTAGCCCTGATTGGCCGGGATATGAATAAACTAGTGCAGGTAGAAGAGCAGATAAAGGCGGAAGGCGGTACGGCTATTTCGGTGAGCGCGGATGTATCGGACCAGCAAAAAGTAGAAGAAGCCCAGGTATTGATTAAAAAAGAATTAGGCATCTGTAGCATACTAATTAATGGAGCCGGTGGTAACCAACCGGATGCTATAACCACGATTAATGAATTTGAGGAACAGGAACTGGATGATGGAAGCGCCGATTTCCGGGGCTTTTTTAACCTGGATATGGAAAAATTTAAAAGCGTGATAGAGGTAAATACCATGGGCACCGTTATTTCAAGTTTTGTTTTCGGTAAAGACATGGCGCGTACCAAACAAGGCTGTATTATTAATATTGCTTCTATGAACAGTTACCGGCCGCTTTCCCGGGTGGCCGCTTACGGTATTGCCAAAGCCGGTATTGCCAATTTTACCCAATGGCTAGCGGCTTACTTGGCTCCGGCCAACATCCGGGTGAATGCCATTGCTCCAGGCTTTTTCTTAAACGAGCGCAGCAAAAAACTCTTATTAACCCCCGAAGGCTACAGTAGCCGGGGCGCCAATATTATACAGCATACGCCCATGGGCCGTTTTGGCGAAGCTACCGAATTAATTGGCTGCATGAACTGGCTCATCAACGACGAAGCCGCTGGCTTTGTAACCGGCACAGTAATTCCCATTGATGGAGGCTTTTTGGCGTCTTCGGGAGTGTAATTCATGGTCTAATGCAGTATTTCAAAAGTGCAATTTATAGGTAACGTAATATTCGTGTCATTCAGGTGGACTTTATTTTGCCACGAAGCAAACAAGTTTACTTCTCTACAAGCGCTAGGGTTAACCAGAGCATCACTAATGCTTAAAAGGCACCGGTCAGTCTTTCAACCAATGTCTTTAACCTGAGCCAATCGGAAGAAAAAAGCCCCCCTTCGCAGGGGGTAGGGGGATGACAAATAGCATCTGATTAAATTTTTTCAAAAGCTATTATTCCCTTACTTAAAGACATTGCTCGGGAGACTGGCTCTTGTCTGTTCGTCACCAGTCTCGCTCTGCTAAAACTGGCGCCAGAGAAGAATGTTTAAGTTTAATCAAGTAACATAACTTTAATAAAAATTAAAAAAATGAGTGTAGACCAATATAAAAAAGAGGTAGGAATGATGAATCTGGAGAAACTTATAGAATCGCGGCAAAGTGTTTCTAATAAAGTTTTTCCGGTTTCCGATAAAGAGTTGCTGTCCCGGTTTGAACAATTATACACCGGGGCCGTGAACGATGTGCTGCGGGAGTTTTGCTTATTAAATCAAGCTTTGCCCAACCGCATCATTCCTTTGCGGGAGTACCAAACGGTGGCCGGTTTTGCTTTTACCGTAAAAAGTGCGCCCAACAGCATGATAAGCGGCGAAATGGAATACCGGACGAAAATGCTGGGTGAATTACACGAAGATGCTTTTGTAATCTGGGATACCAGCAAAGACGAAAAAGCCACCTTATGGGGCGGCGTGATGACGGCTACCGCTAAAGGTTTAAAAGTAAAAGCAGCCTGCATTGACGGCGGCATCCGCGACACCCACCAGATTTTGGAAGCCAATTTCCCGGTATTTTATAAGTACCGCACCTCCAACGGCAGCCTGGGCCGCTGCTTGATTACCCATTACCAGATAACCCTGCAAATTGGCGATGTTACCATTAAACCCGGCGATATTTTACTCGGCGATATCGATGGCGTGTTAGCCGTACCGCGCGACATAGCCTACGAAGTGTTAATACGGGCAGAAGAAATTAAAGAAAATGAAAAGAAAATATTCGGCTGGGTACACGAAGGCCAAACCATCCACCAGATAACCGAACAAGGCGGCTATTTTTAAGTATGGCTGAATTATTAGATTGTTGAATAGTTGGATTGTTGGACTACTGAATTGTTTGTTTGATTCTTTCTAACCTTTCAACTTTTCAACCTGCAACCTGCAACTTTCCAACCTGCAACCCCCTCTCCCATGAAATTATCCATGCTCTTACCTCCGAAATTCGACGAGCGCAAATGGACGCTGGCCAGACAAATCGGGGTAAACTATGCCATTACTAAAGCTGCGCCTGATTTATCCGGTCGCCCGGCTCCTTATGATTTTGCGTCGTTGCAAGCCATTAAAGAAGATTTTAACGAGGCTGGATTCAATTTGTATGGTCTGGAAGGAGATCAGTTTGATATGTCCGCAATTAAGTTAGGACTGCCCGGCCGCGATGCATTAATAGAAAAATACCAGGCGATGCTCCGGAATATGGGACGGCTGGAAATACCTTTACTCTGTTACAACTTCATGGCCGTCATTGGTTGGTTCCGCACGCGCGTAGATATTGTCGAGCGGGGAGGGGCTATTGTCAGTGAGTTCGATGTAGCCGATACAGAAGGGCAGTTGGTGTCCGAAGAACAGCAGATATCCGAAGCTAAACTCTGGGAGAACTTATTTTACTTTTTAAATGCGGTATTGCCCGTAGCAGAAGAAGCTGGCGTAAAAATGGCCTTGCACCCCGATGACCCACCCGTCAGCCCTTTAAAAGGGGTGAGCCGAATCCTGACCAGTGCGGCCGCTTTTGATAAAGTTTGGGCAAAATTTCCGGTAAAAAGTAACAGCATCACGTTTTGTCAGGCTACATTTAAAATCATGGACGAAGATTTAAAAGCAATCTCTCAAAATTGGTTACAGCAAGATAGAATTGCTTTTCTGCACCTGCGGGATGTAGCCGGTGACAAATATAAATTCCGGGAAACCTTTCACGACAACGGCCCTACGCCCATGGCCGAAATGCTGAAACATTACGGTGATTACGGCTTTGCTGGTCCGTTGCGCCCCGACCATGCCCCCGCCATGTACGGCGAAAATCAAAATCTATTTGCGGGTGGGATGTCGGTGGGTTACGAAATTACCGGCAAAATATTGGCCGTAGGCTGTATCAAAGGAGCGGCGGATGCTTATGGTATTCCGATGGAATAAACCAGGAATAAATAGATAAACAACAATAACTACCTTTTAAAAGAATTCAATACTTCCTAAACTTTTCAAAATTTATCGAATCTAATTTCGGAGAAATAAAAGGATCTTCAGCAAGAGCCTTGATTGCGACCATCCTTCTATTTTTTAAGAATTAAGAAGGATGGTCGCAATTTTATTTAGTAGGAAACGAAATGCTAATAAAATATTTGTAAAAACTGATTAAAAAACATCAGAATAGCACTACTTAATTTTTCAAATTTGTATCAGGAGGTATTAGAAAATGGAAAGAGGATCAATCAGTCTATTACTAGATTTAAAGTTTCGGGATTTACCTTTCAAACCAATCCAATAAAGTTGAAAGCTGGCTCCTAGATGGAACTGTGGAGGGAATGTAAGCCTGAATTTTCTAAGAAAACCTTTACAAAAGTCACCACCCATAAATGTACTGATACTCATAAACCTAACACCATGGAAAACAAACCCTACCGCATTTTACTTTTGGGCACCGGTCTGATTGGTAATTTTTATGCTATGAGTTTACACGGGCAACGCAAGCTGGACCGGATACACACGGTATATTCCCGTTCAGAGGAAAGAGCCCAAAAGTTTGCCGCTCAATGGGATATTCCTCATTACGAAACCGATCTGGCTCAGGCTATTCAATCGCCGGAGACCGATGTGGTAGTTATCGGTTTGCCCAATAACCTGCATCTAGAAGCGGTTCGTTTGGCGGCCGAAGCGGGTAAAGGTATTTTATGTACCAAACCTTTGGGCCGGAATGCCGCGGAAGCTATGGAAATGTTAAAAATAGTGGAAGAAGCAGGTGTCTTTCATGGTTATTTAGAAGATTTGGCCTATCCGGCTAAAACCCTGAAAGCCTTAACCTCCATTAAAAACGGTGCTTTAGGAAAAGTTCTTTGGACTCGCTCCCGCGAAGCCCATCCCGGACCCCACAGCGATTGGTTCTGGAACGCGGAACTTTCGGGCGGCGGCGCCATTATCGACATGGGTTGCCATTGTATTGAAATCGGACGAAACTATATTGGCAAAGATATTCGGCCAGTAGAAGTTATGTGCTGGGCCGATACCTTGGTAAAACCAATTGAAGCGGAGGACAATGCGATTGGCTTAGTGAAATATGCCAACGGTGCCATGAGCCAGTTTGAAGTAAGCTGGACCTACCGGGGAGGTATGGATTTGAGAGATGAAGTATCTGGTACGGAAGGTACACTGCGGGTAGACCACTTTTTACGGACCGGCTTGGAAATGTTTACCAGTATAGGAGAACAAGGTTATGTGGCCGAAAAAGCCGAAAGTGAAACAGGTTGGCTCTTTCCGGTAGGCGACGAATCCCACGCCTTAGGTTATCCGCAAATGTTCGACGACATGTTTACTGCCCTGGATAAAGGCACCTCACCCATGGAAACTTTTTACGACGGCTATGTGGTCAATGCCATTATGGATGCCTGCTATAAATCAGCCAGAACAAAAAAATGGGAACCAGTAGAATTAGAAGTGTGGCGAGGTAATGAGGTAGAGGAAAAACAGCAGAACTACATAGAATACGATTACAACCACTACCTGATTAAAGAAGAATTATTGCCGGATGGTAGAAAAAAATTGATTCTAAAGGAAAAAGCAGGTGGTCAAGTGGTGCAACGAGTGCTGGATTAACAAGGGTAGTTAGTAGTTGTTAGTTATTTGTTATTAGTTGTTTGGTTTGTAATTACCTGATAATTAATAAGGAATAATACAATAAATTTAAATTTTATCTTGTCGAAGTTCTTGAATTTTAATGAGTAACATCTGCCTGGCTATGAGTTCTTCGAGGTTATTTCTTAAGTGAGATAATAAACTTAAAAATCTAACAACAAAATAATTGCTACTATGGACGGTCGTCTATGGACTATGGACTAAACTATGCTTCATAACAAAAATATTGTCATTATCGGGGGTACCACTGGATTAGGACTTTCGGCGGCCAAGGCATTCCTGCAACAAGGGGCCAAGGTGGTAGCAGTTGGCCGTCATCCGGAAACGGCTCTACTGGCGCAGGAAGAACTTGGTTCATCCGGTTTGGTTTTAACGGGAGATGCCACAAATGAAGATACCGCTGCCCAGGCCATTGCGCTTTGCCTGGAGAAATGGGGTCGTTTGGATGGACTTTACCACGTAGCGGGTGGTAGTGGCCGGAGCATGGGCGATGGACCCTTACATGAAATTACCCTGGAAGGATGGCAAAAAACCTTAGACCTTAATCTTACTTCGGTCATGCTTTCCAACCAGGCAGCCATTCGGGCATTTCGGGAGGCGAAACAAGGTGGCACCATATTAAATATGGGTTCCGTACTTGGCTACTCACCGGCACCCAGGTACTTTGCTACCCACACCTATGCCACCGCTAAAGCAGCTATTATCGGTTTTTCCAAATCTATTGCGGCTTATTATGCCAAAGAAAATATCCGCGTAAATGTTATTGCCCCCGCTCTGGTTGAAACGCCTATGGCCCAAAGGGCCGCCAAGGATGATGCCATCATGGGTTATATCCAAACTAAACAACCCCTCGACGGTGGCAGGATTGGCAAGCCGGAGGACCTGGATGAAGCAGCTTGTTTTTTTATGTCGGATAGTTCTAGGTTTACTACCGGCCAGGTTTTAGCCATAGATGGCGGTTGGAGTATAAGCGATGGGCAGCTATCCTAATTTATCAGAAGTATGACAACAGCTATCGGAATTGACTTAGGCGGCACAAACATTAAAGGAGTACTGCTGAATGCCACCACCGGGGAGATATTACATCGGGCGGTGCAAGCCACTGAATCTGAACCCATGGGTAGTAATGGACAGGGTAGCCATTGGAAACAGGCGGTATTTCAAATGGTTCAGGATTTAAAATTTAAAAGTGCCTATGCCATAGAAGCCATTGGAGTAGCCGCACCTGGTCTTCCTAATAACTCAAATTCGGCCATTCGAAACATGCCGGGTAGGCTGGATGGTTTAGAAAATCTTGTTTGGTCAGAGTTTTTGGGAGAAAAAGAGGTGAGAGTATTAAATGATGCCCATGCCGCCCTCATGGCCGAAGCAAAGTTTGGGGTCGGTCAGGGTATTAAAAATATAGTGATGCTTACTTTGGGAACAGGGGTAGGAGGGGGTATATTGATTAACGGTGAATTATACCAGGGCAATTATCAAATGGCTGGCCATTTAGGACACATGACCTTGGATGTAGATAAAGAAGACCCCGGCATAACCGGTATGCCCGGAACCTTGGAAAATGCCATTGGCGATGCTACAGTTTCGATACGTTCTTTCGGAAAATTTACATCCACTAAGGCCTTGGTGCAGGCCTATTTACAGGGAGATGCTTTTGCTACTTATGTCTGGCTGAATTCGGTTAGGAAGTTGGCTTTGGGTCTTTGTTCCTTAGGTAATTTACTTTCTCCTGATTTAATTATTTTAGGTGGTGGAATAACCAAAGCTGGCGAGGCATTATATAAGCCTTTAGCCAGTTTTATAGAAGTGTACGAATGGAAAAATTCGGGCAAAAAAACTCCCATTCAGCAAGCCTATTACAGTGATATAGCCGGAGCAGTAGGCGCTGCCGGATTTGCCATGAACCGGGTTTTACAGGGACAGTTGCTATAATTTTTGCCGCTTATACTCAAAGTACAAATTTGCATTTTTAAATTTTTAATCTGTAAGCTTATTAATATGGATGTAATAAAGAATTATCTGGATAAATGCCGCCACATAATCGAAGTAGTAGAAAAACAATCAGAGGAAATAAGGACGGCAGCTAGCTGGTTTGCCGAAACTATTTTAGCCGGTCGTATGGTACACGTGTTTGGTTCCGGGCACAGCCGGATTATGGTAGAGGAAATGTGGCCACGGTATGGTTCTTTTCCCGGGTTTAACCCCATCGTGGAACTATCCCTGACTTTCCATAACCTGGTAGTAGGCGCCAACGGCCAGCGGCAGGCAATGTTTTTGGAAAACGTACCGGGCTTAGCTGAAAGAATTTTACGCAATTTTGATTTAAGTCCGCAGGATACTGCTCTAGTCATCTCCTCAAGTGGCTGTAATGTGGTACCTATTGAAATTGCCGAAAATTTTCAAAAGAAAGGTATTAAAGTAGTAGCCTTAATTACCAACGCACATTCCGCCGGTAGCACCAGTAAAAGAAAGGATGGCAAAAAGCTGAGCGATTTTGCGGACTTAATCCTCGACACGGGTGCCCCGGCAGGTGATGCGATGGTATACGTGCCAAACTTGGATACGCCGGTTGCTCCCGGTTCTACCGTTGGGGGAGCTATACTGGTGAATAGCATTAAAGCCGAAGTGGCTCGTTTGCTTACCGAAGCCGGCCAACCACCTACCGTGTTGAGTGGGGCCGTAATAGTTGGGCCAGAAAGGGCTGTAGAATTATTCGAAAGTGCCTACGACCAGCACGCTCACCGTTTAGCGGGCTTGTATAAATCAGTTGGAGCGGGTTTACCTGTTGAGTCATGTTGAGTCATAATGTAAACAATCTTATTTAATTCCTTCATTCTGCTTGAAGTAAGTTACTAATCAAAAATATAAAAAATAGCCGTGGACTGTCGTCTATGGACTGTGGACTAACTCAAAACCATGCTGACCTTTATCAATCATCATCAGGTACCCTTACTAACGGAAACCGATATTCTGGTAATTGGCGCCGGTTCGGCCGGTTGCCTGGCCGCATTAGCCGCCAGCCATTCGGGTAAGTATAAAGTGATGCTGGTAGAAAGATATGGTTTTCCCGGTGGTACTTCTACCCAAATGCTGGATACTTTTTATGGATTTTTCACCCCTGGGGAAGCGCCTAAAAAAATAGTGGCTGGTTTACCGGACGCTATTGTAAATGAATTAAATAAAACCGGTGATATCTTTTTACGGCCTAATACCTACGGAGCAGGCACCGGCGTTAATTATAATCCGGAACGTTTAAAACTGGTCTGGGACCAAAAAATTATTAATGCGGGTATCCGTTTTCTGCTGCATACTACCCTGGTGGATGTAGTAAGAACCGAAAGAGAGAAAATAAGTTGTATTTTCTGGAATAAAAGTGGGTTCCACCAGGTAAAAGCCAAGAGAGTAATTGATGCTTCGGGAGATGCTGATTTTTGCCATTTAGCTGGGTACGCTTACGAAGTTGCCGGTGAGTTAGAGCCGGCCCAAAGCATGACCACCACTTTCCGGATGTGTAACGTAGACCTGGATAAATTTAAAAAAGCAGGCGGCAAGCAGATGCTGCAAGAAAAAATGATTCAGGCTATGGAAACCGGTAAACATCCGCTGCCCCGCAAAGAAGGCTCCGCTCATGAAATGTGCCAGCCCGGTTGTATTTCTACGGTGGCGGTAAAGGTAAGTGATTTACGCGCGTTGCAGGTAGAGGAACTGACCCAGGCCGAAATTGAAGGAAGGAGGCAATCTTTTATTTACGAGGATTTTTTCCGCCAGGAAGTTCCCGGTTACGAAAATTCTAAAATTATCGGGCTATCGCACCAGATTGGCGTTCGGGAAACCCGGCGCGTTTACGGGGAGTACCGCCTCACCAAAGAAGATTGCTTATCCGGTATTATGCCCCCTGACCGTATTTTTCTTTGCGGAGCGCCCATTGAAGACCATCGGCCCGGCAAAAACGGCGAAGACGAAACGTTTTGGCAATACATTCCGGAAAATGGCGTGTATGGCGTCCCTTATGGTACGATTGTTCCGAAAGGCAGCGAACAGGTTTGGGTAGTCGGCCGTTGTTTTTCGGCCACTCACGATGCGCATGCTTCCTGCCGGTCCATGGCCCAGACCATGTCGATGGGGCAGGCCGCGGGTTTAGCGGCGGTACTTTCACTGGATACCAATACGGCTGCGAATGCTGTAGATATTCCGCAATTACAGACCAAACTGCTGCAAATAGGGGCTATTCTGGATAACCCCGATACAATAGCCGATACTAGTCGGAATGGTTGGCAGAATAATTTCCGGGTTAAAAATACCATCGCTCATTCGCTGTAATTTCTTAGCCTATGGAACCAAGCCCTAACCAGCCATTTGTGCGTACCGTACTCGGCGATATTTCTCCGGATGCGATGGGATTAACCTATTCCCACGAGCACATTATTATCGACGAAAGCTATCCGACCCTCGGTAATCCTTTGTTTCTGCTGAACGACGTAGAAAAAGTTGTCGAGGAATTGCAGCGTTTTTACGAAGCAGGTGGCCGCACGATGGTCGACACCATGCCGGCCGATTGCGGGAGAAATGTGCTTAAACTGGCTGAAGTGTCCCGCCGGACTGGGGTGCACATTATTGCCCCAACCGGAATTCACCTGGAACAGTATTATTTGCCAAATCATTGGCGCTACGCCTACACCGAAGAACAATTAACGCAATTATTTGTGGCCGATGTAACAGAGGGCATTGATGCGCATGATTATAATGGGCCTTACGTGGAGCGAACCCCGCACAAAGCCGGCATGGTAAAATTGGCCACCGGCGATGAAAAAATTACGGCGCACCAGGAAAAGATATTTCACACGGTGGTAAATACCCACAAAGAAACCGGAGTTCCCATATTAACGCACACTAATTTTGGTAAACATTCCCTGGACCAAGCAAAGCTATTCGATAAAATGGGCGCTGATTTAAAACATGTTGTTATTTCGCATGTAGACCGCTACCAGGATATAGAGTATAACCGCGAATTGCTGCAAACGGGTGTTAGAGTAGAACTCGATAGTGCCTTTCGCTGGAAAGAAGAAGTTAACTGGACTTACAAATTTCTGGAAGCCTTATTGCCTGATTTTCCGGACCAGATTACCATGGGGATGGACGCGGCTAAAAGTAGTTACTGGCTATCGTATGGCGGAAAGCCAGGCTTGAATTTCTTGTTAACTACTTTTAAAGATAATTTGCAACAGATGGGTTTAGGTAATTATTACGAGAATATCTTTTTTAAAAATCCGGCTCAACTTTATGCCTTTTGTAAATAAGAATGAGTTTTTGGCTCTTCTTAAATTTAAGAACAATTAATTATTTGAATAACAGGTAATCATTAGCATAGCTGCGGCGGTTGTTTTATTTCTAATTGAGTTGTTGCATAGTTTAGGTATTGTTCTTTTTGTCTTGACACAAAAAGAACCAAAAAAGTCAAGACGCTAAAAACTCGCTGACCGCTCGAACAGTTTAGCGTCAACTCTTGCACTTTGATTGGTTCATTGTTTCATAGCAAATAGGTAAAAAGTAAATGTTGATTGGGAAATGCAATTAAATGCTTTCCTCCTAAGATTAGGCTAATATTTGAACAAGAATTAAAATGTAAGCTAGAAATTTAGATAAGCAGTCTTTAGTAGAAGAGACGTCAGTCGGGACAGCGAGGGCCTGCTGGTTTTCCGGTGCCGTTAGGCATTGCGACGTTAGGAGCAAAGGAAAAGTAGCCCGCCCGAGTGTCCCGATGGGGCCCGCCGGCCATGAGGCAAACAGGGTACGGTTCTACCTCATCAGCACCACCGCTTGGAGACTTGAAAAGGCTCCATAGAAGGAAGTGAAAAAGACAGAGTAGATTTTCTGACGAAATAAATGTTTATACTGCCTATTGACTAAGTAAATAAATGATGATGAAATGATTCTTTCAAAGCAACTCTGTTTAGAGGTTATTTAGGAAAAAATAGATATATTACATAAGCCCATATTCTCGTTTATGAAACCGCGACTTGAAAAGCTAACTTTAGAGCCTAAATATTCTTTTATACTGCAAAAGGATGTATATTCCTATTACCCCACCCCTTGGCATTATCATCCGGAATATGAACTCGTACTGGTTATCAAAAGCTCCGGGCAACGAACGGTGGGGGACAATGCCGAAAGATTTACCGATGGTGATTTAGTTTTTTTAGGTCCGAATTTGCCCCATTCTTATCAAAATGACCCGATTTATTATCAGGGTAATACAGCACTCAGAGCTGAGGCCATAGTTATTCACTTCCGGGAAGAATTTTTGGGTAAGGATTTTTTTAACCTGCCAGAAATGATTTCAGTGAATCAACTTTTTGATAGAGCTAAATTTGGTATAAAAATTCTGGGAAACACTCGCCAGCAAATTACAGATTGCATGCAGGAAATGCTGGAGGTAAGTGGTTACAGACGGATTACGCACTTACTACATATTCTGGAACTACTTGCTTTATCGGAAGAATACCAGCTTTTAGTCAGTCCCGGATTCGTGGAGCAGTATATTGCCGCCGGTACCGACCCAATTACCAAAGTGCATGAATACATTATTACGAACTTCCGGAAAGATATATCCCTGGCCAATGCGGCAGAAGTGGCCAATATGTCGGTTCCGTCGTTTTGCCGTTCATTTAAAGCCTGCACCAGAAAAAGCTTTTCGCATTATCTTAACGAAGTAAGAGTAGGTTACGCCTGTAAGCTACTACTGGAAGATAAATTTAATATTTCCCGGATTTGTTATGAAAGCGGGTTTAATAATATGTCCAATTTCAATCTGCAGTTCAAGAAAGTTACCGGGATTCCTCCCCTAAAATATAAAAAATTGAGAACCGAAAGTTCTTCCTATGTCTAGCATTCTCCTTTAAC
Organism: Adhaeribacter arboris; assembly: GCF_003023845.1. Classification (NCBI taxonomy): domain Bacteria; kingdom Pseudomonadati; phylum Bacteroidota; class Cytophagia; order Cytophagales; family Hymenobacteraceae; genus Adhaeribacter; species Adhaeribacter arboris. The sequence goes on along the minus strand of NZ_PYFT01000001.1, from coordinate 2,775,753 downwards.
TCAAGTTATTATTTCGGAATTATGAGCTAAAAGCAAGTGGTAATTAAACGAACGTTTGCAAACTATTAATAATAAATTACCAGAACCGCTTTAGTTTTGAGGATTTTAATTGCCGTCTAAAATGCAAAAAAAGTGAATGCAGGGGACCGGTTTATCTATTTTAAGGGGATACTGGTTGGAATCTCAGGAATAACACTTGCTTATACAAACGAATATAAATGAAAACCAAGAATAATTCCCGGCGTGGATTTTTGAAAGCAACCGCTTATTTAGCTGGTGCCGGCTTAGTGGGTAATTTTTCTCCGGAAAAGTTATTTGGGAAGAACAACATTGAGAAGGGTATACCTGTGAGCGGGCACCTTTGGGTGTATGCCAGCAAATATCCTCCTAACTGGGATTGTACCCCTATATTAGAGCAAGTCTTCCAGGATTTTAAATATGCCGGCATAGAAGGGGTGGAAATGATGGAGCCCAACCTGAAGCATGCTGATGCCGTTTCCCGCATTAAAGAATTAATTCAAAAATATAAGTTGCCGGTAACCGGTACTTCCTACAACGGCGAAATGTGGAACCGCGATAAACAGCAGGAAATACTGGAAGATGTAGAATTGGTAGTGGAGCGCCTGCATCAACTGGGAGGCAGTACCTTCGGTATTTCGGTAGGAGATGCCAAGCGAGTTAAAACGGAACCGGAATTAGATGCGCAGGCTGATTTATTAAAAAAGATACTTCAGGTTTGTGACAAAAATAAGGTTCAAGCCAATTTACATAACCATACCTATGAAGTAGTAAACAACCTGCACGATTTAAAAGGAACTTTGGCCCGAATTCCGAATATTAAATTGGGCCCGGATTTAAACTGGCTGGTTCGCGGGGGCGTTGACCCGGTTTGGTTTATTAATACCTATGGTAAGCAAATAGTTTACCTGCATATCCGGGACCAGAAAGCCGACGGTAAATGGACCGAAGCAGTGGGCGAGGGAATTACCGATTTTCCGGCTATGGCGGCAGCTTTACAAAAGGTGAATTTTAAAGGGAGAGCGGCTATCGAATTAGCTTTTGATAACCCACCGGTAAATCCGGTAAAAGAAGACTGGAAGAAAAGCCGCGATTATGTAACGAAGGTTTTTGGCTGGTAAAAAACAAATAATTTCTCATTCCTATTTCATGCTTCAGATATATGGTAACAGCAGATAACGAGAGCCAAAATAAACAAACCAAAGGTTCTCCGAATCTGAATCTAAAAGGCATTGCGGAAAACACCTACGATGCTATAGTGATTGGCTCGGGAATATCCGGTGGCTGGGCGGCCAAAGAATTGTGCGAGAAAGGCCTGAAAACCCTGGTGCTGGAACGCGGCCGCCAGGTGGAGCACATCAAAGATTATCCTACCGCTAATTTAAATCCCTGGGATTTTCCGCACCGGGGGCGCTTGGCCCTGAAAACAGTACAAGAAAACCCTATTGTAAGCCGGTGTTATGCTTTCGATGAATCTACACAACATTTCTTTGTAAAAGATAACGAACATCCTTATAGCCAGGAAAAGCCTTTCGACTGGATTCGAGGCTATCAGGTGGGCGGCAAGTCTTTAATGTGGGCCCGCTGGACCCAGCGCTGGAGCGACCTGGACTTTGAAGCCAATGCCAAACAAGGCATTGCCATCGATTGGCCCATCCGGTATAAAGATATTGCTCCTTGGTATTCTTATGTAGAGAAGTTTGTAGGTATCAGTGGTAACCGCGATGGAATTCCGCATTTGCCGGACGGCGAGTTTCTGCCTCCCATGGAAATGAACTGTGTGGAAAAACACTTAAAAAGCAGTATCGAAAAGAATTACCCGGACCGGCATTTAATTATTTCCCGCACCGCCAATCTTACCAAAGGTCTAAAAGGCCGCGGCCCTTGCCAGTACCGGAACCTTTGCGCCCGAGGGTGCCCGTTTGCCGGGTATTTTAGTAGTAACTCGGCAACGCTGCCTGCCGCTACAGCAACCGGAAACCTGACTTTACGACCTTTTTCGGTGGTGCATTCCCTAATTTATGATGAGCAAAAGCAAAAAGCAAAGGGCGTACGGGTAATAGATACCAACACCAAAGAGGAAACGGAATACTATGCGAAAATTATTTTTGTAAATGCTGGTACCCTTAATTCTACTTTACTGCTTTTAAATTCTACTTCCGCCCGCTTTTCCAATGGTTTAGGCAACGATAGCGGCGTACTAGGCCATTATTTAATGGACCATAATTACCGGGGGCACATCAGCGGCCAGTTCGATGGTTTGCAAGATTCCTATTATTACGGACGAAGACCGGCCGGCGTGTATATACCCCGCTACAGAAACGTGGGCCACGACAGACAAAGCAGCTTTATCCGGGGCTATGCTTTTGCGGCTAGCGGAGTGCGTTTAACAGGAAATGTAACAACCGAAGCAATGGGGGCAGCTTATAAAGAGGCACTCACTAAACCTGGTCCGTGGAGCTTTCGCATGACGGGTATGGGAGAATGCTTGCCTTATCATGAAAACAAGGTAACTCTTAGCCCGGAAAAGAAAGATGCCTGGGGTATTCCGCAATTAATAATTGATTGTGAATTTAAGGCCAATGAAACCAGTATGCTGAAAGATATGCTCTCTAGTGGTTCTGAAATGTTAGAACAAGCGGGCTTTAAGAATATAACTGCTAGCGATAATAACCAGGCACCCGGCTTAGGCATTCATGAAATGGGCACGGCCCGCATGGGAAGAGATCCGAAATCGTCGGTATTAAATGCGAATAACCAGGTGTGGGGTGCCCCGAATGTATTTGTTACCGATGGGTCCTGCATGACTTCTAATGCCTGCCAAAATCCTTCCTTAACGTATATGGCTCTAACGGCTCGGGCTGTGGACTACGCCGTTAAAGAATTAAAAAGACAAAATCTTTCTTGAGTCTATTTTTTAAATTTTATTAAAACAGCGCAACGTCTGCCCAGCGGGCGTTGCGCTGTTTATTTTAAATAATCAGTAGCGTCGCAGATAAATCTTTTCTCGCTCCGTCCAAAATCCGCATTGTAAATAAAAGAAGCGACCTTGTAGGAAAGAGATCAGAATTTATTTCCGGTAATTAAACTTTCTTCCACATCTCCTTTTTAAATTTTACTAAAATTGTTACCAAGTGGAAATAACAAGTGATTGAACATTTGTAGAAAACGATAAAAAAGCATCAGAATAAGCCTGTATTATTAGTCATATTTGAATAATATTTATTTGGTTAAAGATTGCGAAAAACGAAAGAATACTAATTATTCGCTACTTATGCTCCTGGAGAATCTATATTCCCGTCGTCAAATTATTAAAAGCAGTGCGGCCTTGGCTGGTCTTTCCATTATTGCTCCTTGGTGGGAGGTATTTGCTTCTGCCCACCAGGCAAAATACAAAATAAGTACCTGCGATTGGTCTATAAATAAGGGTAGCGATGTAGAGGCCCTGGCTTTTGCCAAGAAAATAGGCTTTGATGGCGTGCAGGTGAGTTTAGGAACGGTAGCGAACAACATGCATCTCCGGCGCCCTGAAGTGCAGCAAGCTTATAAAGACGCCGCCAAAAAACAGGGGGTGCAGATATCCAGTCTGGCCATTGGGGAATTAAATAACGTGCCTTACAAGTCGGAACCAGTAACCGAAGAATGGGTAAGCGACAGCATCGATGTAGCGAAAGCCATGGGCTGTAAGGTAATACTGCTGGCTTTCTTTGGTAAAGGAGACCTGAGAGGCGATGAAGCGGGCATTCAGGAAGTCATTCGTCGTTTAATGAAAGTAGCGCCCAAAGCCGAAAAAGCCGGGATAATACTGGGCATTGAATCCTGGCTGAGCGCTGATGATCATTTAAAGATTATACAGGCCGTTGGCTCCCAAAATGTACGAGTGTATTACGATGTAGCAAATTCTACCCAAATGGGCTACGACATTTACGAAGAAATGAGCCGCCTCGGCAAAGAATACATCTGTGAAGTACACGCGAAAGAGAATGGTTTTTTATTAGGCCAGGGTAAAGTAGATTTTGTCCGGCTTAAAAAGGTTCTGGACGATATGGGTTTTGAGGGTTGGGTAATCATAGAAGGAGCGTTGCCGGAAGGAGCAGACCTTTATAAATCTTATGTTACCAATTTAAAATACCTTCGGTCGGTGCTGAATAAGGCTTAGTTGGCTACCATTTACCAAATACCATTTACCAGTTTCCATTTACCAATTAACAGAAAGCTATGCAACAATCAGCCGTTCAAAGTGCAGAACCCGACGATTTTGTGTTTGAGCGGCAGCGAGTTGAAAATCGTCTTGACTTTCGTTGGTTCTGGGGGAAGGGGCCCTCTTACTTTGTGTCAAGACAAAAAGAACAAGACCTGAGCAATGAAACAACTTACTTAGAAGTCAAAGTTTTAGCAGAAGCTATGCGAACAGTTACTTTATGTAATCTCTTTACTTAACAGCAATATTTATCCAATGATAAAAATTTATAAAACCAAAGTTTGTTTTATTCTATCTTTTCTGCTGCTGCTCTTCTCCTGCAAGCCCGGCAAAGAACAAACCGAAAAAATTACCCAGAATAGACCGGCGCTGTTTGTTCCGGATGATTTGGAAGCAACCCTTTGGGCTGAATCGCCGCAAGTGTATAATCCTACCAATATAGATGTAGATGTTAAAGGACGCATCTGGGCCACCGAAGCCGTAAATTACCGGAACTTTAATAATGCGGACGGTTATTTAAAACATCCGGAAGGTGACCGGGTCATGATTTTGGAAGATACCAATGGCGATGGTGTAGCAGATTCTTCTAAAGTATTTGTGCAGGACAAAGACCTTCGTTCCCCATTGGGTATTGCGGTGTTAGGTAATAAGGTGGTAGTTTCCTGTTCGCCATCGGTTATTGTGTATACTGATGAAAACGGAGACGATAAGCCGGATAAAAAAGAAGTTTTCCTGACCGGTTTTGGGGGGCTAGACCATGACCATAGTTTACATGCTGGCCTGGCGGGTCCGGACGGAAAATTGTATTTTATTACCGGCAATGCCGGACCCCATAATGTTACCGGAAAAGACGGGCGAACCATACGTGCCGGTAGCGTCTATACCGGCGGCTCTCCTTATAATGATAAAAATACCCCGGCATTAAAAAGTAGTAATGGTAAAATTTATACGGGAGGTTTCGCCTTTCGGGTAAACCCGGATGGTACCGGTTTAGAAGTAATGGCGCATAATTTCCGTAATTCGTACGAAGTAGCCGTAGATTCTTATGGTAATTTATGGCAAAGTGATAATGACGACCAGGTCGCTACTTGCCGTACTACCTGGGTAATGGAAGGAAGCAACGCTGGTTACTTTAGCGCTACCGGCGAACGCACCTGGCAGGCCGACCGGCGTCCGGGACAAAGTATCGAAACGGCCCATTGGCACCAGGAAGACCCGGGCGTATTGCCCGTCGGAGATATTTATGGTTCGGGTTCACCCACTGGAATCGTACTGAACGAAAGTGATGCTCTTGGAAAACAATATAGGGGGTTGCTGCTTAGCGCCGATGCGGGCCGCAATATTATTTTTGGTTACTTGCCCAAACTGGAAGGTGCCGGTTTTCCGTTAAAAAACCGGACAAACTTTATCTCCTCCGTCGAAACGGATGATACGAATTACCGATGGAACGATATAAAGGAAGATAAAAGCAAATGGTTCCGACCCAGTGATGTAGCTATTGGTACCGATGGAGCTATTTATGTCGCCGATTTTTATGACCCCGTGGTCGGTGGGCACCAGATGAACGATAAAAAAGGATATGGCCGCATTTACCGCATTGCTCCTAAAAATAAAAAATTAACTGTTCCGGCAATCGACCTAAGTAACACGGCGGGCCAGATACAAGCTTTGTTAAATCCGGCTATTAATATCCGGAACCAGGGTTTTAAACTTCTGAAAGCTCAAGGTGAAAAAGTAGTACCGCGGATAAAAGAAGTATTATCTTCGGAGAATCCGTATGAGCGGGCGCGGGCCGTTTATCTGTTAGCACAATTAGGTAATCCGGGGATTAAAGAAGTAGAAACCTTGCTGCAAGATTCGGACGCGCAGATTCGAATAACGGCTCTGCGGGCTTTGCGGCAAGCTAATCCTCAAAATGTAATAAATTACGCCGGGCAATTAGCTTCGGATAAGTCGCCGGCCGTACGAAGAGAAGTGGCAATTGCACTGCGCGGATTGCCTTTAGAAAAAACGGAACCCATCCTCTTAACTCTAATAGACGGTTACGACGGCCATGACCGGTGGTATTTGAATGCCTTAGGAATTGCCCTGGAAGGAGAGGCCGAGGTTTTCTACCCAACCTTACTGAAGCATTTTAATGCCCAAGAACCAGCCAATTGGCCCCAATCACTGGTTAATCTGGTTTGGGAATTGCATCCGCCTGCTGCGGTTAATGCCCTGCAGGAAAGAGCCCGTAATGAAAAATTATCGACTAAGGAGCGGGAAAAAGCCCTAGTAGCCCTCGCTTTTGTTCCTACTCGTCCGGCTGCTGATGCCGTACGTCAACTAGCTCAGAACGCACCAAACGATATGGTTAGCTTCGCGCAATACTGGTTGCAGTTCCGGAAAACCAACGACTGGCGGGCATATTTGAAAAACTGGCAAAGCCCCGATAATCAATTACCGGAAGCCCATCCGGAATTGTTGGTTCTGCGGAACAAGGTAACTAACTCCCAACTGAATATAGCACAACGTTCCGGCGCGGCGATGGAACTGGCAAAAAGTAAAGTGGGTAAGCTGCATTTAGTAAGCTTAGCCGCTGACCAGAAATTGCCCGATACTATTCAGCAATTGGTAAAAGCTCCAATGCTGCGGGAGGATGACCGCTATATAAAATCATTAATCTCCCGTTATTTTGACACTTCGGATTCGGTTTCTTACTCTATTCAAAAAATAACTGCTTTGCCCGGAGATCTGGTTAAAGGTAAGAAGTTGTTGTATGGTAATTGCCTGGTCTGCCACAAAGTAGGGGAAGCCGGTGGTGAAATAGGGCCGGTGCTGACTAATATTAATAATAAGTACGATAAACAAAGTTTGTCCCAAGCCATCGTACAACCGGAAGCTGGTATCGCTTTTGGTTCGGAGCCTTATTTAATTACTTTAAAAAATGGCGGCATGCTGTATGGTTTGTTACTATCCGAAGGACCGGTAGTAACCGTGTTGGATATCTATGGCCGGCGTTACATGATGGAATCCACGCGGGTTTTAAGTAAAAAGCAACTCAAAACGAGTCCCATGCCTTCCCCGAAACACCTGCAACTCAGCGAGCAGGATGTAGCCGATATTACGGCGTTTTTACTGCAAAAAGATAAGAGTTTGTAATAATTTCAGAATGGCACTATTTAAACGTATTTAAAGAGCAGCTAAAGTTACCAAACTACATTACGATACAGAATTCAGGTAAGGTTTTCTCTTCGTTTTTTACAATCGAGTTCCTGATAAAACGGTAAAAATCAGCTCAAACGAGTCTGGGGTACTTTTTATGTGCCTACACGAAAGGGTTATTGCTATTACCAGAATAGTAAAACAACCTTAAAAATGTACCGGCTGAAGCCTGAAAGCGCAGCCTATATTCTCCGGTGGTTATAGCATCCGGTAGCTAAGCTTCACGCTCCTGGGTGATTACAATTCAGGATTTTAAAATTTTAGAATTTCCTAATTGCCCGGCAGTAGCTTAAAGAGTCAACATTTAATTAGTTATTATTTATCGAATAAAATCTAAACCCAAAAAAGTTATGAAACATTCTTTATTTAAAAAGGCGAGATACTTGCTGCTATTTTTTCTTTGTTTTATAGCGTTTGTAGAGGCTTACGCACAAGGGGTAACCCTAAAAGGTAAAATTACCGACGAAAACGGGGCGGCTTTGCCTGGGGTAACCGTTTTACTCAAAGGAACTTCTACTGGTACCGCTACTGGTACTGACGGTAGTTTTTCGCTCCCGGTCCCCAATGCTGCTGGTACTTTGGTAGTTTCTTTTATTGGCTACCTTACGCAGGAGGTGCCAATTAATAATCAATCTACTTTTAATATATCACTGGCATCCGATACAAAAGCTCTGGAAGAGGTGGTGGTAATAGGTTACGGAGAAAAAGAGAAAGGGGAACTTACCGGTGCCATTGCCAATATCAATGGTAAAAACATTGAGCAGACTTCGCAGATGAATTTAACCCAGGCTCTACAAGGAAAAATACCCGGGTTAGTAGTAAATAACAGAGGAGGGATTCCGGGCAGTGATGATGCCAATATTATAATCCGGGGACAATCGACCCTGGGAAATAACGCTCCATTAATTGTTATTGATGGGGTACCCCGGGAAAGCTTTTCCCATTTAACTCCGAATGATATTGAAAGCATTAGTGTACTAAAAGATGCTGCTGCCGCTATTTATGGTGCCCGGGCAGCCAATGGAGTAATAATAGTAAAAACCAAAAGAGGCAAGGCAGGCCAAAGTGAAATCCGGTTATCTTCTAATTACGGGGTTTCTTCTTTTACCAGTTTGCCCAAATACATGAATTCTTATCAGTATGCCACCTGGGAAAATGAAATTTCGGAACGTTACGGAAGGGCCATTCAATGGACCGCAGAAGACTTAGAAAAGTACAGAAACGGCACTAGCCCGTTAACGCACCCCAATACCGATTTTTACAAAGAAGTTTTTAGAGATTGGGCACCCCAATCGCATCATAACCTATCGGCCTCTGGCGGTAGCGAAAAAGTGAAGTATTACATAAGCGGTGATTATCTGCATCAGGACGGGCTGTATAAATCCAAGGATCTGAAGTATGATCAATATCAAATAAGATCGAACATAGATGCCCAAGTTACGCAAAATTTAAATTTAGGATTTGATTTAACCGGCAGGTTAGAGGAGCAACACAGCACGGCTACCGATGTAACTTCGATGATGCCCTTTATTGCGAATTGGGCTTATCCTTACAATACCGCCTATTACCCCAATGGTTTGCCGGGGGTAGGTGGGCCCCAGGGTCAAAACCCGGTTATTATATCCAGTGATGAGGCCGGTTGGGTAGAGAATAAGAATAAAATTTTTCAATCCCGGTTATCGCTCAATTACAACTTGGATTGGCTAACCAAAGGCTTAGCGCTAAATAGCTACGCGGCTTTTGATTTTGATATCCGGAGTAGAGAAGTATTTAATAATATCTGGACCGTGTATGATTACAACGAAACCACCGGCGAATATGTGCCGCAAGGCGGCCAAAATCAAAGCGTAGGAAATACTAGAACCTTAAATCAGGCTAATGATATGAACCAAAGCCAGTTGTACCATGCCCGGTTAGCCTATAATCGGAATTTTGGCAAACATAACTATAGTGGCTTTATTGCATACGAGCAGCAGGTAGGTACCTGGCAAACCTTGAGTGGTTTCCGCAGAGATTTAATCAGTGATCAGAAAGTAGAATTATTTACCGGAGGTCAGGCGCTGCGCGATAACCAGGGCTCGTCCAGTGAAACGGGTCGGGTCAATTATTTTGGTTCTTTCAGTTATGATTATATGCGAAAATACCTGCTGGATATTACCGTACGACGGGATGGCTCTTTCAATTTTCCGCGCGGCAAAAGATTTGGTACTTTCCCGGGGGTAGCAGTGGCCTGGAATATTTCGCAGGAATCCTTTATGGGCTTCACGAAAAAATGGCTGGATAATTTAAAACTGCGGGCCTCCTGGGCCAAGATGGGCAACGACCGGATTGGCGCTTTTCAGTATTTAACGCAATACGAATTAAACAACTATTATATTTTTGGCGAAAGCCCGCGGCGGGAAAACGGCTTTACCATCACGAATACCGGTAATCCGAATATTACCTGGGAAGTATCTGAAAACCGGAACATGGGTTTAGACGCTGATTTATGGCGAGGGGGGTTATCCATCAGTGTGGATTATTTTAAATCCAAACGCAGTCAAATTTTAATTACCCGAAGCGAATCTGTACCAGAATATACGGCCTTGGAACTGCCCCTCGAAAATTTAGGCGAAGTAGATAATGAAGGTGTAGAGGTAGCTTTAAATCATCAGGGCAACGTGGGCGAATTAAAATACAACCTGGGTGGTAATTTAACTTACAATAAAAATAAAATTGTATTTATGGATGAGCCGAAAGATGTTCCTCCATATAGAGCTCAGGAAGGCCATCCTTTAAATTCCTGGGTGGTTTATAAAACGGATGGCTTATATCGTTCGGAAGACGAAATCACCAATTCTCCCCATATACCCGGTACCAAACCCGGCGATATCAAATACGTGGATGTAAATGGAGACGGACAGATTAACGGTAATGACCAGGTAAGAAAATATACTTCCCCCATTCCCAGGATTCAATATGGTTTTAACGTAGGAATGGCCTATAAGGCCTTTGAACTAAACGCAGTTTTCAGTGGGCAGGCCAAAGCCGAAACCATGCTTTTGTTTTTGGATGGGGGTAATAAGCCGGAGTACCTGTTTAATGACCGCTGGACCGAAAATAATGTGGACGCTAAATACCCCCGGGCCTACCAAAGAACAGATATTTACAATACCAAAGCTTCCGATTTCTGGTTATACGATGCTTCCTTTCTCCGGCTGAATAATGTAGAATTAGCCTACAATCTGCCTTCCAATGTGCTATCCCGGATTAAAGTAAAAGGATTACGATTATATGTGCGAGGAGCCAATTTAATTACCTTCAAAAAGATAGAAGGCCAGTTCGATCCGGAAATAAACACCTCTAATGCCGGCTATTACCCGCAGCAAACCACCATAATGAGCGGATTAAATCTAAGTTTTTAATAGTATAAGGGCAAGTTATATGAAAGCGACTAAAATAATATGGATGATTACCAGCCTTTTACTGATAATAGTTACGGGCTGTGAAAAAGAAGTTTTAAATAAAAAGTCTAGATCTTCTTTCACTGATGAGGATGTTTGGCAGGATATTAATTTAGCAGAGAAGCTGGTGTTTTCCACATATGATGCCTTAGGAGGCTGGGGCTGGCCGCAGGAAGGGGCGGGTGGCCTGCTTTCCACGGCTACCGATGAAGCCTTTATGCTATTTGACTATGGCTTTTGGCCCGTAAGTTCCGGAACCATCGACGCCAGTAATATGGGTGTGTTTACAAATAGCTGGCGAGACGGATATAAGAGCATCCGGAATATCAATATTTTCCTGAACCGGATTGATAATGTGCCAGGAGCCGATCCTGAAAAAGTAAAGCGTTTAAAAGGTGAAATGAAGTTTATCCGGGCCAAGGCTTACGCCGATTTAATCAGTTTTTTTGGCGGTGTACCACTTATTACCAATGTTTATAGCTTAAACGATGAATTTACCGAAAAAAGAGCCAGCTACCAGGAGTGCGTTAATTTTATAGTAAAAGAACTGGATGAGGCCAAAGAGATGGTGCCCCCCACAGTGACTGCCGAAAATTGGGGTAAAGTAACCCAGGGAGCCTGCCTAGCCTTAAAATCGGAAGTGTTGCTGTATGCGGCCAGTAAACTACACGATCCGGCCAGCACGCCCAACGGTCCGCTTTTTACTTATGATCAAGCAAATAAATGGCAGCAAGCCTCCGACGCAGCCAAAGCAGTAATAGATTTAAATTATTATTCGCTGGTACCGGTAAATACCTGGCAAGAGTATACCCAGATTTTCTTGAAAGCTAATCCGGAAATTATTTTCGCCCGACCGTATTCTCCTGAATTTAGTCATCCCAACATCGACCAGATTAATACTCCCAATGGCTATAATGGCTGGTCGGGTAATATTCCTTCGCAAAACTTAGTAGATGATTTTAAGATGATGGACGGCACCAACTTCGACTGGACCAATCCGGAACATGCGGCCGAACCTTATAAAAACCGCGACCCCCGGTTTTATGCCAATATCGTGTACCAGGGCGCTACTTACCGGGGCCGGCAAACCGAGTTTTTTTTACCCGGCGGTTTAGACTCCCGGGATGGTCCGGAATCGTGGAATTATGCTACTACCGGTTATTCTATGCGCAAATTTATGGATGAAAGCCTGGATTTTAAAAAAGGTTTAGGAAAGCAACCTTTTATCTTTTTCCGGCTGGCCGAGATGTATTTAAACTACGCCGAAGCTCAATATTATTTGGGCAATGAAGCCGTTGCGAAAGAATATGTAAATAAAATACGTGCCAGGGTTCACATGCCGGAAATTAATTCTTCGGGTGCACAGCTACTGGAAGATATCCAACATGAAAGAAGAATTGAATTATGTTTTGAATCGAAACGGTTTTTTGATGTACGCCGATGGATGATTGCGGAGGAAACAGGCAATAAAAACGCCAAAGGAATCGAATGGAAAAAAGAAAACGGGGTTTTGAAATATAATATTATTGATGTGCAGCAAAGAAGTTTTACCGCCAGAATGTATTACCTGCCTATTCCATTATCCGAAATAAATAAAACAGGCTTAGAACAAAATCCTGGTTATTAAAAGTAATGTTACGTTGCTTGCTCAGCGGGTTTAGGACTCCATCAACCTCCCGCTGGGCAAGTACGGCAACCTATCTGCATTACCCAGTAGCTTTTTGTGCCTGAAAACTTGTTGAACCTTCCTGCTATCTGTTATTTACTTATATGAAAAAAATAATTTTTTGCTTGCTTGTGCTGGGTGGTAGTATAGCTCATGCGCAGGATATTTTTAAAAAAGACTATTCTAAACCGGAGGCTACGGAATTATGGGAGCCAAAACCCGCAGTAGTGACGCCGGGCCTAAATGGCGCCCCACCTTCCGATGCCATCGTACTTTTTAATGGGAAAAGCCTCGATAGTTGGGTGATGGCCAAAGATAATAGCGCTTGCCAATGGAAACTGCAGGACGGCGCTATGACGGTTAAATTAGGCAGCGGCGATATCCAGACCAAACAAAAGTTTGGGGATAGCCAATTGCACCTGGAATTTAAAATACCAGCTGATGCTAAAACCAGTAAGGACCGTAATAATGCGGGTAATAGTGGCGTGTTTATGCAAGAACGGTACGAAGTTCAAATTTTTGACTCCTATAACAACGAAACTCCATTGTACGCCAATGGCCAGATGGGTAGCATTTACAAACAAGTTATTCCGCTGGCAAATGCTGCTAATAAACCGGGCAATTGGGAAACATTCGATATTTATTTTACCGCGCCGCGTTTTCGATACAACGGTTCTCTCGAAAAACCCGCTTATGTTACGGTGGTGCATAACGGCATTTTAACGCTGAACCATTTCGAAATTCAGGGAACCATCCAGTACATCGGTATTCCCCGCTACGAACTTCATGATAAAGCATCTATCCGGCTGCAAGGGCACGGCAGCGAAGTGAGTTTTCGCAATATCTGGATTAGGGAGTTGTAAAGCAGGCTAGAAAACTGCCCGTGGGAAATTCTAAGGGAAATGGGGTAATCCAATGTAAAATCAACCATCCCGTCCCTTCTATGCTTAGGGAAAAGCTTCTACTTTAATAATAGCTCTGCCGTAAATTATCAGCCAAGAGCCAGAAATGATGCTCTTTTAGCTCACTGATAAGCTAGAATCTTATTACAAAAAATAAATTTAAAGTTAAATGCAAATAGCAACAAGATTACGCCTCTCCACCATGATGTTTCTCGAATTTTTTATCTGGGGCGCCTGGTTTGTTACCATGGGTACTTTTTTATTGACCAATCTGCACACTTCGGCTACCCAGGTAGGAATGGCTTTTTTGGCTCAATCTATTGGAGCAATTTTAGCGCCTTTTATTATCGGTTTAATTGCCGACCGTTTCTTTTCGGCGCAGTATATTCTGGGCTGGTTGCATCTATTAGGTAGTGTTTTGTTATGGAATGCTTCTACGGCGGCTAACTTCGATAGCTTTTATCCTGCCATTTTAATTTACATGATTTTGTTTATGCCCACGCTTGCTTTGGTCAACTCTATTTCGTTTCGGCAAATGAAAAATCCGGGTAAGGAATTCCCACCTATCCGGGTGCTGGGAACAATGGGTTGGATTATAGCGGGTTTTACCATTGGTTGGCTTAATTGGGAACAGGGCGGGCAGTTAGATTTAACCTTTAAAATGGCCGCCATTGCTTCGGCACTGCTGGGTTTATTTAGTTTTACATTGCCTGCTACACCACCCGTAAAAAAAGGAGCGAAAACTACCATTGCGGATATCCTGGGTTTAGATGCCCTGCGCTTACTTAAAAACCAATCTTATTTGTTGTTTTTTATCTCCTCTATTGCCATTTGCATTCCCTTATCCTTTTACTACAATTTTACCAATCCCTTTCTGAATGAAATAGGAATGGCAGCGGCGGCTGGCAAACAGTCTTTAGGCCAGGTATCAGAATTGTTATTTATGATTTTAATGCCTTTGTTTTTTGTCCGTTTGGGAGTAAAAAAGATGCTGGCCGTTGGAATGCTGGCCTGGATTTTTCGCTATATTTTATTTGCGTTCGGAGATACCGCTGCCAACTATTGGATGTTGATTGTAGGTATTGTTTTACACGGTATTTGTTACGACTTCTTTTTTGTTACCGGTCAGATTTATACCGATAACTTAGCCGGGGAAAGGTTCAAAAGCGCGGCTCAAGGCCTGATTACCTTAGCCACCTACGGGGTTGGCATGCTTATCGGTTCGCTTATTTCAGGGTTAGTGGTAGATAAATGGCAGACTCCAACCGGAAATCACGATTGGTCATTTATCTGGTTAATACCCGCTACCATTGCTGGCGTGGTAACCTTTTTATTTTTGCTGTTCTTCAAAGATCAAAATAAAAAAAATAAACCTAATGCTGCCGGGTTACCGATTCAGGAAGAGTATGCTGGTTCTATTACAACTACCTAAAGGAACAAAATTTTTGTCTTTTCTAACTTTAAATCGGCATAAGGCAGGTAATCGTTGGTACTAGTTACAAATACTTTAAAAATAAAAATTTTGAGTTTATGCAGGTTTTATTCGGAGCCTTTAAAATTTCACTATTATTTATCTGTTTAGCTATTGCATTAGGTTTTTCTTCTTGTACAGGTACCAGTGCGAATAAAGCAGTAAACAGCAAAACCTCTTCCGAAACCAAAGCACCAACCCAGCCAATAGTACCCGACCCGGAACGTTTTCAGAAAATAGAACTGGCTTCTAATTTAAATGAACCCCTGGAACTGCAGATTTTGCCAGAAGGGGATGTATTGCTAATTGAAAGGACCGGGGGAATCAAGCTGTTTGACGCCAAAGAAAATAAACTGCGGCTAGTAACTAATCTACCCGTTTTCCACGATTTGGAAGATGGTTTATTAGGTCTGGCTTTAGACCCGGATTATGCGCTAAATCATTTTATTTATTTTTTCTATTCTCCGGTAGGGGATAAAGCTGTACAGCGGGTGTCGCGGTTTAATTTTGCCAATGGCACCTTAGACGTAAAGTCCGAAAAAGTATTGCTGGAGATTCCGACGCAACGTCAGGAATGCTGTCATTCGGCGGGTTCGCTGGCTTTTGGACCGGATAAGAACTTATACATTGCCCTCGGCGACAATACCAATCCGCACAATCCGGGTTATTACAACTCCATCGACGAAAGAAAAGGCCGGGAGTTCTGGGATGCGCAACGAACCGCCGGTAACACTAATGATTTACGCGGCAAAATACTGCGCATTAAACCCGAACCGGATGGTACGTACACCATACCCGAAGGAAACTTGTTTCCGGTAAATACGCCTAAAACACGGCCCGAAATTTACGCCATGGGTGTGCGCAATCCTTACCGGATTGCTATTGATGCCAAAACCGGTTGGTTGTACTGGGGCGATGTTGGCCAGAATACCATTGATAATCCGGCCCGTGGGCCCATCAGCTACGACGAATGGCACCAGGCCAAACAACCCGGCTTTTTCGGTTGGCCTTATTTTGCCGGCAACAACCAACCCTACGCGGACTTCGACTTTGCTACCGAGAAAACAGGCCTGTTTTTTAACCCACTAAAACCCATTAATAATTCGCCCAACAATACCGGATCACAGGAGTTGCCACCGGCTGTGGGCGCGTTAATCTGGTATTCTTACGACGAATCGAAAGAATTCAAAAATTTAGGTACGGGCGGCAAAAGCCCGATTGCCGGACCCTTTTATTACAGCAAAAATTACCAGCAAACACCTGCCTGGGTGAAAACGCCGCGTAAATTTCCGGATTATTACAATGGCAAGTGGTTTATCGCCGAGTGGCTGCGCGACTGGATAAATGTAGTAACTCTGGATGAAGCCGGTAACATCAAAGATATTGAACGGTTTATGCCGACCGCAAAATTCGACCATCCGATAGATTTAGAGTTTGGGCCGGATGGAGCGCTCTACGTGCTGGAATATGGTACCGGTTGGTTTGCCCAAAATCAGAATTCCCGCCTCGTCCGGATTGATTACATCGAAGGTAACCGACCGCCAGTAGCTAAAATTAAGGCCAGCAAAACGGCGGGCGCGGTGCCCCTGACTGTTTCTTTCTCGGGAGCAGAATCATTTGATTATGATAAAAACGATAAGCTGACGTATGAATGGCAACTACTGGACTCGGAAAAATCCCTTGCAGCAGGTTCCGAAACAAAATATCAGTTCGATCGCCCTGGCAGCTTCCGAATTTCTTTAAAAGTAACCGATAACCAAGGTGAGAGTTCTACCCAGGAAATTAAAATTGAGGCAGGGAATGAGCAACCGGAAGTAACCATCAACTTTGCCGGTAATCAGAGTTTTTACTGGAATCAGATGCCTGTTCGCTACCAGGTGAAAGTGAAAGACAAGGAGGACGGCAGTTTGGGTACTGGAAAAATTGCTCCTCAGGAAGTATTAACGACGGTAGATTTGGCCGATATGGGAACGGACCTAACCTTTCTGGCTCAGAATCAGGAAAAACCCACCTCCATTTATCTGCATCCCGGTCAACAATTAATTAAGCAAAGCGACTGCCTGGGATGTCATCAGGAAAAAACAAAGTCCATTGGCCCCTCGTGGGTACAAATTGCCAACCGCTACCCCGAAGAGGACAAAAGCATCAGCGCTTTAACGCAAAAAGTTATTAAAGGTGGTAATGGCAATTGGGGCGAAGCAGCCATGTCGGCCCACCCCCAACTCACGGACAAAGAAGTTTCCCAAATGGTTAAATATATCCTGGCTGTTAAAATGAATCAGGAAGCAAAAAACCGGTTACCTATGCAGGGTATATTTAAACCAGATAATAAGGCGGAAGGATTATATATTTTCCGGAGCATGTACCAGGACAAAGGTTTTGGGAATACCCCACCTCAGGTGGGGCAAATCACGCAGGCCTTACGCAATGCCAAGGTAAAAGCCATCTATTGTGATGAGAATCAGGCTGCCATCCGCTACAACAATGCCTATATTCGTTTTCCCGCTGACAATAGCTATATCTCTTTCCAAAACCTGGATCTGACGACTATTGAAAACCTGAAGATAGCTTTTTCTACTTCTTTTACTTGCCGTTTATCTTTCCGGCTAGATAAACCTAGTGGCATCGAAATAGGTGCCCTTGATTTACAACCCAACGAAACCCCTGGGGGAAATATCACCAATCTGATTACGGATTGGAAAGAACAAACCCTCCGGATTAAACCTTTGATCGGCAAACATTCGCTCTATGTAGTCGCAACGAATTTCCCACCTGACCAAGGGAACAAATACCTAAGCCTCAATTGGGTTTATTTCCTGCCATCCGATACCGCTTATAAATAATTTAAATTATGTAAAGATTTCAATCTTGAAAACTTAAAGTTTATAACCAATCTAATGAGTTTTCATTCGCTCTTTGGCTGATTTGGCATTTGCATAGACATCCCAGAAAGAGGTGGGCATATAGTCGGTAAATAATTTAGTATGGAGGATACCGAAGTCTACCTTGGAAATAGATTAAATGGAGAATTAGATAATTTTACTTAGGGGTAACTGTAAACTAAACTATAATAAGCAATTGGCCAAAATTAAATTACAATAGAGAAAGATAATTTTTTACGTCCTTCAGGAGGAAACTATTTAGCTATGAAGCAGAATAGTTTTCTCCTGAAGGACAGAATACTTGAACTTATTTCTGTCCTCTTATTTATTTGCATTCACACTACACCATTATCTTTTAAATCGGGAATTAACACCAAATTGATTTTACTTAATTCCATAAAAGAGGTAGATACAGCATTCAACTGCAGTTTTTTGTATTGAATAAATATTGATTTATAAAAATAACAGGATTTAGCTTTATTACCTTAAACCAGTTGCTGATATGACCTTAAATGGAATTTATTCTTCCGCCTCCTTTTGCCACAATCATCAAACTAGAACCCGATAATTGAAGTTTTTTGATAAACGACAATCATCTGGATATTTTTTTTCAATAAATTTTATCAAAAGACCAAGGGTAAATTGAACCTGTTGCGTCTTACTGATAACTGTTCGGATAACATTATGTTTGCAAGTGACAAGCTGAATTCAGAGGACTGCTATAATCCTATTTCTGTGTCGGATAGGAAAGAAGAGGTGGTTCCTACTAATTTGAATGATAGCGAATTGTTCATCCGGAAAGCCTTTGAAAACAGCCCGGCAGCTGGATACGAAATGCTTTTCAGAAGGTATTACCGGCCCTTGTGCAGCCATGTGGCCCGTATTACTTTATCCCGGGACATAGCCGAAGATTTGGTAGCCGATGTGTTTTTTAGTTTTTGGGAACATCAATTATACCAAAAGAACCACACCTCTTACCGGGCTTATTTGTTCGTGGCAGCTCGTAACCAGGCTTTGTCTTATTTGCGGTCGGGGTTTCATAAAAGGCCTAAAGTAGATATTTACGAAAATGACCCTTTAGATAAAAAAGCCTTGCCCGACGAGATGCTGCAGTACAACGAACTTTACCTGAAAATTGATAAGCTGATTAAGGAGGTCTCGCCGCAAAGCCAGAAGGTGTTTATAATGAGCCGGTTTGAAGGCATGAAAAACGCTTTAATCGCGGATAAATTAGAGATTTCTGTTAAAACCGTGGAAGGTCATATCACTCGGGTACTCCACATTCTCCGGAAAATCTTAAAGAAAGATGCCTTTCTGACTCTGGTCGGGATGGTGCAGGTTCTGATGATGGCCGAGCATTGATTCTATACTGATGACCTTGGAGAGGGCATACATTTTATTAAACTATGAAAGCGGAAATTGATAAACATACATTGTTTAATTTTTTTGAGGGAAAAGCGACTCTCATGCAGCGGGCGCTTATACAAAAGTGGCTGGAAGAAGAAGCTAACCAAGAATTGTATTATCAATGGACCGAAGAATGGGAGAATGAGAACCTGCAACTAACCCCCGACACGGGAGAAGCTTACCAAAAATTATTATTTCGGATACAGGAAGCTGGCACAGGCAGTAAAAATTGCACAACTTCCAATACAGACTTTACCAAGGTATTGCCCTTTCTTAGCTCTATTCGGAGCTTTAGATACGGGTATGCTGCCGCCAGCGTGGTTTTTCTGCTAATTTCTTTTGCTACGCTTTGGGTACAAAAAGACCAAATTTTAAATACCGAATACCGGACTGCCTACGGAGAAGTAAAAACCTTGGCGCTCCCCGACGGCAGCCGGGTAGTCATGAATGCTAATTCAAGCCTGAGAGTTCCAAGGTTTGGGTTTGGAAGCAAGAGCCGGGAGGTTTTACTAAGTGGCGAAGCAAAATTTAAAATAGTACACACAAAAAGTCACCAGAAATTCATCGTTCGGACTCCTGAGCAACTAGAGGTAGAAGTACTAGGGACCGAATTTGTGGTGTTCAGCCGGAAAAGAGGCAGTAAAGTAGTGCTCAACCAAGGGAAAGTACGGTTGCGGTCACCTAAAAGTGGGCTTAAAACTCCTTTGGCTATCCGGCCCGGCGATGTGGTTACCATTAATTCGGGTGGCAAGTTACAACTGAAACATAAACAATCGTTGCTGGCGCATCAGGCTTGGGAAGAAAAACGGTTTATTTTCGACAATACGTCGGTACGGGAAATTGCGGCTATTTTGGAAGAAAGTTTTGGAATTAAGTTAATTATACCGGATTCTTTGGTGGCCAATCGCACCTTTGGCGGAACTTTTAAAGTAACTAAACCCGAATCGCTTCTGCAATCGCTTTCCGAAATGCTGGACTTGCAATTAGTTTTAGTAGATAAATCTACTTATCAGCTTACCGAACCCGTAACCGCGCAGCCTTAATTTAAAAAAGTTTTAATACTCTCCTAAAGGAGTTAGGAGGGAACACCATTCTAATAAAATAATCCTGGTTCAAGCTTTTGTGGCTTGAACCTTATAAGTCTCATTTTATTCAGATTACTGTGGCGCAAGTACGCCACGTCTATTCCGCATACGCTTACCTTTTTATAGAGTTAACCTATTAATTGCGTTTTACTTATGAGAAAGTCTACCCGATATTGTTTAGTATTCATGTGCCTGGTAGGGTATGGACATTACCCACTGGTTGGCTACTCGCAAAACTTGGTTAGTATGCAGCCACCTGTCCAAAAGAACCAGCAAACCAGCCCACAAGCTAACTCGTCGGTGCTCCTGAGGGAGGCGCTGATGCAATTAAAAACCAAGTACCACGTAGATGTTATGTTCGAGGAGAAACTGCTCAACGACGTATACGTTAATCCAACCTTGATTCAGCCGGGCAGGAAACTGGAAGAAAACCTGAGAAGCTTGCTGAAGAAAACCGGCCTGAGATATAAAAAAATTGATGAAGAAACGTACCTGATTCTGGCTCCTAAATCGGCCGACACAACGGATAAGGCAACTACTTCCGCTGGTCTCTCCGGAATCTTAACCGAGAGTACATCGAACGCAGCTGGGATAAAAAATGAGTTTTCAAATCCTTTGGATGTATCTGTTTCCGGAAAAGTTACGGATGAAAACGGAGCCGGTCTGCCAGGGGTAACGGTGGTAATAAAAGGAACTACCATTGGCACCAGTACAGACCCAGAGGGTATCTTTACATTAAATGTACCGGACGAAAATACCACTGGCACGCTGGTGTTTTCTTATGTAGGATATTTACCTAAAGAAGTGCTACTAAGCGGCAAAAGTGTGATAGATATTGCCCTTGCGCCGGATGCCAAACAACTCGGTGAAGTTTTGGTGGTGGGTTATGGTAGTCAGGAGCGGGCCACTATTACTGGTTCGGTAGTTTCGGTGAAAGGCGAAAAAATTACTCAAACCCCGGTAGCCAACGTGAGTAATGCCTTGGTCGGACGTTTACCTGGCATAACGGCAGTTCAACGCAGTGGCGAACCCGGTAGCGATGGTTCTAATATTCGCATCCGGGGTACCAATTCCTTAGGCAATAATAATCCTTTAATAATTGTAGATGGTATTCCGGGCCGGTCCTTAGAACGCATCGACCCCAATACCATTGAAAGTATTACTGTTCTGAAAGATGCTTCGGCGGCTATTTACGGCTCGCAAGCGGCCAACGGGGTAATACTAATTACCACCAAACGCGGTAAAACCGGCAAACCAGAAATTACTTTTAATTACAACGAAGGCTATAACCAGCCTACCCGCATACCGGAAATGGCCAATGCCGCCGAATACGCTACCCTGCTTAATGAAATTGATTCTTACAATAACCGGCAACCACGATATAGTCCGGGTGATATTCAGAAATTTCAGGATGGCTCCGACCCTTGGGGTCACCCCAATACCGATTGGTATAAAGAAGTACTAAAGCCGCGTTCCCGGCAAAATTACTTGAATGCCACTCTTACGGGAGGCAGTGAAAGAATTAAATATTTTCTGAATATGGGTTCCCGCTTTCAGGATGGCTATTACTATAAAAGCTCTACCGATTATAAACAATATGATTTTCGCAGCAACATTGATGGGGTAATATCCGATAATGTAAGCCTGCGGTTTGATGTAGCGGGCCGAATGGAAAACCGAAATGCGCCAAATTTCGGCAGTGGCAATATATTCTCGGGCCTGATGCGTTCCGACCCCGGAAAACACGCTTATTGGCCCGATGGCACACCCGGCCCGGACGTAGAACAAGGCAATAACCCCGCGGTTACCAGTACCGATGCTACCGGTTACGACCGGACCCGGCAATTTGTTTTAAACAGTAATATCCGGTTAGATGTAAAAGTTCCGTGGGTAAAAGGACTGGCTTTTAGCGGCAATGCCAGCCTCGATAAAACGTTCCGTTTTCGCAAACGCTGGGAAACTCCCTGGTACTTGTATTCCTGGGATGGCAGTTCGTACGACACCAACGGCAAACCCATTTTGGTAAAAGGCAAGAAAGGCTTCGACGACCCAAGGTTACAGGAATGGGCCGAAGATAACCAGGATATTCTGCTTAACGGAATTATAACCTACGAAAAAAACATTGAGAAGAATGCATTCAAAATTATGGTTGGCTCGGAATCGCGTCGGGGACGCGGCAATAGCCTCTCCGCTTACCGCCGGTTTTTTGTTTCATCGGCCATTGATGAGTTGTTTGCCGGTGGCGATATAAATAAAGATAATACCGGGGTAGCCTACGAAAACGCTCGCTTAAATTACTTTGGCCGGGTTAATTACAATTATTTCGAAAAACTGCTCCTCGAATTTGTATGGCGGTATGATGGCTCGTACATTTTTCCGAAAGAAGGCCGTTATGGCTTTTTCCCGGGTGTTTCGGCCGGCTACCGATTATCCGAAGAAAATTTCTGGAAGAATGCGTTGCCCGTGGTCGATAATTTTAAAGTTCGGGCATCCTGGGGCAAGACCGGTAATGACCGCATCGACGAATGGCAATATTTATCTTCTTACGGCTTTAACGCCAATACCTACATTTTTGGCATCACCCAAGAAAATAAACTGCTCCGGGAAGTTAGGATTCCAAACGAGAACGTAACCTGGGAAGTGGCCAATCAAGCTAATATTGGTTTTGAAGCCGGTCTTTTTAACAGCAAATTGTATTTTGAGTTCGATTATTTTAATAATAAGCGTTCCCAGATATTATGGCAGCGGAATGCTTCCGTACCTTCTTCTACCGGTATTACCTTGCCCAAGGAAAATATCGGCAAAGTACGAAATAGCGGCGTGGAGTTTAATGTTGGTTATAAAAACCAACTTCAAAAGTTCAGATATAACGTATCGGTAAACGGCAGTTATTCTAAAAACAAAATCCTTTTCTGGGATGAATCACCGGGCCGGCCGGAATATCAGCAGTCTACCGGCAAACCTATTCCTACCGACCCGAATAACCCAGATGGAGACCTTTTTTACCAATCTTTGGGCATTTTCCGGGACCAGGCTGCCGTAGATGCTTACCCGCACTGGCAAGGTGCCCGGCCCGGCGATGTAATTTTTAAAGATGTAAATAACGACGGCGTTATTAACGGGAATGACCGGGTCCGGAATGAAAAAACCAATATTCCCCGGTTTAACGGCGGCGTGGATATCAACCTGGCTTATGGAGCCTTTGATTTATCGATATTGTTTCAGGGAGCCACGGGCGCCATTCGCTACATCGATACCTACTCCGGCGACAGCGGCAATTTTCTCCAAGATTTTTATAATAACCGATGGACGGAAGCTAATCCGGATGCCAGTGAACCCCGGGCCTTTAACCGCTCACAGGAATACTGGCGCACCCAATTTAACACCCAATTTATCCGGAACACCGATTATGTGAGATTAAAAACCCTGCAATTAGGCTATAATTTACCAGCGAGCCTGATTAACCGGATAGGAGTTAGCGCCTTGCGCTTTTTCGTGAGTGGTTATAATCTGTTCACTATTTCCCCGGACTTAATCGACTTTGACCCGGAATCAGATAATACTTCCGGTTCCAGTTATCCGGTGCAGCGCGTAGTGAATGGTGGCCTTACTTTAACTTTTTAATTTCGGATATCATGAAGAATTTACTATACACTTGCCTGGTTCTTTTATTCCTGATTCCCATTCCTGCCTGCGACGACGATTTCCTGGATAAACAACCATCGAGCGAATACAGCGGCAATGTTGTTTGGACCGACCTGGCTTTAATGCAGACTTTTGTGAATAACGTTTACAATAATATTCCGCATGGGTTTACCGAATTAATGATGGCTTCTATTTCGGACGAGGCCATTCTTACCTTCGATGGCGGCAGCAGCAACGTTACAAAATCGTTAATAACACCCAGCGATTACTCCGTGTTTGAACCCAATAATGGTTGGATGAGCGGCGTACATGCCAGGGCCTGGAAAATGTCTTGGGAGACTGTTTACAAAAGCATCCGGGCCTGTAACCTCTTTCTGCAGGAAGTAGAAAAAAATACCTACGACGATGAAGAACTGAAAAACCGGCTCTTGGGTGAAGTTTACTTTTTGAGAGCGTACCATTACCACAATTTGGTTTTTCTATACGGGGGCGTGCCCATCATTACCACTCCTTACGGGCTGAACGACGACCACCTCGCGGCCCGGAATACTTTTGAAGAATGCATTAAATTTATTGTGGATGATTGCGACAAAGCGGCGGCTTTATTGCCCGATAGTTACAGCGGAAATCTGAAAGGCCGGGCTACCAAAGGAGCGGCTTTAGCTCTTAAATCCCGGGTATTATTATTTGCGGCCAGCAATTTATACCATAACCAGAATGCCTGGTCGCAGGGCTACCCTAATCCGGAATTAATTGGCTACGTGGGCGGCGACCGGGCGGAACGCTGGCGGCAAGCCAAGAACGCCGCGAAAGCCGTAATGGATTTAAATGTATACGACCTGTACAAAAAAGAACCGGCTCCGGGCGATAATGTGGCCAAGAATTACGAAGAGATTTTTTTATCGAAAGAAACCAATGAAGATATTTTTGTTCGTTTTTTTATTCAGAATTCTGCGGAGGGCTATAACCCGGGACGGTACAATAACCCAAATGGCTACTTCGGTTATGGCGGCAATACGCCTACCAGTCAGTTAGTTGATGCCTTTGAAATGAGCGATGGCAGTAAATTTAGCTGGGATAATCCGGTGCATCGGGCCGACCCTTATAAAAACCGCGAGCCGCGTTTTTACGCCAACATTTTGTTCGAAGGAGCCAAATGGCAACCTCGTCAGGCTGGGGCGGTATCTTTAGACCCAGTGGGAGTAATCCAAGTAGGGTATTACGAGCAGCCTGATGGCTCCTGGGTAGGTGGCCTGGATACCCGCAACAGTTCGTTTGCTGCGAAAGAAGACGGTACCTATACCGGTTACTACCTGCGTAAATTTATCGATCCTACCGTGAATACCCAGTTTTTAAAGCAAGATGCGCCTTGGCGCTTTATACGGTACGCCGAAGTTTTATTAAACTATGCCGAAGCTTCTAATGAATTAGGCGAAGATGCCCAAGCACTGGAGGTAATTAATATTATCCGGAAAAGAGCCGGTTTACCTACTATTACTGGTTCGGGTAATGAATTGCGGGAAAAGATAAGGCAGGAGCGAAAAATAGAACTAATGTACGAAGACCAGCGCTTTTTCGATATCCGGCGGTGGATGATTGCCCCCCAAGTACTTTCTACTAACGCACTGGGCGTAGACATCCGCTATAAATTAGGTATGGAAAAACCGACCTACTCCTTTGTGAGTGTCCGGGATAGAACCTGGAAAGACTGGTCTTATTTCATGCCTATTAAGTTAGACGAAATGAATCGCAACAAACTGCTCATTCAAAATCCGCTTTACTAAAAGCAGGGATTAAGAATTTTCAAAATTAGTCAGTGGGGCTACTAAATTTATGATCGTTTCTCTGGCGCGAGTGTCCTTGCTCGTGTCTATTATCCGGGAAGTCTCTGGCCAGGCGAACCGACATACGCTCTATCAGAATAACTAAACTGGGGTTATACCGGCCTCTGACAGAACAATAGACAAACTCGAGTGAGGACACTCGCACTAAATTTAAATTTTAAGTTCTAATGAATAAAATGTTGGAAGAAATACTGGAAATACCTGAAAAAGGAAGAATACTGCTGACTGAATCACCCCCATATACATTACCGTTGCAGGTGCCCTACTTAGGCATGGGGTCTTCTTATTTTGCGCCGCTCGCCTTTAAGTACATGGGTATTCCCATTTATCCGGAGCTAGCTTCGGAATATTTTACTTACTTAAAATCAGACCAAAAGCTTCCCCATGCCGTTATTCTATCGCAATCTGGCAGAAGCAGTGAAGCGCTATGGTGCCGTAATTTATTCCAGAATTATACTGCCATTACAAATGATGGTAAAAGCCTGTTGGCCACCGCCAAAAATGTAAAACAGGTAATACCCATCCTGGCGGGTGAAGAGCAGTTTTCTTCTTCTAAAACCTATACTAATACCTTACTGGCCCTTTTTAAAGGACTTGGGCTAGATGCCTCCGACGCCTGGCAGGTATTAACTAAAAATATGCGGGCGTACCAACAAAAAGGAGAGCAGTTGGCCGCTGAAGTTTTTTCGTTGCTGCAAAGTGAAAAAATCCACGGCATTTACATTACGGGCGACGGCCCAAATATTGCCACTGCTTTAGAAGCGGCGCTTATTTTAAGTGAGAGTACCAAACGTAATTTCCATGGTTTGCCCATGGCGCAATACGACCACGGTCCTAAAGAAACCGCCCGGCAAAGCATTGTGATACAAATAATAGCGCAAGGAGAATCTTATAACCGCAGTTATAAACTTTCAGAAAAAATAAAGCAAGCCGGAGCGCACGTTTTTACCGTGGAAGAACCGGCAGTAAGCGAAAATCTATCGGTTTTAAATAATATAATACCCTTTAATTTTATGGCGTATTACCTGGCCCAGAAATTAAATGCCGGCGATACCTTCATCGTGGGCGGCAAAGTTACCGAAGTAGAATAACCTGTTTCTCAGCAAATAGACCCGGCGGGTTTCAAAACATGCCGCGCCTGATGCTACTAAATAGCAACCTACTTAGTTCACGGTGTATTCAGTACACAGTGAGGTAATTAACTTAAGAGAAAATAGCGATTAGTAGAAAAGTCTCTCTTTGGAGGGGGTAGGGGAGGGAAATGCCTTCTTTTAGCTAATACAGCACTTTTTCAAACTTTTACCGAATTAGTTCACCGCGTAATCAGATACCCGACTATTATGAAAATATACCTTTTGTTTTTGGGTATGGCCCTACCAAACCTGCTTTTTGCTCAACCAACTAAACAAACCCAATTCTACATTTCCAACGATGACCATACCGATTATATGTGGACGGGGAATGAAAAGCAGTATAAAGAAGCTTTTATTAAGATGCTCGATTATTATATCGGGCAAAGTGATAAAACCGCCAACTTACCTGCCCCTTACCAAAGCCGGTTTAACTGCGATGGTAGTTATTGGTTGTGGGAATACGAAAAAAATAAAAGCCCGGCTGAGTTTGAGAAGTTAATCTCTAAAATAAAATCAGGGCATATCAGCGTGCCTTACAATGCGGTAGTATCGTGTTATGGCGCTAGCCCTACGGAAGGTATTTTGCGCGGCATGTATTACGCGGGTTACCTCCAAAGAAGATATAATTTAGACCTGGACCAGGCCGTAGCTATGGAAAATCAGACTTTGCCCTTAGGCTTAGGTTCGTTGTGGGCGGGCGCGGGGGTAAAATATAGCTGGAAAGGAGTCTGCGATTGTGCCTCTCAAATGAAAGATTTAAAAAAGCGCAACAAAGAAGTGTACTGGTATACAGGGCTGGATAACAGTAAGGTGCTCATGAAATGGTATTCCATTGCTCCCGGCGGAAATAAACAACTGGGGGGTTACGCGGAAGCGCGCGACCCGGCTTTAGCCGTCGACCAATTAACGGCTTTATGCCAATCGCCGGCGCATCCGTACCACATTGCCGGCGCTTTTGGGTTCGGCTGGGACGATTTGCAAACCACCACGGATATTTTTACCACTACCGCCCAAGCTAAAACTAATGCCCAGCGGCAAGTTATTGTATCGAATCAATCGGATTATTTTAAAGCCTTTGAAGCGGCTTACGGTAAGGTCATTCCGGAGGAGTCGCTCGCTTATGGCAACGAATGGGATTTGTATAGTGCTTCTATGGCCGAGCTTTCGGCCAAAGTAAAACGGTCCGTCGAAAAGCTCCGGGCCGCGGAAGCTATGGCTTCGCTGGTAAGCCAACAAGATAAAAACTTTGCCGGTAATCTGGCGGATTTGAAAAAAACGGCCTGGATGGCGTTGGGGCTTTACTACGAACACGATTGGACCGCTGATGGTCCGGTATCACGAGAGGATAGAGCTGCCTGGCAACGCAAAATTGAAAACCAGCTGACTACCTACGTCGATACATTGTATAACCTGTCGCAGCAAAAGCTAGGAACCTACATTAAAACTAGCTCTAATAAAACCCAGTTTTACGTCTTCAACCCTCTTAGCTGGCAACGTACCGATGTTTGCGATTTCCCTTACACCGGCACTAAAAACGTTCGCGTAATAGATACCCAGACCAACCAGGAAGTACCTTCCCAGTTAATTAAGAGTAAAGGCAAAGAATTTATCCGGATTTTAGCGACGGATATACCTTCCGTCGGGTATAAAGTATTCGAAATAACTTCTTCCCCAGCTAAAGCATTACCAAAAGCCGCAACTTACGCCAACCAAGTTTTCGAGAATAGTTTTTATAAGTTAAAAATAACCAACCAGGGTGTCATTACCAGTTTTGTTGATAAACGCCAAGGCAATAAAGAGTATGCCGCGCAAGTGAATGGTAAATTTATGAATGATTTGGGTTCGGGCTCCGATAATATAGGTTCGATTGTGATTGAGCACGAGGGACCAGTATCCGTGACCATACTCTGTACTGGCCAAAAGCCTTTAGCGCATACCAGCCGGATTACCTTATTTAAAGAAATACCGAGAGTGGATATAGAGAATCAGATAACCCAAAATTTTGGAGAAGTGCAGAGCTGGGCTTTTTCTTATAACCTAACAGGCGCGGATGTATGGCACGAAGAAACCGGCACTATATTAAAAGCAAAACCAGTAATCCAAGGCGGGAACTATGCCACCCAGAATGCCCGCTTTGATTGGCTCACCTTAAACCATTTCGCAGCTATTAACAACGGCAAGCAGGGTATTACCTTATCTAACGCCGATTGCGCCTTCCTGAAACTCGGTAACAGTGCCTTAACCAATTTAGATACAAAAACTGCTCAGATTTCGGTGTTAGCGGGCGGCCAGGTAGATGGGGCTAAATTAGGCATTTTAAAACAAGGAGGCGATAGTTTGTTTACCCAGCGCTTTGCCTTAAGCACAAATGCCGGTTTTAATGCCGCGGCTTCTATGCGTTTTTCCTTAGAACACCAAAACCCGCTGGTCGCTGGCAGGATAACCGGCACCCAAACCATTTATTCAGATAAAACTTATTCCTTCTTAAAGGTAAGTGACCCGAATGTTTTATTGTGGAGCCTTAAACCAGCCGAAGAAGGTGCCGCGAAAGGAATAATTACCCGGTTATGGAATTTTAAAAATAACAACTCCCCGGTTAAGCTATCTTTTACCCCTCAGATTACTACTGCGCACCAAACGACCCACGTGGAAACTGATTTGAACAAAGCCACCATCCTAAACGGAAGTTTACAGGAAACCATTGGGCATCATCAAATCAAAACTTTCCGGGTGGTTCTTGAGAATGCTAAAGCAACAAAATAGCGCATGTCAAACAGAAAAAGAAAATTAGCTATTGGGGTAGATATTGGCGGAACCCGAACCAAAATGGGACTGGTGGATTTAAACAAGGGAGAAGTTCTGGAAAAAGTAATAGCACCTACCGAGAAAAAGGATGGAGCTCAATTTTTACATTCCATAACATCTGGAATTGCGCAATTAAAGAGCCGGGCCGAGAAAGAGCCAACTATTTTATTAGGTGCTGGCTTTGGCGTGACCGGCTTTGTGTTGGCAAATGGTACGGTAGATTCTACGTATGGCTTTCTGGAATTTATGGAGGACTACCCCTTAACGCAACTGATTCAAGAATCTTGCTCCTTAGCCTGTAAGGCTGATAACGACGCCCGCGTGGTAGCTTTAGGCGAAGCTTTGTATGGGAAAGGAAACGGATATAATCGGGTATTGGTGCTTACTTTGGGAACCGGTTTAGGTGTAGGGTTTGTAGCCGATGGTACTTTTGAAAGTAAGCTCGCCTTTGGCCACATGAGCGGCCATCAATCAATCGGCCAAACCGATGTTGCCTGTTACTGCGGCAAAACCGGCTGCCTGGAGGCATTGGTTTCCGCCACCGGTATTGTTGATTCCGCCATTCGCTTAAAATGGGAAGAGAAATACCCGACTTTACCCTTAACGGTAGATACCATTTTTGAAGCGCAACAAAAAGGTAATTTAGATGCTCATTCTGTCGTATCCAGTTTTTTAACCCATCTAAAAACAGGTATTCATAATTACATCAATTTGTTTGCTCCCGATATTATTGTATTGGGTGGAGGGGTAGCCCGAGGGATGAATCCCTATTTGAGTCAACTCAGCCAAGTTAATTATTTAAAACCATATAAAAGTTATCATACCAGCATTGTACTCTCGGAACTCGGCGACCATGCCGGAATACTGGGGAGTGCGGCCTTATTTAATCAGTAGGGTTGTACAACCGGCCAGAGGCCGGACGATAGGCCTCACGATCGAGGGCGCTCGCGATAGTACTAGCTGCTTTATGTACCAATTTAATTTTACCCATTAACTATGCAACAAACAGCCTCAGCCAGGTGCAAGGCTTGACGATTTTGTGTTTGAGCGGAGCAAGTGGGGGTAGGGGCCCTCTTACTTTGTGTCAAGGCAAAAAGAACAATAGCAGAGGAAATGAAACAACTCAAGCTATAGTCAAAACAAAAGCCACAGCTATGCCAACAGATATTTTATTCTATCCCCTTTTACAACTAAAAGATAATGTATGATGCAATATTTTAAAGAAAGGCTTTGGTTAGTTTTTGCCATCCTGGCTGCGCTTTGCTGGGGTGTTTGGGGCGTGTTGGCCAAGTTTATTTCCAGCGATATTACCCCTTTCACCAATCACTTCCTTTTTTCCATTGGTATGTTGTTTACCCTGCCATTTATAATCCGGAAATGTAAAGTAAAGGAAATAAGTACGAAAGGAATCATCTGGGGCATTGTGGCCGGAGTGCTGGCGGTGGTTGGGAATGTGGCCGTTTTCCAGTCGTTCAGCACCGGCGGGCAAGCGGCGGTAGTAATTCCGGTTACTAATTTGTATCCTTTAATTACTATCGTGATTGCGTTGCTGGTGTTCAAAGAGAAAATGCACTGGCTCAACGCCATTGGTATAGTGATTATCGTACCGGCCATTATTATGCTTTCGGGGCAATCTCAGATTTTAGATAATCCAGGATTATTTTGGCAAGAATTAGGCTTAAAAGTATGGCTCTTGTATGCGTTTATTGCCCTGTTATTCTGGGGGTTTTTCAGTGCGGCGCAAAAAGTAACTACCAATTACATTTCCGCCGAATGGTCTTACCTTAGTTTTATTCTCTCCTCCGCGCTGATGGCAGGTGGCTTTATAGTTTTTGGCCTGGTTGAATTTAACTTTTCCCGGCAAACACTTTGGGTAGGCACTTTAGCCGGCATGTTGAACGGCTTAGGCGTGCTGGCCAGTTTTGCTGCCTACCGGGCCGAAGGCAAAGCCTCGCAGGTAACCACCATTGCGGGGGCATTACAGCCGGTTTTTACTATAATTCTAGCTATTCTTTTATTGGGCGAAAAGCTGGCCTCCATCGAATTGATTGGCATTTGCCTGGCCATATTTGGCTCTTTATTCCTGTCGGTAGAGAAAAAGAAAACAAATGTTCCGCCGGTGGACGTTAATTTGGAAATTAGTAAGATAGTGTAATTAGGAGCACTTTGTTTGGCATCTTAAAAAGGTCCTATTGGTAGAAGGGAATAGCTACTGACAAACAAATCTAAAATAGTACTAAATTCAATAGAGTAACCTTCTCTAGCAACTACTTCATTTGTTCTGTTTCAATTATATCCTCACCAGCTGACGGAAAAATAAGCTATTTTTGTGTCGAACCCACCTTGCGAAAGTATTTTTTGCAGTGTTGTTCCCTTAACCGATAAGGAAACGCCTGTTCCTGGCCGGAAATTGTTAAATTTTGAAAATACCACTTTTAACTTACCCGCTTAGATAGTTGGATAACCACCCGTTACTTGCACCGTAGAGCCCGTCATGTAACTAGAGTCTTGTGAAGCTAATAAAACAAAAATGGGCGCCAGTTCCGCCGGCTGACCGGCCCGTTTCAGGGGTACACTTTCGCCAAAGTTTTTAACATGGTCCGGCGACATAGTAGCAGGAATAAGGGGCGTCCAGATAGGACCGGGAGCTACGCAATTTACCCGGATACCTTTATCTGCCCAAAGCTGGGCCGTACTAGCCGTAAAATTTTGAATAGCCGCTTTCGTTGCCGAATACGGTATTAATTTAGGAGGAGCTTTGTAAGCATTAACGGAAGTAGTATTAACGACGGTGCTCCCCGGTTTCAGGTACGGTTCGGCGGCCTTGCACAAATAAAACATCGAATAAATATTGGTTTTAAACGTCCGGTCCCATTCTTCGGTTGAAATTTCCTGCAAGCTTTCCCGTTCCATCTGGAAAGCCGCATTATTTACCAGTATGTCGAGTCCGCCGAGTTCTTCTACTGCGCGTTGAACGACGTGTTTACAATGGGTTTCTTCGCTAATATCACCGGGTACCAAAACGGCTTTGCGGCCAGCCGCTTCCACGTATTTAGCCGTTTCCCGGGCGTCTTCGTCTTCGTTCAAATAAGAAATGAGTACATCTGCTCCTTCGCGGGCAAAAGCTATCGCAACCGCCCGCCCAATTCCCGAATCTCCGCCCGTAATAATTGCTTTTCGCCCGGTCAGTTTTCCGCATCCCTGATAAGAGTCTTCGCCGTGATCGGGCTTGGTTTGCATTTCGGCCTCGGTACCGGGTACAGATTGTTCTTTCTCCGAGAAAGGTGGTTGCGGATACTGCTCCTGGGGGTTTTGCATAGCAGATTGGTTTTCCTCGTTTTCTTTCATAATTATAAAGTAATATATTGATTTATAAATAGTTATGTATCATAAAATTTAGGACGAGGAAGGCCGGCTTTCGTTACAACACTATTTTACTTGTTTGATAATCAGAAGTATTAATTCATTAGCTGTAGGATTCCGATATTTATAAAGTGGGATAAAGGGAACGCCATCTTTAACTTAGTGCTTAATTAAATTAAAAATTAGAAAGGATGAATGAGGATTGGGTGCTTCTTCTATTTACTTCATCCATAAGCCTTATTTTACTATCTACTTTGGAGAAGTACTTGTGCTATTCCAATTTAATTTGTAGAAATAAAGTTGGTACCAATTCTAGCTTTATCCCCTTTTTAGTCTGGCCTTCTCATTCATCCTTTCTAATTTTTAATTTGATTAAGCACTGAGTAAACCTGGTAGAAAAGTAGTGATTTTAAAATAGTAATTTTGCTTATTTGTCTGTAAACGATTAAATACTTGCTCCTTTATAGTACGATTATTACGCTTGATTATAGTCCGGCAAAGGACGTTCTGATAACCAGTATGCCGGATGTCCGGGAATTTGGGATGTCGGAAGTGAGTTTTTGCTTAAATCTTATTGTGGAAAATATTAGAAATTACCACATAAAAATCTGCTGTTAGATTCGAGCAAATCAATTATTGAGGTGGAAGAGGATGTCTATAAAACCATTACTCTTCGCTTCGGGATGGATTTAATGAATACTAATTTAAAGAAGGTAGCGTGGGTAGGAACATCCGATAAAAAGTGAGAAGAAAATTCGGCTAAGCTTTCCAGCGAGCTTAGGCGAGAACTTAAATTACCTATTGCATTTAAAAACTTTACTACCAGCGCCAAGGCCATGGAGTGGTTCGTACCTTCGGAGGAAGCTTAATTTTTAGTTGTTCTTAGTAGCAGTGGATTCCTTTAACTTTCGTAGAACTTGCTAATGGCTCTAAAAACTAAATATTTCTTTAAATGTATTTCCGTTTCTCTTTCGAGTACGTAAATGGAAGTAAGTTTTATAGCGCTATAGGTAGGGCCATCAGAGTTGAATATTATCTTTGTTTTTTATCAAAATTACCTGGATAATTTTTGTCGCCAGGTGTTCCTCTAAATCCAAAGCGCTGGCCAGGTAGTCGGTAATTTCCTTTTCTTTATCGGCCAAGATGCCATCGGCTAACAATAACTCTACGATAAGAGCAAATAAGGTAGGTTTATTTTCCTCCGCCACTTTTTCTACGCTTCGATCGATAAGTTCTTTACTGCCCAGTTGCAATTGCAGGTTCATAACCTTTTCGTACAGCGCTACTTTGTCTATGTTCTGGAAAAGAGTTTTAGCCACCATTATCTGAGAAAGTTTATTCGTCTCGGCCTCAGAAATATCTTCATCTACTGCCATGCAGCTAAACATAATGGCTAACCAGGCTTCGGGTTCAGACTTGGGAGTATAGATGATTGGCGGTTGAGTTGGGTTTAATACAATATCAAAAAGTCCCATAGCTGTACAGGTAAAATAGACTAACAGGTAAAGCAGCGGAAAACTACGTAAAATTTAGAACTATCCGCCAAAATCAACTGTAACTTCTTCGGTAAACAAGCCGGTAAAAATAATGTTTAACTTTAACCTTTTTCTTACTTAGTATCTGCCTGAATGGTTAAACATACTTAAATATAAAGCAAAGATGCTAAAAATCGGAAATGGTAAGCCGATAATTTTTAAATTATTACAACATTGGAAATGAAAAAAGCCACCCGGGAGAGTGGCTTTTTATTTTTTAGGATCGTAATTCCGGCAAAGAACAAACTCAAGGTATTGATCTTTGCCGGAAAATATCTTTAAGAAAATTTTAAATTAAATAGTTATAAGCTTTTGTATTTACGCCGATTATTTGGTTTCGATGTCCATCGCTGCTTTAACCATTCTATGCTAACCCAGATTAACCAGGCAATTACGGTTACTGCTACTATCCACTGATATTCGTTCATCACTAATCTTCTGTTATTTCCGATAAGTTTACCAACTCCAGGTAAGGCTCCAGCATATCCAAAGATTTAAAGCCTCTTACCAGATCTACCTCGTTATTGTCTGCCCGGTACCATACTTCCGCAAAAAATCTGCCCATGGTATAAAGACAAATACGGTAAGCCCCGCTTCCACGAACTATTACTAACTCGCCCTGGGTACAAACTAACTCTGCCCGTTCCTCGTGATCGCAACTAAAAAAATCGTATAAATTCATAATGGCTTACGTATAAATGGATAGAAATTAGATAAAAAGATTGTCCTTTTCCTCGTTCTTTTTAGAACCAGCTATAAATACGAGAATTAGAGTAAAAGTGAGTAAAGATTTTAGCATATTATATTGATTATGATTTATATATGTAATTATAAATATTATGCCAGACTACGTTTTTAGAGGCGGGAATAAAAACTTTTACGATAAAATTATTCCACGAGACAAATGGCCATTTTTTATCCGCTAATTACTCGGGAATAAGGTAGGTCAGGGAGGAATGGGTAAAGAGTTTGCCGGTACCCAAATTAGTTTAAATGGTTAAACTAATTTGTGAAGATTTATAATTGCCTGAGCCTATTACAACAGGTTCCGGGGTTGTAAAATTAACATACAATTTACCGAAGACAAACCTAAGAATATATATCTAGTTTAATCTTATTCAGGTATGGTTCCAGCATGGTAGTATCCTGAAAATTGCCAATGTATTCACAGGTGCCATAAGCAGGCCGGCAATAAAGTTCTACATAGAAATTATGCAAATAATAGAGCTTAATCTCAAATACATTAGTCCGGCGAATAGCTAAATACGTTCCCCATTTTTTAAGATACACCATTTTTTCTAAATGGGTTAAATGATTGAAGTCTTTTAAATTCAGCATAGCTCTAGTGGTTTAATGGCAGGATAATAGTTTACCACAAGACGGAAAGGGTAGGGGAAATAGTTGCCAGGAAGTCGAACTAAGTTGTTTAAAAATGGGAGATGGATTGTATACGTATTATTCCTTAAAGAAGCAAGCCAGAACTTTTTGAGCTTCTGTTTTCAATCTGTATTTTTTTAGAAAAAAAGAACGGCAAGCTACCTACTATCGGCGGGAACAATAAGCAAATATTTAAAGCCCGAATTTACGGGTGTTTCCCAAACTGGCTACCCCCAAGCCGGCAAGAATTTCAATGAAAAAGGTTATTCATTCCATAACCTGTTTTTACCAGGTAAGCTTTTGCTTTACCTGGTAAAAGCAAAATTTAAATAGCAACTTTAACTAATTGAAAAGTTGTCAGTAGTTGTTCGTTGTTCGGCTTATAAAATCCAACAATCCGGAAATAACTACTATAATGTTATGTGATAATTTTACTGGGTAGGGCGATTAAAATAATTTACTTAGGCTTACTTGGGAGGGAGAACCTAAAAGCACCGTTGCACTTCTAATTTCTTTGTTGTGAGTAAATGGAAGGTGAAATTTTTTATTGATTTCGATCAAAATTAACCTTATCTCTAAAGTTGTAGCTAGGAAATTTTATAACAACAATATTTAAATCATCTGTCCTGCAGCAGGAAACAACTAATTTGCTGCTGAGCTATAGTTTCTTGTTGCAGGACAGATAAAATATTATTTAACGGCTAATTTCTTGCTTAAATCTTTAATCCGGATGTTCCGGAAAGCTAAAGTAGAGCCATGGCCCAGAAAACCAATATAACCTGAGTCGCGATTGATGCCCGGATGATCTTTATGATCGGCGGTGCCGTTTTTGCGGGCTTCGGTTAGGTCGCCATCTAAGATGGTAGTACCGTTTAGAATTACTTTTATTTTCGGACCCTTTACCATTACTTCCTGGTAGTTCCACTCGCCTATTGGCTTTAGGTACCCGCGTTTAGCGGGCAAAATACCGTAGGCCGAGCCGTGGTATTGGTAAGGTTGTAAAGCTTTGTAAATATCCGCTTCGTTGTCTAAGATTTGTAATTCGATACCGGTGTAGGCGGCATCGCCTTCTAAAGGCGCTCTAATTCCTAATCCATTATTAGCTCCAGGAGTTAATTGGAACTCAAACCGGAAAACAAAGTCGCTGTATTGATCTTTCGTGTATAAATTTCCCCGGCTGCCTGGCTTCGGTGAAACCAACATAGTGCCTGCATCAATGGTGTAATCAATGGTATTGCCTTGCCACTCGTGCATGTTGGTGCCATCAAACAAAATTTTATACCCTTCTTTTTCTTCAGCTGCACTCAGCTGGTAAGGTTTGGGGCGAGGAATTTCCCGGATATATAGGTTGCGGTAACCAACTGGTGAACCGTGCGCCTGCAGTTCAATTTGTTCTTGGGGGAATATCGGCAGCTTGGCATCCCAATAATTTTCCAAAATTACGTTATCGGTTACCAGTTCGCCATTCAGGTAAACGGTTACCCGATCTCCTTGCATCAGAATCCGAAAGTTATTCCATTCGCCCAAAGGATTATCCGCTACTTTCAATGGCTTACTAGGATTTACCTTATTGTTGTACAAACCCCCGGAACCTACCTGAGCGCCGTCTTTCACGCGGGCCGTGTCCCACATCTGCACTTGCGGAGTACCGCGTAGGTAAATACCGGCATCGCCTTCTTTTTTCCCGTCGTCGTAGATTTTCCAATCCACTAGCATTTCAAAATCAGCGTATTTTTTTACGGTAGTCAGGTTATCAAACCCTTTTCCAACAAATACAATTTCGCCGTTCTTAACCTGCCAATCTTGCCGCATTTGCTCATCGGCTTTTTGTTGGGCGGCGGCCAAAGTCTTCGCATCCATTTTCGACCGCTTAATAGGGTCAGCTACTAAACCTTTCCAGCCAGTTAAATCTGTGCCGTTAAACATAGATACAAAACCGGGTTCTTTGGGCATTTCGTCGAGTAACTTGCGGATGTTTGCTTTGGTATATTCTACTTCGGCGCCTTGCATGGCACTCATTGCTTTGTTCAGCAAATCGCGTACATCCTGCCCGAAAATGTTTTTGTTATTTAAAGCAATGTTGGTAACAGCATCGGCGGCTACCTGGTTTAAAGCCGGATCGTCTAAATATTTACCGGCTAGTAACAACGATAAATAAGTTGGGCTTTTACCTACTTCGCGCAGGATAACGGT
This sequence comes from Adhaeribacter arboris, assembly GCF_003023845.1. NCBI lineage: Bacteria > Pseudomonadati > Bacteroidota > Cytophagia > Cytophagales > Hymenobacteraceae > Adhaeribacter > Adhaeribacter arboris. The sequence goes on along the minus strand of NZ_PYFT01000001.1, from coordinate 2,737,579 downwards.
TTTTTGATCGCTGGTTTTGGCAATATCCATTACTTTGGTTAACAGCAATAATTTTTGCTCTGCCGGGAATTTAGCTGTACTTACCTGACGAACATATCCCCGCAAAGCCTGGTCAAAATAAGATGAATTTGGATCAGATTGCGCAATATTAAAGATTTCAGTGGCCGCGCTAAAATCCGTCCAGTTGCCTAAAGCGGCAAAAGCGGCTTTCTTGGTTTCATCGTTCCCGGATTTAAAGTTAGTAACTACGGTTTGTAGGGCTTTTTTACCACCAATTTTGCTTAAAACCGAATAATACAATAATTTTTTATCGGCGGGCGCCTGCGCCATTTGCTGCAGGATAATATCGGTCTGCTTGGCTTTATCGCTTTCACCTTTTACGGCGTTGTAAATGGCCTCCTGCATAACGGTTACTTCTTCCGGCCGGTCAGCAGCTAATAACAAGGGATACAAAGAGGTTAAATTCTCCTGGGTAGCCATATCTTTTAAGGCGGTTAAGGCCGCTAACTCTACTTCCGGATTTTTGCTTTTAGCCTGAGCCAGTACCACATTAATTTGCTCGGAAGCTTTTCGCGATCCTAAAACTTCTAATAAGGCTGCCCGGGCAGGTTCTTTCATCTTTGGCAAGGCTTGGCTTACCTGTGGCACTACATTGGTACCTTTCATGGTGAGAATTGCCGTTTGGGCTGTCTGCACCACCGTAGAATCTCCTTTGCGCATGGCTTTTATAATAGCTGGCAAAGCGGCTTCCTGACCTACTTTTCCGGCGGCAATTATGGCGGCTACTTTAACATCTTGTTTTTTATTTTTTACGGCTTTAAGCAAGGCCGGTAAAGCCGCCGCATCCTGACGGATACCAAAAAAATTAATAATATCTGCTTTGGCGGCTGGTTTAGCTTTTTTCAGGGCAGTTAACCACTCCGAGGTGCCGGTTTTAAATTCGGTCGCTTGGGTTAAGGCTGCTACCCGGTAGGCTTGATTATTATCGTTCGCGGCGGTTAACAATAAAGGTAAACTCTGCTCTCCCTGAATTCTGACCAAAAATTTTAAAGCCGCAATGCGGGTAGGAACCTGGTTATCCTGAGTAGTTTTGCTTAATAAAGTTTGCGCCATTTTCTCTACCTGGCTTTTATTGCCGGCGGCGAGCATGGTTTCGGCCCAACGCAGATAAGCGGCCGTGGCATTGGCATTCTGGTAAGCAAAACCTGCTTTTTCGGCTTCGGCGGCTAATACCGGTTCGGCGGCAGGGTCCCCAATGTTAGCTAAGGCAAAAAGCGCCACTTTTTTCATTTTCGGATCGCTGCTGCTAACTAATTTACTGATAGCCGATACAGCGGCCGCATCGCGCGAATCACCTAACGCCTCTACTAACGACATTTGGCAAGTTCCTTGAGATTGGGACAAGGCATTTAATAAAGCTGTTTTGGCCGATGCGGTATTTATTTTAACCAGCGCCCGGGCAGCCGGACCACAAACCTGATCGTTTCCCAAGTTTTTAATTAGAGCTGCTACGGCTTCGTCTTTACCGACCATTTGCAGCTGAAAAATTAAAAAAGTTTTATTGATCGGATCGGTTACCTGGTCCAAAGCTTTCACGTAGGCATTGGCCGCCATGGCTCGTAGATTTTCGCGGTTGCCCTGTGTTACATAATAAGAAAAACCGCCTAAAGCATATTGTATTTTAGAATTATCCCCTTGACCAGGGGGAACCAGCATTTTAGCTATTTCTACTAAGCCGGCTTCTCCCAAGGCACCCACCTCGTTCATGTTGGTAGCTAATTGCTGGGCATCTTGGGCCGGGAACTGCGCCAAAACATCGGCAATGCGGGTAGAAATAGTCCGGTTATCGACTTTAGTCTGGGCTTTTAAACTGCCCGAAACTAATAGAAAAGAAAGAAATATTAAGGAAAGTTTTTTCATGTATAACGAAGGGGTAAAATCAAAAATAAATGTTCGCATAGCTAGCTTTATTGCTTTGATTATAAAGTGAGTTGTTTCATTGTTGAAGTATTTGTTCTTTTTGTCTTGACACAAATAGAACCAAAAAAGTCAAGACGATTTTCAACTCGCTACGCTCAAACACAAAATCGTCAATCCTGCACTTTGAATTGCTTAATGTTGCATAGCTAACTGGATAAAAGATTTATTAACGCTTACAGATGGTTGTTTTGCTCTACAAAAGCTAATTAGAAGCAACTTTGCGTCTTTAGTCTGATAATCCGCAGATACTATTTAAATCACAAATGGCGCGCGCATGGGTTGGTCAATGAGGCGGTTGGCACCTTCATCATCGATGAATTCTTGTTTTACCGGATCGTATTTGAGCGAACGGCCTAATTTTAAAGCGGCGAGTCCCATGTTGACAATGGTGCAGGAACGGTGACCATTTTCTTCGTTTAAGGCAAACTTCTTCCGGTTTTTAACGGCATCTACAAAATCCGTTACTTGCGGTTGCGGGTCCGGGAAAGCAGCAAGTTTTTTCTCTAGTTCCGGAATATCCGACCGGAAACCAGGATACAGTTTCCCTTTAGGGCCTTCAATGTAAGCGGCATTCGTGTCTTTGCCTTCGCCGTCTAAAATAATCTGGCAGCCATCGGCATAGGTGTACGTAATCCGGCGCCAGGTACCTACGGCATCCGTATGCTGTTGGGGTGCATCTACCTCCACCGAAACCGGGCTAGTATCATCCTTACCCAGGAAATACTGGATAGGGTCTAAATAATGCTGGCCCATATCGCCTAAACCGCCGCCATCATAGTCCCAGTATCCCCGGAAAGTTTGGTGCACGCGGTGCGGGTTATAAGGTTTGTAAGGCGCCGGTCCCAGCCAGGCATCGTAATCCAGGGTAGCCGGTACCGGCATAGGATCCAGGTTTGTTTTACCTACCCAGTAGAACTTCCAGTCGTAGCCGGTGGTAGCGCCAACGGTAACTTTTAAAGGCCAGCCCAATAAACCACTTTCTACTAATTTCTTGATGGGTTTAACCGGAGTGCGCATGCCGTAGAACATATCCTGGAACCGGAACCAGGTATTTAACCGGAAAATTCGGCCGTGTTGCTGCACCGCTTCTACCACTCGCTTGCCTTCGCCAATAGTCCGGGTCATGGGTTTTTCGCACCAGATATCTTTACCAGCCCGGGCTGCGTCGGCGGCCATAATGCCGTGCCAATGCGGTGGGGTGGCAATATGCACAATATCCACTTCCGGTAATTGAATCAGCTCGCGGTAATCCGAAAAAGTTTTAACCGTACTGCCAATTTTATCTAAAGCAATTTTTATATGGTTTTGCTCTACGTCGCAAATAGCTACCACCTTGGTGCCGGCATAAGGAATATGGCCCCGGCCCATAGAACCCACCCCGATAATACCTTTGGTAAGGTGATCGCTCGGAGCAAGATACCCTTTACCGCCTAAAACATGACGGGGAACAATGGTGATACCGGCCAGGGCCGAAATGGAAGTTTTAAGGAATTTCCGCCTGGAGTTTGCTTCTGGTAGAGTCATGGTTGGAGTTACTTTATGATAGTTTTAATCTTAAAATACTTAATTTTTTATCACTTATACTAGTTTAGTTAACCCGATTACTTAATAAAGACACCGGAAGATTAAAACAAGGTGTATTTAAACTACTAATTTGCTACTTTTTTATCGTTAATTTTCTTTTGCGTTAAACTAATTAAAAAACAGATCTTTCCCTTAAAATAAAAAGGTTACCCGACTAATTCTAAAATATTAGCTCCGGGTAACCTTTTATTATCATTCTCTATCTCTTCGCTTAACCGGACTTAGCTCGTATGTTAGCTTTTTCTTATGTATGTAGGTTAAATATAAATAAATTAATTCTAACAAAAATCAGGTAGCAGGGATAGGGTGGACTTGGCTGGGCACATGTTTATGATGCCGCCGCATAGAATTTCCACCCTGCTATCTACTTTCTTTAGAGCTTGAACAGTACCTAGGTCCGTTTGATAAGGCCGAATCAAAAACGAGCAAAGGCGTTGAAGAGAGTAATCTGGTTTTAAAAACAATTAACCTATGAAAGCAGATGTATTAAAACACGCCCTGGGCATTGATGTGGCCAAAGCCACCTTAGCCGTTTGCCTGGGCACCTTACGGCAGGACCTAGAAAAGGAATTTATTTCTATTGCTGAGGTCGCTAATACCTCTGCCGGATTTCAGAAAATAACCGACTGGCTAACCAAGCTGGGGGTTAACAAAGAAAAACTAGTCGTGGTGCTGGAAGCAACTGGCGTATATCACGAGGCATTGGCCGTCTACCTGCACCAGAAAGGGTTTGCCATCAGTGTGATGCAATCAGGCCGGGTAAAACGTTATGCCCAGAGCCTGGATCAGCGCTCTAAAACGGATGCCTTGGACAGCCGGATGCTAGCCATGCTGGGCTGCGAGCGCAAACTCACCCGTTGGTCTCCACCCGATAAAACCCTGCGCCAGTTAAAAGCCTTAAGCCGCGAGCGATCATCTTTATTAAAGCAGAAGAATGGGGAGAAAAACCGGCTACACGCCGTAGAAACGGCCGCTTACAGTAATAAAAAAGAAGTAAAAAGGTATACCAGGCGTTTAAAAATGCTGGAGGAGCAGTTGTTAGAAGTGGAGCAGGAAATGCGGGAGTTGGTAGCCACCGATGAAGAGCTGGCCCAAAAGATGGATTATCTGGAAAGCATTCCGGGCGTCTCTTTTCTTTCAGCGGCAACGGTAGTGGGAGAAACTTGCGGGTTTAATGAAATAAGCTCCGCCAAGCAATTGACCAGCTATGCGGGTTACGATGTGGTACTCAAGGAATCGGGCAACTTCCGGGGCAGCACCAAAATCAGCAAGAAAGGCAACAAGCATATCCGGAGCATGCTGCACATGCCCTCCATGACGGCCATACGCGTGAATCCAACCTTGAAAGTATTTTACCAACGCCTTCGACCAAAGAAAGCCAAACCGATTGTAGCTCTAGTAGCCGTCCAGCGAAAATTGTTGCTCTTGATGTATAGCCTTTACCAGAAAAATCAATATTATAACCCAGAGTTCGAACAAAAAAACAGCAAGAACCTAAGCCCTTGCTGCATAGGATAACAGAACCTGGTGAGTTGACTGCTTCCTAAAAAATTCTGAAAATAAACTTGACTTTTGACACAGTACCTTTGCGGCGGCATTGCTGCCGTATAGGTGTGGTTAGCACTTGTAGTTCTTTTATGATTCAGGAAACCACCATCCTTCGTGTCTATGTTTGTATTCTTTTCCCTTATCGTCAACTATTCTTATCTCACAGATAAATGAATTCTCCAAAATACTATTATCATTCGCATAAGATCTAGAATTCTGTATGTCAAACTCTATTGCTAAAGTTGCTTTTTAACAAACTCCATTGTTGAGCCACTACTCTCGACCAAAGCAGGAAACCACTCATTCCAATATCCTACAGAATCATGGATTGGTTTAGTGAGTAATTCTTCGGGTTTAGCTTTATTATTTAGAATATCTACTTCAAGCCGAGTTAGTTTGGTTATCCTTACCTGCTTCAACAAATGCCCTAAGAAGTAGTCATCATTTAAGTAGTTCATTAAGCTAATAAATGAATGCCCGAAGTTATGTGAAACACTTTTTAAAGGTTTGTGTCTTGCCATTTATCTCTTTGCTTAACAAAATCAATATTTAAGGAATTACTACCTCAGCCGGTACACTATGGCGGCCATTAGGCGTAATGGTTACCGTTCTAACTTTTATATTTCGGTTAATGGGAATAGCTAAAGGTCTGGTGTAAACATCCGAGGTTTCGTTCGGAACGGAGCCATCCAAAGTATACCGGATCTGAGCATCGGGATAGAGCGTAGAAAGGGTAAGAATAGCTTTGTCGCCTTGCGTTACGATTTTACTTGCATCTAATCCTACTGGTTCCGGTACCCGGTACATTATTTTTTTAGCGTCAAGCCGCGGGAATTGTTTACCCAAGCGTTGCAGGAAGTTTGAATACTCTTTTTTTGCGTAGGGTGTCCAGGCTACCTCCGATAGCGCTAAAATTCTCGGGAATAACATGTATTCTACTTTTTCCGGGATGGTAATGTACTCGGTCCATAAGTTGGCTTGGGTACCCAGAATAAATTTATGCTGCGCTGGGGTTAATTCGCTGGATAGCGGATTATAGCTGTACACTTTTTCTAAAGGCAAATAACCGCCAATCATCGTAGGCTCTACTGGGCTATGCGGAACGGGGTTCTGCCCGTGATCTAAGTACAAATGCGAGGCCGGCGACATCACCACTTCATTGCCGTGGCGGGCGGCTTCAATGCCGCCTTTTTCGCCCCGCCAACTCATAATTGTAGATTTAGGAGAAATACCACCTTCCAGAATCTCGTCCCAACCAATTAATTTTTTGCCTTTAGCCAGTAAGAACTTTTCGATGCGGTTGTTAAACCAACCCTGCACTTTTTCTACATCTTTCAGTTTTTCTTTTTTCATAACATCTTTTACCAGGTTACTTTCGCGCCAGCGGTCTTTGGGGGCTTCGTCGCCGCCGATGTGCACGTATTTACCCGGGAATAACTGCACCACTTCGGTTAACACATCTTCAAAAAACTGAAAAGTTTGCTCCGACGGACAAACAATATCTTCGGAAATTCCCCATAAAGTACGAGTTTGATAGGGTCCCGGCTTGCAAGCTAACTCGGGATAAGCCGCTAAAACAGATACCGAATGGCCGGGCATTTCTATTTCCGGTACAATGGTAATGTAGCGTTTCTGGGCATAGTCAATCACCTCTTTAATTTCTTCCTGGGTGTAAAAGCCACCGTGCGGTTGGCCGTCGTATTTAAAATCTTCGGGCTTTTTCATTAATTGCTGCGGCCCAATTAAAGATTCGTTCCGGAAAGCGCTTATGGTAGTTAGCTTAGGATATTTTTTAATTTCGATGCGCCAGCCTTGGTCGTCGGTGAGGTGCCAATGGAAGGTATTGATTTTATATGTGGCTAAGTTATCAATGTATTTTTTAACGAAAGCTACCGGAAAGAAATGCCGGGCTACATCTAACATGTTGCCGCGCCATTTAAAAGCCGGTTCGTCGGTGATGCGCACGTACGGAATGGCCACATTCTCCTGCGCTTTGGGCGGTAAAAGCTGCATCAGCGTCTGGGCGCCGTAAAATAATCCAGGTCCGGCCGAAGCTGTTATACTAGCTCCTGATTGGTCTACCGTTAGTTGGTACCCTTCGGGATTTTTATCCGTAACCGCGCTGATTTTTAATTTTATCGTCGCCAGGTTCGCATCGGCGGTTACGGTAGCCACTTTACCCAGTACCGTAAAATAATCTTTTAAAAATCCGGCTACGTTTTGTTCGTCAGCGGTTTTGGCGGCAATTACTACTTTAGCGGGCAAAGTAAATTTACCTTCGTAAGCTTTAACTTCTAAAGGTAACGGAACTAAGCCGAGGTTATCAACGGGAATTTCTTTGGTTTGAGCATGGGCCCAGAAAAGACCAAACCAGGAAAGGACGACAAAGAGGAAAACTTTTTTTATCATGAAATAATTAATTGAATAAAAGAGAAGGTATCATTCGGAAGGTACGCCACAAATTTACAGGAACTTTCAGCGGATAAAAATATATTCCGTAATCAGTAATCTGTTCTTTTCTTATGAAGTTAAATTCTATAAGGAAGGTATTTAGCTAAGTAAATAGAAAGTAGTAACTCTATAGTAAAATACTCTTAGTTAATAGAGCTTACGTATTTAGACTCTAAAAGCAAACTGTTTGGGAGGTTGACTCTTAAATATTTAAAGACGGCACGTGGAATCCCGGACGTGCAAAACCGAAGACAATACCTGGCTTTCGGCAACTATACTTCCATTCGTTCTTTTAAGGGCTTTAAATAAGCTGGTAGCCGCGGCTTTTCCCATAGCAAAAGCGGGTTGAGTAATGGTAGTAAGGGCCGGATTTAAATAAGCCGCCGATTGTAAATTAGAAAAACCCACCACTTTTACCTTTTCCGGAATCGGTAAATTTAACTCGCGGCAAACCTGGTAAATACTGGTAGCTTGTTTCTCCACGGTCGCCATTATACCATCGGGCCGGTCCGGGCGGCTCAACAACTCTTTAATTAATAGATAATTTTTTCCCTCTATTTTAGAGCACTCTACAACAATATTTTCCTTAAAATGTCTTCCCCTATCAGTTAAAGCTTGCTTGTAACCAGCTAATCGGTTTTTACTAATGGCTAAACTGTTCGAGGCCGATAATAAAGCAATAGAATGGCAGCCGCAGTCCATTAAATGTTTAGTTGCCAAATAGCTGCTTTCAAAATCGTTGGTAGTAATTTTAGTGGTGAGCATGTCTTCACAAACCCGATCGAATAAAACCAAAGGAATACCGCGGGTGATTAGTTCTTGAATGTAGTTGTAGTGGGTAGTTTCCGCGGTAATAGAAAGTAAAACGCCATCGACCCGGCCGTTTTGAAATTCTTTTAAAATAGCCTGTTCTTTGGCGCTACTTTCGTGGGTTAAGTAGATTAAAACGTGAAATCCTGAATCCTGCGCCACGGCTTCAATGCCGTTTATGGCTTGCGCAAAAAAACTATCGGCTACTTCCGGAATAACTACAGCAATGGTTTTACTTACTTTTTTTCGTAAACCGCTGGCGTGGTAATTCGGGACGTAGTTAAGTTGAGCCGCCCGTTCCAGCACCCTTTGTTTGGTCTGGCTGCCAATCTGGTAGCTATCCTGCAAGGCCCGGGAAATAGTAGATGCCGAAAGGTTTAACTCTTCCGCTAATTTTTTAATGGTTACTTTCTCCATAATGTAATCTGGTACCGAAAATCAAAATAGCCAATGCAATAGAAGCGCTGCATAAGTTTAGGCAAACGATTGCGTAAATAAAACAGCCAATAAAAGGTACAATAAGCCTTTAAATTTTAGTAAATTAGTAAAATTAGCAGGATAAGAAATCTCTACTTTAATAAAATTGCAAATTGTTATGAACTTAGCCGAAAAAGACGCCTTGAATCCATTGGAGAGCCTGGAAGAGTGGGAAGAAAATTTACTGGACCGTTATCCGGACCCGGAAGAAATTGCCCAAGGTAAAGCCACCGAAGCCTACCGGAATTACGAAGCTCCCGTGCGCGATACCGTAAAAGAATTTTACCGGCTCAATCACCGATACCAGAGCTATGATTTTGTGCTGGAGAAGGAGAAAGATTTCTTACGCTTCGATAAGAAAGAAATGCCGGTTTGGGACGCTTTCCAGTTTTTAAACCAACTGGTAGATGATTCCGACCCTGATACCGATCTGGACCAAATGCAGCATTTACTGCAAACTTCCGAAGCTATTCGCGCCGATGGGCACCCGGATTGGATGGTAATGGTGGGCTTAATGCACGATATGGGTAAGGTGCTTTGCTTATTCGGCGAACCTCAGTGGGCGGTAGTGGGGGATACCTTTCCGGTAGGCTGCGCATTTTCCGATAAAATTGTTTACCCGGAATTTTTCAAAGACAATCCGGATAGTAATGACCCAAGATTTAATACCAAATACGGCGTTTATGAACCTAATTGCGGTTTGCGGAATGTGCATTTATCCTGGGGGCACGATGAATATGTGTACCACATGATGAAAGATTATTTACCGGAACCAGCTTTATACATGCTCCGCTATCACTCCTTTTACCCACAACACCGCGAAAACGCCTATGACCACTTAATGGACGCGCACGATCACGAAATGTTTAAATGGGTAAAATTATTTAACCCTTACGATTTATACTCAAAGAATCCAACCCCACCTAATTGGACGGAACTTCGTCCTTATTACGAAAATCTGATAGCCAAATACTTACCGGCAACGCTTAAATTTTAATTTTTGATCTTGTTTTCAGCCCCTTCTCTTAACTTAGAAGGGGTTTTTCTTCCCATATTTAAGTAACAAGATGTATTCACTCAGGTAACTACTCGCTTGAATGAGTTGCCTGCGGCTTAAGGGGTTTTAAACTACCGCGAGCTCTTTTATTGCTTTTTCAGACATTTCCGTTACTATTACTTTACTTTAATGCGTTGTAACCTCTAACCTACGGCCTTCTATGAGCAACAAGCTTACTTTAGCTGATTATCTGGTATTTATCATCTATTTTATTCTTGTGGCATCTTATGGATATTGGATTTATTCGAAAAAAAGGCGAGTAGTTGCCGATACCAAAGATTATTTCCTGGCCGAAGGTTCTTTAACCTGGTGGGCCATTGGCGCTTCCCTGATTGCTTCTAACATTTCGGCGGAACAATTTATTGGCATGTCCGGCGAAGGCTTTTTTGTGGGAATTGCCGTTGCCGTTTACGAATGGATTGCGGCGGTGGCGCTGATTATTGTGGCTATCTGGTTTATTCCGGTTTACCTGAAAAATCACATTTACACCATGCCGCAGTTTCTTAAAACCCGTTACAACCACACGGTAGCTTTAATAATGGCGGTGTTTTGGCTATTTCTGTACATTTTCATCAATCTTACTTCTATCTTATACTTGGGCGCCCTGGCTATAAATGGCTTAGTAGGCGGCCAATCCTTTCATCTGGTAATGATTGGCCTGGCCGTATTTGCTATTTTTATTACTTTGGGCGGCATGAAGGTAATTGGGTATACCGATGTTATTCAGGTGACCGTATTACTTATTGGCGGGCTGGCTACTACTTATATGGCCTTAACTATGGTGAGCGAAAAATTTGGGCTGGGCAGCAGCGCCATAGCCGGTTTTACCACTTTAATGAAATTCGCTCCCGATCATTTTCATATGATATTTGACAAACCCAGCGCGGGCGCTTCGCAGGAAAGTATTAACAAATACCTGATTTTGCCGGGTATTACTATGTATTATGCGGGAGTGTGGATTAATAATTTAAATTACTGGGGCTGTAACCAATATATTATTCAACGGGCATTGGGCGCCGATTTACAAACCGCCCGCACCGGTATTTTATTCGCCGGATTTTTAAAACTCTTAATGCCCGTAATTGTTATGTTGCCCGGCATTGTGGCTTACGTATTATATAAAAACGGACACTTACCGGAGTTAGCCGGGGGCAGTAAAGATGGGGCTTATTCGGCAATTCTGGGTTTTCTGCCCAACGGACTTAAAGGTTTATCGCTGGCCGCCTTAACGGCGGCTATAGTGGCCTCCTTGGCCGGTAAGGCGAATAGCATCTCTACTATTTTTACCCTGGATATTTACAAAGAATACCTGCACCGGAATGCCAGCGAGAAGCAATTGGTTTGGGTAGGCCGTTTCTTTATTGTTTTTGCCATGGTGGTAGGCATTATTTTCACCTGGGACGATTGGATGGGCATTAGCAGCGAAGGCGGTTATACCTTTATTAATAAATATACGGGTTATATTAGCCCGGGCGTGTTTGCGACCTTTTTACTGGGCATGTTCTGGCAAAGAACCAGTGGCGCGGCGGCCATTGCCGGTATCCTATCGGGTTTTATTTTATCTATTTTCTTTGGTCAGTTTGCTCCTAATGTGCTAGGCCCGGAAACCTGGTTGTACACCGCCTTCCGGAACAGCAATAATGTTTACGAAATTCCTTTCTTTATCTGCATGGGTTGGTCGTTCTTTTTTACGGTATTGTTAATGGTGGTCATTAGTTTGGCCGGGGAAAAAGTAAATACCAAAGCATTTGTATTAGACTCGCACCTGTTTCGTTTACAATCCTCCACCGTTGTAATGATGGTTTTTACCTTATTAATTTTATCTGCTTTATACATTAAATTCTGGTAAATTGCTAGTACTCAATTTCCTGTGATAAAGTTGATCATGTACGTATTTTGATAGTGCAAGTAAATGAAACGTAAGAGGCGGTAAATCAATAGTATGAATTTTTATTTTAAACATATGCAAGTTGTTTAGTGAATTTAGAATTATTCTGATTAATTATATAATTAACTCCTTTCGTCACGTTATTAGATTAAAAGAAAATATAAATGTTTTAGGTTTTTATGTGTATATATTAATAAATAAATTATTGTTCTCCGAAATGCTTTTATGTTTCTCCGGGAAATATTTTTTATGAAATAATATTTATCTTCAATTTATTTGCATTATTTTATTAGCTTCGTATAAATTCCGACCTGTATTTCCTCAATCCTAGCTAAGTGTAAGCTTGTTTACAGAACTCCATTATATATTTTAAATTAACCTAATGATAACCTCCTTATCTACTACTGTTAGTCTGATAAAAAGAACTTACATAGAGATTGATTACAACGCGGAAGCGGAATGGCTTTACATTAATTGGAAAGGTAATATTACCGATGAAATGGGTATGGTCGGGTGTGAAGATATTCTGCTAGCCTTACATAAGTATCCGGTTAAGAAAATTATTAACGATAACCAGCACGTCCATGGTCGTTGGGCGGAGGGTATTAACAATTGGTTGATACACTCCTGGTTTCCCCGTTTTCTAGGAGCGGGTTGTTTTTTTATGGCCTGGGTGCAATCTCCTTGTCCCGAAAGCCAAACTTCTTTGGAACAAGCCTTAAAATACGAAATTCCCAACATTACCATCCTGGTTTTCGACGATATTGAAACTGCCTCGGCCTGGCTGAAAGAAGTGTAATATTTCCATTGTATCAATCCAAAGAAAGGAAACAACTAGAGAAAAGCATCCGTTTTTATTCCCGATGCTTCCTGTTATTCCGATTCAGGTGCTAAGTTTTAGTCAATTTGCCTATCCCCTTTAGTTTTATTTCAGTTTCCGGGATACTATAAGAAAGCAATTGTAGTAGTTTTCAGAAGCAAGAGATAGATATAAGCTAAGCCATTATTTCTGTATAATAGCAAATTATTTCAAATGGAAGTAAACAGAACGTATTTACTGGTTACCAAGATGGTAGGAGGTTACCGATAGGCAGCAACTACTAGCATTCAAAGTCCGTTTGGTTCTTCCGGGCGGTGCCCGCCAGCCACGAGGCAAACAAGTTACGGTTGAAATAAGAGAGCGTCGCCGCCTGAAGACGGAAACCGGCTCCACAAGTAAACCGACTTTAGTGCGTCTTTTATACCTCAAGCTAGTTTTGCTTATCTTTCTGATGAATAACTTCCACCACATTCATTAAATAAAAACAAGCTATTGGTAGGTATTTTTCTTAACAAAGAAGCGCTGGCCGTTAATTATTCCAGTTTTAACGGCTACCGTGGTGTATTTTACAACAATTTATTGAAAAATGAATATACTAAATCTAATCTGTTTTATATTATTGCGAATGAATGCTTAATATATTAATCCTGAAAATTTTCTGCTTTGGGAGTTAAAAGAAGGAGGTGTTACATTTTTGGTTTTATCAAATTTTGAAATCGATAAAGTAATTCAGAATTTTTCATCTTGGATTTTAAGTTTATACCATTCTGGGTTTAAACGATTAAGAAGGTGGTTAACTGCTGATTGAAACAGATACATGAAAAATATTTTTACTTTAATTTTTATTTTACTTTCCTCTTTTTCCCTTTTTGCGCAGAATAGTGTAATTAAAGGGAGAGTAATGGCGAATGGCGAACCCTTGGCTTATGCTTCCGTTGGGATTGTCGGAACCCGGCTTGGGGCTACTTCCAACGATAAAGGGTATTACGAAATTAAAAATGTACCGCCGGGTACCATGGAAGTAGGAGCTTCCAGTATTGGTTACCAGCCCGAAAAAGCTTCGACCACCTTAACTCCCAGTTCTACCACTACCATCAATTTTACTTTAAAAGAAATTACCTCTAAGCTCGATGAAATTGTGGTAACAGGAGTTACCCGGGCCACCGAAGTGAAAAGAAGCCCCATTCCGATTGCTACCATTTCTAAGAAAGAAATTAACATTAACGTAAACTCTAATATTATTGATGCCATTGTAAAAGGCGTGCCCGGCGTAAGTGCTACCACTACGGGACCTAACATTTCGAAGCCATTTATTCGGGGTTTGGGGTATAACCGGGTACTTAATATGTACGATGGTATCCGGCAGGAAGGGCAGCAATGGGGCGATGAGCACGGCACCGAGGTAGACCAGTACGGTATTGACCGGGCCGAAGTAGTAAAAGGTCCGGCCAGTCTTACCTACGGATCGGATGCCTTAGCGGGCGTAATTAACATGATTCCGGCAATACCCCAAGGCGTAGACGGAAAGTTAAAAGGCGATTTATTAACGGATTTTCACAGCAACAACGGCTTAATTGGCACTTCTTTAGGCGTATCTTACAACAAAAACGATTGGAAATTTTATCTGCGCGGTACCCAAAAAAGAGCGCATAATTACCGCAATCCTGTGGATGGCCGGGTTTACGGCAGCGCCTACCGCGAGTACAATGTGAGCGGTACGGCCCGGGTAGATAAATCTTGGGGTTTTTCGCAAATATCGGCTACTCTTTACGATAATCTGCAGGAAATTCCGGATGGCAGCCGCGATTCTTTAAGCCGCCAATTTACCAAACCTATCCGGGAAGGGAACGCCGATGACGTTAAAAACCGGCCCATTGTACCGGAAAACGAATTAAAAACGTATTCTATCGGCGATTTGCACCAAGCCATCCAACATTACCGGGTATATACGCATAATCAGTTCATCATTGGTCAGGGAAATATCAATGCCACTTTCGGCTTCCAGCAAAGCCGACGGCGCGAATTTTTGTTTCCTACTCTGCCGGATAAAGCAGCTTTGTTCCTGGTGCTAAATACACTTAATTACGACGTGCATTATAACTTGCCCGCCTGGAATGGTTTAGAAACTACCGTGGGCGTAAATGGCATGTTCCAGACGAATAAAAATAAAGATGCCACTAATTTCCCGATTCCGGATTATGCCTTATTTGATGTGGGTACTTTTGTGTTTACCAAACGGGCATTGGGTAAGTTCGATATTTCGGGTGGTATCCGGTACGATACCCGTTCTTTAATTTGGAACAATTTTTACACCAGCACGGATGCGGCCGGCTTCGGACGGAAAGCAAATGCCCAGGAACCGGGGGCTTATTTACAATTTCCGGAGTTTACTCACCCCTATCACGGCGTTTCGGGTAGTTTAGGGGCAACGTACAATCTATCGGAGAGAATTTTATTTAAAGCTAATTTAGCCCGCGGTTATCGTTCTCCCAACATAAACGAAGTGGGTTCCAACGGCCTGGACCCAGGAGCGCACATCCGCTACCAAGGCAACCGGGAATTTAAGCCCGAATTTAATTTTCAAAAAGATATAAGCTTCCTGGCTTACCTGAAAAATGTAGATGTCAGCGTAGAAGTTTTTGATAACCGCATTTCTAACTATATTTTTCAGGCTCGTTTAAGCGATAGCCAAGGACAACCCATTGTGGATGACCAAGGAAATCTTACTTATAAATACCAACAATCCAAAGCCCAATTGTACGGCGGAGAATTTACTTTAAACCTGCATCCTGAATCGGTATCGTGGCTGAACTTTAACAACAGCCTGGCTTACGTGAAAGGTATAAACAAAAACAGCAAGCTCCGCGAAACCTACGGCGATGCCGCCAAATACCTGCCTTTTATATTGCCTTTGCATTTTCGTTCGGAAATCCGGGGTACTTTACGGAAATCCGTGGGAGCTTACACCGGCATTTACGCCCGCTTGGAACTGGATGCTTACGCCCGGCAAAACAAAATATACGCGGTAGATAAAACTGAAACGCCTACTCCCGGCTACGTGCTTTTTAATACCGGTTTAGGAACATCCGTAAAACAAAAATCCGGACGGGTATTTTGCCAGCTATTCTTTCAGGTGAATAATTTATGGGATAAAGCGTACCAATCGCACTTAAACCGGCTTAAATATTTTGAATATTACCAGGCTTCGCCGAATAATCACCGGGGAATTTATAATATGGGTCGAAACTTCAGCGTAAAGGTTATTATTCCGTTTTAATTTTTTGGTCTGTCATTAAATACTTTGGTCTGTCATTAAATACTAAAGAAGAGAATCCATTACAGGAACTTCTATTCTAAGATTATTTATTTCTAGGCAGGATAAAACCGTTTTCTACTTTCTCCATGCCAATTTTAGGATAATACTCCATTGCCGTTGGCACACTTAACAACAAGACCATACATTCCGGGCCTACTTTTTCTTTACTTAATGCTACTAGTTTTCTCCCGATGCCCGATTTCTTAAAAGCATCGCGTACTGCCAAATCAGCTAAATAACAACTCCATACCCAATCGGTTATACATCGGGAAACACCTACCAGCAACTCTCCGCTCCAGGCCGTAATAATTAAATTGGCATTCTGATACATTTTCCGGATTCGTTCCGCATCTTGGGTAGGTCTGGGTAAACCGGCGTTGTTGTATAATTCAATTATTTGTTCAGCGGATGGTACCACGTCGTATTTATAAATGATCGGCATTTTGCTTTTAGAAATTATATAGAAGATTAAAATAGCCAGATTTTACGATTTGAATTACGATTTTTTTTGCTGCTCTTTAATAAATTCCGCTACGTCCAGCATAGGGGCCACCCAGAGCTCTTGCTCGCGCTTTTTTAAATACTGAAGCAGTTGGCGATGCGCTTTTAGCGAAACATTTAAACTGTGTTCGCCGCCAACCCCGTGAAAAAGAAACACCAGTAAACCTTGATTAGCTTCGGCTTGCTTTACTAATTTTATCAGTTCTTCCCCCGATTGTCCGTTTACTAGGTGGCAACTAATGTTGTACAAATCTACCTTGTCCGGAGTGGGCATGGCCGGACTAACTCCTCTGGCACCGACAAAGTCATTTTTTAAACCTTCCAGGTAGGGAGTATTTCCAATTTTAGTGTCGCCGCAAGGATAAGCAAAGGTTCTTTTAACTTTTCCGTCGATAGCAAACAATATCGTGTTCATCGTCCGGATCTCATCGGTCATCCGGCGCACCGAATAATTATTTAAATCATTATCGGGTTTTACAAATTCTCTACCGGGCAAACTGCCGGTGCAAGGATGATGAATCGTATGATTGGCTAATTCGTGCCCCTGGGCGGCAGCAACCCGCCACTTAGGAATTTGCGTTTGCAGCCCACCAAAATAATCGGAAATATAGAATGTACCTTTTAAACCCACTGAATCCAAAGCCGGAATAACTTGGTTCACGTGCGTGTTCAGACCATCATCGTAAGTTAAAACAACCGCACTTTTTTTCCCTTTCCAAAGAGTTTTGTTTTGGGCTTGGGTTACAAATGTGAAGATGGTAAATAATAGAAGTAGTAAAAAAATTTGTTTTCTCATGTAATCTGGCTTTTCTTGGTTGAATCAGGAGCGAGTCCTTCTTCAAAATTTAAAATCTAAACTTAATTCACTAGTCAATATTAAGATGATTGTACAGCCACTTTATTATAATTTGGTTCTTTGCTTTGCCCCAAGGCTTCGCCAGAAACCAGCAACAATAAAATAAGAAATTGCTGCATGCTCTTAATGAAAGTATAAGGCAATATAAGCCCGAGAAAGCTTATTTATATACTAATAATAAAAAAATTAGAGGTTAGCTTTGCTTTCGCAATTGTCCTTTCTCAACGAAAAAATTAATTATTATTAGAGTTTGAGCCCGGACCTTTTTAATTTAAAACCAGAAATATCTGCCCGCTTGTATGATGTTGGCTAAAGAGCATTATTTATTTTTTATTTTCATGAAGTACACCTGCGCGTAAAACACTACATTCGTCTTTGCTTTAAATTTCTTTTACTTCAGCTCTTTTATTTATTCTAATAAACCCGAATACCTCATTATCGCTTATGAGAATAACTTTACTTACGCTTTGCTTAACTATTCTTTCCTTATCGTTGCTGGCCCAGAAAAAGAATGCGGCTTATCAGTTACCCATTAAAGAAGCTTCTTCCGAAATAAAAATTGATGGCGTACTGGACGAACAGGCCTGGCAGGAAGCCGCCGTAGCCAAAGATTTTTTCATGATGTTGCCCATGGATACCAGCCTTGCCCAGGTTCCTACAGACGTACGCATGACGTACGATAAAAATAACATTTACATAATAGCGGTAAACTACGTTACCCTGCCCGGACCGTACATGGTAGAATCTCTTCGCCGGGATTGGGCCTTCGGGAAAAACGATAATTTTATTTTTTTCATCGACCCCTTCGATGACCAAACTAATGGTTTCTCTTTTGGCGCCAATGCCGCCGGGGCGCAATGGGACGGTATTATGTACGAAGGCAGTAAAGTAGATTTAAGCTGGGATAATAAATGGGTTTCTACGGTTAAAAATTACGACGATAAATGGGTTTTTGAAGCTGCTATTCCATTTAAAACCATCCGGTACAAAAAAGGCATCACTAATTGGGGCATTAACTTTAGCCGCCAGGATTTAAAAAGCACCGAAAAATCGGCCTGGGCGCCGGTTCCCCGGCAATTCCCGAGCGCCGCCTTGGCGTATACGGGTACCTTGGTTTGGGACCAACCGCCACCGGAAGCGGGTACCAATATTTCCTTAATTCCTTATGCTTTGGGCGGTCTTTTTCGTGATTTTTCGGGTAAGCAAAAAACGGAGTACCGCAAAGAAGTAGGCATTGACGCGAAGGTAGCCATTACTTCTGCTATAAACCTGGATTTAACGGTCAATCCGGATTTTTCGCAAGTGGATGTGGATCAGCAGGTAACTAATCTGGATCGGTTCGAATTGTTTTTTCCGGAAAGGCGGCAGTTTTTCCTCGAAAACGGCGATTTATTTACCAATTATGGTTACGCCAATATCCGGCCTTTTTTCTCCCGGCGCATTGGTTTGGGCGTACCCATTCGTTTCGGTGCCCGCTTAAGCGGCCGGTTAAATAAAGACTGGCGGCTCGGTATTATGGATATGCAAACCGGCGAAGTAGACGAAATGGGTCTTCCGGCTCAGAACTTTGCGGTAGCTTCGTTGCAAAGGCGGGTTTTTGCCCGGTCTAACATCGGCGTTATTTTTATTAATAAAGAATCCTTAAACTATACTCCCGGCAAAGAACCGGGCAAGCCGGTTTACTCCCGGTATAATCGGAATTTTGGTTTTGAATATAACCTAGCTTCAGCCAATAATATGTGGACCGGTAAAGCCATGGTTTTAAAGTCGTTTAGTCCGGGGAAAACTGGGCGGGATTGGGTACATGCGGCCAATTTGCAATATTCTAGTCGGGCCTGGTTAATTAACTGGCAGCACCAGTACGTAGGGCGTAATTATACGGCCGAAGTGGGTTACGTACCGCGCCAAAGTTTTATTCAGATAAATCCGAAAGTAGGGTATTCTTTTTTCCCGAAGAAAGGACCTGTTTTGAACCATGGCCCCAGTATTAGTACCAATTATATTACGAACGAAGCTTTTAAAACTACCGATAATACCAGCCTCTTTTCTTATGCGTTTACTTTCCGGAGCCGGAGCACCTTTACCGCTTGGACAGCTTATGATTACGTGAAATTATTGCAGCCTTTTGATCCGACTAACTTTCGCCGCGACACCCTGGCCCGCGGGACGGAACATAACTGGAAATCGTGGGGAACGGAGTTTATTTCGAAGCCGCAAAGCATTTTTACTTATTCTTTTAGCACGCGTTACGGTGGCTACTATGCCAATGGTACCCGGTTAAATTTGGCGGGCAGTTTAGGTTATCGATTTCAGCCTTTCGTGAGCATTGCGGTGGCCGCCAATTTCAACGACATAACCTTACCCGAGCCTTGGGGAAGAAATAAATTCTGGTTGATTGGGCCGCGTTTGGATGTTACCCTAACGAACACTTTGTATCTGACAACTTTTGTGCAATATAACGAGCAGATAGATAACGTAAATTTAAATGCCCGTTTGCAATGGCGTTATAAACCCGCTTCGGATTTATTTATCGTGTACACCGATAATTATTTACCCACCAACTTTGCGGTGAAGAGTAGGGCGCTGGTTTTTAAATTTACTTATTGGTGGAATATGTAAAAACTAATTAAAACTTATAATTAATTTAAACTGGATTTTTATAAAGTGGCGATGAAGATAATATTTGATTTTTTAAATTACTGTTAGTTAATCATTATCTAAAAACAAACCTCTTCGAAAATTAAATAACGGAAAATAGAGGATAGCCGTACAGAGTAACTTGTAACCGAAGCGGTACTATTAACGGAACTCAACTATTACTATGGAAAAACCAAACGTTATTCTTTTTACTTATTCCGAACTAGATAGAAAACAATCGTACCTGATTAACTTAAATGCGATTTCGCGTTGTTTATTTGAGCAAAACGGCGACGTAAAATCTTTGCATGTTCATTACTCCAACGGCGCCGAAGCGGATAAATTTTCCGGCGAAGTAGCCATTACTATTGCCGGTTTAATTACCGATGCTCTGAGTCAAGGCCATCCAGGTTATAGCCTAAGCCGGGAACTTTGGTAATAAACTTTAAAATTTTTATAAGCTGTCACTAATCTTTTAAGCAGGTTTACTTTAAATGCTTGAAATTTAAATTTCTGATTTAGACGATAGTTGTTGCAATAACTAATAAAACAAAAAGCTGTTCTGACTAAGAACAGCTTTTTGTTTTTGCATCTATTTTTAAGCTTCCTACTCTTGTCTGGCTGGTTGCTTATTAACTTCCGGCATAGTCGGAGTTGTGGGTCTGTTAGCCGGTGCTTGTTGCAGCGAATCCGTTGGGGTAGCTGAAGGCTGAGTAACGGGTGCTTGATTTAAAGAATCCGTAGGTGCTGCTGGCTTTACAGAATCAGTTGGTTGATTTGGTTGAGTCAGCGGCGCTCTTTTTATTGAATCAGCGGGAGTGTTGCCGAGTAAAGATTGTCCAGGTGCAGTTGTTGGGGCTTGACCAGGTACTATTTGACCAGGAGTTACTTGACCAGAGCGACCAGCTGGAGCCTGCCCGTTGCCAGCGCCAGGTCTTTGTGGCATCTGCCCACCAGGCCGTCCTCCGGTACCTTGAGTTTGTCCTCCGGAGCGTTGACCTTGTCCGCCACCCGCTGCGCCTTGGCCACCATTATTGCCGGCTGCACCGCCTCCGCCATTATCCTGGCCGCCATCACCACCACCTTCTTTTAGGTCGTCGTTGGTAACAGATTTTTTCCGGCGCCGGGGCTGATCATCCATGCTCATTTTACCAATGCGATAGCTGAAATTAACTTTTACGCTGGTATTGTACATGGTATTGGTACTTCTTTGGTAAAAGTTAGCGGATTGTGATTCGCTGCGCATTTTAATATTAGAGGTAATAAAGTTCTCGGCTCCAATGCCAATGCTGCCTCTTTTACCTTTAAAGTCGCGGCGTAGGCTCAAAGAATAAATTCCGAAGCCGCTTTGAAAACCTTGTAACTGCACTTGGCGCCCCCGGTAAAAACCAAATAACTGTAATCCCCAATCCTTGGCAAAATTATAAGAACCCATGGCCCGAACACTAGCTACCCAACCCGTGTTACTTGCTTTCAACAGAGGGTCCGCAAGGTTATTGTCGAGCACGGCGTAGTACACATCTGTACCACCGTTAATCGATAATTTATTGGATAGGTTAACATTCCCAAATACCCCAAATCCATAAGCATCTTCCTGACCAATGTTGGCATAAGTAGTACGGATGGTGTCGGAGCCAGGCCGAATAGGTTCCCGCACGCTTTGGATAGAATTATTGGTATTGCGGAAGAAAGTGGAAAAGGTTAAGAAAGTACTTTTAAGGTAAGTGTTATAACCTAACTCAAAGTTATTCGTGAATTCGGGCCTTAAATCCGGGTTACCTACGGTGATATTTATGGGGTTGGCACTTTGTACGTTTGGATTTAAATATTGCAATGAGGGCCGCTGGATCCGGCGGTTATACGCTAATTTTACCGTATTTCCACTTTTTAGCTTTTTCGATAAGTTTACGCTGGGTACCAGGCTGCCGTACGAAGGAATATCCCGCTCGCCGTTAGTGCCATTTTTGAAACGGGCATCAATGGTCGTATACTCGTAACGGGCACCAGCTTTTAAGCTATAATTTTTAGGAGTCGTTAAGGTATAAGAAGTATAAGCCCCGGAAATATTTTGGTTATAATCAAATACGTTGGCAAACTGCTGGTTTAAGAGCGGCACGAAAGGAAGATTAGGTCCATCCGCTTCGGAAGATTGATAATCGCTGGTAACCTGGCGGCTAATGATTTTTCCCCCAAACTCCACCAGTTGCGTTTTCCCAATGGGATTTTGATAATCTACCTGGATGGTAGATTCCTGATTAAAACTTTGGTTGTCGTTTTTTAAGCGGTGCAAGATTGCATTGTTGTCCTCGTTTAAAGAATCGCGAATAAAATCGTTGGTGCGGTTATTACGGCTAAAAAGCGTTAGTATATTTAACTCCTGCTGCGGCTTGGCAAAAGTATGCGTATAGTTTAAACTAACATCCACGTTGCCCGATAAATCTTTGGATTCGCTATCCTCTAAAATGCTTCGAATAAAAGTTTCATTGCGGTAAGTTAAAGTGCGGAGAAAGTCTTGATTTTGCCGGCCATTCCGGACACCGAACATTACCGAAGCGGTAATAAAGTTGTTTTTATCTATATCATAATCCCAGCCTAGAGTATAACGGCCAAACAAATTGCGGCTTCGGGTATCCGCGCTTTGTTTTCTTAAATTTTGGATTTCGATACCTAAGTCATCGGTAAAAATACTAGTTTGCTCGTTGTTAAAAGCCCCTTTTACGTTATACATAGACCGGCCAAAGCCACCCAAGGAAAAGCCCATTTTACCTTTGCGGTACGAGCCTCTTAAACCTAAATTAGAACCCCGTAAACCGGCGCTGCCATCCACATTCAAGGAAAATCCGGATAAATTATTCTTTTTGGTAACGATATTAATAATTCCCGCCGAACCTTCCGCATCGTACCGGGCCGAAGGCGACGTAATTACTTCTACCGATTTTATCATGTCGGCCGGAATTTGTTTTAACGCATCGGCCACACTGCTGGCGGCAATGGTAGAGGGTTTATTGTTGATTAATACTTTTATGTTCTGGCTGCCCCGCATGGAAACATTACCTTCCAAATCCACGGATAACATCGGCACTTTCCGGAGCACATCGGTAGCATCGCCGCCGCGGTTGGTTTGGTCGTTTTCGGCGTTGTATACGGTCCGGTCGACCTTTTCCTCAATCATGGCCCGCTGGGCTTCAATTGTAACTTCTTTCAGGGTTTGGGTGCTGGTATTAATTTTAATTTCGCCCAGATTTACGGCTTCGTCCCGGCCACTCACTTTTACATCGTTAATGGTCCGGGTTTGGTAACCAATAAAAGTGATCACCAACTGATACGTACCGCCCCCAATATTGCTAATCGTAAATTTACCTTTATCGTCGGCAAGAGCGCCATCCAAGGCTTTGCCGGAAGCAGGATTATTAAGGGTAATGGTGGCAAAGCTAACCGGATGTTGATTGGTGGCATCCAGCACCGTACCCGTAATCCGGCTATTGCCTTTAGGTGCCAGTGAACCCGTCAGGGCGCCGCTATTTCCGGTTCCTTGACCAATGGCTAATTGATTGCAAAGCGCTAAAATTAGTAAAAGCAGAAGAGATACAGGTTTTTTCATAGTACTGGGCAAAAAATAGTATGATTCGGGTAAAAGTAGTTGGTAAATCTGAAGTAAATCTGTATCTTTTTAGGTTATACTGTTTATAAACAAACTTTTATAACTTATTCTTTTACGTAAGACTTTTTTATTTTTAAAAAGACATCTAAACTAGGTAGGAGGGCCATTAGATTGTAAGTAGGCCAAAGGGTTTAATTTGCTCAGACAAAGATTATTGAAAATTAAGGGCGGAAGTTTCACATAATAACAAACGCCTTCTATCCTAAAATTGCAAATAGCACGTTTGCTGGTATTCAGAATCGGCTTAAAATTTAATGTTGTTTTACTGAAATTGATGGTAAGGAAATTGGAAAGTAGCTAACGCTTGAAAGTAGGATTAAAAGATTTGAGAAAAACCAAAAAGCAGAAAATAAAAATAGAGGAACCTGAACTAGTATTACAGCATAAATTATTTTAAATCTTTAATGAAAGCTATGACACGGCTGGATTCCTTAAAGCCAACACTCGAATGAAAATGGTAACTTACGGTATTATCTAAGCTTGTATCGGAGCCTATTTGCGTACAGTTATTTTCTTTTACCCAATCTTCTCCCACCTGCAGCAGCTTTCGGGAAATACCTTTGCGCCGGAAGGCTGGTTTCACGTATATGCCTTCTACATACCCCGTTGGGCTCGATTCGGAACCTTCTACGTAATCCGTTCTGATACCTAAATAAATAAAGCCTACAAACTCTTCTGCCCACCGAAACAGAAATACTTTGAATCTATCGGAGGAGAGAATTTTTAGAAGAACAGTTTTCAGGTCTTCGTAATTCTGGTCGGGCCATAAATCTAAAGCCATGGTCAGTAGTTCTTCCAAGTGTTCTGTTTGGGCCGTAATAATTGGTTCCTCGGGTTCTGTACTCATGTAAACTTGGTAGTTCGGTTTCCTGGTCAAAAAATTTAGTAATAGGCTGGTTTTAGTTAAAGCGTATTAGGAGAGTATACTTTTCGAGCTTGGGTAAAAGATTGAGTGAATTCAGAAACAAATCTGGCGGTATAGTGGCCGGTGGGGTCCAGGTCCGGATCTAAAATGGTTATTTCTAATCCGGTTGCTTTTGGGCTAGCCATTAAAGCAGCTAGAATACTGTTCAGTTCTTCATAGGTTAATCCTCCGGGGGTGCGGCTGTCCACAGCCGGCATTACTTCGTCTTCTAAAACATCTACGTCCAGGTGGAGCCAAAAACCATCCAATTCTTGTGTTTCAATCATTTTGAGGAAGGAGTTAATACTAGTATTTATTCCTCTTGCTCGTAAGGCATTTAAGGAAAGGTAATGCGCTTGTGAATCCTGAATTGCTTTTTCATATTCTTCGTCGTACTCCCGGTTCCCAACGCACCAAACGTATTCTTCTTTAAAGTAAGGGCCTAAATCATTGATATTGGTTAACTTTGGGGGGCCGTAGCCCGCTACCATGGCAGCAGCCATACCACCCACCCCACCCGTAGCGGATAAATGAGGTTCCATAAAATCGGTATGCCCATCGAGGTAAAATATAGCGTAATTGCCGGTTTGTTTTAAAGCCAGCGCAGTGCCCAGCAAAATGCTGCAATCGCCGCCTAATACCACCGGAAATTTTTGCTTTGTTAGCACTTTCTGCAATAATCCGGATTGTTCCTGAGCATACCCGACCAGAGCTTCTGCATTTAGAACGGCCGTTTCCGGATCCCGGTCCGGAGAGTACAAAGGTGCCTCTAATGTTAGAACTTCATCAGCCGCTAGTAACTCGTGGAAGCGATGTTGGCGCAACCATTCCGGTAATTTTTTAACGCCCGGTTCTTTACCCGGTGCCGGAGCTTTTAAACCGAGATTTGAAGGAAACTCGACAATGATTATATCAGTCACTTTGTAGCTTTTTTATAACTGTTGATGCAAGAGTTAAGTATTGCCGGTAATAACTCCTTTATTTTTTTAAGTAAATCGGAAGCAGTAAAAAATGGTAATTCCCTAACCGGGTGAAAAATAAGCGTAGTTTTTAATTCTATATCTCTCAATAAAATATCTTCCCTAATTGAGGTAAGTTTGTTCTGTACTTTTGCCTATAATTCAATTAAAAATAAGTACATGAAAATCATACTATTAGGAATAAGCTTTTTGACTTAAGTGCTGGTAAATTCCTGAAAGCTTATTTCAAAGAAGCAGGTACTTCGTTTTTTAAATTCACCTTCCTTTTTCCATTATTTATTCAGTTGTAAAAAGCTTATTACTTCCTGGGCAAATTCCGGTGTTTGCCAAGCGGTATTATGCACGCCCGGCACTCTCTTAACAACGGCCTTGGGTAATAATTTAGCTAATTCTTCGGCGGAGCCGTTGTCATTATCGGCAACGCCGGAAATAACCAAAACGGGTATTTGTACTTTGGCTAATTCAGTAGGAGAGGTGCTAGGCTGGGCTTGTTGCTGAAAGGTAAGGGTCTGGCGATCGAGGCCGCGTTCCTGAACCGATTTTAAAAAAGCTTCAAAATCTTTGTTTTCTTCTTTACCGCTTAGAGCATTTACAAAGGCAAGGCGGCGGGGCCAGTTAGGATTGGTAAAAGCTTCGCCCATACCGCCTAATACTGCGGCAGTAATTCTTTTATCCAGTACCAGTAATCGGGCGGTAATGATAGCACCGCGCGAGTAGCCCGCCACTTGGTAATTTTTAAATTTCAAAGCAGAAGCTAAACCCATTACATCCCGGGCTTCGGCATCTTTCTGGTAACCAGCTACAGTTGGGGGTTTATCCGATTTACCATTGCCGCGTAAATCTAAAACTACTACTTGAAAGCCCTTATTTAGTAAATCCTGATATACAATTTTCTTTTTCCAGTTATCCAGCGTATTCGTGAAGCCATGCAGCAATAGTATCGGTTGCCCTTCACCTTGTACTTCATAATAAATTTTTATGCCGTCAAAAGAAGTATAATATTTGCCAATATTCAGGCCCACATTCGAATGGTTCTCTTGCGATAAGGCACCCTGAGTAAAAATAAAATAACATAAAATACAGAGAAGACTTTTAAATAGGCGAGCCATAGCAGATTTTGCTTTAGATTAAACTTTAAAGTATCCATTTTTCTGTTGCCATCAAAAAAAATTAATAAGTTCGGGTAGCCAGCTTTAAAATAGTTTTTGCTAACTAGTGGGGAGCAGAGAGCAACAAGCCGGAACTATTGTAAAACTACTTACTTTTGCTTTTAATGCCGATTTATCTTGATTAGAAGAATGGGTACACACATGAAAGAGAGTTGCTGTATCAAAGCTTTCAAGCAGCATTTGAATAAAATTTGTTGGCTTTGAATTAGTTGCCTGGGGAAGTTTCAAAATTTTAGTTTGGGTTAATACTTTCTGCTATTTTATCGTTATTAATACCTAGAAACAACATGAACTCATGGATAACGGATACGACCGTACGCAACTTCTTAAAACAGCCTTAGAGCATTCTGCGATTACTATTGATGAGCTAGCCAACAATTTAGGGCTCACTCCCATTTTATTGTATCATAATCTGGAAAGCGAAGAACACGGAGCAGCAACAGTTAAGGCCGTAGCGGCTGCTTTAAGAGTTCCAATGTCTTACTTCGAGGGAGCTTTTTATTATGATGAGCGGGGACAGTTGGTACCTAGTCAACCCAAATAATTTAGTGCCGATATACTTATTTAGTTAAGGGAATAGAATCTAAATACTTTTCGGCTTCTAAATTCTTTGTCAACTTACGGTCAGGTGCGTTTTATCCGGAAAAACGTAGGTGCGGATAATTTAAATTTTTTATTCCTTATAATTATTGGTTATTTGGTAACCTGGCAGGTTCTGCTTAAAAGTCTTATCAGGAACCAGGCTAGAAGTAGCAATTATTTAGTTAAATTATACTCCTAGAATTTCATCTATCGAACCTCCTATATGTGGCATTACTTCGGTGATATAAGTAGATTAAAAGAAAGTTAATACTTTTTATACAAGATGATTTTACACCAAGATCTTTTATTGGAGTTAATATACGATGTTAAGACAGACATTTTAAGTGTGCAGTGGCCGGATATAAAAGATGTTTCTGTTTCGGAGTTAGAGTTCTCTTTTCAGAAGTTGCTGGATACTGTTAGCCACTATGATATTAAAAGGTTATTGATTGATTCCAGTAAATCGGTTGTTACCTTGGACGATAAAATTTACAAGCCTATGTTATTTAGGCTGGTACTTGCCTTTAATCATACCCGATTGCGGAAAATGGCCCGTATTATTTCAGAAAATGAACTACGCGAAAATTTGCTAAAAAGCTACGCTGCTGAAATAAAGCATAAAGAAACATTAGCTTTTCAAACCAAAGAATTCAATAATCAGGAAACGGCGCTTGCTTGGCTGTGTCAAGATTAATTAAAATCAGACAGGAAATTAATTTTTCTAATTTCAATTCCTGGTTAAAACTCAAACAACCATCCGATTTCACAACCAGTCACTTTAAGTAGATAATAGTTCCTCGTTATAGTTAACAATGGAAGTCTATGATTGGCTAAATAACTCAAGTTACTGATGATGAAACGGTTCTAACTTACGGGTAGCACTGATTGCTACTTTCTTCTATATTTAATTTCTTGAAATATATTATTGTACTTCTTTGATATTGAACCTCTTCAAGTATTCAAGCTAAGCACTTTAGTGGTTAAAAAATATAACTTCTGAATTATCCGGGTATAACCAAATAAAAATGCAACCTTTTAAATTTGGTACTTTCTAAAGTAGTGCTTAATTTAGTAATGTTGTTCACTTTAATTAAGTTTAAATATAATAGACTATATTGATTAAAAAATTGAATAAATTCTTGTAGTAGATGCTTAATAATGGGTACTTAATTAGGTTATAATAGTATTTACTATAAAGACTAGGGTTTTCTATAGATAGAATACAATGACTTTTCTATAAGATATTATATATTTTTATAGGATAAATAGTAAAACTAAGTAAAGGATATACTGAGTGGGTGTTACTACAAACATTAATAAATAAACATATTTACTTCTATATAATCTAAGAGCACCCATTTCTAATATTAGATTATATACATTCAGAGTTAGAAAAAGATAAGAATTATATTTTTTAAATAAGTACAATAATTCAGTTTTGTTAAAAGGATATAACAAAAGCTAATTTAGCAGAACAATTATGTGTTTATGGGTTTAATTTTGCTGTTAATTTGTATAAATATTTTAATAAAATTATAAAGCATACGGCAAAATATTTATTTGAAAGAAATATAAAATAAATAATAATTTAATTTTTATACATAGCTGCTATATAACATCCTGAAGAGTATTTTTAATCTTATCCATTAAGATTATTATATGTCATGCTAGTAGCTCAATCAAGATTTCGGGATAGCTTTTTACTACTTAATACTTAATATTCAAGTGAGGACTTTTGCTAATTCACCTGTTACAACCAGAAAAGGCTTTACTTTTAAGCTTATAAGTTTATTCTTTCTTATCCTGTTTTTTACCCGGGTTAACCACGTAAAAGCTCAAATTTCTATAAAATGGGATAAGGCCTATGGCGGTAGTAATAATGATGTATTGCAGTTTCAACAGCAAACCAGCGACGGAGGCTACATTTTAGGAGGTACTTCTAGCTCCCCAGCTAATGGAAATAAATCAACGGATTCAAAAGGGCAGGAAGATTACTGGATTGTAAAAGTAGATGCCGCAGGTAATCAGCAATGGGATAGAACCTTTGGTGGTAGTAGTCAAGATTTTTTCCAGTATTTGCAACCAACCAATGATGGCGGATATATTTTGGGCGGTTACTCTAATTCGCCGGTAGGCGGTGACAAATCGGTTGTTGCTTCCGCTGGATTTGACTATTGGATTATCAAAATTGATGGTTCGGGCAAAAAGCAATGGGACAAATCTTTTGGTGGCATTTACGACGATTTCTTAGTTTCTGTGCAGCAAACGAGTGATAAAGGTTATATACTGGGTGGTACTTCCGGTTCACCGGCTTCCGGCCGGTTTGGCATGAATAAATTGATAGGTTCGAAAGGGGAAAAAGATTACTGGATTATAAAGCTGGATGCTACCGGCAAAAAGGAGTGGGATAAAACCATTGGAGGAAGCAGCTTTGATTTTTTACGGACAATTAAGCAAACCCACGATGATGGTTATCTTTTAGGGGGTTATTCTTATTCGTCCAGTAGCGTTAATAAAACGGGCTCTAACAAAGGTTTCGCCGATTACTGGATTGTAAAAATAAATTCGCGCGGGTTAATAGTATGGAATAAAACCATTGGGGGTAGTAGCGAAGATGTACTGCAATCGCTGGAGTTAACCAAGGATGGCGGATTTATTTTAGGAGGTACTTCCAGTTCGCCGGTAAGTGGTGATAAAACGCAGGCCTGTAAAGGCGAAACAGATTATTGGTTAGTGAAAATGAATAATCTGGGAGATATTGTCTGGGATAAAACCATTGGCGGCAACAATAAAGATAATTTAAGATCAGTAAAACAAACCAGCGACGGCGGCTTTATTCTGGGGGGTTATTCCAAATCGGGCGTGAGTGGTAACAAAACAGAGTCTTCGAATAAAGATATTGATTTTTGGGTAGTAAAATTAAGCAATTCTGGTACTATTACCTGGGATAAAACCATTGGAGGCAGCAAAGAAGACGGATTGCAATCGGTGCAGCAAATCAATAATGGCCAGTACATTTTAGGAGGATATTCACAATCTTTAGTTACGGAAGATCGAACTGCTCCTTCAAAAGGGAATTATGATTTTTGGTTGGTAAGCATTATAGTGAATGAGGCCGCCGATAATGTTTCCGGAACTTATACTTTAACGTCTGTTGCTACCGGCGAAGGTACTATTGGCAAGAGCTCGAATAATAACTTTTTTATAGGTGGTTCGGTTGTTTCGTTAACCGCTAACCCGAAGGCTGGTTATCGTTTTGTTGGTTGGGGTGGGGATGCGGATGGTGTCCAAAATCCCTTAACTTTAACTATGAGCCGCAATAAACGAATTACAGCTACTTTCGCTCCTATTGAGCGAGGTATATACGAAGCAGAACAGGCGGGCGTACACGGAGGAATAAGAAAAAGCGAACACGAAGGATTTAGTGGTAAAGGTTACGTAGATTTTATAAATCAAGATGATGATTTTGTACAATGGATTATACCCGGTTTAGAAGCGGCTAATTATGAACTAGCATTTCGCTATTCTAATGGTCAAGGCAAAGAGATTCCGTTAAAGATTTTTTTAAACGGGAAAATAATAGAGCAAGCTATGATCTTTAATAGTACTAAGAGCTGGTCAACATGGTCTTATGCTACGGTAAAAACAACTTTGAAAGCTGGTATCAATATTATTCGAATTAAGTCTGTTGGAAGAGGCGGTCCAAACATGGATCTTCTACGATTAACTACTTCAACCAACGCTCCCGGAACTATGGCGGCCATTTCTAATGGTTTAGCTTTTGCGCAAGATAAAGTGATAGAGCAAAAAGGAGAGCCAATTACCGCACTTGCTTTAACCACAGAATGGAAAGCTTATCCAAATCCATTTAGTACTAACCTCACTTTTAATTTACAGTTTGCTCAAAGGGAAGAATATGAATTAACTATTTACGAATTGAATGGTAATGTAATTAAATCTTTTCCGCCCGGAACGGTTGAAGCAAATAATTTGATTCACTTAATTTGGGAAGCAATTGCTGTTAAAAGTGGTATTTATCTAGCCAAACTTAAAACTAAGAACGGAGTTCAAACACTAAGAATAGTTAAAAATTAAATACGAGTACCCGTACATACTATTATCAATTAAGTAATAGAGTAAAGCCGCCATTCGATTTAATGACGGCTTTATTGTTTATGCCAATTATTAAAAGTGCTTACTAAAAAGAACAAACTAGTTTAATAATCTAGTTTATTATCTTAATACTGTTTGGCTGATTAAAGATTTAAAGTAGTACACATGGCATATTCCTAAAAAAACTTTAGAATATAAGATTGATGAATAGAAAGATATTTCATATTGCCGAACGAGCAATGTATTAAGCTTTTCAAAATAAATTTACAAGGTTTAGCAGAATCGAAATTTAAACCAAGGTTGAATAAATATTACCTGATAAGATTAGGCGTTTTGCTGGCTAAGTCAAGTATAAAGTTTATAGACTAAATTAAAAAGTGTTTACATAATGAGAGTATTAGCTATGCTTATAAAATAAGAAGGGAGCTACAGTAAATAGCTCCCTTCTTATTAACATGTAAATGAAACTCTTTTATTTTATTAACAGTTTCGCCTGTGTTTTAACGTTGGTGCTTTGCGCATTAAGTATGTACAAACCAGCCGGTAAGCTTACTGAACCTGATAACTCTACTTGAGCAGCGCCAATTGAATTTGTGATTACCTGGCGAGTATGGAACTGCCGACCCATGGCATCCTGCACCGTTAAGTTAACTTCCTGCTTGGGTGTGAAACCTGTTAAAACTACATCCACCTGGCTACCTGCGGAACCTGGATTAGGATAAACAGTTAATGCTGCCGTATTGGTGGTGTTTTCGTTTATAATTTCGTTAGAAATAGCAGTAACTGTTGCCGCATTTGCCTTATAAATCTCCAGCGCCGCAATTGCCAAGCGGTTAGCAGTTGGGTTAAACTTCATCGACAATCCACCATCTTTTATTACTACTTCAAAGTCTTTTACCAAAGCTGCCCGGTAACCAACTTCACGGTAAATATCAAAGCCACTTTGCCGCAGCTCATTTTCAATGGTAGTACTAAATACCCGGGCACCCACTGGTCCATTAAAGAAATTTTCTACGAAATGCATCCGAATCCAATAGGTTCCATTAGCTAATGGTATTTGATAGCGTGTTTCAGCTAAGTTTGCAGTAGCAGAAAGATAAGTTTGATAAAGCACATCCTGGTCAGTTCCAGCAATAGGACCAACCACTACCTGCTTGTCTAATCTAACGGAACCTTGACGGTACGCTTTATCTGCTTCCCAAGTAGTACCATTAATAGTTACGTTGGCATCAGACCCTCCTTTTATACGTTTTACGAGGGCTAAATTAAAGCTGGCATCGTTGGCCAAGCCATAAAGCGGAATGCGCAGCGGGGTTCCCGTTCCATTAAAATACACCATTAAGGCAGCATTTTTAAGTCCTCTACTAGTAGGTTTAAAGTTTACGTTTACTGTAGTTGATCCTTTAGATACTACTGTTGCACTAGCGGGAGGATCGGCAGTAAACTCGCTCAAATTAGGGCCAACAACTTCTACTCCACTAATCTGAACACTATTAGCAGATTGATTGGTTAATTGCACCGTTAGGGATTTATTCGCGCCAACCAGTAGAGAGCCTAAGGATAGAGAAGAAGGAGTGGGAACAAATGCCGGAAGATCAGCTATGCCGTTTGCCAAACGAACATTACTTACAATGTAAACATTATCCTGGTAATCATAATTAGTAGAAGTAGTACCAAGATAATCGGTGCCAAAAATATAAGTGTTAGGAATTACGTTGCCATTACTATCAAGGGCCTTCCAAAAACGCATGCCAAGTCTTTGTTCAAAATTTTTGGTTCTGTCGGAGTTAGAAGTTCCTACAATAAGTCCAAAGTTACCAGAGATATTAAAGGTGGCGCTTGCCAAAGCATTTGATTTTGCTTTGCGGGGCAATAAGGATTGCGCATCTATTGGTTCCTGAAAAAACAGAGTTTTAATTGTGCCGGGCGTTTGTTTATCGTACCATTGAATCTTTTCCCCTTGAGCACAGCAACCATGGTAAGAGCCCATTAGCGAAACCGATACTGGTATGCTGGGATCAACCTGGGCGAAGTAATCAGCGGCTACTTCGCTAGAGTTAGGAACAAGAGTTCTACCATCAATATCCCCATCATTGTGTCCATAGCCCGTTCTCGTTGTAAAACCAAAAGCATCAATAATTTGCTGAGCCGAAGGTTCATTTACGCCCTCTCCTTTGTATTGATATAAACCCCGAAGCGTTACTTCTTTTTCGGGCGCAAAATTATCATTAGAAGAAATAGTTAGCCTGTCAGTTAGGACTACAACTTGATTACCTAAGTTTTTAGCAATAAACTGAATTCCTAATTCGGCAGAAGCCCCGCTAGAAAGAGTAAGTGGTAATTTTGCTGGATCATAAGCCACACCATTCAGGGTGTCTAACTTCCAACCACTTGGGTTAGAAAGGGAAAAGTTAGTAATAACTAAATCTTCCGTACCCTTATTGCTTATTTTTAACTTTACCCGATTATGGTTTGCATTATAAGGAGTAACCTCGGGAGTGGTTCTCCGCCAAGGAATTTGAATATTAGAAAAAGTTAACTGATCATAAGCTGGAAGCTTATCCGGGTTTTCTAATAACAAGTAAGCATTACTGCTTAATGGGTTTGGCGTTGTTAAAGATTTAACCCCGAAATTATCAAAAGTATAGGTTATTGGAGTAGTTCCGTTGCGGTGAGAGGTAAATATTCCGGCATAAGCCGTGCTACTGGTAAGTCCCATGCCAGCTATATTTAAAGATTTAGCTGTATAAGTAGCGCCTACATTTAGGTAATTAGTACCATCGGTGGAGTAGAAGCCTTCTATGGTATTAGACGCTGGACTAACTACCAACCGAAGTCGGACGGTTTGGGTGTTAAGGTTACTAATTACAGTGGTAGTACGTTGATCCGTAGTGCTGCTAACATCGTTAAACTCTCTGCGCATCTCAATTTGGTTGCCAGTTGCAACTAGCTTAACAAATGTTTTATCGCTAAGTCCAAACCATAAACCGCCTTGTTCAAAATTGGTACCTTTGTAAGGATTAAGTATAGTTACATCTACTTGTAATTTATTTTTACTATCTACTCTTACTGCTAAAGAATTAAGCTGATTATTACTAGTTGTAGAAGCTATTCCTTTAGAACTTAAAATTTTTAAAGTACCAGAGCTAACCGTAAGTTTGGAGGGTTCATAACCTGGAATACTTGCATTACTAGGACTGCCATCGGCCGGGTTGCGAGTACCCGAGTAAGTATCTACCATGGTAAAACCAGTACCTGCACCAACTTTATCCGTGATAGAATTTGCAACACTACTATTAAAGGTTAAAGAAAAAGGCAAAGCTATGCTTAATTGGTTACAGGGTAATGTACTAATAGGGCTACAAGGAGCGTCGGCTAAGGTTAATTTTTTGGCAAATAAACTATTGTTTATAGTTAATAAAGAGATGATTAGGCCAAGAACCAACCATTTTTTTCTGTAAGCCAATGGAATACTAGTATACTTCTTTTTCATAAAGGCAAAAATTTGTAATCGGTATGCTGAATTGAATATAAGAGTAGAAATAGAATAAATTAAGGTTGTTTTTTTAAATAAAGTATTATTTAAAAGATAAAACTATAATGGAAGAGCAAGAGTTACAATAGACCATCTAGATTAACGGCTAAATATTAGTTAAAGTTACAAATAAACTCGTGAAAACCTTATATGTACTTGCTAAAATTCTGCTTTTGTTCAAGATAATATAATAAAAATCTAACTATTACTAGTTAATGGATATCTAAAATCACTATAATTAGATTATCTTTTGAGAAGTTAATAAAGAATTCTTTCAATTATTATACCATTTCTACATAAACATAGTAATTAGGTAATAATTATAAATATTTTTTATAATTATTGTAAAGAACGAAGTAAAATTAAATAGTTTATTGAATAAGGAGTCTGGCTTGCGCTTTTCCTGATGGTCCATTAACAGTAACTACATATGTACCCTTCGCTAATTGAGGAAAAGGAGTTAAGTCAACCAGCACGATGCCCTTTTGGTTTGGTTTTACCTGTTTACTGTATACTTTGCGCCCAACTATATCGTGTAGAGTTGCAGTAACGGGTACTTTTAAAGTTAAACCAGATACGATTATCTTAATATTACTTCCAGGTAACCCAGGGTTTGGAAAAATTTTCAGTTTTATTTCTGCCTTTTCTAATTCAGGTTCAATGCCGGTGGTATTATTAGGAACTATTATAACGAAATAATTAGAAAGAACTCCAGCCGCAGGTAATGCCTTATTACCAGATAAAGTTACTTTCCCGGCCGGAAAAGTTTTGCTGTATAACTGGTAGGTGCCATATATAGGGTCAGTGCTAGTAAGTGTAGCTGTTAAATTTTGCCATTCGTTCAACCAAGCTGGTAGCACGGTAGCTCGTGCATCGTAGGCAATATATAATGTTGCGCCTTTACTTAGCTCAAATGAAAAGACCTCCATTCCGGTTAGATTTTTATCGCTATTGGGCGTTTTAATAAAAAGAGAATTATTTAAATTTGTAGGTAAAGTTTTTACTTGATAAGTCCGATCGGTGTAAAAAGTAGCACCCACCACTAATACACCTAAGCTGTATACTCCTTTTAAATCACTCTTAAGATTAGTAATGAGATTTTGGGAGGGTGGTAAAACGGGAGAACTTTTGAAGGTAGTATTGGTCTGGGAACCACCCGTGTAGAAAATAGCATTATTTAACAAAGCAGCTATTCCCGAGAAGCGAGCTTGCGGCAAAGGAGCTAGGTTACCCCAAGTATTGGTGTCTGGATTATAAGCAGATACTAAGTTGGTTTGACCACTACTATGAACTGTTTCTCCGGCTAAAACTAAAATTTGATTTCCTGCAACTATCACCGTTGAACTAATATGTCCCCGGCCCGAACTTCCGGCTGGTACGGGCAAGTCGGCTTTACTTGTCCATACATTTGTCGCTGGATCGTAGACGTGTACATCTTTTTTGGTAATTAAATTTTTGTCGTGCCCGGTTTGCCCACCTATATAGTAAATTTCACCCTCGTATACGGCTGAACCGGCATGCTGCCTGGGTTTCGGTAATGGAGCAAGTGTTTTCCAGCCGGCAGTTACATCATCCAGGTTTAAGACATAATGGTTACCTAAATCTTCTGTGCGTTTCTGGTTGGTGCCTCCAATATGGTGGAGATGCCCGTTAACGTATTCTAATTGACCGGCGGCAACTATAATGGGTAAATCCGGCAAACGTTCGTAACGGTTTTCTGCTACTGTATATTTCCAAACCTCATTAGTCCCAAATATTTGTCCGGTTCCGGCCATGTTAGAGGTATAGCCTCCCGCGAAATAAATATCAGTACCGTCAGTGGTTATACCTGCGTGGGTTACACCACCATGACTGGTACCATTCATAGGCGGTAAGGGAGTCAGAGATGTCCATTTATTTAAACCAGGGTCATAAACATAGGCGCGGTTGGTAGGAGTAAAACCAGTTTTCTGACTATCGAAACCGCCAAAAGTATATAACTTATTATTTACGACTTCGCCTTGGGCTTCGTTTACTACGTACGGCTGGCTAGCCACCGTTTCCCAGATAAACGATGATAAAATAGGAACTGGATTGGAAGGTTCGACCATAACAGTCACGGTAGTTTCAGCGGAAAGTCCAGTAACATCGGTTACTTTTATGGTTAAAGAATATTGATTTTGCGTATGGTAATGAAGGTATTTAGCAATTTTTAATACTCCGGTTACACTGTCCAGAGAAAATGCACTAATTGTATTACCTTTTTCAATAGAATAAATTAACCTATCACCATCAGGATCAGAGGCAGTTAGAGTATCTGCGTTTGTACCAATAGCGGTATTTTCTGAAATGCTTAAAGAATAACTTTGAACAAAACTCGGTGCGGTAGCAAAATTAAAATTCTCAAAATGCCATTGCTGCTTACAAATAAGCAGATTTTCTGAAATACCAATAAATAAGGGTGGATAGAAACTAGATATATCTCGAGAATTTTCTCTATTGTACCGCTTATTAGCAAATCCTGGAAAGAAAATTCCTAAACTTAAAGCAAAACATAGGTAATACTTAGCTTTTAATAAAACATATCCGGAATGAAAAGTAGTAGTTCGTATTAGCATAAGTAATTTGTTACTTCTCTAGGCTTCTGATAAATGAATCAGTAGTAAAGCGGTTTGCATTAGGTTTACTCATACTACTTATATCTTTATTCAAGAACTCTTAATTTGTGGAGGATTATTTTTAAATCTTTTCGGATGGTTCAAAGCACTAATCTGGATTCAAACTAGCAAGCGAACTTACTATCAATTTTATAAAGCTTTATCTGTAAAAATCTTTATCTGTAAAAATAATATACTAATATGTAGTTACGTGTGTATCTAAGCTCCGGATTGCAGTACCTTATAAAACAAAAAAGGAACGACTCACTAGCCGTTCCTTTTTTGTTTTATAATATAGTAGCAGTATATCTTCAGGGTGGCCTTTGTTTTATCTCCCCTTCAACTAGTGTTATTCCTTTGTTTTATATAAACTAAACATTTTTTAACTAGCTTGTTGAATTAAAACAGAATTGCTATTAGAAGTTCCGTAGTCCAACTCTTCGTATTTAGAATTTTTACTTAAAAACTCAGGTACAATATCTTTCATTTTCTTAACGATTTCGTAATCATCATTTTCTTTTTGAACCAAAGTAAGCAAATCTTTAATATCACTAGCTACCTTATCGTATAAATAAGTTCTAACCTTAGAGATTTTTATTTTATCGTGGTGCGTTGGGATTGACTCCTCTTCTTTATTAAGTAATTCTTCATAAAGTTTTTCGCCGGGCCGTAAACCGGTATACACGATCTTAATATCTACATCTGGAATTAGACCTGCTAGCTTGATCATTTTTCTGGCTAGGTCTGCAATTTTAACTGGTTCCCCCATGTCGAAAAGGAATATTTCGCCACCTTTACCCATGCTACCGGCCTCTAATACCAGCTGCACTGCTTCAGGAATAGTCATGAAATAACGGGTAATTTCTGGATGTGTAACCGTAAGAGGTACTCCTTTCTCAATTTGTGCTCTAAAACGGGGTATTACAGATCCATTGGAACCTAATACATTGCCAAACCGGGTAGTTACAAACTTTGTTTTAGAATGTGTTAAATCATTTAAGCGGGAGCTTATGTAATTAATATTATTAAGTGATTGAACATTTATGTTATTCAATGATTGAATATAAATTTCTGCAATACGTTTTGAAGCTCCCATAATATTCGTCGGATTAACTGCTTTATCCGTTGAAATCATTACAAACTTTTCTACATCAAAAGCAATAGATAGGTCAGCCAGAGTCTTAGTACCTAATATATTGGTTATAATAGCTTCTGAAGGATTATTCTCCATCATTGGCACATGTTTGTAGGCAGCAGCATGGAAAACTATCTCAGGGCTAAACTCTTCGAAAAGAGAGTACATCCGATTGTAATTCTGAATATTTGCTATATATATCTTTATATTAGCATTCGGATAGGCTTCCTCTACTTCAAGTTGCAATTCATGTAGTGGCGATTCAGCTTGGTCGCAAATAATTACCATGGCTGGATCGAAAGTTAAAACTTGTCTGACAATTTCTGAACCAATAGAGCCTGCACCACCTGTAACTAAGACCCGTTTGCCCGTTATTTCTCTTGAGATGTTATCGCTTTGAATAATAATAGGATCACGCTGTAGTAAATCTTCAATTTTAAGGTCTTGAATCTGATTAATGCGTAACTTGCCAGAAATCCATTGTTCAGTTGGCGGAACTGTAAGTACTTTTAAACCAATTTCTAAACACTTCTCAACAATTTTCTTTCTGCCCTCGGTCTTTAAGTCTTCGCTCATTACTACTATCTTATCAACCTTAAGCTTTAAACGAAGTTGTTCTATATTCTTAGCAGAGTAAACCTTTTTCTGTTGAATATATTTATTAACATTTTGATAGTTGTCGTCAATAAAGCCAGCTATTACAAATCTGCTTGAGCTACTATTTTCTAAAGCCTTCTTTATCAGCATAGAGTGAGTATCTGAACCAAAAATTAAAACAGTCTCCTTTTCGGTTGAAGTGCTTCTCTTAATGAATTGAAAGAAACTTTTAGCTCCTATTCTTAGCATAATTAATAAAGAAGAGGAAATAAAAAAGTTAATGAGTAGTACTATAAAGATGTTTACCGTGTTAATGTGATAAACCGGAATAACTACTGTGCTTAACACTAAAATGTAGATAAAGCTAGTTGCCAGCACTGCTGAAAAAATCCTGACAATATCTTGGGTATTTGAATATCGAATTACCCCCGTGTGAATACGCATCAGAAAAAACACGCTTAAAGAGATAATACAATACAAACCTGTATATATAAAGAAATGTCCTCTTAATATATTTGAAAATTCAAATTGAGTTATTACAAAGAATGCTAATACAAATGACCAGCTTGTAATAACCTGATCGATCAATAAAATGACCCATCGTGGTATTGAATTAGCAAGTATAAATTTTTTCATGACGCAAAGTAATTTTAATTCGTAGTTCTAATGTTGTTAACGAATAATGTTTATTAGATAAAATAATGCTAAATAGTTTTAAAGCTTATCACAGACTCAGGTAATCTAAAGAGGTTGTGATTTTTTGTGCTTCTGGTATTTTGGTAAAGTCTTTTACTAATTATTTAAATAAAGGTTTATAGAATTATTTACTATATATTAAATAAGTAATTAACAAGAAATTTTTATAAAATAAACAAAGTAAATGCTGCAATGCAAATAATATTTGTAATCAAATTATTAATAAGCTGCACAATGTCTAATTATAATATGTATATACAATAAAAAATGAAATTTGTTGACAATATTTTTTTTTATTATTTAATTCAAAAAAACTAACCATTAACCGAAAGTACTAAATATTTTCAAATATTTAAATAGATTAATATTTTATTTTATTCGTGTACAAAATTTATAAATTATATAATTCATTCTAGCACTAACAGTGGATACAGTTAAGTATTTACTAGCGCAAAATAAGTTAAAAAAATGTTAATTTATTAACATTTTCTGTTATTTATAATTAAAATTTCAATTTTACGCCTTTAACCATGATTCCTACAAAATAAAGGTATTCTTATATATTATAGTTAGAGTTACAATAATTACGCCAATGTAGAAAAAAATGACAATAAAATATTATTTTATCTATATATTAATAATTTATTTTAATATAGTAAATACTTGTAGAATATAGAGGAGCTAGCAAGTATTTTGTTTTAATGAGTGGTGTTTTCAAGAATAGTTATTTCTTAAAAGGATTAGTAGCTAACAAAACACTACTAATGTTGAATAACTTGAAGAATAAAAAGAGAAGGAGGTAAGTAAATCGAACTTTAAACAAGTTGTAAATTGAGTAGCATGAATGTTGTCAAGATAAATTCATGCTACTCAATTTATATTATAAAATCACTTACACTTGTACAGCCGCAAAAGTATTTACAACTTGTTCTATAACTCTATTTAAATCTCCTATCGTTAAATTTGAACCCGATGGAAGGCAAAGTCCTTGATGAAATAAATGTTCGCTTGTGCCATCTCCATAAAAAGGAGTATTAGCAAATACAGGTTGTAAATGCATAGGTTTCCAAAGTGGGCGCGATTCAATGTTATCTTTCTCTAGAGATAAGCGCAATTGTTCCCGATCTATACTTTTGTTACTTGTATTATCAATTAAAATCGTGCTTAACCATCTATTAGAATAATAACCTGTTGATGGCTCTTCCATAAACTTTATCTCCGGGATAGATGCTAATGCATTTTTATAGTACTCAAAATTGTAACGGCGTTGCTTTACCCGATCCAATAAAACTTCCATCTGGCCTCGTCCAATTCCAGCGCATATATTGCTCATTCGGTAATTATAACCTATATGAGAGTGTTGGTAATGAGGGGCAACATCGCGTGCTTGGGTAGCAAGAAAGCGGGCTTTCTTAATCCAATCTTGATTAGCTGAGACTAAAGCACCTCCACCTGAAGTAGTAATAATTTTATTGCCATTAAATGATAATATGCTCATAGCCCCAAATGTACCCAAGGGTTGGTTTTTATAAGAGGAACCAAGGGCTTCTGCGGCGTCTTCTACTACGGGAATATTGTATTTATTAGCAATTTCCATTATACGAGTCATATTGGCAGGCATTCCATATAAATGCACTACAATTATGGCTTTTGGTTTTTTGCCATTTTTTAGTCGATCCTGAATAGCTATTTCTAAAAATTCGGGCGACATGTTCCAGCTTTGTTCTTCACTATCAACAAATACCGGTGTGGCTCCTTGGTAAGCGATAGGGTTTGCAGAAGCTGAAAATGTCATAGATTGACATATTACTTCATCACCGGCTTTTACACCTAATATAATTAAGGCTAAATGTAAAGCAGCTGTTCCTGAGCTTAAGGCGGCAACATATGTGTTGTGGCCTAAAAAGTCTTCTAGGTTTTTCTCAAAACCATCTACATGTGGTCCTAATGGTGCAATCCAATTGGTGTCAAAAGCTTCTTTAACGTAGTTAAACTCGCTTGCACCCATGTGAGGTGAGGAAAGCCATATTTTTGAGTTCATATTTTTGAGATTATATTTAATAATATATAAATATCTGGATTACAGTTATTAGAAAATAGTAGAGATCTTTACTAAAATTCAAAAGACTGATTTTTGTGAAATGTTTCTACTTTTAATAGTTAAGTTATTTTACTGAAATAAATTTATAAGCATAAAATCTAAATAGATGATTCCTTGACAACTATTGGCATTAATTCTTTAAAAGAATTAATTATTTTTGTTGGTATAGGTTTCCTACTTAAATCCTGAGGATGAATATTTTGGCCTTTACTTTTTAAACAAACCGTATACCATCCTAATTTTGCTGGTACAATAAAATCCTTTGCGGTATTATCGCCTATGTAATAAAATTCTTTACCTGGGTACTTTTGTTCAAAGAATAAGAAATTACGTTCATTAGGCTTCTCCGACCCAAACTCTTCCGAAATTATAATATTTGCAAAAAAAGCTTCTATGCCTAATGCTTTTAACTTGTTGCGTTGAGTGATACTACGACCGTCAGTAATAAGACCACACAAAATTTTGGCTTCTTTTAAATAACTCAGGAACTCAATTACATCTTCAGATAAGGTGATCTTTGGCAAATGAGAACGATACTCATTTAATAGGAATGAAGTAGTAATATCAGGTAATTCAGAAGCATGTTCGGTTATAAGCCATTCGAAAACGTTTTCTTTATTATGAAAGCGCACCCACATCTCATCAAACAAATCCTTCTTTAAAGCAGGTTGCAGCAAACCTGCAATATGGCGATACGCCGATTTTAAGAAATCAATTTCTTGATAAATGGTATCGTCAAGATCAAATACTACAAACGTATTATCGCTAAATCTCATAGTTTTGAACTAGAACTTCATCGTCATAACGGAGCATTAATAAGTTGTTGCTCCAATTATCTGTATAAGATATACTTTCATTAAGTAAATATTCCTTAATCAACCAACCTGGATAATTTGCTCCTGATTGATAGCTTAAAGGAAAACCGCCACCAAATCTGGGGTTTATTTCAATGCCATAGATTTGATTGTTATTCTTATTAAGGAACACTTGTACTGTAAGGCAACCTACTGCTCCCGCTATATAGCCAATTTTTTCTTTTAAATAAGGAACAATTATATTTTTACAGGTAATTCCTTTGCTTATTTCCCCGCCACGTATTTCTATTCGGCGTCGGGGTACAATGCATTTCACCTCATTATCTTTTCCGTAGTACATATCTACAGTGTACTCGTCGTGTTCCGTTTTATCAATATATTCCATAAACAAAAGCTTTTCATTGGTCATATGATAATGCGTCAGTTCTTCAGGCCCACGCACAAGAAATATATCTGCGCTTAAACTTCCATCATAAGGTTTTATAAAAAGCGGGAAAGTAGGGTTTTGTTTATCTATTGCAGCTGGTATTGGTATTCCGGATTGTTCGAAGAATTGGTTAATTTTACGCTTATCGCGGCATTTACTTATAAAGTCGGATGAAGAGACTATTACATGAATTCCTTGCTTGGCAAAGTTATCTTTGTGATTTGCTAATACCTGTAATTCAGTATCTATGGTTGGAACTACAAGTTTTATGTTCTGATCTAAGCATAGTTCCAATAAATCGTTGATGTATGATGCTTCAGCCACACTTTTCATTTTAAAGTAGCCATCCGATACGTTACAAGCCGCTGACAGCTTAGGGTTCATGTCAGATGTAAATACTTGGCTATCCGGGAAAAAGACTTTTAACTCATTCTTAAAAGCTCTTACTAAAGAAACTCTTCGTCCCGCTGATGTAATTAAAATATTCATACTTGTTTAACTCCTTCAAAAAATGGCATAGTGGCGTGTCCTTGCTGGCTAATGCCTTCTGATTTAAATACTTTTTTAATTGTAAGTAGAATGATTTTTACATCCAGCAAAAAACTAATGTGGTCTACATACCAAACATCATACTCAAATTTCTGCTCCCAACTAATGGCATTACGGCCATTTACCTGAGCCCAAC
The DNA here is from genome assembly GCF_003023845.1 of Adhaeribacter arboris. Taxonomy (NCBI): domain Bacteria; kingdom Pseudomonadati; phylum Bacteroidota; class Cytophagia; order Cytophagales; family Hymenobacteraceae; genus Adhaeribacter; species Adhaeribacter arboris. Next base: position 2,693,618 of record NZ_PYFT01000001.1, on the reverse strand, counting down.
CAGTAATTCCAGGACGAACTTCATGACGGCGTTTTTGTACTTCATTATAGAGCGGTAAGTATTCCACTAATAATGGCCGAGGGCCAATCAGACTCATGTCTCCTTTTATAACATTTAGTAGCTGGGGAATTTCATCTAAAGATGTTTTTCTGACAAACTTACCAACTGCTGTTAACCGAACTTCATCAGGTAATAGCTTGCCACTTGCATCTTTTATATCATTCATAGTTTTAAACTTAATGATGCGGAAGGTTTTAGTGTTTTTACCCGGCCGAGCCTGAAAGAAAAACACTTTACCTTGGTTAGCTACGGCTAAACTAATGGTTACCAAGATGAAAATAGGTAAAGCAATTATAAATGCACTAATGGCAATCAGGAAATCAAGAAAACGTTTCAGCAGGTTTCTGTACATTGTATGCTTCAATTACTTTAACAAATTTTTTACAAAGTATTGTTTTATCATAAACTTCTTCAGCCAAACGGCGACTATTTACCGACATTTCTCGTAACCATATTGGATTAGACGCCATTTTTACCAGCATGTTAGCCAAGTCATCCGGGTTTTGAGGGTTAACATAAACACCACAATTATTTTCTTCTACCATTTCTTTTGTCCATCCAGCAGAATTTACTATTAGTGGTTTGCCCGCTGAGAGTGAATCGAATAATTTATTAGGTGAGTTCGTGTATAGAATGGGAACGTCCGAGAAGGAAACCATAGAACAATCGCATATATTAACTATCTCAGATACAGTTTTCATGGGATGTTTACCTAAAAACTTAACATTAGTTAACTCTTCTAATTCGCAAATTCTCTTAAGTTCGAGCTCAGTTTTTCCTTCACCTAAAAAAACAAAATCTATATTTTGAATATTTTTTCTTTTTAAAACAGCGGCTGCTTTTACTATATATTCTAAACCATTAGCAATACCCATTGCGCCAAAATGAACGACATTGAAATGGTTTGTATCCAGGTTAAAAGTACGGGCTACTTCCCAGTTTTTAGCTCTTACGAAAAACTCGTCTTTTTTAGCCATGTTAGGAATCATGGTAACTTTATTAGGAGATGTGCCGGTTTTAATCACACCATCGCGCATTCCTGGTGATAAGGCTACTACATGCTTAGCGGAGAAGTAAATCTTTTTTTCAAACCAGTTCAGAAGGTTTATAACAAATTTATTTTTTATAGCGCCCATTTGGATAGGCACTTCTGGCCAAAGATCACGTACTTCAAAAATGTACGGAATACCGTTAAATTGCTTTATAGCTAAGGCCGGAATGCCGATGGACAAAGGTGTTGAAGTAGCATAAACTAAATCTATGTTTTTTTGCCTAAGCCCAACCCAAGTAGAGAGTAGCATAAACCGGAAAAAAGACCATAATCTACTTATAATTCCCATATTGTTGCTGTAGGAATTTTTAATGTAAATTACTTCAATGCCATCAATCAATTTCTTTTCAATTAATTTTTGCTGCTTATTTCTACTGGTAAGCATTATTACTTGATGACCGTTTGCAATTAATTCTTTAGCAAACCAATAGGAACGAGTTCCTCCGGGTTCGTTAGGAGTGATAAAATACTGATGAATATAAAGAACTCTCATTGTATATATATTTAATCATTATACTGACATAAATAAATGGCTCTTTATTAGCCAACTTTACTGAATTACGGTTTTAAGGTATTTGTCCTTTGTATGTAATCTTTTGCAATTAATTCCCAATCAAAATTTTGAATATTTTTCTTAGTGTTCTTACAAATAGTTGAATATTGAGAAACAATTAGATCTACCTTCTCTTTTAATTCAGGTAACGACTCGTGGCTAGAAGAGTAACCAACTTCACCTTCTCGAAAATAACCATCAATGCCATCTCTCCGGGTGTATATAATAGGTAGCCCTTGTGATAAGGCTTCCACATAAACTACTCCAAATGTTTCAGCGTAAGAAAGCAGTACAAAAAGGTGATTATCACGGTAAATTTTAAGTAGTTCTTCTTTATTCTTTACCTCTCCCAGGTAATTAATAGTATTGCCATTAGGGATAGACTTAGCAATTTCATCAAAATTTAATTCTAACAAATTTTTACCTACAACAGTAAGCTCATACTTTCGATCGTCGTACTTTTTTAAAAAATCAATTAACAAATCAAGCTTCTTTCTTTTTATTATTTGTCCAACAAAAAGAATTTTTACAGTACTTAAATCTTGATCTAGCGAGCTTTTTTCATAAGCATTGTTTAACCAGAAATTGTCTAATCCATTTGGTAAAGAAAAGAATAAATTAGTATCTACTTTCGGATAAAGATTTTTAATAATCGCTTTGTGTGAGGGCGAAACAAAAAAAACCATACTTACTTTCGATAATATTTTTCTGGCAATATATCTGAAAATAGCGCTTTTCTTTATAAAAAAATTTACATCAGTACTTCTAACCGTCACTACAAATTTCTTTTTGGTAAATTTAGATAGTAGATAAGCAGCAATTCCGTCGCTTATAAGTGTGTGTGCGTGTATATAATCATAGCCTTTAGTTAAATTTTTTTTATTAATTACTTTAAATATTTTGAAATATTTAGTAAAAAATAACTTCTTGTCTATATCATTAAAAATATAATCAATATCTAGATTAGATATATTGTTATCGCGGTAACTTTCATATACCGGAATAAATAATTTATCGTCTCTATACTTAGTGATAGTAGTATATAAATTGTAATGAATTTTGTTAGAAAGAAAATAACTATTAATATGTAGAGCTTTCTTTTGTGTCATAAAGGTAGTAAAATTCTATAACATATTAAAAATTATATATTTAACTAAATTAATTTTATTTAGCTTCCTCATATAACCTCTATCTTTCATCAACTTATATGTAAATAAATATATGTTGCAATGTTTCTTTTAATTTAGGTACTAGCAACTACCATACCTAATACTATTATATTATAAATTATAGTATATTTATAATATTTTATTTAAAAATTTTGCACAAAAATAATGAAATTTGTAAATATAAGTTAATTATGATGTTAATTTACTTTTAAGCTTCTAATATGAATACCTTCTTACATTATGTAAGAAGGCAAGAATTATTCATTTAAGAATATTTTAAGTAGTAAAGACTTCTATGTTTGATGAGGAGATATTTGAAAATCTACTAATTAAATGCTTGCTGCAATGCTTGAAAATGCAGGAACAACATTGATATGAGGGAAGTATTACGGAAATAATTTGATTCTCTGTAAGCACAAAAGCTCTAATCGATTACGATTAGAGCTTTTGTGCTTACAAACTAAATGATAAAGTAGCTAAAAATATATTTAAAAAATTAGTTAGTAATAACGTGATATTAATAAGTCCATTATGGAACCAGAAACAAATTTCGCATGCGTGGGAGAAAGAACTGGTTGTAAATTAACATCTTTGTATACTGCTGATCCGATTCTTCCAACTGGAACAAATTGGTCTCGACTCAAAGTTGAAATTTGCTCGTAAGGCCAGGATTTGCTACCCGATGCATAAGGCAGCATCCACTGAAATGCTTTCTTTAAACTCTTACCGCTTGGCGTAGTATAATCCCATAAATTAATACCAGCACTTTCTGCACAACTAGCTAATTTAAACCATGCTTCTAAATTTTTGGTGCTGTAGGTCCATGAGTTAGTTCTAGCTAATTCTAACTCCTGCTTACCCTCTACTGTAAATTGGGTTTCTATTCTACTGTATGCTTGCTTTTCTATTAATGATTTAGCTAAAGTTTTATTACCTACAAAAAGTGCATACGATACAACTTGTAAATTATGAAATGTGCCAATATTGTTAGGTTGAGATGCACCTTCTAATCCTACTGGGCTATTTAACATCCAATTAAGATATTGATTAAACCAACCCTTTAAAGCTTCGTGGTTCTCTGCGGTCCAAGAACTGGAACCAACTAATAACTGTACCCCATCTATAAGATCAACAAATCGTTCGGTATCTATAGTGCCTACACCATTTTCATTATCTACACCCCGAACTATTTGCGTATAATTAAGATTAGGATTCATTTTGGTAGCACTATTAAGAAAAAATGCTTTAAGTAGTTCAGTAGCTTTCTTTGCGTACTTTTCATCATTAGTAAAATAATAGGAAAGCCCAAGTAAGCGAATATCTTTACTTAATTCCCGAACATAAATCATGTCTTTTACTTCATTTACCTCCGGATTCATATGCCCATCCTTTTTAATGTAGGGTAAGCCTGATGATGTGTTTGGATTTGGCCACCAGTAAGTAGCTAAGCTCAAATAATCATGCTTATCTCCGCTGGGAGGAGTTATCGATTTATTCACTATTGTGTAAGGTGCTCTAGTAAGAGCCACACTAGTATTAGAAATTAATAATTTCAATGCAGATAAACACTGTTCATTGCCGGCATTTATCCTAAATTTATTTTGCATTAAAAGATCAGGATTCATCAGGAACGTATTAGGTCTTACCTGAGTAAATCCTTTAACAGCAAATATTAGGAGAAATAAAAATAGAAATAAGGTGGATTGAGTAGATGTCTTCATGCTTAACAAATTTTATTTACATTACTAATGCAAATGTACAAAGTTATAGGTTCACTATAAAACCTGGTAAATTTCTTTTTTGTACTTTTCAATTAAATTCGGTGCATAAAGCCCTATAAAAATGTACTTTTAACTCATAATGTAATAAGAATACTCATCTGCAATTCTGGGTACTGAGAAATCTTTCGCCCGGTTAATCAAAACTTCCGAATTATGCGTGCTATTTAAAGACTCCATAATTCCTTTAGCAAGGGCAACCGGATCCTCTGTTGGAACTAATTTGCCATACTTGCCATCTTCTAATATTTCACTTGGTCCACTAGGGCAATTTGTTGATACTACTGGGGTACCAACCCCTAATGCTTCTACTATTACATTACCGAATCCTTCGTACTTCGAGGAAATAACAAAAGTCGACGCTTTTTTCACGTAATAAGCAGGATTGCTTACAAACCCAGGTAATAATACATGATCCTTTAATGATAATTCTTCAATTAAATCTTCTAATTCTTGACGTAAAGGACCCTCTCCTAATATTACTAAGGATACATCCATCTTTTCTCTAACCAGACTAAAGGCTCTTAGCAAATTAGGCCAATCTTTTTGTGGGGTTAATCGGCCAACTCCAATAATAAATTTTCGACTGCTGGATAAGAAATCATAAAGTAGCTTATTGGGAATTACTTTTTCTTCCGTCGGGTTATAAACAGGATTATAAATAACTTTCATTTTCTTCCGGTCAACTCCCATTCGGTAAGAAAAATCATCAGCTACCCCAGCAGATACAGCTACAATCTTATCTGGAATCTTGTAAAAAACCTTGGCTAAAGTTAGAAACAAAGGATTTTTGTATAAACTTCCACTACTGGGATCTGCGTTATTTTCGGCTGTTTGGTTTGTGTGTAAAGAAACGACTGGTTTAGTTTTGTTAAAGGTAAACAAGCAGCAAAATATATTGATAACGTTGAGAAATTCCCGAGCTGATAGTACGGCTTGCGGTTTCTCTCGCCGTAAGTATTGGATGAAGCGACCAATACTGGTTAAAGCCCGGCCACTACCTTCAAACACATGAACGTTAGACGGTAACTGGCTAAGAAACTCACCTTCTTTCTTGGTGAGAAACACGTGTACCTCGACCCCACGACTAGCATATTCTTGAATTAAGTTCACAAATATCTTTCCGATTCCGCCTAAAGCCAGCGTTCCTGGAAAGAAACAAATTTTTTTTAGTTCTTTCACTTTATATTAGTATAAGGAATGATTTAAGATCTTCGAAATTTATTTTGGTTGAAGCACCGATGGTTTCAGACTACCAGGTAAATTAACGTATTTCTGAGTCGCTTCTTGAATTAAGTCTTGACTTTTGCGGTACGAAATTGAGCTGTAAGCTATTATAAAGCTAAGCCATAACCAAAAAACTCCTTCTCCTATAATAGAACTTGGTCCTACTGCCATAAGTGGAAAAACAAGTATAGAAGACCGTAGTATGGATGGCAATGCATTTGAGATTACTTTTTGGTATCTGCCAATTCTATTAAAAGCTTTATACAGTATAAAAAGTATTCCTATTAGAATGGCTAATCCGTATTCTACAAGAATTTGTAAAAAGAAGTTATGTGGAGGAATGCCTTCTAGAGGATAAAGAGAAGAACCAGGGCCCATACCAAATCCCATGTTATCTAATGCGTAATTTAATGATTTAGTATAAATATTAACCCGGGCGTCGTCAGTAGTAACTTCATTTTTCTCTACAACCAGATAGAGTTTATTAATTAAAGCATCCAACAAAGTGTCATTTATAACAATAATCCCAATAAAGGTAATGATAAGAAGGATGCCTAATTTCAAAAGATTACTCTTGTAACTATTAGGAGTAGTAACAGAAAAAATTACGAAGAATATTACACCTAAAGAAAAACTTGAAATAGCAGCACGGGAATAAGAACTAATTAGTACATATAAGCTTAATAATAAGCTGAATGCGTTAATAGCATACCATATAAAAGGACGATACCGCTTCATTAATTTTCCAAACAGAACCAAAGCTGTTAAAGAATTGAAAAAGGCGTAGTTATTTTGATTAACAAAAATTGAACGAGGAGCTAAAAACCCTACCCGCATGGCTAATCGTTCAATTTTATCTCCAACTTCGGTTGTGATGAGATATTGTTGATGCGTTACCTCGTATAAACCGATTAAATTAATAAATATGGCCCCTATTATCCATATTTTAATTAATACTTCAACTTTATCTTCTGTATCTATATATTTAACCACTAACCAACTTAAAGCAATGCCCGTTTGCAATATGCCAAACTCTCTAATGGCTATGTCAACATTTGGAGCCCATATAATACTAACTAACCCTAAGATTAAGAAGAATAAACTGAATCTGTAAAATCCTTGAAGAAATGGATCAGCCCATTTTTTACTAGTAAAAACAATAATAAAAAAGCCAACAAATCCAAAAAAGCGTAAAGGATATAATTGGAAAAAGGAAACATCCAGTTTAATTAGAGTACTTCCTAAAAATACACTAGCAATGGCAAATAAGGTAATGATGTACCCCCAATCAAGTTTTGACTTTAAGCTTTCCTGTCTTATTTGGTACATTTAATTTTAAAATTTATAGTTTAAGTATTAGCTACTTCAAAAACTTAATTCAAAAAGTTAAGCCGTAATAAATTACTTGCTGAATGAAATTTTTAAATTGTTTAAATGAAGTTTAAGATAAAGCCAAATACCTTGTTTATTCCAATTCATTTTGTGTAATAAAGCATAGTTTATTCCTTTACCTTGGTATACATTTCCATTTAAAATGATATAAATGTATCTGTTCTGATAATATTTTATAGCTTCTTTCAGCTTTTTATCAGAAACAGTTTTAAGTAAGTTTTGTAAAAAGGGCGAAAAAATAAATCTGGTTTCCCGTTCTATATTTTTAGTAACCATGTTAACAGAATCAATATGATAGTAAGACATTGCTTTATTTATCCAAACGGATTCCTTACTATTCCATAAACATCTTGTCCAGGTATCCATATCCCCGCCTCTTTTAAATTCATTTTCGGGAAATTTACCTGCCTTTTTTAATACATCGGTTTTAATAGCTACGGCCCCAGTCCAAATGGGCTGAGGCCCTTTCAGGAAATCAATTAAAGTAAACTCTTTAGTAGAATAATTTTTATTAAATGTAGAATAAGCATCAAGCTTTTTTTCTTTACCTTTTGTCCAGAACCAGCCCCAACTTATAATGTCTAATTTACTGTTGTTTTGTATTACTTCAGCAATAGTTTCTAATAAATTCAACTTCCACTCATCATCAGCATCCAAGAAACAAATCCAATCATATCTTGCATTCTCAATTCCAACATTCCGAGCTGCATAACCACCAGGACCTGGAGTTTGCCGGCGAAATCTCCTAACTCTAACATCAGTAAATTCCGTAAGCTTTTCAGATGAACCATCCGATGAAGCATCATCCACTAATATAACTTCGAAGTTAGAGTAGGTTTGATGAAGTACAGAATTGATAGATCTATCTAAGTGGGGTAACTTATTATGTACGGGAATAATAACGGAAAAGAAGGGATGGGCAATCATATAATTAATATTAAAAGATGTTTACGAAGAGTACTAAGTAAGACTAATGATAAGTATTTTACTTCTTACATCTTTTTAGATTCATTCATAACTAATATTCTGAATATATTAGTTAAAGTATGTATTATTAAATTAAGTGGTATAAAATTTCATTAAGCGTCATAAACTGGTTTTGCACCATGTACCAAACGTAATTCTTCAAAAGCGCGGGTAACTCTAATATTATATCTAGTAAGAAATACTAGAAGTTTCAATCGTAAGTTAAGTTGCTTGCCCCGAGAAAAAATATGCTTAAACTCATTAAATGGGGGACGAATCTCGTAAACGAAGTCTACATATTTTTGTAAAATACCAGTTTCTGATTTTGTAATTTCTTTCTTACCTGAAACTACACGGCGGGCTTTTCTAGTTATTTGTTTTAATTCTTTTCTAGCAGGATGGTTAATAATTACATTTGGAGCATAGCCAATCTTAAAGTTATTAGCTGTTGCTCTTTTACCCCATTCAAAGTCGCCACCAGAATACATGTTTTGGTTAAAAAGCCCTATTTTATCTAAAACTTTTTTCTTAGTAAACATATTGGCCGTAACCGATCTTCCATTTTTTACATTCTCATCTTGTCGAAAAGCATAAACAATTTCGTAAGCTTCTGCAACAGTATACTGAGTACCAGAAAAAAATAGTTCTACTTTGCCACCGATTCTATCATAATCAGAATTTTCCTTAAAAAACTGGACGGCGTTTTTTAACCAGTCAGTATGAGGAATACAATCCGAATCTGTAAACCCGAAAATTTCACCTTTAGCCAAACTAATACCTTTATTGCGGGCAGCATAGGAGCCAGACGCACTCTCGTTTATAATTATAATGTTATCTGGTAAATAATAATTTTCTGGAATTTGATCTTTTGGATCATTGTTAACAATAATTACTTCAAAGGATTCTTTAGGGTAAGTTTGCTTGTCTAAAGCGTCTATACAATAGGATAATCTTTTCCAGTCACGATAGGTAGGTATAATGACAGAAACAAAAGGTATTGATGACATTAGCTTAAATTTTGTTTATTACTGAGAGCTTATCATTTTTAGTTCCAAACAGAAAAGTAATATTAAATTAATCGTCAGTGTAATTAACCTTAATTATAATACTTGCTTATGCGTTTTTAAGGTTTCTGCTAAAATCTTTCTTTAACTTTTTAGTTAATACAGCTAATTAGATAAAGAAAGATTTATAAAACTCATAGAAGCGTTAAAGTACCAAGTATGTAAAGGTTTAAAAGCTACCTAAATAGCAACTTGTTTCTTATTACGATTTTTGAATTGTTGAATTTGCAAGTTCAATTCCGATTTCATAAAAAGCCAGATTACTCCTGCATAACTAATCATTAAACCAAAACCGCATAGCACAAAGTGTATATGAGCATTATAAAGCGCATAAGAAATTAAATATGCAACAATACTCGCTACTAAAGGGGCCTTTAAACTGGACAATAACTCTCCAAAAGATATATTTAATAGTTTTTTTAGGAAGTATTGGGCTATTATTACTTCTAATGCTTTATTTACCAAATAAGCATAAGCGGCTCCTATTATACCAAATTTATATATACCTAATGAAATTAAGGGTACATAGAGAAACAAAGCTTTGAATAGCTGCATGTTCATTTCTAACTTGGGACGTCCCAATCCCCGAATCAATGAGCCATGACTATTAACCATCATATGTACCATAACCGATAAGGCAAGTATTTGTAAAGGCAGAATGGTATCATGCCATTTGGTGCCAAAAAAATTATTGATAAAAGGCTCACCTAGAACTACTAAAAACACCATTATGGGATAAATAACGATACTATTGTACTTTACAACATTTAGATAATAGCGCTTAAGAGAGAGACTATCATCTTGTTTTTTACCGTAAACAGGATACATTACCTTATTCATAATATTCATTAACTGGCTTCTAAAAGTATCGGTAAGTACAAAAGCTAAAGTGTAGGTACCTAAAGCGGAGGCGCTTAGTAATTTGCCAATTAATAAATAATCAATTTTTTGTATCAAGTTGTTAAATAGATTCGTCCCGGTAGTATAAACTCCAAAACCAAATATATCCTGGAATGCCTGTTTGTCCCACATAAATTTAGGAAACCAGCCTGTTGCTTTAAAGTATAAAGGCATGGCAACTATAAATGTGGCGACAGAATTAAATACTAAAGCCCAAATGCCATAACCTAAGTAAGCTAAAACTAAGGCCAGAGTCCCGGAGAAAATAGTAGAAACGTTGCTAATAAAAGCAAGCTTCTTGAAGTTCATTTGTTTAGTTAATTGAGCATTATGAACTAAATTTATTGGGCTTGATAATACTCCTATACTTAATACGGGAATAATGCTGCGTAAAACAGGTTCTTTGTAAAAGACGGCAGCCAATGGAGCCACTGCAAAAAATATTATTAAATAAATAGCCACCGACCATATAACTCCAGTCCAAAAAGAGGTATGATAATGTACTTCTTTTAATTGTTCTTCTTTTCTTTGTACGAGAGCGGCGCCAATTCCTAAATCATTAAATACTTGCACAAAGCTGGTGAAAACAGTAGCCATCCCAACAATTCCAAATTGATTTGGAAATAGAAGCCTTGCTAAAATAAGTTTAATGGCAAAATCAAAAGATCTATTTATAAGAAGTTGAACAACGTTCCAAAATACACCCGTTACTACTTTCCCTTTCAGGTTATGAGAATCCATATTTACGAGATGATTAACAATTAACTTAACTGAATTAATTAGACCTTAAAGGTTAAGTTACTATCAGTTAATTTATAAAGGCGTTTAATTTATAAAGGACTAAAAAATACTTATACTAGATTTTTTATTTACTTCTTATTACAGGATTAAACATTAGCTCGGTTTCTAGCTTTTGCTTTCCAGGATACATTCTTCTCCTCGGTGTATCCGTACCCGTAACTTCCGTAGCCTTTTGTTTTCTTGGCATCATTCAAGACCATCATAAGATTTTTCAGCTTATTGTTCTTATAAATGTCTTCAATTATGTTAACCTGGTCTTTAAGGGTATAGTTATATCGCATTAAATAGATAGTAGAATCGATGTAAGGCGAAAGTGAAAGGGCATCTGCTACTTGTCCAACAGGAGAGGTATCTAATACAATATGGTCAAATCTATCTTTTAATTCCTCAATTAACTCTCCCACTTTGGGTAATAACATTAACTCGGCTGGATTATATGGAATCGGACCAGAACCAACGGCATAAAGACCAGCAACTGTTTGCAAGGCTACTATAATATCATCTACGGCAGATATTTCGGAATTCAGGTAATTGCTTATTCCTTTTTCATTTGGTATACCCAAGCTCTGCGTTAATCCAGATTTTCTCAAATCGAAATCTACTACGGCAACCTTCTTGCCCGCTAAGGCTAAACTTGAGGCTAAGTTTAAGCTAAAGAAGGTCTTGCCCTCGCCGGCCATACTTGAAGTAACTAATATAATCTTGTTATCTTGGCCTAATGTAGCTAGTTGTAAATTGGCTCGATTATGACGAAATAGTTCTGCTACCAAGCTTCTGCTTTTGTCAGTTACTACTAAAGTTTCTCTTGTATCATTATGCGATATTTCACCAAGTAAAGGAGCGGCAGTAACAAGTTCAACATCTTTAAACTCTTGAACTCTATCATTGAAGCTGTCTTTTATAACTACAAAGGCAAAAGGAAGGCCCATTCCAATTATTAAAGCTAATAATAATACCAGAGGTTTCTTAGGTTTAGTTGGAGAGTCACCGGCAAAAGGAGGATCTATTATCCGGGAAATAGAAACAGTGGCAGCTAAGGAAAGAGCAGCTTCTTCACGTTTTTGCAACAAATATTGATAAAGCGCTTGTTTAATGCCTTGCTGTCTATTGATTTCCAATAAATCGCGTTCCATAGAAGGCACTTGTTTGATTCTGGAAGCGTTTTGAGCTACATTTGAGCGTAACTTATTACGGGTTATAACCAATCCGCTCTTGATATTCTTCAGGTTTTCTAACATATTGGCTTGTAAAGTGCTCAATTGCTCATTTAAGTTTAAAACCAAAGGATTATCAGGCTGAGTTGTCCGTAACATACGTTGCCGTTCTAACTGCAAAGCATTAAATCTTGTAATTAAATCTAATAGTGTAGGATCTTTAATATTTAAATTACTAGGTGCTAATTCGTATCTGCCTTTTTGTCTTTTCAGGTAGTTCTCAAGTGAGTTAAGTACCTCAATTTGAATACCCCAGTCGGTTAACTCCCGGTTATAATCGCTAGCATTCGTAATTGATAATTGTGCCTCTGCTTCTACATCAGTAAATACATTTTTTCTTTTTAAGCTTTCAACCTGTTTTTCGACATTAGACAGCTCAGCAGTTAAATCTTTTAAACGGGCGTCAATAAATTGAACCGTATTAGTAGCAATAATATTTTTATCCTCAATAGCCTCTTTATTATAAACTTCAATTAGTTTATTTACAATATCTTTCCCTTTTTCCGGTACAGCCTCAGTTAAGGTTATAGAAAGAACATTGGTTTCTTTGGTAATAGGAGCTACCTCTAATTTGCTATTATAAGCCGTAGCCAGCTTATCTAAATTGTTAAATCTAATTTTAATGTTTCTGATTTCGCTGGCAGCATTAAGAGGATTGGCCAGAACAGTAAAGGTGGCATAAGGCTTGGAAATCTGCTGCCCGATTTTATACGCCTTTATTCCTTGTGCATCCTTTAAAGTAAAGGTGTTTTTATCTTCCAGATTAATGGCAACTAAATTATTATCATAAACTAACGGATTAAATTGGCTTACAACCACTTTAATTGGCAAGTAATTAGCATATACTTCGCTTTCTTTCAATGGACCATCTATATAATAGGTAGTATTCATGGAAAGCTCCTTAAGTACTCTTAGCATTAAACTTTTAGCTTTAAATACTTGAATCTCATTGTGAACACTTCTGGTAGATTGAAAAATATCTAAATCATTAAAAGCTTCATTTTTAGAGCCGTTCGGATCTTTTTTATCGTCTTTGATTTGGATAGTACTTACTATAGTGTACTCGGGTGTAGCATAAAGTAGGTATAAATAGGCAAGACCTAAGCAGAGTATAACGGACGCTACAAATAAAGGCCAATACTTTACGTATTTATTTAATATGCTCTTTAAGCTTACTTGCTCGGTTTCAAATGGAAGGATTTCTCTACTAGCCATATATCATTCATTAAAAAAATCTAGTAATAATAAGTGTGAGTAAGGAGGTAGCTCCAACTAATATGGTTGAAAGGTTTCTATTAGTATTTGCTTGAGTAGCTCGATATTTACCCACAACAGGTTCTACATACACTACATCGTTTTGTTGTAGGTAGAAATAAGGTGAATTCAGTGTTTCTTTAGTGTTTAAATTAATGCGGGTAATATTTCGTTTGCCTTCTTTTTCCCGAATAATTAAAACGTTTTCTCTTTTACCATAAACCGTCATGTCACCAGCCATTCCCAAGGCTTCCAAAACATTGATTTTTTCAGTTGGTACTGTAATGGTAGAGGGTCTGTTTACTTCTCCTATAACCGTAACTTTAAAGTTTAAATAACGAATATTAACAATTGGTTCCCCTTTAATGTATCTTTTAAGTTCGGCAATCATTTTCTTGGTAGCTTCTTCTTTAGATAATCCTCCCAACTTAACTTGTCCTAGAACCGGATAACTAATAAAACCGTTTTTATCAACAAGGTATCCATCTTTAACTAAATTGGTATTTGTGTTATTAGTGTTCGTAACGGTTGGAGGTAGCAATATACCGCTGTTAAACAAGGCATTAGATTCAGGGTTTAAAGTGCTGACACTAATACCTAAAAGATCATCTGGCTGAATCTTAGGATCTACAGCGTTAAGAATCTTAGTGCTTTGATCATTATTTTCTTGTAGATCACTGAAATAAACCAGGTTTCGGCTAGAGCCACAAGAAAATAAGAAAACAAAAATTATTAAATAAAATGATTTGTACATTTTAGTCATCAGACTTTTATAAATATTCAGTACTATAAGATATATAATTACAAAGTAAACAGTTTTTTTATATAAAAAGTGTAAAAAAATCTAATTATAGATTAAAAAATTATAAACAATTAAATTTATTTCAGCTATTCTTCTTCTCATTTGTTTGCTATAAATATTCTTTTATTTTAAATAAATCATGTTTGTTTTACAATCTGCTAACTAGTTGTTTTAAGATCCTAACAATAGATTTCAGCAGTTAGCTATAGCAATTGTAAATTGTAGTTTACTTCATTTAGCAAACCTTCTATATTCTGACCAGTTTATTAAGCATTATACAAATAGTAGGCCAATAATATAAATAATGGTATATAAGGTTTATTTAATATAATTTATTCAGTTTTAACTTTAAGTAACTCCTTTAGAAACTTACTTTTTCAAGTCATCGCAAGGCACAAATTTTAAGCCAGTATTAGAAATTTAAATTATTTTCAATCCTTAATACAAGATTACTTCTTATAACAGATACGTATGCCTGACTTAGTTAGATGTAAATTATGCTAAGTAGTATCAAGTGGCTTAATGTAAGAGATTCTATTATTAAGCATTCATATAGAGTCAATTAACTGGTAAGCGAATAGCTAGTTAAATAAAATCTCAAGTGATAAGATAATTATTCAAAACCATCAAGTAAAGATTGCCTTCTTTTAATTTAAATCAATAGTATAAGGACTAGCAATAATGTAAGAACTAGGCTTTTTATTTAGAAGAAAAATTTCTTTAATCAATAGATTTTATTTTCTCCATAAAGGTCTTGCTAAGTAACTTAAGAGATTGGTATTCTCTAGTTTTATAAATTATTTATATGCAATAATGATCCTACGAGCAACTAGTTTACATTAAAACTACATGGAATAATGGGATTGTTGAAAAACTTTCCAAATTTAATAATTTATGATGAAAGTACTATAAGTTATCAATGTGCTGCCTGTTAGAAGGTAATGGTTGAAAACATTCTTAGTAGTGGTTACTACTTCCATTAAATTGCACCCTATTGTTTTAGAGAATAAACTTAATAACTATTTTTAAAGATATCTCTTACTAGATTTATTATACTAAGAGAGTTATTTAGACTACAGTTCGCTTCTATATTATTAGAAATGTTCAAAATTTAATCATTTTTATGAATAAATAAAATCTAAAATAGCCGTACAACATTATACTAAGTCTAACAACTAAAAAAGCTAGGAGAAGAGTAAAGTAAAATCTTAGCCGGTATGTACTTTTTATTAAGTCTGTTTTCGACTATGATCTATTTATACAAATAGCCGGACTTAAGTTATTAATTATACAAGGAAGAAAAAGCTTATGAAAAACACTATTATAATATTACCTGTTGAGTTAACCTATAACTACCGGTATACTAAACGGTTTCGGGGAATGGTGGTACATAACAAGCTTATTCGTACACCTGAACCACGTAGTTATCCATTCATGATTATACCTGATTTTGGAAATTATACTTACTCCTTGAACTAAAATCAGCATTTAAATTAAACCAGCTCTACTAAGCTGGTTTTTTTTATGTGATAAACTAATAAGTTAATATTGCAGGAAGGATAAGTTGCCCGGGTAAGCCATTTTTTGGTTTTAAAAAATAAATTTGTGAAGAGAGGTAATATCTTCTACCTTTCTAAGGGCCGGAACTAGTTAATTCTAAAATTTGTAGAACATATATTAATAAAAGTTTACATTATTATTCAAAATACAGGTATGGCAGTTAATTTAGATCAGATTGGAACACGGTTAAGTTTCTATATGAGAATTAAAGGATTAGATGTTTTTGTTATGGGAGAACGAACCGGTACCTCTGCCATGCTTATATCTAACATAATCTCTGGTAAAAATTACTGTATGGATGATTTACTAGCTGTTTTAAATAAGTTACCTAATTTAAATTCTCACTGGGTGATATACGGGGAAGGAAATATTTTTAAAGAACAAAATATTCCGCTCTCCAGTATCGATGCAGAATTAATGCATAAAAACCGGATGAAGCATTTAACAGAAATGCAAAAACTTCTAGAAGTACTGGATGAAATTGAGCGAACTAAAAAGAATACTTCTAAGATTGATGAACTTAAAGCTCGTATTACCGAATTAACCAAGGAACTTTAAGTTTTCTTTATCTTAAAAGCTAATCCTACACCTTTATAAGGCTGAATTACTTTTATAGCCTGTAACCTTTATTTAAAGATATTACCTTTGAAGTAATAATATTTATTTTACGAAGTTTTTGAGTAAGCTCGTCTAGAGTTTGCGAGTAACTTTCAGGCGGAGTCTTAGAGGTTAAACCTGCCTGAACATCTGTTTTAATAATATTCCTAATATTTGCCTCAATCTTACGTCGGTAGGTGTACAAACTGTAGTAAAGATACCCAAATTCTTTTAACTGTAGCCTCGACTCCTGAATTTTCTTCTTGTCCATTCCCATTCTTTCTTCCCACGTAAGTATTTATACGCTAATTGAAGATTTAGTACGTATAATAGGAGATTAAGTTAACAAAAAGGCCTTTTTTTACTAGTCTACGTATATTTTCTTCTTACTCCTGTTTAAACTTAATAGGATGAATTAAAATAATTGTACCAGGCATTCTTTATGATTTATTTCTACCAGAATTTAAGGTCTGTAAAGTTATAAATGCAACATAGATAGTTTGTTTTAGTTGTATAATAAATAGAGCATACACAAGTTTCCATTTTTAAATTTTAAGTATGAGATTCATACTTTATCTAGTAGGGTTGCCGGCTATCTTGCTGTTACTTCTAAACTGTTCGGTTAATAATAAGAAGGGATACATTTCTAATGTTACTTTAGAAAGTGGTAAATGGATATTAATAAATCTTTATGAACAAGAGGTTATTAAGCAAAATACGGACCGGCCAATTTATTTGGAATTTAATGTTACGGATCAAAAGTTAACTGGATTTGCTGGATGTAATCGGTTGTTTGGTGCATTTAGCTCCAAAGGCAGTGCTATTACTTTTTCGAGAGTAGGCTCTACTAAACTGATTTGTCCGGATGCAAAACTTGAAGATGATTTTGTTTCCAGTTTGCAGCAAATCACTCGTTATCAGATAGA
Source organism: Adhaeribacter arboris (assembly GCF_003023845.1). Classification (NCBI taxonomy): domain Bacteria; kingdom Pseudomonadati; phylum Bacteroidota; class Cytophagia; order Cytophagales; family Hymenobacteraceae; genus Adhaeribacter; species Adhaeribacter arboris. The sequence continues at coordinate 2,676,304 of NZ_PYFT01000001.1, read as the reverse complement.
TGGGGAAAAGCTTCAGTTGTATAACCATTCTAATCTACTCATGACATTACGTCTTTTAACAGATTAAATCAAGTATCCCGTCTTATTTTGTTAAATTAGTTAGAACCAAATCTAAGAATTATTATCTGAGTAAAACTTAATCGATAGTAATGGAAATAAATTTTTTCCATAAAGCAACCAAATAGGCGACTATAGAATCTTATTGGTAGTTATCGTTTTAAACTTACTTGGTTTGTACTTGTCTAACTAATATGAGAGTAATCAAAGGTGTGTTAAAGTCTTATATATGTGGGCTACTTCTGCTAGTGGTCCTTTTTTTAACAAACTGCACCGGAGAAGAACAAGAGGTAGTACCCCAGCAAACCTGTGATACTCAAGCTACTGTTCAAAATTTAGCAGGATGTGGGTTAGTATTAGTCCTTAAAAATAACCAAATATTGGTGCCTGTTAATGCGGCCGCTTTACCCAAAATTAGCTCAGAAAAGCAACAATACAAAATAAATGGATTCACCGTTAAAGAAAAGCAGCAAGTAATAATTGGCTTTATCGATAAAGGGCAAATAGAAAAAGCTTGTTTAGCAGGAGGCCAATTAGTTGAGATTACGTGTATTGTTGGTTATGAGGTTCAACCGTAGTTTTCTATAAGTAATTTATAAGAGAGTTATTTAATCGAGTTAAATAGCAGAGCCCATTTGGATATTATGCCAAATGGGCTGCTATTTTATAAGGACACAAGGAGAATTAAAAAATTATCACTGTAAACTGGCACAATACTTGTAAAATATATAGATACGTAATCAGGATAAACAAACTCGTTAAAAGATAAAATAGGGTTGCTTAATGCTTCGTTTACCAAATAGATTCGTTTACCAAATAGAATTGATTTACTAGCTATGTAAGCTTAGTAACATAAGATAAGATTAAAGTTTAGTAGTTTAACTGAAAGGCTCTGGTAATTTATCAGAGCTTTTTTTATGTTATAATCAATAAAAAAGATGTTCGGTAAGAGAATGCCAAAAAGTTTATAAGAAGGCTACTTGCAATTATCTTAAAATTAAATCTTATGTAGCTGAATAAGATTTCTCTTCGTATAGTCAGTCAAAAACTTGGTTAAGTTGTTAATAGAATTAGTTACGGAATTATATGAAGATTGTAGATAAACGAGTGGTTTACGATGGCTTTTATAAGTTGTATAAAGTAAAGTTAGAAACAGATGGAACTATACTCGAAAGAGAGATTTTTGATACAGGCCAAGCCGTAGCTGCTCTGGTTTTTGACACTGTCCGACAACGCTATATTTTTGTTGAACAGTACCGATTAGCTACTAACACCGATGTGCTCGAAATAGTAGCTGGTATGCATGATAAACCATCAGAGAGTTTAGAGGATGCTACCCGTCGTGAAATAGAAGAAGAAACGGGTTATACTGTAGATAAAATTACTTCTATTGCCTCTTACTATTCCTCACCGGGCGCCTTTGCCGAAAAATTAACGATATTTTATGCAGAAGTAAGTAAGAAAGCTTCGGAAGGTGGGGGATTAGCCGATGAACACGAAGATATTAAGATAGTGGAAGTAGCTCCGGCCGATCTAGAAAATCTAACCATAGAAGACGGTAAAACTCTGATAGCTATACAATGGGCCTTACTCCACAAACAGCAGTAATTAGTACATTTCACCTAGAATTTAAAAATTTCAAAACAAAACGGCTCCTCAAAATAAGGTAGCCGTTTTGTTCTAAATCTTATTAGATAGAGCTAAATTAACGTAGCCGATCTACGGAACGAACCAATTGCTCATCGCGGCGGATAAATCGATTAGCCAGCGCATTTAAAGCTAAGGCCAGTAAGGGTAAATAAAACCCGGCCTGGTACTCACCGCGACCAGGTGTTTTTACTATTTCCTCTCCCACGTAAGAGACATAATAGAAGCAGCTTCCCATTAATCCGGCTAACAGGAGGGTATTTAGGAAACCCAGTTTCATTTGCGTAAGCCGATTTTTATATTGAAATATTTCGTATAAAGCTACTAACGCGGCCAAAATAGCTAAAATGGCAATTACTATCGTTGATTTAGAAACGGTTGCTGTTGTTGTACCAGTAACATTTACCGTGTTGGCGGCGGCTAACGAAAAGGCATTCAACACGTATTCCTGACCATTCGCATCTGTCTTCGACCAAATGGGTAAAAATAACAAGCAAATTAAAGCAACGGCAATTAGAAACAGAAAAACAGATTGAATTCTTTGTATCATATCAGAGTTAATTATCTTACAAATTTTTACAAAAATAGATACTTCTTTCGCAAAAACCATGAGTGCTGCCTATATTGTAGATATTGTCCGTACCCCAGTCGGTAAGTTTGGGGGAGCATTAAGCTCCGTTCGCCCTGATGATTTAGCGGCCCTTGTTATGAAAGCATTGCTCAATCGAAATTCGGATTTAGATGTAAGTTTAATTGAAGATGTAATTTTAGGGGCAGCTAATCAGGCCGGCGAAGATAACCGGAATGTGGCGCGTATGGCTGCTTTGCTGGCCGGTTTACCTCTGGAAACGGCAGGAGTAACCGTAAACCGGTTATGTGCTTCCGGGTTACAATCCATAATAGATGCAGCCCGGGCCATTAAATGTAGCGAGGGGGCCGTTTACCTGGCTGGAGGAGTAGAAAGCATGACCCGAGCTCCTTTTGTGCTGGCAAAAGCAGAAAATGCCTTTTCCCGCGAAACGCAATTGTTCGATACTACCCTGGGCTGGCGCTTTATTAATAAAAAATTAGCCGAACGACACTATCCTTATTCTATGGGGGAAACTGCCGAAAATGTAGCTAAGAAATGGCAAATTTCCCGCGAACAACAAGATACTTTTGCGCATGAATCACAGGCGAAATATCAACAGGCATTGAAAAATAATTATTTTCAAAACGAAATTATACCGGTTACTATTCCGCAGAAAAATGGAGAATTTTTACATTTTTCTGTTGATGAGCATCCCCGCTTAACTTCTCCAGAAAAATTAGCTGCCTTAAAACCAGCTTTTACTCCGGAAAATGGAACGGTAACGGCCGGAAATTCTTCGGGTATTAACGATGGAGCCGCAATAGCACTCTTAGTAAACGAAGAAGTAGTAGAACAATTTAATTTAAAGCCAATGGCCCGGGTAGTATCATCTGCGGTGGCGGGTGTGCCACCGGCCTACATGGGCATAGGACCGGTACCTGCCACGCAAAAAGCCTTACAGCGGGCAGGTCTTACACTCAACGATATGGACTTAATCGAACTGAACGAAGCTTTTGCTGCCCAGGTACTGGCTTGTATCCAGGAATTAAAACTCGACCCTGCTAAAATTAATGTTAATGGGGGTTCTATTGCAATTGGGCATCCTTTAGGTGCGAGCGGTACCCGAATTTCGGCCACTTTACTCCACGAAATGCAGCGCCGCAAAAATATTCGTTATGGTTTAGCTACCATGTGCGTTGGGGTAGGGCAGGGAGCCGCTGTTATTTACGAAAAGTGCTAGTTTTAACATAACTGATCTTTAAAATAGTTTTCTGAATACAAGGAAATGAGCAAATCTGTGATATATTTGTTTCTATGCGCTATTTCCTCGAAATCGCTTACGATGGCACCAATTACCACGGTTGGCAAATTCAGCCGAACGCATTAACGGTACAGCAAATATTAAACGATTGCTTAAGCACAGTTCTGCGGGAAACGATTGAAACGATTGGCAGTGGCCGGACGGATACAGGTGTACACGCTGAGCAGCAGTTTATACATCTGGATGTAACCGGAATTTTAAATAAAGAAGAAGCCTGCTACCGATTTAACCGCATTTTACCTCCTGATATCGCGGTAAAAAATATTTACGAAGTAATACCGGAAGCACATGCCCGTTTTGATGCAATTGCCCGTACGTACGAATATCGTATTTGCTTAATTAATAATCCGTTTTTACGGGCATTTAGTCATTTTTTAAACCGTAAGCCTAATTTAGAGTTAATGAACGAAGCGGCAGCAATGTTATTGAATTTTGAAGATTTTACTACTTTCTCGAAAGTAAAAGGAGAAACCAAACATTACCACTGTCAGATGTATCAGGCTCAATGGCAAATGCAGGGCTCGGATATGCTTATATTTACTATACGAGCTAATCGTTTTTTGCGCGGTATGGTACGGTTAATAGTGGGTACTTTGCTGGATGTAGGCAGTGGTAAATTATCGATATCCGAGTTTACAGACATAATTGCCAGTCAGGACCGGCGGCGAGCGAGTGCAGCGGCGCCAGCGGCGGGGCTCTTTCTAACCAAAGTAGAATACCCGGCGAACTTTTTCTTAATGAATTAGTTATTTCTTTACTTCACTGTTAAAGCAAATATTACCCGCAATAAAGCAAACATTCATAACCTTATCGCGTTTTTTAAAATATAAAATAATTTATAGTAGGATAGTAACAACAGATAACATCTGTTTCGGATTATTCTGCTTCAAATTTTATCCTGAATTTTGGAACCAACATCTAATACAAAAATTGGCAAGGCCTTCGATTATAGTACTCTCCGGCGGTTATACACGTTTGTGAAGCCTTACCAAAAAATATTTTACTTTCTCATTTTATTAACGGTCGCGTCGGCGATATTGGCAGCTGTGCGGCCGTTTATGATTCAGTATACCGTTGACGAATACATTATGCTGGGGAATAATTCCGGCTTGAACCGCATGTTTGTTTGGTTGGCGGTATTGCTGGTAGGTCATGCCTTGGTACAATACCTGCACACTTATTTTGCCGGTTGGTTAGGTCAATATATTGTACGCGATATTCGAGTAGTATTGTACCGTCATTTATTGAAGCTTCGCCTCAAATTTTACGACCGTACCCCTATTGGTACGTTGGTTACCCGCAACGTTTCGGATGTGGAGCAGCTTTCAGATGTGTTTAGCGAAGGTTTAGCCGCCATGATTGGTGATGTATTGCAACTGGCTTTTATTTTAGGCTATATGCTCTACATCGACTGGAAGTTGACACTGGTTAGTTTATCTATGTTTCCGTTGCTGTTTGTGAGTACGTATATTTTTAAGGAAAAAATCAAATCCTCGTTTCAGGAAGTGCGTACGGCAGTGGCTAATTTAAATGCATTTGTGCAGGAGCATATTACCGGCATGAGCATCGTGCAAATTTTTAACAACGAAGCCCGCGAAATGCAGAAATTTGAGAAAATAAATCAGGAACATACGCGCGCGCAAATCCGGTCGGTGTTGTATTACTCTATTTATTTTCCGGTGGCAGAGGTAATTGGTGCGGCGGGCACGGGTCTACTCGTTTGGTATGGGGCAAAAGGCGTGTTAAACGAAGAAATCACCTTGGGTGTACTCATTGCCTTTATCATGTACATTGCTATGTTTTTCCGACCTATCCGCCAAATTGCTGACCGTTTTAATACTTTGCAACTCGGGGTAGTAAGTACCGACCGGATCCTAAAGTTACTGGATAGTAACGAACTTATCTCTGACACTGGCCATTATGCCCCAGCTACAATTAAGGGCGATGTTCAGTTTGAGCACGTATGGTTTGCGTATAATAACGAAGAGTGGGTGCTGCGTGATATTTCCTTTAATGTAACAGCCGGCCAAACGGTAGCTTTTGTGGGAGCAACCGGAGCGGGAAAAACATCGATCATTAATTTGTTAAGCCGCTTTTACGAAATAAATAAAGGTATTATTCGCGTAGATGGCTATGATTTAAAAGAATACGATTTAAGTGTTTTGCGCCAACACATTGGCGTAGTATTACAAGATGTATTTTTATTTTCAGGTTCTATTGCCGACAACATTACTTTAGGAAATAAAAATATTACTACCGAGCAAATCTGGCAAGCCGCCGAATTGGTAGGAGCGGATAAATTCATTCAGCGTTTACCTGGCGGACTCGACTATAAAGTTATGGAGCGCGGGGCAACATTATCGGTGGGGCAGCGCCAATTAATTTCGTTTGTCCGAGCTATGGTCTACGATCCCAAAATCATTATTCTCGACGAAGCCACATCATCGGTGGATTCCGAGACCGAAGAATTAATTCAATATGCCATTCAGCAGTTAATGCAAGGACGTACTTCTATTGTTATTGCCCACCGCCTGTCTACTATCCAGAAAGCAGATAAAATTATTGTGATGGATAGAGGTGAAATAAAAGAAGCCGGTACCCACGACGAGTTAATGCAGAACGAAGGCTACTACACGCAACTCTACAAAATGCAGTATAAAGAAGTTATTTAAGCCATAACTTTTCAAGGATAAATCTACCTGCTGGTTGTTTTGATTAACGCTAATGGGTAGATTTTTTATGAAAATACTTGGGCTTACTTCTGATTATTCCCAATATCTTTACCCGATTAATCCATTTATTTACCTCCGTGAACAGAAGATTTAGTTTTATTATAGTTTTTATATTGCTGGCCGGGTTTGCCATTTATGCTTATTTGGGTGGCTTTAATAAGGTACAGGTAATTCGAACTACTTCCAGACCGGTGTTTATTGCCGGTAGGTACTTTGAAGGTAGTATGAAAGATAAAACTTTAGGTACGTATTTTCAGGAAACCGCCAAATTGCTGGAAGAGAAAAAAATAACCGGCTATTTAGGTAACATATATTATAATAATCCCGAAGAAGCCCATGATAGTATCCGGGCGCTAATTGGAGTAGTGGTACCTGATTCATTGGCGCCTCTACCCGCAGGTTTTGAACTTCGTAAGTGGCCTGGAAGCAAACCAGTAGTACAAGCCACCGTGAACGCTCATTTTTTCTTAGCGCCAAATAAACTTTACTCCAAGCTGTTTGATTACGCCAAACAAAATAAACTAAATTTAAAAAAACAGTATTTAGAAGAGTTTCCCGATGCCCGCTATGGCCGGGTACAAGCTCAATTGGCTGATTAATCAACTATTAAGGTAAAAACTAGCGCCAACTTGAGAGCTGTTAATATTCTTAGACAAATCGACTTTGGGCAGCTTTATACATCCATTTTCATTTCTGCTCGCGGCAAAATAATCAAAGATTAAACACTAAAGTTAGTCAGCAGCAAAAAGTAGACTTTCCTGTTTAAGGAAAAGATTTAGAAGTAGGTTTAATCCGACACAAACGTTATTTTTCGGAATTCTGAAATTTAATTTAGAACATCTTTACTAGAACTTTCAGCTTTTGTTAAAAACTTCAGAATTGCTACAAAGTCCGGTACCACTTTTATAAGGCAATCAGAGGATTAAATTTAAACCTACATATGAGTCTACTATTTACTAAAAACAAAAAGTTTTACTGGTTCCTATTACTCTTATTACCTGGTTGGGCTTTCGCGCAAAGCCCGTCATCCTCCTCTTTTTTTATCCGGGGTACTATCATTGATGCCCAAAAAACACCTATTCCTTTTAGTAGCGTGGGCTTATACCGGGCAGCAGATTCTAGTTTAGTAACAGGTACGGCCGCCGATGAAGCAGGTAAATTTGAGCTTTCAACTAAACCAGGCAATTATTTCTTAAAAATCAGTATGGTATCTTTCCGGGAGAGAGTTATTCCACGCGTTACCGTTCAAAACCAGGATGTACAGTTGGGAGTTTTGGAACTGAAATTAAGCGCCGAAGTATTGAAAGAAGTAGTGGTACAAGGCGAGCGCAGCACGATGGAGTTAGCGTTGGATAAAAAAATATTTAACGTGGGCAAAGATCTGGCAAATGCGGGCGGTACGGCTTCGGATATTCTAAGTAATGTGCCCTCGGTGGCTGTAGATGCAGAAGGCAATGTGAGTTTGCGCGGAAGCGGTAACGTGCGGATTTTAATTGACGGGAAGCCATCGGGTTTGGTAAGTATTAAAGGGGGTAGTGGCTTGCAGCAATTGCAGGGCAGCAGCATCGAAAGGGTAGAGGTAATTACCAATCCATCGGCCCGCTACGAAGCAGAAGGTATGGGTGGAATTATCAACATTGTTCTCAAAAAAGAACGGCAAGAAGGTATTAACGGCTCCTTCGATTTAATTACGGGTAACCCGGCTAATTTTGGTTTGGGCGCTAACGTGAATTACCGGAAGAAAAATTTAAATTTCTTTGTGAATTATACGGCTTCTTACCGCAAGGCACCCGGCCGTAGTACTCTTTATCAAGAGCAGTGGCGCAACGATACTACTTTTATTTCCCGACAAAGTTCCGAAAATCAATTGAAAGGAATGTATAATAATGCTCGGGCCGGAATAGACTATTTCTTTAATCCTAAAAATGTACTCACGGGTTCCTACACCTACCGCCTTAATAAAGGTAAACGGTTTTCAGAAATTCAGTACCTGGATTACTTAACTAATATTAATAATCTGCAAAGTATTACTAACCGGACCCAGGACGAAACTGAAACCGAACCAAATTCGGAGTATGCCTTGAGTTATAAGAGAACCTTTACCCGCGAAGGACAAGAACTAACGGCCGATGTCCGCTACCTGGATAACTGGGAAAAATCAGATCAGTACTACACCCAAAAAACTGCTTTGCCGGATGGGAATCCTTCTGCTATTGAGGATATTTTGCAACGTTCGTTGAACGACGAAACCGAAAAGCAATTTTTGGTGCAAGTAGATTATGTGCATCCATTTGGGAAAGATGGCAAATTAGAAGCGGGCTTACGCAGCAGTTCCCGTGATATGACCAATAATTTTTCGGTAACTCAACAAATAGCCGATGGCGCTTGGATGCCTTTAGACAGCCTCACGAATAACTTTTTGTACGAAGAAAACATCCATGCCCTGTATGGAATTATGGGTAATAAAATAGGGAAGTTTACGTATCAGGTAGGTTTGCGGGCCGAGTGGACGGGAGTTACCACTACTCTAAAAAAGACGAACGAAGTAAATCCGCGGGAGTATGCCAATTTGTTCCCGAGCGTGCATGTTACCTATGATTTACCCAAGCAACATGCCTTACAGCTCAGCTACAGCCGCCGGGTACGTCGGCCACAGTATAATGATTTAAGCCCGTTCATGACTTTTAGTGATAGCCGCAATTATTTCAGCGGTAACCCGGATTTGAACCCCGAATTTACCGACGCTTATGAATTAGGACACATTAAATATTTTGAAAAAGGGTCGCTGAGTTCATCGTTGTATTACCGCTACACTACTGATAAAATTTTACGCATTCGCCGGGTAAACGAATTAGGTAATTCCACTACATTACCCGAAAACTTAGCTACCGAAGATGCTTTTGGAGCCGAGTTGGCCGTGTCGTACACGCCGTTTGACTGGTGGAAAATAGATGGCAGCTTTAACTTTTTCCGGGCCATTACCGACGGCGGAAATTTGAATGAAGATTTCCATAGCGATGCGTACAGTTGGTTTGTCCGGAAAACATCGCGGTTTACCCTCTGGAAAAATACCGATTTGCAATTACGCGGTAATTACGAAGCGCCCCAACAAATGCCTCAAGGCAAACGCAAAGCTATTGCAACTCTTGACCTGGCTTTAAGTCGCGACATCCTGAAAAACAATGGTACCCTTACCCTTAATGTAATCGATGTTTTCAACTCTCGTCGGTTCCGTTCCATTATAGAAGGCGATAATTTTTATACCGAAACCAATTCGCAGGGCCGTTTACGGCAGGTTAACCTTACCCTGAATTACCGTTTACACCAAGCCAAAAAAGCCGTGAAAGAACCCGGCGAAGGTGACTATTAATTCATAAAGCTTGCTTTAATTGCTGGTAAGTACTTCGTTAAGATAATCTGCTAATTATAAATGGCTTATTAGCCGAACAACGAGCAACTAATAACTAATGATTTGCAGCAGTAGGACTTAAAATAGTTCTTGCCAGATCAATCTCTTCCTGTAAAATAGTATGGGGGCGACCTTTGTAAATTTTTTTAGTTACGGTTGCCCCTTTTTCTTCTAAAATTTTTTCTGTTTCGTTTACCCGGCTTACCGGTACGTGCGGGTCCGGATCGCCGGTAGTAATCAAAACCGGGGTGCCTTCAAAAGTACCGGTGTAATTTTGGATATTAAGCTGTTGTCCAATTAAACCTCCCGTAAACAGGATGAGTCCACCGTAAAGTTGCGCCTGCCGGTTGGCAAATTCCGCCGTTAAGCAAGCTCCTTGCGAGAAGCCCAATAAATAAATAGCCTTACTAGTAATTCCTTTTTCTTTAATACTATCTATTAGGCCATTAAGTAGCGCCAAAGCCGAGTCCAGAGCCGGTTGATTTTGCTCTATCGGAGCCATAAAACTATAGGGGTACCAGCTATGGTTAGTTGCTTGCGGAGCGAAAAGAGAAAAATTAGCCACATTCAGGTGTTCTCTTAGTGATAAAATGCTTTCAGCCGTGGCTCCGCGGCCATGAATCATGATGAGCGCTTTACCAGTTTCTTCCAGGGGCTTCCCGGCAGATTTAATATTTTTTTGATGCGTATACATATTCTACGAACTAGTAATTAAAAAATTCCGCTTTATTCGGTTTAAATTCTGGTCAATTATAAGTATTAAATTTTTTGAATCCGCATAATACGACAGCTAAAGGCATTTAGCCGTTCCTGTTTTATCCCGTTTAGCAGTGAGCATTATTTAGAAAAGAAATAATGTTGCTGGGTTAGTTTCTATTTTAGGCTTAGTATTCGGGCCTTAAAATTCTTTGTCGCTTAAACTTGATTGATAAGTTTCATGCTAAGCTTTAATAGGAAAGCCGACTTTAAGTAAGAGAAAGAAGGAAATCACCATTAAGGGATAAGGTCAACAAAAATTGTATTCCGTTTTATATTGAAATCGACTCTAAACTAATCTATTGAATCTGAGTGAAGTATTTCTACTTTTTGTATTTAGTTCCCCGGTGAGTAAAAAAATTAATTAGATTAATTTGGATTGATTCTAAATAATAATTTGCTTTGCATCAATTTAGAATTAGTCTTAATAAATCTACATACTACTACTTTGCTCATGATACATCTTGACCATCTACCTAAACGCCTTAAAATAGGGTTACTTGTTGTTCTACTAAGCTTTATTCAAAAATTTACTGCTACCGCGCAAGAGTTTGCTTACTTAGGCGAAAGTGCGGGCAATGGTGTTATTAAAGGAAGTATTACTTCCACGGATGGTAATCCGGTTGGTTTTGTAAGTGTTTTTATAAAAGGCACTAATAAAGGTGCTATTACCACCGAAGACGGTAAGTTTTATATCAAAAATATTAAAGAAGGTTCTTATACTCTGGTGGCCAGTTTCATAGGTTTACAAGCTCAGGAAATGCCGGTTGCGGTAACTAATAACGAAACCAGCATCGCCGATTTTACATTGCCTAAAAATACCCAGCAGTTAAACGAAGTAATGGTAACGGCTACTCGCAGTAAAAACAAAACTCCGGTGACCATTGGTAAAATTGCTATTAGCCCGCTTGACATGCCGCAAAGCATGACCATTGTCAATAGTCAGGTTATTGCCGACCAGCAAGCTTCCAAATTAAGTGACGTCATCCGGAATGTAAACGGTGTTTCTTTGGGAAGCACCCGGGGAACGACTTCGGAAACATTCTTCGCCCGAGGGTATAATTTAGGCGCCAATAATATTATGAAAAACGGCGCTCGCGTGAACTCGGCAGCTATTCCGGAAGCTAGTACTTTAGAAAAAGTAGAAGTTTTAAAAGGCAGTGCGGCTTTGCTTTACGGTAATGTTAGCGGCGGAGCGGTAATTAACATGGTTACCAAACAACCTAAGTTTGAATACGGCGGTGAAGTATCGCTCCGGGCGGGTAGCTATAACTTGTTTAAACCAATTGGCGATGTTTACGGCCCCATTACTAAAAACCTGGCTTTCCGGTTAGTTGGTACCTACGAAACCGCCGAAAGTTACCGGAAAAGTATAGAATCGAAGAAGTTTTATGTAAATCCTTCCTTACTGTATAAGTTAGGGGCAAAAACCGAAATTTTGGTGCAAGCCGATTATTTAAACCACGATTTAACGCCGGATTTTGGTATTGGCTCCTTAAACAGTAAAATACCCACCAGCATCTCAAGATCCAGCTTTTTTAATACTCCCTGGGCTTACAACAAAATTGAGCAACGCACGGCTTCCGTCAATATCAATCATCAACTTAGTAATTCCTGGAAATTAAATGTTATTGGTTCAAATCAGTTATTTAAGCGCGATTATTTTTCTACGGAACGTATTCAGGCCGATGCAGATGGGGATTGGGGCCGTAAACTAACTCGCTCAAAAATTGCCGAAGATTATTATACTGGCCAGGTTAACCTGACCGGTACCTTTAACACGGGCAGCTTTAACCATCAACTTTTAGTAGGAACAGACGCCGAAAGATATTTAAATACTACCAATGCCTTTAATATTGCTTCCTTGAGTAAGGAAGGCGTGTACGATTCTATTAATATTCTTAATCCGACGAAATATGTAACCCGCACCGATGAGCCTTTGGCTACTAATACTACCCGTACCGAAGCGCCAACTTACCGTTTTGGTTATTATGCCCAGGATTTAATCAGTATTTCTAATAAGGTGAAAGTGTTGGCCGGTTTGCGTTGGTCGTACCAAAAAACAGTAGCTGCTAAAACGTACGATGTAGCAACCGATGCTCCCACGCCTAACCAAACTGCAACTGACCGTTTCGACCGTGCTTTTTCACCCCGGATAGGGATTGTTTACCAGCCCGTTTCTAATACCGCCTTGTTTGCCAGCTATTCTAATAATTTTACGCCTAATACCGGCCGAGACATCTACAACCAAAATTTGGCACCGTCTATCATCGATCAGTATGAAATTGGCGTTAAGAACGATTTCTTTAATGATAAACTTTCGGCTAATTTCACTTTATACCGTATTATAAATAACAACCTGGCCCAACAAGCACAATATTTGGCTGATGGTACGCCGAACTCAGATACTAACATTAGAGAGTTAACTGGTCAAACAACCAGCGATGGCGCAGAATTAGACTTAAATGGTAACCTTACGCAAGGATTAAACTTTTTGGCGGGCTATAGTTATAACTTTATGCGCTACACCAAAACTTCTGGTAAAACCGGTAGCTATAAAGAAGGGGAAAGATTAGTGAGCAATCCAGCTCATACCGCTAATGCCACCTTATTTTACACTTTTTCTAACGAAACACTTAAAGGCTTAAAAGTAGGATTATCTGGTTTTTATACTGGTAAACGCAATGGCGGTTGGAACAATACGGTGGGATGGCCGGAAGCAAATGGCCAGCTACCAGGTTATAGCCGCTTGATTCCAGTTAGTGGTTTTACAACCTTGGATGTGAGTTTAGGATACTCCATCAAAAAGTTCTCGATTTTAGGAAAACTATCTAATATTACCAACGAGCTGAATTACTACGTGCACGAAAACTACAGCGTCAACCCAATCCCTCCGCGCCAATTTATAACTACCGTTTCTTACCGATTTTAATAAATCTTAATAACCAGCTAAGTCTGCTTTTGCGGGCTTAGCTGATTCTTTGTTTAATACCTTTAAATATTATTCACATGAAAAATTTCTTCCGGAGTATACATTTATATCTGAGCTTAGCTTGCGGCTTAGTAATTGGCGTGGTTTGCTTTACGGGAGCCGCTATGGTTTTCGAAAAAGAAATGTTGGAAACTATTTACCCGGAACGTTATAAGGTAACGGAAGGAAGTAAGCGCGTCAGTCTGGAGCAATTAATCCGTAATTTTAACCAAGCTAAACCCGGGGTGAAAGTTGCCGGGATAAAAATTTACGATGATGCCCGCCGGACCGTTGAATTAAGTTATTCTGAAGAGAAAAACGAAAATAAAGCAAGAGATAAAGCTGAAAATAAAGCTGCTAGAGGCAAAGAACAAGGTGGGCCTAAAGAAGGTAAAGGGGGCTACGGTGGTCCGGGCAAAGGGGGTGGCCGAAGCACCCACGTTGCTTTCATGAATCCTTATACCGGTCAGTTAATCGCTACTTCCAGCCAGAAAAATGCTTTTTTCCGGACTATGTTTGAACTCCATCGATGGTTACTAGTACAAGACGGACCCGGTAAATTAATTGTAGGAGTTAGTACCTTTACTTTTCTATTTATTTTACTTACCGGCATCATTCTGTGGTGGCCCAAAAACAAAAAAATTCTGCAGCAACGCCTCACCATAAAATGGAACGCCGGCTGGAAACGCATTAATCACGATTGGCACATTGTAATTGGTTTTTATACTGCTTTATTTTTGTTTGTTTTTGCTTTTACCGGTTTAGCCTGGTCTTTTGAATGGTTTAACGATGGTATTTACAAACTAACCAACACCAGTAAAGAACCACCCGAACCGCCCCACTCCCTCATAAGAAATGAGGCTCAACCAATTACTTTTGATCAAGCGTATGACATAGCGAAAAACCAAATGCCTGACGTTGAATTTTACCAGTTCAACCGTCCGCGGGAAGCGGAAGACGCTTTTACCGTAATGGTAATGCCCAAGGATGCGGCGCACGAACGGGCGACGAGTCAATTATTTTTAGATCAATATTCCGGCGAAAAAATAGGCCAGCTCTTGTTCCAGGATAAAAATTTGGGCCAGCGCGTGCGTAGTACCTTTTACCCGGTGCACGTAGGTTCTATTGGTGGTTTACCGGGCCGGATTATTGCCTTTATTTCGTGCGTAGCCGGTTTCACTTTCCCCATTACCGGCGTTATTCTTTGGATTAATCGCCTGCGGAAGAATAAAAAGAAAAAAATAAAAAAAACACTAGCGCAGGCCAGATAAAACTGAAATAACTGCTAAAGTATGTAATAAAAAGAGCCCGGATTAAATTCAATCCGGGCTCTTTTTATTCAAAGTAAATTTAAGATTACTCAAAATTGCTTTCGAGGTACTTACAAAATCTTAAGTATAGCATCCACGAAGTATAATAGAGTTAAACCTGCTAAATGAATGAAAGTACCATATACTCGCATCAACTTCTGCGTAAAAATAGCCTGAATCATATTTTTAACTAAAACAATCGAGCTAACTAATAGGGCTACGAGCCAAGAGAGAACATCTAAATTAGGGGTGCATGGGCCGGATTTAAAATTTTGAATGCAGAACCCTATTGAAATGAATGTGAAAAGATAAATAAATCCTCTTTTAAGAAAGTAATACTTGTTGCGTGAAAAAAGCATAAAAGATTATAAAACAAAGACTTTTTCCTTTTAGATGTGGCTTGTTCGTATCCAATATCAAATATTAAGCCTTTTCAAGTCAAAGGCTTTGTCTCATTTATAAATCCATTTACTTAAGTACTAAAAATCACCTTAATCCACCGCGGTGTTCAACTTATCTTGTTCCGATTTCTGCAAAACAATAGAAGTGGTAGGATAAGCAAATTCGGCCTGGTGTTTTTCTACTATCTCCACAATTTTGTAATTAATTTCTTCTTTTATATCAATGTACTCGTTCCAGTCCATGGTATCCACGAAGTACTGCACCATAATATCTTTCGAATGCGCACCTAAGCGGTTAAAGCGCACCCGGCCGTCTTGGTTCGTGTGCGGGTGGTTATCGATAAAAGTTTGGATTTCGGCGGCAATGGCCCGAACCTGTTCCGAAGTAGTACTGTACGTAACCGACACATCAAATAATACCCGCCGGAAGGTACGCAACGTCAGATTATCCAAAGGTTTATCGATCATGTGTTTATTGGGCAGGGTTACGTAGCTTTTTTCAAGCGTTCGGATGCGTGTACTCCGGAAACCAATTTTTTCTACTACTCCCGTAATATCGCCTACTTGTACTAAATCGCCGACCACAAACGGCTGATCGAGGAAAATAGTAAACGAAGCCAGTAAATTCTCGATACTTTCTTTCGCGGCAAAAGCCAGCGCTAAACCACCTACCCCTAAGCCGGCAATTAGTTTGGTAACATCCACCCGAAATACGGAGCCCAGCATGACGAAAAAGCCAATCAGTACAATTATTACTTTCGCGAAATCTTTGAAAAAGGGCACTAACTGGTCATCGAGCTTGGAAACGGTTTTTTCGGCCCGTTTTAAAAAGATCATTCCAAAAAAATCTACCAACCGCATTACTACCCAGGTAATCGATACTATCAGGAAAATACGGTAAATGCGTTGGGTAATGGTTTTGAAGCCCAGATTACCTTTTTCGGGTAAGCCAAAAAACTCGGTAGGGTAATGCAGCCGGTCAAAAGCTAGATACAGAAAAACCAGAAAAGTAAGGAAAGCAAGCGGAGTTACCAGCAAGCGCCGGAAATCGGCTTTGGTTACATCAACGGAATAGTTTTTAATAAAGCCATACAAGATACCGGAAAGCAATTGCGATAACATAGTTTTAAATATGTAACCGAACGACATAATGCCGGCGAACCAAATAATATTCTCCAGACTATTACCCAGAAATTTCTGCTGTAGCAGGTCTCGTATATCCATAATAGTTAAAAATTAATCGAAGCAAGTACCCTTAATTCGGGAGTAACTCTGGCGGCTATACAGGGCAGGAGAATTGACCTGCAAATTTTAAAAGAATCTCGATTCAAGCTGTCGTAGCCCAACTTCCCTCCCGTTAGCGAAGAGTTCAGGTTACAAAGATAAGTAGATTGACGGCAGGTAATAAATAATTAATGGTTGGATGAGAAGGATAAAATTAAATTACGGCTAATTGCCTTAAGTTACTTTCTTAACGAATAGTAGCTTATTTCTTACTTCCCCAATAAATCGCGCCACCCACATTATCGTGCGGAGCACCGGTAACACTGCTGAAACAATTAGGTTCCTGACGCCAGCGGAGTACACCTAAAAACGCAAAAATTAAGGCTTCTTTAAAACTTACCAGCTCGGGTTCGGGAACCACTACCTTAAACTGAGGACCTAAGGCTTGCTGAATAAGTTCTACTAAATACGTATTAAAGGCTCCACCGCCGGTTGCTAATACTTGGCGGGGTTGAGAATCTAAAAATAAATTTTGGATACTGCCCGCTACATGAAAGGCAATGTGGTAACAGGCAGTCTGTAATTTATCCGTTAAGGAGCAATTAGCGTTTAATAACAATGCCAAGGTATGGGCATCTACCCATTCTTTGCCTAACGATTTAGGGGGTGGCGCGGAAAAATAGTCGGCAGCGTTAAGTTGTTCCAGTAATTTTGTTTGTACCTGGCCTTGCCGGCCCAAGCTACCATTTTCATCAAAAGGTAAATTAATTTCGCTTATTAGAGTATTTAACAGCATGTTGCAGGCTCCGGTATCAAAGGCAATGCGGCCCGCCGGACTCGCTACGGATATATTAGCAATACCACCCAGGTTCAGGCAGCAATCGTATTCACCGAAGAGTAGTTGATCGCCGATGGGAACGAGGGGAGCACCTTGTCCGCCGAGGGCAATATCAAGGGTTCGGAAATCGCAGACCACCGGCAATCCAGCGGCTGCGGCCAGGTAAGCGCCATGGCCTAGTTGGTAACTGATATGCTGGTCGGGTTGGTGAAAAATGGTGTGCCCATGCGAAGCAATAAAATCCGGAGAGAGGCCGTTTTTACTAACGAACTCCCGTACTGCTTCCCCTAAATAGGTACCGTATTGATGATCAGCCAAAATAAATTTTTCGGTCGAAACGCCCATTAGAGTGTCTAATCGCTGTTTCCAAAAAAAAGTATATGGTAAAGTAGCAGTATAATATATTTTATATATCCAATTTTGATTTTTTTTCGTAAATATGCAGTATGCTAAGTCGACTCCATCCAGAGAGGTGCCCGACATGAGCCCGATAATCCGATAAGTATTCATAAGTTAAAGGTATACTTTTTTTGTAAATGCTGACCTACTATCGTGGCCTTGTTCAATTGCACTTGAATCCCATTGATGTTTAAAATTGTGTGTTGTATGTAGGAACTTGTTTAATTGTTTTAATTATGAGTATGAGAAATTTATTGTCGAGAGTGGAGTCTAAAAAGATAGACAAAGCTGCCTCGATGCTCAAGGTGTTAGCTCATCCGAAGCGCCTTGCGATTGTTGATCTTTTAGGAAAAGAAGAAAAAATGACGGTAACGGAAATTTATAAGTATTTAGATTTACCGCAAGCCATTGCTTCTCAGCATTTGATTACCCTAAAAGATAAAGGAGTACTTTCTTCTTTTAAAGTGGGTACCAAAATTTATTACTCCCTTTCTATTCCCAAGCTTATTGATGTTATCGATTGCCTGGAAGAGTGCTGCACGGATATTTAATTAAACTACTAACCGTAAAATAAAAAAGGATGGCTTTCATAGCCATCCTTTTTTATTTTACGGATTATCCTCGCCGGTACGGACGGTGTCTAGCTACTTCGCGCAGGAAGGATTGTGCCCACAAATAACCCAGCAAGGGAAAAACAATCACAGATAATTTATTAAAATGAAGTGCCGTACTAAAATCAAAATGAATCAGGTGCATAATGGCGCGCATCATGCCACAGCCGTAACACTCGGTATGCAGTAAGAGCTTACTCAAACAAAGCGAAGTACCGGTATCAAATTGATCGGCAGGTAAAAGCAAAAGGATAACCGGAATAAGAATATACCCGCTGATTTTACCGTACGACAATATTTTGAAATTTTTAGAAATCCAATTTTTCCGTGTAATCACCATCTTTTGGTTTTAAGTCGCCCATCAGAATCCGGATCAGGTCGATAAGCGCCCAAATGCCGCAACCACCTAAAGTTAACACCTGCGCAATACCAATGCCCGTATAACCCAAATAAAAACGGTGAATTCCTACGTAACCCACTACAAAAGCAAGGACCGCCGCCACTAACTGGCTTTTTCCGGAAGCGGCTTCAGCGGGGTTAGCCGCTTTTTCTTTCTTTTCAGCGGCTTTAACAACCGCTTTAATTTGTTTTTTAACCTTTAAAGCGGCTTTAATTTCGGCAATTTTAGAAATTTTAGCTTTTTTAACCGTACTAACCGATTTAATGGCCGTAACATCGGATTTAACGGGAGCTACAGCTATTTTGTTAACGGAGGCAGTTAAAGCCACTTCATTTACTGGCGTTGGTTCAGTTACCATTTCCTCAGCCGTGATTACTTTATCAGGAGTTGTAGCCGGAGCGGGAGTGGCTTTTTTATGATAGCTGCCGTAAGGATCACCTACTTTCGGGAAATAATAGGTTTCTCTGGCACAAGCGGATAATAAAAGAACTACAATAAGGTTAGCTAGTAAAAACTTTATTTTCATGATTAAAGATTGATTTAGTTTAAATGAACGAATAAGCTAAAAGAACGCAAATGCATTACTTGCTTCTATATAAGAGGCATTTAAAGGAAATAAAATAAGTTTAGAAAATTCAGGTCAGATGAAATACAACTAAGGCTTCCGTTAAGCAAGTATAATTGCACTTAAAAGGCGAATAAAGAGAGAGTTATTTTTTTACATAGGCGTATAATCATTAATAGCTATCTTTAATATTTCCCAAATATATAAAAGTTTATTAATGTACTAAATAGATTTTTAGTAAAACTATTATGGGAAAATCTTTATTTAGGGCTGTTTTATCCGGTAAAGGTTCTATTTATTTCCAGCCTATTTTTCCTTTTTATTGATCAATAAAGCTCAACCTATTATAAAGTATTTAAAATTAATTAGTTAAATAGAACCTCCAATTTACCGGAGTTGTAAGCTAGGAGTTAGAAACCGGAATGAAAGCAATGTTTCGGATTAAAGGCAATTACCAAAACCAGCTTACCAGGTTGAACATTATTTTGCTTAGTACACAAATACGGATTAAGATCTGCTACGTTCAGTACTAACGATACATTTGTGGCTATTTAAAGGAGTGGTTTGAAAAGGCAGGTAGGCTTCCTGAATGCTTATGGCTACTAAATAAGCAAGGTTTCTTTTCTAAGTTGGATTAAACTTTAAAGTAATTTCACAAGATTATAGAAGTAAATAGATCATTATAGAAGTAAATAGATTGAGTAGCTTAAAAAAAGGGGCTTGAACCCCTTCTTTTTAAACTTGCGCATAAGCCTGCGCAAAGGATGGGGCAAAAGCTTCTAATTTCGTTTTACTTAGTTTAATCGATTTCTGCTGGCGATAATCCGAGAACATCTCCTCGCTGCGGATTGCGGCTCCCATTTCGGTGTAATTTTTCGCTACGTCTTCGGGTAAACCGTTTTGCAGCATGGCGCCCAGCGTATCCTGGTCGGGAAAATCAACCCAGTGCAAATCAGGTTTTCCTACGGCCTGACCAAAAATTGTCGCTATTTCCTGGGTGCGGCGTTCGTCGGAAACAATATACCGGACACTTTTACCCGTAAAATTTAAATTTAATAATTCTTCGGCGGCCACTTCTGCAATATCATCCGTCGCGACTAATACCATTTTGGTATCTGAACCGTAATTTCCGCCGATAATACCCATGTGCTTTACCATACCTGCATTCGCCAGGAAATTGTAGTAGAAAAAGCCGGGACGCAAATGCTTTACCGCCACACCTTCCAATTCATTTAAAGCTTGTTCTACATAATATATTCCGCTTACCGGACCGCAACCTTCCGGCATGTGCGCGCCCATACTACTTAAGTTTACCACGTATTTTACCCCGGTAGCCCGGATAGCTTCGGCATAATTCTTACCTACTTTGGCTATATGCTGACGCCAATCAGGAGCAGATATAGTAGGAGGTACCATGGTATAAACAGCATCGGCTCCGGTAAAGGCCTGGGTTAAAAAAGCCGTATCTTCTACCGAACCAATAGCGGCAGTTGCACCTAATTTTTCAATTTCAGAAATTTTACCGGCATTGCTGCTGATAATGGTTACTTGGTGGCCCGCCTGAATTAATCTTTCGGCTAAAGGTTTGCTGATGTGTCCTAAAGAACCGGTTACAACGTATTTCATAATTTTAGGTTTGATTAGTGAGGCACCAAAGGTATATTTGTACTTACTTTTTTACAAGTACTTACCCTAAAGTAGGTATAACCTGCCCTAATTATATGACAAAAGTAAAAGAAGCTTCTACGAACCATAGTAACAAAACCACCGCTTTGTATGACTGTCCGGTTACCTTTACGCTGAGCAAAATTGGTGGCCGCTGGAAGCCCCTCATTATTTATAACCTGCTCCCGGGGCCGCGTAGGTACAGTGAGTTAAAAAAGTTAATTCCGGCTATTACCGAAAAAATGCTGATTCAGCACTTAAAAGAATTGGAAGTTGACCAACTGGTTTTCCGGAAAGCCCTGGCCGTAGTACCCCCGCACGTGGAATATAGTTTAACCCCATCCGGGCAAGAACTCGGCCCGGTACTTCAGGAAATGGCGGGCTGGGGATTTAAATACCGGGAACCAGGCAACGCAACGGGATAGAGTTTTTAGTTAGAATTCTGCAAGGTATTAGTAGATAAAAGTTTGGTGTACAATAGATTAAAAAACTAAGAACTGGTTCAAGAATAAAACTTAGAGATTAGTAAATAGATAATTATTATTTTACCCCAGCTTTTTTGTACCACTTAGCCGCTTCGCGTTTGCTTTTCTTTACGCCAATGCCATCCCGGTACATATTGCCTAAATTTTTCATGGCCAGTATATCCCCTTTTTCAGCGGCTTTCAGATACCAGTTTAGGGCTACCGAATCGTTATGAGCTACCCCTAAGCCATTACGATACATAAAGCCCATGTTATTCATAGCTCGGGCTTCGCCTTTAGCCGCTGCTTTTTGGTACCAGGCCATTGCTTCGGTAAAATTGGGCGTAACGCCTTGTCCTGCTTTATGCATGTAGCCTAAGTCGTTCATGGCCAAAGCATGCCCTTTTTCGGCGGCTTTTTGGTACCAACGCAGCGCTTCGGGGTAATTTTGGCTAACGCCCTGGCCATTTTGGTATATCCGGCCCAAACGAAAACACTGTTCTCCGCTTAAATTATCCGGGTATTTTAAGTAAGCGTTTAAAGCTGCCAGGTACTGCCTGGTTACATAATAATGGTCAGCTTGGCGCAATAGGGTTAATTTATCTGCTTTATCTTCCGGTCCAGAGGAGAGGTTTTCTATTTTTTTCGCCGGTGATTTAGTTGTATTTGTTAGTTTAGCATTACTTAAATGAAGAGCCTTATTAGGTAACTTAGTTGAGTTAGGTAAGGAACTACTCGGGGTAGTAGATGTTAAAAGCAGTTCCTTTGCCTTTTTAATGCCACGATCGGCCGCTAGTTGAAGCCATACTGCGGCTGAATCTTTGTTTTTATTTATCCCATCTCCCGTATGGTACATGAATCCTACTGTGTACATAGCCAGGCTATCACCGAGCTGGGCTCCTGATTTAAACCAAAATAAGGCCGAATCTTTTCGGGGAGATAACATTCCTTTTATGCCCTTATTATAAAAATTAGCCAACTTAACCATAGCCCCGCGATTACCAGCCTGAGCCGCCTTTTTATACCACCGGAAAGCTTGTAGTAAATTTATGTCTGAAGCATTGTTTGTCGTGCCATTTTCATAAATCCAGGCTACTCGTTGTATTTGCTCGGCCTGCAAATTTTGGTTATTGGCGGTATAAAGGAGTAGGGCAGTCGCATATTGTTTTGCCGCAAAAAGAGAATCAGCTTGGTGGAGCAGGGAAGCAGGAGGGGAGGTAGCATCCTTATTATTATTGATTGAGTCGGGGAGGAGCGAAGAACCTGAATTTAACTTTACAATAGTTAGATTATTGTTCTTTTTAGCCTCCGTAGCAATTGACCTAGTGGAATAGTTTTTCCAGATTAAAAATATAGCGAGTAACGCCAACAAGCCGGCCATTCCGTAAATGGCTCTTGTCTTTATTTTTAATAAATCGGCTTCTTTCTGGTTTTCGGACGGTTCTTTTTCTAATTCTTTTCTTTTCTGAATAAGCTTTTCGCATTGTTTCGCCGCTTGTAAGCTAGGGGAATGGCCGGGTTGTATTTGCAAAATTTGTTTAAAGAGTTCTAAAGCCTCCCCGTATTGTCCGGATTGCTGCAACTGGTCGGCTGCTTGCTTTAATTGTTGTACTTGCTCGGCTTTTCTTTTTTGTTCGGCTTGTAGTTCTTCCTGCTTTTTTTGGCGTAAAGCATCGGCTTCTTTTTGCGCTTCTTCTTTCTTAATGCTTTCTATTTGAATTTGGCACTTAGCCGCAAACCGGCCGTCGGGGTACAAAGCCAGGTAATTTTGGAAAGAAGTTAAATTATTAACCAGCAGCGTTTGTTTCCAGTATTGTTCTTCTTCTTCTTGTTCTTCTTTTTTTCTTAAAGCTTCTAATTTTTGGTTGGCGGCTTCTACGAATTGCCCATTGCTGAAATTATTAAGGTATTCTAATAAGGAAAAAATAGTGTTCTTGCCCGATGCCTCTAACCAATACTCTTTATCTTCGATTTGGTAAATTCGGAGCTTGGCCTCATCCGACAAGCGACTTTCGGGAAATTGTTTGACAAAGTCCAGATAAGCCCATTTAGTATTTTTGCGAACGGCTACTTCCCACGCCTGTTCATCGGCGGATTTAGGTTTTTCATATTTCTTATTGCGGGAAAAGAAAAACTGATCGGCGGTGTTAAAATTAGATTGTTGAGGCCGGGGCAATCCTGCTTGCCGAAAATCGAATTCAATTTTATTATAAATTTCTCTTAAAGAGCAATATTCACAATCACTTTCAATACCGCTATTAATAATCTCCAGCAGTTTACCGGTAAAATAAGTGGGTTGGTCGGGCTTATCTACCGGAAATAACGAAGGCGTATCTTCCGCCGCCGAAGTCATGACGTAGGTTCCTTCAAATCCTTTAATTTCTGCTTGAATAGTACTCGCCGTATCGTTCATGGTACCAATAATAGCACCGCTGTGGCAGCAGTCGAGCAGCACTATTTTCTGGCTGGCCGCTGAGCGTTTAATGTCTTTTTTAAAATCTTCAATGTTAATGCCGTCGCTTTCCAGGTATTTTTTATGCGTATAATGGGTGGTGAGGTATAACTCGTAATCTTCGGAGCTAAGCATACCATGACCCGTGTAATAAACCAATAAAGTGTATTTTTTATGCCGGGTTTTTTCGGCCAGATCATGCAGTTTTCTTTCAATCTGGCTCTTGGTTTCGTTTAGCGAAATAGTAATATTAGCTTCCGGAACCCCAACAATTTCCGGATTAATTAAGCTTTCTTTAAACCGGGAAATATTGGCTTTAACGTTAGGGATAGGGGTAATAGTAGGATCTTCCGGAAAATCACTGGCTCCGATTAATAGTACTACGGTGTTCGTATGATCAATCACTGCCTTGTTGGTTTCAAGCGTCTGCGTTTTACAAATTGTTCTGTTGGATGGCCGTAACTAGTTCTTTCAATTGTTCGGGTTTCATGCTTCGGCCGTGCTTGAGCACAATATTTCCGTTCTTAGTGGGTATGGTAATTACCGTGCGGTAATTGTCGGCGTATTTCTGTAAGCATTTCACCAGTTCTACTAAAGGTTCAGTGGCGGCTTCCACAATGGTTTTAACGGAATTGAGTAAATCGCCCACGCCCATTTGTCCGTTTAAAAGAGCTGCTCTTTCAATTTCCGTACTTTCCACGCCATTAATCGAAGCTTTATCGATAAAATCTTTCAGGTTAATAACCCCGCGTTTAGATTGTTCCTGAGGAAGCAGAATTTTTATCTCCATGGTGAAGGTGCTTAAGCAGTAGTTAAGACTAAACTTCTGTGAATGAGCTACATGAAAATTAAATTTATTACTAAATTTTAAATATTCAAGCTTATTAGGCGCTAAAGATTATCCTAGACGCTATTTTCTCGGTAAAGCCTGAATGTTTAAATCCTGTTTGCTACCAGAACAAACCATTGGCTTAGAAATTCATAGCCTTTTATTTGTGATTCCTGCCTTTCCTGCATTCTCCCCAGGCTTTATCTGTTTTTTGATCAAGTAACCGAACATACTTTTTCAATTGGGGATAAGATTAATTTAAATTTCTTCCTGGACAGCAGATATACTATAATAAAATAGATTTTTACCATATTCCGGTTTCCCTTTGCGCTTACTTTTGAATTAGATTAACTCCTTGTTCCAGAAACGAATAGGCTGAAAAAAGCAGAGCTTATTTAGTTATCTGGTTACAACCCAAAGCTGTTTTCACCTTTAATTGGAACTTATATGAAAAGTAAAAGTTGGCTATTATTGGCCCTGCTCACCGCTGCCTATGGCGGCTTGAGTGCCTTTTATCCCAAAAATGATTGGGAAATATTTACTTGATAAAGATTTGAGTAAATGGGAAATGTACCTGAGCTACCGCCATAAAGTGGGCTACAAAGGCGAAGTTCCTCTGGATACAGATGGTACTCCCATTCAACCGATTGGCTACAATAAAAATACCAATAATGTATTTACGGTGGTGGAAGAAGATGGTGCCCCGGTGTTACGGGTCAGTGGTGAGATTTACGGTTGCGTTTTCACGAAACAAGAATTTCAGAATTACCACCTGAAACTAAAAGTAAAATGGGGAAGTAAAAAGTGGGAACCCCGGACTAACCTGCTGAAAGATTCGGGAGTTTTATACCATTCTATCGGGGAAAGCGGTAAAGATTATTGGCGGGCCTGGATGTTGGGGCAGGAATTTCAGATAATGGAAGGCCACATGGGCGATTATTGGACCATAGCTTCATCGGCCGTTGACATTCGGGCCTACCTGCCCGAAGGAGCTATGAATACGGTGGCAAGTGCCAGCCAACCCTTTTTACCTTTGGGGAAAGGTACCGAGCGCAGTGGTTTTTGTTTGCGCAGCGAAGACCGCGAAAAACCGCAGGGCGAGTGGAACGAGATAGAGCTTATTTGTTTCGGCGACAAAAGTTTACATATTGTGAACGGCCAAGTAGTAATGGTGCTGCAAAATTCCCGCTACGTAGATAATGGGCAAACTATCCCGCTTACCAAAGGCAAACTACAACTACAAAGCGAAGCCGCCGAAGTATTTTACAAAGACATAAAAATTAAAAATTTACCCGAGTTGCCGAAACAGTACGCGGCTTATTTCGAGCAATAAATTAGTCCATGGTCGACAGGCGATAGTCCATAGTTGTAATTTATTAAGTCAGGGTATTTTAAGTGAGCAACCTGCCATTTTATAATTGACGGAACACTAGCTACCGTGAAAACTTGAATAAAAATCGCTTACTAACTTTTATTCAAGTTTTCACCTGGGGAAGTACTGCAAAGTAGCGTTTACAATATTAAGCCAGAAATAAAGCCAGAATACAAAAAGCATCAATTACGAGTAAAGCTAAACTTATGTCCGCGCGGTTACCAGTAGCCAGTTTTAAAGCAGTCCAGGATAAAAATCCCCAGATAATGCCTTGCGTGATGGAATAAGTAAACGGAATTAACACCATAGCCAAAAAAGCCGGAATGGCTTCGTGCAATTGCCCCCAATTAATTTTAGTAACAGGCCGAATCATGAATACTCCTACCAGCACCAAAGCTGGTGCGGTGGCAATGGCC
Organism: Adhaeribacter arboris; assembly: GCF_003023845.1. Lineage (NCBI taxonomy): Bacteria > Pseudomonadati > Bacteroidota > Cytophagia > Cytophagales > Hymenobacteraceae > Adhaeribacter > Adhaeribacter arboris. The sequence goes on along the minus strand of NZ_PYFT01000001.1, from coordinate 2,649,894 downwards.
GGAATAACGGCTAACAGCGGGGCCAGAAACAGGAAAGGTAAAAATAGCAAAGCTCCTACTACGGCGGTTAAGCCGGTGCGTCCGCCGGCCTCAATGCCTACCGCCGACTCAATGTAAGCCGTACCGGGACTGGAACCTACCAGCCCGGCCAAAGTGGTAGCTACCGCATCGGTAAGCAGGGCGCGTTTTACGTGGCGGGGTTCGCCGTTTTCATCGAGCAAATTAGCGGCTTCGGCCAAACCTACCAGGGTAGACAGGCTATCGAACAAATCGGTAAAAACAAATGCAAATATTACCGGCACCACCGACCATTGCAGCGAGTGCAGCAAATCTAAGCGCAAGAGTAAACTAAAATCGGGAGCCGCTAAAACTCCGTTTAAAGTAACTAAAGGTGCTTCGGTAAGGCTCCACCAACGGCCTAGCGGGTAGGCAGCTAAGGTGGTAAATAAAATTCCGAGTAAAATAGCGCCCGGTACTTGCCGGGTAACGAGTAGAGCCGTTAGTAACAAACCAGCTAGAAATGTGATCAAAGCCGGGTTTAAAGGACTGACGCCAATAATAGTGGCCGGATGAGCAATGATAAATTTCGCGTTGGAAAAGCCGATCAGGGTAATAAATAAACCAATACCTGCCGCAATGGCGTAACGCAAAGGCCGGGGAATTGCCCGCACAATAAAAGTGCGAACGTTAAAAACAGACAAGATTAAAAAAATAATTCCGGACCAAAATACCGCTCCTAAGGCAACCGGCCAGGGTACTTTCATGCCCAGCACCGCCGAAAAAGTGAAAAAAGCATTTAAACCCATACCCGGAGCTACTAAAATAGGGTTACGGGCAAAAAGCCCCATCATCAGGCTACTGCCAAAACAAACCAACACCGTAGCCGTGAGTACGCCGGCAAACGGCATTCCGGTTTGACTAAGAATACTGGGGTTAACCACAATAATGTACGAAGTAGCTAGAAAAGAGGAAACACCCGCGATAATTTCGGTGGATAGTTTGGTGTTATTTTGGGCTAAATGGAAGGAGTACCGCATTCTCCGAGAACTTTTAGTTGGGATTATGTACTGGTCAGAGCCAGATAAAGATAAGTTTTCGGGTGCAGTTTGCCCAATTATTTTTACCGGTATACCTGACAGAGCGGAAAAAAAATCACTAAAGGCTAAAATCAAAAAAGCTTCTTTTATAGATCGCGTAAAAGTAGAAGGCGACGTAAGAACAATACAACTAAGCACCATCAGGCTCCTCCTGTATAAAATAGGATTCAGCGTTGTTCTTTAGTGATGGTTCCCGACTTTAGCTAAGAGCTATCTTCATTCATAAGGCGGAGTATTGCCTCAAAGGCCGGCAGGTCACGTCGGGCTACTTAGTCGGGCTGCTTTTCCTTTTCTTCTTTGTCCGCGGTGCCGGCAAACTAGCAGGCCCTCGTTGGCCCAACTGCTATCTAGGATAATAGCTACCGCTTCTTTAACTTTTAACTTGTCTTTTCAAGGGGCTTAATGATAACTCCTCCGGGAAGAGGGAAATGAATAGCTATTAATTTTTTAAGTTTTTCGCCCGGAAGAAAGGGCTAGGTTTAATTGTGTTTATTCTTCACTACTTTCCAAAAATTGGGCTTATAAAATCAAAAAAGCGGGCGGGTTTTCAAGACTCGCCCGCTTTTATTCTTGCGTTATGGCCGTTAGTAAAAGCAGTTTGTTAGTATAACAGGCAGCAAATAAAACAGCTAACTCTTTTATCAGAGCCAACTGCTATAATACAAGGGGTGAAAATTTACCGGGTGAATAGTACTTTCTGGAAACTAACCTTTTGGGGAGTTTGCAGACGTACAAAATATAAACCGGTAGGCATGAAAGCCTTGGGTTGCCACTGAAATTGATAGGTTTGATTTGCCTGCACTTCTCCCTGAAAAAGAGTAGCTACCTCCAACCCTTGGCCATCGTAGATTTGGACACTTATGGTTTGCGTGCGGGGCAGCTTAAATTGTACCTGGAGCTGAGCTGGGAATGGGTTTGGATAAGCTTTTAAACTTACTCCGGAGATTAAGGGAGAAACGGTAGGCGGAAGAACGGACGCAACCGGCGGATTGTCTAAATTTATGAAGCCAACCCCGGTAGCGGATAATTTTACTAACCAATAATCGGTATTGCCCCAACCAGGTTGCGTTTTGTCGCCGCTTACCCTGGAAGTAGATCGCCCGCCCACAATTAAGCCACCTTCCCGGGTTTCTTGTACGATCCGGAGTTCGTCGTTGCCGGTTCCGCCAAAACGATAATCCCAAAGTTTAGTACCCGAGCTATCGGTCTTAACGAGCCAATAATCGCCGCTGCCCCGGCTATTTTGGGTTTTATCCCCGTTTCGGCCCGAAAAAGAAGTGCCGCCTAATACATAGCCGCCTTCCCGGGTGGTAGTTAAAGACCGGAGTTCTTCTTTTCCTCTTCCGCCAAAGGTTTTATCCCAGATTTTATTTCCATTATTATTTATTTTCACTAACCAATAATCCTGGTTGCCTTGACTCGGCTGGGTTTTATCCCCGCTATCATCGGATAGGCTCTGACCAGCTAGTAAATAAGTACCTTCGGGAGAACTGGCCAGGGCAAAAAGATTATCTTGTTCCGTGCCGCCAAAGCGTTTGTCCCACAACAATAAACCGGTGCTGTCCGTTTTTACTACCCAATAATCAGAGCCACCCTGGCTCGCCTGGCTTTTATCGCCTGTTTTCCGGGAATGAGAAGTGCCACCGAGCAAAATACTGCCGTCCGGATTGGTCAATAGATCAGCTAAAATATCGTTTGCGGTGCCCCCGTAACTCCGATCCCAAATTTTTTGTCCTTGTTCGTCGAGGCGCATTATCCAGTAATCTTGTTGGCCCTGGCTAGGTTGGCTTTTTTCCCCGCTTACGGGTGAATTACTCGTACCGGCTAGTAAATAACCGCCGTGGGGTAAGTGTTGCATCTTGCGCAATTCTTCGGTACCCGTACCGCCGTAGGTGTGGTTCCATACCAGGTCGCCTTTGTAATCCAGGCGAATAATCCAATAGTCCCGGCTACCCCGGCTAGCTTCCGTTTTGTCGCCGCCGGCGCCCGACTCGGAACTGCCGCCTAGTAAGAATCCGCCTGCGGGTAATTCCAGAATACTGTTAAGATAATCGTTATTGGTGCCACCGTACGTTTTTTCCCAAATTTTATTGCCTTCATCATCGGTTTTTACTACCCAAAAATCAAATCCGCCTTGTTTCCTCTGCGATTTGTCGCCGGTACTATCCGAGAGCGAATAACCTCCGAGTAAATAGCCGCCATCCACTGTTTGTATTACCTGGGTAAAATTATCCTGGGCAGTGCCGCCGTAGCGTTGGTTCCAGGAGATTAAATCGGGTTGCTGATCTTCTTTTACTTTTACTACCCAATAATCAAATTCCCCTTTTATACCATTTGTCTTGTCGATGCCGTCGCTGAAAGAAGTGTAACCGCCCAACAGGTAATGGCCGTCCTTGGTAAGAATAATCCGGGTTAGAAAATCGAATCCATTGCCACCGTAAGGGCTTTCCCATAAAAAAACACCATTTTGGTCGAGCTTTACTAAGCGGAAATCGTCGTTGCGGTTATTTTCCTGGTTGTAGTTGGTGTATTGACCGTTGGTACCGAGTAAATACCCCCCATCCGGAGTAGCCAAAACGGATTCCAGTTCTTTGTTTGCCTGAAGAAACCGACTTATATTTCTTTCTAAAAGCTGAATGCCGTTTTCGTTAATTTTTACCAGATAATTGCTGCCCGCTAATAAATAATTGCCATCCGGGGTAGGCACAAAATCTTTTAACGGCGTATTGTAGGGTTTGTAAAAAGTCTTGTTCCACAGTTCGGTACCGGTGGTATCAATTTTAATGACGTTAAAATTCCTGGTTTTTACGGTAAAGCGAGTGCCATCTTTTTCATAAACCACCGAATCGGTTTCGCCGGCCAGCAGATAACCGCCATCCAAAGCAGGTAGCACCTTTACCAGGTAATCCAGATTTGCGCCACCTAAGGTTTTATTCCATTGTACGGTGCCGCTGCTATCAATTTTTATAATCCAATAATCGTTATTTCCGTTACCCGCCTCCGATTTATCGCCGCTTGCCCGAGAGTTAGAATTGCCGGCCAGTAAATAACCCCCATCCGGAGTAGTTGCTAGAGCTCTTAATTGATCGTAATTGTTGCCGCCTAGGGTTTTATCCCATTGCTTGTTGCCCATACTATCCAGTTTCACGATCCAATAATCCGAACTGCCTTTGCCTGCTTCGCTTTTGTCGTTCCCGGCCGGTGAATCAGAAGAACCACCCACCAGGTAACCACCGTCCGGAGTAGCTAGTACGGCTACGAATTCTTCCTGACCGCTACCACCTAATACTTTATCCCATTGTTTTATCCCGTTTTCATTTGTTTTTACCAACCAGTAATCGTATCTGCCCAGCCGGGGCTGCGACTTATCCAAACCAGCCTCCGCATCCGATTGACCACCAATTAGGGTACCACCATCGGGAGTGTTAATTACAGAACCTAACTGAGAACGGCCATAAGTAATGTTAGAATCCTCGTCCAGGGAAATGCGGCCACCGAAGGTACTTTCCCAGATAATGCTTTGGGCCGACACTTTGGAACAAAAACCAATAAAAAGAAGGAGAAGCAAGAACAGCCGGAACCAGCCATGATAGCCAGCAAAAGGCATAAACGGGAAGAGTACCCGATAGGTATACATTTTTTTCATACTTGGGTTTAGCGGTTGGTTTATAAAGCAAGAAATATCCAATATTCAGTCCTAACCTTCGCTATAATTTCAGCCACAAGCCATTACCGGGCAAATGCAAGCAAATACCGTTCGTAACCTGATATTTAACGGAGGGAAATACAGCCTGAAATTTATAAAGTGCAATCTAATATAACTATCAAAAAGATTAAGATTTTTAATTGTGAACTACGTTGTTCACTAAATAGGCTAATTATCAGATATTTATCCTACTATTTTTAAAGAAATAGGAGTATTTACGCAATAAACGGGTTTTCGGGTTCCGGATAGCGCGTGAATTAGGAAATTTTTGTCGCTCTATTCACCGCAAGTTTTGAAGCCTTCCTTTTTGCGGTATAATTTAAATAAAGAAAGAATGTTATATGGTTTTGGTAAGACACTAAATTTTTGCTGTTAGTAAGGCGGACTTGGTTTAATTAAATTATTACTATATGGCTTCCTTTGCACCAGAAGGCCATTTTTAGGATAATAATGGTTTTTTTAGTTGAATTTTTCCAGTTTTCAGAGCGCCGTCTTGAGGGTCTAATTTGTCTGTTTTGTTACGTAGTTAATGGATCACTTTTGATTTCTGCGATCTAAAAGCCAGACTAAAAAGGGAGGAGAAACAGCTATTACATTCTCGTATTTTCTGGCTCTCCAAGGGCGTGCTTCGCTTTGGGTAAATAGCAGTACTCTATAGCCAAATTAGTGTAGTTAAATCTTGGCTGTTAAAAACCATTATTGTTCGATTCGACATTATTTAAATTTGGTAGGAAAGTCCGGGAAGCTAGGGAGAAAAGGTTGCTTTGCATTTTGATAGGAAGGTTGATGAAAAGCTTTCCGGTACTTAGGAGCACCTAGAAAAAGAGCGCTCCGGTACTTACCGGAGCGCTCTTTTTAAATTTTAAAATAAATAAAGTTTGGTTTGGTTTAGGTCTAGAAATCTAAATATGCGCCTTTAAAACACCTAGTAAAACCTTTTGGCGTTTCCCCAGAAGTTCTATTCTGTTTTAAATAATTTACCGGTTTTTAGCTGACCATTTACTATAATGCGATACAAATATAAGCCGGGTTTTACTAACTGGTTCTGCTGGTCTTTGCCGTCCCAGCGTAGTTGGTGGTTACCCGCTTTTAGCCTACCCGAATCTATTTGCCGCAGTGGTTGCCCAGTTGGGGTATAAATATGCAGGCGGATGTTGGCTGGTTCTGCCAGAGTTATAGGTAAAGTTACCTGATGAGTAAAAGGGTTAGGATAAGCTTGCACTTCATTCGCAGCGATAGTGGATTCAAGTGCAAACGTACTTTCTCGGTTAGCTATGGAGGCAACCCTAGTTAGGGGCGCTACCTTTACCAGCCAGTAATCCGTACCACCTTGACTAGGTTGCGTTCTATCACCGCTTACGTCCGAATCGGAGCGCCCACCCAGTACCAGGCCATCCCCGCCGGTGCGCTGCAGGTAGCGTAGTTCTTCGTTGCCGCTGCCGCCGTAGCTCTGGTCGTATAGTTTATTACCGAAAGCATCTATTTTTACGAGCCAATAATCACTACCCCCTTTAGTAGCCTGCGATTTGTCGCCGCTTTGACCTGAACGCGAAGTTCCGGCTAGTACATAATCCCCGGCTTCGGTTTGAATAACGGCGCGGAGTTCGTCGCTGTCGCTGCCGCCGTAGCGTAAATCCCGCACTAGGTTGCCGTTGCTGTGGAGCTGCACGAGCCAGAAATCTTTATCACCTTGACTGCCTTGCGTTTTGTCGCCTCCTTTCCCGGAAGTGCTGGAGCCACCCACAAAATAATCGCCGGCCGAATAAGATTGTTCGCTCAGAAAACGATTGTAACCCATCGAGAAAAGTTCTTCATCGCCGGGGCCACCATAGCGTTTGTCCCAGATTTTAGCGCCCGTACTATCGAGCCGTATTAACCAGAAGTCGCTGCCGCCGCGGCTGTCCTGCGTTTTATCACCGTTGGCGCCGGAGAAAGAGGTACCTCCCAGCAAAAAGCCGCCGGTACTTGTCAGGGTAAAGCTGCCCAAAGTTTCATCTAAAGTGCCACCATAACGCTTGTCCCAGATTTTATCGCCGGAAGCGCTAATTTTTACCAGCCAAAAATCCTGACCACCCTGGCTGTCCTGGCTCTTATCGCCACTCGCCGGGGAGTTGCTGGAACCCGCTAACAGGTATTGGCCACTGGAGAGTTGCACTACTTTTTTTAGTTCATCGTAGCCGGAGCCGCCAAAAGTTTTATCCCATTGTTTGGTGCCTTGCTTATCAACTTTTACCACCCAAAAATCACGGTCTCCTTTACTCGCTTCCGATTTATCGTTGCTCTTACCCGAGAAAGAAGAACCCGCTAATAAATATCCCCCATCCGAAGTTTGTATTACCCGGTTCAGAAAATCATCTTCGGAGCCACCGTAGCGTTTGTCCCAAAGCTTTTTACCGTTTTTATCGCTTTTTACCAGCCAGTAATCGTTTTTACCTTGGCTAGCTTGGCTTTTATCGCCGTTGTTACCCGAGTTAGTATAGCCACCCGATAAATACCCGCCGTCGGAAGTTGGAATAAGAGAAGTGAAATTATCGGCGCCAACTCCCCCATAACGCATATTCCAGGCAATTTCCACTGGCTGATTGTCTTCGGCTACTTCTATATCCACAATCCAATAATCTGCGGCTAACGACAAAGCAAGGGCAGGGGGATCTAAAATATTTTCACTCTTATCGCCTCCAGCATCAGAGAGGGAAGATCCGCTTAGCACATACCTGCGTGCACCGGTTTTTAAAGCAACCGTAAGGTTATCTAAGTTCAAGCCGCCAATGGTCTTATCCCACTCTTTAGCTCCATTTGCATCAATGTGTACTACCCAAAAATCACTTCCCACCCTAATTTGCCCGTCATATTTCCGGCTATCTTCGCTTTTCTCATTGCCTTTATCCGAGCTGGAAGAACCCGCTAACAGAAAACCACCGTCGGGCGTGGAGAGTAATGATGTTAGATAATCGGGCTGAGCTCCGCCGTAAGTTTTATCCCAGATTTTGTTGCCGGTAGCATCTATTTTTACTACCCAGTAATCTTCGAAACCTCGTCCGTCTTCACTCTTATCTGCCGAATGAATGGAGCCGGAGGTGCCACCCAGTAGGTAGTTCCCATCAGAAGTCTCTATTATTGCCGCTAGATTATCATTGCTGTTTCCGCCGTAAGTTTTATCCCAAAGCTTTTTACCGGTGCCATCAATTTTAATTAACCAATAATCAGGAGTGTAAAAAAAACCTTTATTTGCTTCCGATTTATCCCCGCTTTTATTTGAACCCGAAGATCCGCCCAACAGGTAATTCCCATCGGAAATAGGCAGTAGCGTACTTAAATCATCCACATAGTCTCCGCCGTAAGTTTTACTCCACACTTTATTACCCGCTGCATCTATTTTTATTATCAGATAATCGGAATAACCTTTCACTACGCCGCCAGGATCTTTAGACGTATCGGAATTGGAAGAACCACCTAGCAGATAACCCCCATCCGGGGTGAGGAGCATAGCCGATAATTTATCGGTTTCAACTCCCCCCAAAGTTTTATCCCAAAGTTTGTTGCCGCTCGAATCAATTTTAATAATCCAATAATCTTCTAATCCAAAACCACTCTCACTTTTGTCACGGGTGCGTCCGGAGCGGGAGTAGCCGCCTAACAAATAACCGCCGTCGGGGGTAACTAACATAGCGGTTAAATAATCGGCATTGGTGCCACCATACCGTTTGTCCCATAATTTAGTGCCCCTTGCATTGGTTTTAACAATCCAGTAATCGGCGTATCCTTGACTATTCTGGCTCTTGTCGCCGGAATTTTCGGAGGAGGAATAACCTCCCAGTAAATAACCGCCATTTGCTGTAACTAGCATGGCGGTAAGGTTATCGGGTTTATTGCCCCCAAAACTCTCTTCCCGGATTTTTTTAACCGCCGACGGCGCTTCTGCGAGAAAGGTTTGGGTGGCGCTGATGGGTCTATACTGCGCGTTGCCGGCCTGAGAAGCTTTAACGATAACTTTCCCGGTGCCCGTTAAGGTGAGGGTATTGTCTTTAATGGTAGCCGGCCCAGATTCAACGGTAAAAGCAACCGGTAAACCGGAACTAGCGGTAGCCGAAAGCGTAAAAGGCGCCTCGCCGAAAGTCTTATAAAGAACGGTATTAAACTGGATGGTTTGGGTTAGGTTTACTTCCTGGTTACCTAGTTTTACCAGCCAAAAGTCAGAGAAACTTTGATCGGCAGCGCCTTTAGGTGCCTGGGCTTTATCGCCACTAATGCCGGACGAAGAAGAGCCTCCGAGAATATAACCCCCATCTGGGGTTTGTTGTACGGATCGGCAATAATCGCTTCTATCACCCCCAATGGTTTTATCCCAGATTAAAGTACCATTGGCATTTAGTTTTACCAACCAGTAATCACTCGTGTTAAAATTATTTTCATCCTTATAAGAATTCTGAGATTTATCCCCACTAATGTTAGATTCAGAATAGCCTCCGAGAATATAGCCCCCATCGTTAGTTTGTTGCACCGAATGTAAGTAATCGTAATTACTTCCGCCAATGGTTTTATCCCAGATTTTGTCACCGGTGGTATTCAGCTTTACTACCCAATAATCAGTGCTTCTTTTGCTGTTTTCACTTTTGTCCCCACTACTATCCGATTCGGAAATACCGCCCAGAATGTAGCCGCCATCATTGGTCTGCTGAAGAGAAGTTAAATAATCGAAATTGCTTCCGCCGATAGTTTTGTCCCATACTTTGGTGCCGTCGGCCTTTACTTTTACAATCCAGAAATCATCCGCGTATTTTGAACCTCCTTTATTGCCCTGGGTTTTATCCCCGCTTCGGCCAGCAAAGGATCGACCACCCAAAATATAGCTACCATCGGTGGTTTGTTGCAAAGCGGTAAACGTATCGGAATCATTCGAACCAATGGTTTTATCCCAAACTTTCGTGCCATTAGCATCGAGTTTTATAATCCAATAATCAGAAGAGCCTTTAGATGGTTCGGTTTTGTCGCCGTTCTTACCGGATTGCGAGGTACCCCCCAAAATGTAGCCGCCATCACTGGTTTGTTGTACGGATCGTAAGATATCGTAATCATTTCCCCCGAAAGTCTTATCCCAGACTTTTGTTCCGTTGGCATTTAGTTTTACGATCCAATAATCTTCGCTAGAACTTCCGCCCCGGTTAGCCTGCGATTTTTCGCCACTAATACCCGACTTGGAACTACCACCCAGAATATAACCGCCATCCTGGGTTTGTTGCAAAGTAGTCAGATCCTCCTCGTCCTGACCGCCCAAGGTTTTATCCCAAGCTTTGGTACCATCCGCTCTTAATTTTACTACCCAATAATCTGAACCACCCCTGGTTGACTGGGATTTATCGCCGGAAGCCCGGGCATCAGAAGTGCCACCCAAAATGTACCCACCGTCACTGGTTTGTTGGAGAATGGATAACTCATCACTCTGATTACTACCAATAGTTTTATCCCAGACCTTATTCTGGGCCGAACTAAGAAAACCTAAATTACACAGCAAAAGCACGAGGGCAGTGCTACGAAACCAATTCGTAGCCTGGAAAGAAAGGCTCAGCTTTACCTTAAAGCCAGATAAAAGTGTTTTCATGGGAAGAATTAAAAAAATAGAAGATAATTAGCTGTAAAAGGTTTAGCCACCGGATATAAGTTTTTGGTAAACCAAATAGTAAAGCCAATAAATGTAAAAATTAGATGGAGCGTTTCCTATACCTAAAATTGGGTATTTTTACATAATAAGGTTAGAATTTCGGTGGGATTTCAATTTAAAATCAATTACTTATCTCAAAAATGAGAAAAACCAGGCTGACTTTAGCCGGACAAAACCTTTGAGTTAAGTTCTATAAAAACAAAGCCGGAAAGAGTTGGCTCTTTCCGGCTTTTGAGGCGGCTAAGACTGCTTACTTGGTTAGAAGTAATTTTTGTTGCTGTTGTAAAGTAGGGGTTTGGAGTTGCAGGAAATACAAACCGGCTGGTTTATTACCCGCTTGCCATTTTACTTCATAGGTCTGGTTTGCTTTCACTTCGCCTTGGAATATTGTACTCACCTCGTTTCCTTGGTGGTCGAAGATTTTTATCGTTGTTGATTGGGTTTGCGGTAAAGTAAAGCTTATGGATATTTTATTCTGGAACGGATTAGGATATGCAGTTAAAGATTGAACGAACGTTTCAGGTTGTTCTGCTTCCACCGCTTCTCTTTCCGCTACCACCGATTCCGTTTCCGAAGTGAATTTGACTAACCAGTAATCGGTACCACCTTGACTGGGCTGGGTTCGGTCGCCACTCACCCCGGAAGCAGAACGACCCCCGGCTACATAGCCGCCTCCGGGTAGTTCCAGAATCGTGCGTAGTTCCTCCGCTTGATCGCCGCCGAGCTGCTTATCCCATTGCGGCAGACCTTTATCATCGGTCTTCACCAACCAGTAATCCTTCTTTCCTTGACTATCCTGGCTTTTATCCCCACTCTTACCTGATTCAGAACTTCCGCCTAACAAGTAGCCGCCATCCTGGGTGAGAATGATGGAACGAAGCTCGTCGTCCTGGTTGCCGCCATAGCGTTGATCCCAGAGCTTACCGCCTTTACCGTTGATTTTCAGTAACCAGTAATCTTTGCCGCCTTGGTTAGATTGACTTTTATCGCCGCTCTTGCTTGAAGTACTTGTGCCGGCCACAAAGAAATTGCCGGAACTGGTACCCGTGCTGCCTAAGGCTAGTAGTTGATCTTCGCCCGCGCCGCCAAAACGTTTCTCCCAAACCAAGTTACCATCGGCATCGATCCGCACCAGCCAGTAATCACTGCCGCCGCGGCTAGCCTGCGTTTTATCGCCACTTACTCCCGAAGCGGAACTGCCGCCCAGCAGAAAGCCACCGTCCAGGGTAGGAGTCAAGCCTTCCAGCACATCATCACCCGAACCACCATAGCTTTTGTCCCAGATCCGTTCGCCCGAAGCCGCTATTTTGAGTACCCAGTAATCTTGGCCGCCCTGGCTGCCCAGGCGTTTGTCGCCGCTAGCTGGGGAACTGCTGGTACCGGCCAGAATATAGCGGCCGGAAGGAAGTTGATAAACTCGTTTAAGCTCATCATAATCCGAACCGCCAAAGCGTTTATCCCACTGCTTCGTGCCCGCAGCATCTACTTTGACAATCCAGTAGTCGCGCTCACCCCGGGAATCCTGGCTTTTATCACCACCTTTACCCGACAAAGAACTGCCGACCAGTAAGTAACCGCCATCTAGGGTTTGGATAATAGAATTCAGGTAATCGTCGCTACTGCCGCCATAACGTTTATCCCAGAGCTTTTTGCCATTCTTATCACTTTTGACGATCCAGTAGTCGTTTTTGCCTTGGCTACTTTGGCTTTTTTCCCCACTCTTACCCGAGTTGGTATAACCGCCAGAAAGGTAGCCGCCATCGGCTGTTTTAATGACCAAAGTAAAATTATCGGTACCTGTGCCGCCGTAGCGCATATCCCAAGCCGCAAGCGTTGGATTCTCGTCTACTTTTAGCTTGACTATCCAGTAATCGTAAGTGTAATCACTGCCTTTATTCGCCTCCGTTTTATCACCACTGCTATTCGAATAAGAAGAACCCGCTAAAACTAAATCACCCTGTTGGGTTTTGTGTAAAGCATGTAGGTAATCCTCCCCATCTCCCCCGAGCGTTTTATCCCATTTTTTGCTTCCATCAGCATCTACTTTCACTAGCCAAAAATCATAGCCACCTTTCGAACCCTCTGTTTTACTTGCGCTGATATCAGAAATAGAAAAACCACCTAATAGGTACCCTCCATCCTGGGTCTGCTCTAAGGACGTTAATCTATCGTCATTGCTTCCGCCTAAGGTTTTATCCCATTCTTTCGTGCCATCCGCATTTAATTTAATAATCCAATAATCATCCCATATACGATTACTATTAACGATAGCTTCGGTTTTATCACCACTAATCTCGGAACTGGAAGAACCTCCCACCAGATAGCCGCCATCATTGGTCGGTTGGAGTGCCGTTAATTCATCAAATTCCGTTCCTCCAAATGTTTTTTCCCATTTTTTACTGCCATCTGCTTTTAATTTGATAATCCAGTAATCAGATCCTCCTTTATTAGGAGCAGTTTTATTTCCGTCTTTACCAGATTCTGAATAGCCACCCACCATATAACCACCATCTGGAGTAAGCTGCACAACATTTAATTGGTCCCTACTTGTACCCCCAAAAGTTTTGTCCCAAACTTTATCCCCTTTTTCGTTTATCTTAACTACCCAGTAATCTGTATCGTACCACTCACCATATCTGGATTGAGTTTTTTCACCCGAAATGCCAGAAGAAGAGCTGCCGCCCAAGATAAAACCATTATCTGGAGTTTGCTGCAACGAGGTTAATACGTCTTCTCCGTCTCCCCCATAGGTTCTATCCCAAACTTTATCCCCGCTCGCGTTTAGTTTCATTATCCAGTAATCCCCCTCCATCCCCAAGTTGTTTTTGGCATCGCGGCTCGGTTCTGATTTATCACCACCTTTGCCGGATGGAGAAGTTCCACCCAGAATATAGCCCCCATCCTGGGTTTGTTGCAAAGTTAACAACAGGTCCGACTTCGTACCGCCATAGGTTTTGTCCCAGGCTTTGGAACCATTAGCATTCAGCTTCACTATCCAATAATCCAGGCTTCCCCGGCGAGGCTGGGTCTTATCGCTGCTACTATCAGAATCTGAAAATCCTCCTAAGATATACCCCCCATCCTTAGTGGGAGTCATCGCCCATAAATTATCATCCACGTTACCACCAAAAGTTTTATCCCAAAGCACCGTAGATGGTACTACCACCACAAAAGTTTCCGTGGTTTCGGTAGGTTGAAAGGTAGCATTGCCGCCCTGCGTGGCTTTTACAGTAACATGACCTACGCCGGTAAGAGTAACAATATTGCCTTTTATAGTAGCCGGTCCGGAAACGACGCTAAAAGTAACCGGTAAGCCGGAACTAGCTTTTGCTGAAATTTGAAAAGGGGCCTCCCCTAATTTTTTATCTAAAATTGGGCTGAAGGTGAGGGTTTGTTCTTTTTTGTAACCCAGTTTTACTGCCCAATAATCAAACTCGCCTTTACTTGGCTGGGATTTATCGCCGCTTTTTCCCGACCGGGATGAACCACCCAGAATATAGCTGCCCTCACTGGTCTGGTACACGGCTGTTAATCTTTCTTCGTTATTCCCGCCAATCGTTTTATCCCAGAGCGGGCGACCATCTTTGGTTAATTTTACCACCCAGTAATCGGTCGATCCTTTATTGCCTTCCGTTTTTTCACTACTTTTGTCAGAGCTAGAAGTACCGCCTAACAAAATACCGCCATCTTTAGTTGGTTGCACGGAAGCTAAGGCATCAAATTGGTTGCCGCCAATCGTTTTATCCCAGATTTTGTTGCCCTTAGCATTTAGTTTTACCACCCAAAAATCCGAGGTCCACTCATACTTATCGAAGTCGGAGAACTTAGTATCCCGCAGCTCTTCGGTTTTATCGCCGCTTTTCCCCGACTTCGACGAGCCGGCTACAATATAGTCTCCCCCTTTGGTAACCAGTAAAGCGGTTAGATCCTCTTGCTCTGTTCCACCTAGCGTCTTATCCCATAACTTACGGCCATCGGCTTGGAGCTTCACCACCCAAAAGTCGCCGCCACCCCGGCTAGCTCCGGATTTGTCGCCGGAGATGTCCGAACCGGAAGAACCACCAATTAGCAGATTACCCTCTGTGGTTTCTTGTAAAGAAGTTAACAAATCATCGTATCGGCCCCCTAGGGTTTTATCCCAGAGCTTTTTACCGTTCGCATCCGTTTTCACAATCCAGTAATCCAGATCATTTTTGCCTTTATTCGGCTCGGTTTTATCGCCCGAAATGCCCGAGCGGGAATAGCCTCCAATTAAGTAGCCCCCATCTTTCGTTTGTATCACGGCGGCTAACTGGTCCTGTTTATTGCCGCCAAAAGTTTTATCCCATTCTTTGGTGCCATCAGCTTTAAGTTTGACCACCCAGTAATCCCCATCTACTCCCCGTCCTGCTTCGGACTTGTCGCCGTTTGGACCCGATTGGGAGTATCCGCCTAAAATGTACCCTCCATCCTTGGTCGGCTGCATGGAATAGAGAAAGTCGTAATTGTTACCACCTAAGGTCTTATCCCATTCTTTACTGCCATCGGCTTTGAGTTTAACAATCCAAAAATCAGGCGTGGGATTTTGGCTCCGGTTGGCTTGGGTTTTATCCCCGCTAATGCCGGAATAAGAATACCCTCCTAAGAGGTGGCCGCCATCTTTAGTTGGTAGAACTTCGTGTAATTTATCTTCTTTATCGCCCCCATAAGTCTTATCCCACACTTTGGTTTGAGCTTGAGAAAAGTGAGATATACCAAGGGAAATTAACAAGAGCGCCCCGAAACGGCGCCCACTGGTAAGAATCTGGTCCCAGTTAGACCTTTGAAAAAAAGTTAAAGGTGTTTTCATTATTCTGACTTTGATAAGGTTTAGTTAGCGTCTTAAGAATAAGACGCTGCCTAGTTGGTGTTAGAAGTTAGAGCCAAAAAGAGTAAATCAGGTAAATGTAAGCACTATATAGAGAAGGCACAATACCTAAAAGTAGGTATATTGTTATTTTTTAGCTAAATATTTATAAAGAATTACGACTACTCTGCAAGAGAATAATCTTTATGACTATTCAGATGGAGGTAGAGGATTCGGTGGGAAGTAAAAAGAGCTGCCATTAAGTAAAGATATGTAAGGTAAAGCCTTCTGGAAAGAATTTTTATTTGTTCAATCTTTTGTGAACTAAATAAGGCGGTTAGAATTACTTCTAACGGCCTTATTTTATTGTAAATGCTAAGTTATTATTTGGTTAACAGCAGCTTAGACTGCTGCTGGAGAGTAGGGGTTTGCAATTTTAGAAAGTACAAACCGGCTGGTTTATTACCCGCTTGCCATGCTACTTTATAGGTTTGATTGGCTTTTGCTTCGCCTTGGAACAAAGTACTCACCTCGTTTCCTTGATGGTCGTATATTTTAACCGTAGCCGTTTGGGTTTCGGGTAAGCTAAACTTTACGGTTACTTTGTCGCTGAAGGGGTTAGGATATGCAGTTACCTGTACCGGTGTATTTATAACTGCTGACAATGGTACCAAGTTCACCACTTGGTTTGGTTGGGTGGCCGCAGCTTTCAAACTTTCGGGTGCTACTTTTATCAGCCAGTAATCTCTCCCACCATAAATGCTTTTACTGGGTTGAGTTACATCACCGCTCCTCTCCGAAGAAGTACGGCCCCCTAACAATAAGCCGCCATCCTCGGTTTGTAAAACGGTTCGTAATTCGTCTTCGTCGTTTCCACCCAAGCGTTTATCCATCTGCTTATTGCCATTACCATCCAGTTTCACGATCCAAAAGTCATTGGTTGCACAACAACCATCTGCACTTAAATAACTCGGCTCACTTTTATCGCCATCGGCCAGGGAGTTACTCGTACCCGCTAGTACAAAGCCTCCGTCCTGGGTAGGCGTGCTGGCCTGGAGCTGATCCTGGCCGCTGCCTCCATACGTTTTTTCCCACAACTTCTTGCCCAGGCCATCAATTTTTAAAATCCAATAATCAGCTGTCGGAATACCTAAATCGTTTACATGGCTAGTCTGGCTTTTATCACCATCTGCTGCTGACCAACTGGTACCGGCAATAAAAAAAGTATCTCCATTGCTGCGTCCTACGGAGTAAGCATTGTCTTTGCCACTGCCTCCATACGTTTTATCCCACAATTTATTGCCGGCTTTATCGGTCCGCACTACCCAGAAGTCTGTTTCACCGTAATTCGCCTTTGTTTTGTCGCCGCTAACGGGTGAAAGAGAAGTACCCACTACTAGTAAGCCCCCGTCGTTGGTTTCGGTAAAGCTGCTTAAGGTTTCGCGCAAAGAACCACCGTAACGTTTATCCCAGATTTTGGCGCCAGTGGTGTTGATTTTGACCATCCAGTAATCGTATTTACCTTGGCTGCCTTGACTCTTATCCCCACCAGCCGGAGAGCTGCTGTAGCCACCGAGCACGTATTCGCCGGTACTTAGTTGGGCTATTTTTTCCAATTCGTCTTCTCCTTTACCGCCATACCGTTTATCCCACTGCTTATTGCCCTGGGCATCTACTTTTATTATCCAGAAATCGCGGTCACCCCGTTTGTCTTCGCTGATATCACCACCCTTACCCGAAAAAGTGGAGCCTCCGAGTAAATATCCGCCGTCCTGCGTTTGAATGACTCGTTTTAAATAATCATTGTTGTAACTACCATAACGTTTGTCCCAGAGCTTTTTGCCGTTTTTATCGGTTTTAATGATCCAGTAGTCGTTCATGCCCCGGCTGGTTTGGGTTTTATCGGCATCCATGCCCCAGGCGGTATAACCACCGGCTAAGTAGCCGCCGTCGGAAGTTTTGATAACCGAAGTAAGATTATCGGTACTTAAGGTGCCAAAGCGCCAATCCCAGGCAGAGGTGTCCGGGGCACTTTCTTCTTTTATTTTGATTACCCAGTAATCATATCCTCCCCGGCCAGGTTCCGTTTTATCTTCGGTGATAATGTCGTACGAATCTCCACCTATTAAATAATTCTTGTCTGGGGTAACTAGAATGGACTTGATTTCCGTAGCGCCAGTGAACAATCTTTCCCAAAGCTTGCTGCCGGTTTCATCTATTTTTACTATCCAGGATTCCGTGGCCCAGCCACCCAGCAAAAAGCCACCATCCGGAGTAGCTAATAAAGTGTTTAGACCTTCCATGTCGCCCGAATAGTCGTAATTTTTTTTCCAGACCTGATTACCTAGAGCATCTATTTTTATCACTAACATGTCTTGATCCTCGGTATTGTTGGTGCCGCCCAGCAAAAATCCCCCATCCTGAGTAATTTCTAACGCCGTAAGAGCATCATCATCCTGGGAACCATAAGTCTTATCCCAAATCCGCTTACCAGTTTCATCGATTTTTATCACCCAAAAATCGGCATTCCCTTTATTGTTTTCACTTTTGTCAGCGCCTTTATTGGAGTAAGAATAACCACCTAGTAAATAGCCTCCCTCAGGCGCTGCTGTCATAGCGGTTAATATATCTCGGCTGTCACCGCTATAGGCTTTATCCCAGAGCTTAGTGCCCTTGGCATCAACTTTTACCACCCAGTAATCAAAAGGAGGGTATAACCAATCCTCTATATCTTGATTCTCTTCACTTTTATCCCCGCTTTTATTCGAGTTGGAAGAGCCCGCTAGCAAATAACCACCATCGGGGGTAGCCACCAAAGCTTGCAGTACATCGGTCTTATTGCCGCCGTAGGATTTATCCCAGAGTTTATTACCCTTGCCATCTATTTTTACCAGCCAATAATCACTTTCTCCTTTGTTGGGAGCTCGCTTAAAACGACTGCTATCCGAAGTGGAAGAACCGCCCAGTAAGTAGCCGCCATCGGAAGTAGCTAGTATCTTTACCAGTCCATCACCGCCACTGCCACCTAAGGTTTTATCCCACAGCTTTTTACCGTTACTGTCCAGTTTAACTACCCAGTAATCAGTGCCCCGGTTGGCTTCACTTTTATCCGCACCCTTACCAGATTCAGAGGAACCACCTAGTAAGTACCCGCCCTCCGGCGTAGTAATCATGGTTTGAAGCCGATCGTATCCGGTTCCCCCAAGGGTTTTATCCCAAAGTTTGGTAACAAGAGAAGTCTCTTTCACTTGGAATGTTTGCGTAGCTTCGGCGGGTAAATAAGTAGCGTTGCCAATTTGGAAAGCTTTTACGATTACTTCGCCTACTCCCGTAAGCGTAATCCTATTCCCATTCATTTTTGCCGGGCCGGCTACCACGCTAAAACTAACCGGCAAACCAGAACTGGCTTTAGCCGAAAGTTTAAAAGGGGCATCGCTTAATTTTTTATCCGATATAGGAGTGAAGGTGATGGTTTGGGGCTTTTTCTCCGTTAGTTTTACGATCCAGTAATCATTCGTCGGCCAACCCGATTCATCGGGTACCCCTTTGTTCGCTTCGGTTTTATCGCCAAATTTATCGCCGTTCGAAGAACCACCTATAATATAACCGCCGTCGCTGGTTTGCTGCACCGCAGCCAACTCTGCCCAGTTATTTGCGCCGATGGTTTTATCCCAGACTTTGGAACCATCGGCTTTTAATTTTACAATCCAGTAATCGCTACCCCCTTTGTTATCTTCTGTCTTATCGTGTCCCTTACCGGATAAAGAATACCCGCCCAGAATATACCCCCCATCCTGGGTTTGTTGTAAGGAGGTTAGAATATCCGCGATCGTACTGCCAATCGTGCTGTCCCATACTTTGTTACCGCGGGCATCTACTTTTACTACCCAGTAATCTGCCCCGTCTTCATCGTAGCCTCCTATTAAATTTTCGGATTTATCCCCTGACTTACTGGAAGAAGAACGACCCCCCAGAATATAGCCGCCATCGCTGGTTGGCTGAAGGGCGGTTAAACCATCGTTTCGGTCGGCCCCAATGGTTTTATCCCAATCCTTGGTGCCATCGGCTCTTAATTTTACCATCCAGTAATCAGAAGTGAAAGCGCCTCCATTGTTTTTTTCGGATTTATCACCGGAGATGCCAGATCGCGAGGAACCACCTAAAATATAGCCGCCATCTTTGGTTTGCTGCACAGAGGTTAATATATCTAGATCATCACCGCCAAAGGTTTTCTCCCATGCTTTCGTGCCATTGGTACTTAGCTTTACTACCCAGTAATCTTCATAGCCACCTCCCAGAATATACCCTCCATCGCGGGTTTGCCGCAACGAGGCTACGCTACCTCCAACAATAGTTTTATCCCAAGCTTTACTGCCATCCACTTGTACCTTCACGATCCAGCTACCAGTAACCACTTCGGTTTTATCCCCGGATTTGTCGGACTGAGAATTACCAGCTAAAATGTATCCACCATCTTTGGTTTGTTGCAAGCCAGTTAAGCGGTCGGAATTGTTTCCCCCGAAAGTTTTGTCCCATTCTTTGGTACCATCCGCTTTCAGCTTTACTAGCCAGTAGTCCTCGTTCCCTTTACTAGCCTGGGATTTATCACCGCTGCTAGTGGAAGCGGAAGTGCCGCCCAAAATATAACCGCCATCGCTGGTTGGCTGCACAACAGATAGATTATCATTACTATTTCCGCCCAGGGTTCGGTCCCATTGCAGGTTCTGGGCCGTGGTAACGAGGGGAAAGGCAATAATTAAAAGTTGGATTAAGCTAAAATGCTTTTTCCATTTGATTGGTAGCCTAGTTGGAAGGAAAGAGCAGAAATTACTTAAAAGTATTTTCATGAGGAAAGTGAAAATTTAAATTTGATGGTAAAGAGTTTAAAAAATCTTTGGGCGCGGGATAGAATAACTTCAGCGGCTAAAGTGGTAGTTTTATTTGGTTAAGAGTAGTTTGTGTTGTTGGCGAAGGGTAGGAGTTTGCAATTGCAGGAAGTACAAACCAGCGGGTTTATTGCCGGCTTGCCACTCTACCTGGTACGTTTGCTTCGCTTTCGCTTCTTCCTGAAATAATGTGCATACCTCCTGACCGTGGCTATCAAAGATTTTTACCGTAGCCGTTTGCGTTTGCGGTAAGCTAAATTTAACGGTTACTTTGCCCTGGAATGGATTGGGATAAGTGGTTAAGTAATTGGTTAAGGTAATGGGTTCCTCTGTTGGAGTAGTTTCCCTTGCGGCTACCATGGATGGATTTTCCGGCGCGAGTTTCACCAGCCAAAAATCATTAAGGCCCCAACTAGTTTGGCTATGTTCGCCGCTTACCGTGGAGTTAGAACGACCGGCTAAGAGTAAACCACCATCAATGGTTTGGAAAATGGTACGAAGTTCTTCCTGACCGCTGCCCCCGAAACGTTTATCATAAACCTGGTTACCTGCCGCATCCACTTCTACGATCCAGTAATCGGAAATACCCCGGCTAAGCTGGGTTTTGTTACCACTGATACTGGAAAAAGAAGTGCCGCCTAAAACTAAGTGACCGTTGCGTAAGCGGGTGCTGGCCCGAAGTTCATCGTCTTGGTTGCCGCCAAAAGTTTTATCCCAAAGTTTAGTGCCGTTGGCATCTATTTTTACTAACCAGTAGTCTTTGCTACCTTGGCTAGCCTGGCTTTTATCGCCGTTCTTACTTGAATTACTAGTACCCGAGATATAGTATTCAGGGCCACTCCGGGCAATGGAATAAGCTTCGTCCTGACCGCTGCCGCCATAGGTTTTCTCCCAAAGTAAGTTGCCGTCTTTATCCGTTTTTACCACCCAGAAATCACTACTGCCCCGGGTAGGTTGACTCTTGTCGCCACTAACTCCAGAAAGCGAAGTACCCGCGAGTAAAAAGCCGTCGTCTTGGGTTTCGGTAAAGCTGCCCAAGGTCTCATCCTGGTTGCCGCCGTAGGTTTTATCCCAAATCTTTTTACCGGATTTACTAATTTTAACGAACCAGTAATCATTCTTGCCCTGACTCACCTGGCTTTTATCCCCGCTAATGGGAGAGTTGCTGTAACCTCCTAACACGTAATTTCCGGAAGCTAATTGAATAACTTTCTGTAACTCGTCGGTGCCGGAGCCACCATAGGTTTTATCCCATTGCTTTGTACCCTGCGCATCTATCTTGATTATCCAGTAATCTCTATTACCTTGGGTAGCCTGACTCTTATCCCCACTCTTACCCGACAGGGAAGAACCCGCTAGTAAGTAGCCTCCATCTTGGGTTTGAATAACTCGGTTAAGATAATCATCTTCCAGGCCGCCGTAAACTTTATCCCAGAGCCTTTTGCCGTTCTTATCGGTTTTTACCAGCCAATAATCGTATTTACCAATCGAATTTTGGGTTTTATCGTCGCTGTTAGAATAAGAATCCGAGAAACCGGCACTTAAATAGCCACCATCAGCAGTTTTAATCACGTCGGTTAAGCCTTCGTTGCGGCTAGCCCCATAACGGTGGTCCCAGGAGGCAGCTAGCGGTTCGAGAATTCGGTCGGCACTTACTTGCACGATCCAGTAATCGGCTTCTCCTACATTGACCGAGTTCTTATCGGCTCCAATCCCCGAGTAAGAGGTACCGCCCAGCAGCAAATTACCCTGCGGGGTAAGGATAGCGGCGCTAAGTTCGTCGTTGCGCGGACCGCCAATGGTACGGTCTTCCAGTACTTTCCCTTGTTCGTCAATTTTTACCAGCCAGCAATCGTTCCAGACGGAAGTCTCTACATTGCGGTAACCTTGTTCACGTCTTTCATCTTCGTTTTTACTAATGTTACTCCGGTTTTTCTCACTTTTACTCCGGTCTATATCGGCGTTAGAGGTACCCGCCAGCAGGAAACCTCCTGTTGTAGGTACGATCCTATTCAAGTAAGAATCTCCCGTATTTGTCCAGAATTCTCCTGTACCTATTTCGCCCGGATAAACTATCCGGCCGCCGTAGGTTTTATCCCAAATTTTCTTGCCGCTTGAATTAATTTTTATTACCCAGTAATCATAATTTGCAGTGTGAAAGCTTCCTGAGTTTGGTTCCCGGGTGACCACGTCATCGGTTTTCTCGCCCCCTTTTGCTGCATTGGAAGAGCCGCCCAGTAAAAAGCCGCCATCGGAAGTGGCTACCATAGAACTAAGAAGAGAGGCACCATCCTCATAAATTCCTTTGCCATTATAATTTTTAGTAAGGCCGCCATACGTATTGTCCCAGATTTTATCACCTTGCTCCGTAATGCTAATCACCCAATAATCAACTAAACCGCGCGATTTTTGGGTTTTATCCCCACTAGTATCTGAGCTGGATCTGCCTCCTAATAAGTACCCGTTTGGTTTGGGCAGAATCGCGGTTAGTTTATCCTGACTTTTGCCTCCGTAAGATTTATCCCAAACTTTATTGCCCGCAGCATTTATTTTTAAAATCCAGTAATCACCGAGGGTGTAAACTTCTGATTGGGTATCGTGGCTTGCCTGGCTTTTATCTCCGCTCTTACCGGAATTAGAAGTACCGCCCAATACATAACCACCATCCGGGGTGGCGGTTAAGGTAGCCAGCCAATCGTTTTGGCTCCCCCCAAAAGTTTTATCCCAGATTTTATTTCCGTTCGCATCTATTTTTACTAACCAATAATCATTCAGCCCTTTAGAGGCTAGGCTTTTATCACCGGATTTACCGGAGCCGGAAGTTCCCCCGAGTAAGTAGTTTCCGTCGGTAGTAGCCAACATTGCGGTCAGTTGATCGGCCTGGCTGCCGCCAAAGGTTTTATCCCAGATTTTTACCCCCGTAGCATTTACTTTCGCTACCCAGTAATCGGTATTGCCTTTATTATTTTCTGTTTTATCGCCCGAAGCCCCGGAAGTAGACGTGCCCCCAATAATATGGCCGCCATCCGGAGTGGCGATTATCGTGGTGAGTACATCGGTTTTATTGCCGCCGTAGTTCTTTTGCCATTGTTTGCCGGTAAGCGTAATTAATACAGTTTGGGTAGTTTCGGTTCGTTTATACTGCGCATTGCCGGCCTGAATAGCGGCGACGCGCACGGTACCGGCACCCGTAAGAATTAATTTATTTCCTTTAATGGTAGCCGAACCGGATAATACCTCAAAAGTAATCGGAAGCCCCGTATTAACTTTAGCCGAAAGACTAATGGCCGGCTCACCTAATTCTTGCATCGGAATGGAGTCAAACGTGATTTTTTGGTTTTGCTTGAAATCGTTTTCTAATTTCACGAGCCAAGCATCGGATCCTCCTTTAGAAGCCTGTGTTTTATCGTTGTTTTTGCCTGATCTTGAATTTCCAAGCAAGATTAAATTCCTGTCTGAGGTCATATCCAGGGAAGATAACCAGTCAGAATTATTTCCCCCAATTGTTTTGTCCGACAAAAATTTACCATCGGTACCTAGTTTCACTACCCAATAATCCTCGGTATTTGGTAAACCTTTGTTGTCCTCGGATTTATCGTTGCTGATTTTAGAATTAGAAGACCCTCCCAAAATATAACTCCCATCATTTAAGGCTAGAAGAGATTGTAAGCCTTCCCCATTATTTCCGCCAACAGTGGTGTCCCACACTTTAGAGCCATCGGCATTTAGTTTTAGCACCCAATAGTCGGATAGTCCCCTTCTTGCCTGGGTTTTATCGCCTCCTTTGCTCGACAAAGAAGAACCTCCTATAATAAAACCGCCATCGCTGGTCTGCTTCAACAAATTGGCACCCAAAGTAACTTCATCGCCATCGCGTCCACCGTACGTTTTGTCCCAAATTTTAGCCCCGTTCTTATTTATTTTCACTACCCAATAATCAGCTTCTCCGCGGCTACCTTCGGATTTATCGCTGCTTTTCTCCGAATAGGTATAACCGTGTAGAACATAATTGCCGTCGCGGGTTTGCAGCACGCAGGCTAATAAATCATTACTGTTACCACCCAGGGTTTTGTCCCATTCTTTGCTGCCATCGGCTTTAAGTTTTACGATCCAGTAATCGGCATCACCTCTAGAGGGTTCCGATTTATCGCCCCCTATGCCCGAAGAAGAGTAGCCTCCCAAGATAAAACCGCCATCACTGGTTTGCTGGAGGGAGGTTAGATTATCGTTACGAAACCCGCCGAAGGTTTTGTCCCAGGCTTTGGTACCATCGGCGTTCAGTTTTACAATCCAGAAATCACCTTTAGTGTAGGCCACGTTAGTAGTATCCCGGGTGGCTTCGGTTTTATCGTTGCTGATACCAGAGCGGGAAGTGCCTCCCAGAATATAACCACCATCGGGAGTTTGCCGCAGAAAAGCTAACACATCCCTGCCATTTCCCCCGATAGTTTTATCCCAGGCCTTGGTTCGATTGGCATTTAGTTTTACTACCCAGTAGTCACCGCGGTTATAGATGTCTGTATCCCGGGAAGCTTCACTTTTATCCCCTCCAATCCCGGCAGTGGAAGTGCTACCCATAATATAACCTCCATCAAGGGTTGGCTGCCCGGTGGTAAAAGTATCGTCCTCTTTTGTGCCGGTAACTTTATCCCAAATAATAGATTGCGCAAAAGTTTGGTGATTGATAAAAGTGAAAACGAGAAGAATAAGGCTCAGATGGCGCTTGTATTTGCCTATTAGTTGCTTGTAAAATGAAAAATTGGGATTTAGAAGTTGTTTCATAAATCATTAAAAAATATTTCCAGGAATTTTGAATTTGTAGTCTTTCCTGTTTTAAATTGAAAATATTTATTTTCTTAAAAGTAGTTTGTGTTGTTGTTGTAAAGTAGGCGTTTGCAATTGCAGGAAGTATAAACCCGCCGGATTACTAGTAGCTTGCCATTTTACTTCATAAACTTGCTTCGCTTTAACTTCTCCCTGAAACAAAGTGCTTACTTCCCGGCCTTGGCTATCCAAGATTTTTACGGTAGCCGTTTGCCTTTGCGGTAAGCTAAACTTGACGGTTACTTGGCCGTGGAACGGATTGGGGTAGGCGATTAAGGAAGGGATTAGGGTAACCGGTTCTTTTGTTGGAGTAACTTCCCGGGCGGCTACCATGGATAGAGTTTCCGGAGCGAGTTTTACCAGCCAATAATCCGTTTCGCCTTGACTGGGTTGGGTTTTATCTCCGCTCACTCCGGATTTTGAGCGGCCACCAAGCAATAAACCGCCATCGCTGGTTTGTAAAACGGTACGCAGTTCTTCCCGATCACTGCCACCAAAAACTTGATCGTACTCTTGGTTGCCATTGGCATCTACTTTCACGATCCAATAGTCCCAACTTCCCTGACTTTTTTTGAAAGTATAAGAGCTACCCGCGAAAACATAACCGCCATCTTGGTTAAAGGTGCTAGCCACCAAGTTATCGTTTTCCTTAGTTCCTAAAGTTTTATCCCAAACCTTGTTGCCTCTACCATCTATTTTAATTGCCCAAAAGTCAGGCGTTTCAAAACCTTGGCTATCTAATTGACTACCCTGACTCTTGTCGCCACTCGCCGGCGAACTACTGGTGCCAGATATAATAAAGTAATCCCCATTGCTACGAAGCACTGAAGCCGCTTCATCCTCACTAGTACCTCCGAAGGTTTTATCCCAAAGCTTGTTACCATCTTTATCTATCCGTACTACCCAATAGTCATTTTTTCCGCGACCAGCCTCATTCTTGTCGCCGCTCTTACCCGAGAAAGAAGTACCTGCTAACAAGAAGCCGCCCTCCTTAGTAAGGGTAAAGCTAGCCAAAGTCTCATCCTCGATTCCCCCGTACCGTTTGTCCCAGATTTTAGTGCCGGTGCTGCTTATTTTTACCAGCCAATAATCCCTACCTCCCTGACTAGCCTGACTTTTGTCGCCACTTATTCCGGAGGCGGAACTGCCGCCCAGTACGTATTCGCCGGTAGAAAGCTGGATAACTTTCTTTAACTCATCTTCCCTGGTCCCGCCCAAAGTTTTATCCCATTGCTTATTGCCTAAAGAATCTACTTTCACTACCCAATGGTCCCGCCGAAGAAAAGTATACTGCCAATTCCCACGGCTTTCTTCGCTTTTATCCCCGCCTATGCCGGAGAAGGAACTACCCGCCAGTAAATAGCCCCCGTCGTGGGTTTGAATAACCCGGTTTAGATAATCATATTCTTTACCGCCGTAGCGTTTATCCCAGAGTTTTTGCCCGTTCTTATCCGTTTTCACAATCCAGTAATCCGTACCGCCCTGGCTGTTTTGGCTTCTATCCCCACTATTACCGGATTTAGAATATCCCCCCACTAAATAGCCACCGTCATTGGTTTTAATTACATCGGTTAAAATATCATCTAAGGAGCCACCATAGCGCCTATCCCAGGCTAATGCTTCCGGAGCACTTTCTTCTTTGATTTTTACCATCCAAATATCCCTTACGCCTTTAAGAGGCTCGCTTTTATCCCCACTGATACCGGAGCCAGAAGTACCACCCAGTAGATAGCTGCCATCAGGAGTAACTAATAAGGAACTTAGTTGGTCATCATAAAAATTTCCTCCCAAAGTACGATCCCAAAGCTTTTTGCCCGTTTGGTCAATTTTTACTACCCAGTAATCTTCCCCGCCGTTAACATTGCCTCGGTTCATTTCGCTTTTATCACCACTAATATTAGAACTGGAATAGCCTCCTAATAAATAACCACCATCCGGAGTAGCAACCAAACTGCTCAATATCTCCCCCTGTTTACCCCCTAAAGTTTTATCCCAAAGTTTATTACCCTTGGAGTCTATTTTAATAATCCAATAATCACTGTACCCGCCACTTTCCGTGTTGTCTTTTTTAGGCTCCGTTTTATCACCGCTTTTATCCGAATTAGAATGACCACCTAAAAGATAACCGCCATCGGGGGTAATTGCCAAAGAGGTAAGATAATCGTAGCCAGTGCCGCCAAATTTTTTGTCCCAAATCTTCTTACCACTTGCATCTATTTCCACTACCCAATAATCCGGGGCATTTCCTGTATCGGAAAATCCCCCCAATAAATAGCCTCCTGTGGTGGTAGCAAGCATAGTTTGTAAATAGCTCCAATCATACCCTGGCCTATCAAAAGCTTTATCCCAAATTTTATTACCATTAACATCTATCTTGATTACCCAGTATTCAGAAGCACCTTCGCCGCCTTGGGTTTTGTCGCCGGTCTTACCGGAATTGGCCGAACCGCCCAGTAAATAGCCGCCATCCGGAGTGGCTACTAGGGAAGTAAGATCATCCCAGTTATCGCCGCCAAAAGTTTTATCCCAAAGCTTATTTCCGTTAGCATCCGTTTTTACTATCCAATAGTCGGTGCCAAACTTACCCCGGTTGGCTTCACTTTTAGTGCCATTTCCATCGGAGCGGGACGAGCCACCTAGCAAGTAGCCGCCATCGGGGGTAGCTATTAAAGTGCTCAATTCCTCCCGGTCGTTGCCGCCATAAGTTTTATCCCACAAACGATTACCGTTCGCATCGGTTTTTACGATCCAGTAATCGGCGATGGGTTGCTGGTCGGTAAAGCATTGTTCCGGTGAAATAGTGCCCCGATGGTCGGCACTTTTATCATTGCCTTTTTTGGAATCGGAAGTGCCTCCCAGCAAGTACCCGCCATCGGGAGTAACAACCATGGCGGCCAAAGACGAGGAGCCAAATATTTTATCGCATTCTCCACCTTGGTTGGGATACTCAGTACGAATGCCCCCATAGGTTTTATCCCAGAGCCGGGTGATAGGTGGTACGTTTACCACAAAGCGGATAGCAACATTAGAAGCGGGTAAGTAGTTTTCGTTACCGGGCTGAACGGCATCTACGGTAACTGTACCGCTACCGCCGGTAAGGATAAGTTTATTGCCTTTCACGGTGGCTGGTCCCGATATTATTTGAAAGGAAACCGGTAAACCGGAACTAGCCGTAGCTTTTAAAGAAATTGTTTTTTGGGTTCCAAAATTAATGGCCGGTACGGGTTCAAAGGTTATGGTTTGTTTTTGCCGCTCTGTATTATCCAGCTTTACTACCCAGTAATCATAGCCGCCTTTACTGGCTTCTGTTTTATTGCCGGATTTCCCCGAAATCGAATAACCACTAACAAAATAGCCACCATCCTGGGATTGAAGCACGGAAGTTAAATAATCGGGGCTATTGCCGCCTAAGGTAAGGTCCCAGGTTTTCTGACCTTTATCATTCAGTTTTGTGATCCAGTAATCAAATGCCCCTTGACTATTTTGTGTCCTATCCCCACTGCCATTAGAACTAGAGTTGCCGCCTACTAAATAACCGCCGTCTTTTGTCTGATAAATGGAATTTAAATCATCGTTGCCGCTACCCCCAAGCGTTTTATTCCATTCCTGGTTACCATTAGCTCCAAATTTTATAATCCAGTAATCGTTGCCCCCTTGGCCAGCTTCATTTTTATACTCGTAGGTTCCTTCACCGGATGACCCGCCTAAAACATACCCTCCATCTTGAGTAAGTTGGAGGTAACTAAGAAAACCAGCTTTTTCTAACTTTATCGGTTTATCCCAAATTTTAGTAAGGTTTGCATCCAGCTTTACCAACCAGTATTCCCTCGGAAATTTTCGGCCATTATTGGGTTCATTATATCCCCCAATAAGGTAGCCTCCCCCGGGGGTAGGTTGCAGCCAGGAGGTATTGCCAAACGAATCCATTTTATGGGTTCTCTCAAATATGTTTTTTTTCCACTCCTGAGTTCCAGAGGCATTTAATTTTACCAGCCATACTTCTTCATCTTGATAGGTAGGAGCTATAAGGGTTCGTCCACTCAGAATATACCCGCCATCGCTGGTCTGCTGCAATATTTTCCATAAACCATCCGGATAAGCTTTGTCCCAGGCAATGGTACCATCGGGATTTAATTTTACCAGCCATCTTTCTCCTTCCTGGGTTTTGTCACCCGAAATGCCAGAACCCGAGAAACCTAATACCAGGTAACCACCATCTTTGGTTTGCAGGAGGGAAAGTGGGCTTTCGTGGTCATTACCGCCCAAGGTTCTGTCCCAGGCAATGGAGCCATTGGCATTTAACTTTACTAACCAAATATCAAAGGTGTTGGCCGGCCCTCGGTTAATTTGCGATTTATCGCCGTTTTTGCGCGTGTTTGAACTTCCTCCTAAAATAAAGCCTCCATCGGAAGTTGGCAGGGTTATCCTTAGAGTTTCTTTTAAACTACCCCCAATAGTTTTATCCCATTTAATGTTTTGGGCTGAAGAAATAAATGGGAAAGTTAAAAAAATTAAAAGGATAAAACGTTGTCGCCAGTAAGTCTTTGTGCTTGTTAGAAAAAGCAAGGAGAAGTTGTTTAAAAATATTTTCATAGGAAGATAAAAACTAAGTGGATAGTAGATGATTTATAATAGCCAAAGCCCCGGAACAACAATTCCCGGGGCTTTAGTTAGAAGCATTACTTTGTTAACAATAATTTTTGCTGTTGGCGCAGGGTAGGGGTTTGCAATTGTAAAAAATACAGCCCGGCCTGGTGGTTGGTCGCTGGCCATTGTACCTGGTACAGCTGGTTCGCTTGGACTTCGCCTTGAAACAAAGTGCTTACTTCCCGGCCCTGGCTGTCGTAGATTTTCACGGTGGCTTTTTGGGTTAAGGGTAAGCTAAACTTGACGGTAACTTGTTCTTTCGCCGGATTAGGGTAAGCCTGTAAGAGCATTTTTTCGAATAGAGCTACGGATTTTTCTGTTGCCAAGACTTCTCTTTCGGCCACTATCGGCATGGTTTCCGGATCTACTTTCACCAACCAATAATCGAAACCTCCCTGACTGGGCTGGGTACGGTCGCCGCTCACCCCAGAATCTGACTTACCGGCTAAGAGCAAACCATTATCACTCGTCTGGATCACCGCTCGTAGTTCTTCGGCCCCGCTGCCCCCAAACGTTTTGCTCCACTGGTACATACCGTCGGCATCCGTTTTCACGATCCAGTAATCACTGGAGCCTTGGCTGTCTTGTCGTTTGTTGCCGCTCTTATTGGAGTAAGATTTACCCGCTAAAATATAGCCGCCATCGCTGGTCTGAATGCTGGCCCGCAGTTCATCGGCTCCCGAACCACCAAAACGCTTGTCCCACACTTTCTCGCCAGAACCGGTTACCTTGATAAACCAAAAATCAATGACTCCCTGGCTGTCCCGGGTTTTGTCGGCTCCGGCCGGGGAATCGCTCTGGCCGGAAATAAAGAAATTGCTACCTGCATTTCCGAGTGAGTAAGCTTCGTCTTCGCCGCTGCCGCCGTAGGTTTTATCCCACAGTTTATCTCCATTTTTATCTATTCGAACCAGCCAGAAATCACTGTTGCCGCGGCTTACTTCACTCTTGTTCCCATTCTTACCCGATAAAGAGCTGCCTCCCAGTAAAAAGCCGTTATCCGAAGTTTGCACAATACCGGTGAGGGTTTCGTTTAAGCTGCCCCCGTAGCGTTTGTCCCAAATCTTGGTGCCGGTATTACTTATTTTTACTAACCAGTAATCGTTGCCCCCTTGGCTACCCTGGCTTTTATCGCCGCTGGCCGGAGAGTTGCTGTAACCGGCTAAAATATACTCCCCGCTGGAAAGTTGAATTACTTTTTTAAGTTCGTCGTAACCGCTGCCGCCGTAGCGTTTATCCCATTGTTTTACGCCGGTACTGCTTATTTTGATAATCCAGAAATCCCGGTTGCCGCGGCTAGCCTGGCTCTTGTCGCCACTAATACCCGAAAGCGACGAGCCAGCCAGTAAATAACCACCATCCTGCGTTTGAATAATACGGTTTAAGTAATCATCCCCGGAACCACCATAGCGTTTATCCCAGAGTTTTTTACCTTTCGCATCGGTTTTTACGATCCAGTAGTCGTTTTTGCCCTGACTGCTTTGTGTTTTATCGCCACTGATACCCGAGTTGGTATAGCCACCCGATAAGTAACCGCCATCCGAAGTTTTGATGATGCTAGTAAAGCCTTCGTTACCCGTACCCCCATAGCGCAGGTTCCAGGCAGAATTGGTTTGGGTAGATTCGTCTTTTATTTTCACCAGCCAGAAATCCCCTACCTGGCTAGGGTGTTTGTCTAATCTAGGAGCCTCCTTGTCGCCATTTGTTTCGGATATAGAAGTACCACCCAGTAAATAATTACCATCCGTAGTAGTTACCAGACCAGATAAATTTTCGTATCCACTTCCCCCATAGGTTTTATCCCACACTTTCGCACCCGAACTATTAATTTTTAAAACCCAGTAGTCGGAGCCACCCCGTTTAAATTGGCTTTTGTCGTTATTTATGTTCGCAAAAGAACTTCCTGCTAATAGGTAGCCCCCATCCGAAGTGGCTAATACGCGCGCGAGGTCTTCCCTGCTTCCCGTACCCAAAGTTTTATCCCAAAGCTTCGCGCCTTGGTTATTTATCCTTATTACCCAATAATCCGCGCATTCGCCATATCCTAAATCGGTGCAACCGCTTTTTTGCGGCTCACTCTTATCATGGCCTTTACCCGACAAAGAGGTGCCAGCGAGTAAATAGCCTCCCTCAGCGGCTATTGCCAGCGCCCGGAGGTTATCATCTTTATTTCCGCGGAAGGTTTTATCCCACAGCTTTTTACCTTGCGTGTCGATCTTAACCACCCAATAATCGGCAGTTGGGTTACCGGATTCATCTATGGTTCCTGCTTCGCTTTTATCGCCCCCTTGTCCTGAATAAGAAGAACCGCCTATCAGGTAACCGCCGTCCGGTGCGACTATTAGCGATGCCAGCTCCTCACTCTCAGTACCTCCTAAAGTTTTATCCCAGAGTTTATTGCCCATGGCATCTATTTTTACTACCCAGTAGTCCGTTTTTCCCCGGCTCTTCTCGCTTTTATCTTTTCCTTCATATTCGTTGGTTTTGCCGCCGAGCAAATAACCACCGTCCGGCGTGGCAATTAAATCCGCCAGAATACCCGGCCCATGAAACCGCTTTTCCCACACTTTGGTACCATCACTGGTTGTTTTTACAACCAGGAACTCATAACTATCATCGTCAAGGGATTGTAAATGAGTGGAGCCCCCAAACAAATACCCCCCATCATTAGTAGTTATTCCTTTAAAAAGCCGGGTATCCGAGTCACCTCCTAAGTCTTTGCGCCACTCCGGCTTCCCATCTTTATTAATTTTTATTATGGAAAAGCCCGGTTCTAAACTCAAATTGAGACGGGAAACACCTTCAATTAAATGCCCTCCATCCGGGGTGGCTAATAGATCTGTGAGCCGGTCGTTGTAAATGCCGCCGTACGTTTTATCCCAAAGTTTAGTAACCGGCGAAGAACTATCGACAATAATGGTTTGCGTTGCGGCCGGCGCGGCACTGTAGGTAGCATTACCCGATTGGGAAGCTTTTACGATTACTAAACCGGTACCGGTAAGCGTAAGGGTGTTGTTATTAAGGGTAGCCGGACCGGAAACGAGGCTAAAATTTACCGGTAACCCGGAACTTGCCTGCGCCGATAAGGTAAAAGGAGCATCGCCGAGGGTTTTAGTTAAAGGCTGCTTAGCAAAAGTAATGGTTTGGGATTTTTTATTCGTATCG
This sequence comes from Adhaeribacter arboris, assembly GCF_003023845.1. Classification (NCBI taxonomy): domain Bacteria; kingdom Pseudomonadati; phylum Bacteroidota; class Cytophagia; order Cytophagales; family Hymenobacteraceae; genus Adhaeribacter; species Adhaeribacter arboris. Next base: position 2,617,085 of record NZ_PYFT01000001.1, on the reverse strand, counting down.
GATACTTTAACGATCCAGTAGTCATTATTATCATAGTTGGCCTCGCCATTATTAGGTTCGCTTTTATCACCGTTTATACCTGAATTGGAATAACCGCCCAACAAGAAATTAGTATCGGTGGTAGCTACTAAAGAAGTCAGGTAAAAATAGGAAGTTAAACCGCCAAAAGTTTTTTCCCAGAGTTTGGTGCCTTTTTCATTAATCTTTACTACCCAATAACCTCTTTTATCTTCCGTTTTGTCGCCTCCTTTGCCCCTTATGGAAGTGCCACCTAGTAAATAACCGCCATCCGGTGCGGCTACCATATCGCGAAAATTATCTTGATAGCTACCGCCATAGCTTTTATCCCAGACTTTTTCGCCATTAGCGTTTAACTTTACTACCCAATAACCCACGTAAGTACTAGTCTTATCCCCGCTTTTACCCGACTCAGAATAGCCGCCCAGTATATAACCGCCATCTGCGGTAAGCAGCAGGGAATACAAATTATTGGGTAAATCACCCCCATACGTTTTATTCCAAAGAGTATTTCCTGCGGCATTGATCTTACCTACGGTGTAGCCGGTTTTACCTTCAGACGAAGATCCTGATCCGCCTAATACATAGCCTCCGTTTGGTAAATTTTTGATCTGCCGGACGTTGAATAAATAACTGTAATTCATATCCCAAACCTTTTTTCCCGCCGAGTCGATCTTGAGTAACCAGGAGCCTGGAGCAATGGAACTTTTATCCCCGGATTTGCCGGAATAGGAGTTGCCACCTACTAAATACCCGCCATCTGGAGTAGTTGCCAATGCGGTTAGCTCATCCAACTTATTTCCACCGAAGGTTCTGTCCCAGATTTTTTTGCCATTGCTATCTACTTTTATTATCCAATAGTCGCCAATAAGGTCGGAGAAATTAGTATCCTTTTTTCCTTGGCTTTTATCGCCACCGCTATCTGAATCGGAAACACCGCCAAGCAGGTAGCCGCCATCCGGGGTAGCTATTAAAGCTGTAAGATTATCGGAGTGGTTTCCGCCATAGGTTTTATCCCAAACTTTTTGACCAGCAGCGTTAATCTTTACCACCCAGTAATCGGAAGAATATGAACCATTTTCGCTTGCGATTCCTCGGTTAGGTTCGCTCTTATCGCCATTTTTATCGGAAGTAGAGTAACCACCGAGCAGGTACCCGCCATCCGGAGTGGCGATCATGACATTGAGTCTTTCATCTTTATCGCCACCAAGAGTTTTGTCCCAGAGTTTATTTTGTGCAAAAGTTGTGATAGGCAGCGCTATACTTAAAGCCAAGAACATGCTTACCCAGCAACCATAAAAATTAACACGACTAGGGCGCATTCCGCACCATTGGTGAAAGCGAGTAAATTGTTTTTGCATTTCTAAAAAGTAAGTAGATTTAAAATTTTGAAATAGAATTTAAAGGCAAGAAAGTAAGCCTTACTCGTACGCTTTAAATCAGCTAAAGGTAAGAGTTATGGAACCTGCCTACAATACCTAATATTGGGTATATTTGATGATTTAGGTTTATTTTTTTGTTAAATGGATGGCACTAAAAATTAGCAGGAGGGAGGAACTTGAGAGGAAATCCTACTTAAAAAATAACATTTGATTTTGTAAAAAAGCCGGATAGAAATAACATCTATCCGGCTTATTGATTTAGCTATTGAATTATTTGCTTAGAAGTAGTTTTTGCTGTTGACGCAGGGTAGGGGTTTGCAGTTGCAGGAAATACAGATCAGCCTGTTTATTACCGGCTTGCCATTTTAGCTGGTAGGTTTGCTTCGCTTTCGCTTCTCCCTGAAACAAGGTAGTTACTTCTTGCCCCTGGCTATCGTAGATTTTTACCGTAGCTGCCTCAGTTTGCGGTAGAGTAAACTTTATGGTTACTTTTTCCCGAACAGGATTGGGGTATGCCGTAATGAGATTAATTAGAGCAAGTGATTCTTCTATTATACTAGCTTCCCGGGTGGCTGCGATTGAAGAAGTTTCCGGGGCGAGTTTTACCAGCCAGTAATCCGAAAAGCCTCGGCTGGGTTGAGTTTTATCCCCGCTCACCGGAGAATTAGAACTTCCTCCTAAAAGTAAGCCCCCATCGTTGGTTTGGAAAACGGTGCGTAAATCATCTCTCTCTGTACCCCCAATAGTTTTGTCCCATTGTACTATACCATTGGCATCCAGCTTTACGACCCAGTAATCCCGGTTACCTTTTCCATTTTCAGTTTTATCGCCACCCTTATCAGAAGAGGAAATACCCGCTAGTACGTATCCGCCATCATTGGTGCGGGTGCTGGCTTGCAGGCCAGCACCTTGTTTACTGCCAAAAGTTTTATCCCAAACTTTATTGCCTTGAGCATCTATTTTAATTAACCAATAATCTGAGGTTGCATAACCCACTTCATCCAGGTATCCTGCTTGGCTTTTCTCGCCACTTTTAGGTGAACTACTTGTGCCGGCCAGAAAGAAATTACCGCCATTACTCCGGCCAAGAGACCTAAGGTAATCCTCGCCGCTACCCCCGAAGGTTTTATCCCAAAGCTTATTACCATCCTTATCGGTTCTAACTATCCAATAATCACTTTTACCCCGACTCATCTCTGATTTGTCCCGATTTCTACCCGAGTAAGAAGTGCCCCCCAGCAAAAAGCCACCATCCTGGGTTTGGGTAAAGCTACCTAAAACTTCATCCAAAGTACCACCAAAGCGCTTGTCCCAGATTTTTGTGCCCTTGGCGCTTACTTTCACCAGCCAGTAATCAGACCCACCCTGGGTATCCTGGCTTTTTTCGCCACTAACCGGAGAATTGCTATAACCGGCCAACACGTACTCACCGGAAGAAAGCTGGATGACTTTTTCTAATTCATCCAAACCACTTCCTCCCAGAGTTTTATCCCATTGCTTGTTGCCTAAAGAATCTACTTTTACCAGCCAAAAATCACCCTCTTTAAAATAGTTTTTTCCGGCATCGCGGCTTACCTCGCTTTTATCCCCATTTTTATTTGAACGCGAGGTGCCCGCCAGTAAATACCCACCATCTTGGGTTTGAATAACCCGGTTGAGAAAATCATCGAAAGTGCCTCCATAACGTTTGTCCCAAAGTTTTCTGCCTTTCTTATCTGATTTTACAATCCAGTAATCGATCTTACCCTGGGTGTCTTGGGTTTTATCCCCGCTACTTCCCGAATAAGTATAGCCTCCGGATAGGTAGCCCCCATCGGAAGTCTGGATAACCGAAGTTAATTGGTCAAAACTTGCTCCCCCATATCGCATATTCCAGGCAGACTTATCGACGGTATTATCTTCTAGTTTTACAATCCAGAAATCGCTTTCACCTTTCCCCAGTTCAGATTTATCATCGCTCGGATCGGTAGCCCAGGAGGTACCACCTAAAATAAAGTTTCCATCCTGGGTTTGGTAAACTTCTGCTAACTGTTCATCATGAATACTACCAAAAGTTTTATCCCAGGTTTTTGTACCATCCGCCTTTAACTTTACCACCCAATAATCACTAAAGTTATAGGTGTTACCTCTTTTCGGCTCTGATTTATCTCCGCTGATGCCAGATAAGGAATAGCCGCCCAGAATGTAACCGCCGTCCTGGGTTTGGTGCAAGGATGTTAATTGGTCGGCATTGCTGCTGCCAATGGTTTTATCCCACTCTTTGCTTCCATCCGCTTTCAGCTTTACTACCCAATAATCCCCAGCACCTTTTGTTCTTTCGGTTTTATCGCCAGAAACCTGGGAGCCGGAAAGACCACCCACAATATAGCCTCCATCCTGGGTTTGCTGGAGAGTAGTTAGTTCGTCGCCTCCTCTACTGCCAATGGTTTTATCCCAAATTTTACCCCCAGTAGCATTTAATTTAATTATCCAATAGTCAGAATAATTCCGATGGCCCTTGTTAGGTTCTGTTTTATCTCCGCTTTTACCTGCTAAAGTATATCCTCCTAGTATGTACCCACCCTCCCGGGTTTGCTGAATTTTCCGGAATTCATCATCCAGGCTGGTACCAATTGTTTTATCCCATTCTTTTATCCCTTTGCTATTTATTTTTACCACCCAGTAATCGGAGGTGGGGGTGCTAAAATCGTTCATTCCTTTGGCAGCTTCGGATTTATCCCCAGATAACCCGGAATAGGAAGTTCCTCCCAGAATGTAGCCCCCGTCTTTAGTCAGTTCTAAGGAGAATAACTGGTCGGCACTAGCTCCGCCTATGGTTTTGTCCCAAACTTTATTACCAGCGGCGTTTAATTTTAGCAACCAGAAATCCGAGGTAGGTTCACCAAAACTATTAAGTGGGCCTTTATTAGGTTCTGATTTATCGCCGGATTGGCCGGAAAAAGAAGTTCCTCCCAGAATATAGCCCCCATCTTGAGTTTGCTGGATAGAATGTAATAAATCCTGATTATTACCCCCAAAAGTTTTGTCCCATTCTTCCGAGCCATCGTATTTTAGTTTAACTATCCAATAATCTCCCTGGAACAACGAAAATTGACTGGTATCGCGGGTAGCTTCGGTTTTATCACCATTATCGGTAGAAGTTGAATAACCACCCAAAATATAACCTCCATCGCTGGTTGGTTTAAAAGAAACTAAAACATCATTGTTGTTCCCGCCAATGGTTTTATCCCATTGTTTTGTAAGCAAAGTGGTCGGTTTTATCGTAAAGATTTGTTTAGCTTCGGCAGGAGCGTAGGAAGCATTACCCGCCTGAAAAGCAATGACAGTAACCTTTCCTATTCCGGTGGGGGTGAGAATATCGCCTTTAACTTTTGCCAGATTTGGCTGAATTCTAAAAGTAACCGGTAAGCCGGAACTAGCTTTAGCGGTAATAGGGAATGGAGCATCTAAAATGGTTTTATCGGAAATAGGAGCGAAGGTGATGGTTTGAGTTGCTTTTTCCGATAGTTTTATTACCCAGAAATCTGTTCCACCTCTGGTGGCTTCGGTTTTACTTCCGCTTATACCAGAACTGGAATGGCCGCCTAAGATATAGCCTCCATCCTGGGATTGCTGCAAAGAAAACAGTTCATCATACTCTTTACCCCCAAAAGTCTTATCCCATATTTTGGTGCCAGTTGAATTTATTTTAAGTATCCAATAATCCGGAGAATACCGATCCCCTTCATTGGCTTCTGATTTATCGCCGGATATTTTAGAATAAGAATACCCTCCCAGAATGTAACCCCCATCTTGGGTTGGCTGCAGGTTGGTAAGTAAATCATCGTACTCCCCGCCAAAAGTTTTATCCCATATCTTAACTCCATTAGCACCTAACTTCACTATCCAATAATCCCAAGCCGGAATCCGGCTTTTATTGCCTTCTGTTTTATCACCATCCGCGAAAGATTCCGAATAACCACCCAGAATATAACCTTTATCAGTAGTTTGCTGGAGAGAAGTTAGTTTATCATCCAAAACACCGCCGAAAGTTTTATCCCATTGTTTATTACCGGTGTTATCAATTTTTACCACCCAGTAATCACCATGGCAGTAATCCGGTAAACAACCCCGATTAGCTTCTGTTTTATCGCCACTTTTGTCTGAGTAAGAAATTCCGCCGAGTATATAGCCGCCTTCCTGAGTTTGTTGCAAGGATTGTAAACCGTCTTCACCACTACCCCCAAAAGTTTTATCCCATTCTTTTGTGCCATCGGATTTTAACTTAACTATCCAAAAGTCAGAAGTAGGATTTCCCGCAGCACTAACCGTTCCTTTATTGTTTTCGCTTTTATCACCACTTTTGTCCGAAGATGAACTACACCCCAGAATATAGCCTCCGTCGCTAGTCTGCTTGAGGGTGCTTAAAGCATCGTATCCTGTCCCACCAATGGTTTTATCCCAGGTTTTATTGCCATCAGAATCAAGTTTCACAATCCAGAAATCACCCAACCCTTTTTCGGCTTGTGATTTATCCCCCGATTTGCCTGATGTAGAATTGCCACCCAGTATAAAACCGCCATCCGCAGTTTGTTGAACAGCCGATAATTGATCATTAGCAATACCCCCAAAAGTTTTATCCCAGGCTTTAGAGCCATCCGCATTTAATTTTACTATCCAAAAATCGGATTCTCCTCTATTATTTTGGGTTTTATCTCCGTTTATCCCCGATTTAGAAGTGCCGCCCAGAATAAAACCACCGTCCTTGGTTTGCTGAACCACTGATAGATATTCATTATTATTCCCGCCAAAAGTTTTATCCCATTGAATGTTTTGGGCAAAGGTTTGAGTTGGAAGGGTAATTGTAAACAACAAATACATGCCCACCCAGGAACACCCATAAAAAATAGGTTTAAAGCATTGCCAACGTAAGCGGTAAATTTTGGTAATGGGTTGTTTCATAGTGATATAAATAAGCATATTTAAATAGAGAAAAATTAAATGCCCGGAACTGAATTTAAAGGACAAAGCCAGTTAAAGGTTAGTGTTGAGGAAACCAGCTACAATACCTAATATTAGGTATATTTCATGGTGAAGGGCTGGCTCATGTTAATTTAGAGGATAAAAGAAAGTAGAAGGATAGAAAGGTAAATGGCAATTCACCACTGAGTATTTCTGTTCTTTAGTTCATAAGTAGGTAAAAATTTAAATTTACATACTTTAAAAGCCGGGTAGTAATAACAACTACCCGGCTTCATATTTTATTTTTATATTACATAGTTAACAGTAGCTTTTGCTGTTGCCGTAGAGTAGGGGTTTGCAATTGCAGGAAGTACAAACCAGCGGGTTTAGTACTGGCTTGCCATTCCAGTTGGTAGGTTTGCTTCGCTTTGGCTTCTCCCCGGAACAAGGTAGTTACTTCTTGCCCCTGGCTATCGTAGATTTTTACCGTAGCTGCCTCAGTTTGCGGTAGAGTAAACTTTATGGTTACTTTTTCCCGAACAGGATTGGGGTAAGCGATTAAAGAGTTCGTTAAGACAAAAGGTTCTTCGGCAGGAATAGCTTCTCTTGGGGCTACCAGCGAGGCAGTTTCCGGGGCGAGTTTTACCAGCCAGTAATCATAACGGCCTTGGTTAGGTTGGGTTTTATCGCCGCTCACGTTCGACTCCGAAACTCCTCCGAGAAGCAAGCCTCCATCATTGGTCTGCAAAACGGTTCGTAAAATATCCTCCCCTTTGCCTCCGATAGTTTTGTCCCATTGTTTACTACCACTGGCATCCAGCTTTACGACCCAGTAATCATTAAGACCTTTCCCATTTTCGGTTTTATCACCACTCTTAATAGAGGAAGACGTTCCCGCCAGAACGTAGCTGCCTTCCCGGGTGTAGGTGCTGGCATTCAGGCCATCAACGCTGTTTCCCCCAATGGTTTTATCCCAAACTTTATTTCCCTGCGCATCTATCTTAATAAGCCAGTAATCGGAGGATGCAAATCCCCCTTCATCCAGGTAATTAGCCTGACTTTTATCGCCACTTTTAGGAGACCAGCTTGTGCCGGCCAGGAAGAAAGTACCGCCATTACTCTGGCCAAGAGAATTCAATTTATCCTCTTCTTTGCCGCCAAAGGTTTTGTCCCACAGCTTGTTGCCATCCTTATCGGTTCTAACTATCCAATAATCACTTTTACCCCGACTCATCTCTGATTTGTCCCGATTTCTATCAGATTGGGAAGTGCCCCCCAGTAAAAATCCGTCATCCTGGGTTTGGGTAAAGCTACCTAAAACTTCATCCAAAGTACCACCAAAGCGCTTGTCCCAGATTTTTGTGCCCTTGGCGCTTACTTTTACCAGCCAGTAATCATACCCACCTTGGGTACCCTGACTTTTTTCGCCACTAACCGGAGAATTGCTGTAACCGGCTAGCACGTACTCGCCGGAAGAAAGCTGAATCACTTTTATCAGTTCATCAAAACCACTGCCACCTAAAGTTTTATCCCATTGCTTGTTGCCTAAAGAATCTACTTTTACCAGCCAAAAGTCGCGTTCGCCGAAATAATCTAATTGCGCATCGCGGTTAGCCTCGGTTTTATCCCCATTTTTGCCCGAACGGGAAGAGCCCGCCAGTAAATAGCCGCCGTCTTTGGTTTGAATAACCCGGTTGAGAAAATCATCACCAGAGCCACCGTAGCGTTTGTCCCATAGTTTTTTACCGTTCTTATCCGCTTTTACAATCCAGTAGTCGGTTCTACCCTGGGTATCTTGCGTTTTATCGCCGCTAAGTCCTGAATAGCTATAACCACCCGTTAAGTAGCCGCCATCGGAAGTCTCGATTACAGTAGTTATTATATCATCACCTGATCCGCCAAAGCACATATCCCAAGCCAACGATTCCGGTTTGGTTTCTTCTTTAATTTTAACTACCCAAGAGTCTCGTACACCTTTGAGAGGTTGGCTTTTATCCCCGCTAATACCTCCGTGGGTGGTGCCACCTACTAAATAACCACCATCTGGAGTAGCTAGTAAAGTACTTAATTCGTCGGGAACAAAAACAGAATTTAAATCTGAATATTTCGAGACATAGGTGCCGAGAGTGCGATCCCACATTTTGTTAGCTTGCGCATCTAATTTTACCAGCCAAAAATCATTTCGGCCATATCGTCCCACATATTGATCATTATTTTCCGTCCGGGATTCTTCGCTTTTTTCGCCGCTAATATCCGATTGTGAATTTCCACCTAACAAATAGCCTCCATCCGGAGTGGTTATTAAAGCAGTAAGCTGATCAAAATTATTTCCGCCAAGAGTTTTATCCCATAATTTGTTTCCGTAGGTATCAGTTTTTATCAGCCAGTAATCTCCTTTGTAATTTGAACCGGACTTGTCTCGGGTAGCTTCTGATTTATCAGCGCCCTTACCAGAAGTGGAAGTGCCGCCCAGTAAAAATCCGCCATCCGGAGTAATTACTACTGCCGAAAGCTGATCTTTTTTACTACCTCCGAAGGTTTTATCCCAAAGTTTGTTGCCGTTGGCATCTACTTTTACTACCCAATAATCCTCTTCACCCCGTCTGTTTTCACTTTTATCTGCATTGATGCCGGAATCAGAAGTACCTCCTAAAAGAAATTCGCCTTTTGAGGTAATAACTAGTGTACTCAGTTTGTCACTGTTCTGGCCGCCAAAAGTTTTATCCCAGAGTTTATTACCCTGTTCGTCAATTTTAACTACCCAGTAATCATAAGCAGGGTAACCATAAACGTCTGGGTTTCCTTTATTACTTTCAGTTTTATCCCCTTCTTTTCCCGAAGCTGAAGTGCCCCCTAAAAGGTAGCTGCCATCCGGCGTAGCTACCAGCGCTGAAAGGGCATCCGAATTACTGCCGCCAAAGGTTTTATCCCAAAGTTTGTTGCCGTTGGCATCTATTTTAACTACCCAGTAATCTTGTACTCCTCTGCTATTCTGGCTTTTTTCGCCATACTTATTCGAGCGGGAAGTGCCTCCCAGCAAATAGCCGCCATCCGAAGTAGGAATTAGTGCTGTTAAACCATCGCTGTCTTTGCCACCGTAAGTTTTGTCCCAGAGTTTCTTGCCGGCCGCATCGGTTTTTACAATCCAAAAATCAGATTTCCCTCGGGCTGGTCCGGTTTTATCGTTGCCTTTGTTGGAATCAGAAGTGCCTCCCAGTAAATAGCCGCCATCTGGGGTGCCAACCATGGCAGATAGGGTAGAAGTGCCGTAAAATCTTTTTCCCAAATGGTAATATTCCGTAGGTATACCACCGTAAGCTTTATCCCAGAGCCGGGTTACCGGGGGCACCTGGACAATAAAGCGGGCTGTATCTTCGATTGCCGGAAAAAATTTCTGGTTACCTGCTTGCATGGCTTTTACCGTTACCGTACCACTGCCACCAGTAAGGGTGAGCGTATTATTTTTTACCGTGGCCGGACCGGAAATAACACCATAACTAACGGGTAAACCCGAACTGGCGGATGCCTTTAAGGTAACTGTTTTTTGAGTAGTAAAATTTACGTCCGGAATAGGCTCAAAAGTAATGGTTTGTTTCTGGCGCTCACTGTTATCCAGTTTTATAACCCAGTAATCGTAAAGGCCTTTGCTGTTTTCAGATTTATTTCCTGAAATATTTGAAGGGGAATAACCCGCTATAAAATAGCCGCCATCTTCTGTTTGTAATACTTTTTGCAGTTTGTCACCACCCGGTGTTCCCAGGGTTAAATCCCAGGCAATACTTTGGTCAGAGTTTACTTTTACTACCCAATAGTCGAAAGAACCTTGGCTATTTTGAGTTTTATCGTTACTGGTGTTAGAGCTAGAGCCGCCGCCTAATAAATAACCGCCATCTCTGGTTAGCTCTAAATCGTGTAGTTCGTCGTTGTCGAGGCCACCAATAGTTTTATCCCATTCCTTAGTACCATCTGCTTTAAGTTTAAGCAAACCATAATTATATTTTTCATTACCTTCTTTTGATTGCTCTTTATCGTACAAGGACCCGCCCAGAATATACCCGCCATCAGGAGTTTGCTTCAAAAAATTATGATTTACCTGATATATTTTATCCCAGGCTTTCGTACGATCGGCATTTAGTTTTACCAGCCAAAATCCAGTAGCTTCTTCCGTTTTATCAGCGCCTTTACCTGAATAAGAATAGCTACCTACTATATAACCGCCATCCTTGGTTTGCTCAATAGATCTAAAGGAATCAGGACCAGTTCCTCCAATGGTTTTATCCCAAGCTTTGGTACCATCCGGGTTTAATTTCAACAACCATAAATCACTGCTTCCTTTGCTTGGTTCCGATTTGTATTGGTTAATACCGGCATCTGACTGACCTGCTAACAAAAAACCACCATCGGAAGTTAATTGTAGTTTATAAGGAATTAAATAATAGTAAAATTCGATGGGAATAGTTTTATCCCAAATTTTAGTGCCGTTGGCATTCAGTTTTACTATCCAGTAGCCAGACTGGGCTTCCGTTTTATCGCCACTAATATCCGAAGAAGAAGCTCCGCCCAGAATATAGCCCCCATCGGGTGTTTGATATACTACTTGTAATTTGTCCTGGCGATTTCCACCAATAGTTATATCCCATTCTTTGGAACCATCCGGGTTTAGCTTCACCAACCAATAATCCGATTGGCCCTTCTTGCCCCGGGATTTATCCCCGCTTTTTGGAGAACCGGAACTGCCCCCTAAAATATAGCCGCCATCGCTGGTTTGTTGGGCGGTTTCCAGGTAGTCGTTATCGTTGGCGCCAATGGTTTTATCCCAAACAATATTTTGGGCAGAAGTAAATAAAGGCTGGCATACCGTTATAAGCACTAACAAGCTAAAATTATACTTCCAATTAGCTCGGGTAGGTAAAAGCAAACAGAAGTTTTTTAAAAGTATTCTCATAAGATTAAGGAAGAACTAAAATTCTCGGGTGAAATATTCGGATAAAACCCTGAACCAGTGAAAGTATTTGCTCCGCTGGTTCGGGTTAGAGTTATTATTTGGTTAAGAGTAGTTTTTGCTGCTCACGTTTCGTTGGGGTTTGCAGTTGCAGGAAGTACAGCCCGGCAGGTTTAGTACCAGCTTGCCACTCTACTTGGTAGATTTGCTTGGCTTTTGCTTCGCCCTGGAACAAAGTACTGACTTCCATTCCTTGGTTATCGTAGATTTTTACCGTGGCCGTTTGGGTTTCGGGTAAGCTAAATTGAACGGTTATTTGGCCGTGGAAGGGATTGGGGTAAGCGGTTAAAGCGGTAGTTAAAGCAACAAGTTGTTCTAAGGAAGTAGCTTCCCGGGTGGCTGCGATTGAAGAAGTTTCCGGGGCGAGTTTTACCAGCCAGTAATCCGAAAAGCCTCGGCTGGGTTGGGTTTTATCGCCGCTCACCGGAGAATTAGAACTGCCTCCTAAAAGTAAGCCCCCGTCGTTCGTCTGCAAAACAGTGCGTAAAGCATCGCTCTCTGTACCCCCAATGGTTTTGTCCCATTGTTTGCTACCATTGGCATCTAACTTTATAATCCAGAAGTCTGATTCACCTACTCGGTCTTGGGTTTTATCGCCACTTTTATTTGAGTAGGAACCTCCTGCTAGTACGTAGCCACCATCCCGAGTATAGGTGCTGGTTAGCAGGGCATCACTGCTGGTTCCACCCAAGGTTTTATCCCAAACTTTATTGCCTTGTGCATCTATCTTAATTAACCAATAATCTGCGGTTGCATAACCCACTTCATCCAGGTATCCTGCTTGGCTTTTATCGCCACTTTTAGGGGAATTGCTCGTGCCAGCCAGAAAGAAACTACCGCCATTACTCCGGCCAAGAGACGCAAGATTATCTTCTCCGTTGCCACCAAATGTTTTATCCCAGAGCTTGTTACCATCCTTATCCGTGCGGACAATCCAATAATCACTTTTACCCCGACTGGTCTGAGATTTATCCCGATTTCTACCGGAGTAGGATGTGCCACCTAGTAAAAAGCCTCCATCCTGAGTCTGGGTAAAGCTGCCTAAAACTTCATCTAAAGTACCACCATAACGCTTATCCCATATTTTAGTACCCGTGGCACTTACTTTTACCAGCCAGTAATCATAACCGCCTTGCGTACCCTGGCTTTTATCGCCACTAGCGGGAGAGTTGCTATGACCAGCTAACACGTACTCGCCGGAAGAAAGCTGAATCACTTTTTCTAATTCATCCAAACCACTTCCCCCTAATGTTTTATCCCATTGCTTATTGCCTAAAGAATCTACCTTTACCAGCCAAAAGTCGCGCTTTTTAAAATAATCATATCCGGTATCACGGCTAATCTCGCTCTTGTCGCCATTTTCGTCGGACCGGGAAGAGCCCGCGAGCAAATACCCGCCATCTTTGGTTTGAATTACCCGGTTCAGAAAGTCGTCGAAGGTACCGCCGTAGCGTTTGTCCCAGAGTTTTTTACCGTTCTTATCGCTTTTTACAATCCAGTAGTCAATCTTACCTTGAGTGTCTTGGGTTTTATCGCCACTACTTCCTGAGTAACTGTACCCCCCAGATAAGTAGCCAGCATCTGAGGTTTCTATAATAGAAGTTAATTTATCTTCCGAAGCTCCTCCATAGCGCATGTCCCAAGCTGATGTTTCCTGAGTAGTTTCTTCTTTAATTTTTATTACCCAAATATCCCGGACACCTTTGATCGGTTGGCTCTTGTCCCCACTTTTACCAATATTAGTATCGCCTCCAATTAAATATTCTCCATTAGTGGTTGCTAGTAAAGTAGTAAGCCGGTCGGTGTAAGAAGATTGTGGGGCAACTGTACCAAAAGTACGGTCCCAAACTTTATTTGCATTCGCATCTAGTTTAATAATCCAATAGTCTGTTTGACCCAAACCAGACTCACATTCCTTGTAATAACTCCCTCTGTTAGTTTCACTTTTATCCCCACTTATTTCGGAACTAGAACTTCCACCCAGGAAGAAACCTCCGTCCGGTGTAGCAACTAAGTTAGAAAAGTAATCATAGCAATTGCCGCCAAAAGTTTTATCCCAAATCTTATTGCCATTAGGATTTATTTTAATTAACCAGTAATCTGTATGCCCTTTGTTTGGGGCCGTTTTGTCGCCGTTACTGACAGAATAGGAATCGCCACCTAGTAAATAATTGCCATCTGAAGTAGGGACTATATTCCCAAGACCATCGCCGCCGCCGCCACCAAAGGTTTTATCCCAGCTTTTCTGACCATTAGCATCTATTTTTACCAGCCAAATATCACCGCCGCCTTTAATTGGAGCAGTTATATCGCCACTGGTGGGAGAAAGAGTGGAGCCACCTATTAGGTAGCCGCTATCCGGGGTAGTAGCCAGAGAGCTAAGATATTCGCCGAATTTACCACCGAGTGTTTTATCCCATTGTTTAGTACCTTGGGCATCTATTTTTACTACCCAATAATCTGCATTTCCACGACTTACTTCGCTTTTATCACCGGAATTTTGAGAGTAAGAAGTTCCTCCTAGTAAATATCCTCCGTCCGGTGTGCTGATTAGATTTGTAAATTCATCCTCATTACCGCCCCCATAGGTTTTGTCCCAAAGTTTATTGCCAGTGGCATCTATTTTCAATAACCAATAATCCTTGCCCCCCTTACTATCCTGGCTTTTGTCGCCGTTTTTACCCGAACGAGAAGTGCCTCCGAGTAAATAACCACCGTCGGTAGTAGTAATAAGCCTATTTAAACCATCGCTGTCTTTACCGCCATAAACTTTGTCCCACAGTTTTTTACCCGAGGCATCTACCTTTACGATCCAATAGTCGGATTTGCCCCGGGTAGGTTGCGTTTTGTCGTTGCCCCGGTTAGAGTCGGAAGTGCCGCCGAGTAAATAACCGCCATCGGAAGTAGCTACCATAGTCGATAGGGTAGAGGTACCATAATATTTGGTGTATTGGTCGTAGTATTCGGTGGCTACCCCGCCGTACGACTTGTCCCAAAGCCGGGTAACCGGGGGAACCTGTACTACAAAGCGGGCGGTATCATCAATAGCGGGAAAATACTTTTGATTACCTGCCTGAGAAGCACTCACGGTAACCGTACCACTGCCACCGGTAAGGGTCAAGGTATTGCCTTTTACGGTGGCAGGGCCAGAAATAAGAGCAAAACTAGCCGGTAAACCGGAACTAGCTGTAGCTTTTAAAGTAACTGTTTTTTGCGTAGCATAATTTACATCCGGAATGGGCGAAAAAGTAACGGTTTGCTTTTGGCGCTCGCTGTTATCCAGCTTCACTACCCAATAATCATAATCGCCTCTACTAGCTTCGGTTTTAGTTTCCGAAACATCAGACCTGGAATAGCCTCCTAAAAAGTAGCCTTTATCTTTTGTCTGAAAAACATTACCTAAATTGTCTTCTTTGTTGCCGCCTAAGGTAAGATCCCAGGCTTTGGTACGATCGGCATTGAGTTTTACGACCCAATAATCAAAGCTACCCTGGCTGTTCTGGGTTTTATCGCCACTACTATTAGAGCGGGAATTACCACCCAGCAGATAACCGCCATCGCTGGTGGGTTGCAGCGAATTCAATGTTTCACGATCCGTCCCACCAATTACTTTGTTCCATTCTTGTTGGCCATCGGCTTTTAATTTTATTAACCAGAAATCAGTACTCCCATTTCCTGCTTCGCTTTTATAAACATTCGTTTTAGAGTCGGCATAGCCTCCTAATATATAGCCGCCATCGGGGGTGGGCTTTACTATATTAATTTCGGAAGTAGAATTTTCAGCCCCGGGATACTCATATACAGGATAACCCTCAGGGATAAATTTATCCCAGACAATCGACCGATTAACATTTAATTTAACGAGCCAATAACCTCTAGTTGTTACCCTGGCAGAATACCCACCCAGAATATAGCCATTATCGCTGGTTTGCTCCACGGATAGCAAAGATTCAGAACCCTCTGTGCCAATAGTTTTGTCCCAAGCTTTCGAGCCATCCGCGTTCAGTTTAACAACCCAGTAATCATTACTACCCTTGCTAGGTTCTGATTTATAGTCGCCTACCCCAGCATTCGAGGTTCCGCCTAGTAAGTAGCCGCCATCGGGAGTAAGTTGAAGTGTTCGTAAATACGAATAATTAGCAGGATTTCTGGAGTCGGCAATGGTTTTATCCCAGGCTTTCGTGCCATCTGCGTTTAGTCTTACCACCCAGAATCCTTTTGGCGCTTCGGTTTTATCGCCGCTAATGCCGGAATTGGAAGAACCACCCAAAATATAGCCGCCATCTTTGGTTTGCTGCAAGGAGGTTAGTGCATCATAGTCATTCCCTCCAATGGTTTTATCCCAGGCCTTGGAACCATCTGGGTTGAGTTTCACAATCCAATAATCCGCCATTCCTTTTCTAGCTCCTGTTTTATCCCCGCTTTTGCCAGAGGCGGAGTTGCCGCCTAAAATATAACCGCCGTCGCTGGTTTGTTGCGCGGCTACAAAAGTGTCGCCATAATTACCGCCAATGGTTTTATTCCATTTAACATTCTGAGCAGAGCTAACAAAAGAAATACCTAACATAAGCGAAAGAATTTCTAAACGGAAAAGCGAAGTAAACCTACCCCGTAGTTTTGGGAGCAAGTAAAGAAGGGTAAAAAGTGCGTTCATAAAAATTTAATTTGGCTTTAGAAGAATCTATAGGAAGGAGTAGTCCGTTGTAAATTTGTATACTTAAATTCCTATATTAAAACAGGTAAATGTACCATATTAAATAATATGCCGCCATCCCTAAACATAGGTATTTTTACAACCTGAATATTAATTTTTTGTTACTGGATTGCTTCCTACTGAGAAATAGCTGAATAAAATTGAACGTAATTTAGTTACCTTATTAATTTGCCAAAAGGCAGTCGACTGATTTATATATGGCTGAGATGCTGATGATTGCAAGAAAATTTAAACCAACTAAATGTGCCTGGCAAGCAACCACTACTTTCCTGAATAACCGAAAAGCAGCTGAGCGAAGCGTATTTTACAAGCTCAGCAATTTGCGTTCGCACTTTTTGCATTTCGGGCATTTTTCGGAGCGGTAAAGGAGGCTTCCGTGGGAATGGGGAGTAATAGGGGATATTTTAAAAAAACTTAGCCGCCGAAAGTTATGTTTCGGCGGCTAAGATTAAAGTTATTATTTCGTTAGAAGCAGTTTCTGTTGTTGCCGTATAGTAGAAGTTTGCAATTGCAGGAAGTATAATCCGGTTGGTTTATTACCGGCTTGCCATTTTACCTGATAAATTTGGTTCGCTAGTGCTTCTCCCTGGAACAAAGTAGCCCCTTCCTGGCCTTGACTATCGTAGATTTTCAGGGTAGCCGTTTGGGTTTGCGGTAAGGTAAATTGTACCGTTACCTGACTATGGGCCGGGTTCGGGTAAGCCGTTAAATGGTTGATTAAGGTGGCGGGAGCCTTTACCGCTACTTCTTCCTGGGTAGCTACCATAGAGGAGGTTAGCGGAGCGAGTTTCACCAACCAATAATCCGTGCCGCCTTGGCTGGGCTGCGTTCTATCGCCACTAACGCCGGAATCAGACCGGCCGCCCAGCAGCAAGCCGCCGTCGCTGGTTTGCAATATGGTACGCAACTCGTCCTGGCCACTACCACCAAAAGACTGGTCCTGTATTTTATTGCCATCTTGGTCTAACTGCACGATCCAGTAATCATTCCCACCTTTACTTAGCTGGGACTTGTCGTCGTTCTTACCGGAGTTAGAGGTTCCAGCTAAAATTAAGTTCCCTTCCCGGGTAAAGGTACTGGCATTCAAAAAGTCATCACCATTCCCACCCAACGTTTTATCCCAGAGCTTTTTGCCTGTTCCATCTACCTTAATTACCCAAAAGTCGCGGGTATAAGCACCCTCTTGGTTTAAATGATTGGGCTGGGTTTTATCACCACTAGCGGGAGATTCACTGGTACCGGAAATGAAGAAGCTGTCGCCATTGCCACGACTAACCGAAGCGGCATAATCGTAATAGCTGCCTCCGAAAGTTTTATCCCACAGCTTATTGCCGTCCTTATCGGTGCGGACTACCCAATAATCAGAAGAACCATCCAACCCCCGATTAATTTCCGATTTATCGCCGCTTTTGCTGGAATAAGAAGTGCCTACGAGTAGCAAACCGCCGTCACGGGTGGTAGTAAAACTATTTAAAACCTCTCCCTTGCTGCCACCAAAGGTTTTATCCCAAACCTTATTACCCTTTTTATCAACTTTTACGATCCAATAACCCGTAGGGCAATAACCGAATCCATCACATTCTCCCTTTCTACCCTGACTTTTATCACCGCCCTTATCTGAGTCGCTGTACCCGCCCAAGATGTATTCGCCGGTTGCCAACTGCTCCACTTTAACCAGTTCATCAAAGCCCGTGCCCCCGAAAGTTTTATCCCATTGCTTATTACCTTGAGCATCCACCTTCACGATCCAATAATCCCGGTTGACGTAAGAACCGCCCCGGTTTACTTCGCTTTTATCCCCATTATTGTCGGAGTGCGAAATACCGGCGAGTAGATAACCGCCATCCTGGGTCTGAATCACCCGGTTCAAGTAGTCCTTTCGGGTGCCCCCAAAGCGTTTGTCCCAGAGTTTTTTACCGTTCTTATCTGATTTTACAATCCAGTAATCTTCCAACCCCCGGCTGGCCTGGCTTTTATCGCCGCTACTACCAGATCTGGTATAACCCCCGGATAGATAGCCTCCATCGGAAGTTTTGATTACGGAAGTAAAATTATCTTCCGCGCTACTGCCGTAACGCATATCCCAAGCCAAAGCTGGCGGAGTGGTTTCTTCTTTGATTTTAACTACCCAAAAATCCTGAATTCCTTTACGAGCCTGAGTTTTGTCTCCGTCGAAGCCGGCGGAAGTGCCCCCTACTACATACTCATTGTTTAGAGAAACTAAGACGGCGGCCAGTTCATCGCTAAAACTGCTACCCAAAGTTCTGTCCCAGCTTTTCTGACCATTAGCAGCTATTTTTACCACCCAATAATCGGAAAGGTAACGACCAAAATCATCGGCATTACCCCGGTTGTTTTCGGTTTTATCTCCGCTGATACCCGAAATAGAAGTGCCTGCCAGTAAGTAGCCGCCATCTGCAGTCACTTGCAACGCTTGCAAGCGATCACTGTCTTTCCCGCCGTACGTTTTATCCCAGAGCTTCGCTCCATCGGCGGCTAGTTTTACGATCCAGTAATCATGGTCTCCCCGGTTAGCTTCGGTTTTATCGCCGGAAATACCCGAAACCGAAAATCCGCCCAATAAATAACCTCCCTCCGGAGTCGCTACGGCACTCGATAACACCTCGTCGCCCTTGCCCCCCATGGTTTTCTCCCAAACCTGGTTACCGTTGGCGTCCATCTTTACGGCATAATAATCTAAGAGTGTTTCGTCGCTGTAATCAGTAGAACTTCCCGCTAACAGGTAACCTCCTTCCGGAGCAAGCGCAATGGCTTTTAAATCCAGTTCGTAGCGGTCTTTGCCGACGGTTTTATCCCAGAGTTTAGTACCGTTCGCATCTATCTTTATTATCCAAAATTCTAAATAACCCCTATCGCCCGAGCTTTTATCGCCACTGATGCCCGAGTCAGAGGTGCCTCCCAGTAAATATCCGCCGTCGGGAGTAGCTACCAGCGTGCGCAAATTATCCTGATCGTTGCCGCCAAAAGTTTTATCCCAAAGTTTAGTACCGTTGGCATCAATCTTCACTACCCAGTAATCAAAAATGCCCTGACTGGCCTGGCTTTTATCGTTGCTTTTCCCGGATTTAGAAGAACCACCGAGTAAATAACCGCTATCAGCCGTGGGCAGAATTACCTGTAAATCGTCCCGGTCATTGCCGCCAAAAGTTTTATCCCACAGCTTTTTTCCGTGACCATCCGTTTTAACAATCCAGTAATCCGTAATGGGCTGCCGTTCAGATAGGCATACCTGCTCAGAAACTACGCCGCGGTGATCTTCGCTTTTATCGTTGCCTTTTTTGGAATCGGAAGTACCGCCCAACAAATAACCGCCGTTGGGAGAAGCAGCCATAGCTGTAAGTTGAGAGGCCCCAAACTCTGAATCACATTCGCTATGCTGATTAAGCTCCAGACTGACAACCCCACCGTAGGTTTTGTTCCAAAGCCGGGTAACAGGCGGTACATTAACGATAAAAAGGCGGGTTACCTCGGGAGCAGTAAAATAGGCTGCATTTCCGGCTTGTGAAGCTTTCATAACAACGGGGCCGCTGGTTCCTGTTAGAGTTACTAGGTTCCCTTTCACCGTGGCAGGACCAGAGACAACAGAAAAAATGACCGGTAAACCAGAACTGGCGGTTGCTTTTAAAGTAATCGTTTTTTGGGTGCCAAAATTTACATTCGGAATAGGTTCGAACGTAATAACTTGTTTTTTCCGCGAGCTAATAGTGCTATCCAGTTTTACTATCCAATAATCGGTTTGGCCATGTGAAACGTCTGTTTTGGTGCCACTACTACCCGACCAGGAAGTACCGACTGCCACATACCCTTTATCATTGGTTTGCAAGAACGCGCCTAATCGATCTCCTTTATCTCCGCCAATAGTTTTATCCCAAACCAGGGTGCCATTTGCCCGGAGTTTGACCAACCAGAAATCACCTTTACTTGGAGGATTAGAATCCGGTGGAAAATAATCTAGGCAAGCTTCTGATTTATTCCCGGATATGGCGGAGTTAGACGAGCCGCCTAAAAGGTAACCACCATCGGCGTTTACTTGAACCGATTTTAGCTGATCATTTAAATTTCCTCCAATTACTTGGTCCCAAAGTTTATTACCCTGGGCATCCACTTTAATCACCCAATAATCCTCTCCTCCTATTAGGTTTTGGCTTTTGTTAGCCCCTTTACCACTATTAGAAGCTCCTCCTAGTAAATAGCCCCCATCGGCAGTAATAGCTATGGCGGCTAACATATCACCTTTATACTCCGGCTTATTGCTATGACCGCCAAAGGTTTTATCCCAAATCTTTTTTCCGGAAGAATCAAGTTTCAAGACCCAATAATCAAAAGAGTCGACTGTACCACGATTAAATTCTGATTTATCGCCGCCTTTGTCAGAAGTAGAGGAGCCCCCCAGAATATATCCTCCATCCGAAGTCTGTTGGATAGTAGCCAGATAATCAGTACTATATCCTCCCAAGGTTTTATCCCAAACTTTGGAGCCATTAGCGTTGATCTTTACTATCCAGTAATCGGTATTTAATCCCCACGAACCCCCATTTACCTCTCGGTTATTGTCTTCGGATTTATCGCCTGACTTACTGGATGAAGACCAGCCTCCCAGTATAAAGCCCCCATCGCTGGTTGGCTGCAAGGAAGTTAATTGATCCGTATTGTCACCACCGAGGGTTTTATCCCAAAGTTTATTACCCTGAGAATCTATTTTTACTATCCAGTAATCACTGGGGCAATAATTTTTAGAACAAAAATTTTTGGGAGCTTCGGTCTTTTCACCGCTAATCTCCGAGTTGGAAGATCCGCCCAAAATATAGCCGCCATCGCTGGTAGGCTGAATGGCTTGTAAAGATTCCAAATTACTTCCGCCAAATGTTTTGTCCCATTCTTTGGTACCATCGGCCTTTAGTTTTACCACCCAATAATCGGTTTGGCCTCGTTTATTTTGTGTTTTATCGCCGCTTCTACCCGAAGAGGAAGAACCACCTAAAAGATAACCTCCGTCAGGCGTTTGTATCATTAAACTAAAATCATCTCTGTCATTGCCGCCAAGGGTTTTATTCCATTGAATATTTTGAGCAGAAGCAAAGAATGGGATGCTCAAAGTTAACAACAAAGAAAGGCTTAAACGATATGGGAAGATAAACCCGCGTGGCTTTTGCAGGTGCCAAATGAGACTTTTTAAAAGTATGCTCATAATTGTGGTAGAATTTTAAAATTGTTAGTAAAATAAATTTAAAGCCACAACCGTTGGAAAACTTGCTCCGGCGGCTGTGGGTAGAAGCTATTATTTAGTTAAAAGTAGTTTGTGCTGTTGCTTTAGTGTGGACGTTTGTAGTTGCAGAAAATACAGGCCCGCCTTGTAGCTGGAACCTTGCCATTGCACTTGGTACGTTTGATTCGCTTGCGCTTGGCCGGTAAACAAAGTAGTGATTTCCTTACCCTGGCTGTCGTATACCTTTACCGAAGCAGTTTGCGTTTGGGGTAAAATAAAGTTTATGGTTACTTTATCCTGGGAAGGATTGGGGTACGCGGTTAAATTCAGATTTTCCACTTTTACCGTAGACGGGGAAACTGGATTAGCTATTCTTGCTACTATAGTAACCTTATTAGCCAAACTATCCGGAGACACTTTTACCAGCCAATAATCGGTTTCTCCTTGGCTAGGCTGGGTTTTATCCCCACTTTCACCGGAGTCGGAGCGGCCACCTATTAACAAACCGCCATCTTGCGTTAGAAACACCGTACGAACTTCTTCGAAGCTGCCACCACCGAAGCGTTTATCCCATTGCTGGGCGCCGGAGGCATTTATTTTAACTAACCAGTAATCATTTGCTCCTTGACTAGCCTGAGTTTTGTCGCCACTTATCTCCGACCAAGTAGTACCTGCCAGAATAGTACTACCATCTGCTAAAGTAGTGCTGGCTTCTAATTGGTCGTGGTCGCTGCCGCCGAAGGCTTTATCCCAAATTTTTTGCCCTTGCGCATCTATTTTTACTATCCAGAAATCATCTTTACCTTGGTTGGTCTGGCTTCTTTCCCCGCTAATTGGAGAAAAGCTAGTACCGGCTAAAACAAAAGTATCGCCAGCACTACGGCTCACGGAGGCAATGGCATCCTGGTTACTCCCACCGAAAGTTTTATCCCAAAGTTTTTTACCGTCTTTATCTACCCGAACTGCCCAAAAATCACTACCGCCCCGGCTAGCTTGGCTCTTATCGCCGGTAGCGTTGGAAAACGATTCGCCACCTAATAAAAATCCTCCGTCGCGGGTCTCGGTAAAGCTAACTAACTGATCGTCGCCGTTGCCGCCGTAACGTTTATCCCAGATCTTTTTACCAGTAGAACTGATTTTGACTAACCAGTAATCCTTTAAACCCGGACTGGTTTGGCTTACATCGCCGTTTACAGGGGATTTAGTAGTGCCGCCCAGCACGTATTCGCCGGTAGAGAGTTGAATGACTTTTACAAATTGCTCGAAGTCGCTGCCGCCGTAGGTTCTATCCCATTGCATATTACCCAAAGCATCGGTTTTCACGATCCAGAAGTCGCGATCGCCCTGACTAGGTTGACTTTTATCGCCGCTTTTACCCGATAAAGAAGAACCCGCCAGTAAATAGCCGCCATCTTGCGTTTGAATCACCCGGTTAAGGTAGTCCTGATCCGAGCCGCCGTAGCGTTGGTCCCAGAGCTTTTTACCGCTTGCATCTGTTTTTACAATCCAGTAATCGTTTTTGCCCCGGCTGCTTTGGGATTTGTCGCCGCTCACCTTGGAATCAGAATAACCCCCGGCTAAGTACCCGCCATCGGAGGTTTTAATTACATCGGTTAAATTATCTATACTGGAACCGCCAAAACGCATGTCCCAGGCCAAGGCTGGTGCATTTGTTTTTTCTTTTAATTTAATTATCCAATAATCCTGAATTCCTTTAAGCGATTGGCTTTTATCACCATCATTTTGAGAGTAAGAAGAGCCCCCAACCAGGTAATTGCCATCTGAAGTAATTAAAAGCGAACTTAATTGTTCACTGCTGGTTCCGCCTAAGGTTCTGTCCCAATTTATATTACCGGCATGGTCTAATTTTACTACCCAGTAATCATCCTGACCTCGCTTTTCTTCACTCTTTTCGCCACTCCTGCCTGAGTTGGTAGTGCCACCGAGCAGGAAACCTTCATCGGGCGTTTTAATTAAAGCAGTGAGTAAGTCAGAACCATTTCCGCCTATGGTTTTATCCCAAACCTTTTTTCCGGCTCCATCTATCTTAATCACCCAGAAATCATCACCACCTCGGCTTGCCTCACTCTTATCGCCGCTTTTACCAGACCAGGAATAACCGCCTAATAGGTAACCGCCATCCGTGGTATTAGCTAAAGCCGTTAGTTCATCATACTCATTGCCGCCAAAGGTTTTATCCCAAAGTTTTTTTCCCTGGCTATTAATTTTAACTACCCAGTAATTGCTTTTATCTAATAAAGTAGTACCGCCCAATAAAAAGCCGCCATCCGGAGAAGTAACTACTGATCGTAAAATACTAAGATCGTTGCCTTCGTTGTCAAAGGCTTTGTCCCAGACCTTATGGCCATCCCCATCTATTTTTATTATCCAAAATTCATTGCCGCCCTTACCTGCTTCCGTTTTGTCGCCGGATATACCCGAGTTAGAATTACCACTTAGTAAAAAGCCGCCGTCGGGAGTGGCAGTTAAACTAGTAAGTACATCGCCTAAGCTGCCGCCAAAAGTTTTATCCCAAATTTTAGTACCATTGGCGGATATTTTAACTACCCAGTAATCCTGATAACCTTGGTTAGCTTCCGTTTTATCCCCATTTCCGTTTGATTTAGAAGAACCACCTAATAAGTAACCGCCGTCGGGGGTGGCCAAAATAGCTTTTAATTCATCCCGGTCGTTACCACCAAAGGTTTTATCCCAAAGTTTTTCACCATTGGCATTGGTTTTTACAATCCAATAATCGGCTATGGGTTGATCTTCGGAAAAGCATTCTCCCTCCGAAATAGTACCCCGGTTATCAGCGCTTTTATCATTCCCTTTTTTAGAATCAGAAGTACCTCCCAGTAAGTAACCCCCATCTAAAGTACGTACCATAGCAGCAAGAGAGGAAGAACCAAAAATTTTGTCGCATTCTCCGCCTTGGTTAGGATATTCGGTTGAAATACCACCAAATGCTTTATCCCAAAGCCGGGTTACTGGCGAAACTTGCACCACAAAACTGCGGCTAGCAGCCGGAGCGGCATAATAATCTGCGTTGCCCGGTTGTAAAGCCTCAATTGTTACCGTACCGCTACCACCCGTAAGCGTTATAGTGTTGGCCTTAATTGTAGCCGGTCCGGAAACAACCCTAAAACTTACCGGTAAGCCGGAACTGGCGGTAGCTTTTAAAGTGAGGATTTTTTGCGTAGCAAAATTTACTTCGGGCAAAGCAGAAAACGAAATGGTTTGTTTGGCTTTCGTATTATTATCCAGTTTTACTACCCAGTAGTCAAACCCTCCTTTACTGGCTTCTGTTTTAGTACCGGAGATACCCGATTTAGAATAGCCACCTACCAAGTAACCGTTATCTTTTGTTTGGAAAATAGTTTCTAAAGCATCTTCAGTGTTACCCCCAAGGGTGAGGTCCCAGGCTTTGGAGCCATTGGCGTTCAATTTTACTACCCAATAATCAAAAATACCTTGGTTATCTTGCGTTTTATCGCCGCTATTGTTGGACCGGGAACCGCCACCTAATATATAACCACCGTCGCTGGTGGGTTGCAGGGCATGTAATTGATCGCTCCCACTGCCTCCTATCGTCTTATTCCACTCCTGAGTACCTTTTTCATTCAATTTTATTACCCAATAATCAAAACCGCCTTTACTCTTTTCTGATTTAAATTCACCTACGCCGGCGTCAGCATAACCTCCCAAAAGGTAGCCACCATCCTGGGTTTGGCGAATGGTGCTTAAGAGATCGTCTGCTTCTACGCCAATAGTTTTATCCCAAGCAGTAGTTCGGTCGGGGTTTAGTTTTACTATCCAAAAATCAATTAAATTACCGTAGGAGGAATTTCCACCCAATATAAAGCCGCCATCCTTGGTTTGCTGCAGGGTAGTTAAATTTTCGGTCCTATTTCCTACAATGGTTTTATCCCAAGCTTTAGAGCCATCGGTATTTAATTTAACAAGCCAAAAATCGCCAAAAAGGCCGGCTTCGGTTTTATCACCTCCCACTCCATAAGCGCTTCCACCCAAAATATAGCCGCCGTCACTGGTTTGTTGCAGGACTGTTAAAGAACCACCGCCTTTCTGTACCCCAAAAGTTTTGTCCCAGGCTTTGGTGCCATCCGGGTTGAGTTTTACCACCCAATTTTCTTTCGTGCCGGTTTTATCCCCGGAAGCGCCACCAACCGAGTAGCCTAATATAATAAAACCGCCATCACTGGTCTGCTGCAAAGCATCCAAACGGTCGTTGGCTGCACTGCCAATGGTTTTATCCCAAGCTTTGGAACCATTGGCATTCAGTTTTACAATCCAAAAATCACTCTGACCTTTTTTAGGCTCGGATTTATCGCCTCTCTTTCCGGAACCAGAAGTTCCTCCCAAAATATACCCGCCGTCTTTGGTTTGTTGAGCAGTAACAAAATAATCACTTAAATCGGCCCCTATGGTTTTATTCCATTGAATGTTTTGTGCGGAAGTACTTAAAGAAAAATCTGTAATAAGGAGCAAAGCAATGCCCAAGCGGAACCGTTTAGGAAATTTGCCTGGCAGTTGGTGAATCAAGTGGAAAAAAGTAAAAATAATATTCATAAAATAATTATAATAGATTAAAGTAGGACTTTAAAGGCAAAAGTGTTTAAATATTTACTTGGATAGAAAGTTAGGTATATTAAAACATGTAAATGTATGATACTATTTCATACGTGGCTATACCTAATATTAGGTATTTTTACCTCTTGAATATTAAATTAATGTAAATTTATTGTTATTAAGGGAGGAATTATGAAATAGAACAAACTAAAGCTTTACTGGGGTGGTACAGCTTATAAGTAAATTTCCTAAAGTAAATACTCCGGGTAATAATACTGCAATAATATGATTCAGGTTACACCAATCACGGAATATTTATGTACTACTTGCTAACGGCCCTGAAGAAACCAGACCTAACAAAATCAGTTGGTTTCTTCGGGGCAAGAAGCCAGGATCAGCGAACCAGTAAAACCTTTTGAGAGCTAATTTTTTCCGGAGTTTGCAGCTGAAGCAGGTACAAACCATTAGGCAAGTCGGGGCCGGGTTGCCATTGCCATTCCAGCAACTGACCCACTGCGGCTATTGCGTGGTATAAAGTAGTGATTTTATGTCCCTGGCTATCGTAGACCTGGACGCTTATAAGTTGGGTTTTATCTGCCCGGTAGGTTACTTTAAGCCGCTGAGCGAAGGGATTGGGGTAGGCCAGTAAATTGGCGTTTGCGCTTCGGGCATTTTCCGGGGTGGTAAAGGAAGCTGCCGCGGGGATGCGGGGAGTACTGGTAGTAGCCGGTATTTTTACTAACCAATAATCAGAATAACCCCAGCTGGCTTGGGTACGGTCGCCGCCCAGACTGGAGTTAGAACGCCCGCCCAACAGGTAACTGCCATCATTTTCGGCCCATAAGGTACGCAGTTCGTCGGCGGCGCTGCCCCCAAAACGTTTATCCCATTGCGGAATACCCGCGCTATTGGCTTGCACGATCCAGTAATCGCCGCTGCCCTGGCTGACCTGCGTTTTTTCGCCGTTGGCATCCGAATAAGAGGTGCCCCCGAATACCAAGCTACCATCTTGTCTGATGGCTAGCGATCTTAATTCTTCGGATTGGTTGCCCCCGTAGGTTTTGTCCCAAATCTTCTGGCCGTTGCCGTCTATTTTTACAACCCAGAAATCTTTACCACCCCGGCTATTTTCGCTTTTGTTGCCGCCCGCATTCGAGTTGCTGGAGCCAGCTAGCACATAATTATTGCCGGCAGCGGCCACTGCGTAGAGATTATCTTCTTCGGAACTACCAAAACTTTTGTCCCAAAGTACCTGACCAGCCGCGTTGATTTTAACTACCCAGTAATCCGAATTGCCATAACTTGGTTGCGTTTTATCGCTGTTTTCGCCGGAAACGGAGGTGCCTCCTAACAGTAAGCTGCCGTCCGGAATAAGGAGTACATCTTCCAGGTAATCGTGGGCATTGCCCCCGTAACGATAATCGGCAATTTTATTCCCGTTCGAATTTAAAAACACTACCCAATAATCAAAACCCCCGCGGCTGTTTTCCGTTTTGTCATCGCCGGCCGGAGAAATGCTGTAACCGGCTAAAACAAAATTTCCGGAAGGTAGCTGCCGCAGCTGGCGCAAATCTTCAAAACCACTGCCGCCAAAAGTACGGTCCCATTCTTTTTCGCCGGTAGGGCCAATTTTTACCACCCAAAAATCGCGGTTGCCCCGGCTCACCCCCGATTTATCGGCGCCTACTCCCGACTCCGAACTGCCCCCCAGCAAATAGCCGCCATCGGGCGTTTGCAAAAGGCAATTAAGGTAATCGTCGGCGGTACCCCCAAAACGCTTGTTCCAAGTTTCTTTTCCGGCCGCATCCGTTTTAATCACCCAGTAATCAAAGCCGCCCTGACTCGGTTGGCTTTTATCGCCGTTGTCGCCCGATTTAGAATAGCCCCCCAAGAGATAACCATTATCGCCGGTTTTAATTAAATGAGTGAAATTGTCGGGGTCGGCGCCCCCAAAACGAACATCCGTTACCGAGGTGGCGGGAGGAGAATCTTCCATTAATTTTACTAACCAGAAATCGCGGCCGCCCTGGTTGTTTTCCGTTTTATTGCCGCCGATGATGGAGTTGGACGTGCCGGTTAACAAGTAACCTCTATCCGGAGTGGGCAGAATAGTTTTAAGTAAATCCGAATCCCGGCCGCCAATAGTTTTATCCCATATTTTAGTTCTGCCATCCAGGCATATTAGCCAGTAATCTTCGTAGCCGATATTTTTTTCGCTTTTATCTTCGCCCGCGCCGGAAGAAGAAGTGCCGCCCAGGACAAACGAACCATTTGGCCCCGCGGTAATGGCGCTCAAAAAATCGTTTCCTAGTGTTTCTATCCGACTTATTCTATTTTCCAGGCCATCCGCATCGATATATACCAGCAGATAATCGTAGTCGTAATAACCCGCCGAACGGCCAACGGTAGAACCACCTAATAAAAAGGTAGTTGTTTTGGGATCGAAGTAAATCGTAGTAAGATAGTTGTCGAAATCAAAGAAGCCGTAGGTAGAATCCCATTTCTTCGTACCCCGACCATCTATCTTAACAATCCATACATTATAGGTATCCGTATACTGCGAGTTATTAGGGGCCGTTTTATCGCCACTCACCCGGGAATTAGAAGATCCGCCCAATAGATACTGACCGTCGGGCGTAGCGACTAAAGAAGCCAGGTAGTCGGTGCCAACGCCGCCAAAAGTTTTATCCCAGACCTTCTCGCCGTTTCTATTTATTTTAATAATCCAATAGTCGGAGCTGTTTTCGCCCCGATTTATCTCACTTTTATCGCCGCTAATGCCGGAGAACGAAGTCCCTCCGATCAAGAATCCCCCATCCGAAGTAGCTAGTACGGCTTCCAGATCGTCGGCACTGCTGCCGCCGAATGTCTTATCCCAAATTTTATTGCCGTACAAATCAATTTTTACAATCCAGTAATCGCTGTAGCCTTGGTTTTCGTCGCTTTTATCGCCGCTGGCGGGAGAGTAAGATGTGCCGGCTACGAGGTAACCACCTCCCGGTAGCGCAATAATGGCTTTTAAATAATCGCTGCCTCGTCCCCCTAAAGTTTTATCCCATACTTTTTTGCCGTTGGCATCGGTTTTTACCAGCCAGAAATCGTCGGAAGTATAATAACACGGCCCAAAGCTGCAATTCACATCTCCTTGATTGATCTCGCTTTTATCGCCGCTTTTAGTAGAGTAAGAAGAACCCCCCAGTAAATAACCGCCATCCAGGGTAGCAACCGAAGCACTAAAGTAATCATTCACGCTGCCCCCAATAGTTTTATCCCATTGTTTGGTTACTTTATTTTGAGCGGTTGCTCCCCAGGCTACTAAAAAGAAGCATAAAAAGAAGATAAAATATGGACCTGGAGTGGAAAAAGAAGTTTGAAAATGAAAACCAGAAAGAGTAAGCGTTTTTTTCATAGTAGAATAACCAAATAAAGTAGAACTGTTCTTAGAGATAAAATAAGCATAAATAATGGAAATAGCGCTCCTGAACAAAACAATAGGCGCACCATAGAACTTAAACCAGCAGAACTTTTTCAAAGCTAGACCTACCGGGTACGTTTCGGATATAAGCATAAGTAAATAGTTGACGCATACCGATAAGGGTTTATCTCATAAAGCACGAAAGATAGATGATTGTTTAACTGAATGCCATTGAGGATGGTAAAAGATAGTGAAATTCATAAAGTGCCAATTTAAATAAGTATAAGTACATACCCGGGATGCGGTACCGAGAGTTATTAACTTAAATCAGTTGTAAAAATAAAAAGTAATACCGCCATGCAGTGGCTAAATTTAGATTTTAAGTAGAGAGATGTTGGTTGTCCTTACTTTAGAGTAGTTGAAAACATCTTTGATAAGGTGGAAAGTTAGAAAAGTTTACTGGCAAGAAAGTGCGGAGAAAAACCTGCTGCATGAAAAGGTAGAAGAAAAAGAATTATCTAAGCCGGCTAAATAACCGAATTTAAGCTCGCGGCTTTTTAACCAAGGCATAGCTCAGCCCTAAAAAGCCAGCATAGGAGTACTTACCAAGGCTTTGTTGAGTTGAATAGGTCCCACTTTGGGTACTGATTTTGGAAACTCGGCTTCTAAACCTTTGGCACCCGGAAAAGCAAAACTGCTGGCTTGGGCAGCCCAGAAAAAAGCCGGTAACATAGTACCAAACTTTAAATTAGTTTCTTTATTCCCGCTCTTTTTTTGCAGCAGGTAAGGCCGCTTAAACCCGGCATAGAACCCAAGGGTATGGTCATGGCATCGTGAAACTTAGCGTACAGCGGCCATTTTGGGTTAAACAGATGCGTTTTATTCCAATCGAACAGAGACCCACAAACACTGGTAAAAACAGCGACTCCGGCAAGCAGCTTCTTTCCGGTACTATTTCTATTCAGGGTTAGATAAGGCTTAAGTAAAATAAAAATAAGGGTCTACTAGCTGATTTCTATTAAATAAGTGCCTCTTTTGAGTTAAGTTTATGAATTTAAAACGGAACAAAAAACCTTTGCGATAAGAACTACAAGTGTTCATTTTTAAGAATAAGCTACACAATAAGCTACTTACCGGGCAATAATTTTAATTTATTTACTACAATCCGGGGTTCGCGAGTAAGGATGGTTTTAATGTTTAACCGTACCAGATCGCCCATGTTATTACACCGCAAAAAATCATCGGATTGGTGGTGCTGCGCCAGTTCCTGCTTCAATTGCTCTATTTTATCGGGCGTAGATAAGGTGTCGGTTCGCATGCTGTCAATCAGATCTTTTAAACGGTAACGGGCCAGTTTCAGGCGCTGGTACAACAAAGTGCGTTCTTCACTTTGGTATTGCTGCACGGTTTGTGGACTAAGCAACTCCATTACCAGTTCTACCACTTTGTTATTATCTTTAAAAAACTGGGGCAGGTATTTAACCCGGCGGCCTTCGTACGATTGCTGATCAAAGTCTATGGAACGAACCCGGTATTGCTCGTCTTCAAAATCAGGAGTTACGTCAATTACGTAGTTGTACGAGCGCATATCACCGAGCAGCCGGATAAAGCAGCGCTCGTTGAATTTTACAAATTCTTTGGCAATCCGCACTTTGTTGGTGTTGGGCCGGTCGAGGTGTTCTTTAATAAAAACATCGCCGGGAATACCGGCAATATGTTCTTCAATAATAGTTTCACCATCTACCCGGTAATTAATGCGGCTCGGGGACAAAATATGCTCCAATTCCAGGCCGTATACCCGCGAGGCGTCCGCGCGTTTTACGTAGAAATAATCGTAATTATCGTTCAGCTGATTTTTAATCTGGATTCGGAACGGATTGGTATTGCCAAAGGTGCAATAATCAATGCGCGATACCCGCAGGTGTTCCATTACAGAAATATCGCCCGCGGTTTTGAGCAAGGCATAGTTCATGGTTAAACCCTGGCTCAATTCCTGCTGCCGGCTCTGCTCGTACAGCACCGTTTCCCACAAAGTATCTTTGCCCGATTTGTCGTAGTACGGAAATGATTCGCTGTTATGCAGTAAATCTTCGTAGCGTACGGGCAGTTTGGCTTCGCGGTCGTACGTCCGGAGGTATTTTCGCAGTCGTTTCGAGATGGGATAAACTACCTTTTTCTGCGTTACGGCAACGGCTTTTTTTGTTGGCATGATAAGGCAATAACTTTAAGTAAAGATACGAGCAATTCATCTAAATCTTTACGGCAATATTCTAACGCAAAAATTTAAAGAAGTGGATACGGGGAATATTTTACCATTGTTTTAGAAGGTATTTTTATAACTGTCATCCGGAAAAGATCTAACCAGTAGTAAGAAGAAAGGAAAATAGATAAGATGGATTTTTACCTCCTGCTTCATCTACATTTTTGAATAGAGCAGGTGCCCGTACTCGTATTTAACCGGTTAGATCCTTTCCGGATGACAGTAAGAAATGTTTTAACGTCCTAA
This sequence comes from Adhaeribacter arboris, assembly GCF_003023845.1. Lineage (NCBI taxonomy): Bacteria > Pseudomonadati > Bacteroidota > Cytophagia > Cytophagales > Hymenobacteraceae > Adhaeribacter > Adhaeribacter arboris. Next base: position 2,585,290 of record NZ_PYFT01000001.1, on the reverse strand, counting down.
CTAAAGTGTTAAATTTTACCTGTTTCGATTATTTCTTTTGAGCTGCCATATTTAGTATAGCTTGGTAAGCAGGTTTGGGTTGGTATTGCCGATCGAAAAGCAGCGGATAGCTGGTGCGGCCTTTAATTGGCCAGTTGTTCAACCAGGAGTTCGCGTCAGTTACGCCCCAGAAAGTAATGCGGCCAATTTTATCCTGGTGCTTCCGGAATAAAGTAAATAAATCAGCGTAGCGTTTCGTTAATTTCTGCTGCACCGAATCCGGCAAACCGGAAGAATACACATTAAATTTCTGATCGGCATCAAAGGTTTCGGCAATATCAGCGCCCTGCCGCTGGCTCGGATTTGGCAATACGTCAATGTCTAATTCCGTAAAATTTACTTCTACTCCCAGTTTGGAAAAAGCTACAATACTGGCTTCTACCTGCTCCATGGTGGGGACCGTTAAACCGTAATGTCCCTGCATGCCAATGGCTTTTACTTTAATTCCTTTGGCTTGCAGGCTTTTTACCAAGCGAATCACTCCTTCGCGTTTATCGGGGCGATATAAGCTGTAATCATTGTAATATAACTCCGCTTGCGGGTCGGCTTTATGCGCGTATTCAAAAGCCTTTTGGGCAAAATCTTCCCCGATTATAGAAAGCCATTTAGTCGGGCGCATCTGGCCGCCTTGGTCGGCTATGGCTTCGTTCACCACATCCCAGCCCTGGATTTTACCTTTGTAGCGACCCACTACCGTAGAAATATGGTTTTCCATCCGTTTTAAAAGTACTTCGCGCGATACGGGTTTACCTGCTTCGTCTTCAAATACCCAGTCGGGGGTTTGCTGGTGCCACACCAAGGTATGACCCACAATAAACATTTTATTTTGTTGACCAAAAGCTACGTAATCGTCGGCGGGTTTAAAATTATATTCCTCTGGTTTAGGGTGTACCGGTCCCCACTTAAGCACATTTTCGGGGCTAATGGTGTTAAACTGCTTCTTTACCAATTCCTGCGCTTTGGTATCCTTACCGGAGAATTGCGCCTTATTCAGGGCGGCACCTACGTAAAAACTATTCTGGAAAGCTTCTTTTAAAGTAGGCTCCGATTTTTGCACGAAGCCTAGACTAAATGCGGCTAAGCAGGTTGTAATCCAAATTTTATTGTTTTTCATGTGAAAGGTAAAATAAGTAGTAGGTTATAGGTAATAAGTAATACGTTTTACAAAACAAAGGGTACGTTTCTCCGCCAAGTCAGGTGATAACGCCTGACCCGGCGGAAGTAACAGTTTTTACGGAGTTAATCCGTTTCTACTAACAGTTATTTATACTACTTGGTTGAAAAATACAACTCCCCGGCAAATGTCTAATAAGTAGCAAGTAAATTTTAAGCATTTCATTCAAAAGTTTTTGAAGGTAAAACGTAGCACTTAAAACCCCCACTTTAATTGCCGGGTACAAATTTAGGGTCTTGGCTTACATAATAATCCAAGTTTTGAGTTGGTTTTTCTAAACCGGCCGGAATAGGCCGACCGGAGAATGTTTGAAAATAAAGTACGCAGGCATCGCGCCACCAACGGGCTTCTTTCTCCTGAATATTCAGTAACATTTTTACGTGGTTAAATCTTTCGGCGTCTACAAAAGCTTGGATGGTTTGCCAGGTTTGCCGCATCTTACCCACTTCGGCGGCGCCCTGGTAATAACGCTGACAGATTTCGCCCCATAAAGTACGGCCGGATTTAACTTTGTAATCCCATTTTAAGTGATGGAACCAAAGCAGAAATTCTTCGGGGCACGTTTGTGGATTGCCAAATTTTTGTTGAATAGCCGGGGAATATTGCGCAAGGGCATTGCTGCCAGTGGGAGTACGATCAAAACCGATGCCTTCCGCAGTGGCCTTGTGGTAGTATACCGAAGTCCAATCAGCGCGTTGCTTATCTTTAATCCAGGGACCAGGGCCGTAATGGTGGCTGTAGCCCATGATGTGGTGTAAACCGAGAGGCGTCATGTAATTTACCAGAGTTTCCCGGGACTGCAGCATCAAGTTTTTTATTGGATTCAGAAAAGCTGTTTCGTTCGTAAAGGTCATGCGTAACCACTCGTCGGCTATTTTCTCCGAAGATAAAGTAGGATCCCAAGCTAGCCGGCCAAAGCAATACCAATTAGCCTGCCCGAATAAGTGACCGGTCCAGTTACGGTCGTTGCCGATATTGGATACCCCCGCAATGCCGGTGAGTTGGTAGTGGTGCAAACTGCCGTCTATTACTTTAGCTACCGTGGAGCCGGCTCCCTTTACGTAGGTATCAGCGTCTAAGGTTTCTTTGTACAGCGGCGCCTGGTAAACCAGGTTGGTCGCCTGACCCAAATATTCCTGGGTTATCTGAAATTCCATCATTAAAGGCGTTTTCGGCATAGCACCGAATAAAGGATGGAATGGCTCGCGCGGTTGAAAATCAATCGGACCATTTTTTACTTGTACCAGCACATTTTTCCGGAAGCTGCCATCCAGTGGTTTAAATTCGGTGAAGGCTTGTTTGGCCCGGTCGTCGGGTACTTTGTTGTCGTACACAAAGGCCCGCCACATCACAATGCCGCCTTTATCGGCTATTGCATCGGCCAGCATATTGGCCCCGTCGGCGTGGTTACGCCCGTAGTTCTGCGGGCCGGGTTGCCCTTCCGAATTAGCTTTTACCAGAAAACCACCAAAATCAGGCACGTACGAATAAACTTCTGCGGCTTTGTTTTTCCACCAGGTTTTTACCTCCGGATCCAGCGGGTCGGCAGTTTTAAGTTTACCAATTTCGATGGGGGCGCTAAAACGAGCGGTTAAATAAACTTTTAAACCGTACGGGCGAAAAGCATCGGCCAGAGCTTTAACTTTTATTAAATAATCTTTGGTTAAAATTAAAGCATTAGCGTTTACGTTCGTCAGCACCGTGCCATTTATCCCGATAGAAGCGTTGGCTCGCGCGTAATCTAAATAGCGTTGGTCGATGTAATCCGGCAGTCTATGCCAATCCCAAATCGAAAAACCAGCGTAACCGCGTTCCACGGTGCGATCCAGATTATCCCAGTGATTTAGTATTCGGTTTTTAATTTTGGGCGCGCTGCTGATAGCTAAATTATTGATATCCTGTTGGGTTTGCAATAATTTTAAAAAATGGAACGTACCGTATAAAACCCCAACATCGGAGTTGGCGGTAATAACGGTAGCTTTCTTATTATTAACCGTAGTAGATAAAATTAAAAAACCTTCCGAACCCAGCGGAACTAACTTAGAAGCTAAATTTAAGCTTTTAATAACGGGTGAGTTTTGCGGAGTTCCCAATACTAAGACTCCCGAAGCAATAGCAGTCGAAGAACGTAAAGGCTTGCCCAATAATCCGGATATTGCCATTTCTAATTCCTGCCGGGCCGCCGTTAGGGTAGGGGAGTTACCTTCCATCAGCAAACCAGTTGTGTTTTCCTGATAGTACTGGCGCTTTTGCGCATCTTTAATTAAATCGTAGCGCTGCCAAAGCCGGTATCCATCGTCCGCAAAAGAGGTTAACCTTAGGCTGATGGTAAACAAGAAAACCAGGATAACAGATAAAAATCTAAATTTCATAAGTTGTATTTTGAGCCGGTATTTAATTCGGGAATATTTTTAAATTTCTTAAAAGCTGCTAGTAATTACCCTAAACCAAATAGATACTTGTCAAGCAAATTTAAATTTACAGCTTTCTCTGATTTCAACTGTCAGACATTTCAGAAAATTAACTGCTAACCTGCTTTTTAATTTTTAGTGGGCTTTAATGATGAAAACAAAGCCGTAAATTTTACTATAGATTCTGTATTTTGAAGAAATCGGAGGTATTTGCTTGCCGGGTAAAATAAGGAAGCCATAACCTAAAGCTTAATTTGGGTAAATGCTTGCTTTGCGCTACTTTCGGGAGTTAAACTTTACACACTACGCTATGAAATTAAGACAAACTTGGCGTTGGTTCGGGCCCGCCGATCCGGTAACGCTGCAGGACATCCGCCAAACCGGCGCCGAAGGAATTGTAACGGCTTTGCACCACGTACCGCACGGAGCAATTTGGCCGGTAGAGGAAATTAGAAAACGCCAACAGGAAATAGAAGCGTATGGTTTAACCTGGGACGTAGTAGAAAGTGTAACCGTACACGAAAGTATTAAAACCCGCACCGGCGATTACCAGCACTACATTGATTTGTACAAAGAGTCGTTACGCAACATAGCCTCCTGCGGAATTAAGATTGTAACGTACAATTTTATGCCCGTAAACGACTGGACTCGTACCGACCTGAACCTGGTAATGCCGGACGGTTCTAAGGCTTTATATTTTAATTGGTTCGACCTGGCCGTTTTTGATATCCACTTATTGGAGCGGCCCAACGCCCAAAAAGATTATCCGGAATATGTGGCGCAAGAAGCTGAAAAACGGTTTAAGGAATATACCCCGGAGAAACTGGACCAATTAGCTTATATTGTGATGTTTGGTATTCCGGGGGAGCAAAAGCAAACGCTGGCAGAAATGCGGGACAACCTGGCTCGTTATAAAGATATGGATCGTTCGGTTTTACGCGAAAATTTAAAATATTTTCTGCAGGAAATAACCCCGGTGGCGGAGGAAGCAGGTATTAAGTTAGCCATTCACCCGGACGATCCGCCTTTTCATATTTTAGGGCTGCCCCGGGTGGTAAGTACCGCCGACGATTTAAATTACATTCTGGAGTCCGTGCCTAGCCCAGCCAATGGTATTTGTTTTTGTACCGGGTCGTTGGGCGCTAATCCAAACAACAATTTGCCCGAAATGGCAAAGCAAATAGGTAACCGGATACATTTTGTGCATTTACGGAATGTGGCCAAAGACGAGCACGGTAACTTTTACGAAGCCGACCACTTAGACGGCGATGTAGATATGTACGCGGTGGTAAAAGAAATTCTTACCATTCAACAGCAAGTAGCGGAGCGCATTCCGTTCCGCCCCGACCACGGCCACCAAATGCTGGACGATTTAGCAAAAGTTACCAACCCGGGATATTCGGCTATTGGGCGGTTGCGGGGTTTAGCGGAACTAAGAGGTTTGGAATTAGGGATTTGCCGTTCCGAGGGTTGGGATTAAAAACAACAGCTAACATTATTTACCGCGACAGGTAAAAGGCAAATAATGGATTTCTACCGGCAGCTTTTTTAGAAAATAAGAAAGTTGCCAGTAGATAATTTTGTTGAAAATTACTTTAAAGAAGATTAATACCTGCGGTAAAATTGGGGGCCAAAGCAAGTAACTGCGCGTGAATAGCTAAAACCTGCGGAATAACTAATTGTTGTTCATCGTTGTAAATTACAAAATCTGCTTTTTTTAATTTTTCGGAGTCGTCGAGTTGCTTTTGCATAATAGCTTCCACATCCGCGATGGTGCGGTGCGGATCGCGTTTTTGCGTGCGGGCCAGCCTAAGAGGAATTGGGGCTATTACCAATACCATTTTGTCTACCTGTTTGTGCGCTTCGGTTTCGTACATTAAAGCGGCTTCTTTAATCAGGTAAGAAACATTTGTTTGCGAATCGGCCCAGTCAATAAAATCTTGTTTTACCCGCGGGTGAACCAAATTGTTGAGCAGAGTTAATTTTTCCGGATTATTAAATACCAGTTGCGCTAAGTACTTTCGGTTTAATTGCCCGGTTTCGCCATCAAAAGCCTGAAGCCCAAATGCATCCAGTAATTCCTGGCGCAAGCCCAGATGGTGCTGCATGACCCACTTAGCCCGGTAATCGGAGTCGTAAACCGGTATGTTCAGTAACTCAAAAAAACGGCAAATTAAACTCTTACCCGAACCGATTCCTCCGGTTATTCCAACTTTTAACATGCTACTTGGTCGAACGGGTAAGTTTTACCACCGGAATAATTTTAATTTTATTAGGCTGCAGCGTTACTCGCTTCACGTAAACTGGTTTTTCCGTTATTTCTACATTTACCGTAGAATCTTTCGGATTTAACTCTGCATAATTTGCGATCAGGGAGAATTTGGTTAAATCAATTTGGGCAGCCTGTTCCGGCAAGAAACCATATCTAATACTAACGGCCGCCGGTTGCATGGTAACAGAATCGGTTGGTTTGTTTTGTAGATTAGGAGTCATTACCAGATTTTGCCAGGCCAGTTGTTTTACGTTGAAAGCAATTTCGGCTTCTACAATATCACTTTTTACCAAACCTTTATACGGAAAATCAATTGGCACGTAACTTTTGAACGGGCCGGTGATAGGTTTTTTAGGTACGGAAAGTATGAATGGATTGGGCAAAGAATCTAATACCGAGGCCGGACCTTCAAATTCTACTTCGCTGGGAGTAATAGTAATAGGTTTTTCTATCGCGTAATTTGCATTAATGGGCAAATGCAAAGTATCTATGGCTAAAGGAATTTTACGTTTTATCTGCTTATCAAATTTAAAGCGGAGACTATCCGTCACAATAAAGTTAAGTTGCAGACCATCCAGAGAGTTAGCTACGTTAGACCGAAATAAATTAGCCGAAACCGATCTTTGCCGGATTAACCCTTCCATGGGAATATCGGCGGGTTGCACGTCCAGCATCAGGTATTTGCGCAGTAATTTCCAGCCTTTACCGCTTACATTCAATACAATTTCTTCGGGTAAAGGCTGTAAAGGAATGTATTCCCGCTGATCGTAAACAAACCGGACCGGATAGGTAATCCGGATGTTAGTGTAATTTTTATTTAATGCATTTAAGAGCCAAAAGGTAGAGGCTGCCATGAAGCATAGCAGCACTACCCGCCAGTATTGTTCCCGGCCGTGAAATGGTTTTAAAAACCACAGAACGATATTTTTGGCTCCTGTTAATGGCAATTTAAGCTTTTTCGTTCGCTTTCGTGGTGGATTCTACCGCAATGGCAGATTTATCAAATTTAAGTCGCAGTCCCTTATCTACTTCAATCCAAACAGTGGTATCACTAATTTCCACGAGTTTCCCGTGCAAACCACCAATGGTAACCACATTCATTCCTTTAGAAAGTGACTCCCGAAACTTTTTGGCATCGCTCACTTTTTTCTGTTGCGGCCGGATCATGAAAAAATAGAATACGAGCACAATTGCTCCAATAAAAAGGATATTGGAAAGGTTGTTAGGGGTATTAATTTGTAATAATAAATGCCACATGCTCGTATAATTATTGGGCTCTTAACGGACCATTCGCCGCCGGATCGGGTAAAATATTGGTTTTGATGGCAATCTGGTTGGTAGATGGCTGGGTATTGGCCTGGATGGTTATGGTTTTAGAAACCTGACCGGATTTACCGTGGCTATCAAACTGAACATCTATTTTACCTTCGGCACCGGGTGCTACTGGTTCTTTTGGCCACTCGGGCACCGTACAACCGCAGGTAGCCGAAGCATTAGAAATAATTAAAGGAGATTTGCCGGTATTTTTAAACGTAAACGTATGTTTTACTACCGAACCAGGCTTGATATCACCAAAATCGTGTTCCATTTCCGCGAAGGTCATTACCGGCGCATCGGCGTTAGAAATTTCCGTTCCGTTTGTAAGGTTAGGATTGGCCACTGTCGCTTCGGTAGGCGTAGAGGTTTCCGCGGAAGCAGTTGCGTTTTCGCCTTCGGTTTTGTTTTGTAAATTATCGCAGCTGGCGGTCAGTAAGGCTACTGCCAATAAGCCAGCATAAAGTTTAGTTACTTTCATTTTTTTATAAAATACATTGTAAGTGAATGTTTTGAACTATATGGATGAAACGGTTACTTTCCTTAACTTTTGCGTGCGAACAATAGGCAAATTTAAAATTCTATTGGAATAAGATAAAAATTTGTTCGGGTAAAGTATGAATTTTACCTTATTTCTTCTTGTAAGATAAATTTAAATTTTGCGTATTACGGCTCATTTTTTTGAATGCAGCTTTAAGCCGTGCATCTAAGTAAATTTAGCCGAAACAAATCTATTTTACAGAAATTAGACGAATCCGATCCCAAAATTATTTCAAATGAGAAATTACGTTTTGCGCAAATTCCATGGTGCTGGCTTTACCGCCCAAATCGCCGGTGCATTGTTCCCGGTTTCGGAAGGTTTCGTCCATGGCGGCTTCAATACGGTTGGCGTAATCGTGTTCTTCAATATGATGCAGCATCATAATCGCCGAGCGTAAAAGTGCCGTCGGGTTGGCAATGCCCTTACCGGCAATATCCGGAGCCGAACCGTGTACCGCCTCAAAAATGGCCATATCTTTACCAATATTAGCTCCCGCTACCACACCTAAACCGCCCACTAAACCCGCGCATAAATCTGATAAAATATCTCCGAACAAGTTAGTAGTAACCAATACATCAAACTGCTCCGGCTTATTTACCAGCTGCATGCACATATTATCGATAATTTTATCGTCGAGGGTAATTTCGGGATATTCCGGGGCAATAGTTTTGGCGGCGTTAATAAATAAACTTCCGGCTAATTTTAAAATATTAGCTTTATGTACCACCGTTACTTTTTTGCGGTTGTGCTTGCGCGCATATTCAAAAGCCGCCCGGCATATTTTATCGCAGCCTTCTTTCGTAACGCGGGCAATAGCGTCGGCAATTCCGTGGCGTTCGTCGTAAAACTCCAGACCAGAGTACAAGCCTTCGGTATTTTCGCGGAACAATACTATATCTACGTGTTTAAAAGGGGTTTCAATGCCAACGGTGCTTTTGGCGGGCCGCACGTTCTGGTACAAATCGAACATTTGGCGCAAGGTAACATTTATGCTTTTAAAACCCCCACCAACCGGCGTAGTAATGGGTCCTTTTAGCGCAATCCGGTTTTTATTCAGGGAAGCAATCAGGGAAACCGGGATTAATTGCCCGTTAAGGGTGTAAGTAGTTTGTCCGGCATTTTCTTCTTCCCAGGTAACCGGCACCTTGGCGGCCGCAAAAATTGTTTTTACCGCCTCCGTAATCTCTGGACCAATGCCGTCGCCGGGAATTAAGGTTATTTGTTTCATAGTTTACATGGTTGTGGGTTGTTAGTTGCTGGTTGTTAGTTTATCAATTGACCTCAATCAAACAACTAAGAACCAACAACTAATAACTAAATTTATAAGGCTTCCTTACGGCTGTTAATTTGGCTAATGAGCAGGTCTACATCACCCAGTAATTTTTCGGCTTTATCTTTCGCGTCTTTAATTACGCGTTGGCCTTCGGAACGGGCCGCCGATTGCGGTGTTTCCCGGTTGTCCCGTAAAAGATCGGTTAAGTCTTTTAGCATGTCGCGGTATTTATCTAACTGGTAGCTTAAGCGATCGCGGGTTTCACGGCCTTTATCCGGCGCATACAAAACGCCAAAAGCAGCGCCGGTAGCTACCCCGGATAAAAATGCTAAAAGCGTAGTGGTTACTTTCTTGCTCATAGTTATTACAGGTTCTTATTAGCCTTTTGAAGCCTCAATTTACGGTTAAAAATCGAAACTTTAAAAGTCTAACTGGTTTGTGGGTTTATTTATTGTCAATCAATCCCCGGCCCGATTTCCGGATATCTCCTTTCTCGGTGAGTTCCTGGGAAATTTTATCCAGTACGCCGTTAATAAACTGTTTGCTCTTGGGTGTACTGTAAATTTTTGAAATTTCAATATATTCGTTAATGGTCACTTTTACGGGAATGCTTCTGAAAATATGCATTTCGCACAAGGCCATTTTTAAAATAATTTTGTCCAGCAAAGCTACCCGATCTACGTCCCAGTTTTTAATTTGGGCAACAATAAATGCTTCGTAGGTGGCATCTTCCTGGATGGTTTGATTATATAAATCCTCAAAAAATACTTTGTCGTCTTCCCAATTCGGCGAAAGGTCCAGTAAGGGCAAGTCTTCCGCAGACGTTTCCTCTAAAGATTTAATGGTTTTATTTACCAAACTTTTCACAATGGGCTTATTCTCCGCCCAATTCATATCCTGCTCCTCAAAATACTTCTGCAAAGTTTCATCTTTAAAGATTAATTCCTTGTAGATAGACTTAATCAGCTCGTGATCTTCTTCGTAGGTATGTTCGGGTTGTGCCAGATAAGCTAAAAACGTTTCGTTGGGCTTCAATACCGTTTTGTACCAATGCCGGATCTGGTCGGTATCGGAACCCCAGCTAATATTACGCCGGATAAGGCGCTGCTGGTACGATTTGTTGGCGAGCAGCTTTTGCACCACCCGGTTGCCCAGGAATATTTTGTAATTGGGTTCTTTTTTTCGGTAAAGCGGGTGGCTTTTTTCTCTTCTTCGTTTTCGATTAAGCGCACTACTACCTCCATAATTTGGAGAAGGCTTAAGTAGTGGTCGTAAATTTTTTCTACGGCATGTACCATTTGGCTGCCGTACAACTTAAAATCTTTCTTTAGTTGGTTTTGGTAATAGCGAATCGCATCGTTTACCGCTTCGCGAATATCTTTGTCGGTTTCTTCGGTATCGAACTGCCGGGTTTCGTACCACTCTTTAAACATGAGGGTGGCAATTTTTTTCTGACCTTCTAACTTTTTTCGGTCTTGTACTACCATCGAGTTTAAATCGGGGGCAAAGGCTTTCTCTATTTCGTCGAGAGCCAGGAGATAATCGGAACCTTCGGCTTGCATGTAGGCATAGATGGCTTGCATCGCCTTGATTCGTAATGTTCTGCGGTTAAGCATTCTAGTATGTTAAAGAACGATAAGTATTTATTAAATTTTAATGTATGCCGTCGAATAGAAACGACTTATTTTGAGCCGGTTCCCGTCTCAAGCTTGTGCTGCTAATTTATTTCAACTGTCTTTTTTTGCCTTAAAAGTCAAACTTGTATCGTTTATTCTTAGTTACTGCTATTACAATTTTTACTTTTATTAACGGCTACAGAAACTAAGTTTATTTTGTATTTATTCAGTAGCCCGGTTTGTCAAACATCTATGCTTTAATTTTTGTTCTGTTTGTTTAGCGGTTTATTCATCTTAATCTTTACTCCCGGAAAACGGCCACTCAGGTACAAATCTTTTTGATTTACCAAAAAAGTTCGGCTATGCCCGCGTAAAACGCGTACGAAAATGCCGGCGGCTTCCCTTATCTTTGTAATCCTTGTTACTACGGTAAGTTTCCGAATGGCGGCGCGAAATTAAAGCTTTTTTTACATTTAACAGTACCATTTATCAATTACCACTTACCATTTACCAAATCATAACTTTTATTTGTGGGAATTTGGTAAATGATAAATGGTAACTGGTCTTAACCTTAATTTATTTGTGAAATCACTTCGTTATTTAAATAAATACCTGTTTAAATATAAATGGCACCTAATATGGGGAACGCTGTTTATCATAATTTCTAATATTTTCGGCATTATTCCCGCCCAGATTGTGCGCTATGCTTTTAACTTAATTGTAGAAGGCATCAACCAGTACCATTTGTTTGCCGGAACGAGTAAACAGGCCGAAATTTATAACGTGTTTGCCCGCAATGTAACTTTATACGGCGGTCTGATTATTCTGCTGGCTTTACTCAAAGGGGTATTTACTTTTTACATGCGTCAAACGATTATTGTCATGTCGCGGCTCGTAGAGAACGACATGAAAAACGAGATTTACGCGCATTACCAAACCTTACCGCTCAGCTTTTACCGCCGCAACAACACCGGCGATTTAATGGCGCGTATTTCCGAAGACGTGAGCCGGGTGCGCATGTACCTGGGGCCGGCTATTATGTACGGCATTAACCTGGTAGCGTTGTTTCTGTTGGTAGTACCGTATATGTTTACCATTAACGCCAAGCTTACTTTATACACGCTGCTGCCTTTGCCTATTTTATCGGTGAGTATTTACTACGTGAATACTATTATCGAACGAAAATCCGACGAAATTCAGAAAAGTTTATCGGGCATCACCACGTTTGTGCAGGAAGCCTTTTCCGGTATTCGGGTGTTAAAGTCGTTTGTGCGCGAAGACGATTCGCACCAAAATTTTACCGTTGCCAGCGATTTGTACAAGGATAAATCTTTGGAACTGAATTTTGTAAACGCACTCTTCTTTCCATTAATTTTATTTTTAATTGGCTTAAGCACCATTATAACGGTATATATAGGCGGCAAAGAAGTAATGAACGGCAGCATTACGGCGGGTAATATTGCCGAATTTTTAATTTACGTAAACATGCTGACTTGGCCGGTAACTTCGCTGGGCTGGACTACTAGCCTAGTGCAACGCGCCGCTGCCTCGCAAGCCCGGATTAATGAATTTCTGGAAACCAAAACGGATATTATCTCCCGCCAAAATAGAAAGCAGGAAATTACCGGTGATATATTATTCGAGAACGTAAACTTTACTTACCCCGACACGGGAATTCACGCCTTAAAAGATTTATCGTTCCGGATTAAGCACGGGGAAACTTTGGCTATTTTAGGAAATACGGGTTCGGGAAAGAGTACGGTAGCGGCTTTGCTGTGCCGTTTGTACGATACATCCAGTGGTCGCATTGAAATTGATGGGGTGGATATCCGGGATTATGAAATTGCCACCCTGCGCAGTCAGGTGGGTTACGTGCCCCAGGATGTTTTTCTGTTTTCGGATTCTATCCGGAATAATATTGGTTTTGGCTCGGATACGATGACCGAAGAACAAATGATCCAGGCCGCCAAAGATGCCGACGTGTACGAAAACATTATGCGTTTCCCCGAAAAATTTGCAACCAAGCTGGGCGAACGCGGCATTACTTTATCGGGTGGGCAGAAGCAACGGGTTTCCATGGCGCGCGCGCTGGTACGGGAACCGGCTATTCTTATTCTGGATGATTCTTTAAGTGCGGTGGATACCAAAACGGAAAATGCTATTTTAAATAATTTGCAACGGATTATGCACAACCGTACCTCCATTATTATTTCGCACCGGGTATCGTCGGTGAAGCTGGCCGACCAGATTTTGGTACTCGACGACGGCGAAGTGGTACAGCACGGCACGCACCAGGAACTTATGGAAGACGAGGAAGGCTTGTACAAAGCGCTCTACGAACGGCAATTACAAACCGAAGAGCAAGATTAAGATTTTAGTGGGTAATTTTTTTTGAAAAAAGCCGGCCCGGGCATTTTATCTTTTCAGACAATATTTGTTTCTTTGCTGTCCAAGTCTGAAGTTATTCAGCAACCGGGGTGTAGCGTAGCCTGGTATCGCGCCAGCATGGGGTGCTGGAGGTCGTGGGTTCAAATCCCGCCACTCCGACTATAGAAAAGGCCTTAAACACGTTGTTTGAGGCCTTTTTATTTGATCTAATCTATCGCCGACAAATTTGCCGACAAAAAAATGCCCAAAAATGAGATAAAAACTTCCAACAGTGGCTTCCCTTATAAGCCGGCCAGGCTCGCCATTCCTAAAAATTCGGCGGGTCAGACGGATCTTACCAAAACCTGGTACATTAGTTATTATATCTTTTCGGAAATCACCGGCAAGCTTGAGCGGCAACGCAAAGAAGGGGAAATCAATTCTTATAAAACGATAGCCGATAGAAAAACCGCTGGCAAACAACTGGTGGATGATATAAATTTGCTTCTGCAAAATGATTACATCATTCAAAAACCTAACCAGGAACCGGAAAACACTTCTCTTGAAACGAATGAAGTGGATTCTAACTTACCTTTTGGGTAGTGGTAAAGAAAGTATGATGGGATAAAAAGAGGCAGTGAAGTGTTTAAGATGATGGAATGTTCGAAGTTCAGATCAAAATAAACTGTCCCCACTGCCAGAGCAGCAAGGTAGTAAAAAATGGCAAGAAAAAGAATGGTTCTCAGAACCTTCTATGTCGTAATTGCCAGAAGCAATTTCAGCCAATATATCGCTATAGAGGAGCGGATCCGACTACCAAGCGGTTGATACGGCGTCTTCTGGAAAGAAATAATGGTGTTCGTGACATTGAAAAGTTGCTGGAAGTGAGTAGAAAGTGTGTGCTAAGCAACTTGTGCCGACAGGGGAATGCCCTTAAGATTCAACCAACCCAAAAGCATTATAGATCCGTACAGATCGATGAAGTCTGGAGCTTTGTCGGAAAGCGCAAGAAAGGAAAATACTGGTTGTTGTATGCTTACTGTCCCCAAACAGATGAAGTACTGGCTTATAGTTGTGGCGGCCGAAGCGCTAAAACAGTACGCCAGCTACTCAAAAAGCTAAAAGGAGTGGAAATAGAACAATATTGTACTGATCATTGGAAAGCGTTTGCTCAGGTAATCCCCCCGACAAAGCACACGATAGGAAAAGCTTACACTAAAAACATAGAAGGCGTGAATACTTGCATCAGAGCCAGAAACAGACGGTTCGTCAGAAAAACAACCTGCTTCTCCAAAAAGAAGGAAAACCATTTAGCAAGTCTAAACCTGATGTTTGACTATCGCAATAGACATAAAGCCAAACATCATACTTTGTAGTCCACAACTACCTTTTGATGTTAACCGTAAAAGTCTTTTAGAAGGTTTTGTTTTTTTTAAGGAGGCTTATTATAGCTCCATTGAAAAAGGTACGCAAAAAGGTTATAATTCCTTGTTTAAAGCTCTCTTCGAGTGGTTTGAAATAAAGCAGGAAAGAGACGGTAAGGACTGGCTCAATTTAATTTTTTCCAGTTTTAGTGTCCACGACGCCAATGCTTTCTTTGATTATTTAAAAAATGAGAAGAAGGTAAAATACAAGAAGATTGAAAAAATAGGGGTTTCTAATAAAACCTTTAATAATTATCTAACCTATTTCATTACTTTTTATAATTTCTTTATTGACCGGAGCTTGCTGCCGGTTAATCAGAATCCTTTGGCTCGGTTTTCCAAAAAGAACACCGAATCTAATCAGCATACCCCTTTTACTAATAAGCAGATCCAATTAATCAAGCAGAGAATGTTGGATACCAAGGCTTATCAATTACTTACTTTTGTGCAATTTTTATATTACACGTTTGCTCGGCCAGGTAAAGAAGTACGATTGCTGCAGGTGAAGGACCTCCGGGCAAAAACCATCTTTTTCCCATCGAGTCGGGCTAAGAATGCTACCGGGGACCACGTGGCCATACCTCCCGAGCTGGAAATAATTATCCAGGAAAATAATTACCGGGAGTATCCACCCCATTATTATATTTTTACTTTGAAAGGCAAACCCGGACCAACACCGGTAGGAATCAACTACTTTTCCAAACAGCACCGTAATATTCTCCTGGCGGTGGGCATTACCGAGCCGGAATATGATATGTACGGCTACAAGCACACCGGTAACATTAATCTTTATCATGCTACCAAAGATATCAAAGCGGTGCAACGCCAAAACCGACATAAAACTAGTGCGCAAACGGATACTTATTTACGCAAGCTTGGTCTGCTGATGGATGAGGATCCCATCATCAACTTTCCTAAGTTTGGCGGAGAGGAGCTGGAAAGCAAAAAGCCAGTTCCCCTGAATGAGGAACTGGCTTTTCAACAATGAAAAATCCGTAGTTATTTAGGCCTTACGTCTTCATAAGTACTAAGTGGGCCACCGACGCAAAAATCCGTAATATAAATGACTCGAAACTGGTTAACTTCCCGATCGTACACACCAAATTTAAAGTAAGGTATTTCTTCCGCGTCATTATAGGAGTTCGGCCCTTTGTATTTTAAAACGGTTTCGCCATTAAGGGCTAATATAAGGACGCCATCCTCCTGATAAGAGTGTTTGACAAACCAGACTACGTCGATTGGGGTATCAAACTGGGCCGGACCTAAATCAAAGACTTTTCTACCGTCCGCTGTTTTGTTAGTGGTGACCTTTTCATTATCGTAATTGACCATTACCTTGAAATGATCATCCTGAACGAAAAGGGCAATTGGCGGTACCAATGCTTTTTCCCCCAGGTGCTTATCCTCGTGGTTGTGAAATTGGGCAATGATGGTGGATGCTTTGCTCCTGGGAAATTCCTTGCGCTTGATGAGCATTTTATAGCCGATCCGACCTTCGCGATGAGTTTCCGAATCGCGTACGAATTCAGCCCGGACAATACCCTTGCGGTTATCCTCTTGCCGCAATTCAACCCGCGCCCAGGTTTTACCCGCAAATTTTTGGTAGGTTAAACCATGGCTGGTGTAAACCTGAGTGCGCAGGCCTTTCGGTAAACCTTTTGAGAAATCAGCATTCACTAATAAGTTCGTTCGCGGCAGGGATAATTGGGCGAAGAGGTGGTGGGGAGTATTTAGCGAGAGCACCAGGGCCAGGCCAAACATCAGGTGAAAGATTTTTTTCATGGGATTGGAATAATTGTTTGTGGATTTGTTTGAGGATGTAAAATTCCTCCGGAACCACGCGGCCAGAAAGGACAAAAAATTAGGCCTGAGACATTTCCCGAATCTCGTTGAGTAGTTGAATCTTCTCCTGGGTGTCGCCCACGTTATTGTGCACTTGCAAAGTTTTAGGCCATTTAATAATTTCCTCCTTCATTTGTTTTAACTCAGCCAGCATGGCTTGTTCAAAAGGAGTAATAGCTGAATTTTCCGCCTCAATACGGCCAGTAGATAAAGATTCCTCCCGGGTAGGACCACCGGTGGCAAAAGCCGTTATTCCTTTCTGCCGCTCCGCCTCCAGGTAAGCGACAGTATTGGCGTACTTAGGAGACTTGATCATCCAGTTAGGTATCACTAGCTCCGCTCCCTTTTCGCCAATAAGCCCGAGTCGGGCATCGTTTACCATGCCGCCCTCCGCAAAGGTGCCGATCCGGCCACCGGTTTGGCCACTAGCCATTTCCCAGATACCGTTGCGTTCCATCATTTTAATCAAAGCCGGATTGCCATCTTTTTTGGTCATACCACCCCCATAGAACTGCTGCGCGGTTACTTCCTTGGTACTCTTTATGGCGCGGCCTACCGCCAAGGCGGTTTGAACGCCGGCGATGACGTTACCAGATCCCGGAATGATGGCATTTATCGGGTTCTCGTTAGCATGTTTCCAGATGGCCTGGATTTCTTCCCGTAAATCAATGGCGATCTTACCAATGCTAAAAGCTTTGTGCGCCGTCACGGCCACTTTCCGGGCAGCGGTATCTTTACCCAACAAATCAATGCCTACCTGCAACGCTTCCTGAGCTTTGGTAATTTGCATCCGGGCCAGATCGTTCTTTACTTTCGTCAGCTTTTCCTCATTGTCGCGGAGTTTAGTAGTCCGCTCGTTGTCGTAGCGCAGAATCTCATTTTTAAGTTTGAGCGCCTGGGCGGATTCTCCCTGGCCGGATCTTTCCAGGGAGGCCAGCTTGAGCTGAGCCGTCGCTTCTTTTTGTTCCAGCAACGCCAGATCCCGGGCTTGTTCCGCTTCAATGGTCCGGACAACCTGGCCATCAAAGTTGGCTTGTTTCTGCAGGAATTCGTTCTCGGTATATTCCGCTTCCAGGGCTTGTTTTTCCTCCAGGCCTTTGAAATAATCATCGCGCAGCTTTTTTGCTTCCGTCTTTGTCGCTTCTTCCTCAGCTTGCCGTAACTCGGCCTCCTTCATTTTTTTCTGTTCTTCAATGGAGGCGAGTAGAGCCTGTTTTTCCGATTCCGTTGCCCCAATATTGGCTAAAACATCTTTCTTATGTTTCTCCAGTTCCAGCAACTCTTTGCTGTGCTGCAGGCGGAGTTTGGCCAGCACTTTATCAATGCCGTCCTGCATCATATCTATTTTTAACTGCTGAAATTCGAGGTCGGATTGCTGACTCGTTTTTAAAAATTTTTCGTTGGCTTTCTCCAGTTCTTTTTGATGCTTTTCCTCTTGCTTTAGTTCTTGGTTCTGGAGCTTTTCTTTTTCTTTCAAGTGCGCAATTTGCTTCCGAATTAAACTTTTGTGGGTTTTATCGGTTTCGTTCTCCAACATATCCTTCAACGCCTGAATACTTAACCCTTTGAGCGAAGCAGCAAAACCATCACCGGTGGCTTTGCCTAGTTCCTGGCCTTTGGTTTTAGCCACCGTTTTATTTTGTTCGTGCTTGGCCTGGTCTGTTTTTTCCTGCTTGGCTCGTTCTTCGGCAATTTTACCGTGATAGCCGTCGCTAAAAGCTTTCCCCAGCCGATCGCCGGCATTCATAATTTCTTTGATTTTGCCGGCATTTTTAATGGGATTGACAAGGAAAGAAACTATATCTCCCGCAATGCTGAGCAATTCTTTAAACGCATTCCAGACCCCGGCCACTCCGCCCCGGACGGCTTCACTTCGGTTATACAAGAGCATAAAACCACCTGCCAGAGCAGCTACAGCCGCAATGACTAAGCCGATGGGATTGGCATTCATGGCGGCATTAATCACCCACTGCGCGGCCGCACTGGCCCGGGTAGCAATGGTTCTTCTTTTCTCGGCAACTTCCATGGCCAGTGTACTCGCTGCCGCCCGGATGTTATTCGCGTTCAAGGTTACAACTGCCACTGCCAATAACGAGATGGCGTCCCAATTTTCGCGGATAAATTGAGGTGCTTCTTTAAGAGCTAATACAAGAGTGGTTAAGAATTGTACGCCTTCTCGGATCACCACATTTAATCCGTTGCCGATGGTAATTTTTAAGGAAGCAGTAGCGGAATCCAGGCTTTGCATGTCCCCTTCCAAATTATCCATGTTGGTGGCTGCCTGTTCGTAAGCCGTGTTGGTACCGGTCATGGCCTTGGTCAGTCGCTCGATTTCTCCTCGGTTGTTGACCATGTGCTGGGCCACTACCACGTTTTCTTTACCGAACATTTTTGCTAGCTCGGCGGTACTCAGGTTTTGTTTACCCAGATTACTGAGCGCTTTTTCTAAGCCGACTACTTTCGGGTTAAACTCATCGGCGCCACTCTGGAGAGTGAGCAAGACATTCTTCAAGCCGGTACCCGCTTCGCCGCCTTTGATGGCTACGGTAGATAAAGACTGAATAACGGCGTTAGTAGCTTCAAAACTAATGTTGGCGGCCGCAGCCACGGTACCGGAGTTTTTCAAAGCCGCTGCCGTTTCGTTAATCTCGGAGGCACCTTCTTTGGCGCCGGCTGCCATGACGTTGATGTAGCGGCCGGCCTGATCGGCGCCTTCCCCAAATTGATTTAAGGACTCGGCCAGGGCCGTGGACGCTGGACCCAGCTCCATTTCAGCCGCCCGGGATAAAATAATGGCTTGCTCGGTAATGGCCGCTAAGGCTTCTTTATTACCTAACAACTCGGGCTTAGCACTACCCATTACCTTATAAGCATTCAAAACGGCTTCCGCACTCATGTGCAGCTTATCGCCGGTTTTTTCGGATTGATCCGCCAGGTACTGCAGATCATCGCCCGCTAAACCGGTGAGGGCCGATAAACTACTCAAGGCTTTTTCAAAGCCTTTGGCTTCCGTTGAAGCTTCCTTGAACCAGCCAATAATGGAAGTAAAAACTTGTTGAATACCTCCCCCCATAAAAACTCCCAAGGCAGTTGACCAGGCCTGGCTCATAAAGCCGGAGGCTTTGCTCATGCCCAGCATTTCCGCCTTGGTAGCATTAATGGTATTTTTTAGCTGCAGAAAATCCTTGTTGAGTTGCGCCCGGCCCGGATCATCCTTGCTCATTTTTTGGAGTTGATTCCACATCACGGCCGCCGCGGCATTCATCTCCTTTAAGGAGGCATTTGCCTGCTGACCATTAATGATGATTTCAACTATGCGTTGTTCTTTCGAGGTTGCCATTTAAAAAGTAATTACAAGTTTTTGATCGATGCTGCCTTTGATTTTCTCGATGCCGGCTGTCACCATTATTTCTTCCATGAGCATGCCCAGGCGCGTTACCTGGTAGCCGATGCCATTGCGGTTGCGGCCGGAATACCATTTCTTGGCCTGGCGCCGGTTGCCCGTAAACTTACCTATCAGCCGACGCTCCGTGGCTTGCGCTTTCTGCTCGCCGGAGCGCGTACCGCGGCCCACCCCCATATCGATCATCTGACCGTACCAGGCGTAGGCAATCTCAATTTTTAGCCGACTATCAGCCTGGTCAATCACGTTGCCCTTAAAGCTGGAAAACAGAGCGTCCGTATCCCGCGCTCTTAGCCGGGTAAGCTCACCTTTCCAGTTTTCAATGGCGTAGATCAGCCATTGTTCGGCCGTTTCTTTTTGGTTATTCATATTTGTCCAAGATGTGTCCAAGATGTGTCCAGGTTAGTAGGGCACTTTGAAAAGCGACACTTTCGCCTCCTGGATACCGGTTTTATTGTTGATGCCGAGGGTTATTTTTTCCCATAGCGCTTTAATGGTCCCGTCTTCGTAGCGGATCATGGCTTTTAAATCCGGTTTAAGCCGGAGCAGATCTTCGATCGTGAAGGTAATTTTGGCTTCAATCAGCTCGGTAGTACTTCGAAACTCCAGCCATTCCTGATGAGCGGTTTGGTATAAACCTTGGCCACCTTCCCAAACTACCGGCGCGTTGCTGCCTTGGGGATAGAGATTCCCTTGAGAATCAGGCTGCATGCCTTGGTAAGAAAGCAGGCGCAGCGAGAAAGGATTCTGGCCAATCTCCAGCTCCGGCGTGCTTCCTTTCTGGCTCGCCTGGGGCACGAGCCACTGCCGGGAACTTTTGAGTTCGTCCGCTTGATTAACCGTAGGCAAAGTGCCGGCAGAAACCGGAATATCTTCCTTGCCGGCTCCTACTCTGTAAGTGCCCCAAGTAGCTGGCAGCGTTTTATAAATATCGTCGTTGCCGTCCGGTTCCTGCTTCAGGTTAAAACCATTGGTTAAGTTGGGCTCCCATTCAAAAGAAGGCTTCGTGCGGGTGGTCCAGTCCACGTAGGCCGTATTGCGGAGCACATCCTTTAGCCGCACAATGGTCATGCTTTTGGCAGTCGTATTGAAAATAAACCCCAAACCTAAGAGCGAGCGAATGGCCCGGAGAAACTCGTTGACCTTCATATCCGGCACGTGCTGGTTAATCGGGAATGGGGCATCGGTGGGTACCTGGTTATTGTAGATTACCAGGCGGCGAGTAGCTTCTTCTTCGAGCCAGGCTCCTTGCACCTGGTAGCCGTAGTTCGCCAGCACCTGGCGCAGCACGTGCACCAGGTAGGGAAAAGGCGTAATGGTATGAATGCCGGAGGATTCAAAGAATCCTCCGTCGTAGTAGTTGAGGTACTTGCCGAAAGTTTCTTTTTTACCATCAAAAAAATTCGGGTTTTTAACCGGAAACAGCGCGTAGGTTTGCGTGGGGTAAATTTCCGCCACTTGCATCGAAAGATTAGCCGTGCCCAGGTCCAGGCTCCGCAAAGAATCTTCCTTCAGGCGGCTTTCGATGTCGCCAATATCGGTTTGAAAATTAACGTTGTAGTCCTTCGTTTTCCGGAGCACGTTGAGTTTGCCCACGCGCCAGAGCTGGTCCATGAGAAACATTTGCGCCGTAAAAAAGCGCGTACTGTAGCGGCTCACGGCCAGCTCTCCCGGGAAGTTCAGCTCCCGCTGGTTGAGTTTGCTGTCGGCCGGCAGATTAAACGGGTACGTAAGCGAGCCGGGAATATAATCCGTTTGAAACAGGGGATTATAGATTTCCATCTGCACGCTCAAGTCCGGAGGTAAATCCAGCCAGGTATTATTGATGCGATAGCCTACCATGGAGCGCGGGGTTCAGTAGTGGAAGCCTCATCCAGGTAGCCGGCCAGACGTAGAGCCGGCGTGTAGTTGTACATTTTCGGCAGCACGAATTCAAAATCAATGTAGCTTACCTCTTCACTTTCATCATCCAGCACCACGTTTTTGGCGGCGAAGGTGCCGGCCAGGTAGCGGTCGGCTCCTACCAGGCGAGCTTCGCGGGTGAGCACAAAATCGGTGAGGCTGGCAATTTCCTGCCGCGACCGGTTGCCGGTGGTTAATTCTAAACTTGGTTTGAGGTATTTATCGGTAATGGCTACTTCGCCCCGCTCCGGATTGTAGTCGGGCGTGATGATGCGCTCGAGCTGCTGAATCTCCGGATCCAGTTTACTTTTCGTTTCCCCTAGAGCTGCCAGGGTATTAATACCGCCCACGCTGTTGGCGTACAACAAATAACGCTTGCGCCGGAAGTAACGCGTATCGAGCACAAAGCGCCGGGTTTCCGAAATGATGGTGCCAGCCTGATCCTGCACAAAAATATCCCAACTCTCAATCGGACTGCCGGGTTTCTTCGCTGGCAGCGCCAGCAGATCGTGGCCAGCCGGCACGCAGTACAACTCAAAGCGATTGACGTCTTGCTGCGTAAATAAATCGTAGGTTTGCGGATTACTGTTTTGGTAATAGACCTTTACCCGGACGGTAAAACTAGTGGTCGTCAGGCTCAAGGGCATAAAATACAAGTACTCCGGCTGGTCACTAAACACGGATTTTACCGGTAGATCCCAGGTGAAAAAAGGCTTCCGCTTTACCAGGTAACTGGTAAAGAATGTTTGCGCGTAGTATTCGGGTAAATCCAGCCCGCCAATGACCACGTAGCGGTAATCCACCTGGGAAAAGGAAGAAGGTACGGGCGGGTTGCCGTACTTTTCGGTGTGCTTTAAATAAAAGCGTTTAAAACAGCTATCGGCCCGGCTAATTTCGGCCTGGCCAAAAGTAGGAAAGTGCGGTTCCAGGTAAACATCCAGGAGCCGGCGCACGTTAAAAATGGTTTTTCCGTCCGTATCAGCGGGCTGCTCCAATGGCTCAGCGGTGATTTTCTCGAAAGTACCGGATAGGTATTCTTTCTCCAGCCACACTTCGCAGAGGAAAGTCAGGTTCGGCTTCGTCAATGGATCCAAGGCCTGCAACTCCAGGGTCACCGGGTTGCGGGAGTAAAAAAACTGCTCTTGCCCAAAATTAATGGGCACCACTAGCTGGCAGCCAATTGAGTCCGTGACGGTGCAGGAATAATTTCCCGGGCTGATGTTTTCCCGGGTAGCTGCCGTGCTGCCGTCTTCCCATAAATAGGTGTAAGGCGCTACTCCTCCCGATACCGTTAAAGCGATAGAAGCATCGCCCTTGGTCACCTGCACTTCGATGCGGGAATTCTGGCCTACCTCCGCCGAAAAAGAAAAGCTTTGCCCGGAACTATCGGTAATCACCAGCTGGTAGGTGCCGGCCGGTACCAGGGAGCGATCTTTGGTGGTAGCGCCATCGGACCAGAGATAAGTGAAGGGGCCTTCACCTCCCGTAACGGTTACCAGGATAGAACCAGTACTGGAGGCGAAGCACGTGGCCAAGGAAGAAGTATAGGTGGCCGATAAGGTGTCTGCTGTCGAATCGCTGTAGCCAATCAGCCAGTCAGGTCCGGAAGCCGTACTGCCCGTGAAGTTAAAAGCCGACCCCAACTGGGTGGCTTGCACCACAAAAAGGTAAACAAAGTAGTCATCCGGATTTTCCTGGCTGGGGCCCTCGCCAATGCGGGTAAATTCAGCGGTGTATTGCCCGGCACCATTCGCCGCAATGTAATCTTGAATTAACTGCAGTAAAGCATTGGCAGCGGCTCCGGCTCCGGAAGAAATACCAAATTCCCGATTAGCCGCATTGGTAGTAGAGGCGGAGGTGAACCGCACCAGGTTGCCAAATAAGCGCAACTCAAAGTAGTTGCCCAGGCCAATACTATTGTGGCGAAAGCTAAAATTTATGGAAGCAACGGAAGCCATTAATTTAAATATTTATCGGGTTTGTGTTTCAAAGCAGCGTTAGCTGTTTCCTGGAAAGAGAAGTTAAAGCGGGTGCCGTAATGGTTATCACCCACCGGGCCGATCTTCTCGGCGGTAATGTCTTTAGCCGTCATAAATTTCACGGGAGGAGTAAAATCAGTCCGGAAAGTGTGGAGCACCGTGCCCATCAGCTCCTCGCCGATTTCTTCGGTGCGATCGAGTACTTCTTCCAACTGGTCAAAATCGCCGGTTTTAACTTTACCCATGACCATTATGGCGCCATGGAATTCCTTTTTTAAGTTGTCCGATACATTATCTTCGTAGTCGGTTTCGTAGGTTTGCAGCACTAGGAAGTAACCAGCCTTGAGCTTCGTGCGCAGGCTGTTGTATAACTCTTCCAAATCCAAACGCCGGGCGATGGGATCCGTGCTGAGCGTTACTCGCAGGAAGCGGCACTCCGTAGGAGAGTGCTGAATGGCCACGTGGCGGCGGGCCAGCTCCCGGAACAGGGCGGTATATTCTTTTAATCTCATGAGGCTTGTTTGTTTTTTCTTTCGGCGAGTTCGGCGTAGTACAGGCGATCTTCCATGAGGGCAAACACGTTGCGAGCCGAGGCCTGTCCGGTAGCTTCCAACTGGTGCACGCTGCCGGCCATATTCCGCAGCACGCCGTCCCAGCCGGTGCGCTCGGCCGCTTGCTGGTTATCGCCGGAAAAAACCCGAGGGTAATCTTTCTCCAGCTCTTCGCGGCAACCGCGGTACCAGAGAACGATGGATTGCTTTACTTCCAGAGGTAGCTGAGCCAGTTTATGGGCTCGGACTTCTACCAGGTGCGAGTTAAAGGCCCGGCGATTATCGCCATTATAACTAGAAAATCGTTTTTTGATGAAGTGAAACCAGGTACGCTCCCGGTACAGGCAGGCAATAAATTTATTCAGTAACTCTTCGTTCTGTTTTTTGGACCAGGCGATGAAATAAGTATCCGAAAAAATAAATTCCAGGAAAAGCAGGTTGCGAAAGCTGGAGGCAGGACCATAATACTTTTGCCTGCGCCATTTTCCCAAGGAAATAACCGGCAATAATTGCTTTGTGAGTAATCCGCCTTTGGTAATAAATTGGGTAAGCTGTGCCAAGTAGATCTTCTGCTCGACCGTGCATAGATTCAGAAAGGAAGATTTTACTTGCAGCAGGATCTGGATCAGGGTTAACTGCAAGGTGTGCTTATCCCGGATGGTCAGCAACGCAGCAATAACCCGAACCAGTTGTTTGCCCGAGAGCTCGTTCCAGGAAGCTGGAACCTGCTTTTCAATACGCTTTTTGTTGTATTTTAATTCTACTAAGTGCATAGTAAGGGAGATTACTATGCAAAGTTCAGCAGGCAACGAACCTATCGAAAGGACATAAATGCATGGTGTATTTTATTTTTATAAAGCCCCTGATAATGCCTTTATAAAAGGATTAAGTTCTATATCTTAGGACTTCTTTATTCTTAAATAAAATTTATATGAAATATTTATTTGGCTTGCTGTTGTTATTATTTCAGGTAACCACGCCTACAACTTATGCCCAAACAGCTATTCCTACCGCCTCCTTGCAAATTAGTGGTGAAGGTTTAAAAACCCTTTCCCTTTCAGAAAAAGACCTTATGGCTATGAAATCAATAACTGTGGACGTAAAGGGCCATGATGAGAAGCAGCACACCTACACGGGAGTTTTATTGACGGATATATTAAACATGGCGGGAGCAGGAGTAGGGGAACCAGGTAAGAAAAATACTATCACCTCTTATGTGTTAGTTACCGCCGCTGATAAGTACAAAGTAATTTATGCCTTGGCTGAATTGGATCCGCTTTTCACCGATAAAACCATTATTTTAGCTTTTCAGGCAGATGGGAAACCATTAGACCAGAAGGATGGGCCTTTTCAAGTAATAGTGCCTGGTGAAAAGAGGCATGCCCGTTGGATAAGACAGATTGTTTCTATCAAGTTAATAGCAATTCCTTGATGCTATTATTAAAGCATAATGCATTTTTAAGTGCTTTTTACCGTGTTTTAATTCTTCAAGGTGCATAGTAAGGGAGATTACTATACGAAGTTCAGCAAGGCACTAACCTATAGAAAGGACATAAAAAAGCCCAGCTATATGCTTGGGCTATCTAAAATGAGGTAATATTAATTTATACTTTTTGGCACCTGAATAAAAAAGGTAGTGCCTTTATTTTCTTGGCTCTCAAACCAAATTTTACCTTGGTGCCACTCTACAATTGTTTTAATGATAGACATACCCAAACCAACCGAAGGTTCCCCTTTAATGCCAGGTCGTCGGGCATTGGTAAACTTATCAAATAGTGTAGCATGGTATTTTGCCGGAATACCAATTCCGGTATCTGCCACTTTAATTAAAACAGAATCTTCTTGTTCTTCCACCGAAATAGTAATATTACCCCCATCCGGCGTAAATTTTATCGCATTAGAAACTAAATTATTAATTACCTGGAAGAATTTAGGCATATCCAGGGTTAGGAAAACTTTATCGGTAGAAGTTATAAAATGAAAAGTTATGCCGGTTATTCTAGACGTAGGCAGATACTCATCCATTACAATTTGCAGCTTCTCTATTAGGTTTACCCGTACCATAACTAAAGCAGCTGCGGCTGATTCCAAAAATTCTTGTCTAATGAATTCTTGAATGAGATCCATACCTTGTTTACTGCTTTGCTGAATAATATTAATTATACCACGGATTTCTTCATTTTCAATACCTACAGTATATTGCGCTAATATGGTAGCCAAGCTCTGAATATTGGCAAATGGACCAGCCAAGTCATGGGATAAAATATTGAGAATGGAGTTCTTTTTATCGGCAAATTTTTGGAGCGTTTCTTTGTGTTGCTTTTGAGCGGATATATCGTCCGCAAAACCAACTATGACTAATTGTTCCGTTAATAGTTTAGGCCGGACGCTGATCCATCGTTGGGTGTGGCTCCTCAATATAATCCGAAATTCCATATCCAGCAGTAAAGTACCTGCCAACAGTTCTTCATAAGCTTGAAAAACGTGAATTCTATCATCTGGATGGATAGTATTGAGCAACGAAGCTGGGTTGTCTTGCGTACTTTTCCGAGTTTTAAGCCAAACAGTTTCAAAAGCTGGATTAAGATAAGTAAAATGGTTAGTGGCAATATCGAAAGCAAAAGCAACCGAATGAGATGATTCCGTTAGGGGCGAGGAAAAAGGTGCCCCCCAATCAGTTAGAGCCATATACAGCAGAAACGCTGTTATCCCTTAGGCCGCCCTGTACTTTATAATAACTAGTAAGTTAGTCTTAAAGTTCAAACGACAATAACCCTATTCCATTAAAAACAACTTTCTTTAAGTAAGGGAGAAATCGCCTATGTTACACGCAGTTCAGGAACCTGCTTTTTAAAATGCTTCTTATTGTATTTTAATTCTGCTAAGTGCATAGTAAGGGAGATTACTGTGCAAAGTTCTAGCAGCTTTAATAGTGCCGAAATGACATAAAATCTACTTAATAAATAAAATCGAGCATTTAATTATAAAAGGATGATCGACTTGGATTCCTTTTAGAAAGGGATATGAACATTTTGAGTAAAAATAAATAAAAGTGAAAATATTTGTAAAATTTTTATACCAAAGCTTACCTAAATATCGTAATTTGTATTATATTTAAATATAATATAATGAAAAAAATAAATATAGAGGAGGTAATATGGAGTCTTTAAATATATGGAGTAGTCTTATACTGGTAATAGCTAGTATTGTTAGCCTGGTTCCGATTGTTCGGATGGCTACTTCGTTATTTTCGGATAAGATTACTTTAACCCATAAAGTTACCGGCAAATCTGTTACTATTACCCGCCACTACGATGAAAAGGTAAGTAAGCAATTACAGGATCTGATTCGTTAATGGGGGAAATAATACCGGGCAGCAAACATCCGTTAAATGGAGGAAATGTTACGCTGGCCGTTGGCCTTTCTACCGTACTGGCTACTCTAGCCAATCTTATAAAAGATGCGCATACCCGGCAAATTGCCGTATCTCTTTCTCCACCTACCGGTTATGGTTTAGCTTTCTTTATTAAATGGTTGTACCGCGAATTAGGACATTGGCGAGCCTGTAAATTAATAAAAGAATGGATAAAAGAACTGCAAACCGAACTGCACGATCCTAATACCCCAATTAAAAGGAAAACTGAGTTGCTCAAGCAAATTGATGAACAACGGCAACTATTAAGAAAGCGCCAGATTGATAATTTAGATGATTTTAAAATTGATTAAGCTCGTATTTTGGAAAGCTTAAAGGCAGGAGTGTTTGCTTTTGTAAGTGCTTTTTACCGTATTTTAATTCGACTACGTGCATAGTAGGGGAGTTTACTAGGCGAAGTTCAGCAGGCAGCTGACCTATAGAAAGGACAAAAAAAGCCTTGACCTAGGCCTTGGCTTATCCAGTAGCTAGTTCTAAAAAACACCAAAGGTTACTAAACTACTAAGTATCTACAGTTAGTTTAAATAAAAACTTTCCATATTAACACGTGTTCATCCGCATAAATACGTGTTAAATGATACATAATTCGTTATCCTAATTTTAATCGAGGTACCTTGTGATACCATTGCTTAAAATGTAGGATGGTTCAATGATTTTATTTATGTCCACTCCCAAAAAAATATTACTAGTAGATGATGATGCAACTGCTATTTTCTTATCGCAAAGAACTCTTAAACGCGCCGAAATAGAAGTAGAAGTTCTAACCGCCGAACATGGATTAGCAGCCTTGGAAATAGTCAAACGGGTTTGTGAGCAAGAGCAATGCCCCGAGTTAATTTTACTGGATATTAATATGCCCGTAATGGATGGCTTCGAGTTTTTAGAAGCCCTGCAAACATCGGCAGATTTAAGCAAAGCGGATATTAAGATTGTTTTAGTTAGTAGCTCTACGCACTATTTGGATATTGCCAGGTCCAAGAAATATCCCGGAATTGATTGTATTGAAAAGCCGCTAACTATCGAGAAGGTGTCTCAGTTTTTATGATGGTTTACCACTTCTAACGCATTTGTAATAAGTTCTACCATTAATAATTTCATTACTTTGCAAGCTAAAATTTACTAAACCCTGGCTATTTGCCGGGGTTTTCGTTTTTATCTTGCTCATCTCCTAGCAGACATCCTTCCAAAACATCACTGGCTATTTCAACAATAGTAGTTCTAGGTTCTCTATTAACTTTTCTTAATAACTGTAATTTAAGGAGTTCCGAGTGAGCTTCGTCAGATATTTGAATTTGTAGCTTTTTCATGCTCAAAATTAATAATTATTAGTTATAAAAAAATATTTTCTATAACTCTTTATAATTAATTATAAATAATATACATTTGTGATAGTTTATAACTAAATATAAATAATTATAATATGGAAGCACTACCTAAAACAATTGCAAAAATTAATGACGTGGATATTATCGTTATTGAAAACGGTCAAAAGCTCGTTCCTATTAAACCCATCTGTGAAGCTTTAGGAATATTGCCTCAAGGTCAAATCGAAAAGATAAAAAATGACGAAATTCTAGCTTCAACTATACAGCTTAGCTATACAGTTGGAGCTGATGGAAAGGAGCGGGAAATGTTCTGTTTGCCTTTAAAATTTGTCTTTGGTTGGCTGTTTACCATTAACCCCAAGAACGTGCGGGTAGAGGCGCAGGAATCGGTCAAGAAGTACAAACTGCTCTGTTACGAAATCCTCTACCAGAACTTCGCCGATCACACCACCTTCCTGGAGCAAAAGCAAAAAGCCACCCAGGAGCAAATAGACCGGGTAAACGAGGTACGCTCCACGTTCCGCAATGCCCAGCACATTGTGCGCCAGGAAACCAACCGGCTCAACAGCCTTAAAAGCCTCACCTTTGAGCAGTGGCTGGCCAACAACCGCCAAATGACCTTCGATTTTATGCGCGAGGCTGAGGCCCCGGTGGCAGCGCTGGCCATTGCCGTAAAACAAAAATAGCCCGGGGGCTGCGACCTCCCCGGGCTAACTAACCAAATAACTTGACAAGCATTAAGTAAAGCCCCCCAATATATGATTTTAAAGCCACAAAACCCAAAAATATTACTGCCGGTTTGTTTCGGCATTTTGCGGCCCGGCCAGAAAATTCCGGTGCTCATTGTAAAAAGCATCACC
This sequence comes from Adhaeribacter arboris, assembly GCF_003023845.1. NCBI lineage: Bacteria > Pseudomonadati > Bacteroidota > Cytophagia > Cytophagales > Hymenobacteraceae > Adhaeribacter > Adhaeribacter arboris. The sequence continues at coordinate 2,555,564 of NZ_PYFT01000001.1, read as the reverse complement.
TCATTCCTCACTCCCCGCCCATGAACGAACCAAGCAACCCACCGCAACTAGTACTGAACCCTTTCAGCCACCGGCATATCAATATGCGGCCCTTCTTTCTGTACTTGCACGAAAGACGGCATGATAACCCCGATGAAATAGCCGAACACCTGGAAGCTACCATTCGCTTTGTGAGCCTGAATTTTGACAGCGAAGAAACCGACAGCCTGGAGCTGAAAAACACCTTGACTTTCCTGTTTCAATTAAAAGACGTATTTGCCAACTTGAGTGAATTTAAAAATACCTAACTGTGGGCATCTCGAAGAAAGAAGAAAACGGGCAAACCATCTACACCATTGCGGGTATGCCTCACCTCACCGAAAACACGCTGGCGGCCCTGGTCGAGTTCTTAGACCAGGTACCCGATTGCAATTACTTGCTTAACTACCTGGCTAACCTGGAAGCCACTGCCCTTATTTACGATCCGGGGAGCCGGGATAAATGGGAACACGAATTTGACCAGATGCAGTTCTTACGAAATTTCCTAATGCAGCTTCGCCAGTACCAGCATCCAGGGAGTAGTTTGTAGGTAAATTTGGGTGGTCCAAAAACCCTCCGGTTTTTAGGGTAAAAAATGGCCTTTTAATGCCTATTGAAGGGGTTTAAAAATTGCTCCAAAAACAGTAGTTTTAGGACCATGAAAGTAGCCATTTACGCCCGGGTTTCTACCAAGCAGCATCAAACAACCGAAAACCAATTATTAGAATTGCGCCGGTGGACGCAAGCCATGGGGCACACCATTTACAAAGAGTACCAGGAACAAGTCAGCGGCGGCCGCTCGGATCGATCTGAATTCAAACAAATGTTTACGGATGCGCACCAGCGCAAATTTGACCTAGTGTTTTTCTGGAGTCTGGACCGGTTTAGCCGAGAAGGCGTGAGCCAGACTATTCTCTACCTGGCGCAGCTGGAAAGCTATGGCGTTCAATTTAAATCTTTCACGGAGCAGTATCTGGACAGTACCGGCATTTTCAAAGAAATGATTATTTCCTTGCTGGCCACCTTGGCTAAGCAAGAAAAGCTCCGGCAATCCGAGCGGGTAAAAGCCGGATTGGAGCGAGTGGCAGCAAAAGGAATCAAACTTGGCCGGCCGGGAGTATCTTCAGAATTGTTAAACCAAATTCCGCTATTAGTAAAAGAAGGTTTGTCCGATCGGGCAATTGGCAAGAAACTTGAAATTTCTCACCAATCGGTGATAAGGTGGAAAGCAAAGCATCCAATCAGTTAGGAGCACGGGCGTTCCTAATAATTAAAAAAGATTACTCCTACCTACAAATTTTGCAAAAATAAGTTTGGAGGTGATATTAGTAAATTTATTACTATTGAAGATTTTGCCATTATAGCTAATTATTTAAAACCATGCAAAGGGAAAAAAAGAGGTACATATAAAAAGAAAAGCAAATGAATTATCCTAATCTCGCTAAAGCATTAAACATTACTTTAAGTGAATTAGAGTCGTTGGATTTTTACAATCAAGAGATATTCGATGAGGGTGGAATAGTTGTAAAAAATAAGTACACGTTTAACAAAAACTCGCCAAAAGAAATTTTAAGTAAGATTAAAGGCTTGGATGAAAATAATAGTATTACGCTTAATGTTTAATAAATTTCAAACTTTATGGTAATTAAGTAACTGATTATAGAGTATATTTTAAAATATCAAATGATGGGCAAGTTACAACTACCCTTATTTCATCAATGCTACTTTAATTTACTTTGCTTTTCGTTTAGTCACTAATTTGACCAGCCTGGTCCAGAGCTTTTTTCGGTTCCAATAAAGTTGTAGGACAATAGCCACGAGAAAAAGCGTAAACCAAAATACTGCCCATGCTTTGCCTTGGTGAGTGGAATCAACTTTAGGAGCTGGTTGTAGCTTTTCTTTCTTCAGGCTTTTCTTTTGATCCTTCACTTTACTTTTATCTTTCACGCGCTGATCAACGGCCACTTTACTTTTATCCTTAACCCGGTTATCCTGATTTACTTTAATCTTTCGGGGCACTACGGGTGTGTCGCGCTTGGCCAGGGCCTGAATAGCTTTTAGTTTTTGCCGGCCCGTTAAGCCAGCCGGCAGCTGGTAAACCGATGGTGCCGGCTGAGCCAAAGTTTTCTGAGGAGTGATAAGCTCCGGCTGATCAGAAGGAGCCTGGGTAGGAGCAGCCGGCTCCGGCTGCAACGTTTTGCAGCTTACAAGACACAATAAAGTCAGAACAAATAAATAATTTTTCATGATTTTTTAATTGGATTGATTTTCAGTTTCAGAAGTAATTTTAGTAGGGGGAGGGGGAAGTACTCCGGTTTCGTTAAACTCCTGCATGCGCCGGCGAAACCACTTGGGTAAAAAAGGCAAGCCCAGTTTTCCCATGTTTTCATCCACGCTAATGCATTCGGCTCCCAGGAAAACCATGTACATCACACCTTTGAAGTAGGGCATTAAAGTATTAAAAGCTTGATTAGGCTGGCCGTCTACCAGGTGGGAAGAAAGAATGTGCACCAGAATTAAGCCCACACCGTACTGCGCCACCTTTTCACAAAACTGCTTCCGTAAACGCATGCTGTGGATCTTGCGAAACTTATAAGCTACCCAGATGCCCGTTACGGTATCGAGCGAAACAGCCACCATCAGAAAAGCAATAAAACTCCAGTCAGAAAAAATATACCGGTTGATGAGGCCCAGAAGAATGGGCAAAAGTTGCGGTAACAAAATGTTTTGGAAGTACATAAGCCTTATGCGATGGTTAACGTGAAACTTTCTGGAAAAAGGCTCAACAGCATGCGCAAGGTATTCTTGCTATTAGTTACATCGCGTAGTCCATCGCCGTTAATATCGGTATGGGCTTGGCCAGGTAGAATGCAGCCCAGAATGTCGGTGTGGTAATTACCCTGATGAATTAAAATATAATCCCGACCGGGCACGTCCTGGATATGGAAGTGGTCGCCGTACTTGGGCGAGTTGCGTTTTACCACCTGGTAGATACCGGGCGGAATGCAGCTTACTTTCGGCTTGTTGTTGCGCCAGGGCAGCTCTAAAGATTTACAGTTATAAATAACCTGAGAGCCAAGTTTAACGGTCATGGTTCCCAAAGTTTGTTTGGCTTCGCGAAGGACGCGGGTAATAGTTAGGGTGGATTGATTGGCAGACATATTAAAAGAAGCGGTAGGTTTTAGCGGTTGGGTCGGTGTTGCGGATCACGACATTTTGCGCGGATCCTGGGAATTGGTAAAGGGAGCTGATAAAGTAAGAATGGTAAGTAGTAACTGAGGATTTTTCGTTAAGGTAATTTCTCAGTTTTACCAAGTAAGCCTGGCCATCCTGATGAGCGTTCCGGATTTTGCGATTTAATTGGCTGGCACTCTCGGAGGCTTTTTCTTTATTCAGCTCATCAAAGCGGCCAAAGGTCAGCTCGATGCCGTCCGGTGTTAACCGGAAGCCTTCTTCGGCTAAGGCATGCGCCACCACCAGGTGCGCCAGCGCCGGCCGGATAAACTCCTCGAGTAAAATTTTATTCTCGGGAGATAGGTCCCGATCCTTGATCTGCTCTTTAATTTCTTCGAAAAGACCGGCGCCTAGCACCGGCTCGATTAAAAAGCGCTCTTCCTTCTTGAGGATCGGCAGCAGAGCCAGGTAAGTCAGCCGGGAATCGTAAATGTTATAATACTTGGAGAACTCCTGCGCGGTATTAATAAAGTACTGTTGAAAAACCGTAGCGACCGGCGATTCTGACCAAGTAGCAAACTCCTCCGCATCAATATTGTCTTCCAGTAGATTTAAGGCGCGTTCCAGGCCATTGTAGCCTTTGCGTAAAAAGCCTCGGCGCAGGTTATTAATCTGCCACTGAAATGCTGTTTTGCGGGTTTCGGAACTGTTGATATGAATACCACCGTCACTGATTTGTACCTGATTTAAATCTAAGTAGCTTTCCTGCGCCAGATTACTGATAGCCAACTGGAGTTTATCCAGCAACTTGTTTTCTAAATCGTTTAAACCACCGGCCTGGTATTTTTCTTCGTACTCTTCATAAAAGTTACGGCCCAGGTATTTGACAATAACTTCATCTTCTACCAGCAGAATGTCACCCATGACTGCTTCGAGGCTCGTGCTTTCGTTAACACCCACCCACTTTTGAAATTCTTCGATTGTTTTAATTAAAGCCATGGCTATTTAGTTTCTTGCTGGACCGGCTGGCCGGCATCGAGCGTCATAATTAAAGGGTTCTGGATCCGGAAGACTAGGCTCTGGTCCCAGCCGTTGTAGTCGCGCACCAGGTGCAGCGGTTCCAGGATTAAGTCTTGCTGAAATTTGGAAGTAGAAATAAAATTATTGAAGGCCACCCGGGCGTCGGAGCCACTGCCGGCACCCATGCCTTTACCCGGACTAATGCCCATCAGCGTGGGAGCCAAGCCCAGAGCGGTGAAAATGTGGGAAGAAGCTTCCTGGGAGTCTTCGATGTACAGACCGGTTTTTAATTTATCATCGATGGCCGTTACTTTAAAGGCGGCGATGGTTTCGCCGTCCACCGTAATGGTTGTGGTAAGAATAGACTTGCCGGCACCATCGGTACCCGCCATTACTTTATCGAACTCATCCAGCTCCTCGGAAATAATTCTCCGGCGCTCATCATCCGTTTTGGTTTCCCAGTCCTTGTACTTCCACAGCCAGTAGGAGGCATGCACTTCCACGACGTACTTGATGGTAAGCTGATTTTTAAACAAGGCTTTTTTAAATTCTGGAATGGCCTGGGCAACTTCCAGCCAACCGGAGCGCCGGATGCTGTTCCAGCTAGCGAGCTGGTAAGCATTTTTCTCCGGAGAGGGAACGGAAACCGGGTAAATGTATTTGAAACTGTCAGTGTGGCTTTGCAGGTCTTCTACCGGATCGGCGTAAGGATCCAGTACATGTACCGGCGTAGCGTACTCATCATCGTGCCGGCCACCTTCGCCCCAATTGGCATTCACGTACACGTATTTGAAAGCACCCGTCTTTTTATCGGCCTTGGAATAGCGGCAATAAGGCGCCTCCTGGATGGTAATTTTATTTATTTTCTTGCGGTCTCGGCTAAGGATTAATTCCGGGAAAGTGTTTGCCCACCAGGATAAATCCAGAAAGCCTTCGAAGGCATAGCGATTGAGTTTCGAACGGTGGTAAAATAAATCTACTTCCGGAAACTGGCCCGGCTGAGCGCGTTTAAATATTTCGTTATTGTTACTGTCGTAGCCTTCCAGCGTGCCGTAAACAATACCGCCCCCGTACCAGAACTCCGCCCGGCGTTGCAAGACGGTGGGCAAGATGGTGTTCTTTTCCACTTCCTTGCGCACGTTCTGCGGGAACATATTATCATCTCCCCAGAACTCAATGGCCGAGCTGCCCTCATTTTTTTGCACCGAAGTGGTGGGCACGTCGCCGGCCTCGCTGGATTTGGTTCCAGAAAAACCGGTATTAGTTTTCATCATAACACTTGACCGGGTGCTGAAGGCCATGGTGCCGGCTTTATTGACTGTTGCCATTAAATAATTACTTTCTTACCGTTGAATTGTAGAATCAGGAAAATGTGGACGGTCCGAACAGCGCCATTAGCTTTGATGATATTGCGGGTGGCGTTTTCGAAGTGATGCGGATTTTTGGAAGTTTTACCAGCTGGTACTGGTACTGTTTCAGTTGGCTCAGCTGGTTCGGTATTGACTTTTTTTATACCGGAGAGCCGGCAACCATTCCGCACCTTAATTTCCCCTCCGGTACCTTTCTTTACATCCGCGGTGCAGTACACAATATCAAAGGGCTGCGCTTTCACAGCCATAATTTTGAGTACTTCGCTCAACCGGATAATGTCCATTTGCATTGTTATGAACCAAATTTCCGATGCAGCTGAGCCTATAGAAAGGACAGAAAACTAAGCACAATAAAAATTTCGTATAGTTTTCAATCGTGCTCTTATTCAATTAGTATACTATTGGTTTGTATGGATATTAACATTAAAATATTTTCCATTAAGGAAGATGGGTTGCCCTCAACTGATGAATGTCATACTGGAAGAGTGGCCTTCTTTTATCAAGGTCATATAATTTCGGGTTGGCCGACTAGGGAAATTAACAAGGATGATGAATGGGAGGCGGATTCAGATGTTGGTAAACTAGGTGTTTATACCGGAGTTACGCATTACACTGTGTTACCTAAAATAATTTGGTCTATCATAACAGTTTAAAAAGCCAATCTCAAAAAATTTAGGCAAAAAGTACCCCTACTTGTCAGAATCAAAGATTTTGGCCGCTAAAACTTATGCGCCAGTCTCAAAATCCGGATTCTCTCCCCGGCGTGCACTATCGTGGCCCGGCAATTGCCGCCCTTCAAAAATTACGATATATGACAGAGCACCCCAACAAAAAAGCCTCAGCAGATAAAGCTGAGGCTTTTTTGAATGGCAATTGCCACTTGGTTAGTTTTGCTTAGCGATGGCTACCCATCATAATCAATTGACTGAAGTCAGCTTGCTTGCGTACCACGTGCTTATCGATGCTGAGCAGGTGTAAGTCCACGGTGTCAGTAAAGTGGGTAGCCTCCTGACCTGGTACTGTGAGCTTCTTCTCACTGCTCTTATCTTTCTCGATCTCCCCTGTACGACCCTGCTTCACAGGAGCCATGGCCATAGCCGTGAGGATATCACGACAGTTGTGCTTATTAAAGCGGATTCTGGGTAAACGGGTATCCGTTTCCCCTAGCATCTCATGGGCCAGGTGATAGCGGGTCTGATAGGAGGGCACCCTACCCAGGTTGGTACGTACTACCCGCCAGCGCCTGGTCTTGAGGCGGTCAATGAACTGCTCATTGTAGGTCTTGTCACTATCAGGCTTACGGGCATTACCCCACTCAGAGTCCTCAATAAATACCAGGGTCTTATTCAAATGGTACTCATAATAATCACAAAACAAATCGGCCAGGTCGTTGATCAGCTTCGGATGCTTCACATACAGGCCTTTCAAGAAGCGATATTCTAGTGTAAGCTCCTGTTGCTGGGCCACGGATAACACCGATATTTTGCTGCCCCAATCTACCGCTAATCTAAGGGGCAGACTGGAAACACAATCGGCATCCATGCGACTATCGACTTGCTGCAGCTTTTTGAGATTATAATCGAGGCCTTCCAGGTAGCCATTGTTAAAATTTTCGTACGTATGGCGCTGGTAATTTAAAGTAGGGTAAAAACCGGCTTCGACGGTTCCGGGCCTTTTATTTAAAATTTCTACTAAAAAAACGAAGTCCGTTAAAGTAGCCCTTTGATCTTCCAGGTATTTTAAGCCCAGATTTTCCAGGTTATCAAAAGTATTGGCTTCCGAATAAAGCAATTTTGATTCTTTACTAGGATAAAAGCGAATTTGCCGGCTGAGCTCCTGCATTTGCTCCCAAAGCTTTATTCGAAACTCGCGATCTTTCCGATCGATAAATTCCAACTGCATTTTTACCAGCTCGTTTTGCAGCTGCAGAAAATCGTAGTTGTCTTTTTGGTAATACCGGCCGGCATCGAGCAGCCATTTGCCCTGGTCTCCGTACGGCATGGAAGAAAAATGAAATTCGCCGTGGTGCAGCGGACTTTTCTGGAAAAAACGTAAGTTTCCCCGGTTGGCAGCCGATACTTCTTTATCGTAGCGCTCTTTATTCAAGAGTAACGACTCATCGGAGATAATGCCGTCGAAGTTCGCTCCCCGGGAGCCGGAGCCACCGGCATCCTGGCTAACCATCTGAAAAACGACCCCTTGTTTCCAGAAGTAGATGCAATGCTGGTAGTCCAACGGGGGTTCGTAAGGCTCCACGCCGTTCCAAGCCGCGGGGCACTTGCGGCCAATGAAGTAATGCTTATCCTTATAAAACCCCAAACGCTCCAAGGAGGCTATGGTTGAGGGGAGCGTCAGAGTTAGAATTTGCTTATAGGTGCTGCCCACCAGCGCCCACTTACTACGCGGCATGGACTCGACTATCAACTTCATGAGCCAGGCAATGAGCGTGGATTTACCAGTGGCGCGGCTCCAGATGGATACAGCGGCTGACAGCAATGAAAGAATAAAACGTTTTTGCGGCCGGTTAAAGAATAAGGCCTTGGTTTTAGTCATCTTCTTCCTCCTGATCAGAGCTCAGTTTGCCGTCGAGGATATCATCGATGGATTGATTTCCCAGGCCTTCCTCCTCCACACTCTCCATCACTTCCTGGTATTCAGTCTCGGGCAGCTTATTAATGGCGTTAATGTTTAAGGTTTTTGGTTTCTCCGATCCTTTAGCTGTCAGCTGCAGCAAGTAAGTGTGGGCTTCCAGTAACTCAGCATCGAAAGAGCCGGCATCGTTCTGGTCCAAACCTTTGAGCATGGCCATGTTTTTAATAGCCCGGTTCATCTGGCCGAGTTCGGGCGGGTTTTGCGTAGCAGCTAATTGAAATACCCGCATCGAGTATTCGTAGAGAATGTGGCGGTACCCTTGTTTGCTGGTTTGGGTAACATCGCCGAATAAACGGGTACAATCATTCAGCACCCGGTACGCGGTAGATCGACTGATCTGAAAACGACTTTTAAGCAATGGGACGGACTGCTCAAAGGAATGATATTGGACCAATAAAGACCAGGCAGCCTCCAGTTGCTCTAGATATTCCCGGTCTTTCGCCGAAAGGCTTTTTTCCACTTCTTCATCCAGGAAGGAGTAATAAAGCCGGTCCAAGCGAGTATCGAGCTTGGCCTTTGGCTTAATAGCCTCCGGTAAGTGCTGTTCCATTATTTAATATTGATTAAATGTTCGAGTTGGTGTATCTGGGCTTCAATGGCCGGCAGCTCGTGAGCCCGTTCCGGTTTCTTTTTAATTTTCGTGCGCAGGCTTCGGAGGTTGGATAATTTCTTCAGTTGTTCCAGGCCCGATAACTGGTTAAAATCTACGATAGCTGGTGCTGGTACCACCGGAATCGTTTGTTGGTAAAGCGGCGCGAGCTGACGGGTAAGCTCCAACATCCGGAAAGCAATATGTTTCATTTCCTCTTGCGAAAGGTTGAGTTCCTGGTATAAACCGAGCCGGTTATGAAGCATCGTTCTTTCATCCAGGAGAGGCCGCATTTGTTGGCGGATGTTAGGATCAACGGATTTTGGAGCCGTTGCTGATACCCCGGCGAGTGGCTCCGGAGCAGCCGGCTCTTGTTCCAGTAATAACTCCAGGGCGGCTACTAACTTGCGCCGGCTGTAGGAGTACTCCCCATGGGCGAAGAGCTGCTTTAATACCTGGTTATCACCGTAGCGATCGTAGAGGGCCACGCCGGCCGGATAATCCTGGTTACTGTTGAGCCATTGGGAAATTTCAAGCTTCATGCTTCAAATTTCCGATGCGAATGGGCCAGTGGAAAGGACGTAAAAAAAGCCTGACTATTAACCTAGTCAGGCTTTAGTATACTTAAGGTTGCTTCTTTATTTTACATTTATAAAAGTAGAAAGGTTGAGGATTAAATACTGAATTGTCATTGGTAATTTATACTTATTAATGGTTGATAATCATGAAAAAAGCCTGACCGAATGGCCAGGCTTTAGTAAAATTAAATTTATGAAAAACACTAATTGTTAATACGATTAAGCGCCGCCTTCTTCTTCCTCGGCTGGTTTTAAGGCAATCGTACCTTCGTAGAATAATTGCTTATTGGTGTAATACTCGCCTTTAAAGGTCCAGCCACGACGACCACCGGATACTTTACCGGAATTATAGCTACCCACTATTTCAATTCCTAAACCTTTACTGCCCAGTTGTAACTTAGTGCCATCTAATTCTTCTACAATTAAGATACAGGCTAAGTTTTTAACGCGGCGGGCAAAAACAGCGGCCGCCTTTTTATTTCCCGGGTGGAAGAATTCAATGGTGCCTTTTTGACTGCGACCATCACGCTCTCCCACAGCTTCCAGTTTATTTTCGCCGGAATCTAAGGTACCGTAAACTTCCGTGAAGCCTTTACCTGGTTTAAAGGTATGGCTACCATCGATGGTTACTTCATCGCCTTCAGCAGTAGTAGTTTTCGTGCCTTTTAAGGCTAAAAAATCCCGCTCTGGCGCAATGTACATGAGGGTTTTAAAACCACCATCGTTATCCTGGCCATCTGGACCAAATAAATCAAATAAATCTAATGCCATGATTTGTTTTCCTTTCTAACTAAATGGTGATTACTTGATTTCTTGAATGAGGCCTGAACCGCCGTGAATTAAAGATTTGACCAGGTCTTTATCTGATTTTAAATCCTCGGCCTGGTACTCTTTACCTTCAAATTGAAACTGCGCGGCCAACACCTGGTATTTCTTTTTGTCGTGTGATACGACCGGTAGAGGATTGCCTTTTTGCGCTTCCGCTAGATCTAATTGCTCCAGCTGCTCGGCAATAATTGAATCTTTAGCCGCTAGTTGCTCCCGAAGTAATTTTAATTCTTCTTCGGCCGATAGAGGCTGGTTTTGGGTATTATCCACTTTTATTATCTCCTTATTTTAGATATGAAACTTAGGTAAAGGATCCGGCCTTAAGAGGCCAGATCCTGATCGTTGGTGAACACAATTTCCGGCAGGATAAAGCCAACTCCGGACCACCAGTCAGAGTACATTTTGATCAAACGATCCACGTTTTCAATTTGCATGGCAGACTTGTTCTGGGTTTTCTTACCCAAATGGATGCCATTGCCTTTTGGTGTGCACCAGATTTTATTGGAGCCGATCATAGATGGCAAACCAATAATGGTGATGTTCGAGAAATCCACGGAGCCATTAGAACCTTTGTAATCGGTATCTTTCCCGTACAAGGCCCGGTAACCCCGGTGGAACCGGCGCTCTACGGATGGCTGCACGCAAAGCTGCATCGGAATGTGCTGGTAACGCAGGTTGATCGCGTCCACGAAAGTTTCAAACTGATCCACCAATACTTTATTGTCCGAAGACAAAGCACCGGTAACAATCGGGGTAATGCGGCCAGCCGTTACGTTATCGTTGATAGCTTTCCGGATACCGTTGATGGAAGTACCAGAAGCGCCAGCGGTGCCGGCAGTCGGCTCTACCCGAACACCTTTGTACACTTCATTCAACTCGTAATCTTCAATGGCCTGCGGAATTAACATTACTTCCACGAACCAGCGCACAAAAGGCCAGGTTTTCCGATCGATGCCATCCCCAGCTAAGAAACCTAACCAGGATGCTTCTAAATCATCTGGGTACTCCTGGGAGTCAATTTTCATTTTAAACTGCTGGATGCTCAAAGGTTTGAACTCAGCGGTACCAATCGGCGTCCAAGCTTTTTGAAAAGGCTGTAATACCCGGCCGATGGTAGCTTTAGCGGCCTGCCAAATAGTGTCATCGGTTTTAATAGGCGTTAAAACCGAATCCGTGACAGAAGAAATCATCAATAACTTAAACAGGCGGCTCAAGTTTTGCCCGTTGTTCAGGTAGTAAGCCCCAAATTCGGTTTTAATGTCTGCGATATTCATTTTAGATTAAATGAGGAGTGATTAATTGTTTTTAGTATGAGGTTGCGGGTATTAATTAAAGGCAGGGTTATTGGCCAGCGCCTGGTTGTGCGGCAGTGCATCGATGGCTTTTTGGTTTTCATCCTCGGCGGCTTCTTCTTCCATCTCCGTACCGGCTTTCGCAGATCCTGTTGAAGCAGCGCCATCGAGCGCACCTAAGCGAGTAACTTCGGAATTCGCGGTAGCTAAGTCAGCCGTAAGTTTGGTGTTGGCGGCTGTTAAAGTGTTGTTCTCGGTTTGTAACCGAGTGGCGTCACTTAAGCCCGTTTCAAAAGTGGTCAACTGCGCGGCAGTAATAAAACCGGCTGTATCGATGCCGGCAGCTTCCAGCTCTTCGTTCACCGCATCGAATTCTTCGGCGGTGATGTCTTCCGTTTTTTTGCCGGCCAGAGCGCTCAGCTTCGGAAATTTGTTTTTAGAAAATAAGCTCATTTCTTGGTTATGGATGGTGGATTGATTGCTGGAGGAGTGTTCCTGGGCGAGTTCCTGCGCCCGGCGAACGGCGTAATCAAAGTTTCCGATTTCATCGGCCAAGCCGACATCCACGATACTTTGACCGTAATACACTTTGCCCGTTAGGACATCTTCTTTCTTAAGATTTAATTTATCGCCCCGGTTTTCTTGGACGGCGGCCATAAAGGCTTCATTAATCGGATCCAGGCTTTCGGTCCGGAGCTTATCGTACTTGCCTTCTAAGGCCTGGTAGTAGCCTTCATTTTTATCTTTGGACTTGGTAGCGCGAATATTATGCGTGGCAATGCCGATCTTCTTATAATATTCTTCGAAGCTAGCCAAGGAGATCATGGTACCAATGCTGCCGACCCCGGCCGTTTTACCGGCTGCCACAATTAGATTGGCGCCGGATCCGGACCAGTAACCAGCCGAACACATGGATTCAGCAAAGGCTACCAAGGGTTTTTGCGTTTGCTGGATGATGGAAGCAAAAGCTTCGGTACCATCCACGGTACCACCCGGCGTATTGAATCGCACCAGATGAGCGCCAATATTCGGGTGAGCATCCGCTTCCTTAATGCGCTGGCCCAGCGTGCTGGTACCAGGAGAACCGCAGTAATCGTTGCGCATCATCGAACCGGAAACCGTCGTTACTGCAATGGATCCTGCCGGCGCATCGTCGTAGCTGCTGTAGCTCATCAAACTGGCCCGGCCGGCCGAGGCATGCCCGACTAAGGCTACCTCGTATTGCCATCCTTTTTTCTTCTTGTCTTTGGGCTCCTCCTCCAGCTGAGCCGTAGGGCCCTGCTCCAGCATTTTTAAAACCAGGGGCAGTAATCCTTCGGCGGCGAGGGGGTCTATCAGCCAGGGTTGGGAGAGGACAGCGGAAAGTATGCGGTTGACTTGCATCGGTGCGTAATAGTTCGATGCAAAGATTAAGTCAGGATCAGGCTACTGAAAGGACAAAAAAACACCTCCTGATCAGAAGGTGTTTTTTGAAATCTTATCTAAAAAGTGTAGCCGATTTTCTGGACCAGTAATTCCCAATTCTTCCCGGCTTGGTAATAGGCCTCCGAGCTGGCGCTAGTAGTGCCGTATTTAGTATTTAAGGCCGTTAAATATTTTTTATCCGGGTTTGTAAGGCGGCATCATTGGGCCACAATCCGGAGGCCAATCGGGCACGCGAATCAAACAAGTCGTACAGCACCGGATCACTGATCGGCTTGCCATTGTCCAGTTTGGGAAATACCGAAGTGTTTTCGGTATAAAACAACATTCCGTTGATGGCCTTTTTAATCGAAGATCCACCAGGTGAAACGTAGTTCGCCAGGTCCATGCCTAAGTATTGCGCTAATTGGCATAATTGCAACCAACCGGTTAAATTTTTACAACTATACGTCCAGGGCCGGGTTCGGCTAAGTTCTAAAGGTTGGTCACAAAAGGTTTCGCTCACCCCATTGGTTCCGGTCCGGGTAACGACCTCAAATTGCCGCGAGATCAACCCTTTGGTGGAGCCTACATCTTTCACGTACTTGTTTATGTGGTCAATGGCCCATTGTTTTTTCCCGGTAAGAACCGCAAACGTGCAAACTTGTAAAGTATACAGGGTACGAATGTTATTATAGTTGTAATAAATACCCGAGGAGGAAGTAGGATCCCACAGTTTTTTCCAGTGGATGTAATTTTCTACGTCCGTAGTAGCGGGTTTAGAAGTAAATTCTTTGGTCATATAGCCCCAGAAATCGGTAATCCACTGCAACATGGCCGTTTCAAAAACATCGTCGAGGGCGGAAGCTCCGCGAATCCGCAGTAATTGGAAGCTATCCGCGATGTCGGTCAGTACTTCGGTGGCCACAAAGCCGGAACTGGAGCCGTAACCTTTCCAATCAACATTTCCCTTTATTACCTCGATAAATTTAGAATGCGGCATCATGCCGGTCGTGGTACTGGTAAAAAAGGATTTTAACAGAGCCACCGCCTTATTGGCGTAAGATTGATCGCTGGAATAGTAAAAATAAACCCCTAAAGTTAAAACATCGGCGGCTATTTGTTGAATGTAGCCGGCATCTTTATAAATGCTCGTTTCGGGATTTACAATGCCATCTCTCTTTACATAAGGTTCTCCGTTGCCCACAATAGCTCCCGCTTCATTGTAAGATTTGGATGAGTCGTAGGTACCCGTAGTAGTATTTACCCGGCGTGGCCACCAATAAGGCGGCAACGTATAGGCGTTGCGCTTGGTGGTACTCAGACCATAGTTAATAGCTGAATTATTGTAGGTGTCCGGCTTTAAGGTTAGATTATAATTTATCCGGGTTAAGGTATTTGAGCTGAGCGTACTCACCTTGGGGCTGTTGTTGCCAATTCGTGCTTTTAAAGCCGCTAAGGCAGTAACGTATTCCGGATAACTAGCCGTTGGTGGGCTAGCGGTGGTTTCTTTCAGGCGCTTATATTTCAAAGCCATATCCGCCAGATCCAACGTGAAAGTAGAATATTCTTCTTCCGGTGGTTGGGTACCCCCCACGTTTATGGTTAAATAAAATGGGTCGGAAACAATGTTATAAATATCTTTAACCACTAAACTAGCCTTCCTGGTGGCCACCACCGTATAGGTATGCGTGGTGGTCGGGGTAGTAGTGGTAGCCGTTACACCATCACCGAAATCCCATTGGTATTCTTTGAGGTCCGCATTATTGGTTCCGGAACTACCTGTGCCATCAAAAGCTACCACCAGCGGAGCATTGCCCGATTTAGGCGAAGCCGTCATGTTGGCTACGGCTTCGATAATCCGGGCAATGGTGTTGGAGGCTAACCGGATCCGGTAACTTTGCTGCAATACTCCCATAAATTAAATAATGGTTATGCTTTGCGTAACCCAGTCCGAACTGGTATAGCCACTCTTGGTGGCTCGCATGCGGTAGATGTAAGTTTTACCGGTATCCAAAGTCGCGTTGGCGTTACCTACCACCGGACCATTATCCACTTTCGGATTAGCCAGGTTGGTGGAAGAATCCACCGTGGGGGCCGTTCCCGTAGCCGAAGTAGGCCGGATAATTTGAAGCGTACAACCGGAGATACCCGAGGAGGTAGCGTAATTGTTATAGGAAATAGTGACCTGGTGCGGCCCGGTTTGCTGCAGGCCAAAGCCAGTTACATTGGGTAATTTGGTTACGGGTGCCGGTGGCGGAGTTGGGGTGCCGAAAGGCTTTAAATCAATGAAAAATAAACTTTTAAATTTTTCCACAAACCATAAATCCCAGGAATTAGCTCCGGTGGAAGGAGTAGGCGTAGCGGGGGGAGCAATGGTCGTGGTGCCGTTTTTAAAAGTTACCGCTTCCGTTCCAACCACTTTTTTAACTTTAATGCCTACTCCAGGTTCGCCTTCTTCTAAGTCATCTAACTGAATCGTTAGATTATTACCGTTTAATTCGACGTAGCCGTACGGCTTTAACGGATCGTAAACCAAAGTAATGACGTTCGCCACGGGAGCCGGTAGATCCAGGAAGTTGGAAACAACGGCATCTTGCTTTTTGTCCAGCTCGGTTTTAGTGGCGGTGGAAATTGGTTTGTTTAAGTCGGAAGTATTATCCAATTGATCCAAACCTAAGTTAGTTTTAGTGGTTGCCGGTAAATCAGTTATTCGTTGATTAACACTGGCAATTCCCTCTGCCAGGGAGGTAAGATCGGTGCTAATTCCTGATGCTGCTGTTTCGGCCGCAGTCTTGGCAGTTTCCGCAGCTGTCTTCGCGGTGCCTGCTGCTGTAGCAGAGTTATTAGCATTGGTGGCAGCTGTTTCCGCACTGGTCTTCGCATTGCCGGCCGCAGTCGCGGAGCTGGCCGCATTGGTAGCGGCAGTACCAGCCGTAGTTGCCGAGCCAGCTGCATTGGTAGCCGAAGTAGAAGCTTCTGAAGCCTTAGTAGTAGCTGTTGTGGCTGATGTACTAGCATTCGAAGCAGAAGTGCTAGCCGCAGTAGCAGAGCTGGCTGCCTCGGAAGCTTTGGTGGTAGCAGTACTAGCCGAGGTACTAGCTGCGGTGGCCGAATTAGCGGCATTGCTGGCTGAGGTAGCTGCTTCTGATGCCTTGGTGGTAGAAGTACTCGCCGCATTGCCAGCGGTAGTGGCAGAAGTAGAAGCCTCCGAAGCTTTTGTCGTAGCCGTAGAAGCAGCCCCACTGGCCGATGTAGCAGAGGTAGCTGCTTCGGAAGCCTTGGTGGTAGCGGTTGTAGCCGAATTAGCTGCTGCCGTGGCCGATGAGTTAGCATTAGTAGCAGCCGCTTCTGCATTTGTTTCGGCCGTCTCGGCATTAGCCTCAGCGGTTTCAGCGGCAACTCTCGCGTTCTCAGCCAAAGTTTTCGCCTGATTAACTTGCGTAAGCGAAGGGAAAGCAAAGAGCAGTTCCGCTTGGGGTGTTTCCGGTAGTTGCACGGGTGGATCAATTAAAAGTTAAAGGGGTCAATTTTAAGCGGCTTGGTATAAACGCTGTGGTTTGGTCACAAATTCTTTTCCCCATTGTGCACTGAAAAGCATGGTGCCGGGGTTATTATTATTGCTGGTATCTTCTACCGTGGTGCCGGTTTGTTCTAGCCATAAATACTCGGCTACCAGGTTATCAGAATAACGGTAGTACCTGGATTTTTCGAGTTCGCTGACGGTCATGGAACGTTGGTATTGCCGGATTACTGCGAGTTTTCCGTAAAAAGGGTTCTTCGTCGTACTGTTCCGAGCTCCCGCAAACCAGTTAGCGGTATTGGCTACGGGTAAAGCTACTCCTGTCTTGGAGTGAAAACTATTGCCCAGGTAACCGTTTAAATCCATCGCCGATCCACCGGCTTGTAGCTTGGCGCTGAATCCAAAGGGAGTCCAGACACCTTTGGTGATAGCTGTGGTAGTTAGGCGGTTAGCCGTTACGTTTGAGGTGCCCATCTGGAGGAAAGCGCCGGAGGAGCCTTTGGTGATAGTAAAATAATTATTCGTGGTGCCTTTTTCCAGAATGGTGCCGCCAGAAGTAAGGGGATCATTCGGATCAATCCAAATCCAGCCGGTTGCTGTGTAATCGCCGGTATAACCCGCCCATAAAGCCGAATGATTGACCTGCATCATTTGCGACACTCCGTCCGCCTGCATGTAACGGCGCAAGATCTGGTTCGTTTGACCGAGAATACCTAAGTGCATGTATCAATAATTAATTATGGTATGGTGGTAAACCGGACCGGTTGGATTTAAGCACTCAATATCAATGCGGTTATTCCTCGCCGGATCGTATTCTCCATCTCCGATTAAAGTGGAACCGGAAATAGTCGGTATACCTGCTCCAGAAGCTAAAATAGTAGCCGTCCATAGAAATTCCGGGTTACTGAAAGTGTAGGTTACGTTACTGCTATTACTAACAGTAGCTACACTGGTATTCGCGTGGTCAATGGTTTGACTGGTGTTCGTCGTTAAAGTAGTGGGAGCCGGCGCTGCTTTCCCAAACAACTGCCGGTAAGCGGCTTTGCTCGGCATTATTTCCGGTAACTAACGCGCAGCCATTCCCCGCTTAAAGGGGCCGTCGCCATGGTAATACTCGTACCTGAAATAGTGTAATCGATACCCCCTGGCAACTGCAAAATACCGTTCAGGTACACGTGCTCCGAACCGGATACGGGGGTATTGGCTAACGTAAAAGCGGTGTTGGAGCCATTAATGGAACCGGAAGGCGTTTCCCGGTCCACCATGTTGGCTGCAGTCAGGCCGCTGGTCGGATCTTTGGTGTAGGTGATAGCGGTCGTACCCAAGGTGCCGCCGTCGTTAACCGGCGAAAAGAACCGGGAGTCCCCGTGTACCGCACCCTCATTGACGGATACCAGAGAGCCAGGAAATTCGTTCCAGGCGTCTGAATTGGGGGCTCGTACCAAAGGCACGGCAGAACCCTTAAATAAATAAATACCGTTCTGACTCTGGGTTGTATTCTGCCAGACCAGCAGAAGTTCGTCTACCGCCATCGTAACGGTGTCAAAAACAGCGGTACCCGGATTACTGATGTTCACGTTGCCCGTGGTGGCGGCTCGCACGTTGCGGTACTTGTAAGCCGAACTCAGTCCGGCAATCAAGCTGTCCACGTACGTTTTATTCGTCGCATCCCCGGTATTAGTAGGCGTACCCACGTTCTGAATTTTGTTATTATTCATGTCGTGGGTACCGGTAGCTAGCACCGAACCGTCGCGTTTAAAGAATTCGGTTCCGTCGGCTAACTTACTGGTTTCAATATTGGCCCCGGCCGCAATTTTTGGGGCGGTTATCTGCCCATCTTCGATTTGTCTAGTTCTAATTCCCATAATTATAATTTCTCGTAATTAATTTTTAAATCTTCTCCTGTTTGGGGTGAAAAGGTTAGTTGAATATCCTGGTTGTTGAATAACTGATAGTCAGTTACTATTTTCTGTAATAAGCCATTCACATATAATTTAAATTTGGAGGGGTTAAAGGGGTAAGCGGAATGGAATAAAGCGTTACTGCCATTAATATTACCGATAGGGGTTTCATTCCACACTTGGGAGGAAGAGGTTTTTATACTTTCATTATTCAAATACAAGCCATCCAGCCGGATTTCCATATTGGATTCCTGACCCGAGCTAGCATCCCGCACCAGAAAACGTAAGCCGTTACCGATCGGAAAATCTGGGATCGGGTGGCTAGGCAGGCTGGAACCTAGCTGGATTTTGACCTGGGATCCGGTGCCGTTCACTAAATCATCAATTTCTGTTTCCAGGATAACAGTCGCTTTTTCCGGGCTAGTACGGGTAATAAGGGCGCCGCCGCCTACATGATGCGTGGTAACATCTCCCTCCTCGGTCTGTATAAGCCTTTGGCGCAAAGTAGACATTTCACCCGTGCCTTCTTCTTGAGTTATGCCATTTCGAATATTATTAAAGCCCGTTATTTCGCCATCGTAATCGGAGTATTCTAAGTTTGTGCCGGGTAAATTCTTGATTGCGGAAGCATCCAACCGATCATCACCCGTTAAAGTTTGTAGCGAATTCCGAATTTCAATAGCTGTTAAATTACCGTTTACCCCGATTTGCTCCACGCGCCACTGGCTATTCGGTGCCAGGCTGGGAGCCAGGCGAGTTTCCAAATCCTGGGTGTTAGGCGTATTTTTAAGCGTGACAAGGCTGCGGTTACCATCTACCACGGCTTGCAAAATCTTAGGCTCTACGCCGTACTGATAAGGAGTATTGGGATCATATTCGGGAATGCCATAAAAAATGTCTCCTCCGGTCCCAGGAGTACTAGCGCCGACCCAATAATCTACTTCTGCCTTGAGCCAGGTAGCCGGCGAAGAAATCGTAATTTTTTTACCGTTCAGCGCATAAACCGGCCGGTACATGCCTTCGGAAGTAAATACCCGGATTTTGAAGATACCATTGGCCGAGTAAGGGGGTACGGCTACCGGGGTGTACCTCAGTGATAGGAAAGCAGTAAAGCTAAAGGATTCGGTATACAACGCTAAAGATTGCCCACCACCGGTAGTCGGATCGTTTTTATTGACGAAAGTATCGGCCGCATCTTGCGTAAATTCCTGCAGGTCTACTTCTTCTATTTCCCCGTTTGTATTGGGTTTAAAGCGAGGAATCCATTTTAATGCCCATTCATTATTAGTTGCGAATTGTGTCATGATAAAATTCTAAAACCGTAACTAAAGCCCGAAAGAATCTGGAAGCGGCCACCCGCGGGTACCAGGGCGATTAGCTCCCCGTTGCCTTTTTCAAAGCGCACAAAGCCGGATGGTTCCGAAGTAGGATCCAGGACTTGATCTGTCACCGTCAAGGCGCCGGAGTAAAACAATGCCGGCAGTAAGCTCTCGGCTTTTAAGCTGACCGTGGATCCATTGCGGCCATCGGGTGAGTCCTGGGTGGAAAATTTACTTTCAAACTTTAACCCGTACTCGGGCCCTCCGGAGAGGCGCATAAAACCATTATGGTCCCGGTGCAGCACCAGGTAGCGGCGCTGCGTGTTCATTTCGAACAAGGTTTCCGCTAACTCCGGCGTTTCGCGGGGCAGGAAACCTTTGATCTCGTGCGGATAAATGGTGCCGCGCCGGTCTTGCTTCGTGGGCTGGGAGTAGCCGGCTGTTTTAGCGGTAAAAACCAGCATGCCCCAGGTAGCGCCGGGTTTGAGCACGATATCGCCGATCAGGCGCAAACCCTGGCGTTTAGGAAACTGGGTAAAATCAATATTGTCCCAGTCGGTGTAGAAACACACCGCCAGGCCGCCCAGGTTATCTTCCGCAATCTGCTCAATGTTTTTCATGCTGACATTACTCCAAACAAAGGTAATTGGGGAGTAAGGCGTTAGATAGGACGAGAAATAAGGCTATTTCCAAAGAAAGGGTTTAGCCGGCAACAATTATCTAATAGCTTTCGTAAGTGCAAATCAAAAAAAGAAAAGCTAGCGGAAAGCTAGCTTTAAAACCCTCTTCAAAAAGTAGTCTTTTTACGGGACATTTGCGGAACCATTAAGCGGCCGATTTTACAACCTTTTTTATTTTTTTACGTGAGCCGAGCAAATTAAGGGCGCAAAGGTACGGTAATATTTCTACTACTTTGATTGGTACTATTCCCTGTTCCGTTTGTTCATTACGGTAGCGCTGTTAAGCTTTCTTAATGGTTTCGAATTTTATATCCGTCTCATCAAAATTATACTTGGCCATAAAGGCTTCAATGGCATAACGTTGCTCAACGCCGTGCGCTTCCATATTCTCAATATAGCTGCAGTATTCCTGGTAAATTAAGTCTTCTACCAGTTTATGCCACTCGATGGTAAGGGAATCATCCAGGTTGCGGCAACCCCGCTTCCAGAAATTTTTGGGAGAAACCTCGATGGGGTAAGTAGCGGTATATTGTTTCAGGCGTTGGGTAGCCCGGCTCTCCGTGGATGGCCGGCGCAGCATTTGAAACAACACAATGCCAATAGCATCCCGCTTGCTAATGATGTATAAACTGCCGTAACGTTTGACCAGGTACTTTTGAACATAAGATTTTACCGGTAAGTGTAAGGTAATATTCTTTTCTTTCTTTTTTACTTCTTTATTAACAGGTACTGTAACCTGAGCCGTAGGTGTGATCTGCATATATCCTGGTCTTGAATATACTAAAATTACGCCAGACCAGGTGCTGTATAAAGGACGTTTGCTCTCTAAAAATTCAACATCTACTATTTTAATTAAATACCCTAAAATTAAAGACCAGCTACAATTCTTCCACCAACGAAAAAACCTAAGGTAAATAGATTTGTGGGGTCGTCAGTTGCCACAACTACATCCATACAGCCGTTTTTGGGTACAATGGATATAAGTTCTACTCGCTGAAAAGAAAGGTTAAGGCCCAGTTGCTTTTGAATAGCGATTGAAGTTTTCTGATCAACATTTAAAATATATTGAGCCATAGTTGTAGTTTATAGTTCTTTAATAATTTGTACTACTCCGATTATGAAAGAAGAAATTAAAAGGATTATGATACTAATGAAAATAATGGCAGCTGCTATCATGCGAAAACTGTTTAATAGATCTTTTAAAAATTCAGTTAGTTTCATCTAGTTTTCATTAGGAATAAATTTGCTAATAGAATAGCCTATATGATGTAGCGCCTGTATTAGTTCTACAACTAGACTGGTTTTGGGAGTAGTGTTTAAGTAAGTGTAAACATTCTCCTCACCCTCTGCGGCATAGAATAAGGCTGTTTGCAACGCGTTATATTGTTCAGAATATTCGCCATCGAACATTATGGAAAGAGAGGGTAGTGGCTTCCATTGATCAGCATATTCTTCCATTGCTTTAAGCCTGGATTCATGAGGACAGACCTTTGTACCATCTGATAAAGTTGTGGTGTATTTATTGAGTACTTCTTCTGCTGTTTTCATCAAAGTTGTTTAAAATTCAATAATGTGGTCATAATTCAAGCTCTTTTGCTGAACCTGGCCCAAGAGCTGGAGCAGCAGGCCGTCGCTACCTTCGTAACAAATGCAAACCCGAATGGCCAGGATCTCTTCAAGCGAAAAGGCAAAAGAAAATTCAAGTTTCTTGCGTCGGTTACAAGTGTGACAGGCCAACAGCAGCCGGCTTTTCAACCTCCACAAATGGTTTATGCTTAGAACCTGCTCCACGCTTACCCGGCCGGCGAAACTTTCCGCATCTAAGACGAAATTATCATCAATCCAACTATCAATAGCTAGCACTAAGGCGCGAGCCCCCAGTTTACTGATTACTATTTTTTCCCTTACTGCTAACATTACACGTGGCCCTCTTCTAAAATTTTAAAGTCCCGACCTTTAGTGCGTTCACAAAGCCGGTAATATTTAATTTTACTCTCCAGGCTCTGCCTGAACTGGAGCAGAGCCTGATAGCCGGATGCATCACTGTTAAAGGAAAACCAGGTGAATTTGGTAAAGCCGACGCCATCTTTGGTAAACTGCATTTCCCGGAAAATAACCCATAGCCACCATTTGCTATTTTTGCTGATTTCACTTACAGTATCCTTGGAGGTTCCAGGTAGCGGTCTTGGCGGTGCAGAATTGGTCAGTAAATCATTAAAATCTTTGTATCCTTTATAAATCTCACTGTGGTTGGTAAAACCAATTTCATTTTCCTGGCATTTTTCTTTAATAAATTCGGTGGCTTGAAGGCCGGACTGGTCATTATCCAGGAAGGAATATACATGAGGCTGGGAGAGTATAATTGGTAAAGCAGCCTTCAACATCCGGGTGGAATTTAAAATAAGGATATCGTACTTTAACGAGGTAGTTTTCCAATAAGTCAAAGCCGATAAATAATCCATAAAGCCTTCAAATACCGCTAACCCTGGCCAGGATCCTTTGAGAAAAGTGACATCCTTTTTCGAGCCGATGAAGCTTTGAAAATTGTACGTGCGCACCTCGTAGCCACCGGCATTATTTTTAAAGCCAAGGCCATAGTAAATTTTATTTTTGCCGGCCAGCTGGTAGTATACCTGGTGCAAGAGATCGGAGCAACCGGAGAGTAGATCCAGGTTAATGGCTCGGCTCCGGAGGTATTTCAGAAGGATGGCATGTTCGACTGGTCCGGCCTGCAGTAAAGTAAGAGTGCTTTTGTATTCTCGTTCAGCCGGCGCCACGGCCGCGACTTTTGTTAGTTTGGAGCCGAGTAGTGCGGGATTATGGATGGCCTGCTGCAGGAATTCCACAGCTACCGGAAACTCTATCTCGTAGAGCCGGCTTACCAGATCAATCACGTCTCCTCCTACACCACCGCCCTCAAAACCATGGTCAAACCAGCAGTTTTTTCTTTCATTGACCGTAAAGCTGGGCGTTTTTTCCGGGTTCCGGATAGGAGAAATATAGTATTGCTCCCCTCCGGATTTAAACTGGGGAAATATGTTTATCGAACTCAAAATTTTAACGATGGAAAGGGCTTTAATATCGGTTAAATCGGGTTTTTGCGGATTCATAAGCTTATTCGTGTTCTTAAAATAATGCAATACAGTACCTTCGGGCAATTTTTTCGCCCGGAATATTACCATTTGACTCGCCGGCGCTACCTCCGTGGCCGCCGCAGCCTGGCCCCGCCTGTTTTTTTTTCAGCGGAACCAATAAATTTTAGTTCTGTGGATTAGCTTGTGGATAAGTAAGCCCAAAATCGACGTTCTTATTATTCATATATTATATGAATAGTTCTTATAAGAACAAATATGAGACTTTCTGTCCGATCAGCTAAAAATCAACCGCCCAGAGCATTTTTTAATGAAAATTTGAGGCGGAGTGCTTCTGTTTTTTGTGCAATCGTAGCCGTAAAATCCGGCGCTGGTGCGCTCATTACGGATGATTGGGGGTGGAATGCCACTTCTCTCGCATCGAACGCCAGCAGGGCTTCGTTTAGCATTAACTGCAAGCCATTACCTACCCGTACCTTCGCCTGAATTATTCCTAAATCGATCAGCTTTTGGATGTGGCGCTGGATGGTGCGCACGTGGTTGTTGGATACCTTGGCCAGGCTGGTGTTCGTCGTCCGGAAGGCCCGGACGACGCGACTGGTTTTCTTGAGGCCAGCCATAAAAAGGCGGTAGATATGAAAGGCCGTGCTGTTCACGTTTCCCTTGATGGCCCGGCGAACCTGGCCATTGCGGATCTGAGGTGGGAGCTGATCCACCAGCTCCTTGATATTCTTAAGCGTACGTTCAAAATTTATTTTAAAAATGGTTTGCTTTTTCGTGCTCATAAATTTAATTCTATAATCAGTTTAACTTCGGTTAATTGCGGCCAAACATTCCTCTTTGGCCCGGACTAATAAGTCTAATTTTTCAGATGTGATATTGCCGAGGGCTCCCTGAGCAGTTTTTAGCTGGTCTCGGTAAGCCTTTTTGATTTCCGCTTCCGTCGCACATGGTTTTATTTTGAGAATTTCCCAGCCGGTTAAACCCGTGCCTCTTTCCGGTAAGGCTTTGAAATTGGTGGTAGCCGATCGGAAGGCCTGCGCTCCGCCATGGCGCTCAATCGTGCGCAGCGACTCAATAATGTAGCGGATGGCCTGCATGTTGTCCCAGATTGTATCGTACTCATCGCAGGGCACGACCCACTGTTCGCCGGCGCGGTTGAAGTACACGGCCACACCGGTATCTTCCTGGTGGCCTATGGTTTTAGTAGAATATGGCTGGCCATTTTTCATCAACGGGGCGTTGGAGCTGATCACGACATTGTCGGCTTTCCATTTGCGAAGCTCCTCGAGAATGCCATCCCGGGCTTTGGCAATGGTTAAAGCAAAGAACAGCGAACGCCGCGGCTCTTCGGTCCGGGGGTAGCCCAGGGGCCACATGAGCGGAAATGGTTTGATTTCGCTCATGCTACCTGCTCCAGTTCGTTTGCTTCTGCATCGTAAGCTCGGATCCGGGCTTGCAAATCCAGGTAAGTTTTTAAGAAAATTGCCTTGGCATCCGCCCATGGCAGCGGCCGGATTTCAATTTTCATCGGGGGAGGGAAGTCCTGGCACCAGGCTTCGCTTAGATCCCAGGCCATCAGATCCCGGCCTTCCGTAACCAGGAGCGTTCTATCGGCTAGCTTAATTTTAAACTGGGTAATAACGGGTGGGGGTAACTTGAATTTTAAAGTGATGACCTGCATTAAGCCTTCTTCGATGACATGGAAGCCTTGAATAATTCTTTTCAAAGGAGTGGCAATATCCGGCAGGTAGGCTTCGGCAGCATCGTGCATCAGGCCGGCCATGGCCAGCAGCGGATTCTGATACATTTCCAGCAGTAAATAAGCAACCCGGACGCTGTGCTCCGCCACCGAGTAAAACTGATTCGTCTGGCCGGAAAAGCGGCACTTCATGGCCAGGCCATGGGCAATGTCTTCTAATTCGATTTGATCAGCTCTAGGCTCCAGTAATTCCACTTGGAGACCCGAATAAGTCTTTATGAAACACATGATTTAGCAGGATTTAAGTTGAAAAGAGTAGGCAGCTCCGGCTTGCGCGGGAAATAAGAAGGCAGCAAACTTTCTGGTACCACGAAAAAATCATCATGCCGCATTTGGTACTTTGCCCCGCAGCTGCATTGTATATCCAAATCGGCATCCTCCAGGGCATAGTACTGCTTATAAGTTAACGCGCGGGTATGCTGCTCCTGGCATCGGGTTTTGATGCATTGAAAATCATATTTAAGCGAGGTGGTATTCGTATCAAAATGATACTCTTCTCCGAGGGTGGCCACTGGTAACTGGCCGGCCGACTTGGCGTAATGCTCCCGGGCCTTTAGTATTTGGCCTAAATCACCAAAGGTGAGCGGCCGACCATTTAAGGTATTTGCGCTGTTGTTTTGCATAACTTAAGAGTTAAAAAGAGGTTGTTGAAGAGACTTTGTTATATGTCGAATCTCCTGGAGCTTTTTAGAGGCCAACTGGCGAAGAGCATTAATTCTGGATCTTTTCTGACTGATGTCAGTATGCTCGTCGCCGTAAACTTTACCTTTGGCCATGCGCGTTAAAATGCCCAAAATTTGCTCATGTAGCTCACATTCTTCTAACTTCAAAGAAGCCACGTGCTCCCGCAGCTCCTTCAACTTATCGTGCTTGTTCATAGTAATTGGGTTTTAGGTGCCCTTCGATAAACACAGGTTTTTTCATCCAACCAAACGGGCACTTTATCCTGGTTTTTCTGCCTAAAATATTCCTGACGCTCCAGGTAAGTCATCGACTTTAGTTTTTCTACCAAGCTAATTTTGGGAGGTGCTTCTTGCTTTTGAACCTGGCGAGCTTTCGCAATGGATTTTACCAGGCGCTTAAGTCCTTTATCTTCCACCGCAGTATGATTTGAAAGCGACTTTACCTGAGATTTAAGTTTTAAAGCAGCTTTGTGCGCTTTGCGTTCTGCTCTTTCTGCTGCCTTTTTTTGCTTAGCTTCCTCTTTTTCCTTGAAGGCCGGATCTAAACAAAGCATAGCTAACTTGATCTGTTTTTTTCGCTCTTGTTTTCTTTTCAGGATAAGAGCCTCCTTCTCGGCCGCTTTTACTTTGGCTTTATGACAGGCACTTAAGTATTTTCTTTTGGGAGCTGGAGCCAGATCAGGTTTTACCGGAGGTCGCGGGATATAACCTTTATTACGCAAAGCATTCACCGCTTTGGTAATGCATTCCAGATTATTTGGGGCGGCATTCATGGTATCCTTGTTGCGGAATACTACAATATGCCCTTCCGGCACTGGTCCGTATGCCTTTATGTAATTATGAATATGTAAGGGTTGCCAAGTACCATCACTAAGTTTTATCCATCGGTAAGGCACACCTCTTTGATCATTTCGGATGGTGATGGTTCCTACTGGTTTTAGATTAATTGCTTGCTGACCTTTCTTGAATTCGGTTTGTGGCGACAGGTGTCTACCTTTAAGTTGATCAGCATTGGTAGGGCGGTGGCCGATTTTGTAGCAACCGGTATTGTATTTGAGGAAAATGGCTCTTTGTTCTTCCGGAGTTCTTTTTAAACCTAATCGCCAGGCAGTATTGGCGATAGCTCCCGTTTTCCGTTTAAGCTTTTTAGCTATAACTGAGTAAGATTTTACCCGGTAATTGTCTCGTAAATACTGCTCATCTTCCGGCGACAGCTTACCCGTCTTATAGTTATTTGATTCCATGCGCAGATAGGAAGGTATTTTGGTGAAAAATAAAATTTAACTTACTGGAGGTCCTTAGCTTCTTGCTGCACTTCTAATAAGCAGTGTTCACACTCCAGATCGCAGGCATCAAAAGTCGCCTGGTCAATCACGCCAGATTTTAAATCTTCCGCCAAAGTCGTGCGAATATCCATGAATAGCTTCTCCATGCCATCCGCGATCATTTTGTAATAATTTTGTTTTGATTTCATGAGGTTAAAATTTGAGTGTCTTGGGTAATTAAACCCAGCGCACAGTTGACTAAAATTTGATAATAAGCGGGAGTGATCCGGTGCTCTTCCCACGTTTTTAAAATTCGGTTGGCCATGTATTTATCTTTAAAGCCGTAGACCCTGTAAGTATCGGGTTCGTCTTCCGGATGGCGGTTCAGCTCAATGATCAGCAATCTGTCCGGCGCCCGGATCATGACGGCCTTTTTATTATCCTGCTTAAAAAAATAATGCACTTCCTGACTCATAGGCTTTCCGTTTAAAGGTGAGAAGGAAAAAAGTGCCGGAACACTGACGCGGTTCCGGTTAACGGCTTGCTTTTAGTGGCTACTCCTTTTCACCACTGGGGACACCTATAAAGCGCTTGCATTACCCATGTATGCTACCAGGGCCGGATTCGAACCGGCACTTGTGAGGAGCCTTATTAATACCCTGTTGGTATTAAGTCACTTTTTAAGGATGCTGGCTGGTGCTTAAATCCCTGACCTCACTTGAATGACAATTGCTCAAGCGTATATCCAATTCCGCCACCTGGTAATCCACCGGTCTTTCCCGATTGTCTTTTCTTCCTACTGCCGGCAATCACTCACCTGGCTAGGAGCTCTTTGGTAATCCTTAGTAGCGGGAGGTGGACTCGAACCACCGACCTCTGGGTTATGAGCCCAGCGAGCTGCCTTCTGCTCCATCCCGCGTTAGATTGTTGTAATGTAGCCGTCTCCACCCTATAAGAGACCTTGGCTGCGGATGTAGTTTCTATCTATGCATAGGCTTGGGGGCTTTCGTGGAAGATCGGCGCATACCGAACCTTTCGGCAATGCGGCTAGGATCATTCATTTCCTGATCCAGGGTGCGCGGGGGCAACGGAAAGTTTACTAGGTTCTCCGGAGTGGTACCCAGGAGCACGGCCAGCTGGAGCAGAATGGTGGCCGGAATATCTTTTTTAGATTCTTTCGGCAGATTAAAGAAGGTGGTTAGCTGACGGCCGGAAAGTTTGGTTTTCTCGGCTAGTTTCATCCGGTAAATCTTCTGTTCATCCGGCGATGGTGCCACCTTCGCCATTTGTGCCCACAGCTTGTATTTAAATTCCGTAGCCATATATAATAAAAAATATTTTTTTTATAATTATTAGGTAACAAATGATATAAATATTGTATATATGTATATATAAATTAATTATATATCTAATTGGCCTTGTTTAAATGATGGATTATCTACTTTTCGCTCGAGCTCTTTTACACTAGGAATTTTATTAATTGGCTCTTTAAGTAGATCCTGAAGCCTACAATCAAAGATTTGGCACCAAAAGACTACTTCAGAAACGGGAGGATTAACCCGGTTTAAAGCATTGTAAAAACTACTTTTATTACCCCCCAATTGGTTGGAAAACTGTGTGCGAATGATACGCTGTTGATCCAGATTACACTTATCAAATCTGTCACGCTGGTTTAGCGCTAGATTAGAAGCTTGCTTTTTGCGGTTTTCAGTTATGGCAAAAGCTTTTCTGCCAGACTTTTTTTGCTTCTGGTTTAACATTTTATAATACGGTTTAAGTATATTGGACTAGATTATTAAACAAGTGTACGAATGTTTTGCACAAATGGCAAGCACTTTTGTATAAAAGTTTTGCACTTATGTTTAAGTATTTGATAATCAACAACAAAAATATTGATGCTATTAGGCTTAAAAATTAAAAAGGCTATTGAGGATGCAAGAACATCACCTGAGCAAGTAGCTGCGCATGCTGAGATGAGTTTAACTAACCTTTATAAAATTTATAAAAGGGATTCTATAGATAGCAAATACCTGGTTAAGATTGCGGAAGCAACTAATAAGAGTGTTGACTTCTTTCTATATGATGATGATGAACCACGAAGTGGAAATCAAGTTAGGGGAATTGGAAATGCTATAGGAGCAATTACTAATCAAAAAATAAATACTGGACCTGGTAAAAAGGATGTGGACACAGCTGTAGAGGAATCAGTTATTATCAACCAGCTTACTCAACAACTGGAAGCTTGTGCGGATAAAGTAAAAAGCTTACAAAATGAAATAGCCTTGAAGGATCAGATCATTAATCTGAAGGATCAATTACTCGAACAAGCAAAAAAGTAGCCTAAAAAGACTATTAGTTAGAATTTGTTATGGTAAATGATCAACACCACATAGCCGATTTTCTCTTGAAGCTTTTAAATGAGCAAGGCAAGCCTATTAACATGGATCAATTAGATTATTATGCGGGCCAAAATGGTATAAAAGGCTTTACCATGTACAGAGCCTGTGAATATCTAGTCAAGGAAGGATTATTGCGATTTCAGGATAGTGATAAGTACTTAGTGGGACTTACCCAAGAAGGTGTGCAAGCTGCTAAAGATGGAATAAATAAGTATTTTGAAGATAAAAAACGAGATGGTAAAGGTAATTACGTTTCAGGCCACAATGTAATTTATAACACTGGGGATCTAAATACAAATACCATTAATGATCACCCATCTCTACGGGAACGTCCGGCTGAAAACCCTAAGGAATATCCAGAGCAAAAAAGTCCCAAGCAGCCGCAAATAACTAAAACAATATCTGGATTAGAGAATATATCTAAGATCATTACTGCAATTGTTGGAGCGATTACCATATTATATACAATTTTTAAAGATTGGTTATCTAAAAAATGAAACATGCATTTAAAATTAACAATACCCCCGATGTTGCTGGGCATATTCCTTAACTGCTAAGTAAGATTCTTCATTAGTGTATCCATTATTTAACATGAAACCAAATTCTTCATCAAAGTTTTTCAAAGGCTCTCCTATTTTGCTTTCGAGGGTAGTACCATGAGGTAATGTGGAGTTTTTTGCCTCAATACGCAATGACTTAAATTTAGATTTTATTGAAGAAGGTCTTAAAAGCAGAATATCCAGCAAATTTTGAAAGAAAGTTGTACAGGGCTGTTTTTCTCTGGTTAGAGGTGATAAAGTAAAGCTATAATCTTTAAGACCAATTGAGGAGACATTGGTGTAAACTATTTTTAAAGTAATACTCGAACCGGCCAATTTATCAAGTGAACTCAACAAAGATTCCCATTCTTGTGATGATAGGTTATCTCTGGCTTCACCTGGATAAATAGTTATATTCTTCTTGAATTTGGATTTTAAAGTTTCCTGCCTTACCTGCTCAGTTTTCATTAAAGGAAGTATTTTAAAAGTTGTAACAAAAATGAACCTGGTGCCTGCAAGCTAGTCAGACAACCTTAATGGTAAAAGGTATACCCTGGAAAGTAAAACGAATATAGCTGTTTTCATCAACGAAGCGCTCGATTTCGGCTTCATTAATCTGCATATTGATTTCTGAAAAACCTTCTTTGATAGTGTATACCAACCAGCTCTGAAATGATGGGAATGCTGGAAAAATATCTTGAACAGGTTGTATTAAATCACATTTATAAACAGGAGTTTCCATAACAATTTTTATAAAAATATAAATATTCGAATCACCTTACAAATTTAGCCTATGTAACATCCATATTTAATTACCTGACTTGGCTATAAGCCAATTTGACTCAAATACCCATTCAGAATAAACCAATCAGAATATTACCAAACTAATGTCTAGTACAGTACCACTTATTGCAATTCATGGCATCGGCAATGCCGGAAACAACATCCAAAATCAAAAAATATACAGTGCTCCGCTTTAGGCACAGAATGCGCAAGTTCGGCAAACAATATAGATGATTCTGAATATATAAGCAAAAAATTTTTGATAGATAATGAAAATTTAAAAAAAGAGATTGCCTTGAAGGATATCATTATCGCTTTACAGAACGAATTAATTAATCAACTCAGAGATGGAAAATAATTATTCCCGCACTAAACTGCTTCAAACGGCTTTGGAGCATTCAGACAAAACCATGGAGGATTTAGAAGAAAGGTTAAACATGTCCTATCTGGATATCTACCATAATCTGGATTCAGTGGATCCTAAATCCTTTAAAGTCATCAATGCCGTTGCTGATGCTCTGGGTATTCCGGCTGCTTACTTTTGGGCAGGTATGTATTACGATGAGAACGGTAAGCTAGTGCCTAATCATCCGGAAGGAACGGAAGACTGGGAGGTTCCAGACAAATAATCCCGATTAACCCGGAATTTCTGCCGACAGATTTGCCGACACTTTTTAATTTATAAATCCCCATTTTACTTAAAAATACTCACCAGAAAAGTGCCTTAGAAGTGGTTTAAACGCATTTTTCTATATTGGGCAACGGGTTCAAATCCCGCCACTCCGACAAACAAAAAGGCCTTAAACAAGTTGTTTAAGGCCTTTTTGTTTGTCATTCTTGTTTGCTCAGCTTTTATGTCAAAATTCAAAAATGAATTCAAGAAATTTGGTTACTCATACCTTTTGACCAGTAATTATCTTGCAATAATGATGTAATTATATGTTAGTTAAAATTCATATATTGAATGCTAATGGCTGTGAAATTAGAATAATAGAAGAAGTAGAATCTCTTAACTACTTGTAGCAAATGCTCACAGCTACTTTGCCGATTTTTTATGGCATTTAACTGAATTAACTGCCTTATAGATAAATGCAATATTTTACTTAACTAAAATAAAGGTTAAAAATTGGTATACAATAGATTGTTTACAGTAACATTAGTATTTTAATATGACGATTCATGATTTATATTCTAAGAGGAACAAGGGGTTACCGGATGTATTTACTTATGATGTAATAAGCGATAAAATCAAAGTTCAGATTCAATATATATGGGATGATTTCTTTGAGCAATTAACTAAAGAATTAAGGGAGGTTATATGGCAAGGTATTAGGATAATTCTGCTTAAAGAACATGGAAAAAGAGAATTGCCATCTAAGTATGTTAATTATACAGATACTTATGATATACAGGTAAGAACCTATTTAGATTGGAGTACAGATGTTGAAGTCTGCCTTGATATAATTGAACTAGTATTTAAATTTATTAATAATGTGCCTACTATTCTTAAAAATGGTGGATATTATTCAACTAAACTTAGTTATAGCCCAGAACATGCAATTGAACATCTTAATACTAGATTCTTAGAAAATGGCTTAGGGTATGAATTCCGTGAAAATATAATAATAAGATCTGATAACAAACTTTTACATAAGGAAATAATTATTCCAACTTTACATTTCTTGTCCTCTGCAAAATATCAGAATGCCAATGAAGAGTATTTAAGTGCACATAAGCACTTCCGTCATAGACGTACTAAGGAGTGTTTGAATGATAGTTTAAAAGCTTTAGAATCAACCTTAAAAGTTATATGTAAACTTAACGGGTGGAAGTCAGAAAAGGGTGAAACAGCCAAGCATTTACTCGACCTTTGTTTCCAAAAAAATCTGATTCCAGCCTATTTGGCTAATCATTTTGCAGGTCTAAGATCTAGTTTGGAAAGTGGAGTGCCCACCTTGAGAAATAAACTAGGTGGCCATGGCCAAGGAACAGAGAAAATAGAGGTTCCCATGCATTTTGCAAGTTATATAATGTATCTCTCAGGTACTTCAATAAATTTTTTGATTTCCTGCCAGCAGAAATTTGAGTCAGCCTCATCATTAAATTTAAAAGACTAAACCTAAATCAAGAGTAATTTAGATTTTATAGTTGTGGCAGCTACTTAGCAATTTTATGTGCCTGGTACTTTGTGATTAGTAGTACCAATACAGCAAAGTCTTTCTGTGCCACTTGTTTCCGCATTATCCAAGCATTTTAACTAAAAATAGCTTATAAAAGATGTCTTTAAATCATTTAAAAGTTTTTTTTAATAAACGTCAGGTTCAAATTCCACCACTATTTTTAAAGCATAGTCTATCAGAATTTTGAAATTATATTTCTTGTTCATCATTGAAGCGAAAAGTCCTCTTATAAACATTGTAAGCACCAGAAAATTTGCCTAATCTTAAAGTAAATTCTAATTAATACTTTTTAAAATAGCTATTCAGAGATTCTGGTTTTTAGAACCGATAATAGCTTGAATTTAGACCGGCTAACCACTACTTTGCCACATGCATCCAGCTTTAAGGAAATTTCTGGACGGAAAGATTGCTCTTACCCCAGAACAGGAGTACTTAGTGAGCAGTTGTTTCCATTTAAAATTTGCCCAGCGCCATGAGATTCTGGTACCGAAAGGCGCTATTGCCAAACACATATATTTAGTAGCAAAGGGTTGTTTACGCGTGTTTTTAACCAGCGACGATGGAAGCGAGTCCACGCGGTTTCTGTTGTTTGAAGGACGGATGGGCACGGCTTTTCCCAGTTTCATTTTAAATCAGCCCTCGGTGGCTACCGTGGAGAGTTTAGAACCATCGGAGTTGCTGGTGCTTAGTTATCTGGATCAGCAAACTTTGCTCCGGGAAGTTCCCGGCTGGGAAACCATGTACCGCATCGGCTTAGAACAAGACTATATTGCCTCCATCCAACGAATAGAAAGTTTTATTACTTTAAATGCCAAAGCCCGCTACGATATATTGCTGCAAAAGCACCCGGAACTTATTCAAAGATTACCTCTAAAATTGTGGCCGATTACCTGGGAATTTCGCAGGAAACGTTGAGCCGTTTAAAAGCAAAAAAATAATTATTTGACATTTGTCAATTTTTATGAGGCCAAAATTTTCTTGTTTTGGTAATCTTAAATTTCTGCTATGAATAAGTACCTGATCCTCGCTTTTTTGTTGTTTTTTCCCTGGGTAATTTTTGCGCAAAGTAATCGGGTGGGTAACATTGGCCAGCGAACCTTGCAATTGCAAGATGAAAGCCGCCACCGCCCAATAGTTACCGAAGTTTGGTATCCAACCCCGGACAGTTTGCAAAAAAGCGATAAAGTATTTTCGCCTTTTATTCGGCGGTATACCGTCCGGAATGGCCGGCTACCCACGGGTAAACGGCCTTTGATTATGCTCTCGCACGGTACGGGGGGCGGTCGGCTTACCTTGGAGTGGCTGGCCCAAGGACTGGTACAAAATGGATTTATAGTAGCAGCGGTAGATCATTGGGGAAATACCTACGAAAATAAAATACCTTTGGAATTCCTAAAACCGTGGGAGCGGCCGCTGGATATTAGTTTTGCCTTAACTGCTTTGCTGCAGAATTCGGAATTCAGTAAAGTAATTGACCCGCAAAAAATAGGGGCGGCCGGTTTTTCTTTTGGGGTTATACGGTTATAGCCTTGGCCGGGGCAGAATTAGATTATACTACTCTGGTTACCTTTTATAAAACCGTTGGGCACAAAGAATTAGAAATACCCGAGCTGCCCGGAGTAGCCCGTTATTTAGACGATAGTTCACTGATAGCGGCCAGTAAACACGTTCCGCCCTTAAAAGATACCCGGATAAAAGCTTTCTTCGCCATTTCGCCCGCGTTGGGAGCGGGGTTTACCGGCAAACAACAAGTAAAAATGGTAAAGCAACCCCTGTACTTGGTTGGGGTACAAAGCGATAGCATTGCGCCGGTAAAAACCAATGTCCGGCATTATCATCAACTTCTGGCGGGGTCGGGCTATTACGAATTTCCGGGTAAAACGAGCCATTATGTAATGCTCAACGAGGCAATCGAGGAAGTTAAAAAATCGGATCCTACTTATTTTTCGGATGATGCTTCCGTGAACCGAAACCAGGTACACGCTAAAACGACGAATATAGCCGCAAGCTTTTTTCAAAAAATCTGGAAATAAGGATTGTTTAGTTAGATGCTTTTGACTTTAAGTTTAAGTTAGAAGAAAAAATCTTTTTACCATAAATTGAATTTTTAAAGATGAATTGCTTCTGGTAATGCCGGCTTTTCGTTGTAGCTAGTTCTTGATTCTAAGAGATGCTGCTGATAAGCTTCATCTATCCGGGTTTACTCCAAAGAACAGACGATTCTTTTTAGAAAGTTAAACTGCTCGGTAGGCCCAGAATTAGTACTATTATTTAAGAAGTAAGTTTTTGATCGCAGGTATTCAATTCATCTTTATTGTAGATAATAGTAACTACTCTAGTAATTCATATAATTTTCGCTTCTGTAAAGACAAGATACAAAAACGAGTCTTCTTTTTTAATTTGACAACAGTACCAAAAGCAGTAACAGACCGCCAACCTTCCCTTTTACTTTGGTTATTTGCAAAAGATAGTTTGAACAATTATTTATCTTAGTTTAAAAGAAAGTAACGGCTACTACAACTATTCTAAATTAAACAATTTTCCTTCCTCCTTAAAAAAGCAGTTTTATGCCATTCATTATGATTACTTTATAATTAGTAGATAGAACTTTGCTTTAACAATGTATGCATTTATTTAGAATAAGACCTTTTACAGCAAGTAAGAGCCTTATTTTAGTAATAAATACTATTTTCTGCCAGAACAAAAGACCTCATTAAAATACAAAATATTGGTTTTATTAAAATGCTTGATCTGGCATAAAGATTGAATAATAGCCCGTCTCAAAGGTAAACTAACCTGTTTTAGTGTTAAAATTGTAACTTTT
The DNA here is from genome assembly GCF_003023845.1 of Adhaeribacter arboris. NCBI lineage: Bacteria > Pseudomonadati > Bacteroidota > Cytophagia > Cytophagales > Hymenobacteraceae > Adhaeribacter > Adhaeribacter arboris. The sequence continues at coordinate 2,519,692 of NZ_PYFT01000001.1, read as the reverse complement.
CCAATAAATCACTATAAATAGCATAAATATTTCGGGTTACAGTTTTGTGCTTAAAAAATCCCAACCTAAATTTGTATCAGAAATTAAGAACAACAACAAATAACGATATTAAAAATATTACATTTGTGAAGTAAAACAGAGAAACAGTGATCAATAAAATTTTATAATTTTTGGTTTTGTTTAACTCTTTCTAATTAAAATCTAAACTTTTAAAATAGTTCCGGTGCTATCCTATCCTAGGTAGGCCTTATTGTAACCAAAAAATAGAATATGAAAAAATTTTTACTAATCGCCCTTTCTTTTTTAACTTTTGTAACCACCTCCTGCCAGAAAGACGAATTAGAAGAAATGCAGCCTTTTTCTAATGCGAAAGCTACTTCCTCCAGCAATGTTTTTAGTTCTGAAGGCAGAAACAACTTATTAGCCGAAGCTAAATTTGAGCCTACCTTAAGTAGTTATTTTAACAAACAAATATTTACTTCTTTTGGATTTGCCATTAACAGCGATTTTGTTCGCAGTGGTTCTAAAGCAGCCAAATTCGAAATGAGAAGCAGTGATAGCCAGATTCGTTCAGAAATATTATTACCCTACGAAACAAACAGCAACCGTTGGTACGGCAACAGCTTGTATTTGCCTAGTAATGCCTGGGAAAACGATTATAATCCAGAAGGTTGGGACATTATTTCGCAGTGGCACGCCGTAGAAGATAAAGGAGAGGCAGCCCGTCTACCCCCCTTATCTTTAGTGGTAAGTAAAGGTCGTTTAAACTTTGTAATCTATTGGGCTACTAAATCTATCAACACTAATTCAACTATCAGCGGTAAAAAAGTATTTGACTTGGGTCCCTTAGAAAAAGATAAATGGTTGGATATGGTTTACCACATGAATTTTTCGCATCAATCCGATGGTGTACTGGAAGTTTGGAAAAATGGCGTGAAAGTAGTGGATTACAAAGGCCCTAATTGCTATAACGATAATGATTATCCGTATTTTAAAACCGGTATCTATAAAAGAAGATGGTATAAAGTAACGAAAAGAGTAATTTACATTGATGAAGTACGGGCTGGAAATGAGAAAGCTACTTATAATGACGTTGTTCCTTCTGGTGCGGTAACTCCTCCTACTAACCCTAACCCGCCTACCGATACTACTGGTACGGAAAACCCTACCACTGGCGAACCTATAACATTAACTTTAATCAACGCGAATACTGACCAACCTTTACAAAAGCTTACCCCCGGATCTACGTTTGATTTAGCCACATTGCCCACTTACGATTTAAATATTGAGGCCACTACCGCCTCCGCGGTAGGTAGCGTTAAATTTAACTTATCCGGAACCGAAAACCAGGAAATGATTCAATCCGGAGCACCTTACTCTTTATTTGGCGATGCAGGAGGGAACTTTAACAATTGGCTGCCTGCTTCCGGTGACTATACTTTAAAAGCCACCTCGTACAGCGGGGCCAATGCTACCGGAAATGCTCTTGCTACAGCTAGCGTAAGTTTTAAAGTAGTAAACTCAGATACTTATGGCTCAGGTACTCCAACTGTGAAACTGGTAATTAACAACAATGAACCTACTACCACTACCACTTTAGCAACACTTAATATTTCGGCGGTAAATGCTACTCACATGCGGTTCTACGACAATGCCAACAGCAACTGGACCGATTGGGAGCCAATAGCCGAAACAAAGCCTTGGACTTTATCCAACGGTGCCGGTTCTAAGTGGGTAAAAGTACAAGTATTAAATACCGTTGGCGTAATGTCGGAAGTAGCATCCGACGGGATTAACTTAGAAAATCCAACGGTTACCGACCAGAATGCGGCTCCAAGTGTAACAATGGTGATTAATAACAACGAGGCAACTACTACTTCTCCTAATGTAACCCTCAATATAAATGCGCTCAATGCCACTGAAATGCGCTTCTACGATAACAGCAACAGTACCTGGAGCAGTTGGGAACCAGTAGCCGCCTCTAAATTCTGGACACTTTCTACGGGAGCGGGTTCTAAATGGGTAAAAGTTCAGGTTAAAAATGCATCCGGGGTTATGTCAGAATCAGTATCAGACGGCATTAACTTAGAAAGCCCAACCGTTACTGACCCGAATGCCACTCCAACCGTAGCCATGGTAATTAATAACAATGCGGCTTCTACTACTTCTGCTAAAGTTACGCTTAATATCAAAGCTACTAATTCTACCCACATCCGCTTTTACGACAATTCGAACAGCACCTGGACGGCCTGGGAAAAAGTAGCCACTACCAGAACCTGGACTTTATCCAGCGGAGCGGGTTCTAAATGGGTAAAAGCTCAAACTAAAAATGCTGCTGGTAAAATGTCAACCTCTGTTTCGGATGGCATTACCTTAAAATAATTACTACCTGCTCCTTATTTAATTTAAATCCATACTTTTTCAAAGAATAAGGCTCTGGTTTACTAAACCAGAGCCTTATTCTTTTATGTTAGTTTAAGTAGTTTATTTAAAATAATATAGCAGATTAATAGAACCTACTTAAAAATTTAAAGCTACTTTTTTAACTTTTAATAGAATTTTAATCTTCTCAGTTAATAGAACAAACGATTTTTAATGCGATTTTAATTTAATTTTTAGTTGAATTTGCTTTTACATATGTTTATAGATAAATTAAAAATATAGTGATTCATTAGAATAAATGCGATTATTTATGAGGTAGGAATGGAAGAAACAGAAGTAAATTCCTTAAAATGATATTAAAATTAAGCGCTGTTTTAAATTTAGTAGCTTAATTGCATTTTAATGTGCTTTTAACGGGAGCTTAATAATTAAACGGAACATTTGCCGCATAATTAGTGGAGATGTTTCTTAAAATTTAAGTTTTATGCCTGTGAAAAAGATAGTAATTCCAACGGACCTCACGAACCAATCATTAAGTTTGATTAAATACGGTCTTCAGATGATGAAAGGCCAGACGTGCCAGATTATTCTGCTGCAACTTATTCCCTTGCCGGATTCTATAACGGATCTTATTTTGTTGCCGCGCGAAGAAGATAAACTGGCGAACCTAAATACTCCCTTCCAGAAAGCCTTAGAGCGCATTCGGAAATCGTATGCGGTAGAAATTAGTAAGTTGGATGTAGTTCCTCTTTATGGCGACAGCCCGTTAAAAATCCGGAATTTTATGGAGGATAATAACATTGACTTAGTCCTTTGTCCGGTAACCGAGGCTAGAACGGCAGCGGCTAATAGCGTTGACTTATTTAACAGCCTGATAACGGATGTTTCCTGCCCGGTGTTATACATTCCGGACGATACTGAAGCTATTCGCTTCCGTAAAATAGCGTATGTTCTGGACCCGGAAGATACCTACACCTTACTGGTCGACGATCTTCTTCTGAACCTTACTTCCGGCAAAGATTATTACGTAACGTTTTTAGTAATTTTTAAACCCGGTACCAACATCATGAAACTGGAATATGTGCTGAAAGAGATTTACCGGCACGAAAAACTAAAAGATAAAAACTGCTCGGTGCATTTAATTCAGGAAAACAATTTTAAAGGCGGGGTTTACACTTTTGCCGAAGAATTTAAAGTAGATCTGTTAGTTGCCGGCCGGAAGAAAAAGTTTTTTGGCAACCTCTTCAGCAGAAAAAGAATTTCGAGTGAGGTGGTTAAACAAACCAAAGTTCCTTTTTTAGCCATTGCTTAATTCCTGTAAATTTAAAATAAAAGAGATAATCTGAAATTCCCTTTTAAGCTGTAAAACTATGTTATTGAAAAAAAATATTCCCATCTCGTACGTTTTTGGTAAAGTAAAGTATGAGATAACCTTTGTGATCATCTACGCTACTATAATTGGCGTTTGGGATAAGTATTTTCATGTTATTAATATTTCTATTCCCTTGAGTGTACCCATGGTTTTAGGTACGGTACTTTCGCTGTTGTTAGCTTTTAAATCAAACCAAGCGTACGACCGTTGGTGGGAAGCCCGCATTGTTTGGGGCGCTATTGTGAACGACTCCCGTACCTTGGTGCGACAACTGCTTTACTTTATGGCCGATCCCTATATTTCGGTAAGTATAAAAGATTTTCAGGACCGATTTGTTAACCGCCAGATTGCCTGGTGTTATAGCCTGGGGCAATCGCTCCGTAACCAATCGCCCACCCACCGGCTAAATAAATACCTGCAACCGGAAGAATTGGAATTTGTGAGTAAGCACGATAATGTACCGAATGCCTTACTTCAGCTACACGGCCGCGACCTGAAAAGAATGCTGCAAGAAGGCCAATTAAACAAATACCAGCAAGTAGAGCTGGACGATACCCTTACCCGCCTTTGCGACTCCATGGGGAAATGCGAACGCATTAAAAATACGGTATTTCCGGTAACGTATGGTTTATACATTCATTTTTCGTTGTTTGTTTTTATTCTTTTGTTGCCTTTTGCTTTGCTCGATACCTTTGGGATATTTGAAATTCCGATGGTTGTTATAATTGCCGTGTCTTTCTTTTTAATCGAGAAAATGGCGATTCACCTGCAGGATCCTTTTGAGAATAAACCAACCGATACCCCGGTAACAACCATTGCCCGCTCCATCGAACGAAATCTAAAACAAATGATGAACGACCAAAAAGTGCCGGAAAAAGTAGAAGCGGAAAGCTTTTATGTTTTATAAAGTTTAAACAGAGAACCTATCGCCTTTAAAAAAGGCGATAGGTTTTTAATATAATTTAGTTCCGGTTACAGGATTAAGCTCTTAATGGCTTACTGCTTATTTCTAAAAAATCATCTATTCTTTTGCCTTAAATGATGACGGAAATGCATTTCAGCAAATTGTAACCATTCTGCGGAATTAAAATAGTGTAACCCGGGATGTTTCGTTTTGTCTTTTAAATCACGGTTAAGAAGTAATATTTCAATCTCGGTAATCTCGGTTTTTAAAGTTTTAAATCCAGGATTAGTTGCTCCTAGCTAGCTGGTTGCGGCGTATATTTATTGAACGGTGGTCCTTCTAATATTTCGTCCGGAAAACTATTATTCTGAAACATTATTTTAGCGGCTGGTGCGGCGGCTTCATTTATATTAGCGGTAGTGGATAAGCAAGTTTTTACTTGTTCCACAAAGAAGGCAGTTGCTTCTAAAAGGTGACAATATACTTGCCCCAATGACCAACTTTTCGGTGCAGGTTTCGTGCGTAACTGCGCAAAATTGTATTGGTCTAACTCGCTAACCAATAATCACTGGTGTGGGTGAAATCGGCAATTAACTTTTTAGAATCTTTTTCCAAGGGTGAAAAACAAAGAAAAATTATTTAGCCCGGTAATTCTAAAAACTTTTTTTAGGGAAGTGGTGAAAGAATCAGGGCTATACCAATCCAAGCTAATCAGCTTTTTGGCCAAACTTATAGCAAATTCCTGATTTCGCATGGTAGCCGCACTTCAGACAGTTAAAAGATCCTTATTAAGGGTGGCTGCTTCTGTAGTTAGCATACCGTGGGGAAGCCTGGGTAGAAGATTAATTTTGCCGTTTTCAAAAGTTTTACTGCCTTTACTGCGGTAAGTTCAAACGGAACAATTGGATCATCTTCGCCGCGCAATTCCAAAACAGGTACATCCACGCTTTTACTGATCATTTAATCCTTTTCCATTGAGAATTGGCGCCATATACTTTTCAATCCTTGCTTCCCGGGTTTTGGATTGTTTGGGTTGAGAAAAATAAAGAAGATATGCTCTTTGCCGCCCCGGCGTTAAGGCATTAAAAGCAATTGCTAAGGCAGGAATTTGGTTTAATTTATTTTGAAATTCTTCTGGAATGCCGTATTCGGCAGTCTTTTTAAAATTTACTTCTAATCCGGCCTTTTCGACTTTGATAGCTTCATAAATATACGCTTTCAGGACGGGTGCCATCTCCAGTATTTCTTGAACATGAGTGAACCGGATCTGGCGGGTTGCCTGCACATTCTTGGTTTGTTGGATGAGAATACCATCTGCATCTTTTAATAAAGCACCTTTAAAAAACAATACGGCGCAGTATTCTTTAAAATCATGAATTAAAACAATGTTACTGTTCTCAAACAGGTAGCAAGGAACCCCCCATTTCAATTCTTCGGTTAATCCACAGTCAAGAACGACTATTCGCAATTGTACCAATGCTTCCTGCCATTTTTTGGCTTTACTAAAATAAAAATCAGCCTTCGGATTCATGCTATTTATTTATAAATTACCTGAAATAATGGAGGTAGCATTTTGATAAATACTTTGTATGTGTCTTAAACTAACATCTTCTGCCTTTTCCGTTTACCTAAATATTTGTTCAAGCGGTATGATTGCTAATGGTAAAAGCTAGCCTCAATACGAGTACTGTTACCGGATTAGAATTTTAAGCAACAGGGCATTCAAAGATTTGTCGTTTTACTAAAGTCCATCTAAGATATACAATTAATTTTTTACACTTAAGCCTGTATTTTTTACGCCTTTGTTGGCAGTAGCTTTTTTAGATTTCGTGTAAGTGTTGGTAAAATTAGTGGTTTAGGTAGATGCTAACAGGAATACTTCTCCGCTGGCGGGTAATAGATTATCTGTTCGGTCGGCAAAATAAAGTTGCTTCATTTCTTTGGTTGATATTGTTTGTATATCCTTAAAACCTGCCTTATTAGCCAAAGCCACTATTTCATGTGGGGCAAAAAAGCTCACGAATGGCGTTCCGGCTTCACGAGCCCCTTTTTCTCCGATTTCATGGATCGGTTTGTCTACTTCATCAAGAAGGTCGATGGGTAAATAAAAGGTGATTGCCAATTTGGAACCGGGGGCTAAGGTCGCCAGTTGATGGAGCGTGGCCATAATGGCTTCTTTGGTAAGATACAAAGTAACGCCTGTACAAGCCACCACGGCCGGTTTATCCAGGTTAAATCCGGCTTTTACTAATTTATTCCACCAGGAAGACGTTTCGAAATTAACTGGCACAAAATGCAAATAATCAGGAATACTAAAGCCAAGTTCGATTAATCGTTGTTGTTTCCAGGCCAGGGTAGCGGGTTGGTCAATTTCATACACCTGAAGCTTGGAAGCAATATCCGGTCTGCGTTGAGCAAAGGAGTCCAGCCCGGCACCAAGAAGAATATATTGCGTAATTCCTTGCCTGCTTTGTTCCACAATTAAATCCTCAATAAAACGAGCGCGGGCTACAATAGCAGCCCGAAGACGTTTGGTAAATTTCATATTAGGGCGTTGCTGCCAATCATCCGGCGGAGCTACCAACTGCAAACCGATTTTGTCTTCTAATATAGGAGGCTTAGCGTCGACTTGCAGGTGCAAAGCGCGCCATAAAGCGGTTCTTACGGCTGTATTATCGGGCTCGATTATTTTATTGGTTTGCTCCATCTTAAAGGAAAGTGTCGCTTTAAAATTACGTTTAATTGTTCCAAGCAAAATCGTTGGCCGGAATAGGTTTTATGGACCTAGTTAGCAACTGTAATACATTTTAAGTTGGTTTAAGCGCTTTTATTTTAATTTTTCAACTTAGCAAATATTTTTCGCATAGTGTCTGCATCTAGTGCCTTCATGTCTATCAGTTTTAGCGATTTCACCATTTTAGCCGTGGTGGTTTTATATTTCTGAAAATGCGGGGTTTTTAAATGTGACTCATACGCTTCTTGGTTAGCATATATTTCCAAAATTCTAATCTGGTTTAAATTCTCCTTCTGATACAGGGGAAAAATGGAAATAACCCCTGGTTCTAACCGCACGGATGCCCCCGCTTCTTCTTGCAGAATTTTATTGTATTCTTCCCGATAATTTGCATCAATTTCTATTTCGGCCATACGAATCATCATATCCGTTTTCTGAGCGAATGCTCTACTATTTGCCCCCAGCATTACTAATCCAATAATAAGATATTTCATAATGGTTGATTTTTTAATTTCTAATTTATAAATGCTGTTGTCTATCAATATTACCAAGGTTGAGCAGTTTGTTAACCGATTTTTTGCAAAACGGCTGTTGGCTGTATCTTATGTTTTTAGAGGCCTGGTTCTAATTACTCTAATAAAGTAGACAAGAAACAAAATCTGTCCTGCCATAAAAAGTCCGTAACACCAGGAAATTAATTGTATCCGGAAGAATATGTTCTTGATTAGTTCTTCTTGTTCTGTACCCGGAACATCTAAAAATATCGACGGAAACTTAACAAAGATTACTGTTGAAACTGTTAATAGGAGATGAATGATAAATAAGGTCCAATTAAATTTGTTTATCTGTTTTAGTACCAACCAATATCCTATGATACTAAATGAAAGCACCAGTAGTAAGACAAGTGTCCAAATAAAGTATGACGGAAAAATAGTGGTGTGCCAACCTGGATCTACAGAAGTAGCAAAATTAAAAGAGAATAGGAGTATTAGCAGCAAAAAAGCTAAAAATGCAAGGAATGGTAGATAGTAAATTCTTGTCATAAATTTTCTTGCAATTTTAATTCTAAATTCCCCCTTTTAAACTGACTTTACCAAACCAGAAGCAATTTTGATTTGTCCTTCGAAAGTGCCTTTTAAAATATCATTCTTTTTACTAATCAGACATATGGTAATCTTTTCAAAAGTAACCCCGGAATAGTTGCTGCGAAGTTAAAAAGCAGGCGTTGAGTAAAAGCAGGGTTAGGCGCTGCTTTTATTATTAATGGCTTATTTGTTATTGAGTTGTTCCGCTAAACCAATTAGGAGTCCTTCGGTTCCACGAATGTAGCAGAGCCGATAGGAGTTTTCGTACTGCACAATCTCGCCAACGAGCTGGGCGCCGTGTTTCCTGAGCCTTGCTACCATTTCGTCAATGTCTTCCACAGTGAACATGACCCGCAGATAACCGAGAGAATTGACTGGTGCAGTCCGGTGATCTGCAATAGTAGGTGGGCTGACAAATCGCGAAATCTCAAGGCGACTATGGCCGTCGGGGGTGACCATCATAGCCAATTCTACGTTTTGGGAGCCCAGTCCCGTAACCCGACCCGCCCATTCTCCTTCGATTGTGGCGCGCCCTTCTAGCTTCAGGCCTATTTCCGTGAAAAAGGCAATAGCGTCATCAAGGGATTCTACCACAATACCGACATTGTCCATCCGAAGTAATTTATTCTTTGCCATATCTAGCTACGTATTATTAATGATCAGGTCTCTTTTAATTCGTCTCAGTTAATATAGTTGAGAATAACGGTTCGCATAGCTATTAATGGCGGCAAGCTGGCAAATAAGTTTGTACAACCAGAGGATTTTCCCTTACCTCAGTCACATCTGAAAGCGCTGAGAACCAGCCGTTGTGGCTATGCATTGTTAGGGAAGGCCAATTAATCCATTAACTTTTCAACTTCTTTTTGTAGCGGCTTTAAATGTCTATTTAAAATTGCATAAATAATAGAATTGTCTAAATTATTATAAGCATGAATTAATCTATTTCTGAAAGAGGTAATTTGTTTGGCATTCTCAATTTCAATGGATGGTTCTATTCGACGAAAATGGATAAGCGCTTCACCAATAATAGCCAATTATCGTTCAACAGCACTTTGCGTTTTTATGCATCGTAGGAATTAAAGTCATTGATCCCGACAACAAAATCTTCTAAGTGTTCAATTGCCATTAAAATATTAGAAAGATACTTTTTGCCTTTGTCCGTCATAGATTAATATTTTAGATGCGTCAATACTTTTTCGTAGAAATGGGTTTTTAATTGATTTATTCGTTAGTAAATCAACCTTCCTTTGGAAGAACATTTCAATTTCTCCCATAAATCCATCAGCTTCTCACCACGTTCCATCGGATCTTCAGTCCTAAGTTCTATGAGTAAGTCAATATCACTTTTTGATTCATCAAAGGTTTTATTGGTGGATGATCCAAAGGCATATAATGACGCGACATCGTGCGTTTTGCACAGTGCAATGAATTCATCTGATTTAATTTCAATTGAACTTTTTAAATCCATGAAATAAAAGTAACAATTTTATTTCGAAGTCAGCTGCCTGTCTGAAAATGGCTTTACCCTAACGGACTGGGCTAAAAAAGTGCTTTAGTGCTTTTTAGGTGTGGTTGGGCAAAGTAATTATTGGTTTTAACTAAAGTGACCTATTTTCTAAGTCTACCACCCATTTCAAAGTGTCAGGAAAAAGAAGGTCATATTTATTAAAGTCATAAGGTAATAATAGATAATCATTATTTTCTGGCTGTAAACTATCAAAGGCTACTGGAATTCTTTTACTCTTAAAATTTTCTACAAAAGCACTACTTATGAGTATTTTACCTGCACCTTGATATTCTTTTCTATGGTAAATAAAGCAATACTCAATTTGTATTCCTCCGCGATAACCAGAGGTAACATTTTTTATTACACCGGTTGTTACTTTTAAATTTCTTCTTATTGTTGCTTCCTCTCTGCAATGATTAAGAACTATGAATAGAAGAAATGCTAACCAGCCGCCAATTACATATCTTTTCACCATTTATTCTATTATTATATCCAACTCCTAGATATACGGAACTGTTCCGGTTATCGGCATTATAGTTTAGAGGCAAGTTCCGGTTATCCGGCCAAAAGCAGCAGATAACCGGAACTTACCTCTAAATCTTAAATACTATCGTGCTTCGGTTATTTCTAAAATAACGCTGGTGCGGCGGGCGTTTACGTTGGGGTTGAAACCGATGGTCATGAGGTAATTGCCGGAATAGGTAGTTTCGCCGGTAATGTTGGATTTGGTGCCCGGATATAGGTTAATTTCTTTTACCTGGTATTTTTTATCGGGGTTTAATCCTCCCATTTTAATCGGCGATAAAGTGCCGGCACCGTAGCGGTTCGATACTAAATAATTAAACATCACGCCTCGGTTTTGGGCTTCGTTTACGTACATCACCGAAGCAAAATCGTTTTCCCGCGGGCTGGCCAATCGGTACATATCCCCGTGCCAAATCACATCGCTGAGCGATTTGTAGGTGCTTACCGCGTCCTGGCAGTATTTCAAATCGTTCGGTTCCAGTTTGCTTACCACAATATCAAAGCCCAGTTTGCCCATCATGGCTACGTCGGTACGGAACTTTATGGGTTGCTTCCCCCAATCGGTTACGTGGTTGTCATGGGCAATGGCCGGGAAGAAGTAAGAATATTCGTACTGCATAAAAATACGCTCCAAGGGATCGGTATTGTCGCTTACCCAGAACTCGGTAAAATATTTCAAGGCGCCATAATCCACCCGGCCACCCCCCCGGAACACAACATCATGGGTAAATCCGGGTACTTCGCCCGGAAACGTTCGAGCACTTTGTACAAACCCCGCACGTAATCCACGTACAAATGCGATTGCTTATCTTTTAAATAGTCGGAGTGCGCGTTGTAAATAACCGCGTTGCAATCCCATTTAAAGAAAGCTACGTTCGGGTTTTTGGTCATAATATTATCCAGTACGCCAAACACAAAATCCTGCACTTTCGGGTTGCTTAGGTCTAAAACCAATTGGTTGCGATACAAATGCTCGGGCCGCTTGGGTTCGCGAATGACCCACTCGGGGTGCTTTTCGTAGAGCTCACTTTTGGGATTCACCATTTCGGGTTCTATCCAAATCCCAAATTTTACCTGGTTGTTCTGGGCTTCTTTTACTAAGTAGCCGATGCCGTGCGGCAGTTTTTTTACGTTTTCCTGCCAATCACCGAGGCCGGCATTGTCGGCGTTGCGGGGATATTTATTCGCGAACCAGCCATCGTCTAATAAAAACATATCTACGCCTAGCTTTTTCGTGTCTTTAATTAACTCGGTCAGTTTAGGTTCATCAAAATCAAAGAAAGTGGCTTCCCAGTTGTTCAATAAAGTAAGCCGGGAACCATTTCCCTGCATAATCCGGTATTTACGGGCCCAGCGGTGCAGACTACGACTGGCCGCTCCTTTCCCTTTATCGGAGTAAGTGTACAAAAACAGTGGAGTCGTAAATTCCTGACCTTTCGTTAAGGTATATTCCGAAGCGTGGGGGTTAATACCGGCAATCAAGCGCAAATTGTTTAGTGGATCTACTTCTAAATCAACCCGGAAATTACCCGTCCATTCCACGGAGCCGTATAGTACGCGGCCTTCGTCTTCGGTAGCAGGGCGGTCCAGGGATACCATAAAGGTGGGCGGTTGATACAAATTGGCGCGGGTGCCCAGCTTGGTGTCGAGTACTTTTATGCCGGAAGTCAGGCGAATTTCTTCGGTTTGCATTTCTTTGGCCCAGTCGCCGTGGTAGTGTTTGAGCCAGTAATTATTGGCTGAAAGATATAAATTGGCAGAGGCGTATTTGTTCAAAGTTACGTTGCCTTTTTCGTTGTTTTTGATTACCGTCCATTGCTCCACTACGTCTTCGGTGGCGTATACTTTGTAATGTAAGGTAACCTCCAGGCCATAAATCGGGTCACGGAGTAAAATGCTGGTGATAGATACGTTATTATCCGTTTTTTGCACGTTGTGGCGTACGTATTGCAAATCTAAAGAGGTATTGCCGTCGGCGTGTTTTACCTCCAAGGCCGGTTCTACCAGGTTGCGGGAACCGCTGGGAGTATACGCCGAATTTAAAATACCGGAATAATCGTCGCCGCGGCGGTACATGCCGGGAGCGTACTGGTACTCGCTGGTATTATTCAGTTTGGTGCCGAAGTAAATAATGCCTACTCGTTTGTCGGTGCCTACTTGCAAGGCCAGGCCAAAATGCTGCGTTTCGATGGGAATAACGGTAGCTTGCTGTGCGGATGCCGCCATATTTAGGACAAATAAAAAAAACAAGAAATGGCTTACTTTTAAGAATAAGCCGGAAAAATAATTACCGCTGGTACCGCTGTTCATCATAAATTAAAGTTTTACAAAATTAAATCAAATTAAGGGCTGAGTTCCGTTGATTAAGACCGGTAAATTACTCGTAAGTTTCGGAATATTTTTAAATTTAGCTTGGAAATATTGCTCCAAACGTGCTGGTTTGCTGCCCTGGCTTTAAGTAATTAATCTTTTTTTATTTAAGTGGGTTAAGTAAGTTGAATTGTATAAACCAACCAGCCGTATCTGGTTAGGTAGGAAAACTAGGGCAGCCTTCCTCTTTGCAATAAGCTTCTATGTGTTTTAATTTTTAAATCCAGAAAGCAAGCAATTTCTTTTTACTAATTATCAAAAATGAAGGTTGTAATGTATTTTCACGCTAAATAATTCTCGCACGTATTTTATGAAAAAATTTTTCCTGTTTTCTCTTACGGTTTTCTTTAGTTGGCTGAGTATTCATTTTTCTGCCCATGCAGTTTCTCTACCCAAAATATTCGGGAACCACATGGTATTGCAGCAAAATGCGGAGGTTACCTTATGGGGTTGGGGTGATCCAAAAGAAGAAATTACCGTAACGGCAAGTTGGAACCAGGAACCCGTTAAAATCGTGGCGAGTAATTTGGCGCAGTGGCAGGTTAAATTAAAAACGCCCGCCGCGGGCGGACCTTTTACCGTTACGGTAAAGGGCTATAATACCCTGGTAATGGAGGATGTACTCCTAGGCGAAGTGTGGCTTTGTTCCGGACAATCGAATATGCAGTGGACTACCAGCGCCGGCATTGATAACGGCGCTCCCGAAATTCCCAAAGCTAATTTTCCGTCCATCCGTTTTTTTACCGTGCCGCATAAAACGGCCGATAATCCGCAAATTAACCTCGATGGGGAATGGGTAGTGTGTAGTCCGGCAACCATGCCGCACTTCAGCGCGGTGGGTTATTTTTTCGGCCGGCAAATTCACCAAAATTTAAAAATTCCGGTGGGTTTAATCAACAGTAGCTGGGGCGGCACGCCCGCCGAAGTGTGGGTTAATGCCTTGGCCATTGCGAAGAACGAAACTATTGCCCAAGCGGCCGCTAAGTTAAACGAGGTAGAATGGGGACCCGTCCGACCCGGTAAAGCCTACAACGCCATGATTGCGCCACTTATTCCGTACCGTTTGGCAGGTGCCCTGTGGTACCAAGGCGAAGCTAACGTAAGCGACCCGGGAAATTACGCGCAGTTGTTACCGGCTTTAATTCAGAACTGGCGCCAGGAATGGAGCAATGATTTTCCGTTTTATTTCGTGCAACTGGCACCTTACAAATACGGCCGGCCGCACGAAGGCGCCATGTTGCGCGAAGCGCAACGAAGAAGTTTAGCTACTCCTAATACCGGGATGATCGTCATCAGCGACATTGGCAACAAAGACGATATTCACCCGCGCAATAAAATTGACGTAGGATTGCGCCTGGCTAATCTGGCGTTAGCTAAAACGTACGGCAAAAAAGACATTATTTATTCGGGTCCGCTTTACAAGAGCATGAAAGTAGAAGGAAACAGAGTGCGGGTTTATTTCGAACATGCCGAGCCGGGGCTGGTGGCAAAAGATAGCAAGGATTTAACTCATTTTGAGATTGCCGGGGCCGACCAGAAATTTGTAAAAGCTACTGCCCGTATTTCTGGTAAAACGGTACTTGTACAAGCGCCGGAAGTAAAAAATCCGGTGGCCGTCCGGTTTGCCTGGGATAACACGGCGGAACCCAATCTTTTTAACAAAGCCGGTTTACCGGCCTCTACTTTTCACACCGGAGACAACTTTGCCGATAGCCAATAGTTGTTGGCTAAATTGTTACTCAAACAGCAAAAACCCAACTTCGAATTGTGATTTTTGTTTGCTTGGATTTGCTTAAATATCAGAAATGCAAAGGTCAAGGCGAATTAATAGTCGAAAAACGGTTTTCTTGAAAATTACCGGAAAAAGGTAGGTGTGAAATTTGAAAAATCACTAAAATTTCTGGTTTTGATCTAAATTTGTGCTTATTTTAACTTTTAAAACAAAATTCCGGAACTACTTCTATAAATAGTGATGGATACCTTGTCGTAGGCAAGGGAAATCAGCCCTATTTTAATTTTTGCGCCTCAGTAATAAATAAATCTGTATTCTTTTATTTATTAAAGATAATTTCATTTTAAGAATAAACCATTTCAATTCTGTATTACTTTTCAGACCCTCTGTTTCAGAATAATTTTTAAAGATATTGGCTTGGCTGATGAAACAAAGGTCCGGCACAAAAGACCTAGATTGTTCTAAATTTTTTAAGCTTACTAGTATTTCTGAGTAGAAATTAAAATTATCCGTTTTAGAACATGGAATACCTGAAACTAGCCGAAACGGATACGTATTCGCTGGAGATAAACTCGCCGTTATCATTGGTTTATTTAGTTTTTAAAAAGCATATCTCGAACGGGGAACTAAGACAAACAATTCTGAAAGCGATAGATGTCGCGCAAAAATACCACTCGAAGCATATAATGATAAATTCGCATCACTTGGATTACGTTGAAATGAGTGATCAACATTGGTTAGCTACCGAATTTCCGTGCCTGGTAGCGACTATGCCGGATCACGAAATGGTACCAAGGCGTAAAATTATTGGCATCTTACCCGAAGAATCTACCCGGTTGCTGGTAGGGTATACCATTATTGAAAAAGCCCAAAAATTTTTAAAAGAAAGCCGGCAAGTGGAAATAGTAATTTACACCAGCCTGAATGCGGCTTTATTATCCATTGAACCTAGCTAAAATAAAAATTCCGGCGTTGATTATACCGGAACAAACCAGTTAACCAACGCCGGAGGCAGGCATAAAAATTAGTTTTGCTTCGTCAGTCTTAGTTTTTGATGATACGTGTTTTTATTGGTTACCAAAAGGCTAATGTACCAGCCTCCTGGCAGCGAAGTTCCGTCTAGTACATATTCGTAATGTTTTCCTGCCACCGCTTGGCCGTTATGCAAAATTGCCACGGGTAAACCGTTCAGGTCATAGATGGTAAGAGTAGCATTGCCGGTTTCCGGTACGCTAAACTGCAGCTTTGTTTTTTGAGGAAAGGGATTCGGATAAACCGCTAACTGTCCGTTGGTATTGTGGCTTGGGTTAGTAGCAGTATCTATTACTTCAAAAGTAATGGTTTTAGAACCACCCACCGAACCACGCGCCATTTCGTAAGGGTAAATGGATGCGGATAAAGTATAATTGCCCGGCTTAAAATCAATGCTCTGCCCCGAACTGCCGGCTAGGTCGTAGGTATTCAAATTTTCGGTGGTAGTTTTACCGTTCAAGCTAAATTGTACACTGCCCACTATTATCGGGTTAGTAACCGCGCGAATATTTAAGGAACCCGGTAAATTGGCCAGGTTTAACGCATCGCCTTCTTCGAGTTCTTGGACAACGCTGCCATTATTTACATTATATAGCTCAAACCGAATAATTTTTTCTTCTACCGCCCGGAAATTAAGCGTAAGCGGTACGCCTTTTTCACCTTTACCATTGGCCTGGGTATACGGAACCGCGGTAATGGTATAGTTACCTTCCGTAATTTTAAAGTAATTATCTGTTGAGCCCGGGTAATTGTAAGGTACTTTGCTTTCCGTTTTCTGATCTCCGTTTACATCAAAAAGCACACTGCCTACGTGGGTAGGTCCCGTACGGACGTATAGAAATACATTGCGGGTCGGTAAACGGGTAAGGTTAATAATGTCGCCTTCCTTCAAGCGTTTAATGGTTTTACGGGAGTCGGCATCTACCAGGTTAAATTCCCGTACTCGCGGTGTTGACACCAGATTTAAGGCTTTCGGAGCATTTATTAACCCATAACCAGTTTCAAAGTCAAAACCAGGATCATTCATGTCCTGGGCCGTTTGCTGCAACGTATTTTCTACTCGGTCGGGAGTTAAGTTATTGCCGTTGGCTTCTTGCATCAGGGCTGCTACTGCCGCAGCATGTGGCGCCGCAGCCGAGGTGCCGTAAAAATAAAACTCATCTAAAAATGCATTACCAAAAAAAGTATTGCTTCCTCCATCCGGAGCCATAATCTCGGGTTTTCGGCGCACCAGCCGGTTCCGGACTTTGCCATTTTCGTCAAACAGTATGGGAGTGCCGCCCGCCGAGGAGAAACTTTCCGCTACCGGGTCTTCGATGCCGAAGGCCGGGGTATCCAGAAAAAATACCGCGCCGGTGGTAATGGCTCCTGCTGCGTTGTTGTGCCCGTAAATAGTACTGCTGGCCGTGTTGTATTCTTTTATAGTGATATCGGTGTCATCTTTGAAAAGTACGTATTTTATAATACTCGGCGAAGCTCCTTCGTATTTATCTATCAATATGTTAAAGTAGTTGCTATCGTAGGAGCCATCATTAAAAAAAGAAAGTATTTCTACGGGGTCGCTGCCTTTGTTCGAGTAGTTCGATGAAGTTACCACATCGGTGGTATCTTCGGTCAGCAGGAATATGTCTAAATCCGATTGTGCTCCTTTGCTGCTGCCATCCCCCACGGAATAGAAGGGTTCGCTGTACTGAAAAGAAATGGTAAGGGAAGTTCCTACCGGAATAAATATTTTTTGGGTAACATCTTTTTTCTTACCGGTCGGGGCAAAATTATGGGCATTATGAGCTTTCTGAGGGCCCATAAAAGATTTGCTGCCAAAGTAAGCTACCCCGCCCGGTTTATAAGCCGCCTGATACGAATCACGGGCCTGGTTACCGGCCGCGGTAAAGTAAGTGGTTCCTTTTTTTCGAACGGCATCTATCGCCTGCGCCACAATCCCATCCTGAAACATGGGTTCGTCGAAATAAAGAATATCATCTACAATAATGTTGCAGCCGGCTTGCTGTAAATCTAAAATACCTTGCGCAAAACTAGCCGGACCAAAATCAGCGGAATAAAAAGCCAATTGAGCACCCGGGGCTACATCATGTACTATTTCTGCCATAGCCCGGCCTTCGTCGGTTCCCCAACCCGGAGCTTCATCTAAAAGTACCTGTACGGGAGTAGTATAGCCATTCGGATTATTTTTACCGGGTAAGTCACCGGATTTAACGCCTTTTTCGGCCTCACCGGCAGAATTAAAACTATCCGATAAAAGTCCGACTTTCGATCCTTTGCCGGTTACCACCTGTTGTTTACGGGCGGAATCGGCGTATACGGCTCTATCGCCTTGAGTAGTGGCCTTGCCAATTTTGGTGGCTGGTTTATATGCCGGACGAGCCGCCCGCAGACTTTTAAGGGTAGCCACTTTATTTAAAGCCGCAATAGGTATCAGGCCCGATACCAGTCGGCCATAAGCTGCCGGATACGTTAAGCCCAGGGCTTTTAAATCTATTAGCAATTGTTCCGTATTATTTTCAGCCAGCGCCTGTATCACCACCTGGTTGCCTTTAATTTGTAATAAACTTTTATTAACCGGAAAGCGCGTTAAAGTTTTAGCTGCGGCGCTCCGGTTGTCAGGAGCTTGCTGGATAGCTAAAACCGCTAGTTCTGGTCCAATTTTTTGCAGAGCTTGTCCGGGAGCCATCTTAAAAGAAGGCCTTACCGACTGGGCTTTACTCGATAGTACTACAAAACCAATAAAAAATAAACAAAGGCCCATCCATTTTAAAGGAGATAGTGGTTTGGGGTAAAGGTGAATCATGAGTGTGCTAAGGCTTAAGGTACTTTTAATTATTTTTTAACATATCAGGTATAACTCCAGGGTAAGTTTTTAAACAAAAAACTTTGTCCGTGGCACAAGGTGATCGAAGTGGTATTATGGTTCAAAATATAAGTATTACTCCAAGTAATTACCTAGGAGGAGTAAAGAGTAGATTAAAGTCCGGCTAATTAGTTTTTACCTCTTACCGTATCGGGTTAATCTCTTTTTACAGCCAAATAGTAGTAGAAAATCTTTTTATTAGTCAAGAAATTCTCTTGCGCTTATTGCAAAGTAAATTTATTTTATCCGAAATGAAAGAAGTTAAACTAAAAATAACCTGTCGATTTAGGTAATTAAATTATTGGATTTTATGGTTTTACTCTTTGGGTAAGGCGTTTGTAAAAACGAATGCTTCTCTTTTTTTACTTCTTTTATTTCTCATAAGGCGCTCTAGTATTTTATACTTTATTCGGCTAAAGCATACTACTAATTAACCAAACTTGTTGCGTAGAGTAGATTGGGAGGAAAAAAAAAGCAGACGTGGTTTTATAGAATACCTATCTAAATTAGAAAACCAGCAGAAAAGCTTATTTTATCAGAAATAATAATAAAAAAAGTACTTATCCCGGATTAGCTACGGAATAAGTACTTTGTAAGATAAAGGTAAAATTTACTTTTTACTTGCCGGCAACGGTTGGTGAAGGCTTATCCGTATACGTAATTACATCGCCCAGCCGGCAGGTATGTTCGGTGGTTGGGTTTAATAATTTTAATTTAACGGTATGCTTACCCACGGGTATCTGGTATTTCCAGAACAATTCATAACGCCGGCCGGTGTAACTGGTAGGAAGTTCTACGGTTTCCAGCAATTTGCCATCTAAGTAAACTTCTGTTTTAAATATGTACTCTGATTTTGACTCCCATTTTGCGGTTTCGCCGGTTACTACAAAGCCGTTTCCTTCAAAATCAAAGGTGTATTCCTCTTGCAGATTTTTGTTAATGCTGGTACGGCTACTAGGAAAATGTCCCGTAAAACTTTGTTCTAATTTTACCGGCTTAGGTTGTTGTACCGCAATGGTAATAGTATTGCCTGTTACCTTACCACCATTCCGGACAATTTGCTGCAGGGCATGTTTAAAACCAATTTCGTATACATCATTCAACGACATGGTTGTAAACTTAAAATCTAACGGCTCGGCTTCTTTTAAACCTTGTCTCCAATAATCCGGAATTTTATTGTAGCCCAGCATGGTACCTAAAATACCGGCCGCTGAAGAAGGATTACAATCTGCATCTTGGCCGCAACGGGTAGCAATTTCTACAGTTTTACCAAAATCCCCATTGCCGTAGAGCAATCCAATGACCACGTAGGCCGAATTAACCGTTGCATCAATGTTAAAGGGCCGGTACACGCCTTCGGGGCAGCCAATATCCGAAGTCCATTTTTTCTGGACCTCAAACCAGGTTTGTTTCCAATCAGTCGGATACTGCTGGTGCCAACGAATAACGTCGTTAATACATTGGTAGTAATTACTTTTGGCCGGAATAGTTTTCAAACCTTCTTTTACTATGTAAGTCATATCGTTAGAAGTAAAGGCTAAAGTATACAAGGCGCCTAAGTATACCCCGCCGTACCAACCATCGCCATAATTCATAATATGCCCGATTTTATCACTAATTTCTGAAGCTGTATTAGGCATACCCGGCGACATTAATCCGGCAAAATCGGCTTCTATCTGGTAATCGATGCAATCGGCGTGCGGGTTATTTAACCAATGTCCGGATTTAGGAGCCGGGATGCCGTGCAAAATATTGTAACGGCCGGCCTGGTTGGCGTGCCATAAGGCGTAGCCAGCGTTGGCATAAGCCTTGGCAAATGAACTCACCGGGGCGTCTAAGCCTTCTTTTTCAAAAACATCTACAAAGGTCAGATCCATGTAAACATCATCGTACAATCCCGGATTTTCCGTCATTGTTTTCTTTAAATAGCCATCGTACCAGGCTATTGGCTGATATTCCTGAATAAGGGTGCCGTTATAACGAAATTCCAGGGGACCGCCGTAAGTTACCCCAATGGTTTGTCCAGCCCAGCCACCTTTGATTTTATCTTGTAAAACTTCTTTAGTAAGAGTAATGGCATTTTTAGTGGCTGGTGCAGGTTGGTTGGAGCTGGGTTTCGGCGCCTGGGCCAGTGTACTGCCGTAAACAAGGCTTACTAAAAGTATCAGTGTTTTCTTCATGTTCTACCAGTGTAATTTGTTTTAATAATGAACTCTTAACTAGTTGCGTGTATAAATAGGTTGGTTTTAATTTTCTCTTTAACTAATAGCTAAGTTTTCTATATGATTTTAGTTAAACAGTAGCGTAAAACTTATTTTAAGTAAACTTCCGCTGTTAAAGTAACGGCAATTTAAAATTAAGTAAACGGCAAACTTATTATTTCGGGACATTCCTAAATCCTATGATGTACAGAATAGATCCACAGATTTAAGAAAATTGTTAATCTATACTAAATATTATTACATAATTTGTAATAAAGCAAGGATAAACTTCCTAATTATTTAAAAATTAGATTGTTGAAATCAGCTTTCTTTCCCTTCTCATCTAAAGTATTAGAAAATAGAGCCTGATAAATTATAACAATAATTTAATCATTCTCGGCCTTCTAACTAACTGACTTTAGGATTAAGCTAGGCTTTCCTGAAGAACTTCTGGTAGAAGTAAGTAAATCGATAATTAGTTAATTCAGGTGGAATATAATTAAAGTGCAATTAAAATCATAATATATTTAAAATTATCTATTTACACTTTCTTGAAAAAATATAAATAGAGAAAATTTTTTTATTAAGAGTAAGGCTTAAGACTTTGCTAAAATATGCTTTAGATATTACTGCTTAGTTAATCATTTATTTTATTATTTTAAGTAAGGTATTGCCAATTTATAGGTTGTGTAAACCAATGAAAACTGCTTAAAATTGATATATAAGGCTATTTAATTAATTATTTTAGTACGTACTATTGTTTGTGTATTTGTACATTTCTAATAAATCTATATCATAAAAATTTAATATAAAAGTATTTATAGTTTTATAATGCCTGGTTCTTTTACTCCTTCATTCCCATCTGTATTTTTGTAATAAGAAAATAAGTACAAAAAAATAAAACTGGTCGTATTTGTTGGTTGTTAATTTAATGTTTGTTTTATGATAAAAACTTCTACTTTTCTTCCCCTTGTTATTCTCTTCCTAATCTTCACGAACCTGAATGGTATGGCGCAGAATTGGTCTGATGTAAACTCATCTGAAATTTCTGGCGGAAGAGGCACTAATTTAAGTTTTGCGCTTACTAAAACGGGTGTTCCATACGTGGCTTACTCCGAAAGTTTGCTGGCAGGACGGGCAGTAGTTAAGAAATTTGATGGTACTCGGTGGGTACAAATAGGGGCCGGCGATATTTCCGTAGATTATGCCGGTGAACTGAAATTAGCATTAGATAAAAATAACGTTCCTTACCTGGCCTATACCGATAATGCCAGCAATGGTCAACTCAACGTTAAAAAGTTTGACGGTACTAATTGGGTTAACGTGGGTGCTAGTGGTATAGCCACGGGCTATGCGCAAGGCTTGCAATTAGCGATTTCTACTACCGGAATTCCTTATTTAGCTTACACCGATAATAGCCGGGGTTGGGTAAAACAGTTTAATGGTACTAACTGGCAAATAGTTGGCGTAAATGGCTTTCCCTTAAACCCGACCGATAAACTGGTATTAACCCTGAATGCTCAAAATATTCCTTATATCGCTTTCGCTGACCCTAGCAAAGGCGGACAAGTAGCGGTACAACGTTGGGATGGCTCGAATTGGGTGGCAGTAGGGACTAACGGCGTGGGTTCCGGTGCTGCTTGCGACCTTTCCCTTTCTCTGGCGAACAATGGTACGCCTTACGTAGTTTTTCGCGAGTTTCGGGCAGATGCCTTAGATAAACTGGGCAAAATGAAAATGAAACAATTTAACGGTACTACCTGGGAAGAAGTAGGAGTAACCACTTTTTCAGATTCATGGGTTTACTCAGCGGCAATGAGTATAGATAAAAATAATACTCCGTACGTGGCTTACCGCGAAAGTTCTACCGGTATTGGTAACCCGGGTTTGACGAAGGTTAAGCGTTTAAACGGACGGGAATGGGAAGAAATTGGTACCAGTAATTTTACCTCTGGTTCAGTTACGGATGTTTCACTGGCAGTGGCCGAAAGCGGTATATTGCACGTAGCTTTTGCCGACGTTGCTAAGGCTCGTCCAGCCACTGTTTTAAGATTAGATGTGCCAAAATTAGTAATTACTACCAAAGCACCCACGCAATTAGCTATTTTACCAAGTAGTGATAAAGGAATTAGCGCAACCGATGGTATTACAAATGTAAGTATGCCAACTATTACCGGCCTGGCCGATCCAAAAGCTTTGGTAACCGTTTATGTAGATGGGGCTAGTGTTGGAACATGCAAGGCAGACAGCACCGGCCGCTGGACCTATACTTTTACTGCTGCATTAGCTGCGGGTCACCGTTTAATAACAGCCACTGCCAGCGATAGCCTGGCTAATACTAGCGCAGCTAGTGTATCTTTAACTCTTTATTTTGATTTTACTGCGCCTGTTTTCAGTGGAGTTAGCGAAGGAGTTGCCTATCGTACCGATAAAGCAATTACTTACAGCGGCGGAACCGCAACTTTAAACAACTTACCCTACGTAAGCGATACCCTGATCCGAGCTGAAGGCGACTATACCTTATTAATTAATGATGTTGCCGGTAATTCTACGAGTGTTCACTTTACCATTGATAAAACAGCTCCGGTACCTTCTGTGCTCATTAACAATAATGCTGGCTTAACTAACTTGAATGAGGCAACTCTGAACATTGTAGCTCCTGATGCTGTCGAAATGCGGTTTTACGATGATAATGATAATTCGATTTGGTCTAACTGGGAACCCGTAAATTCAACCAAAGCCTGGACCTTATCTAGCGGCAGTGGCAGTAAGTGGATAAAATTGCAGGTTCGTGATGCCGCTGGCAATATGTCTATTTCAGTTTCAGATAACATTACCTTAGATCAAACTGCTCCTACGGCGGTATTTACCACCACGGTAACAAGTCCGACCAGTGTGCTTACTATTCCGGTTAAAATTACCTTATCGGAGAATGTAACAGATTTCACGGTTAATTCAATTACAGTGAGCAACGGTATTAAAGGTGTTTTATCTGGTAGCGGCAAATACTTTACATTAAATGTGCTGCCACCTGTTTTATTACCCACTAAATCGGCTACAATTTCTATTAGTATGCCAGTTGGAATAGTGCAAGATGCCGCCGGAAACAAAAATACAGCAGCAACTACTTTAACTATTAACTACGTATCGCCTATTACAACTCCGGTAGTTACTACTAACCCAATAACTCTTCTTACTGCTACTACTATGAGCGTAGGAGGCAATGTTACTACTAGCGGTGGAAGTCTGGTATTAGCTCGTGGTATTGCCTATAGCACTACCTCCACTACCCCTACCATCAACAGCGCAAAATTATTACTAGGTTTGGGAGAAGGAGTTTTTTCAGGTACTCTTAATTTAAAGGCAGGTCTTACTTATTACGTACGGGCTTACGCTACTAATGCGATTGGTACTTCTTACGGAGTCGTGCAAAAAATTACCATACCAGTCTCTTCTGTAACGACCGTACAATCTACAAAAGCTCCTGGGCAAGCGGCAAAAGCTTCTAACCAAAATGTTCAGTTAGGTAATTATCCAAATCCTTTCCAGCAGCAAACAACCATTACTTTTACCGCCCCAGTTTCTACCGATTACCAACTACAGGTGTACGATGTAAACGGCAATATAATAGCTAAACTACAATCTGGGAAAGCACAGGCTGGGGAGAAAGTACTAGTAAACTGGGCAGCTTCTAGCAAGATGAAGCCAGGTATCTACCTTGTTCGCTTAGTAACAAACGCCGGAGTGCAAAATCATAAAGTAATCTATAACAATTAAAATTTTGATTAAGTAAATGGAAGTACGAACGGATAAAATCAGTATAGAATTTTAAATACCCGTAAAAAAAACGGCAACCTTAATAGGTTGCCGTTTTTTTTACGGGTATTTAAATGAATTATTGGTTAGGAGAACGACGGTTCTCCAGATCAGTGTCCGGATCCAGGTTTTCAATCTCTACATCAGTTCGGCGAACGGTATCCCGAATGGTTTCTTCCCGCTCTTCTACTTCTTTCTCCAGCGAAATTTCTTCTACCACCCGTGCTTCCTTCGTAATTACAGGTACTTCGGCATGCTCGGTGATTTCAATTTCACCTTCCTGGAAGTTCGATAAATCTGCCTGGGTAGCCGGGCGATCCACGGGAGTACGTTCAACATGCACGTGTTCTTCCCGCAGGTTAATACTTTCTTCTACAGGTTTCTCAATAACACGGCTGCGTAAGCGGGCGCCGCCCGTTTCTACTACTTTTTTACCTACTTGTAATTCTTCCTCAATAATCGGAATGGACTCAGTATCCTGGGTAGTTGCCGCTTGCCGGTTCCGGTACAGATTATCTTCGTTGTAATATTCGTGGTTGTAGTAGTCATCATCATACGAACCCGCTACTGCACCGCCAGCTCCGAATCCGGTAAACGCATTACGAACCGAGTTTTCGTAATCTCGGTTAAGCAAGCTTTTATCGTATTTAGGCAATGATTTTAACTGAGAGGCATCCAGATTTGGTAAAATTACATCATCATCCGAGCTGTGTAATTCCGCTACTCCAATGGGGATAAGTACGTCATCCTCCTCGGTATCCAACAAACTATCTTCTATATCCAGCACAATGTAGCGCACTTTGAGCGATTGCGGATCAAAAATCAATTCTTCTACTTCACCAAGGGTATTTCCCTGACGGTCTTTCACCGTCCATCCCCGAATATCAGGTTGTCCTTCCGCAATTTCATAGTCACTGCCACCTAACTCCTGCAGGCGGTAATCTTTATTTGAATTTTCGTTTAAAGCCATGATTGTAAAGCGTTTAATTAAACATTAAAATAATAAATACTGAAAAAATAAAATCAGGTTTACCCGGCACTTGCATTTTATTGCGAAACAATAAATTAAGCACCCCGCCGGACCACAATTTCTACCCGGCGATTTTGCTGACGGCCTTCGGCAGTAGCATTTGAGGCTACCGGTTGGGCTTCACCTACCGGATGCAAGGAAACCTGATCTGCGGTAATATTACCATTTTGGGTTAGCCAGTTTCTAACTGCTTCGGCTCGTTGTTCGGCCAATTGCATATTATAACCCGCCGATCCTTTGGCATCGGTGTGGCCGTAAATCCGAACTTGGCCATTGGCAAAGCGTTTCCCCATGGAAGCGGCTACCTGTTTTAACTTTTCAGCGGCCGAAGGTTTAATGGTATTTTTATCGGTGTCAAACAGAATTGTTTCGTCTAAGGAGTAAATGGCATAATCGTCGTTGCCCCTTACATTAATATCGGCATCGGTGATTTCGTCGTAGGTAGCAGCCGGAGCGCCAAAGTCGACGGTATTCCAATCAAATTCACTGGTAGTATCGCCCGCCATAGCAGTAGAATCGGCAGCGGCACCCGTATCAGTTGGAGCAGTTGCTTGATCGCGGTTGCAGCCCCGGAGTAAGAAAAATAGTAAGGCTAGCGCCAATAACGCTAATAAAAGCCAAAGCCACCAAGGTCGCTTACTTTTCGGTTGTACATTTAGTTCAGCCATAATTGAAGTTTTTTAATAGTTTTTGGTGTTTAAGGGTTTTTTTATATAATTAATTGTAGAGGTCGTGTACGGTTAATGGCTTAATAAGTTGTACTTTATTCTATTTTATGCATTGTAATACTTGGATGTACTTATTAAAAAGCAATAAGACGCAGTCAGAAAATAGGTTTAATTTCATGGCGTTAGAATAATTCAAAATATTGTACTTTACTTGCAGGCATAAGCAGTACGTTCCGTATCAATAAAAGGCTTTTTATATATGGGGAAAGAAGGAGTTTAAATAATACAAAGAAGTAACAATAATCTGTTGCGGTAGCCTAAAATTATGCGGAATAAGAAGGAAATACTATATTTAGAAACAGAATAACTTAAGTGGTAGAACGACCTGAGAAGCGGGATTGAGGCGGCTTATGCCACTATTTACGGAAAATATGTAGTATTCTTATTTACTCAAGGTTGCCGAGCAAACCCGAACTAGAAGTAGTAAAAGATTTTTTGCAAGATTTATACTTAACTCTCTAGAGGAATGATAACATTTTGGGTCGACTGATAATGTTAACTTTTAATGTAAAAATAATCCATCGGACCAATTACAGGTAGAAGTAGGAGTAGAAATTACCGGTGTCGAAGCCATGATCTTTTCGTCGGTTCAGAAAATAACTATTCACTAACGTGGCTGGTACCAAAAGATTTTGGCAGTTGTTGGGCGCTATTTTAGGTACAAGTTTTAACAAAAAAATTAATTTATTTGCGGGTAAATTATTTAAGATTTCTTCTTTTAGAGCTATTAAATTTTGTAATTCAACCTTTATAATTGTAAAAGATATTTCGCCAGATGGGTCCAGGAATCTAATCAATAGATAAAGAATTTAGAATTTAATATCTGGTACTTACTCAAATTAATAATTGAGAATAGAAACTTTTAGTGGTGGGCTTTCCCGATTAATTATTATGTACTACTTTTTAAATTATGATTAGAAAAATTGTTTCTCTCGCGGTTGTTTTTCTTTTACAGTATGCATTGGTCCAAGCGCAATCGGGTAACTGGCAGCCGGTAGGCAATAAAATCCGGACACCCTGGGCCGAGAAAGTTAATCCGGCTAACCCCTTGCCCGAATACCCGCGCCCCCAAATGGTCCGGGAAAATTGGCAAACATTAAATGGTTTGTGGGACTACGCGCTTCAACCTAAAAGTCAGGAAGCTACCCGGCCAACTTCTTTCAACGGTAAAATTCTGGTGCCTTTTGCCGTAGAATCTGCTTTGTCGGGCGTTGGGAAAACTGTAGGGAAAGACAGCGTTTTATGGTACCGGAAAACTATCTCAATTCCAAGTAAACTAAGAAAACAAAATGTGTTATTGCATTTTGGGGCGGTGGATTGGTTGGCCGAAGTTTTTGTAAACGGCAAATCCGTAGGAACGCACCAGGGTGGCTACGATCCCTTTTCATTCGACATCACCACTGCTTTAAAATCAGGTAATCAACAGGAGATTGTTATTCGGGTGTGGGACCCGACCGACGAGGGTCCGCAGCCCCGAGGCAAACAAGTTAAAAAACCGGAAAGCATTTGGTATACGCCGGTTACCGGAATCTGGCAAACCGTTTGGCTGGAGGCCGTGCCTAAAACTTACATTACGGCAACCAAACAAACTCCCGACATCGATAAACAATCGCTTAGCGTAAGCGCCCAAGTACAAAACGGGCAAAGCAGCGATAAAATTAGGGTAAGTGCCTGGGATGGTAAAAAGAAAGTAGCTGAACAAGAAGTAGCAGGCGGAGCAGAAGCCGTATTGCCCATATCTAATCCCAAACTTTGGTCGCCGGAAACGCCTTTTTTATATGACTTGCGGGTAGCTGTTGTACGCAAAGGTAAAGTGGTGGATGAGGTAAAAAGTTATTTTGCTATGCGTAAAATTAGCATGGCTCCTGATGCGCAGGGTACCCAACGCATGTTGCTGAATAACAAGTTTGTGTTTCAATACGGCCCGCTTGACCAAGGCTGGTGGCCCGATGGGTTATATACCGCTCCCACCGAGGAAGCTTTAAAATTTGATATTGAGAAAACCAAAGAAATGGGCTTTAACCTAATTCGGAAGCACGTAAAAGTAGAGCCGGCCCGATGGTATTATCATTGCGATAAAATAGGTATGTTGGTATGGCAGGATATGCCTAGCGGCGATTTGGGCGCCCGTTGGGTAAACCAGCCCGGTATTGAGATGCGCGATGCCGATATGACCCGGACGCCAGAATCCGAAAAAATTTACCGGCAGGAGTGGACCGAAATCATGCAGGACCTGCACAATTTTCCGAGCATTGTGGTTTGGGTACCTTTTAACGAAGCCTGGGGACAATTCAAAACCGTTGAAATTACTAATTGGACCATGCAGAAAGACCCATCGCGGTTAGTAAACAGCGCCAGCGGCGGTAACTTTCATGATGTGGGGCACATATTAGATTTGCATAATTATCCTTCGCCGGCTATGCCCCGGGCTGATTTATTCGGCGCCAAGCAAGTAATTGTGCTAGGTGAATTTGGTGGTTTAGGTTTACCGCTAACGGGCCACACTTGGCAGCAAAAAGATAATTGGGGTTACCAAAGCTTTAAGAATGCCGAAGATTTATTTAAAAGGTACGCACCGTTTATGGATATTATGACCGATTTGATCAAGCGAGGCTTATCGGCGGCGGTGTACACGCAAACTACCGACGTGGAAGTAGAGGTAAACGGTTTAATGACCTACGACCGCAAAGAAATAAAAGTGCCCACTAACCGCTTAAAAGAAGTACACAACAAACTTTACAATCCCGGGTTAGTTAATTTAAAATAGCATTTTTTTCCAGCCCCTTCTCCTGTAAGAAATGAGGCTGATTGTTTTAAAGAATATTTTTCCGGCTTTATTGCTGGCGCGAGCGTTCCATTACCTGATTTAAAAAGGTTCCGAGTTACAAGCTCATCCTAGCCCGAAGGTACACTTATACCAGGATCAATAAAATGATTATGAAAGATATAGTTAAGCTGGTGCGAGCGTTTACGCTCGTGTCTACTATCTGGGAGATCTCCGGCTGGCCGAACCGATGGGCCTTGATTCAGCGGATGAAAGTTAATCTATCACCGGCCGGAGGCCGGACGATAAACGTCACGAGCGAAGTCGCCTGCGATAGTTGCTAAATCTTATAAAGCTTAGTTTAACTTGCTTTTGATGAATTGAAATTTTTACTTCTTTTTATTATAAGTTTAGAGTTATACTTTTTTTAAGAAGATAAGTAATAGGACAAAATTAAATAAGCAAATGTTTTCAAGTAACTATTTGGTTTTAAGTATTTTATAAGTCTAATAACGAGTAACTAATAACGAACAACTACTTAGTATATCCACCCCAAACAAACTTACTACTACTGTAGCCTATTTACAATGAAAAAACTAACTGCCTTTATTTATATTTTTTTCCACCTAATTGGCTTGCAAGCCCAGGAACTGCGACCGCCAGCGGTACCTTTAGTTACCATCGACCCTTACACCAGCGTATGGTCGTTCGCGAATAAGTTAAACGAAGAACCCACCAAACATTGGACCGGTCGCAATCAAGCTTTAAATGGTTTAATCCGGGTCGATGGTAAAACGTACCAATTTTTAGGCGCCGAAGCGCCGGTTTACCAAACCATCGTACCTACCGCCGTTTCTGAGGCCTATCCGGTACAATATACTTTCGAAAAACCAGTTGGCGATTGGATGAAACCAACTTTTAGCGCCGCGGCCTGGAAATCAGGGAAAGGTTCCTTGGGCTCGGATAACATGAATCCGAAACCAACCACCTCCTGGAATACCGAGGAAGTTTGGTTACGTCGGGAAATTATTCTCCCCGAAGTAAATCCGGAGCAGTTAATCTTAACCCTATTTCACGACGATAATGTAGAACTGTACATCAACGGCCTGCCTGCTTACGAATGTGCCTGCTTTACGAATAAATACCAACAATACCCCTTATCGAAAGAAGTAAAAGCCTCCTTAAAAAAAGGAAAAAACCTGGTGGCCGCCCACGTTAAAAATACCGCCGGACCTTCTTTAATTGATTTTGGCCTGGTGAAAGAATTACCCGTAACCGTATCCATTGATAAAGCGCCGCAAAAATCGGTGCAGGTAAATGCCACGCAGAGTATTTACGATTTTACTGCCGGTCCGGTAGATTTAAAAGTAACGTTTACCTCGCCCTTGCTCCTGAATAAACTCGATATTTTATCGCGACCTGCATCTTACATTACCTGGCAGGCCAAAGCCAACGATGGTAAAACCCACGAGGTTAAAGTATACTTCGATGCCTCTGCCGATTTAGCCGTGGATCAACCCGACCAAAAAATTACTTGGGAAAAATCAGTTGCTAATAACTTAAATCTGCTACGCGTAGGAACCGCTGATCAAAAAATCTTAGGCAAAAAAGGCGATGATGTCCGTATTGACTGGGGCTATTTATACGTGGCCGTTCCTCAATCAGCCCAAACTGGTACTACCATTACTAATGGTTCAGCCGCCCGGGCAGCCTTTTCCAAATCGGGCTCATTAACTACCACCCTGGATACCAACATGCCCCGAGCGGCCAGCGATAAACCAATTGCTTTAGCGGTAGTCCAGAATTTAGGAAAAGTAAGTACCACCCCGGTGAGTAACCACGTAATGGTGGGTTACGACGATATTTATTCGGTAGAGTTCTTCGGTACCAAATTACCGGCCTGGTGGCGGCGCGATGGCAAAGCTACTGCCGAATCCATGCTGACGGCCGCTGAAAAAGATTATAGCTCTTTATTAGCGCAATGTGCTGCTTTTGATAAACGCCTGTACGCCGACGCTTTAAAAGCCGGGGGAGAGGCCTACGCCAAACTGTGTGCCTTAAGTTACCGGCAAGCCATTGCGGCGCATAAATTGGTAGTTAATACCGGTGGAACTCCTATCTTTTTCTCGAAAGAAAACTTCAGTAACGGTTCTATCGGCACCGTAGATATTACTTATCCTTCTGCTCCCCTGTTCTTGTTGTATAACCCATTATTGCTGCAGGGCATGATGGAACCCATATTTTACTATTCCGAAAGTGGTAAATGGACCAAGCCTTTTGCCGCCCACGACGTAGGAACCTACCCCTTAGCCAATGGCCAGACGTACGGTGAAGACATGCCAGTGGAAGAAAGCGGCAATATGCTGATTTTAACGGCCGCCATTGCCAAAGCCGAAAAGAACGCCAACTACGCCAAAAAACACTGGAAAGTATTAACTACCTGGGCCGAATATTTAAAAAAGGAAGGCTTTGACCCGGCTAATCAGCTTTGTACCGACGACTTTGCCGGTCATATTGCCCGCAATGCGAACTTATCTATTAAAGCCATTATGGGCTTAGCCAGTTACGGCCAATTAGCAGGTCAGTTAGGCGACATTAAAACCGCAGAAGCTTACCAAACTACCGCTAAAGAAATGGCGCAAAAATGGATGCAACTCGCCAATGCCGGCGACCACTACAGCTTGGTATTTGAGAAGCCGGATACCTGGAGCCAGAAGTATAATTTAGTTTGGGATGAATTATTAGACTTAAATATTTTCCCGGACGAAGTAGAAGAAAAAGAAATTAAATACTACCTCACGAAACAGCAATCCTACGGTTTACCCCTGGATAGCCGCAAAACCTACACTAAAAGCGATTGGATTATCTGGACTGCCACCATGGCTAATGATCCCGCCGATTTCCAGAAATTAATACAACCCGTATTTAAATACGTAAACGAAACTACCACCCGCATGCCCGTGAGCGATTGGCACGAAACTACCGATGGCAAGTCGGTAGGATTTCGGGCCCGTTCGGTGGTAGGGGGTTACTTTATCAAAATGCTGGAACAAAAATATAAATAAGGTATCTGCTGTTTCAGAAAAAAGTTGACCTGTTTTAAATAAAAAAAGGCCAACCTTTTATATAATCTCCTAGGAATAGGGTTCCGGATCAGGATCATCCTAATGAAAAAAGATTGTTCGTCCGGTAAATTTCTAAGCTACAAAGGAAGTGCCTCATCTTTTTAGATAAGGAAGCAGCGGCGCCGATAGAAATTTAGTGCACCTTGCTTTTCAGGTACGCACTGACGGCTTTTTACAAAGGAAGCTTCTCGGAAATTTTCTCTTAATTTAAGCGCGGTAATATTGGTGTGGCAAGACTTATCGGTAAATAAAATACGAAAAACCTGATTAGCGGTTCCAAACTTAAAACTTTTACTATAAACTACTTGGCTGGTGTTGGGCTTATCCGAAAGAGTTCATACATTTCCGGGCCGGTGGGTGAATGAGGCTGTATTCTGGAAGCAATTTAAAATCTTCAACATACAATATAACTATGAGTCATGCTTTTTCCTGGGAGCTTTTTCAGCGGGTTCCGTTAATAGGTATAATGCGGAATTTACCGCCGGCCGCATCCCGCCAAATAGCCGGTTTATACGCCGAAGCTGGTTTAACCACCCTTGAAATCACGCTTAACTCAGCTAATGCACCCAAAACTATTTCCACGCTGGTAAACGAGTTTAGCGGGAAATTAAATATTGGAGCCGGAACGGTTTGCTCCTTAGCTGATTTAGAACAAGCCTTAGCTGCTGGAGCCCAGTTTATTGTTACGCCTATTTTAAACCCGGAAGTAATAAAAGCCAGCTTAGCCGCCCATATTCCTATTTTTCCCGGTTCTTTTTCGCCCACTGAAATTTACCAGGCTGCACAATTAGGAGCGAGTATGATAAAGGTTTTTCCGGCTACCAAGCTCGGGCCGGAATTTATTAAAGACGTTTTGGCCCCTTTAAGCGGCTTAAAACTGGTACCTACCGGAGGTATTTCTTTAAGTAATATTACCCAGTTTTTTCAGGCGGGAGCGCAAGGAGTGGGTATAGGCAGCGATATTTTTCCGAAGCAACTTATTCAGAATGAGCAATGGCCGGAATTGAAAAATCTTTTTCTGGATTTTGTAAAAAAATATCATCAATTTAAAGGTTTACCTTCTAATTAATATAATACTATATGTCTAAATTCAGAAGTAGCGATTGGTTTGGCAAAACCGATAAAATGGGTTTTATCTACCGGAGCTGGATGAAAAATCAAGGTTATCCGGAAGATATGTTTGATGGGAGACCGGTAATTGGAATCTGTAATACCTGGTCGGAACTAACGCCTTGCAACGCTCATTTGCGCGATATTGCCGAAGTAGTTAAACGGGGAGTGTACGAAGCGGGTGGCTTTCCGCTGGAATTCCCGATTATGTCGTTGGGTGAAACCTTGCTGAAACCAACGGCTATGCTGTTCCGCAACTTGGCCAGTATGGATGCCGAAGAATCTATCCGGGGGAACCCGATTGATGGGGTAGTGCTCTTAACTGGTTGCGATAAAACCACACCTTCCACGGTGATGGGAGCCGCCAGCGTAAATTTACCTACCATTGTGGTACCCGGCGGACCCATGCTGAACGGGAAATTTCAGGGGCAGGATATTGGTTCGGGCACCCACGTCTGGAAATTTGCCGCCGACGTGAAAACCGGTAAAATGCTGCAAGAGGATTATATGTTCGCCGAAAGCTGTATGTCGCGAAGCGCGGGCCACTGCATGACCATGGGAACGGCTTCTACTATGGCGTGTATGGTGGAGTCTTTGGGCTTAACCTTACCCGGCGCGGCCGCTATTCCGGCCGTTGATTCGCGGAAGAAAGTACTAGCCCATCTATCGGGCCGCCGCATCGTAGAAATGGTAAAAGAAGACTTGCGGATCTCGAAAGTTTTAACCCGCGAAGCCTTCGAAAATGCCATTAAGGTAAACGCTGCCGTAGGAGGCTCTACCAATTTAATTATTCACTTAACCGCTATAGCCGGACGCATTGGGGTAGACCTAAACCTGGAAGATTATGATGATTTAGGTAGTAAAATTCCGCTTTTGTTAAATTTGATGCCTTCCGGAAAATTCCTGATGGAGGATTTTTTCTACGCGGGAGGTTTACCGGTTATTATTAATGAACTGCGGGAACACCTGCACCTGCATACCACTACGGTAACTGGTAAAGGACACGCCGAAAATATAAAAGGTAGGATAAATAATTACAATACCGAGGTAATTGCTTCTATTACCAACCCGCTGATTCAGGAAGGTGGTATTGCGGTGCTAAAAGGCAATCTGGCCGAAAATGGTGCGGTTATTAAACCTTCGGCTGCTACGCCGGAGTTGATGGTGCACCGGGGCCGGGCCGTGGTTTTCGAAACCATTGAAGAATACCATGCCCTCGTAGATGATCCGGATTTAGACATTGACGAAACCTGCATTATGGTTTTGAAAAATGTAGGACCCGTAGGCTATCCGGGAATGCCCGAAGTAGGAAATATGACCTTGCCTAAAAAAATTCTGGAAAAAGGAGTGGTAGATATGGTGCGCATTTCCGATGGCCGCATGAGCGGTACCGCTTATGGTACGGTAGTGCTCCACGTTTCGCCGGAAGCGGCTATTGGGGGTACCTTAGCGGTAGTGCAAAACGGAGATTATATTGAGTTAGACGTACCGAATCGCCGTCTGCACCTGGATATTACGGAAGAAGAATTGGTTCGCCGGAAACTAAAATGGAAAAGACCAGAGCCGGTGGCAGATCGAGGCTACGTAAACATGTACATCAAACACGTGCAGCAAGCCGATAAAGGCGCCGACCTGGATTTTCTGGTAGGTGGCTCCGGCGACAAAGTAAGCCGCGATTCACATTAATTTAGTTGGAAGGTTGTGAAAGGTTAGAAAGTTATAGAGCAGGAGAGTAGATAGGTCTCAAGGTTGGAAAGGAAGAAAGCCGCAACGATAAATAGTTATAAATAACAACATCAAAGAGTTTCCTAATTTGAAATACGATGCTAAATCCTGATATCCAGAAATTCCTAGAATTTTAAAAAAACCTTTCAACTTTCCAACTTTTTAATCTTTCAACTTTCTAACTTTTCAACCTTAAAACTTACCAACCTTCCAACTCTAACCCAATGACCCTACTCGTCGTTATTATCTGCATTGTATCACTTATTCTATTAATAACCTGGGGTAAGGTAAATGCTTTTCTGGCCTTTCTGTTAGTTTCTATTTTTACCGGGCTTGGCTTAGGCATTCCTCTTGCCAATATTAACCAATCGGTACAAAAAGGAATTGGGGATACCTTAGGGTCACTGGTAATTGTGGTAGTGCTGGGTGCTATGCTGGGTAAACTGGTGGCCGAAAGTGGGGCAGCCCAACGGATTGCCAATTCTATGATGTCGGCTTTCGGCGAAAAGTACATTCACTGGGCTCTCATGATTACGGGTTTGGTAGTGGGAATTCCGCTTTTTTACAATGTGGGTTTCGTGCTAATGATACCCTTAATCTTCTCGGTAGCCTATACGTACAAACTTCCCTCGGTGTACATTGGCGTGCCCATGCTTTCGGCTTTATCGGTAACGCACGGTTTTTTACCGCCGCATCCTTCTCCCGCGGCCTTGGTTACCCAGTTTAAGGCCGATATGGGCTGGACGCTCGTGTACGGTTTAATCGTTTCTATTCCTGCCATTATTGTAGCCGGCCCTATTTTCGCCAAAACTTTAAAAAATATGGTATCCAAGCCACTAGAAGGTTTTGTGGTGCAGAATATTCCTTCCGAAAAGTTGCCCGGTATAACGAATAGTTTGTTATCGTCGTTATTCCCCGTTTTTATGCTGATGCTTACTACCTTATTATTGGTTTTTGTGCCCAAAGATGGGGTGTTAAGCGGCATGCTCAAATTTGTGGGAGAGCCTAATATTGTGATGCTGCTGGCCGTGCTGCTGGCTACTGTTACTTTAGGTTTAAACCAAGGTAGGAGTATGGCTTCTATTATGGGCGTTTATGCCGATGCGGTAAAAGATGTCGCCATGATTTTGTTAATTGTGAGCGGAGCCGGTATTTTAAAACAAGTACTGTTGGATAGTGGCGTAAGCGCGGAGATTGCCTCCGTTTTACAAGGCTGGACATTACATCCTCTGCTATTGGGCTGGCTGATTGCGGCCATAATCCGGGTATGTTTAGGTTCCGCCACCGTAGCTGGTTTAACTACCGCCGGTATAATTTCGCCCCTCATGAAGCAAATTCCCGTTGACCCTAATTTAATGGTGCTAGCTATTGGCGCCGGCAGCCTCATGTTTTCGCACGTAAACGACGCCGGGTTCTGGCTTTTTAAAGAATATTTTAATTTATCCATCAAACAAACCATTCGTTCCTGGTCCATTATGGAAAGCCTGGTTTCCGTTGTAGGAATTATTGGGGTGATGATAATTGATTTAATAATCCGTTCCTAATACTTAAAAAAGTTTTTTTCAATCATCTGACTTACTTTAGAATTGTTTTTTGCAGTTTCTACCGAGTAAAAATTATATTCTGCTAACTTGATAGTTGAATGAGAATAAAGTAAAAAGCTGTTTAAGCGGAAAATGTTATTTCATCATTTTAATAATGCTAATGTTACCTACTAATTGGCTATAAATGAAGCCCCTTAAAAATGAACTACATCCCTAAAACAATTCGCACCTTTATTGGCGCAAAAGATTACGATAAATCCAGAGCGTTTTACCGGGACCTGGACTTTGAAGAAGTTATAATTGGCGACAAGATGTGCCTTTTCCGGATAAATGAGAATTTAGGTTTTTATTTGCAAGACTATTATGTAGAAGATTGGATTAATAACTCCATGGTGTTTCTGGAGGTAGATGACATAGAAAAATGCGCGGAAGATTTGTTGCGCAAGGATTTACAAAGCAAATACCAGGAGGTAAAATTTACAGAAATCAAGCAATTCGAATGGGGAAGAGAGTTGTTTATGCATGATCCAGCGGGGGTGTTGTGGCATTTTGGTGAATTTAATAAATAAAGTAGGAAGCCTTCAATATTAAGGTGCATAAGGCAAGCCTCATCTATTTCTTGCTCCCTTTCTGTAATAACAGGAATCAGGTCAAATATTTAAAAATTAGAGTGCTATTTATCATGATTAAAAAATCATTCCTATTCTGTTGCCTTATTCTATTCGTTTACCTACCGGTATTTTCGCAACAAACAATTAAAAAACCTTTAGTCAAGAAAACTACCTCGGGTAATCCTACTTTTCCTGGCTGGTACGCCGACCCGGAAGGCATCATTATCAAAAATAAATACTGGGTTTATCCTACCTATTCGGCGCCGTACGAGCAACAGGTGCACCTGGATGCTTTTTCGTCACCGGATTTAATAACCTGGACTAAGCACAGCCGCATTATTGATTCCTCGGCCGTTAAATGGGTGAAAAAAGCTATGTGGGCCCCGGCCATGGTAGAAAAAGGAAATAAATATTATTTGTTCTTCGGGGGCAACGATATTCACGACGATACCAAAGAAGTAGGCGGTATTGGTGTAGCGGTAGCCGATAACCCAGCCGGACCATTCAAGGATTTACTGGGAAAACCCTTAATTGGCAAAATTCACAACAAAGCCCAACCGATTGACCAATTTGTGTTTAAAGACAAAGACGGGCAGTATTACCTGATTTACGGTGGCTGGGGCCGCTGCAACATGGCTAAGTTAAAAAATGACTTTACCGGGTTTACCCCATTCCCGGACGGCGTTACTTTTAAAGAAATTACCCCGAAAGGTTATGTAGAAGGGCCTTTTATGTTTATCCGCAACGGTAAATACTACTTTATGTGGTCGGAAGGTGGCTGGACCGGACCTGATTACCGGGTAGCTTATGCCATTAGCGATTCGCCTTTTGGTCCTTTTAAACGCATTGGTACCGTGTTACAGCAAGATCCCAAAGTGGCTACCGGTGCTGGGCACCATTCCATTATCCAAGTACCGGGCAAAGACGAATGGTACATTGTCTATCACCGCCGCCCCTTGGACGAAACCGACGGCAACCACCGGGTAACCTGCATCGACCGGATGTATTTTGATGCCCAGGGAATGATAAAACCCGTAAAAATTACCTTTGAAGGAGTACCGAGCCGGTCTTTAAAGTAAGTGGATGGTGCAAAAACAACCATTCAGAACAGCAGAGGGCAAACTCATTAATTTCTTTTATTGGAGTAATTTAAACGAGTCAATTTATTAAGTAAATGAAGGAAGGAATTTTATACGTTTTATTAGTAAGTTTAATATCAACCCTTTTTATCTTGCCCATAATAAAAAAAGTGATTTTAATAAAGCTTTTTTTTGGCTCTTATTTCTTTTAATTATTTTCTTACTACCAGTTGCTGGTTGGAATATGGGTATGTTCTTTTATGCGCTTAAACTATCTCAACGTTTAGATAAAAATGTTCCTAATTATGCTGAACTAAATAAACTCATAGAATCTACCTATTCAGATTATACCATTCTAAAAGATGACCTGCATTATATTTCATTGGTTCTTATCGTGATCGTGCTACGGCTCTTGTTTACATACAACCATTTAAATAAAGAATATAAAATTTAAGTTTAATGCTTCATTTACTTAATAATATACAAGCAAGCCATGCTGCAATTGTGGCTGCCCTACTTGCTTTATCTGGAGTTGTACTCACAGTTTTTTCAACTAGAAAACAGGTAGAAGAATAGAGATTTTAAAAGCAGATTTAAGTAAGAAGCTGTTTAGAAATACTAAATATAATGAATTACAAATTGAATTATTAAGAAAGTTAAGTGAAAATTTGCAGCTAATAGAAACTGAATTATCTAGATTTATTTCTGACCTAGATGCTACTTTCTTAAAATCGACCATTTTTCCTATGAAAAGTTACTACTATCAGAACAGGTTTTTCTTACATGAGCCATTTGAAGCTTTATTCGGTAAAATCATTACAATCATTGATGTGATTAGTAATAAAGTAGAAAATTATGTAAACATGAAAGAGGCCAAGATAATACTCAATTAGGGTTGAATAATGAAGAAATGGCAAAGTTCCTGGACCGAAACATGGGAGAATTTTACCATTTTAAAAGAAAATTAGAGAAGGAAATTAAAGTATTTTTAATTGATGGAAATTAATTACTATATCTATTCCGATAAGAGCTACAAGAACACACCATTTAAGAGATAACTTAACGGCATATCTATCTCTAAGTTCTTAATCTCATCGCGAGAGACTAGGAGTGAAGCATCTTTCACAAATCACCACCTGGAACCAAATGAACAAAGGCCAGGCCATTGATGTTTCTTACCTACCTCCCTGGGATCGTGGAGTGCGCGCCGGTTTAACGGCCAAAGGTCCCGCCCCCGCCTCCGCCACTTTTCATTGGTTTAAGCTAGAAAACACGCATTAGGTTTGAAGTAACAAGTTATACGTATTACCAGCAAAAGACATTATCGTTATTGAAAATAGAACAAAGTAAAGAAAAAGCTAGTAATAACTTTTGTAGCCAAATAGTATTGTCTCGTAAGCCCGAACAAAAACTTTGAAAATTACACCACTGGCACCTCAAATTAGCATGAGTAACAAAAACATACGAATTACATTCCTTCTGGCTTTGGGGTTAAGCATCAGCAGCCTCTGGGGCTTAACCGGTTGTAATTCAAACCAAAACAAAGCCGAGACTACCAATAATCCCGGTACTACCGCTGATTCTGCCGCAACATCTAATCCTGGTTCTTCGGCGCAGTCGTTCGGAAAACTAAA
The DNA here is from genome assembly GCF_003023845.1 of Adhaeribacter arboris. Classification (NCBI taxonomy): domain Bacteria; kingdom Pseudomonadati; phylum Bacteroidota; class Cytophagia; order Cytophagales; family Hymenobacteraceae; genus Adhaeribacter; species Adhaeribacter arboris. The sequence continues at coordinate 2,479,816 of NZ_PYFT01000001.1, read as the reverse complement.
AGATGGTACCGAAGTGCAACAGTATACTCTAATCAACAAAAAAGGTACAAAAGCCCTATTTACTAACTACGGAGCTCGTTGGGTTAGTTTTTTAATACCGGATATAAACAATAAAATAACCGATGTGGTAGTAGGTTTTAAGAATGCTACGGCTTACGAAGCTTCTACGGAACCTTACTTTGGCGCAACTATTGGGCGGGTAGGAAACCGGATTGCCAAAGGCCGGTTTATCCTGGATGGCAAAGAATATAAATTGTTCACCAATAATGGCCCGAATACTTTGCACGGCGGTAAGAAAGGTTTTCAGGCCGTTATCTGGAACGCTAACCAAAAAGACGACCATACTTTAGAATTTACCTATTTATCTAAAGATAAGGAAGAAGGTTTCCCGGGTAATCTGAACGTTAAGGTTACCTACGCTTTAACCGACGACAACGAACTAACCATTGATTACGAGGCTACTACCGACCAAAAAACACTAGTAAATCTTACCAATCACGCTTTTTTTAACTTAAACGGCGAAGGGAGCGGCACTATCTTAAACCACGTTTTGCAGATAAACGCCGATCGATATACTCCGGTAGATGCTACCCTGATTCCGACCGGCAAGATAGAGCCTGTGACCGGAACGCCTTTTGATTTTCGGGAGCGCAAACCAATGGGAACGAACATAAACGATAAAAATGAACAGTTAAAAAATGGGGGTGGATTTGATCATAATTACGTGCTGAACGAAAATAAAGCTCCTGGCTTAAACATGGCGGCCCGGGTAAAAGGCGATAAAAGCGGTATTATCATGGATGTATTAACCTTGGAACCCGGTTTGCAATTTTACAGTGGTAACTTTATGCAAAGTAAAAATACCTTTAAGAGCGGAGCCAAAGACGATTTCCGGACGGCTTTCTGCCTGGAAACCCAGCATTACCCGGATGCTCCGAACCATCCGAACTTTCCTTCTATTATCTTGGAACCAAGTAAAACATACAAAACGCGTACGGTTTATAAGTTTTTTAGTAGATAAATCTACGCCTGGATAGATATAAAATACGGTTTATATTTAGTTTTAAAATTAGAATTATTATATATTTAGGAATGAGCTAATTTGAAGATAAAATTTTAAAAATCCGCGTAAATTAAAAATCTGGCTTATTTTAAAAGACCAGACCTTTGGCAAAAAGGGGAACTTTAAAGGAGTGATTTACCTTTAAAATACAAACAGATTCTCTTTTAAAAAGCCAAAAATAAAGTGAAAAAGAAGATAGGAATAGTGGGTTGGCTTCTGCTCGTTTACTTATTTGTAAACGCTGGTTGCCAGAAGGAAACCGCGGAAACAGTTACCCCGCAAATACCCGAAAAAGACCATTTTGTTTCGGCCACTCAAGTAGCGGTTATACCACAAAATATACTACAAACACTGGCTACCAGTCAGGGTTATGCTCAATTTATTCCCCAGATTAAATACGATGTTGCCGTTTATAATCTGGTGTATACTACTACCTACAAAGGGCAGGAACAACAAGCCTCAGGTTTATTAGTTGTGCCGCAGAATATGACCACTCCAGCGCCGCTTTTAAGCACTCAGCACGGTACCATGTTCCTGGACGCCGATGCCCCGACAAATTTCCCGGATACCTTTTCTGGTTTTGAATTATTTGCCTCTACTGGGTATGTTACTCTAATTCCGGATTACTTAGGTTATGGAATTTCCAAAGATGTTTTTCATCCTTATTACGATCAGAAACATTCCGGATTGGTAGTGGTGGATATGATTAAAGCGGCTAAATCGTGCGCGGAAAAACAAAAAATTAAGCTGAATAATAATTTATTTTTAGTAGGTTATTCCGAAGGTGGTTATGTAACCATGGCCGCTCAAAAAGAAATAGAAATGCATCCCGAGCACGGATTAAAGGTTACTGCCGCCGCCGAAGGAGCGGGCGGTTACGATTTAACTGCTATGTTGGCAGCCGTTACTACCGGGCAACCTTACGGCAACCCTTCGTATTTGGCGTTTATTCTGCAATCGTATAATACTACTTATAACTGGAACCGGCCCTTAACCGATTTCTTCCAGGAGCCATATGCCAGTCGTATTCCGGAATTATTTAATGGAACTAATGGAGCTAGTAAAATAAATAATAGCCTGGCCAAAAATCCGACAGAGTTGTTTAATCCAGCTTTTTACGCTGAATTGAAAAAGCCCGAAGGGGAAAAGGTATTAAAGCAGGCCTTAGTAGATAACAGTTTCCTGAACTGGGTACCGCAAAGTCCTACTCGGTTGTACCACGGCACCGCCGATCAATCGGTGTTTTTTCAAACTTCTCAAACTGTTTACGACCGGTTTAAAGCGGCTGGCGCTCCGGATGTAGCGTTAATTTCTATCCTCGGTGGTACCCACAGCAGCAGTATGGAACCCATGCTTTTATCCGTAATACCCTGGATACAAAGTTTAAATACTGGGTATTAGTCCACGGTCGACAGTCCATAGACCACAGAAAATTTAAAAAAGACGCGTTGCACTAATAGCAACGCGTCTTTTTATATGGTAAGATTTATACGGCTCTATTTTATTCATGAAGCCAGTTTGTCACAGAGCTAACTTCCATAATCTTCTAACTTTCCAACCTTTAAACTTTTTAACCTTTCAACTTTTAAACTAACTCAACTTACCACTTTTAAACGGGTAATAATAAACATACAAATTACGGTGGCTATGCAAGCAATAATACCTACAATATTAAAATGAAGAATTTCACCGGCGGCAGTTTTTTGAATTATCAGGCCGGAAATAAACGCCGATAAACCGGATGCCAATTGCTGCACCGACGATTGAAAACTCATAAAACTTCCCCGAAGTCGCTTCTCTACGCTGGACGTTAATAGGGAAACGGCCGGCACAAACCGGGCGCCAAAGCCAATAAAAAAGGAAGTAGTAATAATTAAAGCCAAGTAATGCGGTACTCGGGGCATATTGGTAACCAACAAAATCGGAATAATGGAAAAAATAGCCGAGTAAATGAAAACCCGTTGCTTCCCGTACTTATCGGCGAGCTTACCAGCCAATTGCGAAGTAATAACCGAAGCCAGACCGCCACAGAGGTAAATAAAAGCCAGCTCCGTTTCGGCAAATCCTATGTTACCCACCATGTACGGACTAATAAACGGCACAACGGTAAAGCCCGCTAGGGTAAGCATGATCATTAATAATAATGCCCATACTAGATTCCGGTTAGTGATGATTTCCAGCACTAATTTTACCGGATTTTGTTGAACGGCATTGGTTAAGTGCCCCCGCATGGTTGGTAAAAATTTAAGCGCGATAAACAATACCAGCAAACTTAAACCCGCCAAAGCGTAAAAAGGAGCGTGCCAGCTACTGAGGCTGGCCAGGTAAAGACCAACCGGAATACCAATAATAGAAGCCGCCGAAAAAGCCGCCATAACTTTACCGGTAGCGCTTCCGCGGCGGTGCTCGGGTACTACGTCGCCGATAATCGAAAATACCAAAGCGCCAATTACCCCGCCAAAAGCTCCCGCCAATACCCGGGCCAGCATCAAAATTTGATAATTAGGAGCAATGGCGCAACAAAAGGTACCCACAATAAAACCGAAGTATAAAGCCAGTAAAGCATTTTTACGGTCGAACTTATCAATAAAAAAAGTACTGATAAAACCGGAAATTGCCGCGGCAAAGGTGTAGGCGGATACGAGTAAGCCAAACTGCTTCGGGCTGATGGAAAATACTCGCATAAGTTGCGGACCCAGCGGCATCATAATAACAAAATCAATAATATGAGTAAACTGGACAATGGCTAATATAAACAAAAGCCAGCCTTCCCGGATTACAGCTTTCGGAACAATACTGTCCGGAGTATCGGGAGGAAGAATATAGGTTTTGGAAGAGTTAGATTCAGGCATAAAGCAAAAAGATAATATTAGATTCAGGCATAAAGCAAAAAGATAATAAAAGAAGTAAAATAAAATTGCTTGAAAACTACGTAAAGAATAAAATAGAAGTATCCGGTTTGTAGTGTAAATGCGGCTAAAGCAGCAACGCTAAAGAAAACACGAAGGTATTGGTTTTGTTTAGGATATGTATATGGCTAGTGCAAAAGAAAACTTAATTTGTCAGCTTTGTAACCGGGAGGTAGATACCGTAACGCGCCACCATCTATTACCCAAGCAGGAGGGAGGCCGCTATTCCGAAACCGTAGATTTATGCCAACCCTGCCACAGTACCATTCATCGCACTTTTACAAACCGCGAATTAGCGCGCGGGTTTTCAAACGTACAAGCGCTGCAACAAGCCGAAGCGTTACAAAAATACTTAGATTGGATAAAAAACAAGAAAAACATCACGCGTATATCGAACCGGCGGGGAAAACGCCGATGATTATTGCTTTTTTCGGTTAAGATTAAATAGTTATAGGAACAATAAAGAAACTCTGCTCCGAAAAACTACCTCGGTAAATCAACCCAAAACTATTCTGACAAAAACTAAAATTTTCTTTATTTGCTAACCAGGTCAATTACTATACTTACATTTTATTAAATTCTTTTTAACCTTTCTTCATGCCTAAGCAATTTATTCCTTTTCCCGAAGCCAAACACCGGCCCGCCATTATTGTAGATAGTTTGTACCCCAAAGGCTTGGTATTGGCCCATTGGCGAGGAGCCATAAACCCTAATGGTACCGCCGACGATACCAGCGCCGGTATTGTATTAAATGCGCTGAAGCAAAATATTCAGGGTTTAGATGTTCCGTACGTTACGGCAAATCATTTTGATGTAGATGGCTTTGTGGGGGTTTGGAGCATTCTGAATCCCGCAGAAGCTTTGCAAAACGAAGCGGTACTGCGGCAAATGGCGCTTATTGGGGATTTTCGGGAATTAGATTTAACCCACCCGGCGGTGGACCAGGCGCTAAAATTAGTTTGCTGGCTAAATAAAGTAGAAAAAGATAAATTTTATCCGCCTTTTGGAGCCGATGAATGGGAAGAAAACGAAGTAGAAGCCTCGGTGCCAAAGTTTGAGTATTTTTTGGCCGCTTTTAAAGAGGTATTAACTCACCCGGAGAATTACAAACAAGATTGGAAAGCGGAATACGAACAAGTCTTAGCGGATTATCAGATTTTGCACAGCCTGGCAACCCAGGTTAGTATTTTCCCCGAAATTGGTTTGGTGCAGCTTCAAACACCGCGGCCGGTACATTATTACGCTTTATTCAGCCGAACCATTGGTTACGACATGGTGCTGGCTCAGTATACCGAAAATCGCTATGAACTAGAGTATAAGTATACTACCTGGGTAGATATTTGCTCCCGGCCAACTTTGCCGCGCATTCCTTTAAAACCATTAGCGCACATACTGCAAAAACGGGAGACTTCGGGTCGCCAATGGACGGCTGAAAATGTTACCGATACCGGCCCAATTTTGCGATTAGAAGGAAAGCAATTGCATAAAAAAGAACGTTACGCTAATCCTACCGAGCGACCCATTTATTCATCCAGCATACCACCCGCAATAGTAACGGAACAAGTAGTAGCGTATTTTCGCGAAAAATACACGGGCGTTATGCCAAAACAACGCTGGACCTGGCCGGAGATAAAAGCTTTTAATAATTAACTTATCTAGTGTTCCGTTACTGGTAAAATGGCGGGTTGCTTCCTGTAAAGCGGGCGGCTATTCCCTAAATTGTATCCATAGACTATCGTTTGTCGACTATGGACAAAACACTAGATTAACGGTAACATAAAAATAATGCCGCTTACCCCGTTTATGATGCGTAAAGTTTATATATTGAAAAAGGTATTTCTTAGTTGTCCCTTTCCGTATGAAGAAAATTATTTGCCCCACTGATTTTTCTAAAACGGCGACTAATGCCGTAGAAGTAGCTGCGCTGGTTGCCCATCATTTACAGGCTTCCTTAACGTTGTTGCACGTAATTCATTTGCCGTTGATTGGTACTACCGAAACGGCGATGGAAGCCACCGAAGTTTTAGAAACCCAGAAACAACACGCCATTGAAAAGTTAACGCATATTTGCCAGCACCTCACTCAAAAATATGGACATGGCTTTTGCGCCTACGACTTTATTGTAAAAGAAGCTTTGCTCGCCGATGCCGTTAAAAATATGTGCCGCCACGACAGTTTCGACCTGGTAGTGATAGGAACAACAGGCGGCGGTAATTCTTTAGAAGAAATTTTAATTGGTAGCAATACCCAGGCGGTAATAGAAGGAGTGAAATGCCCTGTTTTAGCAGTGCCGGCCAAAACTCCAATTCAACCGTTTAGCCACATGGTATTCGCCTCCAACTATCAGCCCGAAGATGCGGATGCTATCCGGCAATTGTTACAGTTAGCGAATATCTTTAAAGCCGAAGTGGAAATTGTGCACGTGAGCCATAAAGAAAGTACCGACGGCCAATCCAAAGCCAATAAGTTCCGGGAAAATCTGCAAACGCAGCTGCCTGACACTACTCTCCGGTTCCAGGAAATTATTCACCCCGATGAAGTAGATGGTCTGAAGAAATTTCTGACTACCACTCAAGCCGATTTATTGGTTATTCTGAAGAAGCATAAAGGATTTTTAAGCAATTTGTTCAGCCAGAGTTTGTCGGAGCAAATGGCTTACCAAACGAAACTTCCTTTACTGGTTTACCACGCCTGATTAAAAAAGAAAAGTACAACCCACTAGTATGGTTGTACTTTTTTGTTCGTAGTTAGTTATATCCTGAAAAAGTAAAGATTAAAGATTACGCCTTGTTCCAGTGCCTTTCCAGAAATCCGGCCCGGCCGGAGCCTACGCTGTAGCGTTGGTAATGCATTGGGTTCTTTTTATAATAATCCTGGTGGTAGTTTTCGGCGGGGTAAAAAGGTTTGGCGGGTAAAATAGGCGTAACAATGGGCGTACCTTTAAAAGGGCCATTTACTTCTAATTCCGCTTTCGATTTTTCGGCGGCCGCTTTTTGTTCTTCGGTATGGTAAAAGATAGCGGTTTTGTACGAACTGCCCCGGTCCCCAAATTGCCCGCCCGGATCTGTTGGGTCGATGGATTGCCAGAAGGTGGTTAAAATTTCATCGTAGGAAATTAGGCTAGGGTTGAAAGTTATCTGCACGGCTTCGTAATGTCCGGTACGGTCAGAACAAACCTGCTCGTACGTCGGATTAGGAATGGTTCCGCCGGTATAACCCGACACTACTTTTATTACTCCCGGCCATTGATCGAACGGCTTTACCATGCACCAGAAACATCCGCCGGCAAAAGTGGCTAATTCGTACGATTTATTTTCTTGGGTTTCGTTTTCCATGTTGTTCATTCATTATTACTTTTTAACCCGTATCTGCCGTTTTTGTTTCAGTATTAAACTGTGCAAAAAGTAGAGGTTTAATCTTAATGGTTCTAAATTTAACTAATAAGAGTATTTTTCATTCTAGTCGCCCTTCTATGGCGCGGATTTACTTCCGTGCCTTTAGGTAGAGGCCCATTCGACCGCTAATTATTTAGGTGAAAAAGTTGCTGAGCGAAACTATTTATAGATTAGTGAAAGTGCAAAAGGCACGCAAGTAAATCCGCGCCATTATGGGGTTTTCAAATTTACTAGATGGTATATTCTTTAACCTTTCGGAACCTCTGGACTTTTTCAACCTTGTTTCTGAGGCTCAGGTACAGGGTTAATAAATTTTTAAATTTTATTCTTGGTAGGCCGTAATTGTTTGGATGGTACCGTCCGGATTGTGTTTAAGCTCGGTTACTTTCACATTGCGCAAATGCGTCTGGCCGTTGGATAACTCGGTATCGTGGTAGAATAAATACCATTTGTTCTTCACTTCCACAATAGATTGGTGATTGGTCCAGCCGAGTACGGGGTTTAGAATAACGCCCTGGTACGTAAATGGTCCGTAAGGATTATCGCCGGTGGCGTAAGCAATATAATGCGTGTCGCCGGTGGAGTACGAAAAATAATACTTGCCCTTGTATTTATGCATCCAGGAAGCTTCGAAAAATCGACGGTCGTGATCTTTGGTTAACAAGGGCTTGCCTGCTTTATCCAGAATTACGACATCTTTTACCGGTTCGGCAAAATGCAGCATATCTTTGCTTAAACGAACCACTTTGGCGGTAAGAGCGGGTTCATTGTCTTTTCCTAAATCGGTTTTAGAACCATTAGCGTCGTATTTGCCATTTTGCCAGCGCTGTAACTGCCCGCCCCAGATGCCGCCGAAGTACATGTAAAAATTACCATCCGAATCTTTAAAAACAGCTGGGTCAATGCTAAAGCTTCCTTCAATAGGTTTGGGTTCGGCTTTAAACGGCCCGGTGGGCGAACTAGAAGTAGCCACTCCAATCCGGAATACATCGCTTTTATCTTTGGCCGGGAAGTATAAATAATATTTACCATTGGTAAAAGCCGCATCGGGCGCCCAAAGCTGCCGTCCTGCCCACGGAACATCTTTCATATCTAAAGCCACCCCATGATCGGTAACTTTACCACCAATACTATCCAGCGACAAAATGTGGTAATCGCGCATGGCAAAATGATCGCCGTTATCGTTTTGAGGAATATTCGACTCAATGTCGTGGGAAGGATAAATGTAAATGCGGTTATTAAATACGTGAGCGGAAGGGTCGGCGGTATAGATTTCGGAAATCAGCGGCTTATTTAAAAAATTACGGTTTGTTTTCGTCGAGTCTTCCTTCGTAGCTTCGCCACCCGTATAAGCCTGTTCTTGGGTGCCGGTCTTTTTATTTTGACAGCTCATTAAAAAAACAAAGGCGGCAAACAGAATGGACCATGACTTTTGTCTAAAAAATTTTGTAAACATATCGGTATAGATAAATAACAGTGAAGCTAAAATTTAGAAAAACCTAAATGTATGGGAAAGCTGGTAAAAGAACAAAAAGCTACTATTTACCCGGTCATGAAAAGTAAAATTTAAAAATAAAGAAGAGATTTTTACAAAATATCTAAGATATCCTGCTCAATCCGTTTAGGGCGCATGGTTACCGCATCGAGCAAACACCAGGTAGTTTTAGCGGAGGCCAATAGTTGGTCGGTGCCCGCGCGGTACAAACTTACAAACCGCTCGAACTTAGCTCCCTGGTGCGTTCCTACCCAGGTAAAGCCTTGAATTTCGTCGTTTAAAAAAGCCGGTCGGTGATAATCTATTTCGTGCCGAAGTACAACCCAGAGGTAAAGGGATTTTATATTGTTTGGAGCCGCGTGTTCCCAGTGCGCAGTGGCTACTTCCTGGACCCAACGCAGGTAAACCACATTGTTCACGTGCCCCAAAATATCTATATCCTCGTCCCGTACTTTAACTAAATGGCTAAACTTATTCTGGTTCTGCTTGTGGTTCTCTTCCATAATCAACCAGTTACGCGTTGGCTCGCCGCCGGGTTTATTTTGAATGACAAAAGTGAATTTTTTAGCCGTAAATTCAGGCGATTAGAATAGAAGCAGCATTCACCAGAAAACTAAAAAATTTAACTTAGGGAGGTTACGAATTGTAGAGGATATAAAATGCAAACGGTCCTGGTTATAGATTGGAGCTAACCAGAACCGCTTGTTGCAGATAATGGATAAGAAAAAGTTAGTAAATCTACTCCGGAATTTAAAAAACTAGTATTCCTTAAAGTAGCAAATGTTGAGTTGTTTAACCTAAAGCAATACCTGATAGCTATGGACGGCCGTCTATCGTCTATGGACTATCGACAAAATACTAATCTATTAAGTTATGAACTAAGGCGTATTTTATTAAGGCAGCGGTATTTTTGCACTGAGTTTTTAAAAGTAAGTTTTGCCGATGCGATTCAATGGTGCGTTTGCTGTTAAACAATTTATCGGCAATTTCGGCATTGGTATAACCTTCGGCAATCAGGCGTAAAACGTTCATCTCGCACTTACTCAACGATTCTATTTGTTTAGCGGAGCTATCGGGTACCGTGTTGAGGTGATCTGATTCCAAAAACTTACAGGCTAATTCTGAACAAATAAATTTATTGCCGGCGGCTACACTTTTTATAGCAAAAATTAATTCTTCGCGGCTGCAATTTTTAACCACACAACCTAAAGCTCCCGCCGTTAAAATTTGCTTCACGTAGCTCTCCTGGTCTAACATCGACAAAGCCAGAACCCGGGTTTGCGGAAAATTTTCTTTCAGGTAGGCAGTAGCTTTAAACCCATCCATTACCGGCATATTTATATCCATCACCACTACGTCGGCGGTTTGGGTTTCCAGAAGGTTTACCAAATCCTGCCCGTTGGCTGCTTCAGCTACTATTTCAAATTCATTGTCTTTTTGTAATAACGATTTAATGCCATCCCGCACAATTTTATGATCGTCCGTTATAATTATTTTTATCATGGTCAGCTTAAGAGTTTCTGAAAAGTAGATTGATTTACTTCTAATTTATAATCAAGAAGTTATACGCAGTATTTAATAAAGAAATCGTCGTTATTAAATAAGTTAAGTCCGTGCCGCAAAGCATCCACCCAGGCATTAAAGTCACCAATAAGTTTTTCGTCTTTAATAAGTAAATAACGTCCCGCATAAAGGCGTTTTAAATTTTCTTTATTAAAGTGATAAAAGTTGATAGTAAGAACCATGGTCTTATCCAGTAGCATCACTAAACCCTTTCTATTATGTACCCCATACATTGGCAGCATTTTTACAGTTCAGGTAGTAGAGTAATAGCGGTATTTTCTTCTACCTTTTCCGTATAACCCGCATTTTAAGCGTGGCGCCTAAATGTTTTAATACGTAGTCCGTTTTTATAGCTATAAACACAACCATAATCTACTTTTTTACTTGTTTTGGTTAAAGGTTAATTGGTTATGTTACTAAAAATTATTTAAATTCTGGTGGTATCAACCATAAAATTTAAGAATTTATTATGTTATGAGCCGCTGCCAGACCGCTTGCCAAAGCCGCTTCTACGGTACCTATAGCGGGGCCTTCGTACAGGGCTTCGCCGGCGAAGTACAGCGTGTCGGCTTCGGGAGTGGTAAGCAATTGGCGGGCGCCTGTTCCGTTTACGGTGGCGTAGGCGTAAGCGCCCCGGGCAAAAGGATCGGCGAGCCAATTGTAAACTTGCTGGGCAATTAACTGGCTTTTCAGAAATTCAACGTTGGTATGAAACAAAAAAGCTAAAACTTTCAAGGCTTCAATCATTATTGCTTCATTGCTGGTGTTTCGCCGTTTTTCGGCCTCGGTGCCCGCTATCCAACCGGTAAGCAGAGGCGTTTTATTTGGTAATTGCGTCCACCAGGCCGAAATAGCCGAAGCATCGGTAAACAGAAAGGCTAGTTCCGGCATTTGGTGCCGCTCCGATGGGCCATTAACTGCTTCTTCCCAAAAAGCGGTCTTAAACTCCAAGAGTATTTTTATAACAGGGCCAAAGCCTAAAGCATTTAAAGCTTCTCTTCGGGTAGGTAATTCTGGTGAAAAATTAATATAACCTTCTGAATTTGGTTCGGCTTGCAGCACTCCTAAGGGTACCGTTATTAAAATTTTTGGAGCCGTGTAGGTACTGCCGCCAGCACAGGTAACCTGAACCTGGCCGGGTTGCCATTTTATTTCTTTTACCGCCGATGATGTTACGATGGTACCGCCCTTGCGTGATATTTCGCGGGCAAGCAGGTCGATTATTTGGTGATACCCTCCGGCCGGATGGTAAGAATTAGCGGCGGCGTCGGTTTGCCATTCTTCGCGTAAAGCAAAAGAACTGGCCCGGCGAATATCGGCGGCATCGTAGCCCTCAGCAAAACGGATTACACCCAGGCGTAGATTCTCGAATTGTTCTTCCGGCAGGTACCGTTCTAAAAATTCCGCGAACGGAATATCCTGTTCTAATTGGTTCAGGCGCGTGAGCAGAATATTAAAATCGGGAATAAAACTCTCCGATTCCTGCAAAACGCCGTTTAAAACCTGGTAATTCCTTCCTTCGAGCAAGTGCAAAGACACCCCCACTTCCTGCAATAAAGCCTGGGTAAACGGTAAATCGCCGTGAATAAATTCGGCGCCTGCTTCTACGGGTACGGAAAAATCTGTATTGTATTGTGTAAAAATCCGCCCACCCAACCGAGAGCGAGCTTCCAGGAGAGTTACTTTTTTACCGGCTTTTGTTAGCTCCCGGGCGGCTATTAATCCGGCAGCACCGGCACCAATAATTATAATATCTGTCATGCAGGCTGTTTTACTTGAATCCCTGTGTACTAATATCCGGGAGAGAAGTTTCCGGGTTCAGGTTCAGGTGGGACAGCCTTTTTTTAGATCTGAAATATTGGGCAAGTACAACCCCTTGGCTACCAGGTAAATTATTCTTTCCGCCAGACTAGGTTGGTCGGCTCGTAGTGCTTCATTTCCTGAATGTTATTGTAAAAAGGTCTTACTAAATTAAAGAATTCTCCGAACGCTTTGCTTTTTCTAAAACCGTTTAAGTGTTCTTCGATGGAGGTCCAGCAAATAGTGAGAATATAATTGTTTGGTTCATCTACTCCTTTTATGAGTTCGAAGCCTAAACAATAAGGCGAACTTTGCAGCAGTTTACCAGCCGCCGTGTAGGCATTCACAAAGTCAGAGTGCTGCGTTTCCGGAATAGCGTACCGGATAATCTCGACGGAAGGATTTTTACTCGATATCATGAAATTTTTATAAGAAAGGGATCAAAAATTAGTTTGAAATATAAGTTGTTAGAATTCTTATTATAGAATAGTACTATTTTTTAGTTTAAAGAAACTCGAATACTTACTATCTTGATATGGGTGTTTCTTTACTTAACTTATTTTGATTCGCGTACCAGCTTAAAATTAAAGTTGGGTGTTCCCAACGCCCCATACAGCCGTACCCAAAGCGGTAGAAATTGTTCGGTACCGCGGGCCGTGGTGATGTCGCCTAAATCAATAATAGTTTGATTTTGCCAGCCAAACTCTTGCAGCAGCGCTCGTGCCTGTTCTTTGCCGGCGGCATGGTTTCCGCTTAAAAATATATGCGTTTCTTCGGGTAAACGGCTGGGTTCCACCATTAATTGAGCGGTTAAAGTATTTAAAGTTTTTACCACGTAGGCCTCGGGAATTGCTTTTTGCACTTTTTCGGCGAGCGAATTAGTATTACTGATAGATAAGGCAGGCGGAAAACCATTAGAAAAATCGAGCGGATTAGAAATGTCGATGACGGTTTTGTTGCTAAAATTTTCGGGCTTTGCCTGTTGAATAATCTCCAGGGTAACGTCGCCTTTAGTAGCTAGAAAAATAATTTCGCCAAAAGTTGCTGCCTCGGCAAAAGTACCCACCGAAGCTCTTTCTCCGTTTTGGGTCGCCCAACTTACTGCTTTTTCGTTGGTAGCCGACCGGGAGCCCATTATAACAAGGTGGCCTAATTGAATTAATTTGCCGGCAATGGTTTGGCCAACCACCCCCGTACCTAAAACTGCTATTTTCATAAAGCTAAAATTTTAATGATGAGTTTTTTACTTACATTTAAGCTATCAAAAAGATAGTATTGAAAGGTAGAGCATTCGAAAAGTTAAAACAAGAACTGTCAAGTTAGTGCATAACTATCCTTTTTGACGTAATTATTGATAATCAGCTACTTAATTTTTATATATTTTTTATGTTGATCAATAATAAAGAAATGGTCTTTAAAATTGAAGATCGCACCTATCATTGTGCTTTGGATGTAACCATGAATTATATAGGTGGTAAATGGAAATCGGTGGTGCTGTGGTATCTTTTACGCCAAACCCGCCGCTTCTCTGAACTCAAGAAACTCATTCCATCTATCACCGAAAAGATGTTGAGCCTGCAGTTAAAAGAATTAGAAAAAGATGGAATTGTGGAACGTACGGTTTACCCGCAAGTGCCGCCCAAAGTAGAATACGCGTTAACTGATTTTGGCCGGGAGCTAACCCCGGTAATTGAAGCAATGGCAAAATGGGGGCGCCAAACCGGTAAAAAAAGAGGGGAATTAGTGGAGCAAGTAAGCCGAAAAGCAAAGTCTAAATGAAAAACAGACCTCGCCAAAAAATAAATATTAGGCCGGTGATTATAGCCATAAAATTATTCAGACTATTGGATTAGTAATTACAATTGTCCGGTTCCTCTAAGCTCTTATTTTACCTTTCTTTATATTCCCTGACGTCATCCTGAAAGGATCTAACCGGCAGAAAAGAAAAGCCCACGAGAAGTAAATTTGGTGATTACCTCTTTAAACAATTAAATGTCTGGATAAGGATGGATGCGGTTGTCGCTTCGATCCGGTTAGATCCTTTCAGGATGACTGGCAAAGGAATGTTAGAGGATTAGTTTGAACTTGGGTTTTGGATAATAGTATTACTAGTTGAGATTCTTAACGCATTTAGTTATGGAAAACTATTCGGCTTATTAATTGCGAAAAGCAAATTCAAAGCAGCACAACCTCCTTTATCTTAATAACTGCAATTTAGAAGATACCTAAAAACTTCCGGCGGTAGATATTTTTTAAGTCTTTTTCGAATAAAGTATACGGGTCGCGGTAAAATTTAAGAAAATTAGGTACACTTACCTGGCCGGGAAACGGGGCATAAAAATGCGTCGGGCTGCGCATATCGTTGCGCCAAACCAATACGTAGGTGAGTTGCAGGGGGTAGGTTTTCATGGTTTTCAAGAGCATGTTGGTCCACCAGGTAGAATCCGGAATAGATTCCAGGCCGGTTTCGGTGAAGGCCGCTAATTTGCCGGCTTTCTGCGCGTAATCCGATACTACTTTTAACTTTAAAGCGGCCGTATCCGGCGCAAAGCGGTTGCGCCCCATGTCGCCGTAATTGTCTACGCCTACCATATCTACCCATTCATCCCCGGGGTAGCGTTCGAGGTATTGGGTTTCGGTCCGGAATTTATTATCCGGCGAAAAAGCGTAAATAAAGTTATGCACCTGTAAGCTGTCGCGTAAATACGAAACGGTAAACCGCCATAAAGAAATAAATTCTTCGCGCGAAGCATGGGGTTTTCCCCACCAAAACCAACCGCCATCAAACTCGTGGTAAGGCCGGAAAATTATGGGTACTAGTTTACCATCGGCACCTTTTATTGTGTGCGCCCACTCGCCAATCCCCCGCAGAATTTCTTTGTACTGCGCGTGCGCTTCCCCGCCGGGAATAATATACCGCACGGCTGGTTTCGATACGGTATCGACCCAGTTAAAACCTCCCGGCGACACTGGATTGGAAAAATGCCAGGCCGCTGTAATAACGCCTCCCCGGTTATAGGTATCTACAACGGTTTTTCTAACCCGCTCTTTGGCCGTTTGAATAACCGCCGGCGGTCGTCCGGAAAAACCGCTAAAGTCTACCCCAACTACCGCCGGATGCGAACCCGAAACTGATTTTACGTCCGAACGATCAGGCTCGCCCATCCACCCATGCCCGTATTCGGTGGCGTGCTGGTGACCAAATAAAGTATGTTTTTTCGAAAGTTTCTGCAGATTTTTGTATAAAGCTTTGGTTTGCCGGGTTGCTGCCTTATCAATAGGTTTATTCTTTTGTGCCTGAACTAACTGAAAAGTGGATAAAACTAAAATGATAGCTAACAAAAAATTCTTCAACATTCTCTTTCACAAATTTATGAACGGGTAAGATACTAGGGTTCTTTGATCTAAGTATAAAGCTTAATCAAACCGTAAATTAAAATTAATCCGGCAAGAATAAGCAGAATTAGTATACCTAAAACTAATCCTTCAACAATAATAACTTCGTAATCTACCCTTGCGAACTCCCTTAAAATTTTAATTAAAAAGGTAATAGCAAGCAAAAGCAGACAAATTAAGACAATTTTTAATTGTTTTTTGCGAGTAGCATTCTTTATGGCGGGATAAAACTGAATAAGTAACAACGTTAACAATAATCCACTTATCAAGGTAATCTCTCTTTCCTTTAGCCGCATTTCGTGACCGTTGGCACCTTGTAAAGCCAGTAAAAATAGTAGAATAAACAATAACCCTGTTCTGAAAAATACCGAACTGATTTTTACCAGAGTTATCAAACGCTTACTCTCCAAAATCTTTACTCAGGTAAATTAAATTCTAAAAAATTACTTATTTAACGACTCTATCCAGGGTAGCGCATTGGTCATCATGGGTTCGATGCTGGTGCGGTGCATGCCGCCTTCAATCGGGAAAAACTCTACATTGGTGGCTCCGGCCGCTTTAAACCGGTTATAGGTACTTTCAGAAGTGGAGTAAAAAACGGATTCGTCGGCGGTGCCGTGATACAAGCGGGTCGGGCTTTTCGGTACCCAATCCAGGAAGCTGTTATCGGTTAAAGCTTTTTTTAAGGCTTGTTCGCCGGTAGGATTCTGCAAGTTGGCGTAAAAAGTGGGATTAAATAAGGCGGCCGGACTGGTAGTAAGACCTTGGTTAATGGCGTCAATTTCCTTGGTGCCATCGAATAAAGTTGGAATATTAGTAGCATAAGGTTCCTGAAAAAAATCAGTTAAAGGTCGTTTCCAGTCGTAAGTAGTATTGTAAGCCTGAATAATAAAAGCCAGGAATGACGGATTAACGTAAGTGGTAGTGGTGGCAATACCCGACAACATGCCGGTTAAATCGTAGCCGCCGGCTCCGGCAGCTACGGCCGTTAAGGTTAATTTATGCGCGGGATTCGTTTCAATTTCCTTCTGGGCCGCCATAGTTACGTAGCCGCCTTCGGAATAACCCACTAAAAATAAGTTATTGTTAGCCGCTATATTGGCGTCTTTTAAATACCATTTTGCCGCTTTCAACATATCTACCACCGTTAAGGCCGAGTACTTCTGATCGTAGTAAGGATGGAACGTGTTTTGAGAAACCCCGTAGCCGATAAAATCCGGAATAAGCGTAATGTATCCCGCTGCCGCAAATAACTCGAAGCCCGTAAAACTGGCCGGAAAATTAGAAGGCGCATCGGCATCGGCGAACATGGTGCCGTGCTGGGCGCTAACGATAGCCGGCGGATTGGGCGTATTTTGCGGGATGGCCAATAAACCCGATACTTCTATCGGATTATCTTTGTAAGTAGTTTTGTAGGTAAATTTGTAAAAAGTAACGTCGTACTTAATAGCCGGCAAGAACCGACCGTATCCGGCGGTAAGGGCATAGCCTTGCAAAATGGTTTTAGAAATAGTGCTCTTTACATCGGCGGATACAAAAAGCTCACTGCCGTCGGGTTCGGGCGTTACGTTATTGTCTGAATCATCTTGCTGGCAACTTCCCAAAAGCAACACGCAAATGAGGAACCACCAGCTTACTAGTTTTGTATACTTTTTCATGTTTTTGGGAGAGGAAATCAGTTACGTTTCAAATTGCTTATTCACCCGCACATTAGCAAACATATTTTTATAAGAAACAAAATAAAATCGGCTACTCTTACGAGTAATCTGTTTTAGAAGCGGTAAAAAGCAATTATCTAAATTCTTAATTTTTCTAAAACAAATACTAGCAAGGTTTTACAGGAGGTATTCCGATGAATTTTTTACCCGTTTATATTTCATAAATAATTAAGGCATTTTGAACCGGAACTAGAATTAATTACCCGACGACAACTACGTAATCTTTTCTTTGAAATTGGAATAAGAGAATTCGCTAAAACTACAATGGCCGGTAATTTAGATTACCGGCCATTGTAGTTTAAAATTTTGTGAAACAGGAAAGCACATAAGCAAATGCCTGCCCAGAAACTGCCGCTGCAATTAAACTGTCACCAGCACTTGTTCACCGTGTTGGGTTAAATCTAATCCCGCCATTTCTTCTTCGCGGGTTACTCCCAGTGGCGATATCAAATCAGTGATTTTTAAAAGAATTAATGAGCCAAAGAAAGAGAACCCAATCACAATGCCTAGTGCGGCTAAGTGCATCAGGAATAATTTAGTTTCGCCGTACAGCAAACCGTTGCCGGTAGTGTTGGCCGGATTAATGGCTTGATGCGCAAAAACACCAGTTAAGAGCGTACCCACAATAGCGCCCACGCCATGACAAGGAAACACATCCAAAGTATCATCGATGGAAGATTTTGCCCGCCAGGCTACTACCATATTGCTAATAAGACTGGCGGCAGTACCAATAAAAATGCTGTTTGGAATGGTAACAAATCCAGCCGCCGGGGTAATAGCTACTAAACCTACCACCGAACCAATGCAAAAACCCAAAGCCGAAGGTTTTTTACCTTTTACGGCATCAAATAATATCCAGGCAAAACCTGCGGAAGCGGCGGCCGTGTTGGTGGTTGCCAGAGCAATGGCCGCCAGAATATTAGCTCCCACCGCTGAACCCGCGTTAAAGCCAAACCAACCGAACCAAAGCAAACCGGTACCAAGTAATACGTAAGGAATGTTAGCTGGCGTGGTATGCAATTCCCCGGTTTTACGCTGACCTAAGTAAAGAGCCGCAGCCAATGCGGCACAACCCGCGGAAATATGAACTACCGTGCCACCCGCAAAATCTAATACGCCCATTTTAAACAAAATGCCATCCGGGTGCCAGGTCCAATGGGCAATGGGAGCGTAAATAAACATGCTGAATAAGCAAACAAACAGAATGTACGAAGTAAAACGAATTCGTTCCGAGAAAGAGCCGGTAATAAGAGCCGGCGCAATAACCGCAAATTTCAATTGAAAAAAAGCGAATAATACCAGCGGAATAGTACTGGCTAAAGTCCAGGGTTTACTTTCCAAAATACCGCGGAACATAAAGTAGGTCCGGGGATCACCAATAAGCCCGCCGATAGAATCGCCGAACGCTAAACTAAAACCTACCACTACCCACAATACACTAATGATACCCATGCAAATAAAGCTTTGCAGCATGGTAGAGATCATGTTTTTGGCGCTTACCATACCACCGTAAAACAAAGCCAATCCGGGCGTCATGAGTAAAACCAAACCAGCTGCTCCCAACATCCAAGCTACATCTCCGGCAATAATTCCGTCCGTAGACATCGGTTTTGTAGGTATTTCAGAAAAAATTAGTCCTAAAATGCTAATAGCTATTAAAATTAAGAAGGGTAATTTAGATAAACGTTCTTTCACGGAAATTACATTTAAATGGATGATAAATTTTGGGTGTTTATGAAAGTATTTACGCAAATATTTTAGAAATATCTGTAAAATGAAAGCCTTTTAAGAAGAATTTATAAATAAATTTTAATATGAGCTTAAATTTTGAAGCTAAATAGCTTGTATGCTTAATAATTTTGTTGTAAGAGCTTGTTTGTGGCGTAGACTTTATATCAAAATAAAATGGAAAAGTGTTTAATCGAGGATATATTCATCTGGTAGTATAAAAAAAAAGCTGCTCGCTAAATTTTTTGTTATACCGGGTGCTTAACTAAAAATTAAGAAGAGTAAATGGTTTTATTAAAACTACAAAACAGGTATTATCTTTTCGGATGAAGTAAGAGGAGCGTTTATTAAGTAGTGATTTGAATAAGCTTTTAAAAGAAAGCAAATATATTAGATAAGCAAGGCTGTAAATTTTTACTGTTTGGCTACCCCGATGAATCAGAAATTATGGATTCAAAAAACTAGCAGGGGCCATTTTAAACGCATTTATAAAAATTTAAAAAAGAATGAAGGGTTTATAAAGTAATACCTTGATTTATATAAATTTTTTTAAAGAAATATTTGTTATATTATGAAAGTTATAGAAATCCGTCCGCTTTAACTCTGGTAAAACCCAAATAAAAAAGGTATCTTTACCGATTAAAGACAGACTGAATAAAACATACATATGAGTGAAGTTCAAGAAAGAAAAGTTTCCGAATACTCGGCAGATAGTATACAAGTTTTAGAAGGTTTAGAAGCTGTCCGCAAACGGCCGGCCATGTATATTGGCGATATTGGTATAAAAGGTCTTCATCATTTAGTTTGGGAGGTAGTGGATAATAGTATTGATGAGGCTTTGGCCGGTTACTGCGATACCATTGATGTAGCCATTAATACCGATAATTCCATCACTGTTTCAGACAATGGCCGGGGTATTCCCACGGACTTTCACCAGAAAGAAGGCCGCTCGGCTTTAGAAGTGGTTATGACCGTGCTGCACGCTGGTGGTAAATTTGATAAAGACAGTTACAAGGTATCGGGTGGTTTACACGGGGTGGGGGTATCCTGCGTAAATGCGCTTTCCACGGATTTAAAAGTAACCGTTTGCCGCAACGGTAAAAAATACGAACAAGCCTATAAAATAGGTATTCCGCAGTACGAGGTGCGGGAAATTGGCGAAACCGAAGACCATGGTACCACCGTACAATTTAAGCCGGACGATAGCATTTTCACTACTACCGAATATAAATACGATACCATTGCCAGCCGCTTACGCGAGCTTTCTTTTTTAAATAAAGGCATTCGCATTAACCTGAAAGATTTACGGGAGCTAGACGCGGATGGCAAACCCTTAGCCGAATCGTTTTACTCCGAAGGTGGGCTGCGGGAGTTTGTGGCTTATTTAGAAGAAACCCGCGAGAATCTGATTCCGGAACCGATTTACGTTGAAAGCGAAAAAAATAATATTCCGATCGAGATTGCCTTACAGTATAATTCCTCTTATACCGAGAATATTTTTTCGTACGTAAACAACATTAACACCATTGAAGGGGGTACCCACGTAGCCGGTTTCCGGCGGGCGCTTACCCGTACTTTAAAAGCATATGCCGACCGTTCCGGAATGCTGGAAAAAGCAAAAGTAGATATTCAGGGCGATGACTTCCGGGAAGGTTTAACGGCCGTTATTTCGGTAAAAGTACAAGAACCTCAGTTTGAAGGGCAGACGAAAACCAAACTGGGTAACTCCGATGTAATGGGCGCTGTGGATACGGCCGTAGGCGAAATGCTGAACCAGTTCCTGGAAGAAAACCCTCGCGAGGCCCGTATAATAATTCAAAAAGTAGTATTAGCGGCCCAAGCTCGGTACGCAGCCCGCAAAGCCCGGGAAATGGTGCAGCGTAAAAGCGTTTTATCGGGTACTGGTTTACCTGGTAAACTGGCCGACTGCGCCGACTCGGAACCCGCTAACTGCGAAATTTACCTGGTAGAGGGTGATTCAGCGGGTGGCTCGGCAAAACAAGGCCGTGATCGTAAATTTCAGGCTATTCTGCCCTTGCGCGGTAAAATTCTAAACGTAGAAAAAGCGCAGGAACACCGCATTTACGAAAACGAAGAAATTAAGAACATGATTACGGCCTTAGGCGTTTCTTTTGGCACCCCCGAAGATCATAAGGCTCTGAACATGGAGAAACTGCGTTATCACCGCGTTATTATTATGACGGATGCGGATATTGACGGTTCCCACATCCGGACCTTAATTTTAACGTTCTTTTTCCGGTATATGCGCGAGTTAATCGACAATGGATATATCTATATTGCCTTGCCGCCGCTTTATTTGGTAAAAAAAGGAAAAGAAGAGCGTTATTGCTGGACGGAACAAGACCGCATAGAAGCCATTCAGGAACTAGGTAAAGGGAAAGAAGACAGCGTGGGCGTACAACGTTATAAAGGTTTGGGAGAAATGAATCCGGAACAACTTTGGACCACTACTATGCGCCCCGAGACCCGGAGTTTAAAACAAGTAACCATTGAGTCGGCGGCCGAAGCGGATCATTTATTTTCGATGCTGATGGGCGACGAAGTAGCTCCCCGCCGCGATTTTATTGAACGTAACGCCAAGTATGCCAATATCGATGCCTGATGGATGGTAAATGCTAAAACAACCGTTATTATAACGGTAAACTTGATTTAAAACCAGGGTTTAGCGGTATTTAGTTATTTATACTGGTTCTGCGAAAAAGCTTGCTCCGGCAAGCTTTTTTGTTTTTTATTTACCTGAATTTTTGAATAAATTCGTAATTAGCACCTTTGTACCACCATTAACCCGCCGGCTTTTAAACGCGTATCATAAAATACTAGGGTACGCCGCTAGGGCAGACACATACTTGTTGAAACACACGATGAATCCGAATAAAATTTCCGACCAAATCCGTAAGAGTAAATACATCAGCCGCGACTTAAGCTGGCTGCGTTTTAATTACCGGGTGCTCGACCAGGTAAAAGATGCCTCTAAAAGTATCTTCGACCGGCTCAAGTTTCTGGCAATTACCTCTTCTAACCTCGATGAATTTTTCATGATTCGGGTAGGTAGTTTATACAATTACATCGACTACGGCAAAGAGCGGGTAGATTACTCGGGTTTGCGGGAGTTACCGTTCCGAAAGAAATTACTGGAATTGGCGCACCGGTTTGTAAACGACGCTTACTTAACCTTTAACGAGGAGCTAAAACCTCTTTTTGAAAAAAATGGCTTTGATATCTGTAATATTGAAAGCCTGACGGAAGTGGAACAAAAGAAAGTGGATAAGTATTTTAAAAATACGATTTATCCGCTTTTAACCCCCATGATGTACGATAATTATCATGGCTTTCCGTTGCTCATGAACCAGATTCTGATTTTTGGGGTAATTACCAAAACCGACGACGAAAATAAATCGCAGCAACGGCTTACCTTCGTGCAGATTCCACCTAATTTATCGCGGTTTTACGAAATTCAGCGGAAAGAAAGAATCATATTCGTGCCCATTGAGGAAATTATTCGCTGGCGCATCAAGAAACTTTTCCGCAACGTCGAAATCGTATCCGTCGATTTATTCCGGATTACCCGAAACGGTGATTTTACCCTGGAAGAAAGCGATGATATTGATGCTGATTTTATTCAGGAAATTAAGATAAAATTAAAAACCCGCAAGAAAGGCCGCGTAGTACGCTTGGAAGTAGAAAAAAACTCTTCGCCTTTTCTAATGAAAGCTTTAAAAGAGCGCTGGGACATAGATAACGCCAATATTTTCACCTCGGGTAATCTCATTGACCTGAAAGGACTATGGCAAATAATTAAGCATAACCAATTTAAAGATAAACTTTTCCGGCAGCCTTCGCCGGTACCGCCTTTTTCGTTGCCACCGGATGCGAACGAAGATTTATTTGATTATTTGAAAGAACGCGATGTGCTGCTGCATCACCCGTACAACTCGATTGAGCCGGTAGTGCATTTACTCGAAAAAGCGGCCGAAGATCCGTACGTACTGGGAATTAAGCAAACTATCTACCGTTTAGCCGATCAATCGCGGGTAACGGCCGCTTTACTGAAAGCCGCCGAAAATGGCAAAAGTGTATCGGTGTTGTTTGAGGTAAAAGCCCGTTTCGACGAAGAACGAAACATTAAAGAAGGTGAACGTCTGGAAAAAGCCGGCTGCTTTGTTATTTATGGGGTGAGTAAGTATAAAACGCACACCAAAATGATGATGATAATCCGCAAGGAAGAAGAAAAGGTAACCCGGTACGTACACATTGGCAGCGGTAATTACAACGAACAAACGAGTAAATTATACACCGATATTAGCTTACTCACCACCAATGAGGTGTATGCCCACGACGTTTCGGAGTTTTTTAACGTAATTACCGGCCACTCGCTGCCCAACGATTATGAGTATTTAATTACGGCTCCGAAAGACATGCGGCACCAGATTGCCGAACTTATTCGCACCGAGGCGCGTAATGCCCGGCGGGGATTACCCAGCGGCATTGTGATGAAAATGAACTCGCTGGAAGACAAAGAAATAATTGACGAATTGTACAAAGCCTCTAAAGCCGGGGTACCCATAAAATTAATTGTCCGGGGTATTTGCTGTTTGCGGCCCGGCCGGAAATCGTTGAGCGAAAATATTTCGGTTTCGTCTATTGTGGGCGAGTACCTGGAGCATACCCGTTTATTCTATTTTCATAATAACAACGATCCGAAAGTACTGGGCGGCAGCGCCGATATCATGGTGCGTAGTTTTGATCGCCGCATCGAAGCTTTGTTTCTGATTGCAGATGATCAACTGAAAAAAGAAGCCATCACGATTCTGAAATATAATTTAAAAGATAACCAGAATACCTACGTGATGCGCGAAGATGGAGCCTACATTAAAAAACAGGAGGTCGGCGAAGTATTTAATCTGCACCAGGAATTTTATAAGTTAACCCCCGAAAAACTGGTCGATAGCTTTTCTTTGCAAAAGTATTTGCAGCAAGCCGTTATTATTCCTGCGTTCAAGCCTACCGATGCGAAGAGTGTTCTCCAAACGCAGTTGACAACGGATGATGAATTAAGTATGGACGATGATGCATCGCTTTCTATGGATGATTCTTCGTTTTCGATTGAAGAAATAGAAGCTGCCTCTAGTCCGGAACCCGAGGCAGATTTAAATTAACGAATGTGATTTTTATTATTGGCAAATTCTAAAATTAACAAGGCCCGAGCATCTCACTCGGGCCTTTGTATTTAGTACTAAAGATTTTTTATTTAGTTGTGGACTACAAAGTATGATGTTTGGCTTTATGTCTATTGCGATAGTCAAACATCAGGTTTAGACTTGCTAAATGGTTTTCCTTCTTTTTGGAGAAGCAGGTTGTTTTTCTGACGAACCGTCTGTTTCTGGCTCTGATGCAAGTATTCACGCCTTCTATGTTTTTAGTGTAAGCTTTTCCTATCGTGTGCTTTGTCGGGGGGATTACCTGAGCAAACGCTTTCCAATGATCAGTACAATATTGTTCTATTTCCACTCCTTTTAGCTTTTTGAGTAGCTGGCGTACTGTTTTAGCGCTTCGGCCGCCACAACTATAAGCCAGTACTTCATCTGTTTGGGGACAGTAAGCATACAACAACCAGTATTTTCCTTTCTTGCGCTTTCCGACAAAGCTCCAGACTTCATCGATCTGTACGGATCTATAATGCTTTTGGGTTGGTTGAATCTTAAGGGCATTCCCCTGTCGGCACAAGTTGCTTAGCACACACTTTCTACTCACTTCCAGCAACTTTTCAATGTCACGAACACCATTATTTCTTTCCAGAAGACGCCGTATCAACCGCTTGGTAGTCGGATCCGCTCCTCTATAGCGATATATTGGCTGAAATTGCTTCTGGCAATTACGACATAGAAGGTTCTGAGAACCATTCTTTTTCTTGCCATTTTTTACTACCTTGCTGCTCTGGCAGTGGGGACAGTTTATTTTGATCTGAACTTCGAACATTCCATCATCTTAAACACTTCACTGCCTCTTTTTATCCCATCATACTTTCTTTACCACTACCTTTTATTTGTTAAAACTTAGGTAATTCCTATCATAATTATTTAGGTGATTTTTAAACTGGAGTTACTTCTGCTCGATGCCTTTCATAAAGAGCTTGCAGCATACCATCTTTTAATCCTACAGTAGGTACCAGCATACTTTCTACCCGCGCCCAGTTCATGGCTGAAAGATAGATGCGGGCCGCTGGCACAATTACGTCCGCCCGGTCGGGGTTGAGCAATAAAACGCTCTGCCGTTCTTCCATGGTCATATTTTCTAATTGGTCCACGATATCTTCAATCTGCTTTTTAAAGATAGGTTTACCCGTTTTTTTACCAGCTAGCTCGTAAATTTTATTAATATTACCTCCCGTACCAATGGCGCGGGTAACGTGGTTTTTGTGCGTATTATTTTTTACCCATTCTTTCATAACTTCCCACATTTCACTCCGGCCATCGCGCTGTAATTGCCGGATGGAGCCTAACTCAAAAGACTGGGAGGCTACTTTCTGGTGATCGACGTAGACGTTAAACTCGGTGCTGCCCCCACCCACATCAATGTGCAGGTAATTTTTATCGTCCAGTAAATTATGAATTACTTTGTTAATGTACTCCGCCTCGCTAAAACCGTCAATTACCTCAATCCGCATGTCGAGTAACTCATACACCCGTTTAATTATTTCCTGTGCGTTTTGGGCCATTCGCATGGCGGAGGTAGCGCAAATTAGGTAATGTTCTACTTCGTGCACTTCCATGAGTAATTTAAGGGCATGAAGAAGTTTAATAAATTTTGTTTCGCGGGCTTCCGAAATATAACCGGTGGCAAATACATCTTCGCCTAGTTTCATAGGATAACGAATGTATTCCAGCCGTTTAAAAACAGGACCTCCTTCATAAATAAAAACATTGGAAATCTGGCACCGAATGGCATTGGAACCAATATCTATCGCGGCAATTTTCAATCTTCACTATTATTTTGAGGGTAAAAGATGCTTCAAAGATAATAAATGACACCTGATTTGATTAGAATAAGTCTTCGTAAACGGAGTTTTTCCTGAATTTGAAGAAATGAAGCCTGTTGAGTAGCTGCATTACCTGCTGCTTGGGTTGTTTGTATAATAATTATATTTAAAAATCTGGTTAACTTATTCTCACTAAAACGCCTGAATGAAGTTTTACCGGTACTTTTTGTGAGTACAATTTAGTATATTGATTACTGGAATGCTGCCCCCTTATGAAGATAATTGAATGCCCCCGCGATGCCATGCAGGGGATAAAAAATATAATTCCGACGGAGTTAAAAATAAGGTATCTGCAGCAACTGCTTACAGTGGGCTTTCATACCCTGGATTTTGGTAGTTACGTATCGGCTAAAGCTATTCCCCAAATGGCCGATACGCCGCAGGTGCTCGAAGCCTTAGATTTAGCGGATACTTTTACCAAACTACTGGCTATTGTGGCGAACATCCGCGGAGCCGAACAAGCTGCCGCCCAGGAAAAAATTTCGTACTTAGGTTTTCCCTTATCGTTATCCGAAACTTTTCAGCAGCGTAACACCCGTAAATCCATAACCGAAGCTTTTTCTGAATTAGCCCGGATTCAGGAAATTTGTACGCGGCAAAGTAAAACTTTAATTACTTACTTATCCATGGGATTTGGCAATCCGTACCAAGAGCCCTGGAACGCAGAAATAGTAATTAATTTGGTGCAAAAACTAGCAAATTTAGGGGTGCAAATTATTTCACTTTCCGATACTGTTGGAGTGGCGCAGCCAGCCGATATTCAATACCTTTTTCGCCACTTAATTCCGGCTTTTCCGCAGATGGAGTTTGGTGCTCATTTGCACGTGCAACCATTAAATTGGCAGCAAAAAATAGAAGCTGCTTTAGCGGCCGGATGTTCCCGGTTTGATGGGGCTTTAAAAGGATTCGGCGGTTGCCCCCTGGCCGGCGATAACCTGACGGGTAACGTGGCGACAGAAAATTTGGTAACCTATTTTGAAAATTATGGCGTACCTTTGAAACTTAATAAAAAAGCATTTGAAACGGCGCTGACCCTGGCCGGAACTGTTTTTACTTCCTGAGAAATGGCGAAACCTGTAGTTGATATTTTTATTCCTTGTTTTGTTGACCAGTTGTATCCCGAAACCGGGTTAAATATGGTAAAAGTATTGGAAAGAGTAGGTTGCGAGGTGCGGTATAATCCTAACCAGACCTGCTGCGGGCAACCCGCTTTTAATGCCGGTTTTTTAGATGAAAGCTGCCAGGTAGCGCATAAATTTCTGGATGATTTCTCCGCCGAACAAACCGATTATATTGTAAGTCCTTCGGCTTCCTGCGTGGGAATGATTCGTAATGCATACACTGACATGTTCGTAACTACCTCTAAGTTCATTAATTACCGGAACATGGAACGCAAGGTATTTGAGTTTACTGAATTTCTGGTAGATGTATTACTAATTGATACGGTGCCGGGCGCCCGCCTGGATAGTTCTGTTACCTACCACGATTCGTGCAGCGCCCTGCGGGAGTGCGGCATTAAAGAGGCTCCCCGGCGGCTGTTACAGAATGTTACCGGATTGCAACTAATGGAAATGCCCGAAACCGATACCTGTTGCGGCTTTGGGGGCACTTTTGCGGTAAAATTTGAGTCTATATCCACGGCCATGGCCGAGCAGAAAGTAGAAAATGCGTTAAGTACGGGAGTGAATTACATCGTATCTACCGATACCAGTTGCCTGATGCACCTGGATGGCTATATTCAACGCAACAACAAACCCATTAAAACCATGCACATTGCGGATGTGCTGGCAAGTGGCTGGTAGTTTAGTAGTTGTTGGTTGCTGGTTATTTGTTATTGGACTAACAAAATTCTGGTAAGTAATGCATCATTCTTTTACACTAACACTAATCATCTAATTCAGTAGTTATAGCTAATTATAGAATGAAGGACTAGACACTTGTGAATAGTCTAGAAAATAAAAAATGACTGATAAATCAATTAAAACGATTATTAATGCTATAGCCATTATTACAATGCTGACAGGACTTTTTGGAATGTTATTTTGCTTTCCGTTTCTTTGGTCAGCAAGCTTAGAAGATTTAGTTGGTGCCGGTTTCCCGTTTGTAGGAGGTTCAATACTTTTTGGAACAGGACTTTTGACACTTGGAATATTTAACAGACAGGTAAATAATAACTAGCTATAATTACACCTGAAGCACATTAAAGTGCGACATAGGTACTGTGTTAAAAGTCAAGTTTATTTTAACAAATTTAGGAAGATGTCAATTTTTAAATTGCCTCTATCCTGTGCAGCAAGGGCTTGGGCTCTTGCTGTTTTTTTTCAAACTGCGGATTATAGTACTCATTTTTCTTGTACAAACTGTACATGAGCAGCAGTAGTTTTCGCTGTACGGCTACTAGAGCTATTATAGGCTTTGCTTTGTTGGGCTTGAGTCGGTTGTAAAACTGCTTCAAGGTAGGATTGACTCGCACTGCCGTCATGGAAGGCATATGGAGTATGCTCCGGAGATGGCTATTTCCTTTCTTGCTTATTTTGGTGCTGCCTCGGAAGGTGCCGGATTCCTTAAGCACTACATCATAGCCGGCATAGCTTGCCAGTTGTTTAGCACTGGTGATCTCCTTAAAGCCGCAAGTCTCTCCAACCACTGTTGCCGCTGAGAGGAAAGATATTCCCGGTATGCTTTCCAGGTACTGGATTTTTTTACCCAGAGCTGCATCCCCGTCTACCAAATCCTTCATCTCCGCTTCAATCTCCTGCAATTGTACCTCCACCAACTTCAGCCGCTTGGCCTGGCGCTTCACTTCCTTTGGGTTGCTGTAAGCAGAAGTTTCTATGGCGTGTAGCCGGTTTTTCTCTACGTTCTTTTCCTTCAGTAAAAAGGAGCGCTCTCGGCTCAGGGCTTTCAGGTGCCGCAACGTCTTATCCGGCGGAGACCATGGTGTTAATTTCCGCTCACAACCCAACATTGCCAACATTCTACAGTCTAAAGCATCGGTCTTAGAACGCTGGCTCAGGCTTTGAGCGTAGCGCTTTACTCTGCCGGATTGCATCACACTGACGGTATATCCTTTCTCATGCAGGTACACTGCTAGTGCCTCATGGTATACACCGGTTGCTTCCATTACCACCACTAGCTTCTGCGGGTGAACAGAGAGCTTGACTAGCCATTTTTCCATTCTTTGGAAGCCTTTGTCATCATTGCTCACGTCGGAGCCTGCTATAAACTGCTTTTCCAAATCCTGGGTCAGGGTGCCCAAACAAAGGGAAAGAGAATCTTTGGCCACATCTATTCCGAGGGCCTGCTTTAGTACGGGTGGTTCCATAGGCTAATTTTTCTTCAAACCAGCTAACTCTCTTCTTCGCTTTTGCTCGCTTTTGATTCGGTCTCCTCCAAATGGACCTAGGTACTGTTCAAGCTCTAAGAAAGTGGATAGAAGGGCGGAAATTCTATGCGGCGACATCATCTATATGTGTCTGGCCAAGTACACCCTATCCCTTCTATCTGGTTTGTTTTGTCAGTAATTTATTTATTTTTAACCTACGTTCGATAGCAAATGCTAACATACGAGCTAAGTACTTTAGGTAGAATTGAGCTTACATAAAAAAGCCCGGTTAATTTACTTACCGAGATTTTTTATGTAAAGAAAGACAAAAATTTAAAAAATACTGTTAAAGCAGCTTTTGCAGTCTGGATTTCAAAGCTAAACTTGCATCCACTAAAGGAAGACGGACGTGCGGCTGAGCAATGCCCAGCATTTCTAAAATAGCCTTTATGCCAACGGGATTACTTTCCTCGTACATTAACGGATTTATATCAATAAAATCAAGTAGAAGTTTAGTGGCTTCCGTAAAATTATTTTTCAAGGCAAGTTGTACCATTTGGCTAAACTTTTCCGGAAACGCATTGGCTAAAACTGATATTACTCCTTCGGCGCCAAACGAAATCATGGGTACGGTTAGTAAATCGTCGCCGCTAATGAGCATGAAATCAGCGGGTTTATACTTGGCCAGTTGCAGACACTGTTCTAAATTACCCGAGGCTTCTTTAATGCCGATTATATTAGGATGCTTTGCTAATTTAAGGGTTGTTTCCGCGGTTAAATTGCTGGCTGTCCGGCCGGGTACGTTATACAAAATTACGGGAACCGGGCTAGCATCTGCAAGCTGAACATAGTGCTGGTAAAGGCCTTGCTGCGAAGGTTTATTGTAATACGGGCTAACCGAAAGGATAGCGGCTACCCCGGTAAAATCGGTATTCTTAATGGTTTCTAAGAGGCCTTGGGTGTAATTACCGCCAATACCGTAAACAATAGGTAATTTACCGCCCGTAAAATCTTTCACAAAGGCTAGAATTTGTTCTTTCTCCGCGTCGGTAGTAGTTGGCGATTCGGCGGTAGTGCCGTTCACCACCAAGTAATCTACTCCACCTTGTACGGTAAAATGAAGCAGCTTTTTGAAGCTATCGTAATCAACAGCTAAATCTTGGGTGAAAGGGGTAATAAGGGCTACTCCGGTGCCGCGTAAACTTTTCATGCGCTAAAATTTGAAAGAAAAAGCTACTTTTTGAAAGCTTCTTCTTTCAAAAGTACAGAGAGCCTGAAATATTTCAAAGTAGAAATTCCGGGTTGCTAACATTTAATAAAGTAGTCGGTACAATCTTTTACGAAAAGTTACGATTAAATTATTAGGATAACTTGTTCAAAATCAACTAACCAAACCTAAGTTTTAACTTAAGCGATCATTTGGAGAAATTCTGCTTCCGAAATAATTTTAATGCCTAATTCATTCGCTTTTTCCAGTTTCGCCGGTCCCATCTTGTCGCCGGCTACCAGGTAAGATAGCTTTTTTGAAATCGAACTAACCACTTTGCCGCCATTTTGAGTAATTAATTCTTGAATTTCTTCGCGGCTATGCGTTTCAAACACGCCGGAAATGACAAAAGTAAGCCCGGTTAACCGGGTAGTAGCGGCGATCTTACTAATTTTTTCTTCGCGGCTAAACTGTAAACCGGCGGCTTTTAATCGCTCGAGCAACTGTAAATGTTCTTCTGTTTTAAAATAACTTAGAATAGACAGAGCAATCCGGTCGCCAATTTCCGGTACGCTAATGAGGTCTTCGTAACTAGCCGCTTGTAGCGTTTCAAGGCTGGCAAACCGGTCGGCAATTTTGCGGGCCACGGTACTACCCACAAACCGGATGCCTAGCGCAAATAATACCCGGTCGTACGGAACTTCCTTCGATTTTTGGATACCGTTTAATAAGTTAGTAACCGATTTTTCCCCTAACCGCTCCAAATGAATTAATTGCTCCAATTGGAGATCGTACAAGTCGGCTACGTTGCGCACCAAGCCTTCTGCGTAGAGTTGTTCAATGGTTTCCGGACCCAGGTTTTCAATGTTCATGGCCCGGCGCGTAATAAAATGCTCAATTTTAGCTTTAATTTGGGGCGGACAGCCGGAATCATTGGGGCAATAAAAATGCGCTTCGCCTTCGGTACGTACCAGCGGGGTGCCGCAGGCCGGGCACGTATCGCGGTATTTTACCGGTTGGCTATCGGGTAAGCGCTGACTTTTATCTACGCCCGTTATTTTAGGTATAATTTCGCCGCCTTTTTCTACAAACAATACATCGCCCTCGTGAATATCTAGACGCAGAATTTCGTTAGCGTTATGCAAGGAAGCACGTTTTACGGTTGTGCCGGCTAGTAGCACGGGTTCGAGCAGAGCTACGGGAGTAACCGCTCCCGTACGACCCACCTGGTACCGGATGCTTTGTAACCGCGAGGAAGCGCTCAGGGCTTTGTATTTATACGCAATGGCCCAACGCGGACTCTTGGCTGTATAGCCTAGTTCTTCTTGCTGATTAAAATTATTTACTTTAATTACAATGCCATCAGTGGCAATGGGTAAAGTAAAACGTTTGGTTTCCCACTCGTTAATGTAAGCCAGCACTTCATCCAGAGTGGAACATTTCCGGTACGTATCCGATACCGGAAAACCCCAGCGTTGCAAAGCTTCCAACGATTCAGAATGCGTATCGAAGGGTAGAGGCTGGGCCAACATACTGTACATAAAACAGCTTAATTTCCGTTTGGCCACTACCGATGAATCCTGCAGCTTTAAGGTGCCCGACGTAGCATTACGCGGATTAGCCAACCGTATTTCGCCTAGTTCTTCGCGTTCTGCGTTTAATTTCTTGAAAACCGAAAAAGGCATAAAAGCTTCGCCGCGTACTTCAAACTCAGTCGGGTAATCGCCGGTCTGCAAATGCAATGGCAGCGAATGGATGGTGCGGATATTCTGCGTAATATCATCGCCGCGGGTTCCATCGCCACGGGTCGCACCCAGCGTTAGTTCGCCGTTTTGGTAGGTGGCACTAATGGCCACGCCATCAAATTTTTGCTCGCAAATATATTCAAAATCACCTTCTAATACCTTCCGGACTCGTTTATCAAATTCCCGTAAATCTTCTTCGGAGTAAGTATTGCTCAAGGAGAGCATGGGATATTTGTGCAGAACGCTTTTAAATGTTTTGGTGATGGTACCACCCACCCGTTGAGTAGGCGAGTTAGGTAAACGATACGCGGGATATTGCTTCTCTAATTGAATAAGCTCCCCGAGCAGCATGTCGAATTCGTAATCGCTTACTTCCGAAATGCTGTTTTGGTAATACTGGTAATTTAAATAATGAATGCGTTGAGTAAGTTCCTGAATACGGGCCTGCGCCTGAAGTTCGTCCATAATGCCGGTGCGGTTTAGCTCGTAAAACTACAAATACTGCGCTTATTATGGTAGCTGCATTCTCCAAAAATTAAAAAAGCTGCCTTAAAGCAGCTTTTAATACTTTCAATAGAATGACCAGCTATTTCTTATAAAAGCTGAACACCGTCGGCCACAAAGGTGATTTCTTTTTTAGGTTTACGAATGGCCTGGATTTCGGCAGCTGATTTGCCAGCATCTTTTAAATAGTGTTGCTGATCAGCGACGGATATTACTTCCTGGTAAGCAGTTCCTTCCAGAATTACCTTTTTACCGTTTAAATTTTTCGGTACAAAAAAACCGTAATTCCGGAAACGGACCTTCATCCGAGTATCATCCGTTAGCTTTACATCCATCCAACAACCTTTTACCTGGCATACCTGCTGCACCACCCCCGAAACTCTAACCTGTACCGAATCTTTACCCGCTATAAAACGGGGCAGTACCTTAGCCTCCATACTTTTACCCGCTGAAACCGGTCGGCCATAATGAGTTTCTTGGGTAGACTTACCCGCAGCAGGTGCAGTAGTTTGGGCGTATGCTTTTGATTGGCCTTGCCAAATACAAAAGCTGGTCATTAAATAATAAAAGAATAGTTTCACGGGAGTTCAAAGATTAGAGGATAAATACTTGCTGCTTTTTCAAAATTTAAAATTAAGTATTCTAATAAGGTTAATGCAGGCAATATCAATGTCTTATTGTAAAAATAATTTAAACAGACCGTTAGGTGTCCTGTAGCTGTAAGCGTAAATTTTACGGTATCAACTTTATTTTACAGGCCTACTAATTTAATATAAAAAGATAAAGAAAGGAAGAAAGAATACGCTAGTGCTTCGCCCAGTTATAACTTAAAAAGAGGCCCAAATATCTTCCCGGATTACTTTATCCTGAAGATTTATTTTATAAATTATTAAATGGGTGAAGCCTTAGTCAATATTCTTTTGGTAGTGTCTCAGTTTGAATTTAGGTGAGATTTTAGCCAAATTTTGGTCGCGTAATGAGTAACATAATTGATAAGAAAAATAGCAAGTAGGTAGCCATAATTAATGCTTCTTTTCTGTTTTCAATATCTCCCTTTAAAATTGTGCCCAATCCCATAAGTACGAAAAATGCACAAACACAGAAAACTAATAGTAGTGCTTTCTTTTTCATGGCATTTGAATTTAATATTTAGACAATAGGAATTAATTACAAGATAAAAAGATATAGCCACAAAAAAGGGAGTTTTAGTTCTCTTTTTTATTTAATCCGTTAATCGTACAATATCCTTAATACGCATTAGCTTTTTAGTTAATCCAGCTTCCATCGCAGGTGTTACTCTTAGAGACTTCTTTTTCATTTCTGGAGAAAGTAAATTTTAAGTTTAAATAAAGGTAAACTTTACCCGCCGTCGATAAAAAGCCTGTTTTACTTTTTAAGCAACTTCTATTAATTTTAATAATTAGGAAACGCACGAAAAATGATAGAAAAAACGGAGCCAATACCAGCGGTTTTTTGTTATACCTACGTTAAGGTAATAAGACCCCGAAGTTTACGTAATCGGTTGTAACCAGTTCGTTTAAAAGAAGCAGTCACTAGCATTACTGGTAAAATAAGTTGGTAATATCTTAGCCTTTTTTATAAAATTTTAGCAAATAGAATAATTTATCCGGTAAAAGTCGAGTAAGGTAAATTTAAGCCTGTTCTTAGTGTATTTATCATTACCGGAAGAAGCGAGGTGCTTATGGAGCCTGATAAGAAAAATACGATTGGTACATCCAATAATTCTACTTTTTCCCGCATAGAAAAAGTGCATCCTTTTTTAATGATGCTCTATCTGGTTATTGTAGGCATATCCGTTTTGTTTCTGATCTTAATCGTAGCCTATATCCGGACTCGTTTGTGGGAAGAAGGTCCTATAAACCGGCATTTTTCAAAATTCTTTAGTATTAGTACTATCCTGCTGATATGCAGTAGTTTTACCATAAGCCGGGCTCCTTCTTTTTACCGGCAAGACGACCTCCTGAAAGTGAAAATTATGCTTTGGGCAACTTTACTCTTCGGAATGTCTTTTGTATGGTCGCAGGTGGCGGGGTGGCGCGATATGGCGATGCACGGTATTCCTTTTCGCAGTGGCTCGGGTATGTACGTTTACTTTATTTCGGCTTTGCACAGCATTCATTTACTGGGAGGCTTTGGTTATCTTTCGTTTGTGTTGCTTAAAACGTTGCATGCTTCCCTTAACCCAATCCGCGCCTTAGTTTTTATTCGTAATCCTTATCGCCGGCAACAAATAAATTTGTTGTGCACCTACTGGCATTTTATGGATATTTTGTGGGTATTTATTTACCTGGTTTTTCTGTTTTTAAATTAAAAGATTACCTAACGCCATAATAATCCTCCGGTTAAAGCTGAAGGCAATTTAGTAAATAATCCAGCGGTACAGTAGCCTAGAAATAAAGAGCAAACGGCTACTAGCTTCAGTTAAAGGATTAGGTTTTAATGAACTAAGGTTACATGGCCTTTAAATTCCTTATCCGAAAACTTAATCAGGTAATAATATACGCCATCGGTAGCATTCCGGCCATCCCACTTAAACTCGCGGTTAGTACTGCTGTAAACCTTATTGCCCCAACGGTTAAAAATAATAATGCTGGCAAAAATGCTTTCGCAATAGTCAGGGGGTAAATTGGGCATCTGAAAATAATCGTTCCGGCCATCGCCGTTAGGAGTAAAAATATTAGCCGGAATAAAGCTGGCTGATTTAGGAGGCTGCACCAGAAAAACCACGCTTTTAATGGTAGCGGGGTTGGGATTACAGGCTTGCTCCTGCACCGAAAAATTTACTTTAAAGGATTCTCTATCCAATGTCCGGCAATCCGGAGTCCAGGAGAAGGCAGTACGGGCTGAGCCATTACCGGAAGCAGGAGTAAACTGCATGCCGTAATCCGCCAGGTTAAAATCTTCGCCGGCAGCGCTGAGTACAATCGGATTTACATCCGGGTCCAAACCAAAAATAGAGTCGTTTACCGAACCCCCATACGGAATAGTGATGGTTTTTCCTTCGAGTAAAGTGCTTAATTGCGGGGGCGCGTTCGGGTTATCTAGGCGTACTTCCACGGTAGTAGTTTTAGTAACCGGCTGACCACATACCACTGAAGTTGCCAAAAAATCGAGTAGGTAGCTACTTTGACCAGCTGCCGGACAGTCTATTTCCCACCGGAAAGGTACCGTAACGGACCCTGTGCCGGACGTAGTAGGGAAAGAAATTTTTTGGCCGGCTAAATTAAAATTACGCGGTTCCAGTTTTACCGTAACTACTTCGTTGTCGGGGTCGGTACCTATGGCGTCGAAAGAAATAACATCGCCCAGTTTAGCCGTTAAAATGGTGTCGGGAGCGGTAGTACGGATAGCGGGCGGTTCGTTAGGCACTGGTTCGGCAATAATGGTCAGGCGAACGGTATCTGCTTTGGGCAAACTGCAGCCATCGTCTTTTACCATTACGTCTAACAAATACGTTTTACCTTTCGAGTCCAGACAGCCCGGAAAACATACGGTGGCCTTTAAGGAATCTCTGGCTCCTCCCCGGTTTACTATGCCTTGGGTGGTACTTAAAATATTGCCGGTCAAGGAAAAATTAACGGGCCGGTAAGAAATCGTGAGGGGTTCATCGGTGTCCGGGTCGGTCATAAAAATATCGAGGCAATGGTTTCCGTCCGGCGTCAGGCGCAAGGTGTCTCCTTCCTTGTAAAAGGTTTTTTGTCCTTGCATCTGCGCGGTAATCTGGGGCTTGTCGTTGGTCGGGCAGTTTAAAACCAATAATTGGAAATCGCGACGGGTTTCGCCAATTTTTACATTATCGCGGTATTCATTGCAACGAACCCCAAAAACAAACAAACCCAAGCGGTTCGGCCGAACGACTAAGCGCCCGGTAAATGGATCGATGGAAATACTAGGGTTGCCCGGAATCTGGTTATCTACGCCCAAACCGGCGGTCCAGCGGACAGTTGGATAAGGGCCACTGGAAGGAAATTCAGGTAAGGGATCGCCGGGAGAGCTGTAGCCATTCAGCGGAGTAATCATTTCATACACCAGAGAATCGCCGTCATTATCCGTACCGGAAAAATCGTAATAAAATAATTCGTTTACGCAGGCGTAATCGCTGAGCGGGGGGAAAAGTTTAGGCGAGGAATTAATGAATGGCTTATTAGCTTTAACTACGGCCGGAAACTCTAAATAAAAAGTCTGGCCGGCGCTTTCGGGGGATCGTATATTAGAAATAACATTATTACGGCAGCATCTTTCCCAAACAACGTAATAACCTAATGGGCTGGTATATACACTGGGGCTTAGTTGCAGCGTGCTGGTATACACCAGTTTACTGGTACTTAAAGATGCGTTCGTACAAGCAACAGAAGTATAGGCAACCGGCGTAGAGGCAGTAAGGGGCATGTAAACTTGCTGCACCAACTCGTCGGTTTGCTTATCATAAATACTGGCTACCAAGTCGCGGTCTAGGGCTTCCGGATTGCCGTTTAAATTATCAAAGTACATGTTCAGGGTAAGGCGGTAATTGGAGCCGGAGCGATGTTCTAATTCAAATTCGCCGCCCACAATATGCGTAGCCCTGGCCGATAGGGCAAAACAAACTAGGATAAATAAGAGTAGTAACCGGAATTTCATGTAAACCCAAAAATGCTAATGCAGGCTTAAGCTACTAAAATTTACAATACAATACTACCGGTTAAATCGTAAATAAAAAGAAGGGCAAAATTTACATTTATGGGTAAATGCTGGGGTTATGGCTTTTCGGTTTCGGTGGGTCGGGCCAAAATATGGCTAAGCAGGTCGTCGAAGGAAAGCGCTTGGGAGAAAGCACAGCTTAGGTAAGAATTGGCCACTATCCGGATAAAGGCCGGCTGCGCGTTAAGTTGAATTAAATCCAGACTAATATTGCCGTAAAGTTGGTTACAAAGAATACTGCCGTCGACGCAAGAAGGCGGCGGGGTAAAATAATACTTATAAATGGTTTCGGTGTAATTGTTCTTCAGATTCGTCCGGATATCGGCCGAATGCAGGCGATACCCGAGCCGCAAAACCTGATCTTTTAAAAACTCATTCAGAAATTTAAAGTTTTGCTCGCCAATCCGATCATCAAAGAAAAAAATAACGCCTTGTTTCCCTAATTGCACTAATCGTTCGAGTTGGTACGAAGGCCGAATGCCGGCTTTATCGTAATGGTAAGCCTTAAAAAACTCCGGCGTCCAGTTTAAATACGTTTTTTGTTGCAGCCAATGGGCATAGGCTTCCTGGTCGGCCCGGCAAAAGCCGGCCTGCCGTTGACAACTTGGTTGTGAACTTTTATTTTTAGAAAAAAGATATTTAAAATTTTGTAACAAAGATTTAGTAAATAAAAACGGAACATGGTGTTTTACAATTTAAATAACATTTCCGGATTTAAATAGTTTAACACTTACTTAACATTAGTCTAAAACTTCGCCGCAGAAACCCTAATAAAAAAGGTAAATGTTTAAACATAAAGAGTAAAACGGTTAAGGAAAGCAATGAGAAATTGCATTTTACCGGTTGAACTAAAAATGAACCAGATATAATAAATTTGCCCGAAAAAATTGTTTACTTTTTTTGCTTCAGCGAAACGTTTATCTTTAATATTAGTACTATATTTTTTTCTTTCCGGCCACGAGATTTATTTGATATAAGAGCAATTAATTTTAAAGTATGTTAGTAACGTCGAAAAATTTAGAAATAAAACAGCGTTTACTCAGCGAATGCCTTCGGATTCAGAATGTTCAAATTCAAACCGCCAAAAGTGCGATGGACGAAGCGCAGGAAAGCGCCAATGAGCACCAGGGAGCCGGGATTGAAGATAAGTTTGAGTCTTTTCGGGAAGCATGCCAGATTCAGCGCGATATGTTTGCCAAACAAATGGATGAAGCTATTACGGTTTTAGCCATTTTAAAAAGAATTGTAGCCACCAAAGAAAATAAAGTAATCACCTTGGGCTCGGTCGTTCACACCAACCTGCAAAAGTATTTTGTTTCGGCGAGTGTGGGCGAAGTACAGGTAAACAACGAAAAATACTACGCCATTTCTACTATGTCGCCCATTTTTAAAGCCATGGCCGATAAAACGGCCGGTGATACGTTTACTTTCCGGGATAAGCAATACCGGATTGAAGAAGTGTTTTAATTAAAAGGATAAAAGTATCCAGACTAAATACATCTTATACTGTTAACCCTTATTTAACCAGTAGTAAAATTAATTTTGCCCGGATACTACTAATAGGTAATTAGCCTGACCTATACATTCGTTCTTTTATTTTTCCCGTAAACAAAAAAGGTGCGCCTGTTAGCAGGCGCACCTTTTTTGTTTACGGGCGGGCAGATAATTTTAAGTAGAAAAACAAATTGGTTTAGTATTGCATTCGGTTTATGTGAATGATATTCAAAATTTTGTAAACGTAAAACGTATTACGTAAAACCTACTACTTGCTTAATTTACCCGGGTCCAGTTTTGCGTTCGGCCGATTAAAGAAATGCCAATGTACCCTTTCACTTCCATTTTATCTTTACCTAAAACTTTCATGTAGCAAGAATACGTTTTACCGCTTTTCGGATCGTAAATGGTGCCATCATCCCATTTATTATTGCCGTCAAAACTAAAGTTTTGCATAAAAACCAAGCCTAAAATAGGACGGTTCTGCAGATTTTTATCCGGATTAGATTTATCTAGCTTGGGTTTGCCTTCGCGAAGAGGTTCTTTTAGCCAGACAATTTTGCCGCACAGCTTATTGCCGCACTTGTATATTTCGAATTTTGCTTCTTTATCTTCGTTGGTCCAGGTTCCAATAGGAGTATTGTCGGTGGCTTGGGCCAGCGCCAAATTACCAACCATCATTAAAAAAAGAACCAACACTAATAATCCGTTTTTCATACGTATAGTTTTCCAAATTAAGCAGGAAATATAGATAACTGCTAATCAACTTGCAAGCTAAAGGCTTTAGGTCTTTCTGGTTATTCTATTTGCCTGTATTATTAATGTAAACGAGCGAGCCGATTGGGTTATTACTTGAACGCACTAAATATAACTTGAACTGCTTTTTAGAATTAACCAAGTAAAGAACAACTTTACCTGGAGATAGTAAAATTCAGAATAAGCGTTTAGATATATAAAGATTAAGTGAATTTCTCCAATGGTTTGCTATAACTTAAAAACTCTCCCGCAATAAGTATTGCGCTTAATTCAATCTTTTCGGAGAAACTAACTGGTCAGAAAAATAGACAAATACAAGATCTAAAATGAAACTTTAAGTTTTATTACTTCCCTTGCTTTACTCTGGCATTAAATGACCGGTATACCCTTGCGCCACTAACTGTTCAAACGCTTCCCGAACATCAGCCGGGATAGGTTGGTAGGTTTGAAATCCTTTTTCGGGGTATATTTTAATGCGCTGCAAATCGCCGAGCATAATAGAAATAACTTCTTCCATAGAAACATCTTGGTTGGGATAATCTGTAAAGTTTATTTGCGGTGAAGTAACTAAGATTTCCGTTTTAGGGCCGGGCCATTGTTTCTCGAAAGTGGCCAGGGTACGGCGCTCCATGTAAGGTTTTTGCACTAAAATAAACCGGTCTACTTTTATTTGGCGTTGTTGCAGTAATTGATAAGATAAGGCTACATTTTCGCCGGTGTTGGTAGAACGGCTTTCCACCAGAATTTTTTCCTCGGGTACGCCCATTTGCCTGGCTACTTTCGCAAATTTTTCGGCTTCCGTTTCCTGCCACAAACCTAAAGTTAATCGGCCTAAACCGCCCGCAAAGAGTAACCAGGGCGCATACCCTTGCAGCCACAATTCAGCCCCTCTTTCGGCTACCCGTAAATCATGACTGCCCAGTACCATAATGCAATCGGCGGGTTGTAAGGAGTGGTTAACGTGGTGG
Organism: Adhaeribacter arboris; assembly: GCF_003023845.1. Lineage (NCBI taxonomy): Bacteria > Pseudomonadati > Bacteroidota > Cytophagia > Cytophagales > Hymenobacteraceae > Adhaeribacter > Adhaeribacter arboris. Next base: position 2,438,992 of record NZ_PYFT01000001.1, on the reverse strand, counting down.
TAATCCCAAATGCGCTGCGCTAAAGCCATTGTTTCCGGCGACATAATGTAAGTATCTTAATGAATAAAAGATGTTAATATAGTTGCGTTATTCCGTAAGCTAAAATTCCTAATCCCAATAGAATAATCAGCCATCCAACCGCATTGGAAAAGCGGCTGGATGGAAAAATCTGGTTTTCAAAATAAATAATAGTAATCTTTTGGCCCGTGTAGTAAAACGGTGGGAAAGTGCCTACTTCAAGTTTTCCCTCTACATCTGTGCCGGCCTTATCTTTAAACTTGATAATAGGATAATAAAGGTACGTGATCTTGCTATTGCTGCGCGACCATTCCCCCACTAGCTTAACTACTACCGCGTTCGTATGAAATCCGGATTTTGCTCTTTCCCGGGCTTCAATAAGACCATTCATTCCGGTGCCTATAAAGATAGCGGCGCATAATAGTAAAAGAAGTTCAAAAAACATTCGTAATTCGCTAAACTAATATCCATCGACTAGCGCCCAGGGACTATCGACTAAATTACCAAATTTTCACCCGTAGCGAATCAGGACGGTAAAGTTGCTGGTTAGGTTGTACGTTAAAGGCTTGGTAAAATTCCGGAACATCGGCTAAGGGTCCATTTACCCGCAGGTTGGCCGGCGAATGCACGTCGGTAAGAATTTGCTGCGCCAGCCGTTCGGCGCGCTGGTGCCCTTGCCAGCCCAACGCGTAGCCTAAGAAATAGCGCTGCGTGGGAGTAAGTCCGCCCATTTTTTCACCTTTTTGGTATTGTTCCGTTTTCTTAAAAGCATCTAACGCAATAACAATTCCGCCTAAATCGGCAATGTTTTCGCCGGCCGTGGCTTTGCCATTTACCCGCAAGCTGTCGAGCACCACGTAACCGTTAAATTGCTTAACTATTTCGTTTACTTTTTTCTTAAACAAAGTTTGGTCTTGAGGAGCCCACCAGTTTTTTAAATTTCCCTGCGCATCAAACTGGCTGCCTTGGTCGTCGAAGCCGTGGGTAAGCTCGTGCCCAATGGTAGAAGCACCGGCATAACCGTAAATAATGGCATCGTCGGCATCTTCGTCGCGCAAACCGGGAATGGCAAAAATAGCGGCTGGCAGTACAATTTCGTTGTTACTCGGGTTATAGTAAGCATTATAGGTTTGGGGCGTCATGCTCCACTCGTCCCGGTTTACGGGTTTGCCCAACTTATTTAAATGGTAACGGTACCACCATTCGTTGGCCCGCATTACGTTTTGCACGTACGCAGACCGGTCAATTTTTAAAGCCGAGAAATCTTTCCATTTGTCTGGGTAACCTACTTTCTTCTTGATTTTGTTTAGCTTAGTCAGCGCTTTTTCTTTGGTGGGTGGGGTCATCCAATCTAATTGTTGAATATGGTCCCGGAAAGCAGCTACTACATTATCTACCATGGTTTCGTAGCGTTTTTTGGTAGCGGGCGAGAAATAATCGGCTACAAATAATTTACCCAGTACTTCGCCCATGGCGCTTTCTTCTTCGTCGAGTACCCGTTTCCAGCGGGCGCGTTGTTGCGTTCGGCCCTGCATTACGGTACCGTAAAACCGGAAATTTTCGTTGTCAAATGCTTTGGGCAATTGTTCGGCAAAAGCGTGCACCAAGTGCCACTGCAGGTAAGCCTGCCAATCGGGGAGAGGAGTAGTTTTAAGTAACTGGCCTACGGTCCGGTAAAATTCGGGCTGACCGACAATGACACTATCCAGATTTTGAGCCTGCATTTGGCCGAGCCATTTTTGCCAATCAATACCCAGAGTGAGCTTATTTACTTCACTTATGGCCATTTTATGGTAATTGGCGTATGGGTCGCGCAAGTCTTCGAGTTTGCGGGATGCTTTGGCCAGGCTTGTTTCCAGGCGCATTACCCGTTCGCTGTTTTGTTTGGCGGTAGCTACGTCTTGCCCCAGAAGCGTAAACATTTTGGCCAGGTGCTTTCCGTATTCTTTCCGGATATTTTGCGTGCGGCTATCGTTATTAAAATAATAATCACGGTTGGGTAATCCTAAGCCCGATTGCCAGAGGTAAAGGGCCATTTGCTCGCTGTTCTTCGCGTCTTGCTCGACATTCGGACCAATGAGGGCATTTACCCCTAGTATTTGTAAGCGAGCCACCACCGTTGGTATTTCAGCATTCGATTTTATGGCCGTAATGCGGTTTAACTCGGGTTTTAAGGGCTCTATTCCTTGCTTCTCAATACTTACCGTATCCATGCCAGTATGGTAAAAATCACCGATTTTTTGTTCGTTGCTTCCAGCATTTCCTTCGGTAAAAGAGGCGGTTTCGCTTATTTTCCGCAGGCGGGCGTAAATTTCATTTTGTACTTCTTTGCCAATACTCCAATTACTTTCCGATGCCGGAATCGGGTGTTTTTTCAGCCAGGCGCCGTTCGCATACTGAAAAAAATCATTGCCAGGAGCAACGGTGGTATCCCGGTAACTGCTTATCAAATCCGGAGTTTGGGCTTTCTCTTTGTCCTTCCTCTGACAAGCGCTTACTAGCAAACCTGCTAAAATGAAAAGGTAGCAAAGGTTATTTAAGTTTTTCATACAGGTTAACGGTATGGCGTAAAGCGAAAAGTAGATGGTTAATTTATTCAAGGATACAATAAGTATTTTTTTCGGGTTTGCTTATACTGACTTAGGCCCGGTTCCCAACTTTTCCGAATATCTGCTTCGGACCAGCCGGCAATAATTTGTTTCTTTAATTTAGTAGTGCCCGCTAGTTTGTCAAAATTCCCCATTTGCTTACTCTGGCTAAAATCAAAGAACTTTTCCTTTTCCGGATAGGCTTTATATAACTCCATTAACCATTTTAAATTGATTTGCTTGGTTTGCCGCAACTGGTTAGTGTCGTACTGCCGCAGATCAAGGCCGTAACAATCATTATTTTGGTGCAGAGGCGTTTCAGACATACCCGGAATACTAACCGGCCGAAACGAAAACGAATACTTGCCTTTTAAAGCGGGAGCGCCCAAAACCGTAAATGGCATTTGCGTACCTCGGCCTTGGCTAATAATAGTGCCCTCGAACAAGCATAAACTAGGATAAAGCAGTATGGATTGGGGGGTATTTAAATTGGGGGAGGGTTTAACCGGTAATTCGTAGGGCGTATCGTGGGTATAATTCGCTACTTTAATAATTTTTAATTGGCATTTAATTTTGTTAGCCAAATAACCCTCACCGTTTAAGAACTGGGCAAATTCGCCGATGGTCAATCCGTGAGTAATGGGAATCCGATGGCGACCAATGCCCGAGCGGAGCGAATCTTCCAGAATGGGGCCGTCAATAAAATAGCCGTTGGGGTTGGGCCGATCCAGGATGAGCAGTTCTTTATTATTTTCGGCGCAAGCTTCCATTACGTATTCTAGGGTGTTGATATTAGTATAAAAACGACAGCCCACGTCCTGGATATCAAAAATCATTAAATCAATATCGGCCAGGTGTTCTTTAGTAGGTTTGGCAGTTTTGCCGTATAAAGAAATAATCGGCAGACCCGTTTTCGCGTCCACCTCGTCCTGCACTTTGGCCCCATTACTAGCATTGCCCCGAAAGCCATGTTCCGGCCCAAAAACTTTCTGAATTTTTATTCCTAAAGCTAATAAACTATCCGCGATAGCCTGTTTTCCGATAATGGAAGTAGGATTTGCCACCAATCCAATGCGCTTGCCCCGTAAATACGCAATATATTTTTCCGTTTGGTCGGCTCCGGTAATAGGTTTTGCAGCGGTTGGGTCAGAGGTAGTACTTTTTGCAGAAGAATCCGAACGGCAGGCGATTATATAGGTAGAAATTAAAAAAACAAACAAAAACAAACTGGCAATTAATAAGTTTTTAAGGTTCATTTTAGCTTATACTTGGGGGTTGTTGGAGCAATTAGATTAGTTACGGTAATTAAACGAAGGTATATATTTTATTAGCTTTTCCGATTTAATTTGTTCCTTACTTTCGGTTAAAAAAGATTTACGGTTGCGGATAAAATATTTCAGAAAATCCAGGACTAACTTGTATAAAGTTAAAATTAGGGGAAACCATCTTGTTTTTCGCGTCACCAGAATAATGATTTTTTAAACGCAAATAGTAACTTCTTTTATTTAAGGAGGAAGAACAAAACCGTTTTTTAATAACGGATGCTGTTCTGCTACTTAAAAGTCGTAAAACGTACCACTTAAAACGTATTACCTAAAAAATGATAAATACAGCTAAAATACCCTTAGCCGAAAGAATGCGCCCGCATTCTCTGGATCAGTTTGCCGGCCAGCAGCATTTGGTGGGACCGAATGGAGTATTGCGCCGCTACCTGGAATCGGGTATGATTCCGTCGATGATTTTGTGGGGACCACCCGGCGTGGGTAAAACTACCCTGGCCAATATTATTGCCGCCCAGTTAAAGCAGCCTTTTGTGGCGCTAAGTGCGATTAACTCGGGGGTAAAAGATATTCGGGAAGTAATTGATCAGGCAAAAAAAAGAGCGGGCACGGTATTGTTCATCGATGAAATTCACCGGTTTAATAAATCGCAGCAGGATGCTTTATTAGGAGCCGTAGAAAAAGGAATTATCACCCTGATTGGCGCTACTACCGAAAATCCGTCTTTTGAAGTTATTTCTGCTTTATTGTCGCGGACACAGGTGTATATTTTACAACCGCTAGGCAAAGATGAATTAGTAGATTTAGTGAATAAAGCCATCCACGAAGACGAATACTTACGGAAGAAAAACATAGTAGTGGAGCAATACGAGGCTTTATTAACTATTTCGGGCGGTGATGCCCGCAAACTGCTAAACTTGCTGGATATTGTGGTAGAAGCTACTCCAAACCAAGAGGTAGTTATAACCGACGAAAAAGTTAAAGAAATTGCGCAGCAGAATATTGTGCTCTACGATAAATCCGGGGAGAACCATTACGATATTATTTCGGCTTTTATTAAATCCATGCGGGGTTCTGACCCGAATGCGGCGCTGTACTGGCTGGCGCGCATGATTGAAGGAGGCGAAGACCCTAAGTTTATTGCCCGGCGCATGCTTATTCTAGCTTCCGAAGATATTGGTAATGCTAATCCTAATGCCTTATTAATGGCGAACGCTTGTTTTCAAGCGGTTAATGTTATCGGTTATCCCGAGAGCAGCCTTATTTTGTCGCAAACGGCCGTTTTTCTGGCTACTTCGCCTAAAAGTAATTCTACTTACCTGGCTATTTGGGCGGCTCAGGAGCACGTCCGGAAGAACGGCGCTTTGCCGGTGCCGCTGCATCTACGGAATGCGCCCACTAAACTGATGAAAGAAATTGGCTGCGGCGAAAGCTATAAATATGCCCACGATTACGCCCACAATTTTGTGGCGCAGGAGTTTTTACCCGACGAAATCAAAGGCAAAGTTTTTTACGAACCCGGCAATAATCCCCGCGAAAACGAAACCCGCAAAATCCTGCACAACATGTGGGGCGATAAGTACGGGTATTAGCTTACTCTATATGCGCCAGGTTTTCGAAACCTGGCCGGTTTAACAGAACCACGAATATTTTAGGCAAAACTATCTTTTTACTTAAACTATTAGTAGCTTGAGCCGGTATTGATGTCGGCAAAACGCCGTTTTTAAATGTTAAAAGTATGGCACAATTTTTTAAATTTACTCTTGCCACTATTGTTGGCTTATTTTTATTCTTCCTCATTTCTTTTCTGATTATTATTGGTATTGCTGCTTCTACCGCTTCTTCCGAAGAAGTTGTTATTAATAAAAATTCTGTTCTGGAACTTAAGTTAGATCAACCAATAACCGAGCGTCAACCCAAAGATCCTTTTGATGATTTAGGTATTCCGTTTGGGGTAGGAGCCGGTAGCTACGGTCTGGATGAAATAAAGGCGGCTATCCGGAAAGCAAAAAACGACGAGAAAGTCCGAGGAATTTTCCTGAACGTAGAGATGGTAGATGCCGGTATGGCTACTCTCGAAGAAATCCGCAAAGAGTTAGTTGATTTTAAACAATCTAAAAAATTTATTGTGGCCTACAACGATATCTGCTCCGAAAAAGCTTACTACCTGGTTTCGGTAGCCGATAAAATGTATTTAAATCCGCAGGGTGCTTTTGAGTTAAACGGGTTAAACGCCGAAACGATGTTCTTTAAAGGCATGCTCGAAAAGCTAAATATCGACGTAAATATTTTTAAAGTAGGCGAGTATAAAAGTGCGGTAGAGCCCTTATTTCTGGATAAAATGAGTGAGCCCAACCGGTTGCAGGTAACTTCTTTTTTAAATTCCCTGAACGACTATTATTTGCAGAACGTGGCAAAATCGCGCCAAAAAACGGTGGCGGATTTAAAACTTATTTCGGATTCGATGTTGGTGCATAGTCCGGAAGATGCGCTTAAGTACGGTTTAATTACCAACGTAGGTTATTACGACGAAGCTCTGGACTACATGAAAAAGCGTTCCGGTTTAAAGGAAGATGCTAAAATGACCTTGGTAACTTTAAAGAAATACCGCAAAGTTGCCGGAACATCTGAATCGGGAAGTTCTAAAAACCGCATTGCGGTAATCTACGCTTCCGGCGACATTGTGAACGGTGAAGGGGACGACGAATCAATTGGGGGAACCAAGTTTGCCAGCGAAATCAGGAAAGCTAGGAAAGACAAAGCAATTAAGGCGATTGTTATTCGGGTTAACTCACCGGGCGGTAGTGCGATGGCTTCGGATGTAATCTGGCGCGAAGTAATGCTGGCTCGCAAAGAAAAACCAGTCATTGCTTCTATGTCGGATTATGCGGCTTCGGGTGGTTATTATATTGCCATGGCTTGCGATACCATTGTGGCGCAGCCTAATACCATTACCGGCAGCATCGGGGTTTTTGGGGTTATTCCTAATTTCCAGGGTTTCTTGAACGATAAACTGGGCATTACCCTGGACCGCGTTAAAACCGGTAAATTTTCGGATTTACCCACCGTTACCCGCCAAATGACCAATTTTGAAAAACGAATTATTCAGCGGGAAGTAGAAAAAATTTACACCGACTTTACTACCAAAGCGGCCAAAGGCCGCGATATGCCGCTAGACGAATTAAGGAAAATTGCCTCCGGCCGGGTTTGGTCAGGGATAGAAGCCAAAGAACGAGGATTGGTGGATGTATTGGGCGGTTTAGAAGAAGCGGTAAAAATTGCGGCCGCCCGCGCGAAATTGGGTACTAATTACCGGCTTAAAAAACTGCCGGCGCAACGCTCCTTCCTCGATGAATGGATGGGTGACGTAAACAAAGAAGTAAGAACCCGTAGCTTACGTGCGGAGCTCGGCGAGATGTATCCTTATTTCGAACAACTGCAAAAAGTATCCCGCCTGCAAGGCATTCAAGCCCGGTTGCCATTCGAATTAAAAGTGCAATAGATGTTAAGGATATACCAAGCTGTAACCTTTGATATATAGAAACTACAAATGGCAAGAAAAAGACAGAATAAAAATTTGCCAACATTTGATGAATTAATTATTCCAACATTGAAAGCACTTAAAAAACTTGGCGGTTCTGGAACAATTGAAGAAATCAGCGAAAACGTGTATCAAATAGCAAATATTTCTGAGGATGCTCTACAAATACTTCATAACGAAAATGGGCTATTAAACGAAGTAGATTATCGTTTGGCTTGGTCAAGGACATATCTCAAAAAATATGGACTTATCGAAAACTCAGCTAGAGGTGTTTGGGCATTAACTAAAAGCGAGTTAGATATTTCTAAATTAGATGCCAATGAGATTGTAAAGAATGTAAGAGACCAACATAAATCAGCCGAACCAAAAAAGATAAAACCTGAAACTGAAACAGAAGCCGATATACTTGAACAAGTTGAAGAAACAACTAACTGGAAGGAAGAATTATTAAATACCCTTTTTAGCATTTCTCCAGATGCTTTTGAAAGATTGGCACAAAGGCTTCTTCGTGAAAGTGGATTTGTACAGGTTGAAGTAACCGGAAAATCTGGAGATGGTGGGATTGATGGAAAAGGAATTGTAAAGCTTAGCGGCTTTTTAAGCTTCCATGTTATTTTTCAATGTAAGCGTTATCGTGGCACTATTACTCCTAGTCAAATTAGAGACTTTAGAGGAGCTATGCAAGGTCGAGCAGATAAAGGGCTTTTCATTACAACTGGAACATTTACCCGAGATGCAACAAAGGAAGCTACACGGGACGGAGCACCACCAATAGACTTAATTGATGGCGAATTACTTTGTGAAAAACTTAAAGAATTTAGACTCGGAGTCGAAACAAAATTTATTGAAAATGTCGACGTACAACATGATTGGTTCTTGCATTTGTAAAAAAATTTTGCTTATCGTATCAATGAACTTTAAGATTGTAACTTCCCAACCTTAAAACTTTTTAACCTTCCAACTAAAACCCATGCAACGACTTCAGGATGCCACCGATTACCTGATTCAGCAAACCAATAGTTTTGTGCCGGCTTACGGTATTATTTTAGGTACGGGATTGGGCGCCTTGGTAAACGATATTGATATCCAGTACAGCATTTCCTACGATGAAATTCCGCATTTTCCGGTTTCTACCGTGGAGAGTCATTCGGGTAAGTTGATTTTTGGACAACTGGCCGATCGACCGGTAATAGTCATGCAAGGCCGGTTTCATTATTACGAAGGTTATACCATGGAGCAAGTGGTATTTCCCGTGCGGGTGATGAAAATGCTGGGCATTCAAAAATTATTTGTTTCGAATGCGGCCGGAGGCTTGAATCTGGATTTTAACACCAGCGACTTAATGGTAATTACCGATCATATCAATCTGCAACCCACCAATCCACTTATCGGTCCGAATAAAGAAGCGCTAGGGCCGCGGTTTCCGGATATGAGTGAGGTGTATGATCCCGTAATGGTTCAACAAGCCCGGCAAATTGCTGTCGTACATAACCTGCCCGTTAAAACCGGAGTTTACGTGAGCGTACCGGGCCCGATGCTCGAGACCAAAGCCGAATACCGGTATTTAACACTTATTGGGGCAGATGCGGTAGGCATGTCTACGGTTCCGGAAATAATTGCGGCCCGCCACATGGGATTACCTTGTTTTGCTGTTTCCGTGATTACGGATATGTGCGTGCCCGGCAGAATTAAAAAAGTTATTCTATTAGATATTCTGGAAGCTGCCGCTCAGGCAGAACCTAATCTGACACTTCTGATAAAAGAATTAATAAAATTGCAAGATCCACCCGTTGAATAAGTAGGATGATACATTTTCTGACGTAAAAAGGCGGAACTCTTCCGCTGTTTTTATGTCAAAATTCCTATAACCTAAAACTTATTACAAGGGCTACCAGTAGAAAATAATAAATCCTGGAATGCAGGTTAATTGTTAAACTGTTTACTCACTTCTATTGTATTAAATAATAACACATACCAGCTACTTAAAGCAAATTATATTCACATTAAGTAAAAATATACCACGGATTCTGCGGGAAAGTACAAGATTGTTGAAAATTTTAAAAAAATTCAAAAAGCATCCTCTTAAAAATCGATTTGTTTAATTTAAGGCGGTTTTAATAGCTAATTTTGCAAATCGTTTAGAAAATTCCTGAAAATTATTCGATTATTTACCCATTTCATTTAAAGTAAATTATTTTAAAATTTTTGTTTCAGTATTTTTATAGTTAGTTTAAGGTTCCAATAACATAAATGTACTGTTCAGATAACTCCACTCGGATAGTAAAGTTGCTATATATTATCGAAAAATTCATCTTGTATGTAACTACAAGGGAACCAAGGGTTAATGAAAAAAATATACAAGAAACAGATTAGTTATTGCACTATATTTAAATTAGGTATTACATGTCTGACCAAAATAACACCGGTTTGTACGATCCCCAGTTCGAGCACGACTCGTGCGGTATCGGCTTTGTGGCTCATTTAAAAGGAAGAAAATCGCACGAAATTGTAGAAGAAGCGCTGCACATGCTAGCCCGCATGGAACACCGCGGCGCTTGCGGTTGCGAAAAAAATACGGGCGATGGGGCCGGTATTTTAATTCAGATCCCGCATGAGTTTTTCGTGGATGAATGCGTGAAATTAGGTATAAAATTGCCGCCTTTTGGCCAATATGGCGTGGGTCTGGTATTTTTCCCGCAAGATGAACGCTTACGCGAAGAATGCCGGGCTATTTTTAACCGCAATATCGAAAAACTCGGTATGCAGCTATTAGGTTACCGCCAAGTACCTACGTATAACGGCGAAATTGGTCCTAGTGCCTTAGCGGTAGAACCAGAGATGGAGCACGTTTTCATAAAACGCCCGGATCATGTAACCACTCCCGAAGACTTTGAGCGCAAATTATTTATTCTGCGAAACTATACCACTCGGCTGGTGCGCGAATCAGTGCAAATGCCCGATGTAAATAATGCCTTCCATATTGCGTGCTTATCTTATAAAACAATAGCCTACAAAGGCCAGTTTACCACTTCTCAGGTTCGATCGTATTTCCCGGATTTACACCATAAAAACGTGTGTACTGCTCTGGCAGTAGTGCATTCCCGTTTTTCAACCAATACTTTCCCGGCTTTCCGTTTAGCTCAGCCGTTCCGGTATATCGCCCACAACGGCGAGATTAATACCGTAAAAGGAAATATTAACTGGATGGGAGCGAATGAGGCAGTTCTTTCGTCGAAGTATTTCACCCGCGAAGAACTGGATATGATCCTGCCTATTTGTGATCCAACCCAGTCCGACTCCGCCAATTTAGATAACGTGGTGGAATTGCTTGTTCTGGCGGGTCGTTCGCTGCCCCACGTTATGATGATGCTTATTCCGGAAGCTTGGGACGGCAACAAAGACATGGACGAAGATAAGCGGGCCTTTTACGAATACCACGCGGCTTTAATGGAGCCGTGGGATGGTCCGGCTTCTATCTCCTTCACGGATGGTAAAATTGTTGGCGCCACCTTAGACCGTAACGGTTTGCGCCCGTCGCGTTATTTAGTTACCAGCGACGACAAAATTATTATGGCCTCGGAAGCCGGGGTATTAGAAGTAGACCCGGCTAAAATAGTAAAAAAAGGTCGTTTGCAGCCCGGTAAAATGTTCATCGCCGATTTAGAGCAAGGCCGTATTATTTCCGATGAAGAATTAAAACGCGATATCTGCACGCGTAAGCCATACAAAGAATGGCTGAAAAATAAAATGAAAATCAAGGATTTGCCGGAGCCGCTCGGTGCTTTTCATCAGCCGGGCCAGCAGGCCTTGTTAAAGCGTCAGCAGGCATTTGGATATACTTCCGAAGATTTACAAACGATTATTGCCGAAATGGCCGAAACGGGCAAAGAGCCGCTCGGCTCTATGGGTACCGATACGCCATTAGCGATTTTATCCGATCAAAGCCAGCATTTATCGAGCTATTTCAAGCAATTATTTGCCCAGGTAACCAACCCACCCATCGACCCGATCCGGGAGCGGATGGTTATGTCTTTGGTATCGTACGTGGGCGGCGGATTAAACTTGCTGGATGAAAGTCCGCTGCATTGCCGTCAGGTAGAACTGCATACGCCGGTACTAACAAATAACGAACTCGAAAAATTACGTTTTCTGGATCAGTCTTATTTCCAGACGAAAACAATTTATACTTATTTCAAAGCCGATGGCCAAGCGGATTCGCTGGAACGCGCTTTAAAGCGAATTTGCCAGTACGCGGCCGATGCCGTGGAAGATGGTTTCTCTATTATTCTTTTGTCCGACCGCAGCTTAGATAGTAGCCATGCGCCCATTCCCACTTTACTGGCTACTGCAGCCGTACACCACCATTTAATGCGAAAAGGTTTACGGGGTAAGGTAGGGATAGTGGTAGAAGCCGGCGATGCCTGGGAAGTACATCATTTTGCTACTCTTATCAGTTACGGTGCTTCGGCGGTTAACCCGTATTTGGCTTTCGAAACCATTGTGCAAATGCGGGCAAATGGTGTAATAAAATCGGATTTAACCCAGGATAAAATGTTTTACAACTACATCAAAGCTATCAGCGATGGGTTGTTGAAAGTTTTCTCTAAAATGGGTATTTCGACGCTGCAATCGTACCAGGGCGCCCAAATATTTGAGGCTTTAGGTATCAGCCAGGAAGTGATTGATAAATATTTTCCGCGTACGGTTTCGCGGATTGGTGGTTTAACTTTGGAGGGAATTGCCAAAGAAGCTTTAGTGAAACACCGCTTAGCTTACCCGGAGAAATTTATTCCTAATCCAAAGCTGGAAGTAGGGGGTATTTACCAATGGAAGCGCCGGGGTGAGTTCCATTTGTTTAATCCGCAAACCATTCATTTACTGCAGCACGCTACTAAAACCAACGATTATCAGGTATTTAAGAAGTACTCGAGTCTGGTAAATGAGCAAAGTATAAAGGCTGCTACGCTGCGGAGTTTAATTAAATTTAAAAATACCGGTAAATCTGTTCCGTTAAGCGAAGTAGAGCCGGTTGAAAGTATATTTAAACGGTTTGCTACCGGGGCAATGTCCTTTGGTTCCATCTCGCACGAGGCGCACACTACTTTAGCCATTGCCATGAACCGCATTGGCGGTAAGAGCAATTGCGGCGAAGGAGGCGAAGACGAAATCCGCTTTGAACGGAAGCCTAACGGCGATTGGGAACGTTCGGCTATAAAACAAGTAGCTTCCGGCCGTTTTGGCGTAACCAGTTACTATTTAACTAACGCCGACGAGTTACAGATTAAAATGGCCCAAGGAGCAAAACCAGGGGAAGGGGGTCAATTACCCGGGCATAAAGTGGACGATTGGATTGGTCGGGTTCGTCATTCTACGCCGGGCGTAGGTTTAATTTCGCCGCCACCGCACCACGATATTTACTCCATCGAAGATTTAGCCCAGCTGATTTTCGACCTGAAAAATTCGAATCCAAAAGCCCGGATTAACGTGAAACTGGTTTCGGAAGCGGGGGTAGGAACGGTAGCAGCCGGAGTGGCCAAAGCTTTCTCGGACGTCGTATTGATTTCCGGTTTTGATGGTGGTACGGGTGCTTCTCCTATTTCCTCTATCAAGCATGCTGGTTTGCCTTGGGAATTAGGAGTTGCCGAAGCGCATCAAACTTTAGTCCGGAATAAGCTACGTAGTCGTATTGTGCTGCAAGCCGATGGTCAGATGAAAACCGGTCGGGATTTAGTAATTGCCGCTTTATTAGGAGCCGAAGAATGGGGGGTAGCCACAGCGGCCTTAATTACTTCCGGCTGTATTATGATGCGAAAATGCCATTTAAATACCTGTCCGGTAGGAGTGGCTACTCAGAACAAAGAATTGCGGGCTTTATTTACCGGCAAGCCGGAACACGTGGTTAATTTATTTCACTTCCTGGCTGAGGAGATCCGCGAAATTATGGCAGAGTTAGGTTTCCGGACAGTAAATGAAATGATAGGTCAGGTAGATGTGCTGGAAATGCGCGATAACATCACTAACTGGAAGCACCAATCTATTGACCTGAGCCGGGTATTGTATAAAGAGAAAGTTGGTCCGGAGGTAGGTATCTACAAACAAGAAGAACAAGAACACATGCTGGATGCGGTATTGGATGTAGACTTGATTGAAGCCGCTAAACCAGCTTTGGAAAATGCCGATAAAGTAACCGGTGAGTTTAGAATTACCAATACGGATCGGGCCACAGGAACTATGCTGTCGCATGAAATTTCGAAGAAGTTTAAAGGCGTAGGTCTGCCAGCCGATACTATTCACTTTAAATTTATTGGTTCGGCCGGTCAAAGTTTTGGCGCTTTTGGGGCGCCAGGTATTCGCTTTGAACTCGAAGGGGAAGCGAACGATTACTTCGGCAAAGGTTTATCCGGGGGACAGTTAATTTTATACCCACCGAAAGCTGCTCGTTTTAATGCCAACGAAAATATTATTGCGGGTAACGTAGCCTTCTACGGTGCTACTGCCGGCGAAGCGTACATTCGCGGACAAGCGGGTGAGCGTTTCTGCGTCCGTAATTCCGGGGTAAAAGCCGTAGTGGAAGGCGTAGGCGATCACGGTTGCGAATACATGACAGGCGGGGTGGCAGTTATTTTAGGCGATACTGGTCGCAACTTTGCCGCGGGTATGAGCGGCGGTGTGGCGTATGTATTCGACCCTAACCAACAATTTGCCGGCCGTTGCAACATGGAAATGGTGGAATTTGAACCTTTAGAAGAAGAAGATTTAAACGAATTACACCGCTTAATTTCAAACCACCAGCAATTTACCGGCAGCGATGTAGCCGCCGCTTTGCTGGGTAACTGGGAAAATACTGTAAAACAATTTGTTAAAGTTATGCCAACCGACTACAAACTGGTACTGCAAAATCGCAAGCTAGTACAAGAAGTAGAAGTAGGAAATATGGAGGTAGCAGTAAATGGGTAAGCCAACTGGATTTATGGAATTTGGCAGAGAGCTGCCGAAAAAAAGAGACCCTAAACTTCGGGTCAACGATTATAACGAGCTATACGAGCCTTTCGGCGAAGATAAAGTACAAACCCAGGCCGCTCGCTGCATGGATTGTGGCGTACCTTTTTGCCACAGCGGTTGCCCGCTGGGTAATATTATTCCGGATTTCAACGATGCGGTGTACGAGCAAAACTGGGAACTAGCCGCCGAAATATTATTTTCTACGAACAATTTTCCGGAGTTCACCGGCCGGATTTGCCCGGCCCCTTGCGAAGCCGCTTGTGTATTAGGCATCAATAAACCGCCGGTAGCCATTGAGGAAATTGAGAAGAACATTGCCGAGGTAGCTTTTGAAAGAGGATACGTCCGTGCCAAAGAACCGCCCGTCCGTACCGGAAAAAAAGTAGCTGTAATTGGTTCTGGTCCCGCTGGATTAGCGGCCGCAGCTCAACTGAATGCTGCCGGCCATTCGGTAACAGTTTTTGAACGAGCCGATAAAGTAGGTGGTTTACTGCGTTATGGTATTCCGGATTTTAAACTGGAAAAATGGGTAGTAGAGCGCCGCTTGAAAGTAATGGAAGACGAAGGGGTAGTATTTAAAACGAACGCCAACGTAGGTGAAAACATTAAAGTAGCCGATGTAATGCGCTCGTTCGATGCTATACTTTTAACCGGAGGTTCCACTGTTCCCCGCGACTTATCTATTCCGGGCCGTAACTTAAAAGGAGTGCATTTTGCCATGGAGTTCTTAACTCAGCAGAACGGCCGGATAAGCGGAAAAGAATTTGCGCCGGAAGAAGAAATTTGGGCGACGGGTAAGAACGTGGTAGTAATTGGTGGGGGTGATACGGGTTCCGACTGTGTAGGAACTTCTAATCGCCACCGGGCTAAATCTATTACGCAAATTGAAGTGTTGGCTAAGCCACCGCAAGATCGGGATACTTCTACGCCGTGGCCAAACTGGCCCATGCAATTGCGTACTTCCACTTCCCACGAAGAAGGTTGTGACCGGAACTGGGCATTAACCACCAAAGAATTTATTGGGGATGAAAATGGTAACTTAGTAAGCCTGAAAATGGCGCAGATGGATTGGGTAACTTCGGCTCCCGGAGAAAAACCAAAATTCCAGGAAGTAACCGGGTCAGAACGCATTATTCCTTGTGAACTGGCTTTGTTGGCGATTGGCTTCGTGCATCCGCAGCACAATGGTATGATTCAGGAGTTAGGCGTTGAACTCGACGACCGCGGAAATGTAAAAGCCGCCGATAATTTTCAGACATCCGTACCAAAAGTATTTACTGCCGGCGATATGCGCCGCGGACAATCCTTAGTAGTTTGGGCAATTTCGGAAGGTCGGGAAGCTGCCCGTAACATTGATATTTTCCTGACTGGTTCTACAAAGTTAGAAGCGCGTGATATCTCTATGCTGAATACGGCCACTTTAGTATAAAATATTTTAAAATTGTTTAAAAGGCTTTCGGATTAACCGAAAGCCTTTTTGTTTTATGGGCTAAGCTAATTATACCAAATTTTAAGTAGTACCCAAAAGTATTTACTGCCGGCGAAATGCACCACAGACAATCCTGTTTTGGAAACCTGTCGGGTTTTATCCGCCGACGTTATGGCAGTTGATTCGGGCGATTTGGTGTAAGTTAAAATTTTTTTTCTGTTCGATGATTAAGGCCTGACCAGATGCCCATTTCGGTGGTGTTGAAGTTAGGAAGAGCTTATCTAAAAAGTCGTTACAGTTCTGCCATCGGTAAGCACGGTACTGCTAGTGTTGTAATTTTCCAGTAAGGCTATTGTTGCGGCCTGTGTCTTTGGAACTACCTTTTACAAACTGGTTTACTCTATAAGAATCTACCCACTTGCTTTCTACGGCCATATATTAAAATTATTTCCCCTGAATAATACTCGGGCATCGCCTATATTTCGCAAAAGAATATCCAGGTCTTTTTCGGGGCGCAGGGGTAATTAGTTATTTTTAAGGTAATCGCTTTTTTAGATCTTAATTTTCTTGCCGACTTGGTTTCGCTGCGTCCCATACAAATAAGCCAAAATTCAGTATTTCGTTTTCTTTTCTTCCTGCCTACTCAATTTATAATCTTATAATCCTCTTAATTTTTACTGGGGAGAAACGGGTTGGTTGCCTGAATATATACCGAATAATGACAAAACTACCGTTAAAGGGTACAACGGATGCGAACTCGAATTCTGAATTTTTTAGAGTCTGATAATATAGAAAGAAGTATGCTTTAACTAACCTAAATGGGAGGTTATCTCTACAAGTCAACATATTTTATTCTATTGCCAGCTAAACCTTTAAACGATTAAATAAGTAATCAAGAAGGCTGTTCCGGATTTGGAAACAACTAAAGTGCTACTAAAAAGTGCTTTAGAACAAAAACTATGTCTTATTTAATTTAATTAAAACGACTTTTATGCTAGCAATGGATTACCGGGGACCTAAGCGGGTCCGTGTCAGTCAGAAACCAATGCCCGAAATTAAGCACCCCGAGGATGCAATTGTTCGGGTTACCCGTTCTTGTATTTGCGGGTCAGATTTACATTTATACAATGGCAACGTACCCGACACCCGTGTGGGTACTACTTTTGGTCACGAGTTTATTGGGGTAGTAGAAGAAATAGGTTCGGAAGTAACGAAACTGAAAGTGGGCGATCATGTACTCGTACCCTTTAATATCGCCTGCGGCAGATGCCATTTTTGTAAACAAGGTTTGTTTGGTAACTGTCACGAATCTAACCCAATGGCGACGGCAGTAGGCGGTATTTTTGGCTATTCGCATACGGCAGGTGGATTCCATGGCGGGCAGGCAGAGTACGTGCGGGTGCCTTACGCCAACGTGGGCCCCACCGTAATTCCGGAAGGTATGGACCCGGATGATGCTGTTCTGTTAACCGACGTGGTACCTACGGGTTACCAGGCCGCCGAAATGGGCGGTATTCAGCCCGGTGATACGGTAGTGGTATTTGGGGCCGGTCCGGTGGGTATTATGGCCGCCAAATGTTCCTGGTTGTTTGGCGCCGGCCGGGTGATCGTAATTGACCATGTGGATTATCGTTTGGAGTTTGTCCGGAATTACGCGCAATGCGAGGCCTACAACTTCAGAGAAATGGAAGACCCGGTAGTATTTATAAAAAAGACCACCGATTGGATGGGCGCCGACGTCGTAATTGATGCCGTAGGTGCCGAAGCGGCCGGTAATACCATGCAAACCATTACCGGGCGTAAAACTTTAATGCAGGCGGGTTCGGCTACTGCTTTGCACTGGGCCATTAACTCGGTTAAAAAAGGCGGAATTGTTTCGATTGTAGGCGTTTATGGCCCAACGGATAATCTGGTGCCTATTGGTAACGTGCTGAATAAAGGCTTAACTATCCGGGCGAACCAAGCATCGGTAAAACGTTTATTACCCCGCTTGATCGAACACGTTCAAAACGGAATTTTAAACCCGAAAGCCTTAATTACCCACCGGATTCCGTTAGAAGAAGTAGCCGATGGCTACCGCTTGTTCTCCGCCAAATTAGATAATTGCATTAAACCGGTTTTAATCCCACCATCAGCCAGAATGTAAAGTATAATAACTATGGAACATTTAAAAAAAGATTATTCGCATATAAAAGGATGGGGCATAGATGCCGATCCGCAAAACGATCCTACTTACCCCATGAAGCCGCACCGTACCGATGCGGAACAATCGGGTTACAGTTGGGAGCGACCGACGCAACAACCCGTGGATGTAGAAATTCTCCACTCCATAGAACGTCCTAATATATCGGCGGTTTTTGGTACCGCTTCTCCGCCTTCCGGATTAAGCGGGGTGATTCGCCGGTTTGCTTTTAAATACAGCGAGAACAGTTACCTGCATTGGCTTCCTCTCATTCTGGCCGACCGCGTTAACGTAGTAGAAGGTATTATTGATGACATGAAACACGGCCACGTACCCAATATTTTTGAGGAAAAAGGCTATAAAGCCGAGTGGAAACACGATAAAGTAGGCTTACTGACCAAATTTGCCGTGGCCGCGGCTTTAGTAGCTGGGGTAGTAGTGTTGCTAAGCAAAAAGAACGAAGATGATTATGACGAGGACGATGATTAATCTTGTTCTTGTTTTTAAATAGAAATAAAAAAGTCATGGACGTTATCCATGACTTTTTTATTTTAATCGAAAAATCACGGCACTACTTAATAGAAAAAGAAATCAGAATCTCTGCCAATTTGCTACTTTTAAGGTTGAAGCCTGAAAGCCAAAAATAAATTCCCAAAAAGTATTTTTAATGTATTTAGAAACTTTGCCTTAAGTAGAAGTATTTTGTCCAGCGCAAACCTTTTCCTTTTAACCTTTTCCTTACCCCATATCAATTAGCATGAACGGAGTGATGTTTCAGGGCTTTCATTATTTTTTAGACAAAACTTTCCCGGAAAGCAATGGCCGGAATCTATGGGAGTTTTTGAAAGATGAAGCGGCTTATTTAAGTCGCAGCGGCATTTATGCTGTTTGGATTCCGCCGCCTTACAAAGCCGAAGGCAAAAACAGCGTGGGGTATGATGTGTACGACCATTTTGATCTGGGTGAATTTAATATAAAAGGCAGACCCCAAATAGCTACAAAATACGGCGACAAAACGCAACTACTCGAAGCCATTACCGCCCTGCATAATGCGGGTATTCAGGTTTACGCCGATGTGGTATTAAATCATAAAAGCGGGGGCGAAGCTGATGGCGAATTCTGGGAAGCCATCCGGGTAGAACCGGAAAATCGTGCTTATGAACGCTGGGGCAATGGTTTTGAAGAAGGCAAAATAGATATCCGGGCCTATACCATATTTCAGAACAGCACCCGCGGCGATAAGTATTCTGCTTTTAAATGGCGGGTAAAACATTTTGATAGCGTAGATACGGTAGTAGAAATCCGCCAGAACGGTAATTCTTTCCCAAAAGATAGCCGCGGATATATTTACCGGTATTTGTGTAACGAACCCGGCTACGATCCTCCCTGCAAGAATTTTGAACGATGGGTTTCTTTAGAAAAAGGAAATTACGATTACCTGACGAGTAGTGACATAGATTTTGGCCGCTACGATGTGCGGGAAGAAATGAAGTATTGGGGCGAGTGGCTGGTGAAAGAGCTTAACCTGGATGGGGTAAGACTGGACGCAGTAAAACATATTAGCGGCAATTACGTGCGGGAGTGGCTCGGACACGTACGGGCAAAAACGCAGAAAAAATTATTTGCCGTGGCAGAATATATTGCCAGCGAAACCAAATACTTGCATGAATATATCTCTATCATGTCAGCACCGGATAGTTTTCCGCAAACCATTACTTTATTCGATTTTCCCTTGCGGTTTAAATTTAGGGAGGCTAGTTGGAAAGGAGAACTTTTTGATCTTCGGGAATTGAATTACGGTATCTTAATGGTCGAACAACCCACGATGGCGGTAACTTTTGTCGAAAACCATGATTATGAATATGGCCGCCAAGTAGATTCGCACGTAAAAGAATGGTTTAAACCGCTAGGCTATGCTTTTATTTTGCTCCGGCAGGCCGGCTATCCGTGCGTATTTTTTCCGGATCTTTATGGCTCCGTAACCACCGGCGATCACCAGGGGCAACCTTCCGGAAAAAACTACCTGGAATTATTACTTAAACTCCGGCAACAATTTGCCTTAGGAGAGGAGCGCTATTCTGCCGAGGCCAACGTAGCGGGTTGGGTGCGGGTGGGTTTTGTACCCAGAGCAAAAGGCGCCATGGTTACGGTAATCAACAACAGTTTTAATAAAGTGAAGGCCATAAACGTAAATACTGGCCGGACAAATAAACAATTTTATCACTTAGCTACCATAAAATGGACACCCGGCGGCTTTCTGGTGGTAAATAATCGCTATGAACAATACGGCGACAAAGCCCAAGAATTATGGACGGATGCAGAAGGCTGGGGCAATTTTCCGGCCGATGGCGGTTCAGTGAGTATTTGGCTGGAAGAAGGTACTCAACTCGATTAATTTTTTCAGGAATTTTGGTTAAGGCAGCTAAAGCTAATGATATAGCCAATCGCATTAATTAACTGCCATAATGGCTACGGATAAAACCCGGCAAATTTTCAAAACCTGCCGGGTTTGCTGCCCTTTTAGGATGCTGCTAGGATTGCTAATAAACACTATTTGGTATTAGTTAATGCACTCTTTAAACTTTAATTTTATGTTCCGGAGCTGTCGGATTCTGGTTATTTCCTTGTTTTCCTTTCCTAAAATTAGTTTCTTATATGCCTCAAATTGTATAAACCTGATTTATGAGAAAATTTCTTTATAACCGAAATATTGAGTCAAGTTTCCTGTTATTATCCTGGCTGTGCTTTTTTATTTTTAGTACGATAGAAGTGGGAGCGCAAACGAAAACTCCTAGCCCGACATCATTTCCTATAAAACGCGGTACCAATATCAGCCATTGGTTGTCGCAGAGTACCAGGGTAGGAGCCGAGCGGAAAGCTTTTTTTACGGAGAAAGATGTAGCCAATATTGCTGCCCTGGGTTTTGATCATATCCGGTTGCCGATTGATGAAATGCAAATGTGGAAGGAAGCGGGTCAGAAAGAACCCGAAGCATTTGTTCTTTTGCACAATGCTTTACAATGGTGTCAGAAGTATAAATTAAAAACCGTTGTGGACCTGCATATTTTGCGTTCTCATTATTTCGATGCCACCGAAAAGCCACTCTTTACCCAAGCGGCAGCGCAAGAACGTTTTTACCAGTGCTGGCGCGACCTTTCGGCCGAAATGAAAAAATACCCGGTTACGCAGGTAGCTTACGAATTAATGAACGAACCCGTAGCGGATAATCCGGAAGACTGGAATAAAATTGTCGAAAAAGCAATAAAGGTCATCCGGAAGAATGAGCCTAACCGGATAATTGTAGTAGGCTCTAACCGGTGGCAATCGCACGAGGAATTTGATAAGCTTCGGATACCCGCCAAGGATAAAAATATTCTGTTAAGCTTTCATTATTATCTGCCTTTTCTGCTCACGCACTACCAAGCCAGTTGGACCAAAACCGCAAAATACAACGGACCAGTACATTACCCGGGACGCACCGTGACCGACGAAGAATTGGCGGCCTTACCCGCCGACATAGCCAGCCTAGTTTCTAATTACGAGAAGAGCCACGTGAAAACGGTATATAACGCCGAAAAATTGCAGCAGGATTTTCAAAAACCCTTAGATTTTGCCCGTAAGCACGGCTTACAATTATACTGTGGAGAGTGGGGCGCTCTAAATACCACGCCCCAAGCCGACCGCTTGCGCTGGTACCAGGATATGGTTACGACCTTAGAGAAAAACAACATTGCCTGGGCTAATTGGGATTATAAAGGGGGCGGCTTTGGCTTCACGAACAACCAGGGCGAAAATTACCAAACCGAGATGATTCAGATTTTAACGGGTAAAGACGTAAGCGCCCAAAAATAACGGAAAAGCTACCGCCTGGCGGGGATGCCCGAGCGGTAGCTTTTCTAAAAAATTTACATTTTAGATTTATTCGGCTACGGAATAAGCTTGTTCTGCTGCTTGTTTTAACGCGGGTATATTAATTTTTTTCATTTGCATCATGGCTTCCATTACCCGTTTTGCTTTTTGAGGGTCCTCGTCTTGCAGCAACTGGAGTAAAACAGGAGGTACAATTTGCCACGATAACCCGTATTTGTCTTTCAGCCAGCCGCAACGGCTTTCTTCGCCGCCAGCGGTTAGTTTTTCCCACATATCGTCGATTTTTTCCTGCGTTTCGCAGTTTACTACAAACGAAATGGCTTCGGTAAATTTAAAACTTGGTCCCCCGTTTAAAGCCGTAAATTCTTGTCCGGCCAGGGTAAAAGAAGCCGTCATGACGGTACCTTTCGGACCCGGTCCGGCGTCGCCGTAACGAACAACACTGTTAATTTTAGAATCTTTAAAAATAGAAGTGTAAAAAAGCATGGCTTCTTCAGCTTGATTATCGAACCATAAAAAAGGGGTGATTTTTTGGCGGTTACTTTGGTTGATTTCCATAATATTTCAGCGTTTTGTTTAAACAAAGATGAAGAAACTAGCTCATAATCCAGGAGTACAAAAACGACAATTAGCGGGGTGTTTGCGCCAAATTAGAGATTTGCCTAAAGCTTCTGTTAACTAGTTTGCTTACTGGTTGGCAGACCTCGGTTGGCTTTTCCGGGATGGAACGTGCGCAGCACGCTCCTACACGTCGGAATTCCGACACCTGTCGGGATCGGAACCTTAGAGGGCCCTCCACCCCCAAATAGATGTTAATTTTTCTTGGCTAACTGATTTGTAATGAATAGAAGTAATAATAAAGATACCTCTTCCTTATTTCTATTGAGTATCAGTAAAAAGTTTAGTAAAAAATTTATGGTTAAAGTTAGGGCTATACTATGCCGGCCTACAATAATAAAATAGAAGCGGGTTTAACATCTAATATCTAACATCTAGTATCTTGTTAAAGGCGATCTAGTAATTGCAGGAATTCTTCTTTTTTCCGGCGGGAAATGTCTACGTGGTGGTTATCGGTCAGGATGACGTAGCCACCTTCGCCTTTTACGTATTTGAGGATATGCTTTAAGTTGATGAGAGAAGAATGGTGGACCCGGCAAAAGCCGGATTCGGTGAGTAAATTTTCAAAATCAATAAGTTTCTTACAGACGAGTTGCTTGGGTTTGCCTTTTAAAAACAAAGTAGTGTAACTTCCGTCGGCCTGGCAATAAATAATATCATCTGTCAGGTAAAAATCAATGCCATCGTGGGTAGGAACCGCCAGTTTTTCAATTTTTCCGGAGGTGTGTTGGCTATTATTCAGGGCCGATTGGTAATGATAAGGAGGGCGGGATAATAAGGCTTGGGCTTTTACTTTTTGTACCGCCTGCATAAGATCATCCACATCCACGGGCTTAAGTAAGTAATCCAAAGCGCTGAATTTGATAGCTTTAATGGCGTAGCGGTCGAAGGCGGTAACAAAGATAACGGCAAAGTTAATTTTCTTAATTTGTTGCAGCAGGTCAAAGCCCGACATGCCGGGCATTTGTACATCCAGAAAAACTAAATCGGGTTCTAGTATTTCAATAGCTTCCAAGCCTAGTGGGGGAGTTTCGCAGCAGCGGAGAATAGTTACGTCCGGGCAATATTTTGCCAAAGTCATTCTCAGAGCTTCCCGGGCGTCTACTTCATCATCAATTATAATAGCTCGTATCATTCCTTTTTAGCCTAACGGAACGTCAATGTCCACCCGGGTGCCTACAGCCTGATTAAGCGAATTTTTTAAATCCGTTATGTGAATTAACTCACCCGATTTATCTTTATTCAATAATCTTAGCCGTTCTTCGGTTATTTGCAAGCCCATGGACTTACGACCAATAATTGATTTTTTCTCCAGAATGGTGGCCATTTCCCGGCCCACCCCATTGTCTTCGATTACGCAGGTTAGCCTATCGGCTTTTTCCTCGATGCTGATGCGAATAAAACCGGGTTCGTTTTTTTCTTTGTGCATTAATCCGTGCCAAATGGCGTTTTCAACAAAGGGTTGCAGCACCATAGGGGGTAGAAACGTATTTTCCTGGTCAATGGCATCTTCTACCCGGAACTCATACCCAATCCGGCCTTTAAAACGCAGGCTTTCTAATTGCAAATAAGCGTCGAGCATGGTTAACTCATTTTCCAGGGATACCGACGTTTTTTCGGAATTTTCCAGAATCAACCGGATTAATTTTGAAAGTTTCACGAGGTAGCGCGAAGCACAATCGGCATCGCCATCCAGAATCAGTCGGTTAATCGAGTTCATGCAATTAAAGATAAAATGCGGATTCATTTGCGCCCGCAAAGCTTTCATTTCCAGCTCACTCATCTGGCGCTTTAAATTGGATTCTTTAATCTCCTGGTTCTTGGCCATTAATATTTTTTGATTTTTCAGCCGTTGCCGCAGCAGAAAAATCAGTAATAAACCAATAACGCTAACTAGTACTATTCCGCCTACCAAGGCTTTTTGTTGCAGCGCTTGCCGTTGGGCTTCTTTTTGCTGTACCAGTTTCTCTTTCGCCAGAATAGCTATTTGTTTGTCTTTTTCCTCGGTTTCGTATTTCGTTTGCAATTCGCTGAGTTGCTTAGTGGTTTCTTCGTTCAACACGCTATCTTTTAAAGCCGCGTATAGCTGGTGGTAGGCAAGAGCTTTCTCAAAATTTTGCTGCCCGGAATACAGTCCCGATAGTTTTAAATAAGCATCTCGTAAGATGGGTTTAGCGCCAAACTCGTTCCCCAATTGCAAGGCCCTTTGCAGGTAATGCGTTGCTTGTGAATAATCTTTCAAAAATAAATACGTTTCTCCCACCAGAATTAAATTAGCCCCCAACTTATCTTTCTGCGAGGCCTGTTCCCGGATGGTTAAGGCCCGGCGATGATACACCAAAGCGCTATCGTATTGTTTTAAAGCACTAAATACTTCGCCAATATTACTTAGTGTGGTGGCGGCGGTGCGCTTCGAGCCAATAGCATAGCTGATTCGGAGCGACTGTTTGTAAAAATTCCGGGCTCTATTATATTGTTTGGTTTCGGTGTAGGCATTTCCTAAGTTTACCAAAACCCTTAATTTACCCATCTTGGCGTTTAGGTCAGGCTTTAGGCGGTTAAAGTTAGTTAAGGACTGATTGTACATGAGAATGGCATCTTCCCACTTTTTCACGGACGTAAATAAGTTGCCAATATTCATGCATACCCGCGCCACCCCGAAGAAATTCCCCCGCTTTTCGTATAACTTTTTAGCCCGGTAGCTAATTTCCAGGCTTTTGTCATAATTGCCTAATTCATGATGTACCACTGCCAATTGAAATAAGCCATTAGCTTGTCCAACCGAATCCTGGCTTGTCTGGCAAAAGTTCAGGTACTGATTTAAGTGCTGAATAGCTTCGGTGAATTTTCCATTAAAGCGGGCCAGCATGCCGTAATAATAATGCGCGGCAGCCACACCCGCTTTGCTTTTTAAGTGGCTGGCAACTATTTGAATACTATCAGCATACTGGTAAGCTAAATCTAAGTTACCAATGGTGCTGGCATAGGTAAAGCATAGCTGCCCGTACATATCTATTTTAGCGGCTTCTTTATTTGTAATAGATAAAAGTGCTTTTAAGCTGTCTACCTCGGCTTGGGCCAAGGGCGATACTTGTTGCAAAGATTGAGCTTTCTTTACTGGAACTGCTTTTACTACCCAGCAACAAAAAGGCAGGTTAAGTAGCCATAGTACCAAAATAAGAGAAAATAAAAAACGACGAGGTTCCATAACTGTACCGTGACAGGTAACCACTCGGTTAAGTACGTAACAAAGTAACCTTACATCAAGGTAAGCATTAATGGAAGAAAATACTAAAAGATTATCAGGTAATTAGGATAAGAGATTAGGCTAATACCGCTTTAAAAAAGCTTTAGCCACATGGGCTTTTTTGCCATAATTTACCGGCGATTTTTCGGCTTTAATAAGGATTTAATATTTGCTTATTGTACCTCTTCCTAAAGCTTCAGCTCTAGCCTTGGTAGAGCCACAGTCAGAGACGAATATTTAATTTCGGGATTGGGCGGCTATTTTTTTTGCCTGGTTCGCAGTATAACTTAAATTTAAAACTACGTACTGGCCTTAAAACTGCGCGATAGCATCTTTTAACGCTACAAATCCAATGGTCGTGCCGGGAGGAGCCGCGCTGAGCACGCAAGACTGATTATTTTCGCACTGATTGGCAGGACATTCCGTACCTGCCTTGATTACTCTTACCCAGGTAATGCACTGGTAAAAGGGGGAACACTTTTTACCAATGCATAACTTTACGGGAACGCTACCATAACTACCGGATTGTTCTACTATTGTAACGGCCCTCGCAAATTGCCCGGCAAGCGGAGAGGGTACTCCAATTAATCCAACTGTTGCCAGCTTGCCGGTAGAGCGTAGTTGAACGTTTTCAAGCAAGACATATTCCGTAGCCGGGTGGTTAAGTAGCGGTAACAGTTGCGCTTGGGCAGTTGCCGACCGGGTGGTTTTCAACCAATTGACAAACTGTTGTTTGTTTACTCCGGTTACCTGCGCCAGGTTAATAGGATAAATCGCGTCATCATAGTTATAATTTATTACCTGGAGCGCCAATTCGTGCATGTGGGTTGAAGTGGCGGACTGACTAGTAGCGGACGCGGCTTCTAAGGCGGGAGAGGGTGGGGGTTGAGCGGAGGAACGGAAATCGTCCCCTTCTTTTTCGCAGCTCCAGGCTACTAGTAACAGGAAGAGTAGCAGATAAAATGTTGTACGGTTCATAAGTTTATAATTAAGGATTGATAAAAGGTAAAGGAAAGGTGCGGAAACGAGTAAAAACAAGCAAAGAGTAATGCGTAGTTGGTAGCTTTTACTCCACAGGCGGCGGAATTTGTTTTTTAACTGGCTTTTAGTTTTCGTCAGGTCGTAGAAGCAGACTGTTCATTTTAGAGCGCGTCGCCTTAAAAAAAGAACAGTTTAAAAATAATCGGGGGCAATACTCCTAGCCAATAGTTACTCGTGCATTGGATAGGAGAAACAAGTTGAGCCGGTAGAACTTAAATCTTCGCTTTATTTCACTAATAGCCGTTGGGCTCTTCCGCGAAGTAGGTAGTATTTTATAAAAGTACAAAATCAGTAAACAGGAAAGCAACAATTTTATTAATTCTTCCGCGTAACAGGTTAGCAGAGCCAATTAACGCGGCCAGCCGGGAAGCAAACTAAGTTGAGGAAACGCATCAGCACCATAACTTGGAGACGGGGACCAGCCTCAGAGACCAAAACTCTAATACGTTTTTTATTTTAGTCTGCTATTAATTTATAGAAACCCTTATTCGCTTGCTTTACTCTACGCGTTTTAAATCTACATTGTGGATGGGATTAATGACTAAGGGTACTTTTTCAATTTTAACCGAACTGGTATCCAGGCCAAACCACTTGTCTTCGGAAGCGGTAAAATCTTTAATATAATAATAGGCTTGCATAATTAGCTTTTCATCCAAAGGCAGGTCATTTTCGACGGATAAGTACTTTTCGAGTACCACAAACCGGAAGTCGCCGATTACATTCTGTTTACTTAAAGATTCGTACCGACTGGTAATATCCACTTCTTTATTTTTCACCAGGTTCTCCACCACTTTCCGGTAGTATAAGTTAATGCGTTGCTCTACCCGGAAGCCTAGATTAAAATCTACCCGGATAATATCGTTTTTTGCAATATGATGCACTTTATATTCCATCGTGTACGGATCGTCGGTGGTATTTACGTGCAGAAACCAGTAGATATCGGCCCTTTTGGGGCGTTTCTGAAAAATAGAATAAATAATTTTAGATTCAATATCGCTTTTACGTTCGGCACTGGTCATGTATATTAAATGCGTCGAGTATTTGGGAATAGATTCATCTTCGCTTAATTCTTTTAAGGGTTCTATATAACGATCTAATCTTACCTCTTCCGTTAAGCGGCGCTTAATGTAAAAAGAGCGAATCCAGGTATACATCACGGTAATCAGGAGCAAACCAATAGCTACCGATACCCAGCCCCCGTGCGGGAATTTTAGTAAATTAGCTATCAGAAAAGACACCTCAATCGTTAAATAAATACCTAAAAATAAATAAATGATCAGCTTAGAAAATTTCTTCAGATATAAATAATAACTCATTAAAATAGTAGTAGCCAGCATGGTTACCGTAATGGATAAGCCGTAAGCAGCTTCCATGTTAGTAGATTCCTGAAAGTACAGTACCACGGCCACGCAACCCGCCCACAATAATTTATTAACGCTGGGTACAAATAACTGTCCTTTTACATTAGTAGGGTAAATTAAGCGTACTTTGGGCCACAAATTAAGCCGGATGGCTTCGCCGATTAAAGTAAAAGAACCCGTAATTAAGGCCTGACTGGCGATAATAGCGGCAATAGTAGCAATAACAATCCCGATGATTAAAAACCAATCGGGCATGACACCATAAAAGGGATTGTCGTTCTCCCCCAGTTTTTGATTCAGGTGCTGCGATAACCAGGCGGCCTGGCCAAAGTAATTTAACAGCAAACAAGTTTTTACAAAAATCCAGCTAATCCGGATATTTTCGCGGCCGCAATGCCCTAGGTCGGAGTACAAAGCTTCGGCTCCGGTGGTACACAAAAAAACCGCGCCTAACAGCCAAAAGCCTCCCGGGTAAAGCACCAGCAAGCGGTAGGCGTGATACGGATTAATGGCTTTTAGTACTTCCGGATGATCCAGAATATTCGTGATTCCCAGTACCGCCAGCATGGTAAACCAAATAAACATGATGGGTCCGAAAGCTTTACCTACTATTTGTGTACCGAAGCTTTGCGCAATAAATAATACCGTTAAAATAGCCAGTACAATAGGTACCGTGGGCAGATCGGGATTAATAATGCGTAATCCTTCTATCGCCGACGACACCGAAATAGGAGGCGTAATAATACCATCGGCCAGCAAAGCGCTTCCCCCGATAATAGCCGGAATAATGAGCCATTTGGCTTTGCGCCGCACCAGAGTATACAACGAAAAAATACCCCCTTCCCCGTTATTATCGGCCCGTAAAGTAAGTACCACGTATTTCAGGGTGGTTTGCAAGGTTATCGTCCAGAAAACGCAGGAAACGCCGCCGTAAACTAACTCCAGATTCACAATACTGCCCCCACTCAAGATGATGGCTTTCATAACGTACAACGGCGAAGTACCTATATCGCCGTAGATAATACCCAGAGCAATTAGTAAACCGGCCGTAGAAAGCCGGTTATGCGAGTGATTATGGTTTTTTGACATTTTTACAATAAATCAACATATCGTACTAACTGCCTCCCTTTATAACTTTGTTGCGAATGGAAGGTTGTAATTATTTATAGGGTAATAATAAAGTAAGATGGTGAGAAGGAAAAACCAGCATCTGACTTTGTTCAGGTGAATGAATAACCAGGTAATAATTTTGGTCATGAATACCGCACAAAGGTAATTACTAATTTATTTATATAGCCTTCTTTTACTGGTACGGGCGCATAAGAAAAGCCTGTTTGCATAACTACTTCTATCCCCGGTTAAATTACCAATCGTACCCCACCCAGTTCTTGTAAACCATAATGAAACCGTTGACCAGGCGAACCAATGAACATAAAGTTTTTGGGTATATTCCACTTTTTAGATAACTCATCAATTAATTGGGGACCAAAATGCCCTTTGAGAACAATAAAATCTACGTCCATATCCGGGTAAGCCCGGTCCAGCACGTCTACTTCGTGCATTAGTTTTTTCGGCGGCTGTTCGTTGTCGCCCAGCACATTTACAATTTTAATGCGGTTGGTGTGTTCGTTATCTTCAATGTAACGCATTACCTGGTTAATGTTGGCAATATTATCGCCCCGCGTAAAAAATACAAATTGCTGCGAGTTTATTTCCGTAATCTTTCTTTTCAGCCGGTACGAGGTAAAAGGCAATATTTTCGAAAATGGTCCTTCGAACTGCTTTACCAGGTAAGTAAACATCCGCAGCAAAGTAGTGCGGTACAGCATAAAATAAACGAGAGCCACCGTGGGAATGAAATATTTTAAAAATACAAATAAGTACGGCGGGTTTAGAATGGCATTACCCACCAAGGCGGCTACTACGGCGCCAATCGCCACAAACAAAGCCCACCCCGAAGCGCGTACCGGGCGCGGCAACTGGTCGCGCCGCAGTTTGAGCAGTATATTGCCCACCCCAAACAAAGCCATTACCGACAAGAATGAAATGGTATAAACCCCGGCTAAAGCCCCTAAATCACCTTTGGTAATTAAAAGTATAGATACGCACAACAGAAAAAAGGCCACCATAATCAAGTAAGCCGTGCCGCGCCGGTTGGTAATGAGTAAAAACTGGGGCAAACAGCGGTCCAGCGTCATGCGGTGCACTAAACCGGTTACGCCCACGTACGACGTTAAAACCGCTCCACTCAGGACCATAGCCGCATTTACCGATACCAAGATCGCCAACCATTGTCCGCCGGCCACTTCGCCAATATACGCCAGTAAAGCGGCCTGATGCTCGGGTACCGCGCGCATCGGAATTATGGCCAGCACCAGAAAAGCCGTAAGCGGATTAAATATAGTAACGGCCAGCCACATGTTGCGTAAGGTTTTCGGGAAAACGCCCCGCTCTTGTTCCTCCACAAAATTAGCCGAACTCTCGAAGCCCGAAATGCCCAGCATGGCCGCGGCAAAACCAAAAAATAAAGCCCGCCAAATGCTGCCTCCCGGCAAAGGCTGCGCGAAATTAGCCGCAAACGTATCGAAGCCGTGATGAAATAGAAAAATAACGCCCACTAGAATGAGTAAGATAAGCGTACTAATGTGGGTGATAAAAATAATGACCGCCACAAAGGAAGATTCGCCAATACCCATAATAGTTAAACCCATAAAAATGGCCAATAAACCAATAGTGGCGTACATAACGGGCAAGCCTTCCCACAGGTGATGCACGTAATGCATGGCTTCACTCGCCGAAATAACGGCGGTAGCCATGTAAGACAATAAGGTAAGGCAAGCGGCCAGCGAAGCGGTTCGTTTACTGGTAGTATTTAACAAGGCATTGTAAGCGCCGCCGTTTAAGGGTAAAGCCCCTACTACTTCGCCGTAAATTTTCCGGAATAAAAACAACACGGCCCCTACCATTAATAATGCGATCCAGGCATATTGCCCGGCGTAAATAATAGCCAGCGCTGATACGTATAAACAAGAAGAAGTAATGTCGTTACCGCAAATAGCAGTTGCCGGAAGCTCTTTTAATTTAGGCGCGTGCGCGGGAGCAATGGCATGCGTTAAATCTCCTTTATCCATGTAAATATTTTCAAAATAGCAAGCTTTTCGTTTGTAGCCAGGCGGAATTAAATATAAAACCTGTTACGTAGGGCTTAGGCTGGATGTTCTACCTGTTTGGCTTACTGACGCAGGCGTAGCGGATCTACAGGAAAATAAACTTTTGAGCGCTTCTCTATAATTCTTGTTTTTAGCTACCAAATAGTAGCTTCCAAAGATTGGATAGTAAGTGTATACTACTCTCCCCAGCTGTTTGTTGGAGCCTTTACAAGGCTCCAACAAACAGCTGGTGCTTATAACGTGTTATGGGAAAACTTAATTTCTATTTACTATCAGCCAATACTTTCCTGCTTGAGTAAGGCCGGGAAATTACGATAGAATAAAGCAAAATTTTACATTTTTAATAATAACTACGATTAAGCCAGATTAATTTTTTAATGCGCTACTTGCTCTTTAATACTGGCATTAATCAGGTCGGGCAGGTTGAATATAAAACTGAACATAATTAGAAACGTAATGCCGCCAATCAAACTTAAATAAATGGTAGCGTGCTTAATTGTTTTTTGAGCGGTATTAGTTTTTACAAGTACCGCTTGCATATTCAGTTCCTCAATTTCGTGGATCGCCGATTGGGCCGAGCGGGCGGCTTGTTGCCTGGCAGCTAAGGTGATGGCATTATTGCTCATTACCGTAAAACTTTGCCGTAACCGGGCAACCGCTTCCGCTTCACCTTTTTCCGTAATGTTGTTTTCTTCTTTTACTAGTTCCTCCGTAAACTTCCGGGTGGCTGATTCAGATAGAGGTACGTCATTATTGTCCAAAACTTTTCGCATCTCTCGAGTCATGGTTAAAGTATTATAATTGTCTTTCAGGATAATCTCTGAGCTCCGGGCGATTTGGCGCAGGTAATACAAGGACAGCGCTCCTCCCAGAACTACTAAACCGAAGAGCAGCCAAAAACTAAATTTAAGTTTATTTCGTGTTTTCATTTTAGGATAGTAATAATAAGTTTATGCTTTATTTTTAACGTAGGTACATCATCCGAAAAAAGGAATTAGAAGCACAGACCCAAAGTAGGCTGCGAGCAATTTACGGGCGGGAAACATGCTAATGTATACTATTAACCTACCGGCAAACTAAAACTAAAAACAGAACCTTCGCCTAATTCGCTTTCCACCCAAATAGCGCCGCCCTGGGCCGTAATAAATTCTTTGGAAATAGCTAAGCCCAAGCCCGTTCCCCCTTTAATCGAATCAGCGTCCGGCACCTGAAAAAATTTATCGAAAATCCGGTCTTTGTAGCGGGCATCGATGCCCCGGCCAAAATCCTGCACCGAAAAGCGCACAAACCGGTTGCTGGCAGAGGTAACGTACCCCGCACTAATAATAATGCTGGCTTGTTCCGGGCTATACCGGATGGCATTAGATAAAAAGTTTACCAGCACCCAGGCCGTTTTCTCTAAATCGCTGTTTACCGGGGGCAATTCATTTGGAATATTCGTTTCTAATTTTACTTGCTTTTGCTCCGCTTGGAACCGGATGGCTTGAACGGCATACTGAATAATTTCTTTGGGCAGCGTTTGGCGGCAATGCAGCTGAATATTCCCGGTTTCAACTTGCGCTAAATTGAGTAACTCGCCGGTAATGCGCAGAAGCCGGTCGCTGTCCTCGGTAATGTGTTCTAATAATTTTTGCTGCTCCGGATTAACCGACCCGACCCGTTCGTCGCGCAGCAATTTTAAGCTCATTTTAATCGACGAAATGGGCGTTTTCAATTCGTGCGAAATGGTGGCAATAAAATTCGTTTTTGCCAGGTCGAGCTCCCGGAACTGAGTAATATTTTTTAAAATAATTACCTGACCGATTACTTTTTCGGTTTCGGTGGCCGTAGTGGGTGACTTAATGCCAATTACATCTTTCGCAAAGTAACTTTCCTTGCCATCATCAAAAATCTTCAGCGGCTCTTGCCCGTTTTCCGAGAGCAAATGGCGTAATAAATCGTTATGCAGGGCTACGTCGGGAGCGTATTTTCCTACCAGGTCCGCATCGGTTAAGCCCAGCAGTAAAGTAGCTTCGTTGTTCGAGAATAGAATGGTGTTTTTCTCATCCAGTCCAATAATCGCGTCCGACATGTTGTTGATAATGGTTTCGATGCGGCGCTTTTCGAACATGATCCGGGCCAGGTTGCTGTGTTCGTATTCGTCGAGTTTGCGGGCCATTTGGTTAAAAGCATCGGCTAATTCGCCAAATTCGTCGTTGGCCGCAAAGTGCAGCCGTTGCTCGTAGTTGCGGTTAGCAATCTGCTTAATACTTTCGGATAATTCCCGGATAGGATTGGCAATATACCCCGGAAAATTAATAATAAACGTGAGCGTAACCAGAATGCTGAACGTACCAATAATAACCAGGTACATAATTACCCGGTCGGCCGTTTTTTGGGCCACATTATTTTTACGAACAATAGCCTGCATGTTAATATCCGTTAATTGAAATACATCTTGCCGGATGGCAGCTATTAAAGAGTTGACCGTACCTTGGTCTTTTTTGGGAACTAGTTCCTTTTTCAGAGCATCGAAATTTTCATTAACCGACAAGGTAATTTCCTGCTCGCCTACTTCCGTGAGATTATTTAATTGCCGCTGCAGATTGGTTTCAAAAGTTTTGATAGCTAGTGGATATGCACTGGTATCGGCTAATAAAAACACCTCGGAGGCTTGCAGCATATTTTTACCATACTCCAGCGATTCGTAATTATCTTTTAAAACTTCTTTCGATTCGGCGGCGAGCCGGTTGGCATAGTAGGCTCCTAGCCCGGCCAGCAATAAAATTACCGCGAATAAAAAGCTTAAGCCGAGTGAGAGTTTGGTTTTAATATTCATCAGGCTAAAATTACAAGGTCGGTTTCGGGGGGTAATTGCTGCAGTAATTTGCTGAAAATGCTTTGCTTAAACACGTACTGGATTAAACTTAAATGCGGTTTACCCATGCAAACCGTAGTAATTTGCTTTTGCGCGGCTGTATCTACAATGGCCTGGGCTACGTCGTCGCTTTTAACTTTTACTACTTCGGCGCCCAGTTGGGTGGCTAATTTCATGTTATTGATTAAATGCCGCTGCGCCGCTAAGCCTATTTTATCGCCGGCTTCGCGGGCCGTTTGCACGTATAACACCAGCCAGGGCGAACTGTAATACGAGGCCAGCCGAGCCGTTTTGCGAATCATTTTTTTAGCCGACGCATCGTTGGTACTAATGCAAGCCATAAACCGTTCGGGCTTTAACTGGTTAATGGCCGGAATTTCCGCTTCTATTTTACGTTCTACCTGGTGCGCCACTTCGCGTAGAGCCATTTCGCGGAGCTGCAGTATTTTCTCGGTTTTAAAAAAATTACTCAGCGCAATTTCAATCTTCGATTTGTCGTAGATTTTCCCTTCTTTTAAACGGGTTATTAATTCTTCGGCGGTTAAATCAATGTTTACCACTTCGTCGGCCAGGCGCAGCACCCGGTCGGGCACCCGTTCTTTTATCTGGATGCCGGTAATTTCTTCAATTTCGGCGTTTAAACTTTCCAGGTGCTGGATGTTTACCGCGCTAATTACATTGACTCCGGCATTAATCAGTTCAACCACGTCCTGCCACCGTTTTTCGTTTTTGGAGCCTTCAACATTGGTGTGGGCCAGCTCATCTACCAGCACTACTTCCGGGTGAATAGTTAAAATGGCGGCTACGTCCATTTCTTCCAGTTCTTTGCCTTTGTAAAACAACTTACGCCGCGAGATAATGGGTAAACCCGCTAATAACTGGTGCGTTTCCGGGCGGTTATGCGTTTCAATGTAGCCAATTTGCACGTCGATGTTATTTTTAAGCAACGCGTGGGCTTCTTGCAGCATGCGGTACGTTTTACCCACGCCGGCGCTCATGCCAATGTAAATTTTAAATTTTCCCCGTTTCGACTTCTGTATGAGGTCGAGGAAATGTTGCACCGATTGCTCTTTTTCCGGCATATTAGTTAAATAGACACAAGTATCTGGATGTTAGATGTTAGCTATTAGCTATTAGCTACTAGACGCTAGACTTATATTTAGTTAAACCATTGAATAGAAAAAGGTTATCGCAGTAATTTAAGTTGAAATAGTTCATAGCTATTTGTTTTTTACTTAAAACGAAATGGCGATAGAAGTAGTAATTGCGCTGGATTTATCTTCGGCTTGGCTGTTGCGCGTAAAAATGGCGTCTTGGCTGTCGAGCACGCGGCCTTCTACCCGCATTAATACGTTACTGGTTGGCGCGTAATCCAGGTTCAGGGAATAACCCATTGTTTTAAATCCGTTGGGGGTACCGCTGCTGATAATAACGCCGTTGGGGTCGTGGTAATACTCGGCGCGCGCGCCTAAACCTACTTGGTCCGTGAAATTGTAATGCACTAATAAAGTGGGGTTAAACCAGGTATTATATTTATCGCGGTTGGTATTATCACTTCCGGTATTTGCTCGCTGCTCGGCCCCGATGTCAAAAATAGCCGCTAGTTTCAATTGGTTGCTTATCTGAAAAGTAGCGTAAAAATCGTGAAAATAGCGCTGTTGTTTCACGCTGTCCGGTTTCTCGTTCCCAATGAAAGTACTCGAATTAAGCAGAATTTTGTCGGTAGGTTTAAACTGAATTTGGGTACCAATGGCTTTGCTGGAGTTCCCTTCCGGTTCCCGGATATTCTGCCAACCGTTTAGTACCAATCCGGTAAATACCCATTGGCGGCCAGCCTCGTAGGTTAACTTGGCCCCGCTTTCGTAGTAAGGCGTATTTTCGGCAGCCAGGCTGCGGGTTAAGGTATAATTATCTTTGGAGATAGCGCTTTCCAGACCAATGTGCGAGGCAAAAATACCGGCATCGAGCCACAGCTTGGGCGCTAACCGCATCCCCGCATTCGCCTCGAAAATATTTTTTAATACATCCTGCTCGGCGGCTAAGTTATACTGGGCGTACGTACCGGCCATTATCGCCAGGTTACCGCGTACTCGATCGGAAGTATATGCGGCTTTTAGAAAAGCCAGGTTCACGTTAAATTCGTTGTGGCGGTTGTGGTTGTACAAAAAGCCCGGCCGTTCGTGCGATTGCGGTTTATTAAAATCATACGCGTAATACACATCGGCAAATCCGCTGAAGGTTACTTTATCAGGAGCAGTACTTACGGTATCTGTTTGCGCGTAGGTAAGTTGGGAAGTAATTATAAATAGAAAGATATAAATAGATTTCATGTGGTAATCTTATATATAATCAGGTGGATTTAGCACCGGAAGTTTTAAATTTTTATTTAACTGCACTTCTTGGAACAGGCGCTTTTAACTAAAAGCAAGTTAGCTTTTATTACTCTTACCAGCAGGTTTTTGACGCCGATACCCTTTGCCAGGTGGCGGTGCTAGCTGGTTTCTACTGGCTGAGTTTGCCTCCGGCCGGCGGGCCCCGTCGGGACACTCGGGCGGGCTGCTTTTCCTTTCCTCGCTCCGCGGCGGAATGCCTAACGGTACCGGAAAACCAGCAGGCCCTTGTTGCCCCGATTAGCGTCTTTTCTTCTAATTACTGCTTTTATGGGTTTTTAGGCATTTATTTAGAGAATCCAATATGCAATTTTGTATCAAGTTGAAGCAAATAAGACATATTTACCAGTTAGTATTAGAATCCGGTAGCCAAGAATAAACGACACCAGTTTGGCGGTGGAGGGCCTTCTAAGGTTCTGGTTCTGCGCAGCAGAATTCCGAGGCACGAGGAAAGGAAGCTTAGACCAGGACTCCTCCCCTTTTTTCAAGGGGAGGTGCCGTAGGCGGAGGGGTGAGCCAAACGAGGTCTGCCGGCCAGGAGGCAAACTGGTTACGGTTCAAGCCAGATAGCACCGCCACCTGGAGACGGGTACCGGCTCCAAAGATAAACCGTCGTCTTATATTTCATCCTAGTAAGAACTTAGAAGAGGCAATTGACATTTATCTAATTTTCGCCAAATAAACGTTCTTACTTATATATCATCCCCCTACCCCCTTCAAAGGGGGACATTTTGATACTTCCGCGAAAGTACTGTTTATAATAGGCAACCCGCATCTACCTTCTTACTTACCGGCACTCAACTCATCCAGGGCAATATTCAACTTTAAAACATTGATTTTTTCCGGACCCAGAAAACCCAACAGCGGTGCTTGCGTGTGTTGTTTTACTAATGCCGCTACTTTTTCCTTGGGCAAGTTACGGGCAGTGGCCACGCGGTTAATTTGCACGGTAGCGGCTGCTACGGATAAATCCGGGTCTAAGCCGCTGCCCGAAGCGGTTACCAATTCACTGGGTACTTCGGCGCGTTTTACGGTGGGGTTTTGCAGCAAAAAGGTGTCCACGCGGGCTTTTACCACTGCTAAATAATCGGGGTTGGAAGGGCCTTTATTCGAACCGGCCGAACCCGCGGCATTATAATCGACCGCGCTCGGGCGGCCTTGGAAATACTGCGGTTGAGTAAAAGCCTGGCCAATGTTTTCGTATCCCACTACCCGGCTATTATGGCTTAACTTAACCCCATCGCCTTGCCCGGGGGCCAGCTTGCCAATACCGGCTACCACCAGGGGATAAATCACACTGCAAATAAGCAGCAGCACGAAGGTTAATTTTAAAGAAGGCATTAAATAAGTTTTCATTTTACTATATTTTTAAATTTTTTTAGCAGAAGCCAGGATGTAGTTTGGGCATCCTCCCCCCACCCCCTCCGAAGGGGGACTTTTTTAATTAATTTTACTTTACTCTATCGCGAGCGTCCACGCTCGTGAGGATTATCGTCCGGCCTCTGGCCGGTGGGAAACTAACTGGTATATTTCTGAATGAAGGTTTATCGGTTCGCCCGGCCAGAGGCCTACCGGATAGTAGACACGAGCGTGGACGCTCGCGCCAGTTTTAACCAGCTATAATCCTGAAAATTTAAAATTTTTAAATAAACAAGGACACTACCATATCAATTACTTTAATACCGATGAACGGGATGATAACGCCGCCGAAACCGTAATAAAGCAAGTTTCGGCGCAGCAAGGCACTGGCCCCAATGGGTTTGTATTCTACGCCTTTTAAGGCCAGCGGAATTAGAAACGGGATAATAATCGCGTTGAAAATAACCGCCGATAAGATAGCACTCTCGGGGCTGCTGAGGCGCATGATGTTTAAACCTTGCAAAGCCGGAATGGCCGCGATAAACAAAGCCGGGACAATGGCGAAATACTTGGCGACGTCGTTGGCAATGGAAAAAGTAGTGAGGGTACCGCGGGTCATGAGTAATTGCTTGCCGATTTCTACGATTTCGATAAGTTTGGTGGGGTCGTTGTCTAAATCTACCATGTTGCCGGCTTCTTTGGCGGCCTGGGTACCGGAGTTCATGGCTACGCCTACGTCGGCCTGGGCTAAGGCGGGCGCATCGTTGGTGCCGTCGCCCATCATGGCGACCAGTTTGCCCTGGGCTTGTTCGGCTTTAATGTAGTTCATTTTATCTTCCGGCTTGGCTTCGGCAATAAAATCGTCGACGCCGGCTTTTTCGGCGATAAATTTGGCGGTTAAAGGGTTGTCGCCAGTTACCATTACGGTTTTAACGCCCATCTTGCGCAAACGCTCGAACCGTTCCGAAATACCCGTTTTTATAATATCCTGCAACTCAATAACACCCAACACGTTTTCATTTTCACTTACGACCAGCGGCGTGCCGCCATTACTGGAGATGTCTTTTACCTTCACCGCGATATCTTCCGGAAACGGGTTACCAGCTTTTTCGGTGAGGGTTCGAATGGCATCGTAGGCGCCTTTGCGGATGCGGGTACCGTCCGGGAGGTCTACGCCGCTGCTACGGGTTTCGGCGGTGAACTTTACAAAAGCCGAATCCGGTAATTTTATCCCGTTTATCGGGCTCCCGTTCCGTGAGTTAGCCAGTTCCACAATGGATTTACCTTCCGGGGTATTGTCCGATAACGAACTTAAATAACTGGTCCGGATAAAATGTGTTTCGTCGATTAAATGGCGGGCGTAAAAGCTGGTGGCTTTGCGGTTACCAATGGTAATCGTTCCGGTTTTATCCAGCAGCAATACATCAATATCGCCGGCCGTTTCTACGGCTTTCCCGGATTTGGTAATCACGTTCGCCCGCAAAGCGCGGTCCATGCCCGCAATACCAATTGCCGATAACAAGCCCCCGATGGTAGTGGGAATTAAACACACAAACAAAGAAATCAGCGCGGCAATGGTAATGGGCGTGTTGGCGTAATCGGCAAAGGGTTTTAAGGTAACGCACACAATCACGAACACCAAGGTAAAACCGGCCAGCAGAATGGTCAAGGCAATTTCGTTGGGCGTTTTCTGGCGGCTGGCGCCTTCTACCAAGGCAATCATTTTATCCAGAAAGCTTTCCCCGGGTTCGGTAGTGACAATAACTTTTATTTTATCCGACAATACTTTAGTACCACCCGTTACGCTGGATTTATCGCCGACCGCTTCCCGGATAACCGGGGCACTTTCGCCGGTAATGGCGCTTTCGTCGATGGTCGCTAAACCCTCCACAATTTCCCCGTCCGTGGGAATGAGTTCGCCGGCTTTTACCAGAAACACGTCGCCTTTTTTTAACTGCGACGAAGAAATGGTTTTTTGCGAACCATCCGGTAGTACTACCAGGGCAGGCGTTTCTTCGCGGGTTTTGCGTAGGCTGTTGGCCTGGGCTTTGCCGCGGGCTTCGGCAATGGCTTCGGCGAAATTGGCGAACAGCAAGGTTAAAAATAAAACCAGGAAGATGGTACAATTATACCCAAAACTGCCTTGGGTTTTATCCGGCAAGATAAGCGTACTTCCACTGACCAACAACATGATAAAGGTGCCGATTTCGACGGTAAACATGACCGGGTTGCGGAACATGCTCTTGGGATTCAGTTTCACGAAAGCTTGCTGGAGCGCTTCGCCCACCAGGTCTTTCTGAAATAAGGAGGTATTTTTAGAAGTCATTTTTATTGATATTATTTATTCGTATTGATCTTGTTGAGAGTAGCACTGCTCCATTCTGGGTAATTTACCTCGACAATGGCGCGAGGCTCCAGCCTCGTGACTGACTATCGTCCGGCCTCTGGCCGGTGGAAAATTAACTTACATCCTCCTGGCTAAGGTTGATCGGTTCGCCCGGCCAGAGGCCTCCCAAATTTTAGACACGAGCGAAGACGCTCGCGCCATGATTTAGATTATAGATTAATAAAGCGTAAAATATTCCGCGATAGGCCCGATTACCAAAGCGGGGAAAAACGCCAGGGCGGCAATAATCATAATAACC
Source organism: Adhaeribacter arboris (assembly GCF_003023845.1). Classification (NCBI taxonomy): domain Bacteria; kingdom Pseudomonadati; phylum Bacteroidota; class Cytophagia; order Cytophagales; family Hymenobacteraceae; genus Adhaeribacter; species Adhaeribacter arboris. The sequence continues at coordinate 2,398,394 of NZ_PYFT01000001.1, read as the reverse complement.
GCGAAGGTCATGATGCCGAAGGTACTCGTATCGGTGCGGAGCGTACCGGCGCTTTCCGGAATGTATTTTTTATTCGCCAGCAAACCCGCGATGGCCACGGGGCCAATAATGGGTAAGTAACGGCCCAGGATTAAAAGAAAACCGGTGGTTACGTTCCAGAAAATGTTGTTATCGCCCAAACCTTCGAAACCCGAACCGTTGTTGGCGGCCGACGAAGTGTTCTCGTACAGCATTTCGGAGAAACCGTGAAAACCGGGGTTGTTTAACCAGTTAGCCGGTTTCACGGCCCAGGCTACTTCCGGGTAGTTTACAAAGGTCCAGGACGATAAAGCGGTGCCGACCAGAATCAGGAAGGGATGCAGCAAGGCTACCAGCACGGCAATTTTCATTTCGCGGGCTTCTACTTTATGACCCAGAAACTCCGGCGTGCGGCCCACCATTAAACCCGAAATAAACACCGCAATAATGATGTAGATGTAAAAATTTAAAATTCCGGCCCCGCAGCCGCCGTAAAAGGCGTTGGTCATCATGGCCAAAAGTTGCATGAGTCCGGACAAGGGCATAAAGCTGTCGTGCATGCTGTTGACCGAGCCCGTAGAAATAACCGTGGTAACAATGCTCCAATACGCCGAAGCGGTAGCGCCAAATCGAATCTCTTTGCCTTCCATGCTGCCCAGTTGCTGCGCGATGCCCAGCTGGCGAATAGCCGGATTACCGCTGGTTTCCGCAATAATGGTCGGGATTAATAACAGCAGGAAGCCAGCCGTCATGACGCCGTAAATGACCCAGGCCAGTTTTTTGCGGTTCAGGTAAAAACCCAGGGCAAAGATTAAAGCCAAGGGAATAAGTACCTGCGCCACCATTTCGACCATGTTGGTGAGGTAGTTGGGGTTTTCTAACGGGTGCGCGGAGTTGGCGCCAAACCAACCGCCGCCGTTGGTACCCAGGTGCTTAATGGCAATCATGCCGGCGGCCGGACCGCGGGAAACTTGTACGCTGTCGCCTTGCAGAGTAGTTAAGCTATCTTTGCCGGCAAAGCTGGCGGGTGTTCCGTTGAAAACCAAAATTACCGCCATTATGAAGCAAAGCGGCAGCAGAATACGGGTGGTAGATTTCAGCAGAATATCGAAAAAGTTGCCCAGGTTTTGGGTGGTTTTCTCGCGTAAGGCATTAAACACCACGATTAAGGCCGCAATACCGGTAGCCGCCGACGTAAATTGCAGAAACGTAATCACGCCTAACTGCGAGAAATACGTGAGCCCGCTTTCGCCGGAATAGTGCTGCAAATTACAATTCACCAAAAAGCTAATGGCGGTGTTAAAAGCTAAATCGGCGGTTTGCGAAGGATTACCGTCGGGGTTGAGGGGCAAGTTGCCTTGCGTTACCAGGACGACCATCGCGTACCCGAACCAGAGCATGTTGATAGTGAGCAAAGCTACCAGGTGTTGTTTCCAATTCATTTCGCGGCGGGCATCCACGCCGGAAAAGCGCAGAATACCCCGTTCGAGCGGGGCTAAAAAGTCCAGGAAAGTTTTTTCGCCTTTAAAAACGCGGGCGATGTATTTGCCGAAAGGTATGGCCAGTAACAAAGTGAGGCCGTAGGTGATTATTACGCTGAGTAATTCAGTTGTCATGGGAATATGCGTTGCGGATTAAAATTTTTCGGGCCGGAGTAAAACGTAAACCAGGTACCCGAACACGGCCAAAGCCAGAAAGAAGAGGAGGATCATCATGTGGGTGAGGTGTTTAAATAGTTTCGAAGTAATCCACCGTTTTAAAAAACAACCAGAAGAAGATTAAACCGGTGAGCAGTAAAAGAGGCGTTAAGAGAAAATCCATTGTTTTTATTTGGTATGGTATGCGTCCTCTTTGCCAATTGGTATGCCAGTGAATGAAATTGACTTAGAATATTGATTTAACTAACTGTAAATCAATTATTAGTAAGCATTTTTATACTATTTGGTTAGATGGGGAGAAAAAGAAAACCCTTCCGTTTTGGAAGGGTTTTGTCGTTTTGAGAGGGTGTAAATACTTAATCCCTATCATCTAAGAATTTGTTTTTACGTTCCCAATTGGCGCTTTTCTTTTCTGCATCAATCAATTCTTGTACATATCTTTTTAAAGGAATAGCTTTTATACCTAAAGAAGACTTTTCGATAAGATTTAAAATTCTAATCCATTCAGCAGCATGAATATCTGCAATAATTATATCACCATTATACACTCCTCCATTACCAATCCATGATATTTTTTTAAAATTCTCTAAATTCTGATTTGTAGAAATATATTTTTGAAAAGCGGTATCGAAAAGTTCTTTCCTTGAATGTCTTAACACGTCAAATATAATCTTCATTTTACGTCTGTAATTATTATATTTTTCTATAAAATGGAGAATATAAAAATCTGCTTTGGACTTATCTTCTTCCGATAAGTTTTGAAAAAATGCATTAGCAAAATTTTCTCCAAATCCAACATATGGGTCTTTCTTACAAATAATGCCTATTGCTTCATCAAGCAAATTTGAATAGTCAGATAATTGCCAAATTATATGCAACGATTTATATTCTGATGTTTTAACATGAACTTGGTCTTTAAAAATAAATTCTAAATAATCTTTAAGAAAAGTATTGTCTTTGTTTAAAATTAGTAATAATTCTTCACCTTTATAATCAAAAAGGTTATTAATTAAATCTTGCTGGAGATAAGCTTTTTTCAAAAGATTAATATTTTGAGTATAATTTACAGCAAATTCAAAGAAGTTGCGTCCTAACTTAATTTTGAAATTTTCATTTTCATTTTTATTTAAAATAATATTTAAAATATTGTCAAAAAGATTATTTCTTAATTTAAAAAACTTATCAAAAGCTGCTATACGTATATATTGATTAGGACCAATGTTATTGATTGCATCCTCTAAATCGGAAATATATTCTTCATTAACTTCCTCTTCTGGTAAACAGGACAAGAAATTGATTATACAAGAATTTATAGCCTCGTTTACAGGAATAGCTTTAATAAAATGCCAAAATTTTTCCTTTAAAATGCTTGAGGTTGCAATTGATAAAATAGTTTGAGATAGTTGATAATTTCTTAATCTATCATGCGTAAGAATATAGTACAAAATGTATTGTCCTATACTTGTATTTTGTTTGATATTTTCATCTATAATTAAATCTAATGATTGATTAAAATCTGAGTGTCGAAGTTCTTCCCAATCTTCAATTTGTAAGAATGATTGAACGAATGAATCAAATTGTTCTCTTGTACTGAACAAGAAGTAATTCCGAATTTCTTCTTCTTTTAAGCGTTCATATTCTTCATAATCATTAAGCTCATAATCATCTTTATCTCTGAATCTATTTCTATCAATCTTTGTAAACATTTGATATGCAGGATTGTTAAACTGATGCAATAAATTAATGTAATGACTATTATTTATTCCATTTCTCTTAAGCCATCTTGCATACTCTTGTACAAGAAAACAATGCTTAAATGATTCTGAAGAAAAATGTTTGGAAATAATGATCAGAAAATATTCTAAATCATAAACCATTATAGATTCTATTACATCTGGGCTTCTTTGTGAGTAGTTATAAACAACTTTAAAACACTCATTTGGATAATAAGGAAATAGATAGTCTAGTGTTTGCCAAATCTTAGTGCGTATTGCTTGTATAGAAGAAGTTAATGGCAGGGGATAACGGCCAATATAAATTGTGTTTCCCCTACCGTTCCTTGTGTAATTAAATTGGTATCTTAAAAAATTTTGAGAAATAGCTATAAAAGCGTGAACATATAATTCATCTTCCTGATTAATTTTCCCAATAATAAAATCGAATAAGTTTTGCTGCCTAATAAAACTAAAGTCTTCATCCTCAATATCAAATGCAAAATATCCATCTATATTTTTTATAAGTTCAGGCAAATGTTTTGGTTTTCTTCTTACATATTCAAAGCTTAATTCTACAGCCTCCTGCAAGTGGTTTGGAACTGAGTAAAACCGACTCAATAATTCTAAATAACTATTTTTATTACTTGTAAAATCATTGGTTTTATATTGAGTGTTATACTCTATTATTGGCAGAACATCTAATGGGTTTATTGCCACAAGAACAAACTCCAAAGATTCGTTAAGTAAATAAGCCCAAAAGATATGCAAAAACTTAAAAGCTTTGTCTTCGTCTGATTGAATAGTATTCCAATAGATTTTTAATGGAGAACGTATTTTGTCAATTACATTGCGGTAACCAAATGTATTATTTGCAGGAATTACAGTATCTCGAAATCTTCCTATATTTGTTTCAAAATAGCTGATTAATAAATCCTGGAAGGATAATAAAGCATCTTTAATAAAAACCTTATAAAAGAAATAAGTAGCTAAGTTCTGCTCAGAAATTTTAACATGCTCAAATTGAATTTCAATTAATTCTAATTGCTCTAATTTATCAATAGAATCAATAAACGAGTTTTTATCAAGTTTAAATTTCCGGAGCAAACTATCTAATACTTTATCATCATCATAGGGCAAGGTATTGAAAAAAGCAATTAAACCTAACACCTTCAAAACTTCAGATTTAGCGAAATACTTATTATCTTTTATAAAAGAAGAAAAGTATTGATCAAATAAGTCTGAAACATCTTGAAGTGCATAAATATTATTCTTTTCAAGAGCTAGTTTCGCGGTCATTATAGCTAATCGAGGATTTCCATCAGCTATTCTTAATATTTCCTTTTGATACCTAGAGTTTGTGATATCAAAAGGTTTGTTTTTTATTATATCAGTAAGTTGTTCATCAGTAAATCCACTAATCGAAATTACATGTGGAAAGTTATCAAATGGAAAATCTTTAAGCTGGTTTAAAGCATAATCTCTTACAGTTAAAACAACCTTTAATTTACCATTTTCTAATCCTTTAGTGAATCCTACAATTTGAGCAAGTCTATCATAACGGTTAGCATCGTCTATAAAAACAATATTTTTACTATTAGGCTCGAAATATTGAGTTAAATCCTCAAAAATATCATAATTTTTATCTAAGACGGCATAAGCATTATAATCTAAATTTGTTTTTAAAAAACTATTAATTCCTTCTAAGGCGAGCTTAGATTTACCAACTCCAGGAGATCCCGTTAAAATTACTAAATCATTTCTTTCAAATGAATCAATTACTGCCTTAAGTTCAGTTTCACGATGAACAAATTTGTTATCAAGAGGTGTAGCTAAGCTTTGTCCTTTATTATTATAATTATGAATAAATTTTTCTAGAGACACTAACTGACCTGTATCTAAAGAAAGATTTAAATATTCCTTAGCTAAATGTCTGTACCTTAAATGAATTTGGGTAGCTAATTCATTTAAGGTAACTAAAGTCAGTTTATAAACACCTGCATCCTTGACTAACTTATTTAAAATTTCTACTTCATTGGTCTTTAGTTTTGAATTAAAGCATAATACAATCTCTTGAATATACTTATTTAGGATTCCTGTTTTTTCTTCATTTAAGCACTTCTTTATATCATCAATAAGCTTTTTTAAAAGTTGTCCTTTTCTAGTATTTCCAACCGTTGTAACTTCTACAAATAAATATCTACCATTAGGTAGTACAAAGAAAGAATCTGGCGTACCTTTTACTGTCTTTTGTTTACCGGTTTGGCTACCTGAACGAATAAAAGCTTTGTATGATGAATTCCTTAAGGCTAGGTAGCAATCACAAAGCTCTTGGAAAACTACTTCATTAATATCTTTAAGTCTGTTTTCAATTTGCTGAAGCCTTGCCATTTATTTAAATAATTTGTAATTCAATTTAATAATTATAACTTAAATTAAAATATTTATTGACCTCTTAAAAAGACCATTAAACAAAAAGTATTTAATAAGAATACTTCAAAGCTTAAGTCTTCATTTAAATATCCTGTCATTATGCGTAGAGCACTTCGTTAACTCTACGCACAACAACTTTCACGGGAATAGAGCAGCTTTACGCCTGATTTGTGTAGATTTCATTCAGCAACTAATCAAAAATTACCTATGCGGGATATCGAACTAGTTTCTACCACGCGATTAATGAAGGAAATACCGGAAGATGAGGATTTTTATTATTGGCTTTCGCGACCAGTAGTAGAACGTTTACAAGCGGTGACTTTAATTGTGAGCCAATCACTAACCCCAGGCCAACGCTTAGATAAAACAGCTGTTTCGAGAAGAAAATTAAAATAATTGCATTAAGAAGCTGATACCTTAGCTAATAGAACCCCGCTAAGCCTCAAAAGATCTATTTATCTCTCAAGCAACCGCTCCTGAGTTATAAGTTATATTCCTGAATTTTCCGGTAAAGCGTGGTCAGGCCAATGTGTAGGAGGCGGGCGGTTTCGGTTTTATTGCCCTTGGTTTGCTGGAGTATTTTAGCAATATGGCTTCGCTCGATGGTGCTCAAAGCGGTTTCACTTGCCTCGGCGGCAGGAAGGAGGACCAATTGCTGAAACTCGGAGGGCAACAAATCCGCGGTTAAAGTATCAGTGTCGGCCAGAATAACGGCGCGTTCGATGATATTTTTTAATTCCCGGATGTTCCCCTGCCAGGGATATTCCTGTAGTTTTTGCAGAAAGGCCGCATCCATTTGGGTTATCCGGCGGGTAATTTTTGCCGCGTACCGGCGCATAAAAAAATCGGCAATCACCGGGATATCGGTTTTGCGGGCGCGCAGCGGGGGGACCAAAATTTTAAAAGTTGACAAGCGGTAATATAAATCCAGGCGAAAATGGCCGGCTTCGGCTTCTTGTTGCAAATTCCGGTTAGTAGCGGCTAGCAGGCGCACGTTTACCTGCACCGGTTTGGTGTCGCCGAGTTTAATAAAATTTTGCGTTTCCAGCACCCGCAAGAACTTGGCTTGCAACTCTACGGGTAGTTCTCCAATTTCGTCCAGAAACAAGGTGCCGCCGGTCGCTTCTTCGAACAAGCCTTTTTTATCGCTCACGGCTCCCGAGAAAGCGCCTTTGCGGTAGCCAAATATTTCGGATTCGAGTAAATCTTTCGGGAAAGCGCTGCAATTAACGGCGACAAACGGCTTGTGGCGGCGGCTACTACCCCCGTGAATGGCTTGGGCAAATAACTCTTTGCCCGACCCGGTTTCGCCTTCCAGCAATACCGTAGAATCGGTAGGAGCCACCCGGGCGGCTAAATCCTTGGCTTGTTTTATGGCAGCAGAGGTGCCCAAAATAGTATCAAAACTATATTGACGGCTTACCTGCTTTTCCAGTTCCTGCACGCGTTGCTGCAAAACCGCTTTTTCCATGGCCCGGCTCACGAGCGGAATAATTTTATCGTTGTCGTCGCCTTTCGTCAGGTAATCAAAGGCACCGTTTTTCATGGCGGTTACGCCGTCGGTAATGGTGCCATAAGCCGTAAGGACGATGATTTCTACGGTAGGATAGAGGGCTTTTATTTTGGCAGTGAGTTCAATGCCATTGCTGTCGGGTAGTTTTACATCGCTGAGTACTAATTGAATAGCTTCTTTTTCGAGTAAACGCAAGCCGGCTTTGCCCGTAGGCGCTTCAAAAACCTGATAACCTTCCAGGCTAATAATGCGGGCCAGCAAACCGCGCAGCTTCTCTTCGTCATCAATGATTAAAATATTCCCGTTGGTCATAATTGTTTCCTCTGCTTTATTAAGAAGGTGGTACATTTTACTTTATAGGTCATGCGTCATCAAAAAGCTAACTTTCAACTGTTTACTTAAATAAGCCTTATACTAAGTTTTGTACTTCTACTTACTATGCCAAATCGCTTAAATACGTTGTTATAATGGCTGCGGATTAAACTTAATAGGTTTGGAGAACAGGATTGTCCAAGACGTGCTTTTGTGGCGGTTAAATAGTTAATTCCATCTCTTTCTCCCGTCCTCCTGAAAGGATCTAATCAGTAGAAAAGAAGTACCCGTGAGCCGTTAAACTGGTTATTACCTACTAAAACCCAGCAATGATGGGCTGGGGATAGCTCCGGTTGTTACACCAAACCGATTAGATCCTTTCAGGATGACTAAAGGAGGGGGGAGCGAGAAAGAGGTTGTTATTTTAAGCCTGGAGTTTTGGATAATCCTGTTTTTAACACTTACTAATTTGCTTCCCTAGAGTACAGAATTTTATAAATTACTTAGATTACCCGCCGACCAGTAGAGCATCGCCTGGCTTTTGGTGTATTTCGTTTTTAGCTCCCACAATTTTAAACGTTGGTTGATCAGGTTCATTTCCCGGGTATTTACTAAAAATAAAGAACTTTCCCCGTTTTCAAACCGGGTTTGTTCGCCGTGGCGTAAAATCTCGGCCTGCGCAATTAGCATTTCTTGGGTTTTTATTTGAGAGGATAGCATCTGTAGTTCGTTGTAGGTGGTTTGCAGGGCAGTAGATATGTCGCGTTGGGTTTGAATGAGAGCCAAGTTGGTTTCGGTAAGTTTGAACCGGGTGAGCTGCCATTTGCCGCGTTCGGCGCGGAGCAGCAAAGGATAATGGAAACTCAGGCCCAATTTGTAGTTATTTAACAGATAGCTAGCCCCCAAATTTTCGAAGGGTAAACCAAAGTTTTGCCGCAAGAAATTATATTCCAGGTTGAGTTTCGGCTTAAATTTATCGGCCGCTAATTTTCGGTCTATTTGCAACTGTTTATACTTTGCCTCTAGTTTTCTTAGTTCGGGGTGGCTTTCCTGGGCCACCCGTAAAAGTTGCTGCAAGGTATCCGCCGGAATCAGATTTAGGTCGGCTTCGTTGAATGTGGGAACCGCGCCAGAAACTAACTCTATCGGTGTTTGGTCCGGGGTCCAGAGGTAGTTGGAAACGAGTAGGCGGCTGTTCTGGAATTCCGTGAAAGATTGCTCCAAGAGTTGCTGGCGGTTAATTAAGTCGAGCCGGGCTTCCACGGTATCAATGGCGGCTAAATCGCCGTACCGGGCCCGCTCGGTTACGCCGCGGTAGCGCACCTGCGATAAGTCGAAGGCGGTTTGGTATAATTGCCAGCGTTGGTAAGCCAATACCCAGTCCCAGTAATCTTTCGCTGCCTCTAAAAGCAACTTGTTTATGTTTTTAATTTTATCGGCTTCGGCGGCGTGGGTGAGGAGTTGCGCTTGCCGCAGCGTAGCCCGCCGTTGATCGATGAGCCAACCCTGGCCAAGGGGCAGCGAAATACCGGCGTAAGTTAAGCCCGCCGCCGGGGTTTTTTCTTCGGGGTTCACGTTTATTCCCTGGTTTTGTTCAAAGCCGGCTTTTAAATCGGCGCCAAACCACAGGGGTATTTTAACGAGGCTATTCCAATTTTCGTAATACAACTGGTTTTTAAAAGTTTTGCGGTCGTAATAACTACTAGCTTGCGGATCGAAGTTGCCCCGGGCCATGCGTAGCTCCTGTTGCGCCTGCGCGGGCAGCAAAGCGGCCTGGCGAGCTACCGGGTGGTGCGCTTTTATCTGGTCGTAAAAGGCCGCTAAGGTTACTACTTTCAGCGAATCAGCTTTGCCCGTAGCAGTTATACAAATAAAAATAAACACCAGCCCCGTCAATAAGGAACGTCGATCCATTTTATTCATAAAGGCTCGCCGGGGTTTCAAAAAGTTTACCAGTGAAAAAACCAATTGAGCGCGCTGGATAAAATAGTTATTCATCATGGCTGTTATCGGTTATAGTAGTTGCTTTTTTCTTATCTTTGAGGGAAATGGCAGCATCCTTTTCTTTCGCCGGATAATCCGCCGGAAAACCATTTAATTGGCGCCATAATTCATACCAAATGGGCACATCTTTTAGTAAGGCCCAACCATACACCCCGGAGCCAATGCGCAACGCTTCGGGCCACGGTTGGGATGAAGGATCCGGTACTACCAGGATGCGGTAATTACCATTAGTCGCGACGTTATCAATTACGGCGATTTTTCCGCCGAAAGTGCCAAAACTGGTATTAGGCCAACCCGAAAAAACCAAAGCCGGCCAGCCGTCAAATTGCAAACGAATGGGTTGACCTTTGCGGAGCAGCGGAAAGTCCATAGGCTTAACAAATAACTCCACGGCGAGCTGCGCTTGGCGCGGTAAGATAGTAGCAATGGCTTCTCCTTCTTTAATGGTTTCGCCAATACCTTCTTTCATGGCTTTTACCACGAAACCATTTTGCGGGGCCGTTAAGTGGTAAAAAGCCGAGCGGATTTTAGTATTGGCGTATTCGTTTTTTATTTTGGCCAGTTCTCCGTCGGTAGTATAAGCGTAACTGCGGGTAGCGCTTAATTCGGATGCAGCCTTCGCTATTTTTTCGCCGTATTCCGCCGTTAAAGAGTTTAATTCAAGGCGGGCATTTTGCAGCTCGTTGCGGGTGCTGGCCACTTTATTCTCGTAGCCTTGTAGTTTTGCCCGCACTTCCTGAAATTTTAAACGACGGCTTTCTAATTCCGTCAGCGATTTAAGGCCTTGTTTATACAAGGCTTCCTGGCGTTCTAATTGTACCTGGGCAATCTTATAATCGGTTTGGGCCGCTACGAATTCGGCGCTGTCGCTTTGCAGTTTAAATTTTACCTGGTTTACTTTGTTGCGGGCTTTGTTCAAACTAAAGGTTAAGCCGCTTTTAAGATTAACAATCTGATTTTCCAGGGCTCTTGCTTTTTGCTGCGTGGCCTGTAAGCTCAGTCTTTTAGCTTCTGTTTGTTCGCGGAGACGTTGTAAAAGCTGCGGATCGAAATATTTATCTTTTACTTCCGAAATGCTGATCAATGTATCGCCTTTTTGTACCAGTTGCCCTTCTTGCACGTGCCATTTTTCAATCCGGCCCGATATAACGCTCTGCAAGGTTTGAGGCCGCCCGGCCGGATTTAAGGCGGTAAGAGTACCGTTCGACCGGATATTTTGGGTCCAGGGAAGAAAAAGCGCCAGGCAGAGTAGCAAAAATATACCACCGCACCAATACGCCAAAGTACGACCGGTTGGGGCTGTTTTCAATAAATCGGCGGTAGTGTAATGCGGTTGGGTTACGGGCGCGTATTTTTTATTTTTAACAGCAGGTGCCATAGTTATACAGTTGTTTCAGTTAAAACGGGTAAGGGTAAATGAGCCTGAATAGCGGCGTAGGTGCCCTGGTGGGTAATGGTTCCTTCCTGCATCAGCAGCACCCGGTCGCAGAACTGCATTATTTTCTTATCGTGCGAAATAATAATGAAGGTGCAGTTTAAGCGTTGGTGTAGAGCCTGTAACATGGGTAATTTCTCGGACCGGTTAATGGCTAATAAATTGTTGTCCAGGATAACAAGTTTTGGTTTGCGTACCAGGCAACGAGCCAGCATAATTTTAGAAACAATGCTGCGCGGCAATTGCCATTCGGTGCCGGTTAAAACGGTGTGTAAGCCTTTGGATAGATTTTGGACGTAAGCTGTAAGCTGACAAATTTCCAAAGCATCGAGTACTTCTTGGGCGCTAATGCCGCTTTCTCCGCAAGTAATATTCTGGAGCAAGGTGCCTTCAAAAATCTGGTCGGAGGCAATTACAGTCGCCAGCTGGCTCCGTAAATTTACTGCGTCTAAATCGCGGAAAGATAAGTTGTTATACGCCAGCCGTCCTTCGTAGCCAGGGGCCAGCCCTAATAAAATTTGCGCTAAAGTAAACTTTCCGGCATCGCTAATACCCGTTAAGGCAATTTTTTCGGAGGCCTTAATTTTAAAATGAATGTCGTGCAGTTGAATTTGCGCTTCGGAAGGACTATGGTAAGCCAATTGAGCGGCTTGGATGCTTAAACCGGGGCCGGTTCCGGTATCCGTTATTTTCAAACCTTGCGCTTCTTCTAAAGGTAATTCGGTTACGGCGGTTATTTTCTTCAGACCGGTTAATACATCGTACACCACATCCAGTTTTAAAATTATTTTTTCCACCGAGTTCATAATCAGAATAATGATAATTTCGGACGCGACAAACTGCCCGATATTTATTTGCTGCTGCAATACCAGGTAACAACCTAAAATGAGTAAACCCGCCGTAATTAGAGATTTGAAGAAAATAAAGCTCCAATACTGCGTCATGAGGACGCTAAAGTGCTGCCGGCGGGCTAAAATGTATTGACTGGTAACGTAATCGGTTTTTTGCATGCCCAGGTTCGAGTAACCCGCCAGTTTAAAGGTATAGAGCGCCCGGGCCATACTTTCGAGCCAGCTAACCAACTGGTATTTGTATTTTGATTCGACTAAACTGGTTTGAATGCCCTTGCTACCAGTCGCATAAATAATAAGGGTAAGGGTAGCCGCCAGGAAAATGCCAAAGAAGATAAACGAGGAATGGTATAAGGATAGCAGCAATAACCCAAATACTATTTGCAGAATGGCCGCATTAAATTCGAGTAAAATTTTGGCGATTCCTTTTTGTAAAGTAAGGGTTTCGAAAAAGCGGTTCATCAATTCGACGGGCTGCTGGTCTTGTAAACTTTCGAGCTGCAGCCGGGGTATCCGGTAAGCAAAATCAAAGGATAAGCGACTAAAGAGGCGTTGTTGTAAATGCTCCACCAGCCACACCTGCATTAATTGTAAGCCCCCTACGGCCAAAATCCCGACTACAATAAAGCCAATCAGCACGACAATGGAGGTAGACATCTGGCCGCCCGAAACAAAACCAATAATACTTTGGATGCCCAGCGGTAGCGATAAACTTATAATACCGGCAATAGCGGCGTAGACATAAATATACCCGATCTGCGTTTTTTCCACGGCCAAAAAGTCGAATAGCCGACCTAAATGGGAGGGCTTTTTACCTTCTTTCGACGCGATAGATTCGGTCGGCTGGTGCACCAGGCTGGTTAACAGGTACGTTTGATTTTCGGTTTGATCAGGTATCTGGTAACAGCTATTCATTATTTCTTCTACCGATGCCAGTACTAATTTTTGGGGTTTAGGCCCGGTAAAACGGTAAACCTCGTATTGTTTCTCCCGCCGCTGAATAACAACGGGTACCACCTGATCTTCTATAAACTGGCAAACCACTACCGGCGTTTTACTGCGGGCCAGAATGACCGGCAGTTCAGTGAAGGTAGGCTCCGAGAGGACATAAAATAATTTTTGTTTACTACCCGCTTCTTGTAAATAAGCTAAAAACGAAGGTACAGTAATGCCCTTATCTGCCGCAGAAAGTAAAGGCTCTTCTGCCAGATGGGGAGCCGCCGTTAGGCCATGTAATTGGCGGATTAATTGGTTTATAGCCGGTAAAAGATTCAGATTCATCTTTTAAAAATTTAAATTTTATAATTGGTAATGGCGGCAAAAACTAATTGCTCCAGAAAATCAGCTACTTTGCCGGTAACATTTTCCCCTGACTTAATATCGGTGAGCGAAGGCAAATGCTGGACAAAATAGGTTTGTTGGTGCGTAGCCTCCATTACCGTACTAATAAGCGCATGCGGATACGGATACCCCGGGGCTAATTCTAAAAGAATAGCGGCAATTTTTTTGCACAAGGTTTTGTATTCCCGGAACAGTTGGTCTTTGTTATCTGCGTCGACTCCCTTGGTTAGGTAAGCTTTGGCGGCATCGGCAATTACAATCCGGTGCAGGGCGGCCTCATCCATGTAAGAAGTTTGTAAATTATTTAAGGAAGCTTCCGCCAAAATCCGGATGATGATGCGCAGGCGCTGCGCGGCATCGCTAATGTTATTCGTTTGAAAAGTAATTTGGTAATCGAGCCAGACCCAATACCACGAAACCAGGTAAACCAGCAACTTGTGCTTATTTTCAAAATACCGGTACACCGAGGCTTCTGTAGAACTAATTTCGTGGGCTAGTTTCTTAAACGTAAATTCTTCAAAGCCCAATTGGTCAATGAGCCGAATGCTCTCGCTTACAATCTTTTGGCCCAAGATGGTTTCTTCGGGGTTCCGGAGATAGGATTTATGATTTAAATTAATTTTAACGGTAGCATTCATTCCTCTTTTTTCTTATGTTTTTAATTCTACTTTTATGTATAGTATAATTACTTTGCAAATTTATAGCTTTTATATTATTTATGATAGTAAAACTATCATAAATAAAAAATTGTTTTATTTTTCTCAAAAAATTTACCGGTAGTTTTATGGGAGAAGAAATAATTGATTTCTTTTACCTGGCTGTTTGCTGAAGTGGATACCTTTTTTCCGGCAAGTCGAGGCGTTAACTTTATTTCAAGCGCTCTTACCTATTAGCTGGTAGATGAAGACTCGGGGATAAAGAAATTGGGAAAGTATTTAGCTCTCCTTTCTACTTCATCATTTCTAATTTTTAATTGGCCAAGCATTAGCTTAATTGTTAAGCCTTTATCTTTTATTCACCCTTGCTATTATTCGCATGGACAATTTAGTAGCTGCCCGTTTGCAAATGGCCGTTTCGTTAGGCTGGCATATTGTGTTCGCTTGTATTGGCATGACCATGCCGGTTTTAATGGCTTACAGCGAATGGAAATAATTAAAAACCAAAAAACAGGTGTACCTGGATGTCGCCAAAGTCTGGTCAAAAGGAGTAGCCATCTTTTTCGCGGTGGGAGCTGTTTCCGGTACTGTTTTGCCGTTTGAGTTGGGTTTACTTTTCCCGGAGTTTATGCGACATGCCGGACCAATTATCGGGATGCCTTTTTTTTGGTAAGAAACGGCTTATTTTGTGGAAGCCATTGCCTTGGGTATTTTTTTGTACGGCTGGGGCAAGTTGCATCCTTGGACGCATTGGTGGTACGGGGTGGTAGTAGGTATTGCCGGGGTTTTATCCGGCATTTTTGTGGTATCGGCCAATGCCTGAATGAACAGTCCGGCCGGTTTTACCTGGGAGAACGGCCAAGCTTGGAATATTGATCCGGTAGCGGCAATTGTTATTCTGTTTACCGGGTTTCCGCGGGTGTATGCTACGATTAGTTTAGCTTTGCCCATTCCGCTCCTAATTGTGCTGGTGGGCATTGTTTTACGCGGTTCTTCTTTTCCTTTCCGGCATTATGGTATTACCCACGACCGAACCCATGCCTATTACACTTTATTTTTCAAAATTTCGAGTTTTGTAACCCCTTTTTTTTTAGGAATTACCTTGGGCGCCATGATTTTGGGAGAAATTAGGGTAACTACTACCGGCAGTTTTTATCAGCAATTTATCCGGCCTTGGTGCAACGTTTTTTGTTTAGCAGTGGGTTTATTTTCTACTGCTCTTTTTGGCTATATAGCGGCCGTATTTTTAATTGGCGAGGCAAATTATCCCATTGAACAACAACGGTATAGCCGCTTATCAAAAATATTATTGTTTCTGACTTTTGCCTTAGGAATATTGGTTTTCGTAGCGGCTGAATGGTCTAATCATCCTTTATTCCATCAAAATTTTTAATTTCCCGGTAAGTATTGCAGTGTTCAGCGGAGTAATTTTGTTAATACCCGCCATTCTTTACTTGTTTAATCACCCCAATATTTTTTAATTACGGACCGCTATCAGCGTACAAGTTGCTTTAATTATACTGGGTTGGTTTGCTATTCAATTTCCGGTTTTAGTTTACGAAAAAAACAACCACCATCTTACATTTTATAACACTCAAGCACCTTCCGCTACGCTCTTTCAGCTACTAAATGCTTTGTTTGTTGGTTTATTATTGGTACTGCCCGCTTTTTATTTTTTGTTTAAAGTATTGAAGCAGAGCAATCAGCCACCGCTTAATTCCTGAATTTGTGCGTTTACTTTTTGTTTTATGTTGAGCACATTCGCGAAGCAGGCTAAATAAATTCTAAGCCGATTGTGAATGCGCTTAAAAGAAGCGGAAACGAATCAAAAAATGACGGTTTTGCCTTATAATAACGCGGATTTTTGAATTTTGCCTTATTTGTGGCGGCGTTAAACTAAAAACAAAAAATTTCAACTTTTATTTCTTTTTGCCTTAATATGAGCTACTCACCAGTCGGATTACTCCTCTTCTAATCATCAAAATCTAGTTTTATTTTAAGACCTTTATGCCATTGCTAACGCTACATTAAGGTGATGGTATGTTATCAACTTTTTGAAATGATTATTATTATTTGATTAAAAATAAATAACTTAGCCCGCTCAATTTATTATAAACTTATTTATTAAAATTACCTAATGGCAAAAGAACCAAATATTACCGAAATTATGCAGACGCTCCAAGATGCACAGCAAAACAAGGAGCTCTTAGGCGCTTTAACTACCAGCCTGGAACGCTATGTAGAACAGCAAAAGAAAGGTTTAGAAGAATTAGAAACCTTAGTTACCAAAGCCAAAGAAGGAAAACTTACCGTTAAAAAACGGGGTGGATACCGGGGTAGAAAAAAGAAAGATAATTCTGGTTCTGGCAGCGAAGGTCAATAAAATATGTAGTTAGGTTTGTTGTAGAAGTACACCTAATTGGGTGTACTTTTTTTATTAATTAATCTTCTATTTCCTTCTTTGAAGAAAATAGATTTAATTCGTTTTAGCTTTTCCGGAAGTACTCGTTTGCTAAAGATCCGGTGGTAGATAAGCGTTAGACTACTAATTTTTCTAAGGATTACAGGCATTCTTTTCCCAGCTTTTATTCCGTTTGATGTTTTTTATCCGGGTTGCCGCAAACAGGAAGGAATCGCCAGATAGTTTTCAGGTGGAAGTAGCCGCTCCAGTTTTGCGGAAAGAAGATTTTTAATTAGTCCTGGAAAAAAATATTTTAACTGTTTCAGCACAAACAGAAAGCCGGAACACTTTTGAATTCAATCAACAAAATCAGGTTGTTGCGCAAGGGTTCCACTGCTGCTGCTTCATCAGAAAATCAAACTACCGGACAAACAAATACCAGCGAGGCAGAATCTAACCAAATTGCCGGGCTATCTCCGCCCTCTTAGAGGCAGTTTACGGCGGTGCAAAGTGCGGCGCAAAATCAACCGTAGCGGTACACCCGACAGGAATTTAGTTATACTTCTTTTCAATGTTCTTTCGCTTTGCCCGAAGGTACCGAACCCGAACAAATATCGGCCAATTACCAGGATGGTGTTCATTTGATAACAGTATCTAAGCGGCAACAAACGCCGGTAAATACGCAACGTTCCAGCAATATTTCTTAATCAAAAAATTTAAAAATAAAGTAACGGAAAGCCACTGTTCGCGTGGGTTTTTAACTTTCTGCTGCAAGATAAAGTACATCTAGTGCTTCGCTCTTTTAATTTATAGAATAAATCTTAGTGATAAAGTAAGCCGTAAAGGTATTCTGGCCTTATTTATAATGCGTAATTTCTAATTTTTAATTTAGCCAAGCACTAGTTTTTTTATACCAGCCATTTACTGGAGGTAAAAAGGAGCTTAAATTTCTCAGGATTTATTTTATAAATCGCGGTATTTTAAAATAAGATAAGCTAGAATAGAAAATACCCCTATGTAGCCAATAGCCGGAAGCAAAGCAGCGGTAGGAGTAAGCGCCAGTGCGGGTCCGGTGAGGGACTCCAGTATATCGCGGCCGGGCATCGGGGTCAGGCTCGAAAGCACTTTCATGGGAAAATACTGGTCTACTTCGTCGGGGAAACGGGAATGAATAATAGGTTCTATAATTTTAGCGTACACCAAAAAAGCAATAATGGCTAATCCGTTTTTACGAATCAGGAAAGCAAACAACATGGCCAAGCTCATATAACCTACGGCTTGCACAAAGTAAAAAATTAAATGCCGGAGATCCTGAACAACTTGGCTGCCCGGCGTAACTGGCGAATAAGAAAGACCAAAGAATAATCCTAAACCCAATAATACGCAAGTGCCGAAAGCCGCCATTACTAAAATAACCAGCAGCTTGGCCAAAACAATATCGCGCTTAAACCAGCCATCAATAACCTGTTGCCGCAGCGTCCGGAAACTGTATTCGTCGGTAATGATGATGATAATAAGAATGCCTAATAAGAGATTAAAATAGCTGGCAATATAAGCGAGTTTTAACCAAATATCGGGGAAACTATACAATTTAGGTCCCGCCGCCTGACCATTCAGCTCAATTTTACTGCCCAGATACACAAACAGGAATAACAACCCGGTAAATAAGAGCAAGATGGTCCAGAAAGTACGATAAGGAAATAATTTGCGTAATTCAGTTATTAGCAGACGACTCATCCGTTACGATTATTAGTAAGTTGTAAAAACTGCGTTTCCAAGCTTTTCTTTTTTATGGTTAATTGGCTCAAAACTAATCCGTTCTCGAAAAAGGCTTTATTTAAATCCGCGCTGGTAAAACCCGGTTGCAGAGCTAAAATAAGCTGTTCCCGGTCGGTTTTAATAAGGGTAACCGGTAGTTTTTGCAATAAGGCTTGTACTTTTTGTTCGTCGCCGGCCACCTGAATAATTACCTGGTCATCTTTTGCCAGAATACTCGCTACCGGCCCCGCCGCTCTTAGTTCCCCGGTTTGTAATACGGCTACGTGGGTGCATACTTTTTCCACTTCGTCGAGCAAATGGCTGGCAATAAGTATGGTTTTACCCTGTCGGGCAATGCTTAAAATTAATTCCCGTACTTCGGCGATACCCTGCGGGTCCAGGCCGTTGGTAGGTTCATCGAGCACTAATACTTCGGGATTGTTTAATAGGGCAGAAGCCAGCGCTAAACGTTGTTTCATGCCGAGCGAAAATCCTTTAAAAGCGGAATTTTTCCGGTTAAGCAGTCCTACCATTTCTAAAATCGGCTCAATAGCTTGGTGCGGGACTCCTTTTACGTCGGCTGCCACCTGCAAATTCTGGTAAGCCGATAAGTACGGGTAAAAATTAGGTGTTTCTAGGATAGCGCCAATGCGGCGTTTGGTTTGGTGGCTAAGCGGCTCACCAAACCACTGGAAAGTGCCGGAACTAGCGTGCAATACATCCAATACAATACCCAACGTGGTAGTTTTGCCGCTGCCATTTGGACCCAGTAAACCGTACACACTGCCTGCTTCTACGTTAAAGCTGACCTGGTTCAAGGCTTGCACCGAACCGTACCTTTTAGATAAATTATTTATTTGCAGAATGGGAACCAAGGAATAAGGATTAAGGAATAAATTTTTTAGCTTTCATATTATACTTCCGGGCTGGGCAACAGCAAAACTTTCCGGACAGACTTTTGAAACAAAGGAAAAAGAGCGAGCCGTTCTTTATCCTGGCGGAAATTTTCGAAATCCTGCGCAGAAGAAAAAGAAATTAGATGAATTTCGTAAGGATACTCGGCTGAAGGCTGCACAAAATTAGTAATTTCCGGCCGGATACGGTAAATCAACTCGCCCTTATACTTGGCCAGCATGGGTAATACCTGGTCTTCGTACTCCAGAAAAGTTGCTTCCTCACCTTCGTGAAGATACAAGAACAAAGTAAGGTATAATTTAGAATCTGCCATTTCGTGGAAAAATTTAAATTAAGACTTTCATCTTTAAAAAAGCTGAGGTTTACCCATGGTTAAAGAAATCAAAAAGTTTTGTTTACAATCCGGGTAACCGGGTAGCGCAAGTGTGATTTTTCGTAATACGGCGAGTGGCGGTAAACAAAATCAAGTTGGGCCTGAGCGTTTTTAGCGGCTTCCGGATTTTTGGTGATAAATTCCTGTAATTGCTTTTTCAGGTTTGCGTCTTGTTGTAAAAGTTGCGCCGCAATATCCTCAAAAACGTAATTGGAAAAATACTCTTTCTGCTGCAGAATTTCATCGAAAAAGCCCCAGTTAAAGTAAGAGTCAGTGGCTTGCGGTTCCAGGGTTTCCACTAGAAAACGAGCCGCCGGTTGATTAGTAGGAACAATATAATCGCCGGCAAAATAATTTAAACGTTGTTTTTCGGAGCGCACTTGCCCGCCGGAGTGCAGGTAATGGCCTTCGTAAGATCGGGTGCTGGTTTTATAATCGGTAATATAATACACTTCGGCGGTAAGGCTGGTATCCCGGCGTAGTTGACGCATTTTCACGCGATTTAAGCGTAAACGGTCAATTACTTCTTCCCAGGCCTGCGGCACCACGTAGGCAACCGGTTTAGCGACACTTAGGGTAGCCCGATACGTATTGTAATAATTAATTTTTTTAGAAAAAGGGGCTTGGCGGTCGTAGTACAAACGGCTTAAGCCGCTTACTTCGCTGGGTTTGTGCTTGGCTTCGTAACCTAAAAAAGTAAGGGTGTCCACCACCGTTGTATCTAATTGCCAGGTTAAAGGAAATTGTTTTTGGGAAAGCATTTCCTTAACGGACTGCTGGCGGGCGGCAGCAATTTTTGCCGCATCTTTTTGTACTATCCGGATAAGGACATCCAGAAAATGGTATTGCGCCTGTACGCGGTTAGCGAAAGGCTTAAGCATGTGCGTTTCGGTGACAAAGCCAATTGTATTAAATAATGTGGTGTAACCCGTGGAGTAGCGGGGCGTTTCTAAAAAACCAATTAAACCGGAATCGGGCGTTTCACCTTTCGAATCTACGTAGGGGCACATAGGCAATTGTTGTTTTTGCATGTTCCCGTAAAGCTGGGGCAAAAGTTGGCTAGTTAAATACTCCCTGAGCGGCGCCTGTAACTTATCTTTCTGGGTGGCAATTAAAGTCATGGTGTGTTGGTAATCGGCTCCGTTAGAAGTATGGGTATCCACAAAAATATCAGGTTGCCATTCTTGAAAAAGCACCGTAAACGTTTGCGCATTGCGCGAATCGTTTTTAATGTAATCGCGGTTTAAATCCAGGTTACGGGCATTTCCCCGGAAACCGAAGCTTTCCGGTCCATCCTGGTTGGCCCGGCTGTAGCTATTGCGGTTTAAAGCTCCATCTACGTTATAAATGGGAATAAATACTAGTACCACCTCTTTTAAAAGCGCCCGTCCTTCTTTCTTTTGCAGGTAGTCGCGGGCCAGCATCATGCTGGCATCAATGCCCTCGGGCTCCCCGGGATGAATCCCGTTTTGAATTAATATTACCCGTTTATTTTTTCTGCGGACGGAAGTAGGATTAAAATCTTTATCCATCGATACTACTGCCACGTGCAAGGGTTTGCCCGAGTCTGTTGCGCCGTATTCTATTAATTTTAATTCCTCGAAAGCGTTATCTAACGCTTGGTAGTAGGAGATACATTCTTTATACGTAGCGGTTTTTTTACCGTAGCTTTTTTCGTAAGGAGTAAGCCAGTTGCCCGGTGGTGGTGTAATCGGATTTATTTGAAGAATTAAAGAAAGTAAAGTTACTAGCATGCTCAAACGTTTATCTTACGGTTACAAGCGTAATGTTACGGATAAATGCTGGGGAAAGAAAAGCGGAATGGCTGGAGTTGTCGTAGCAATACGTTGGCAGGTAGTTTATCAAGGGCTTTACCTTTTTAAATGAAAAAGAATCTTGTGAAAAAATAGTTTAGAGGTAATAAGTACCTGGCCAAAATGAAATATGCTTATTTGTAACAAGTACTAAGTTAAAAACTTCCCTCTTAAGCTTAGGAGAGGCAGGGGTAGTTGATTTTTAAACACCCCTTATATAGTTTATTTTGTCCTTTTACTTGCAAGATTGAAGTTTTAAAGACATACTAAGGGCTGTTTATCTTTGGAGCCGGTTCCCGTCTCCATTCTAAGGTGCTATTGCTGTGGCACGGTAACCAGTTTGCCTCGTGGCCGGCGGGCCTCGTTTGGCTCTTTCGGACGGGTAAGTCTTCTTTTCTCCTGCGTCGAAATGCCTCGTTCCTCGGCACCGAATCCTTAAAGGTCCGAAAGAGCCAAACTGGTGTCGTTTATTCTTGGCCAACTTACTACCAACTTGAAAGATGCGCCTTTGCAATCCTAAATAAACCAGGTATAAAGTTAGCGATTGGAATTCCTATAAGCAGAGTTTATTAGAACGTATGAACTAAGCCATACCGGATGAAAGCCCATTATGACGGCAGCAGAGTTGCTCGGGCTAAAAGGTAGTTAAGGGTGCATAAAGATTGATGTGAGGCTTAATCAGGCTACAAATGGTTGAAGTATTGCACCACGTGGGTTAAGGCTACCGGATTTTTGTACGATAATTTTTTCCCGCGAATATAGGCCTTCATCGGCGCAGCTTTATCCTCGTAAAGATCTTCTAAGTCTTTTTTAGGATGGCGCAAGCTAATAATCTGGTTTTGGGGAGTAAGCAGGTAATAGGAATGTAATTGCGCAATTTGGTAGTTATTGCCCGCGCGAGCCGTTTCTGTAGAGGAATAAGGTTCGTAATACCGGCCCAGGGAGGTATACCTAGGTATCGGATCTAAATTCCGGATTACAAAAGCCGTTCGCTTCACCAGGGTGTATTTTCCTTCGGTTACAACTTCAAAAAAGGTTGGGGTTTGAAAGGCCGGTACATCTGGGTTAGGCGAATACAAGAACGGCTTAAATGTTTGGAAAATCTGTTTCTGCTCGTTAAAACCTTGGAAATAAGCCACATTCACCGGTGAAAAAGTCCGGATAAAACCGTCAGTTCCTTTTACCTGAATAATTTCTTTATTGTAGTAATAGCTTAAAGGTCCAAATAAAGTTTCTCCGGTAGTTAGCACTATCTTCCCCTTCGCCCATTCGTGTTTGTTTAAATTTTGGGCTAAGGTAGTAGGGGAGAATCCGGCAAGTGCCAGAAAAATTAAAATGCGCCAAAAATAAAGCAGTTTCCGCAACATGGCTCTATGATAAAAGATTAGGAAAATACATTTAATTATAAGGGCATGCTAAACGATGCTAAGATGCTGATCTGTATACGTAAAAGTAGTACTTTTTCTATTTATTTATTTTGGAGACGGTAAGACAGAGGGACTTAACTAAAAAAATATTAAGGATAAGCCAGTTCTAATAATAGAATTTTAATAAAATAGAAGCTAAGTAGGGTATAATTATCCTTTTTTAACTAAAAATATTTTAAAATTTCAATGAAGTGTTTCGTTTAAGAATAGTAAAGCGTAATATATTAAAAATAATATACAATTTATTTAAATTGTATATTATTCATATAGATACGTATCAAATTTAAAGGGTAAATTTAAAATTAATGTTATTTTTTTGAATAGATGCCATTTTTTAAAGGCTTATTTTCATAAAAGATTATTATTACTAATTAATTCTTGTTGATTAATTCTACCTAAAATATTCTAAAGTTATTTTCTACCATTAAGGAAGTACTGTTAAAGAAGCAGTTAGTATGGCTGAAAACAAATTAGATTTTCTGGGCGCTTAAATCTGTTAATATGAGAAACCGGGTACTATTTCTTTTATTTTTCCTGCTCCTTTCCATTGTTCCAACTAGTATTCCATCTGTTCAAAAACCGGTATTGGACGGCAAGAACTGGATGGCGATTACCGGTAAATCATTAGCCGCTACGGTCGGAACGATGGCTTTTTAGCGAGAACCAGTGGACCCATTAACCCCATATACTTTGATTGGAAGCACACTAGTTTTTGGGGTGGTTCCAGCAACTACGGCGAAGATTACGGAATCGGCTGGTAATATTTAGAAGAACTTAATTTTCCAGCGGTTATTTCTATTTATAAAGCATTTTTTAAGTTGAAATCCTGAGTATATTGCCGGCACCTCACGTAAATCTAAAGCTATGAATAATCCACAACCTGGTATCCGGAAGATTGTAGTACCCATTGATTTTTCGGATCTATCGCAACAAGCCTATCAGGTAGCGTTGCAACTAGCCCGGAAAAGCGGAGCCATGATAAAGTTGCTGCACATTATCGAATTGCCTTTAACATCTGGCTACGGAACTTCTTACGCCGGTATCGAAATGAATCCGGTAGGGGCGTACCAAAGTTATGATTTTATGCTGCCGGAACTACTTGAGCAATCGAAACAGCAAATGAATAAGTTAGTGGAAATGGGTGCCGCGCAAGGTGTAATTATTGAGTCGGAAGTAGTAACTGACCTGGCGGTAAATAAGATTGTAAATGTAGTTACCGAAGAGCAGGTAGATCTGGTAGTAATTGGCTCCGCTGGGGCAGAAGGTCTGGAAGAATTTTTAATTGGTTCGGATGCCGAAGAAGTTGTCCGTCATTGTCCGTGCCCCGTGCTTACGATTAAACAGCCTACTTCCGGTAACTTTGAGGTGCAACAAATTTTATTTCCGTCGGATTTTGCTCCTGAAACAACTGCCATTGTACCTATTCTTACTTTTTTCCAGCAATTTTTTGGGGCAAGGTTAAATTTATTGTACGTCCGGACGAAGAACGATTCCAGCAGCGAGCAGGAATTACATGATCGAATGCAAGCTTTTGTACAGGCTCATCACTTAACCGAAGTACATTTTCTTATTCAACCTAATTCTTCGGCCAGCGAGGGTATTTTGGAAGTAGTAAATACCGTAACGCCCGATTTAATTTTAATGCCTACCCACGGCCGCACGGGCCTGGCGCATTTGTTTCATAAGAGCGTGGCCGAAAGCGTGGTGAACCATGCATCTATTCCGGTGCTTACGTTTCATTGGCCAACCACTTCTTCCTAATTTTGTTATTTACAACGCGTTATTTTATAGTTGATTAAAGCGTAATTTTATTTTTTATTTGATTTAAGGCGGCCAGTAAGGCCGTTGGTAATTTGTTTCATGGCGGCAAAAACAAATATTCTTTTTATTCTTAATCCCAAATCCGGACGTGCCAGCCAGGTAAACGTTCCCGACTTGCTCAGCCGCTACCTGGATGCTTCTCAATTTACCCCTAAACTAGTATTTACCGAGTACGCGGGGCACGCTACGGAACTGGCCCGGCAGGCTGCCCGGGAAGGTTTTAAAATAGTGGGAGCCATTGGGGGCGACGGTACCGTTAACGAGGTAGCTTCCGGATTATTAGATTCGGGTGCTATTTTAGCTATTCTACCGAAGGGTTCCGGCAACGGCTTGGCGCGCCATCTAGGTATTCCCTTAAATTTACGCCACGCTATCCGGATTATAAACGAATACCATTACTCTGCCATTGATACCGGCACTATTAACGACCATCCCTTTTTTTGTACCGCCGGTATCGGGTTCGATGCCTATATCAGTTCGGTTTTTGCTACCAGCAGGAAACGCGGTTTGCAGACGTATATCCGGTTGGTACTGCAGGAGTTTATCCAGTTTAAACCTCAGGAAGCCGTTTTACACTTAAACGGGCAGCCCCTGACTACCCAGGTTTTTGTGGTGGCCTTTGCTAATGCCACCCAATACGGTAATAATGCCCACATTGCCCCTAAAGCCGATATTCGCGACGGTTTGCTGGATGTTTGCCTGATCCGGGAACTGGATTTCCGGAAAGCTATTCATTTAAGCTTAGGAATGCTCACCAAACGTATTGCCGCCGGCAGCTCCGCTGAATATTTTACCACTACTGCTGTCGACGTAACCAGCGAACAGCCTTTCAAATTTCACGCGGATGGGGAATACGTAGGCGAAGCAACTGAATTTAAGGTGAGTATTAATCCTTTATCCTTAAAAGTTATTCACCCGAAAGGCAAGTAGTTAAGTAGCTGGTTTAATGCAAAAGGCGGTAAAGTTTTTTATGAGTAGCAGCTTATTCGGCGGTTAGCTTTATCCCCCTGTTATACGAAATAGTTTAGTCAAAGGAGTAGGATAAATATTTATAAGATTATATATTATATGTGGTATATTTGAGCTTGCAGTTCCGGTTATCGGTTATTTTTGGGCGGATATATGGAATAACTCCGTATATCCGGTAGTTAGGGGCAATTGAAAGAAAAATGAATTACAGTATTGAATGGCTTAAAAGAAACTTGGAAGAAGGAAAAAGATTTAAATATCTCTACTTCTGGGGTCACCAGTCAAATAAAAAAGAAATTACAGCCTCTTGTTTTAGCCAGTGGTGGGTTGCCCCTTTTACGGTTGATAATGTAGTTTATAAAACCGCAGTGGCTGTTGCACAACCCCTTGATTGAAGTTAATCGTTGAAGAAGGATAGGACTATTTTTTAAGGTTATGCAAGGCAGAAAGGTTTTGGAAGATGAAAAGGCGTTGCTTTTTTCGCTCTCGGCACATGTACCAGAACACAACTTCTATCGCCGCTTGAAACAGCAGTTGAATTTGGATTTTCTCTACGAGCTTACCCAACCTTACTACGGACGATGTGGTCAGCAGTCGATCGATCCGGTAGTCTTCTTTAAGCTCTGCTTGGTGGGTTACCTGGAGAATATTGTTTCCGACCGCCAACTGATCGAGCACTGTAGCCTCCGACTAGATCTGCTTTACTTTTTAGACTACCAAATAGATGAGCCCTTGCCCTGGCACTCCACGGTTTCTCGTACTCGGCAGCTTTACCCGGAGAAGTTGTTTGAGCTACTGTTTGATAGAGTCTTTCGCTTATGTGTCGAGAAAGGCATGGTAGCCGGTCATCGGCAGGCGATTGACTCCGCCCCCATTAAGGCCAATGCTTCGATGGATAGCCTGCTTTTAAAACAATCACCCGAGTCGGTGAAAAAGCACTTAACGAAGGTTATCCTCGAGAATGAAGCGGTAGTAAAGAAGTCCAACCAGAATAAAGAGGGAAAGCCAGAACAGTTCCTCTCGGCTCCGGAGTACCAGTTAAGAAAACTGGAAAAGCACCAAGATCAGCTGAAAGCATCTCCCAAAGGCTTAGGCGGTAAGCACGAGAAGGCCCGCCTGGTCAGCAATAAAACGCACTACAGTTCCACCGATCCGGATGCCCGCATATCGGTCAAACCGGGCAAAGCCAGACAACTTAACTATTATTGCAGCCTGGCGGTGGATACAGCCAAAGGCGTTATCAGCCATGTTCAAGCGGATTTGGCTGATGGGCGGGACAGCCAATATTTGCCGGCTATCACGCTGAGATTGCAGCGACGGCTACTAGATAATGAACTACGTCTAAAGGAACTGCTAGCGGATGGTGGCTATTCTAACGGTAGCAACTACGCCTTTTTAGAGCAAAGAAAGATAACGGGCTGGATACCCGTATTTGGCCAGTACAAGTCCGAGATAGAAGGTTTTCCTTATGACCAACAAGCTGACTATTTCACCTGTCCGACCGGGAAGATACTCGCCTTTAAGACCTATGACACCAATGCGGAGGGAGGTTTGCTAAAAATCTACCGGGCTACCTACCAGGACTGTAAACATTGCCCGCTCAAATCTTCTTGCGTTCCCAAAAGCCAATGCCGCCAAATCACCCGTACTGCATACGATTCGGAATATCGACGAGCATTAGAAAGACAGCAAAGTAGAAAAGGTAAACGGATGAAGCGAGTTCGACAAAGCACGGTAGAGCCGGTCTTCGGCAGCTTAATTCATTACTATGGTCTCCGGAAAATAGGAGTGCGGGGTAAAGCCGGGGCTCACAAGGTGATGCTGCTGGCCACCACTGCTTTTAACTTGAAGAAATATCTGAAGTTTAAACCGGTGAAAGCGGTCAGCCAAGCTTTGGCACTTCAAAAGAATCAAGAATCTGCTTTTAGCAGCTATTCTTTTGCTTTTACTAAGCTGTTTTTCCACTAAGAGAGCACTATTAGGAGCAGCATTGAGTTCAGATAGGGAAATAGGACGCGGCTCAAAAGGGAGTTGTGCAACAGCCACCGCAGAGCATTGGATGATGGCTCAGAAAGCACACCTGTTTGGTGACAGTGATGCTTTTGATAAAATAGTAAAAGCAAGAACACCTGGTGAAGCCAAAGCCATCGGACGTGAGGTCAAAAACTTCGATGATTCTGTTTGGGAAGAACAACGCTTTGAAATTGTGGTCAATGGAAGCCTCCAAAAATTCGGACAGCATCAAGACTTGCAAGAATTCTTAATAAATACTAAAGATAGAATACTTGTAGAGGCAAGTCCTGTTGATAATATCTGGGGAATTGGGTTATCAGTCGACGACAAAAAAGCCGAAAATCCCGAACATTGGGAAGGTCTTAATCTATTAGGATTCGCTCTGATGGAGACAAGGGATATTCTGAACAATAACTTAAAACAACTGCCCCCTAACCACGTGTAAACCTCAGCTTCGGCCGACGGCCTCGCCGACGTTTACACAAGACCGTTGGCAGCAATTATTTAAAAACAATGAAACAATTTTTAACCTTATTTCTTTTATTCAGTTTACTAGTCTCTTGTAACCAAGAAGTAAAAAATAAGAAAATAAACAAAAAGGAAGCAGAAAAAAGAAATAAGGTACAAAGGCCTAATATTAGCTATAGTAATAAAATATCCACAGGGAAATGGTATTTTCTGCCTTATACAGATTCAACAATCATAAATAAATCCATCTTCAAATATTCTCAATCCTGTGCAAGCTTTGCCTACATGATTTCATATGATAGCAGCAATCCTGACAGTATCTTTTTTAAAGGTTATCATGAAGAGACAATGATGCCACTTATAAAAAGAAGCGATACTATTTTTTGGGCAGGAGACACCATACAGCATTGGGAAATTACTTTTAATAATGACTTTTCGTCTCTTCAATTTCAAGAGTATATGGATAAATCTTATGCTCACAAAGCAGACCCAAGGCTTTTTCAGTTCGCTAAATCTGTTAAGGAGATTCAAAATTTAGCCATTTACTTTAACAAGTTCATTTTGGCAGGTGCTTATAAAAATGAACAAAGTAAAGTGAGATTTACTGATAAGTTTGAAGTAGTTGGTATTGATAATGCAGCAACCTATGAATTAGTAATTGATTTTTGGGAAATGGTTCCACAAATGGACCTTATAAACTTATTTGACAAGAAAGGGGAATTATTAAAACAATTAAACTGGGAATATGATGGTGAGATTCTAAAACTTAGAAATGTAAGACAGATTTATGATAAGGATGGAGACTTTGATAGAGGTGTAGCAGAAGATATAATTTATGAACTCAAAAAAATAAAATAACTTCTGCCAACACCGTGTATACCAAAACCATGCTTCGCTATGATCTAGGCATGCACGAGGCCCGTTATGGGCAAGTTTTAATACCTAGCATTTTACCATATATTGCGACATCAAAACTAACAATGGAAAGGACAATAAACATCGATAATAATCCTGAAGCCCTTAATCCTTGGGTCAGACAAAGTTTAGATCTCTTTAGAAATTCAAATTACCTTGATCAAATTTTGGAAGTGTATCCATTTCAAATTGCAGTACCGGAAAGATTAGAGGCAGGAATTAGACGCAGAATTATCGCTGCTCATCAGGCAAGAAGAACAGAAGAATTAATTGCGCTTTTAAGGCGGTTAACCAAATTCCCTTACGAAGACCCTATTTGGTATTTGCTTAAAAATATAGAAGGTTGTATTGACAACAATCCAAGGCAAATACAAAGGATTGCTGATTCTTTGTATTCTATGACAGCGGAGGAAACCGTTGTAAGGCTAGAAGCAGCACCGAAACTTAATACGCAAATGGGTCCAATGTTCAATGGTTGGTTAAGACGGAATTTTAATCCATTAGGATTAGATGCCTTTCAAAGATCAACTGCAGGAATTTGCATACTAGACACCAGCGAAGAAGTTGGAAAAGAATTCATTAATGACACATTACATCAAAATCTTGCAAAACGTCCTGATTTAATTGTAAAAGTTAACAGACAGATTATTATTGGTGAAGCTAAATGGGTCGGGCAACCGGGCGGAAATCAGGAAAAACAAGTACAAGAAGTTTTAAACTTTTGCAGACACCAGCGAGGAAATGTAATTCGAATTGGCATTGTTGATGGATTCCCTTGGTCTATTTTTACGGTAAATCATAGGCTTGTAAATAATAAAGAGGCAGTTAATATTCAAGAATCGGAATATGACATAGTAAGTGCTCTGCTTTTACAAACGTATTTACAAGGTTTTCTATAATTTGAATTAATCAAGTGATATATATTCAAAGAAGTTACACTTAATTTTTTCCTTTTTGAAATTGCTTTTCACAACAGATAAGGATTGGGTAGAATTATCAATTCCAATCCACTTTCTTTTTAGCTCATTGGCAACGAATAAAGTTGAGCCACTTCCAGCAAAGCAATCAAGTACAACAGAATCTTCATTAGAGGAATTTGAAATAATTCTACGGAGCATTTCATGATTTTTTTGTGTTGGGTAATCAACGTAAGACAATCCTTTATCCTTGAATTCCCAAACATCTTGAACCTTTTTCCCTTTGTGTTCCTTAGCAAAAATCATTTTTCTTGGATTTCCGGTTTCAGACCATTCAATTAATCCTTGCATATCAAGTCGTGTAAGTTCTTCCCTACTATATCGCCAATGCCTTCCTTTAGGAGGCATTAATCCATTCCATTCCTTTCCGGTATCGCCATCAATTGTCTCACCTGGAGCATGTAATGGATTAGTAGTATATCGACCATATTTGGGATGGATTTTAGGAAAAAAAATATTCTCTTCTTCTTTTGTTAGTTCTTCTTTTACCTCATTCCAAATATTTTTGTCTCTTTCCTTTGCATAAAACAAAATAATATCTGAGTAATTGCCATATGCATTTCTTGCAAAATTTTTAGGGTTGCATTTAATCCGTGTTATATCATTTATAAAATTATTATAGCCAAACACTTCATCCATAATAATTTTTACATAATGCCCAATCTTTTTATCAATATGCAAATAGATGCTTCCATTTTCAGAAAGCAGCTCCCTAAGCAAAAAAAGTCTCCTTCTTAGGAACTCCAAAAAGTCGCCATGCAATAACTTATCAGAATAAGCATGGTCATTGTCAAGGTTAGAAAAATCTTGACCTGTCCCGTAGGGAGGGTCAATATAAATAAGATCAATTTTCCCCCTTAGGTCTGAAAGAAGATTTTTTAATACAAAGAAATTATCGCCAAAAATGAACTTATTAAAATCGTCTTTGTGATTAAGTTCAATAGGCTTAATTGTCCCTAAATGCCTTGAAGTTAGAATCTCTTTTTCTTCACTTTTACCTTGATAGTCTAAAAAACAATTTCTTGATTTTTTAAAATATATAGCTTCTGGTTCCGACACAACTGAATTGGAAGAAAGAAAGTTTTCAAACTCTGAATAAGAAACACGATAACTCTTATTTATCTTAACAGCGTTTAATTCCTTTCTTTGAATATACTTTGCAACTGTTTGCCTTGTAACTTTTAAGGTTTGGGCTACCTCATCAACAGTTAAAAAATTACTCATAGCTATCTGTATTTATGACGCAAATTAACTTATTTTAACAAGTAATCAAATGTGACATCAAGTTTTTATGCACATTTTTAGCTGACCGAGAAAAACGGCGTGCAACAAAAGTATTTGCAAAAGCAAGGCTGGACATTGTAACATCAGCTATATGCAGGCATCATCAGCGGTTCGGGCTCGATGTTCAATTTTCAGCTTCAGTTCATAACTTCAACAACATATTTTCAAATGAGCATTTGTGCCTGGCTGGACGAACAACGAATTCCCTGCCTTCGCAAATACTCGACCGTTAGGGCGCATTTAAGAAAAAACGAAAGTGGGAATAAATTCGTAAATTTATCAGAAAGAACAATCAAGATGACAGCTAAAGAGCTTAAAATAGAAATTCAGAAAGTTCTGGACAAAGTTCCCGAGAATCATCTAGAGGAGGTTCTTTCCTACTTACAAGAAGTACAGAAAAGAAGTGCATCTGAATTTAGTAACTCTCAACATCTGAAAAAAATATTAACGGAAGACAGAGAACTTCTTAAGAAACTTGCTCAATGATTAGTAAAAAAAAGTTGAGCAAATACATAATCTGTTAATAGAAGAATTTGGAGGAGCAAAAGGGATAAGAGATTTAGGAGCGTTAGATGCCGCTATAAATCGACCATTTGCCACATTCGACCAACAAGAACTTTATCCCAATCCAGTCGACAAAGCAGCCGCCATTATTGAAAGCATCTTGATTAACCACCCGTTCCTGGACGGTAATAAACGAACTGGTTATGTATTAATGCGTCTTTTACTTTTACAATCAGCGTAAGGCATTCAGGCAGAACAAGAATAAAAGTACGAATTTGTTATCTTAATAGCTACTGGAAAATTAGCTTTTGACGGAATAAAGGAGTGGATTGAGAGAAAATTACAAAAATAAAAACGTGCCCTAACGGCTAGTATATACAAAAGCCTTGCTACACGGAGGCCCTTGCATAGCCAAGTACATTACTCGTCATTTTAAAATACAAAAGCAGTCTGGCTGAAAATATCTATCTTTGGATAAAGTATATTCTTGATAATGGCTGAATTTACAGAAAAATAGATAAACCCTTTTACCGATTACGGCTTCAAAAAGCTATTCGGGGAAGAGCCTAATAAAGACCTGCTACTTGACTTTTTAAGTGTTTTGTTAAAAGAAGAACAAGGCGAGATAAAAGATTTAACTTACCTTTAAAGTGAACATTTAGGTACTAGTGAACTGGACAGAAAGGCTATCTTCGACCTATACTGTGAGAATGAAAGAGGCGAGAAGTTTATTGTAGAATTACAAAAAACTAAACAAAACTTCTTCAAGGATAGAACCGTTTATTATTCCACTTTCCCAATCAGGGAACAAGCCAAACGAGCCGACTGGAACTATAAGCTAAAGGCGGTTTATACCATAGCCCTACTGGACTTTGTATTTGCGGAAGATAAGAATGCACCTAGTAAGTTCCGCTACGACATTAAATTAACAGATACCGAAACTAAAGAGGTATTCTACGATAAACCCACTTTTATATACCTAAAAATGCCCAAGTTCAACAAAACGGGGGAAGAATTGGAGACTAGGTTTGACAAATGGCTGTACGTGATAAGAAATCTAAATCGGCTGGACAAAGTACCAGATAAGTTGAGAGAGCGGGTATTTGAAAAATTGTTTGAAACAGCCGAGATAGCCAAATTCACGCCCGACCAGGTCCGCTCCTATGAGGATAGCTTAAAGTATTACCGAGACTTAAAGAATTCATTAGATACAGCCAAGGAAGAAAAAGCAATAGAAATAGCTAAAAGAGCCTTAAAAATGGGCTTATCAGTTGATGACATTATTGAACTAACTGGTTTAAGTAGACAATCTATTGAACAGATGAAAACAAACGAAGGATAACCACACCTATACGGCAGCTACGCCGCAAAGCCAGTACGTTATAAAATTTATTTATCGGACAAAAGCCTGAAATAGTTTCTAACGTAGCAATTGTTATCCGAGAAAATGCTTCAATTAGTCTGTAGAGTTAGTTTTTTACAACCCATTTTTTACCTTATCAGTAGAAGACTTTATTCTCTCTCGAACCTTTTCGGTTCATCCGGCATATAATGGGGAAGCATCTGATTTATTCGTGGTCTGATGCCGGGCTTCCTTAATTTTATTTAGGGCAACATTCACCTGGAGGACTCAGACCGGCGCGGTGGATGAGCTTATTCCCAGTACCTTCCCGAAATATTTCAGCAAAACCTAGCTCCAGACTAAAAGTTAAGATACCATCGTGGAAAAGTCCGGTTAAGCGTAAGATTAATAGAACAGGATAAGGAAAGGTGTAGATTGGCTTTAAAACCTGCCGACAGAACTTCTCCTTTCTTTAAAACTGTACCCGAAGGTGTAACTACTCTCCTTTTTTTTGACCGGTTAACCCTTAAAATAGTTTTAGAAGTAAACGTATGGAAAAGGAATCTAAACGCATCTTTAAAACGCTCATCATTTTTATACGTGTAAACAGATAAGAAGGCCCAAATACCCCTGAAGGAGGCTCTTTAAGAATACGTTTAGCTTCTATTACCGGAAATAAAGGGATTCTGCTGCTATTATCTAAGGCTAAAAATACTGAAAAATCAGTATTGCAGATTTAAGCCGTAAGTAGTAACATGCGCCCGCATTGGGAGAGGAGTAGAAGGAATGACGGCCAAACCTTAATACATGTGAGTATCCCTAGAAGAATGGGGCGGCTCCTTCCCTCCAGGTGCAGCCACCTTTAATTCCATCCTGGCAAGTAATGAAATAGTAGCATTCCCCCAAAAAGACAAATTTATTGTTCACCCACAAAAATCCGGTATGACCAAGCAAGTGCAATACACCGTCGAGCTTACTATTGCTCCGGGCAAAATAGAGGAGTTCAGAAAAATGATGCAATCCTTCCTGGAAGCTATTCAAAGCCAGGAACCCGATACCAATGCTTTTCAAATTTACTTGAATGAGGCGGAAAGTAAGGCGTACTTAGTGGAATGGTTTCAACATTCAGAGGCGGTTCTCGCCCATTTTGCCAATGTCGGGCCGATGCTACCCGAACTCCTGGCCATTGCTCCCATTACCCGTTTCGAAGTATTCGGCAACCTATCCAAAGAGGCCGAAGAGGCGGTAAAAGCTTTAGGGGCTACTATTTTACCCTACCATGCCGGCTTTATCCGGGAATAGCTTTCCGCGAAAACAAAAGGCAAGTGAAGGAATAATGCGGAGCAAATATAGGATTGGGGCTCACGTAAATTCCCCGCCAGGTATCTCTTCCTTCCGTCTTAGGCGCGTTTCTTTCCTCTAATCTTTACGGGGTAATAAGACTCCGATTTTACTTAATCTAAAATAGTATGGCCCTATCCAAATCCATCCTGCTCATTCACGGAGAACCAAGTTGGGAATTAGTCGCCGGGGATATTCTGAGTTGGTACGAAAAGCAATAATACTGACCCTAACCAGGTATTTAAGAAACATGGGCCGGAAGTCATAACTTCAAAGGCGAAAGTTGGGGCGAGCACGTTTCGCTTACGTCTAACCATTTGGCAGGCCTTTCTTTGGCCGGACAATCCGAAAGTTGCTTTTAAAGGTAATTAAGTGAAATCCCAACTGGCAAATTGCCTAACCCGAAGAAATTTGGGAAGGTTGAACGGTTTTCTTCATAAGCGGAATATTCACGGATAAAATAAGATTTAGCCGGATAGCCTTTTAAAAGCATAAGAATGGTTAGTTTCCGTTTAAGACTTGTTCCAGTAAATTTTTAAATTTTTAGTTGCCCGACCCGCCGCAATGATATCCGGTTTGCCATCGGCATTTAAATCATGTACCTGGAGGTCTTCCGTGGCCATGCCGTTTTCATCAATCCAAAAGGACTGCCAGGGTT
Organism: Adhaeribacter arboris; assembly: GCF_003023845.1. Taxonomy (NCBI): domain Bacteria; kingdom Pseudomonadati; phylum Bacteroidota; class Cytophagia; order Cytophagales; family Hymenobacteraceae; genus Adhaeribacter; species Adhaeribacter arboris. Next base: position 2,363,481 of record NZ_PYFT01000001.1, on the reverse strand, counting down.
TACTTGGTTGATTACCGGGCACGTAAAGTTTAACGCCTACGTTGTTTTCTGCGTTCGGAATTCGCCAGCCGGCTACTACCTGGTCGTAGCCTAAACCTAATACATCGGCGGTAGCCAAGGCATGACCTTCTTTTAAATTTTCATCTAACACCTGCCGGGTAGGAGTGTTACCCAGTAAATGTACCGCGAGCGTGGTGCCGTGCATGGGTTCTATAGTAGCCAGAAATTTTTGATTGCCCTTGCCTTTGCCTAAGCGCACTTCCCCCGCGGCTTGCTCTACCCCCGTTATTTTTACAGTTTGGCTTGTAGCTTGTTGGGGATTGAGGCCGGTAAGTAAGCGAATTCCTTCTTTACTGGCCACATACAGGTCGGTACGGGAAGCGTTTTTCGTTTCGGCCACCTCCAGGTTATGAGTTAAGTGCAAATTATCATCAACTATAAAAATTGGCCAGGTTTGGCGCGGATTGGTTGGCAGCTGGTAGGCCTGAATTTTTACGCCTTTGCCCTCGCCGTTTTTATTACCACGGCCATGCAACGGAACTACCACCAAGTACGCAGCCCCATTAGCAGCTTTTACCCAGCGCATCCGGTGTACGGTGGGTTCGTGGGGTAAACGTACGGCTTCCCATTTTTGGGTAGGATCTTGGGGCCGGATTAAATAGAAAACGGCGCCGGATTGAATAGTATCTGAAGTTTCACCGGGGTTCCATTGGGCGCCAACAGCTATTTCTACTTTGCCGTCCTTGTTCAGGTCACGGGCGGCAATGCACACATTATCGCGCTCGGTTAAATTTTCGGCCAGCACAAAACGCTTCCAGTCGCCGTTGCGGTACCAGACAAATTGCTTTTGGTCGGCCAGTAATATATCCGGTTTTTGGTCGCCATCCACATCGCCAATGGCCAGTCCGTAGCCAATACTAAGGTTTTTATCTAAGGTTTGCTCTTCAAAACGAGGCGCCGGAGCGGAATAAACGAATCCTTTGATCAAAAATTCTACTAAAACGAAAAAGATTAACATAGTGTCGCGTTTAAATTTTCGATTATAATTAGACTTTTATCAGGTATTGGGTTGAACTCCGTGGTTAGGCACAAGAACTATCATGTATGTTACGGACCTAATTTTAAGTGCCTATTCTGTTGGCGAATAAAATACAACTATTTCAAACTAAAGCATATGCGCTTTTAAATCTTTTAATTGAGTAAATATACTTTTATAAACCGCATTCTCTAACCCTTTCATATAAATTGGCTCTTTGTCTTTTAAATTTACCTGACTTTGGGGTTTTAGCCAGGCTTCCAGGGGTTGATTGTTTATTGGTGTCTCTTTAGCTGAGCCGGATTCTTTTAATAAAGATAAATTTTGTAACTGAAAATCGGTTAAACTTAGCCAGTAACGGTCATCGGTTAATTGTACGTGTACCGTGTACCCTAATTTAAATTTCTGATTTTGGTGGCCGTCAAAAACGGAAATGATAGAACGAATATCTCCTATTACCATTCCGTTAACGCTATCATCCTGCCGCAAAGTTTTTTTATTTTGACCAAGAGAGGCAAACCAGGATTTTGCCCGATGGTATAAATCCTGCTGCGGGCCATCTTTTACCAGCACTTCTTCGGAATAATAGAATTTGCCGGATGTTATATCCCGGGGTAAAAATTGGGCAATTAAGTTAACCGGTAAAAGAAAGAAAATCAACCAAAAAAGTTTAACCCGGGTAAGTATACTCATTCGAACAGCGTCCAAAATTTTACTCTAAATTTGAAGAATTTTTTCATTTTATGATGTAATCAAAGATCTTCCGGCTCTGTATTTTTCCGAAAAGAGAATGAAACTCTAACGGATACGGAATGCCTCCATAATTTTTTCTTTAAAAGAGCTTTCTAAAAATAAACTCTTTCAGAATAAACGCGTTACAGCATTGGTGAAAACAAATTTTACTAATTTTTTTGTGGTTTTCGAGTAAAAGTATACTTTTGTACCACTAAAGAGAGATGGCAGAGTGGTCGATTGCGGCGGTCTTGAAAACCGTTGACTGTAACAGGTCCGGGGGTTCGAATCCCTCTCTCTCTGCAAAAGCTACTATAAAAACAAAAAAGCCGGTAAATATAAAATTTACCGGCTTTTTTGTTTTTATAGTTCACCGAATTGTTCTTTATACAACAACAAGTAAGCGAGTAGGCTACTCGATTTTAAAACTATTTTATTTATTCCTTAATTTTTCTCCTTCGCTTTTTTGAGGGGTTAAGGTAGTATCGTTATTTAGACCCAGGTCTTTTTGGGCCTGGTTAGAAGAATCTTCCGGCGCTAATCCGAAGCGTAATTTCCAGGAGCGAATACCTGTTTTTAGTTCTTTAAGTACATTCTGAGGTCTTTTATAGCCATAAGCCCGGTATTGATTGGGAGGTACTTTGCCTTTTTGGGCTACAAAAGCGGTAAAGTCTTGCACCCACTGGTTAAAGGTAGCCATAAATTCAGTTTCCTGAATCATGTGTTCGGCCTGGTTGTCGCTGTATTTCCGGCCTTTGCCAGTGGTGCCATGAACCCACAAATTATCCGGTACTTCCACGCCGCCGTACCGGCACTGCCAGACTAATGGGGCATACGCCTCGCGCTCGCGCGTAAAAGGCTCATTCTCCGGGTTAAAATAATGTTTGTGGCGCAGGATTTTAGGCCGGCCGGTTTCGTCCATTTCATCGGCGCCTTCGTCGCCGTAACAGAAAAAAGCGGCGGTTCGGCCCTCCAGGTGGTTTTGGCTCATGTGCTGCCATTTTTCCTGGTGCTCCAGGGCCATGGCTTTTTCCGGGTCTTTGTGGTCAATGGAATTTTCATCGGGATTGCCGCCGTTCATGCAAACCAGCCGGTCGAACATTAATTTTAAATTACTGGTCGGGCCGTACCAGTTTATCGGACCAATAATGGCCCAGGCATCGGCCATATCCAGGCGCGCGTACATATCCAGGTCCCAGAGTAAATCGGGTTCGGAAGAGCTGTTTTTCTCGTAGCAGTTGCACGGCCATACGCACAGCGCCATAGAAGTAGAGGCGCACGCGTTGCAGCTTTGAATCCGGGCGCGGCCATAAACATTACCTAAATCTTCGTAATCCACTTCCCATTCCGGGGGCAGCATTTCTGCCATTTGCAGCATTAAGGTTCTGGATTTGCTATTTACCCCCGGACAATTATACTGTCTCCGGTCCGAGCCCGAAATAATCAATATCCGAAAGGGTCTTTCTGCAACCGGCAGTTTGGCATTTTCATCGTTAGGCTTCATAAGAGTAGATAAGGAGCTACATTTTGTCTTCTAAAATCAATTTCTTGTAGGTACTGACTAACCTGTTCTGCGAAAATCCGAGGCAGTATAGGCCATAAATCAGAAAAAAAATACCCTGGGTTTTATAAATACCATTGTTTACATATTTACGGGCAGAAGTTAGAACTGGCTTTTTGATGATAGTAAATCGGCTGATTTTTTTTAAACGTTTAATAATTTCCTGGTCTTCTAAAACGCGATGGGCTTCATTATAACCCCCTACTTTTTCAAAATCTTTTTTGGTTACATACAAGCTTTGATCGCCAAAACGGAAAAAAACTGCCGGGAACCGGGTAAACCAGCAATTAGCTTTTAAAAACCAATGGTTCCTATCAAAACTCAAGAGAAAGCAGCCGCTGTTATACCCCGCTTGAACGGATTGAATAATATCGCTGGTAAATCCCGCCGGAGGAATGGTATCGGCATGCAGGAAGTACAGAATAGATCCTTTTGCCTGAGCAGCGGCATAGTTTAACTGTACCGCCCGGCCTTTTTTCTTACTAATAATTACGATTGCTCCAGTGGCAGCGGCCTTTTGTACGGTGTTATCCGTACTGCCTCCATCCACTACTAGTACCTCCGAAATAGCACTAACGGCTCCTTTTTTATATAAAGCTTGAATGGTATTTACAATGTGCTCGCTTTCGTTGTAAGTAGGTATTATGACACTTATCATCCGTAATTGCTAAAAATAATCGAGGCTATTTTACTAGCCTTTGATAGATAATTACTTATAAGGAAGCAAGTAGAAAAAGTTGCTCTACCATCGCCTAAATGCCTTAATTTACTAAGAGGTAAACGGATGCAAGTATCAGGCTACCAGAGGTTAAGAAAGCTCACGAGTAAATCTTTTGGAAAGTAGTATGGATTATATGTTAGATACGTATGATTTACGAATCTGTAAGCCTATACCTTATTTTGAATTGAAATAATCAGGAAGTACAAGCAAGGCAGTAGCTACGAGCAATTGCCACCCGTTTAGCTAGGGAGGCAAACAGGGTACGGCTCAAATACATCAGCACTGTTATTCTGAACCTTAAAAGGGCTCAGTGGAAATCCATTAATGAAAAGACAGGTAAATTTAAATACAAAATTATGTTGTACTTACTGCACCTCTTGTTTTAATTGCTGGTAACGTAAGCGTAACTTTTGCAATTGGGCTTGATAGGTAGGATTAGCAGCCAGATTTTGCTTTTCCTGCGGGTCTTTTTTTAAATCGTACAATTCTTCGTACCCGTGTTCGATAAAATTCATGTACTTCATTTCCCGGCTCACTACCCCTTCTACTTTCGGCAAACGCGGACTGCCCATAAAAGTATGCTCGTAAAAGAAATTTGGCCGGGAGGTTCCCGGTTTATGCGCGGCTACGGCCAGTAAATCCAGACCTTGCATCTGAGCAGGAATGGGCTGGTTCGCTAACTTTAAAATAGTGGGAGCAATATCAATATTTAAGGCTATTTCATTTATAGCTTTGCCTTTTAATGAGTTGAGCTGCCGGGGATCGTAAATGATTAAAGGCACCCGGATAGATTCTTCGTGGCCAAACCATTTGCCTTTCAGGCCGTGTTCGCCTAAATAAAAGCCGTTGTCGCCGATGAAAATAATAACGGTATTATCGGCAATGCCCAGTTTTTCCAGTTTGGCTACCATATTGCCGATTACTTCGTCGACGCCGGTAATTAAACGGTAGTAATTTTTGGTGGTTTCCTGGGCTAACTCTGGAGTAGAAAATAAAGGCTTCCAGCGGACGCGGGCAATGTTTTTATCGTTCTTAAAAAACGCCGGAAAGCTGTTCCAATACTTGGGGTCGGCGGTTTCGGGAGTGGGGATGGTTACATTTTGGTATAAATTTTTAAATTTTTCCTGCACAATAAACCGCGGCGGATCGCCGTCTTGCTCATGCGGCGCTTTAAAGCCCACCGATAAACAAAAAGGCTCTTTTTGCCCAAACTTATTTAAAAAATCCTGAATGTCACGGTCAGTTTGATCGGTGTTATGAATAAAGTTACCCGCTTCGTCGTGCATTTCGTAGTCGGGTTGCAGTTTGGGGGTGCAGGTCCAATAATCGAAGTAATCTGTCGGTTGATTTTTCTGCCCCACCCCGTATTTGTTGATAAAGCCAATTTTGTACCCTGCTTTTTTGAGTAAAATAGGATAAGTTTGCTCCACGGCTTCTTTACTGAAATCGGTGGTGAATTCGTTGATTTTATGCCGCGATAAGTACTGCCCGCTGAGCATACTGGCCCGGCTTACCATGCAAATAGCCGTGGTAACGTACGCATTTTTAAATAATAAACCTTTCCGCGCCAGTTTGTCCAGGTGAGGAGTTTGGATTATTTTGTTGCCCATGGTGCCCAAGGCATCCCAGCGGTGATCGTCGGTTACCACCACAATAATATTAGGCTTTTTCGTTTCTTTTTGCCGAAACGAGTAAAAAACACCCGCGAACAGCAAGTAAAGAACTCCTAAAGCCGCAAAATTTTTAAAATTTTTCATTCATCCAGCATTTATTCGAGAATCGGTTTTCCTTCGAAGTTGATTTTGTTATAAGGTACCGTTTCGGTTTCGTCTACCACGTAATTCCATTGTTTTACGTACTCCATACCGGGCTTAAAATCATCTTTGCGCTGTTTTAGAGTAGCTGAGAGTAAGTTATCCAGTTTTTGCTGCGTTTCGGCAAAAGCCGGCTGGCCTACCAGATTATTTTGCTGGAACGGATCTTTCGTATTATCGAATAACAGCCAAGGACCTTTCAGGTCGCGCGCGTAAGTGTACTGGGTGGTTACCAGGCCACGGTATTCGCGCCCGCCTTTCGAGCGGTTCCATTGCCCGAAAGGCTGCACACATGAGATTACCGTATGCGTTACTTTATCTTTGGCAGTACCCTTTAAAACGCCCGAAAAATCTACTCCTTCTACCGAAGCCGGAATTTTGGTATTGGTCAGACTGAGTAAAGTAGGCATAATATCGGGCGTGTTAATCAGAATAGGAGATGTTTTTTGGGTATTGCCGAAAACAGCCGGATAATGAACCAGGAAGGGTACCCGGATGCTTTCTTCGTAGGGTTGTTGTTTATTCCAGGAACCGTGCGCACCCAGCAAATCACCGTGGTCGGCGGTAAACACCAGAATCGTATTTTTCTCAATGCCGGTTTGTTTTAAGGTTTCCCATACTTGGCCCATGCAATCATCAATGGCGGTAACGTGGGCGTAATAGCCTTTTAAGTCTTTGGTAGCTTTTTCGCGAAACTCCTGCGGCACATTCGGGTTTATTTTAATTTCTTTATCGGCGTACAGCTTTTTGTAGTTTTCCGGGGCGGTCTGGTACGGATCGTGCGGCGGACCAATGGAAAGAAACAGCATAAACGGATTTGGTTTTTGGGCTTGCTCCTTTATAAACTGAATAGCATCGGTAGTTTGCGCAATAGCATCATAACCTTCCCAGAACAGCTTCTTATCGGAATTACCGGCATAATAAGGTGATTGATTGTAGTTATGGGTACATTCCAGCGCTTTCCAGTAATTAAAGCCCTGGCGGCGGTTTTCCGGAATGTAACTGGTGCGGCCGTGCCCGTCGATGTGCCATTTTCCAATAAAGCCTGTTTGGTAGCCTTCTTTTTTAAAAACTTTGGCCAGAGTGGTTTTGGTCGTATCCAGCATTACATCGTTCATAAAAACGCCGGTAGTTAAAGGGTATTGGCCCGTTAATAACGAAGCCCGGTAAGGTGTACAAACCGGCATTCCGGATACGGCATTTTTAAGATTAAGGCTTTGGCTGGCCAGCTTATCTAAATTAGGTGTTTGTACATTTTTATCGCCGGTATAACCCGTAGCCTGCGCCCGCCATTGATCTACCACAATAAAAACAATATTGGGCTTGCGGGCAGGTGGCGGGGCACCGGTTTTTAATGAAGAAGTCAGGGTAAAACTAAATAGCCCCGCCACAATCAATAAAATCGCGAACTGTTTCATCGTGCTAATTTTTTAAAAATTTAAAATTCCGGCTTAGTAACCCGGGTTTTGCGCTAGTTGATTGACCAATATTTGTTCTTCCGGTACGGGGGCCAGCAATTTATTCGGTGTCATTTCGTAAGCCGAGGCATACAGGAATGATTTTTTGGCTTTTTCGCGTAAACCGTGCGCGGTAAGTACGGCTAAAGCTTTGCCGGTGCGTTTCAGGTCGTACCAGCGTTGGTTTTCGAAACAAAACTCTACCTGGCGTTCTTTGTCAATTAAATTTTCCAAGGAAACTTTATCTAAACCGGTTAAATCGTTGGTTAATCCGGCCCGGGCGCGTACCTGTTGCACGTACGAGATTGCTTCGCCGGTGCGGCCTATCTCGTTTAAAGCTTCGGCGTATAACAACAATACATCGGAATAGCGCAAAACAGGCAAATTATCGCCGGTGCGGTCGTCGGCGGCGGTTACCGGGGGTTTGTATTTGCCGCAATACGGAATATCCCGCACTTGTCCATCCCAATCTTTTCCGTTCCAGTATTTTATGGATACATCTTTCCGTAAATCGCTGGGTTCAAAAGCATTAATCAAATCATCCGTTGGCTGATTCCAACCGCCGCCTACTAAACTAATGGCCGGGCGGTTGGTAATGGCTCCGCCGGAAGTCCAGGGGGCAAACCAGAAAATAAAGCGGTTTGCCAGCTCCACGCTGTTTTCCGAAAACTGGATGGCAAAAATGGTTTCTTTAAAATCTTTGTTGGTGGGGTTAAAAACATCGGCGTAGTTGGGTAGTAAAAGGTATTTGCCGGAGTTTATAACGGCTTTGAGCGGTGCTTCGGCTTCAGCAAATTGGTGCCGCGTAACGTACACTTTACCTAATAAAGCCAGGGCGGCTCCTTCGTTGGCCCTACCTACTTCATCTACTTCTTTGGCCTGGGCAAACCGGGTAGCGGCGTCTTTTAAATCGGCAATAATTCTTTCGTAAACCTGGTCTTCCGGCGATCTTTTAATTTCCACGGCTTCTTCGGAACTGATGGGTTCGGTAACTACCGGTACTCCCCCGAACTGCCGTACTAAATTAAAATAATACAAGGCCCGCAAAAATAAAGCTTCGCCGGCGCTCCGGTCTTTGTACGCGGGTTTGGACCAGGTTATTTCCGGACGATCTATTTCGAATAATAATTTGTTGCAGCGGGTAATACCGTTGTAAGAAGCGTTCCAGAAATTGGCGTAGGCCACGTTGTTGGAAGCCAGAATAAACTGGTCAATTACGCCTTTAGAAGCCTCGCCGGTGGCGGTATTGTACTGGAAACTGGCATTATCCGAAGGAAGCTCGGCCATTACCCAGTGTTCTACTTTTTCGTAGTTGCGCATGGGCACGTAGCAACCATTGGCCAACAGAATAATTTCTTTTTCTGATTTGTAAAAAGTGCCCTCGTTCAGGCTGGATTCGGGGTAAATTTCGAGAAAATCATCGGAGCAGGCTGGTAGCAGCCATAACAGGAATATATAAGCTAAATACTTTTTCACGGCAATTATTTTATTTAAATAAAGTGAATCAAGAGGAAAAGAGACTCGGTTTTTTAAACCCAAAACAATCTTTGGCTGCTTATTTAAAAAGTAAGATTAATGCCTAAAGAAGTAGTGCGGGCTAGCGGGTAAGAAGTCATGTCGAAGCCGGGCGCCAGGGTATTGTTTATGTTCACCGATTGTCCTTCGGGGTTGGCACCGCCGTATTTAGTAAAAGTAGCCAGGTTTTGCACGGTTAAATACAGCCGGCAATTTTTAATGGCACCGGTATATTGCACCCATTTCTGCGGTAAGTTGTAACCCAGCGTTACGTTGGCAAGGCGTAAGTAAGTGGCATCTTCTACCCATAAGTTAGAAACCCGGTGGCCTAAGCTGGGCGTAAGTTTAGGAACGCCGTAATGCATGCCGTCGCCGGGTTGGTCGGCGCTCCGCCAGCGGTTTACCCATTCTTTGCTCACGTTAAAAAAGCCTTGCAGGTTATCCACGGTTTGCCGCAGCCCGTTCATGACCTGGCCGCCGTATTGCCCGTTTACAATTACGCCCAGGCTCAAGCCTTTGTAAGAAAAATTATTGGTGAAGCCGTAGGTAAAATCGGGGTGCGGATTGCCGATAATGGTGTAATCGAGTAAGTCGGTGATAATGCCGTCGCCGTTTACATCGCGGTATTTTACGTTGCCTTCGTATACCTGCGCGGTTTTAATAATGTTGGGGTTCGCCATGTCTTCGGCGGTATACAAGCCTTCGTAAATGTACCCGAAGAATTGCCCGATGGGTTTACCGACCACCGAAATGTGCGTTGGATTGTTATCGTTGTTACCGGCTAAAATGCGGTCGTTGTTACTGTTCAGGGATAAAACTTTGTTCCGGTTAAAAGCAATGTTAAAGTTGGTGTTCCATTGTACCGCACCGGCCAAAGGAGTTCCGCCCAGCGCAATTTCCACTCCCCGGTTCCGGACGTTTCCTTTGTTTACCGTTTGGGTATTAAAGCCGGTAATGGCGGGTATAATGTTATCCAGGAGCATGTTTTTGCTTTTCCGGTTATAAAAATCTACCACTAGGTTCAAACGGTTTTCGAATAAATCTAAATCCAAGCCCGCATCCAACTGATCTGATTCTTCCCAGGTAAGATTGGGATTAGGTAACCCCACGCTGGCCGCGGTTACCTGCGTATTGCCGAAAACGTAAGCACCCGGACTAATCGAAGCCAAATGCGCGTAATTACCGATATTGTTATTACCGCTTTTTCCGTAGCTCGCCCGCAGTTTCAGGCTATAAACAACTAGGTTATTTTTTAAAAAATTTTCTTCGGAGAGGCGCCAGGCTGCCGCCATAGACGGGAAAAGGGCATACCGGTTATTGCTGCCGAACCGGGAAGAACCATCGGAACGGAACGTGGCGGTTAGTAAATAACGGTCCTTAAAGCCGTAGTTTACGCGGCCCAGGTACGAAATCATGCTCCACTCGTTGGAACCCTGCCCCCAACCTTTAATGGTTTGCGCCGCGTTAATGGTTTCGAGCAAATCGTTGGCGTAGGGGTCGGCGTTCAGGTTAATGGATCTGGCCGAATTTTTCTGGGTGGTGTAGCCTATAACCGCGCTTATCTGGTGGCTGCCAAAAGTTTTATCGTAGTTCAGGGTATTTTCAATTAACCAATCAAAACTCTGGTCGCGGATGGTAGTGGAGCGTCCCGTACCGGCTACCGGTGGTTTATTGGCCGCGCCTACGGTACTCGGCACAAATTGAAAATAGTTAGAAGTAGACCAATTGGTAAATAAGGAGGTTTTCGCTTTTAAATCTTTAAACAAAGTTAGCTGCACAAACGCGGAGCCCAGATTTTGAAAAATATTCTGATCCTGCACCGTTTCTTGTAACACGAATAAAGGGTTGGCAAAGCTCCAGGCCGAATGGTATTTACTTTGCGGCGAAACCAAGTAGGGCACCAGCTGTCCATTAGCACCGTACGGCGACAAAAACGGATTGGCCCAAATAGCCGTACCCAGCACATCTTCGCGGTTGGCGTTGGTGTTGGTGCGGTTTTGCTTAATGTAACTCGGCTGCAGCGAAGCGCCTACTAACAAGTGTTTCCCAATGTTTGATTCCATGCCCAGTTTGCTGCTGTAGCGTTCCACCCCGGTATAGCGCACGGTTCCTTCCTGTTTAAAATAGCCCAGACTAAAATTTAAGCGGGAATCTTTCGTGCCTTTGTAAAGGCTCACATTATGATCCTGAATGGCGGCGGTTTGTAAAAGTAAATCGTACCAATCGGTGCCGCTACCGGTAATATTATCCAGGTTTTGGTATTCTACGGGGTAATCGTTTAAGGTGGCTTCCCGGTTTTCGAGCCGGCGAACGGTTACGTTAATTTTATCGCGCTGCAATTCGGCAAATTCGCGCAAATTCAGCATTTCCGGCCGGCCTTTTTGGGGTACCTGCTGCACGCCCCGCATCGACGAAACATTTACTTCGGTACGGTCGATAGCGCCTTTTTTCGTGGTTATTAAGATAACACCGTTGGCCCCCCGCGACCCGTAAATAGCCGTGGAAGAAGCATCTTTTAAAATAGTTACCGATTCAATATCGTTCGGGTTAATGAATAATAATGGATTAGTAGTTTGGTTCATGCCGGCCGAGTAAGGCAAGCCATCTACCACGTACAAAGGTTCGTTGCCGGCCCCCAGAGAACCGTTTCCCCGGATTTTAATGGACGTTCCCGCGCCCGGTGCCCCCGATACCTGCTGAATTTGCACCCCAGCCACCTGCCCGGTAAGTTTTTGATCGATGGTGGCAACCGGTAAACTTTTAATATTTTTTTGATCCACGGTAGCTACCGAGCCCGTTACATCCTGCGACCGCTGCGTACCATAGCCCACTACCACAACTTCGTCCAGTGCTTTGGTATCTTCTGCTAAGCTAATCTGGATGGGTTCATTGCCGGTAAATGCTACTTCTTTGGTTAAATAGCCAATAAACGACACCACCAATGTACCGCCGTTATCCGGCACGGTTAACTCAAATCCGCCTTCGGAATTGGTGGTAGTACCAATAGTAGTACCCTTTAAAAGCACCGTTACGCCGGGTAAAGCTTCTCCGGCAGCCGATATTACTTTCCCCGTAACAGGTTTATCGATTAAATTTAAAATAATGCTGGCTTTATCCGGAAAGGCAAGCGCCGGATTCGCTATGCTTTTCAGGAAAGGTAGGTGGTACAATAAAAGCAATACGAACCACTTACTACTTTTAGGTAGTAGTTTTTTCATTATTTAGTCAGATTAAAGTTTATGTTTATAGGCCGGTTTCCTGCGGGGAAGCCGATTGTGTATTTTGTTTCTTGTTCCAGAAAAGTGCTTTGACTTACAGGCCCTTTTTAAATTTGACTCATTTCCGTTAGTCATTCTTTCCCAAAAAGTAGGTTTAAAACCACGGTTTCGTATTTACTTCTGCTTTATTATATACTCTATGGAAATAATAGACAAACAAAGTAAACTATCTTTATACTTCCAAATGGTTCTAATAAAATTTATATAAATCAATCTTTTCCCGGAAAATAGCTGGAATAAACGAAGTTACTATTTTCTTGAGCCGTGATTTAAATCTTTATAATGGAGAATATTTTTCTTAAAGTTTTCGTTTGCGCGGCTCTTTATTTCTTTAGAATGGAATGGATTATACCTTAAGTATTTAAACCGGTTTTCTAAGTCTTAGCTTAAATAAATGAACCGGGTTTACAGCCAATAATTTATTAAAGCAGTATAGCTATTGAATTTACCAGGATATTTTACCTATTATGGAAACCAGCTTTTTTGAACACTTAGCTCACGAGTTTAAAACACCCCTTACCAATCCGGTACTCGTATTTTCGCTTATCTTGTTTATCATTCTGCTGGCGCCTCTATTACTAAGCAGAATCAAGGTGCCGGGTATTATTGGCTTAATTATTTGCGGGGTACTGATCGGGCCTCACGGTTTAAATTTTTTAACCCGGAACTCGGCCGTAGAACTTTTTTCTACCATTGGCTTACTCTACATCATGTTTATTGCCGGTCTGGAGCTGGATTTAAATGAGTTTAAGAAAAATAAATACAAAAGTCTTTTATTTGGCTTTTTTACCTTTATCATTCCCCTAGCAATTGGGTTCCCGGTTTGCCATTACATTTTGCAATACAATGCTACCGCCAGTTTTTTAACGGCCAGTATGTTTGCTACCCACACCTTGGTAGCTTACCCGATTATGGGAAAATACGGAATTTCTAAAAACCAGGCGGTAGCCATTACGGTGGGCGGTACTATTTTAACCGATACGGCGGTGCTGGTAATATTAGCGGTAATTATGGGTTCTAAGCAAGGCGGACTTACCGAGGCGTTTTGGATTCGATTGGCCAGTTCATTAGCTATTTTTTCGGCTATTATGTTTTTGGTTATTCCGCGGGTAGCCAAATGGTTTTTCAGCAAACTGGAAAGCGAGAAAACCTCCCATTATATATTTGTTTTATCGGTGGTCTTTTTTTCGGCATTTTTAGCGGAAGTAGCCGGGGTAGAACCTATTATTGGGGCCTTCGTGGCCGGATTAGCTTTAAACCCATTAATTCCGCATTCGTCGGCCCTAATGAACCGGATTGAGTTTATTGGCAACGCTATTTTTATTCCGTTTTTTCTGATTAGCGTGGGTATGCTGGTAAACGTACGGGTAATTATGAACGGCCCAACCGCTTTAATTGTGGCATTTACTTTAACGATAGTAGCTATTTCGGGGAAGTGGTTAGCCGCATTTTTTACGCAACTCGTTTGCCGGTACAATAAATCGCAACGAAATTTAATTTTTGGGTTAAGCAGCGCGCACGCGGCCGCTACTTTAGCGGTAATATTGGTGGGCTTTAACGCTAAAATTCTGGATGAGAACATACTAAACGGTACCATTATTTTGATTCTGGCTACCTGCGTTATTTCTTCTTTCGTGAGTGAAAGTGCCGCGAAACAAACCATAGTGGAAGCCGAAGAGGGCTCCCTAGTCATGCCCGTGCAGGAAAATTTAAGAACGGAACACCTGCTTTTGCCCATTACCAACTTAACTACCTTAGAGCGGATGCTCGAGTTTACCTTGTTGTTAAAAGATAAATCGTCGCCCCACCCCATTACCGTACTGTCGGTGGTACCCAATAATACCGAAGCGGAACAAAATTTAGCGAAAGCTAAAAAAGAATTAGAAGCAACCGTAAAAATTGCCGCGGCTCACGAAACAGATGTGCAGGTAATGGCCACCATTGATTATAACATTGCGCAAGGAATTGCCCGTATTTCCCGGGAAATTATGGCTGATTCAATTATTGTTTCCTGGCCGAAAAGAGCAACCATCTTGGAGCGGTACATTGGCGATAAAACGGAAACCATTCTTAACAAAACGAACAAAAATATCTTTATCTGCCATTTCGAAACACCCTTAATCAGTCAGAAAAGAATTCGTATCATTGGTTTACCCTTAGCCGAATTAGAAGTTGGGTTCCCAGTCTGGCTGAGTAAAATATTTAAGCTGGCCGTAGAGCTCTCGCTGCCCGTTGGTTGCTATTGTAACCATAAAACCCGCGAAGCCATTTCGTATATAGCTTCTCAAACCAGTGCCGGCATGCCGTTAGAATTTTTTAATTTTACTAATTGGGAGGATCTTTGGTCGCTAACTCAAAACTTTCAAAGTCAGGATTTATTAGTTTTTGCGGCTGCCCGCAAAGAGTCCATTTCGTACCGCAAGGTAGTGGATACCATACCTAATAAGCTAAAAAAGGACTTTCCTGATTTTAGTAAAATTATAATTTATCCGGAGCGCCACGACTCCAATCAGATTTACGATGTTTACTAAGCATTTTTATTCATTTTTCTGTTTTAAGGAAACCCGCATCTAAAATACATTCCTAGTAAAGGTGCTCTTGCCTTTACCCTCTTCCATTTTTTCACCTTTACTGATCGGTTATCAAATGCAAATGTGGTCAAAAACTGGGTAAGTGATACTTATCATAATATATGGAGAGTTAAATTTTATAGATAAAAGCAATTGTATCTTTATTATCTGAAAAGGGGATAGAGGTAAAACCAACCTTTTATTAAATGAGTGAGAGTATAATAATATGTTGCTCGCTTCGGAATATTTTTAAAGTTTGTGCAGCCGCAATTATTTATTCCTATAAATTTCGGGGCCGAATGCTTCAACTTTAAAACTATAAACCGTTAACCGATGAAAAAAAATCGAGTTCTTTTTATTCTGTTTGCTCTTAATTGGCTTCCAGGTTTTATCTACGCTCAGCAACTAACCGTTGGTACTTTTAATATTCGCTACGATAATCCGAATGATACGGGTAATTTATGGGTAGACCGGGCGCCGGTGGTATCTGCTTTAATTCGCTTCCACGATTTTGATATTTTTGGCACTCAGGAAGGCTTAAAAAATCAATTAGAGGATATTAGTCAAGCTTTACCCGCTTATGAGCGTTACGGCAAAGGTCGCGACGACGGACAGGAGAAAGGCGAACACTCTGCTATTTTCTATAAAAAAGATCGCTTTAAATTACTGAAAAAAGGAGATTTCTGGTTATCGCAAACTCCGGAAAAACCTTCGCTGGGTTGGGATGCTACCTGCTGCAATCGTATATGTTCCTGGGTGTATTTACAGGATACGCAAAGTAAAAAGAAGTTTTATTTCTTTAACGTCCACTACGACCACCAGGGAGTACAGGCCCGCAAAGAAAGCAGCAAATTAATTTTGAGCAAAATAAAAGAAATTGCCGGCCCGGAACCCGTTATTCTAACCGGCGATTTTAACGGCGACCACGGTAGCGAATGGTACCAAACCGTGGCTAACTCCGGTCAGGTACTAGACACGTACAAACAAGCTAAGAACCCTTACGCCGTTAATGCGTCGTTTAATGCTTTCGGCAAAAAGTTGGATGGTAACGAAATCATCGACCATATTTTCACTACCCAAAATTTTAAAGTGCAGAAATGGGGAATTTTAACTGATACTTACCACGGTAAATTCCCCTCGGATCATTTCCCGGTAATGACGGTGTTATCACTGGGAGGGAAATAAGTTGCTTATGGGTTTAATTTTTTAAAATCATTCGTAAAAAACTACTTTACCGGTTTCTACCTCGTATAACCCGCCTACTATTTTAATCTGATTGGCTTGTTCCATTTCGGCCAGAATGCTGCTTTCTTTCCGGATTCGATTAATTGTCAGGAAGATATTGTTATTAGTTACATTCTCCACAAAGGTTTCGTTGTTGCCGTTTCGATTATGGATTGTTTGCGTTTCTTGTTCAATAGCCGGTTGTATTTTCCTGAGCAGGGTGGTTAAGTTTCCCATTTCAACCTGGTTGCAAGCCCCGATTATTGCGCCGCAGCGGGTATGTCCTAATACTAAAATTAGTTTAGAACCTGCTACCCGGCAGGCAAATTCCATACTCCCCAGAATATCTTCATTCAGTATGTTTCCCGCAATCCGGATGCTGAATATATCTCCTAAACCTTTATCAAAAATTAATTCGGCCGAAGTGCGGGAATCGATGCAACTCAAAATAGCGGCAAAAGGAAATTGACCCTCGGAGGTTTCGTTTACTTGCTGCAATAAGTTGCGATTGGCTTTCAGGTTATTGATAAAGCGTAAGTTACCGTCTTTTAAAATTTGCAAGGCGGCATCAGGAGTTAAGCTGCTTTGGATTTCTTTAGTTTGTGTTTTCATAGTTGGCGGAGAATTCCGTAACTTTTTATAGTAAGTACTTCAACGAGATAAGTTTAAAACCTTATTTTCTGC
Organism: Adhaeribacter arboris; assembly: GCF_003023845.1. Lineage (NCBI taxonomy): Bacteria > Pseudomonadati > Bacteroidota > Cytophagia > Cytophagales > Hymenobacteraceae > Adhaeribacter > Adhaeribacter arboris. The sequence continues at coordinate 2,346,889 of NZ_PYFT01000001.1, read as the reverse complement.
TATCCGGGATTATAAAAGTCTAGTAACTAAACAACGAACAAGTAATAAACAACAACTACTTACATCAAATAGAATTCCTCCGGTTTTAGTGGTGCAGGAACCTGAGGCTCTTGTAATAATTGTTTGATATTAATTTCTATGTTCCGGGCAATAGCTGTTACGGGGGTATCCGTTGGTTTATTGACGAAAGGATCCTGAAGGTAAGTAGCCGTTTCTTCGAGTAAAAAGAAAGTAGACGCAATGGAAATCAGAAAAGGAATCTCGAATAAGCCAATAGTTTCTACCAATCCCAGCGATAAGGTAATAAGAAAAAGATAAATAAAAATATGAACCAAAATCCGGTAAGTAACCGGAAACACCGTGCCGTTTATTCTTTCGGCCCGTCCCATCGATTCGCACAACCGTACCAGGGTTTGATCTAGTTGAATTTGTTGATACGCATTTATTGCTTGATTTTGCTGCAGAAGTTTAATATCGTTTACGTGCCCCATCAGTAAGGCTAAAGGTTTATTCGTCTGCGGCTGGATATAGGCTATTTCTTCCGCAGAAATATAAGTATCTAAATCGGCTAAGGGATTTAGCCCGCGTAACGACTGACCTAAACTGTAACACCAGCCAATTTGACGGAAAGCCATTCGTTTTATAATGCTGTCAACTGGGGTAAAAACATTATTATTCGCGAAACCTTTTACTTGCAAGATTAAAGTACGGGAATCGTTTACAATGGCGCCCCATATTTTGCGGGCTTCCCACCAACGGTCGTAAGAGTGATTTAATTTAAAGGCTAGAATCAGGGAAATAGAAGTACCCAAAATCGACGGAAGTGTAATAGGAATAGCAGGTAGATAGTCAACAAAAAAATGCTTTAAAATCTGGAAAAGAATCGAAAATAAAAACACGCGTAAGACATCGAGTTTTATTTTGTTAAACAAGTACTTAAATGGAATTCTCTTTTCGATTAGCATAAAATTAATTTTTACAGAGGCCTACGAGCAAATGCCCCGTAGCTTTTTGAATTCAAAAAAGCTTACTCTGTTTACTTTGATACCTACGGATAAATAACCCAGTTAAGTTAACTAAATAGATGGGTTATTTCTTTTAATTTAATTTATCAGCTAAATCGGAATTTAACCTTATTTGTATAAACCAGATACCAAACCAGTTTTAAGTTTTTATAGGTCATGTTTTTTGAAGTGAGATAGAAATATTATTCTTTAAGAGGCAAGAACCATTGAATTTTATTATTGGGGTGTAGATAAGAATTAGATAACTCATGGAACCTGTTACTTACTTTCCAGCGGTACACTATTATATTTAAGATAAAAAAGCTTTTAGCTTACGCTCAACTTTTGGGTTAAGGGTAAACTAAAAGCTTAGCCTGCAATAATTGTTAAATAAATTCTACCGGAAATTTAGAAAGTTAGTTTTATTTTGCACTTGCGTCTAATTGGCGTTTTAATTCGTCTATTTGTTTTTGCTGCTCTTTGATAGCAGCCACCAAAAGCGGAATCATACTTTCTAAATCCGTATTTTTAAGAGTAGTATTCCGGTAAGTGTTTTTACCCACCATGTACGACTGCGATTCTGAACTTACTAGTTCCGGCAACACTTTTTGTACCTCTTCGGCTAAAAAACCAAACTGCTGACCACTCGGCAGGTTTAACTTATTGTACTTCCGGGTATCAAATTGATACATTTTAGGTTCTAATTGCTGCACATAAGCCAGTCCATTTAAAATGGGAAGTACATTTTTTTTTAAATCCTGTTCTGGAACATGCTGGGCAAAACTGAAGGGGATACTACTAAAAAATGCCAGTACGGCAATCGCTATTTCTCTCTTTCCAACAATCTTCATCTTATTTATATATTTGAGTTAAACCATTTGTTTTATACCACAAATAAAATAATTACGAGTTAAAAGAAAATTAAATTTGCATTAAAATCAGATTAAAATTCAAATAAATAGTTAGTTGATCAAAATTGAAACCTGGATTAATGAATAATTTTTAATACGGGTTAAAAATGATTGTTGTTTTTATAAAATTTGCAACAAAGCTACATTTTGTGGGTAATAAATAAATTAGGATTTAAATAAGTTTTTCAAATGAGGTAAATATTGAAGGTGTTACTTATGGTAAAAGCATATAATCTGGAAAAATACCTTAGAATATAGGGCCTTTTTTCAGATTAATCATTTAATTTGTCCAGCTTGGTAATCCGTATATAGAGCCCGATAGAGGAGTTATTATAAACTTACTAAAAGATTATAAGCGCGTATTCAAGATTTGTAAGGCAAATTCTTTATCGCGATGCAGCTGTAAAACCAGTTCTTCTACACTACCAAAGTTTTCCTCATCCCGGATACGATCCACGAAGAGTAAGGTAATTTCCTGGCCGTATAGATCTGCTTCAAAATTAAAAATATTAACCTCAATGGTTTGATGAATACCGCCTACGGTGGGGTTTGTACCAATACTGAGCATGCCGCCTAGTACCTGTTCCTGAATTTTAACCTGTACCGTATAAATGCCTTGCTTGGGAATTAATTTATGCTGATCCGATACATCGAGGTTAGCAGTTGGATAACCCAAAGTGCGGCCCAATTGTTTGCCTTTCACCACGGTACCTCGTAGAGAATAGTAACGCCCCAAATAAGCATTGGCAATCTGGATTTCTCCTTGTTCCAAAGCAGTCCGGATTTTAGTTGAACTTACTGCTACATGATCAATATCCTGGCGAGGAATTTCTTCTACTTCAAATCCTAGTTCGGGAGCGTGTTGGCGCAGATATTCGAAACTGCCCATCCGGTTGCGGCCGAAACGGTGATCGTACCCGATCACCAACTTTTTGGTATGAATGGTATTTACTAAAATTTGGGTGATAAATTGTTCTGAATCAAGGTTGGCAAACTCACGGGTAAACGGAATTATTAGCAAATAATCCATGCCGAAAGCCGCCAATTGTTCAATCCGTTCTTCAATGGTAGAAAGTAAATGCAGGTTTTGAGTTTCCGGATGCAGGACCAGGCGAGGATGGGGCCAGTAAGTAATAACCACGCTTTGGCCATTAGTTTGCTGCGTAATTTGGATAAGGCGCTGCAAAATTTTCTGATGGCCCTTGTGAACTCCATCGAAGGTACCGCTGGTAACAACGGCCTGGCTTAACGCCGGAAACTCCGAAAGGCTCCTAATTACCTGCATGCTGTTCCTGTTGGTACTTCCGGATAGCCTGGATATTGGCTATAGTTAGCGCTTGTTCTACATGATAATTGCCAATGCGGGTCCGGATTAATTTTGATAAATGGGCACCACAACCTAATTGTTGCCCAAAATCACGGGCCAGACTGCGGATATACGTGCCTTTGGAGCAAACTACCCGGAAATGCACTAAGGGTATTTCCAATTTAGTAATTTCAAAAACCTGAATATGAATAGATTTAGCTTTTATTTCAGCTTCTTCGCCGCGGCGCGCCAAGGTGTAGGCGCGTTCCCCGTTAATTTTTACGGCCGAGAATAAAGGTGGTACCTGGTTAATGTGTCCTACAAAAGCGGCTGCCGCAGTGTATATTTCTTGCTCGGTAAGGTGCTGGTAATCGCAGATTTGATCGACTTCGGTTTCTAAATCAAAAGAAGGAGTAGTTTGCCCGATGGTAAAATGACCGGTATATTCTTTTTCCTGCGCTTGAATTTCTTCTATTTTCTTGGTGTATTTTCCGGTGCATAAAATTAATAAGCCGGAAGCTAAAGGATCTAACGTGCCCGCGTGGCCGATTTTTTTTATCCGGAGCAAATTCCGCACTTTTTTTACCACATCAAAAGAAGTCCAATGCAGTGGTTTGTCAATCAAGAGAATTTCGCCGGCCTCGAAATCATATTCCCGCATATTACACACTTAGATCCACCCCAAATAATAAAAATACCAATAAAAGTACGCCTACAATAATGCGGTAAATGCCGAAAAATTTAAAGCCGTATTTGGTTAAGAAATTAATAAAAAACTTAATGGCCAGCATGGCTACCACAAAGGCTACCAAATTGCCTAGTAAAAGGGTTTGTACATCGTGCGCCGACAATTGGTTCAGACTTGCCTGAATTTTGGCCGTATTCATTTTTAAAATATCGTCTTTCATATCCAGGTGCAGAAAATCAGTGATGAATTTGTAACTCGCGGCGGCCAGCATAGTAGGGATAGCCAGGAAAAAAGAAAATTCAGCCGCGGCTTTCCGGGAAATACCTTGCGCCAAACCCCCGATAATGGAAGCCGCCGATCGGGAAACTCCCGGAATCATGGCAATACATTGGGCCAAACCAATTACAAAAGCTTGCTTCGCCGAAGGAGTGCTGTGCGTAGGATCATTGTTGAACCATTTATCTACAAATAATAATACAATACCGCCCAACACCAGCGATATAGCCACGGTTAGCACGCTTTCCAACAAAGCATCTATTACATCGTTGAGCAAAAAACCGATGACAATTGCCGGAATAAATGCAATAAGTAATTTTTTATAAAAATCCAGGGATTGAAAAAAACGTTTCCGGTACAAAACTAATACCGATAAAATAGCTCCGAACTGAATATTTACGGTAAACATTTTCGTAAACTCCGTAGCATTAATGCCCATCAAACTCGAAACGATGATCATGTGGCCGGTAGAGGATACGGGTAAAAATTCGGTAAGGCCTTCTACAATAGCCAGGATAATTGCGTGCCAGAAACTCATTTAAGCTTTTTTACGGTCTTTTACCATAATAGCAAAAAACTCAATAATAAATCCAATTACTAAAATTATGGGGCCTAAGGTAATTCCCATAAAACCTTCGCCGTAGGGCTCTGCGTCCAAGGTCATAATAATAAAACCAATAGCTAATACTACTAAGCCCACTATCATGAACAGGTAATTCTTTCTGCCGAAGGCAAACTCATTTTTGTTTTCCATATATTTCCTGGACGCTAGATACTGGACTCTAGACTTTCTTCTTTTTAAAGATTTATTAAATAATGTGAAGTTCTATTAATTATAAACAAAACTTGTTAATGCTTATTCTTACGTCTATTATCTAGTCTCTAGCGTCTAAGGTTTAATAAAGTTCATCCAAAGATAAATGCATGTATTTGCGCACGGCCCGGTACGAACTAATAAAACCGATAACCATGCCTAATATTACCAACAAAATACCCAGAATGATTAATTTGGTTTCGTCGCGGAGTAAATACAACTCGTTTATTTGGTAATAAGCATAGCTTAATAAGCCTAGCAACATACCCGAGGCCAGTAAACTACTAATAAAACCTTGTAAAATAGCCCGGTTCATAAAGGGACGTTGGATGAAACCAGCCGTAGCGCCTACTAATTGCATGCTCCTAATCAAGAAACGTTGCGAAAACATAGCCAGTTTAATCGTGTTATTGATTAAAATAACCACTACCAACACCAGAATACCCGCAAAGCTGAGCAATATAATGCTGATTTTTTTAAGGTTTTGGTTAATGGAATCAATTAAGCTAGCTACGTACTGCACCTCGTAAACGCCATCCATTTCTTCCAATTCAGCTTTTATCTTTTTCAAATGTTCCGAGTCGGCAAAATCGGGGTTAATGTTTAAAATAAAGGCGTCCCGCAGGGGGTTATCACCTAAAAAGGCCATGAAGTCTTCGCCGCTTTCCTGAATAAATTCTTTAGCGCCTTCTTCTTTCGAAAAAAAGCGAACTTGGGGTTGTTGATTCAGGTAGGCAATGTATTCTTTCTGAGAAAACGTGTTTTTCAGGCGGGCCAACTGGGTTTGCGTTAAATCAAAATCCAGGTAGACTTGTACTTCTATGCTTTGTTTAACAATATCGGATAATTTACTCGCGTGAATAAGCAAGGTGCTAAACAAACCAATCACAAAAAGAGCCAAAGTAATGGTAAAAATAACCATGGTATGCGGATAGCTACCAAGTTTCTTTTTGCGGGTAGGTTTATTGGGGTGTTTTGCCATAATTTATTTGCCCCGCAAAATTAAGAATAAATATTACAGTTTTCAATTACCATTTATCATTTACCCGTTACCATGTACCAAGTATCGGTTAAATAATGCTATATTTTCTTCAATACTCGTAATAGCTACCGAAAATTTCTAACAATTATTTTTAGTTAAAGGCGCATTATTTGGCTGAAAGATGATAATTAGTTACTGATATTTAATAATTGGTAGCTGGTAATTGTCAGAGTCCTACGCGGTCGTCGGAGTCGATGATTATTTTTTCGGTGGCTTTGCGGTCGCGGCGGCGCATTTTACGACGGGCAAATAGCTCGGAAAACGTGTCGAAGCGCTCGGTGTGTAAAATACTGCCGCGTAAACTGCTTACCGTAGTCTGGCCAAAGGTGGAATAAGAATAAGGAGTGATGTTATACTCTAATTTTAAGCGAAGTTTTCCGTCAGCGCGCAGGTAAACATCTGCCCGCCACGATCCCGGCACTTCTGTTCCGGTCTGGTTATAATTTGTGCTATTGGTGTAATTATTACTACCCGGTAAGCCACCTTCGTGGCTCAACCGCAGCCGCCCTTTGAATAAAGAGTAACTTAACCGGAGTTGTAAATCATTAATTTGCTGGTTAGAAAAACCATCCAAGCCGATGTCAATCTCTAAATTGCTGTCGAGTTGCGAAATTAAATTACCTAACTGGTTTGATAAAGCTTGGCTCAAACTGCTGGTGAGGCCTAACGCGTTATCTACCTGGGCGCCAACGTTGGCTTGCGCGGTGTTACTCGGGTCGGATAAGCGTTTTAAAATTAATAAATTAAATACTTGCCGGTTGAGTTCATCCTGGTTGTTTCGAATATCCGCTAAATAGGCATTAATTTGAGTTTCCAGAGTAGAGGGAGTATCTTCAAACTCCAGGTTCAGTTTAATTTCCGGAGCAAGTAATCTTCCTTCCAAGTCCATTACTGCCGTTACGGGGTAGCGGATGTTACTTTGTTCCTGCGTGATACTTACGGGTAAAACTATCCTTTGCGTATAAGTGGCCGTAAGGTCCATAATTCCGGCGTAAGGGTCGCCGTTCCAGGTAATGGTACCGCCCGGCCGGATGTTAAAGCCTTTCCGGATTATGTTATACAAAGTGAAGTTGTAATAACCTTTCACAATTTCTACCTGCCCATCCATGGTAAATTCGCCCCGGGTATCAATATTTAAATTTATCCGGCCGTTACCCGAGCCCCGCACAATGTCGCCGGTTTCTTCGTCAAAAATAATTTCCAACTCGGCATCATCCGTAATTCCTAAATTAAAATTAAGCTTAATACCCGCTAAATCTACCCGCGGAACATCTGCCGCAGAATCGGTAGCTACCGAATCCTGGCGCAAGCGCTTGTGATTAACAAACTGAATATAACTTTGTCGCTTTGCTTCTTGTTGGCCGTCCAGAGGAATCGACATTTTGGTGCCCGCTTCGCTACGGGCATTTACATTAATAGATAAATTGGAAGGAGTGCCCGTTAAGCTAGCCGTACCCGTAGCAATGGCGGTTCCATAATAGAGTGAGTTTTCGGCCCGGGTGGTATTTAGCACCATAAACTTCCGGAAATCACCTTTCAAATCAAGCGACATGTTCCGGAATCCTTCGTGCTGAATGGTGCCGGCGATAACCGCCGAATTGGTAAACATATCCCGGATTTTAATATTCCGGAACGTTATGTCCTTATCCGAAAAATAAATCCGGTCGCTGAAAGAGTAATACGTATTTAAATAATTTACCCGGAAACGGCCATTGGTAACGAACGCCGACCCTATGAGTACCGGGGCATTCAGGCGGCCATTTATTTGAACGCGGCCTTCCATAATACCCGATAAATCGGAAAATAACGTTTTTAACAAAGGCTCCACCAACTTAATGGGAGCTTCGTCCATTACGGCCAGTAAATTCAACGGATTGTTTTCGGATTGAGGATTGTAATCGCCGGTAACCGATACTACCCGCATATTACTCCGGAATACTCCTAAATCTACTTTTATCTTGTCTTCGTTCTTGTCCCAATCGGTAGAACCACTAATTTCCCCGATGTAAATAGAATCCAGACGCAAGGAATCAACAGATAATTTGCTGAGAATGATAGATTTATTAAATAAGTTGGAAGCTGATGCCCGGGCATTTAGTATTCCATAAATTTGCTGATTCAATAGCGGGACTAAGTTTTCGAGCTGAAAGTTTTTAATTTCCATGACCAGTTCTTTCTCCGGATTACGCGAAGCCTGACCAGTTACGTTAACGCTTTGGTTACCGTAAAATAATTCCAATCCGTTTACTTCAATTTCTTTACCGGCAGCCCCAATTAAAATATTATTGTTGGGCCGGATGCTCCACTGCTTACCCAGAATATTAATGTTGGATTGGTTTAGAATTATCTGAACTTTATCGGGCGGAAAACTAATATTGCCGCTCACGGAGGCTTTATTCGTGCTGTTCGTTTGCGCAATATTAGTAGCAAAGTTAATGGTGCTATCGTTCCAAATTCCTTCCAGAAACAAGTTTTCGGAAGGAGCCGCCCCGGCAAATTGCTGATTACGCGAGGAAAATACCACGCTGGCTAATACCGTTGGACTGTTTTGTAGCTTAGAATTGTTAATTTCAAAATCGTTGTTATAGAATTTATAATTGCCGTAAATTAAGGTGTCCAGGTGACTGTATAAATTAAAAATCGAGTTGCGCCCTTGCCGGAAATTACCCGTAAATAAAGTGTTTTCAGCCAGGTATAATTCTGGCACGTAAGCTTTCAGGAAAGAATTCCCTTGCTTAAAACGGAAAGCTAAATTTAATTCATAATCTTGGCCGGTATAGTTCTTTTTCTGCTGGTAATAAGCTTCACTGGCCGATTGATTGCTTTTAAAACTAAGAATATCTTCCCGCACAAACGTGGTAAAATCAGTTATAAACCGCGATACCTCAAAATTACCGGTTGCTGAAAAATCCAGAATTTTACTGCTTGCCGCAATTGAACGCTGGCCTTGTTGGTTGCGGGAAGATTGAATGGAGACCGAATCGAAATTAATAATTTCTTTGCCGTACGTAAGAGTAGTATTTTGGAAAGTAGCCTGCCCGAGTAAATTATCCAGAGTTAAACCGGTAAAATTTAAACTAGCCTTGGTTTGTAAAACAAAGTTCTTGTTCAATAACTTTAATGCTTGCAGGTTAGCTCGGTTAATAGTTGTTTTTAGGTCGAAAGTGGGTTTTTTCTGACTTAAATTTATCTTTCCGTCGGCGGTTAATTCGAGATTGGGATCTTTGATGTTCAATTTTCCGGCTACTAACTCCTGACTTAAGGTGGCATCGGTGGTAATATAGCGGTAGTTATAACCTAAAATTCCTACCGATTGGATAGTGGCATCTAAATTTAAACGGGCAGAAGCCAGGTTAAAGCCGGTTCCTTTCACCTGACCGTTCATGGTAATAGATTGCAGGGTACGCACATTGCCAATAAACTTGCCTAACGCAAACCGATCGGTTTTTAAATAACCTTTGTAAGTAGATAGGTCCGGATTCTTATTTATTTTAAGATTTATATCCGACACCACCTTGCCCAGGGCCGTGGCAAAAGAACCATGCGCCACAAAATCGGAATAAAAACCCAGGAAGTCGCCTTGCAGCTTTACGGTTCCCAACCGCTCTACCAGGGCATAATTCTTAGCCGGAATAAACTTTTTAAGATCCCGCGCCAGTATTACCGAAGGTTTGAGTTTAATATCGGCAAACGTTTCTTTGTAACGGGGCAAACCATCCGCACTTAAATTCCCAACGATATGAGTTTTTTCGCCGTAATACAGGTCAATATTTTGGGCATTAAAACGCCTGACGTATCCTTTAGCTTCCCCGGAAATAAGAATTTTTTCGTGCCAATCTTTTAACTGCGGAGCGAATATGGCAATATCATCGGAAAATACGGCGGAAGAATCAAGGGAAGCGGTTACCCGAACACTATCGTTAAACGAAGTAAAGTTCCAAAATCGTTTGTAATCAAAACGGACGTAATGGCCCAAATTGCTTTTGTTTACACGTAAATCCAGATCGGCAAACTCCCAAAATGTTGGCGCGTAGATCATGTGCGCGTCCAGGTTTTTTAGTTTGGTATTTGATTTATGCTCGTGGGCTTGCAGATCAGTTAGGTGCATGCTAATAGTATCACCTAAAAAAGCAATTTCCGATATTTTTACGTTAATGCTGTCAATGTCCAAATGTTGGTAATCCATACCAAAGGCAACAGGTTCACGTTTCTGATTATCGTAGCGAAAATATCCGTTCTGGATTTCCAGGCCATATATATTAAAATCAAACTTAGTTTTAGCCGTTTTAGTGGTATCGGTTTTCATTAATTTTTTCAGGGAAGCCAGAAAAACACTTAAGTTCATCGAATCGGCCGTTTTATATCTTACAAAAGCGGCGTGTGGCTGCGTAAGCTTTAAGGTTTCGATGGTTAATTTGCGGTAATTTTGCAGCGAAAAACCACTAAGACTTGCCTCGACTTCGCCGATATAAAATAATTCTTCTTGGTTCCGATCGAGAACTTTTACTTTTTCCAGTATAACTTTGTTGAAAAATCGAATATCTACTCGGCCAATGGTAACCTGGTGACCAATTTTAGCGGAGAGGATTTTAGATGCTTTTTGCACCACGCTGGTTTGAATAGAGGACTGCCGTAAGGCAAACATTAGCCCAGCTAAAAGCAAAACAATAAATAAAAATAAACCGATAACTATTCGGAGAGTAGTTTTAATAACACCAGTCCACTTATTATTTGTCTTGTTTTCCAAATGGTTTTGGGTCCTACAATATTAGCAATCGAATCTTCCTGCGACGATACTTCGGCGGCAATTATCCGCAACGGCAAAGTAGTAGCCAACATAGTAGCCACGCAGGAAGTTCATAAACAGTACGGCGGCGTCGTGCCGGAATTAGCTTCCCGGGCACATCAACAAAATATTATTCCGGTGGTGTCGCAAGCCTTACTTACGGCAAAGATAACAAAAAGTGATTTAGATGCGGTAGCCTTTACCCGCGGACCCGGCTTACTCGGCGCCTTGCTGGTAGGCTGTGCCTTTGCTAAATCGTTTGCCTTGGGTTTAAATTTACCTTTAATGGAAGTAAATCACATGCAGGCCCATATCTTGGCCCATTTTATTGATGAACCTAAACCATCTTTTCCTTTTTTGTGCCTTACCGTAAGCGGCGGACATACCCAAATTGTACTCGTAAAAGATTATTTGGATATGCAAGTATTAGGTCAAACCACCGATGATGCTGTAGGCGAAGCATTCGATAAATCGGCCAAATTGCTGGGCCTACCTTATCCGGGTGGCCCGCTCTTGGACCGCACCGCGGCTACCGGTAACCCCGATCGTTTTACTTTTCCAATTGTAAACATGCCGGGTTACGACTTTTCCTTTAGCGGCATTAAAACTTCTATCTTGTACTTCCTCCGGGAAAATACAACGCAAAATCCCCATTTTATTGCCGAAAACTTAGCAGATATTTGTGCCAGCATTCAGAATGCCTTAATTCAAACTTTACTAAAAAAATTAAAGCAAGCCGCTAAAGACACCGGAATCCGGGAAATAGCCATTGCGGGTGGGGTTTCGGCAAATTCAGGTTTGCGTCAGGCTATGACCGATAGTGCCGCTCGTTATAAATGGAATGTGTACATTCCCGCCTTTGAGTATTGCACCGATAATGCCGCTATGATTGCGATAACCGCCCATTATAAGTATTTACAAGAGGATTTTACTACTCAATACGTCAGCCCTGACCCCCGTTTAAAATTGTAAAAACCTTATTTATTTAATATAGCTTTCTTTTATTTTAACGGTCGAAATTCCGTTTTCTAAGTTCGGTAATATGGGCTACGTGATGCCGACCATGCCACGAATACAAGCCCGCCGCATTACTTAAAGTTACTTCCCCCAAAGTAGGATGCACAAATACCCGTTGCCATTGTTCCGGGGTAAGCGATTCCAAAAGCATTACCCAACGCAGGTGCAAGGCTTCCAGCAAAATGAGGGACATATCTACGGGGGCATGTTTGGCATCGGCTAGTTCGGCCCAAAGGTGTTCTTCGTACGTTTTAATTACCGGTTTATCCTCGGTGAGGGCTAAGCGGAAGCGAACATAGCTGTTAATATGGCTATCCGCCACGTGATTTACGGTCTGGCGTACCGTCCAGCCACCCGCCCGGTAAGGAGTATCTAATTCTTTTTCGTTCAAATCTTTTACTGCTTTGCGTAATTGGGCCGGTAAATGGGTAATATGCTGAATATATTCTTTTAGCTCTTCGGGTGAAATAATTGGTTTTGCGGTGTATGTACCAATCGGATACCGAAGTGAGTCTGTGTTATTACTTTCCATAACTTTGTTTAATCAAGCTGATTACCGGTTAAGTAGAGAAAAATCTTTTACAATAGCAATCTTCTTTCTGGCCAATAAATGATTAAGTAAAACTAACCGAAAGATGGCAGTCGAACTAAAAAGGTAGGAACTTTGTATTTTCGGTAAATACATGTACCATGATTATTCTGGAACACACAGTTATTAGCGACGATATAAAAGATAAGTTTTTTGTCTGTAATTTAGAGAAATGCAAAGGGGCCTGCTGTGTAGAAGGCGATCTAGGTGCCCCTCTGGAGGAAGACGAATTGGCTATATTATCCGAAAATTACGAGGCTATTAAACCTTATCTTTCTGCAGAAGGGCAAAAAGCCATTGCGGAACAAGGTTTATACATTAAAGATTGGGAAGACGACTTTTCGACTACCACTATTGGTAACCGCGAATGTGCCTATGCCATTTATGACGATAATTTAACTTTAAAATGCGGTATTGAACAAGCCTACCTAGACGGTAAAATTAATTGGAGAAAGCCAATCTCCTGCCACTTATATCCTATCCGGATAACTAGATACGACGGGTTTGAAGCATTAAATTATGACAAATGGCAGATATGTAATGCCGCCTGCAGCTTTGGCCAAGAGTTAGGTGTGCGCGTGTATCAATTCCTGAAAGAGCCTTTAATTCGGAAATACGGCGAAGAGTGGTATAATCAATTAGAAGAGCTGGTTGCCGGTGAGGAGAAAGCAGTTAGGTAACATTTAGCAAGGTGAGTACAAATAAGTTTTAGGTGAAGTTGCAAAAGCAGAAAGCCCGGTTAAACCGGGCTTTCTGCTTAAATAAATTGTTAACTTTTAAACTATTCTTCAATCTATTCAGCCAGCGCACTAAAATCGTAGGTATCTAAATATTTAGTGGTGAAGTTACCCGATTTAAAGTTTTCATCATCCATCATTCTTAAATGAAAAGGAATAGTTGTTTTTACTCCCTCTACCACAAATTCACTTAAGGCCCGCTTCATTTTTACAATTGCCTCCGCGCGGGTTTGCGCTGTAACAATAAGCTTGGCAATCATGGAGTCATAATTGGGCGGAATGGTGTAACCCGCGTAAACGTGAGTATCTACCCGTACTCCGTGCCCACCCGGAATGTGCAAGGTGGTGATTTTGCCTGGAGCGGGCCGAAAACCATTTACCGGATCTTCGGCATTAATGCGGCATTCAATGGCGTGCATTTGGGGATAATAATTTTTTCCGGAAATAGGAACCCCAGCGGCTACTTTTATTTGCTCTTTAATTAAATCGTAATTAATTACTTCTTCGGTAATGGGGTGCTCCACCTGAATCCGGGTGTTCATTTCCATGAAGTAAAAATTTTTGTGTTTATCTACCAGGAACTCAATGGTACCTACCCCTTCGTAACTAATAGCGGAAGCACCGGCAATAGCGGCTTTCCCCATAGCTTCCCGGAGTTTCTCATCAATAAACGGCGAGGGAGTTTCTTCTATTAATTTCTGATGGCGACGCTGAATAGAGCAATCACGTTCGGAGAGATGACAAACCTTGTTGTGCTGATCGCCAACCAACTGAATTTCAATGTGACGAGGTTCTTCTACAAATTTTTCCAAATACATGCCATCGTCGCCGAAAGCTGCTTTGGCTTCGGTACGCGCACTGTTCCAGGCTTTTTCAAATTCTTCGTCGTTGTTAATAATGCGCATGCCCCGGCCGCCGCCACCCGCCGTTGCTTTTATAATAACCGGGTATTTGATTTTGTGCGCCAGCTTAATCCCTTCTTCTACTGATTTTAACAAGCCATCGGAACCCGGAATGGTAGGTACGCCGGCTTTCTTCATAGTGGTTTTAGCCGAAGATTTATCGCCCATGGCATTAATCATGGCTGGCGTAGCGCCAATAAACTTAATACCGTTCTCATGGCAAATTCGCGAAAACTCGGCATTTTCCGATAGAAAACCATAACCCGGATGAATGGCATCGGCGTTGGTGATTTCGGCCGCGGAAATAATACTCGGAATATTTAAATAAGATAAGGTGCTCGAAGGAGGACCAATACAGACGGCTTCGTCGGCAAATCGAACGTGCAGGCTTTCTTTATCAGCAGTAGAATAAACTGCCACCGTCTTAATGCCCATTTCTTTGCAGGTACGAATAATACGTAAGGCTATCTCACCGCGGTTGGCAACCAGTATTTTCTTAAACACAGTTTTATTAAATTATGAATGAGAAATTATGAATTAGAAATTAAAACCTACGCCTTATTTAAATTTATCTGCTACAATTAAGTTAGGCGGTGTTTTCAACGCCCATTCACCTAATTAGTAGCCAGAGAGCTTTACGTATGTTTTAAACAATGTATATTTTAAAAATTATGAAGACAGAGTCATTCATAATTTTTAAGTTTTAATTCATAATTGAATTTAAGACGGATCAATCAGGAATAATGGTTGGTCGTATTCTACTGGGGAGGCATTCTCTACCAACACTTTTACCACTTTACCACCAAATTCAGCTTCAATCTCGTTAAATAATTTCATGGCTTCAATGATACAAATAATATCACCCTTTGAAATTACGTCTCCTACATTTACAAAAAAGTCGGACTCCGGGCTGGAAGAGCGATAAAATGTTCCGATCATCGGTGATTTTATCGTTAAATAATTAGACTCGGCACTAGTAGTAGTGGCCGCAGCAGGAGAGCTAACAGGTGCCGGGTTAGCCGGAGCACTTGCCGGAGTAGAAGCAGGCGCAGAGGCCGTCGAAACAGTTGGTCGGGTCGGTTCCGGCAAGTAATGCACTTTTGGAGAATCGGGTTCCCGCTTTACCGAAATTCTAAATTCTTCGGTTTCAATATCTACTTTGTTTAAACCCGACTTTGCAATAAAGTCAATCAGTTCCTGAAGTTCTTTGGCTTTCATAGATTTATTTTACTCGTTCTGCGTAGGTGTAGGTGCGGGTATCCACTTTAATTAACTCATCCTGGTTAATAAAAAGAGGAACCTGAATAGTTGCTCCGGTTTCTACAATGGCGGCTTTAGATGCATTTGTAGCTGTATCACCTTTTATGCCGGGTTCCGTATAAGTAATTAACAGCTCCACAAACGGCGGTATTTCGCAAGTGAGAGGAGTTTCCGTTTCAGCGTGAAACAGTATGGTTACTTCCTGACCATCTTTTAATAAATCAGCAAAAGGCACCATTTTTTCGTCCAGAATTACTTGTTCAAAGGTGTTGGTATCCATAAACGTATAGCCCATATCATCTTTGTACAAAAACTGATGCGGACGTTGTTCTACCCGAGCAGTGGTAACTTTCACCCCAGCGTTAAACGTGTTATCGATAACTTTTCCGGTTTTTATATTTTTTAATTTAGTGCGCACAAAAGCCGGACCTTTACCGGGCTTCACGTGCTGAAATTCGGTAATAATGTACAAATCACCGTTATATTCTAAGCACAAACCGTTTTTGAAATCAGCAGTAGTTGCCATTTTAAGTAAAAATTAATAATTAAAAGCACCTTCTTTTAAAAAGTACCTGAATTGGGCTTTTAATTTACGTTCAATTTATTAATTCTAAATTATTTATAAATTATTATTGAGGGTCGTAGGCCCACTTCAGGTAAATAGCACCCCAGGTAAAACCACCACCAAAAGCGGCAAGAATCACATTATCACCTTTTTTGAGTTGATTTTCGTAGTCCCAAAGGCACAAGGGCAGCGTACCACTGGTAGTGTTACCGTAACGGTCGATGTTCATCATTACTTTGTCGCTGCCAATATTCATGCGCCCGGAGGTTGCATCAATAATTCGCTTGTTTGCTTGGTGCGGTACCAGCCAGGCAATATCTTCGCCCGTTAATTGATTACGTTCCATTACTTCACCGGCTACTTCGGCCATGCCTTTTACCGCAAATTTAAACACAGTAGTTCCTTCCTGGTAAGCGTAATGTTCTTTATTTGCTACGGTTTCGTGGGTAGCTGGCCGGCGGCTGCCGCCTGCTTTCATGTGCAGGTAAGGAGCGCCCGTACCATCCGATTTCAAGACTTCATCAATTAGGCCTAAACCTTCGGTGTTGGGTTCCAGCATTACCGCGCCGCCACCATCGCCAAAAATAATGCAGGTAGTACGGTCTTCGTAATTTATAATGGACGACATTTTATCTGCCCCAGCTACAATAACTTTTTTATACCGACCCGATTCAATAAATTTAGCGCCGGTAGAGAGGGCGAATAAAAAACCGGAACAAGCGGCTTGCAAATCGTAGCCAAAAGCATTTATCATACCGGTTTCGGCTGCTACCAGATTAGCCGTGGCGGGGAAAACCATGTCCGGAGTGGTGGTAGCCACAATTATTAACTCTACTTCTTCCGGGAGGGTATTGGTTTTTTGCAGCAGATCTTTAACGGCGAAATTTATAATATAAGAGGTGCCTTCGCCTTCTTTTTTCAGTATTCTTCTTTCTTTAATACCGGTGCGGGTAACAATCCATTCGTCATTGGTTTCCACCATGGTTTCCAACTCTTGGTTGGTAAGGATATAGTCCGGTACATAGCCGCTTACGCCAGTAATAGCAGCAGATATTTTACTCATAGTCAGGTTTCTTGGTTCGTAAGGGAAAATCAGGCACTAAAAGTTTTTTGAATTTGCTCTGTTATTCCTGATTTGGCCAACTTATAAGCTAAGTGCAACATATTGCAGGTAGCGGTCGGGCTGGATACGCCGTGCCCGATAATAGCATTACCGTTAATTCCCAGGATGGGGCTGCCACCTACGGCTTCGTAATTGAATTTATCAAAATACGGGTCAACAATGCTTTTGCTTAATAAAATATCGTATATCGATTCCGATAATTTTAAAATTACATTACCAATAAAGCCATCGCAAATAATAACATCGGCCTTATCATTAAATAAGTCACGGCCTTCAATATTGCCGATAAAATTAAGACTAGCATTATTTTTGAGTAATTGATGGGCCGCTTGTGAAATGACGGGGCCTTTACCTTCTTCTTCGCCCAAATTCATCAAACCTACCTTGGGATTAGCAATTCCCAGTACATTCTGCGCGTAAATGGATCCTAACTCGCCAAATTGCTCTAATACTTCTGGTTTACATTCAGCGTTGGCGCCTACATCCAAAATAACCCCAGTACCACCATCTAATTTGGGAACAAATCCGACGATGCCCGGACGTAATACTCCTTCTACGGCTTTTACGCTAAACATAGCACCTACCAGCATGGCACCTGTATTCCCAGCACTGCAAAAAGCATCAATTTGCTTTAATTTTAGCAATTGATAACCTTTTGAAATGCTGGAATCTGGTTTTTGGGTAAGTGCTTTAGTGGGATGCTCGCCCATATGAATAACCTGACTAGCAGGTACGATAGATATTCGGGAAGACGTGGCATCGTATTTTTTCAAACATTCCTGCACTACCTCTTCCTGACCTATCAAGACTATTTCGGCATCTTCCGGCAAATTGTGGGAAGCCAGAATTGCTCCTTGAACGATAGAGTCAGGAGCAAAATCACCGCCCATAGCGTCGAGGGCTATTCTCATAAGGTTAGGCCGCTACTTCTTTCTCAATAGCTTGCTTACCTCTGTAATACCCACATTCAGAACAAACGCGGTGGTACAGAACGGGTGAACCACAGTTGGAGCATTCCATGTGCGTACTAGGAGTTAACTTATAATGCGTTCTTCTCTTATCTCTTCTGGTTTTCGAAATCTTTCGTTTAGGATGTGCCATTTTCTAGAAACTGTACTGTTTATTTATTTTTACTTATTTATTATTTTAATTTTTTCAAGACATCCCAACGCGGGTCACCGGCGGTATCGTCATCTTCGTCATCGGTATCTTGATTTAATCCGCCGCTAGAGTAAATCAGTATATTCTCCGCGTCCGGATCTTCATCTACCTCGTAGAACCGGGGATGCAGTTTTTTTATGGGAATAGCTAAGCCAATGTAATCGAACAAATGTTGCGCAATATTTAGAGCTTGCGTGCCCGGAACTATCTGCAAAACATTATCATCCAATTCTGCTTCAACGGCGCCATACCGAACCAACAGCAATTCCTCTAATTCAATCGGATAATCAAATTCGTCTAGACTGCGATCGCAGGTTACATTTACGGTACCTGAAATTTTAAATTCAAATTGCAGCAAAAGATCCGTTTTGTCTAACACAATGTGTGCCCGCAGATTACCACCATTCACCAGATTTTGATCAAATAATGCAAAAAAGGCATCATCTATAACAAAATCATACTCGTGAACCTTATCACTAAGGGTGGCAATTTGAATATCAAACTCATTTATCTTTCTCACGACTGCCAATTTTTTTGCAAAGCGCAAAATTAGTAATTTAATCTCTAATTAAAAAAATTAAAATATTCCGCTAGTGCTTATACGGTTGTCTTTTTCTTATGATATCAATTGCCAGAAAAAGTGCTTCCCGGAAAGAGCTTTCCTGGGCCTTGTTCGCGCCCGCAATGTTATACGCCGTGCCATGATCGGGGGAAGTGCGTACAATGGGCAAGCCGGCGGTATAATTAACTCCGTTTTCAAAGGCCAGCGTTTTAAAGGGAATTAACCCTTGATCGTGGTACATAGCTAAAGTAGCATCTACTTGCTGGTATTGACGAGTCCCGAAAAAGCCATCGGCGGGAAACGGCCCAAATAAAAGATGACCTTTTTCTTTTAAAATCCGGATGGCCGGCATAATAATTTCTTGTTCTTCGGTTCCCAATAACCCGTTTTCGCCGGCGTGGGGGTTTAAGCCCAAAACCGCAACTCGGGGTTTTTGAATACCAAAGTCATTCTGAAGGGATTGCAGTAAAATAGTTAGTTTTTGCAGCAATAGTTCGGTAGTAAGTTTAGGCGCAACCTCTTTTACCGGTAAGTGCCCGGTAGCCGTGGCTACCCGTAGATTGCCGCTTACCAAAAACATCAAACTTTCGGGAGCTTCAAAATAGGACGTAAAATATTCGGTATGACCCGGAAATTTAAACTCTTCGGATTGAATATTGTCTTTATCGATCGGTGCGGTTACAATACCATCAATCAGGCCCGCTTTTAAATCCGCGCTGGCGGTCTGAATAGATTGCAAGGCTGCTTTCCCGGACTGCGGGGTGGGGGTACCCAAATTTAATTCGTGTTCTTCTTCCCAACAATTAAGCACGTTTATCCGCTTGTGGTCGTACTCAGCCATTTGCCGGATTTGCTGAAAAGAAAAATTTTCGATGTGAAGCAGTTTGCGGGTTTTATTAATTAAGTTTCCGGAACCGTAAATAATAGGAGTGCAAAAACTCAGAATGCGAGTATCCGCGAGGGTTTTAATAATTACTTCCGGCCCAATACCGTTATAATCGCCCAGCGTGATACCTATTTTTAGCTTTGGTTTATCCATGGAAGAGTGTGGGTTATGCGCTTTACGTTATTAATAATAACTAGATTTGAATAACCGGTTTAAAGATGGTAGCGGATTTAAAAACTGTATAAATATTGCCGAGGTTAGTTGTTATTTTCTTTAACGGATTCCGTTAAAAACTGATAAATAAGCCGGACACTGGAACCGGTGCCATTTTTACCACGGTAATTATCCGGCGAAGTTAGGAAAGCTGTACCCGCAATATCCAGGTGAATCCAAGGGTAAGAAGTAAAATGTTCGAGAAATTTACCGGCCGAAATAGCCCCTGCTTCCGGGCCACCCATGTTTTTCAGATCCGCAATATCTGATTTCAAGTGTTCGGCGTATTCTTCCCATAGAGGCAGTTCTACGAGGCGCTCGTAGGTGGTTTCACCCGCTTTCTTAAATTTTTGTCGGGTTTCTTCGGGGGCGCTGCTCATCATTACTATTCCTTCGCGACCTACCGCGCGCGCGGCGGCTCCGGTTAAGGTGGCCATATCAATAACCAGTTCGGGATCGTATTTTTTAGCAAAATGCAAGGCATCGGCTAAAAGCAGGCGGCCTTCGGCGTCGGTATTCATTACTTCTACGGTAGTTCCGCTGTGCATGGTAATAACGTCGCCGGGAGCAAAGGCGCGACCACCCGGCCGATTGTCGGTAGCCGGAATCAATCCAATAACGTGCAAAGGTATTTGGTTTTTAGCCAGCGCGTAAAGAATTCCAATTACGCCAGCAGCCCCAGCCATATCCGATTTCATTAGGTCCATGGAGTTAGGCGTAGGTTTTAAGCTTAAGCCGCCGGTATCATACACCACTCCTTTGCCTACTAATACGTACGGTTTTTCGTTACGGGCATTTTCTGGTTTGTATTCTAAAATAGAAAAAGTAGGTGGGTCCAGACTCCCCTGGTTAACGGCTAATAAGCCACCCATTTTTAAAGCTTGTATTTTAAGAATATCCAGAATTTCGGTAGTAAACCCGGCGTGATCGCCTACTGCCGTAATGGTATCGGCCAGTTGTTCCGCCGATTGGTAGTTATGCGGCTCATTCACCAAATCGCGGGCCAGGTAAACGCCGTGCAGCAAGTTGTTTAGTTCGTTCACTTCGGCTTCAGCAATGGAACTATCAGTTATTATAATGTTTTGGAGCGTTGAGGCGCTACTTTTATCGGTTTTATATTTATCGTATTGGTAGTTGCTCAAAAACAAGCCTTCGGCCAAATAAAAGGAAGCTTTGGAACCGGTTAAATCTGCTAAGTAAATAGCTTCGGTTTTATCGGCTTGTAATAATTTTTGCAAGTTAAAACCGGCTTTGCGCAATTCTTCGTGGTAAGAATAAAAAGCCGGTTTACGAGTAGTTACCAATACATAAATGCAGTGGGTAAACCGATTGAGGGTGATGAGTTTATTTTTATAATCAATCTGTTTTTTTACGTAAGCTTGCTCCTCCGAAGTAAAATCTGTGCCGGTCAAATCCTCGGCGGAGTGAATAATAACTACCAAGCTTTTATTTTTATCTATCTTGGTATCGTGTTTCAGTTGTGTCGGCATGGTTCTATTGTATCTTTGGCGCGCAATATACTAAAAGTTTAAAAGTTTACGGACGAACAAGGGTAAAGGTGCTGCATGGAGAAAATTCGGAATAAAATAAATTTACTACTTTAAAATACGTTGCATTCTGAATAGGGCGCTGTTTTAAGATAGGACCGGGTAAGTTAAGCTAGCTTTAAAAGCTACGTATTACGTATTAGCTTTTCCGATTACCGTTTGCGGTAGTAGCAGGTTTTTACTCGTTGTTTTCGTAGTTAAAGTAATAATTTTTGTTAGTATCTATTATTTAAATTTTACCGCTAATTTGTGTGAAAAAGGTAAATCCTAAAAAACACCTCGGCCAGCATTTTCTTACTGACGAAAATATTGCGACCCGCATTGTGGAACAATTAACTTTACCCGCCGGAGTAAAGGATGTTCTGGAAATTGGGCCGGGAATGGGGGTTTTAACGAAATACCTGGTGCAGCATACGGCGTACCAAACCACCATTATTGATATTGACCAGGAATCCATTCGTTACTTGCAGGCGCATTTTCCGGAGTTGACCGGCCGTATTCTGGAAGCGGATTTTCTGCGTCTTGATTTAAGCAAACGGTTTTCAAATAAAATTTCCATAATTGGTAATTTCCCTTACAACATCTCCAGTCAGATTTTTTTTAAAGTTCTGGAACACCGGCAACAGGTGATGGAGGTAGTATGTATGCTGCAAAAAGAAGTGGCGGAACGAATTGCCGCCGGGCCGGGCTCTAAAGTTTACGGAATTTTGAGCGTGCTGCTGCAAGCATTTTATACCATTGCGTATAGGTTTACGGTAAGCCGGGAAGTGTTTGATCCGCCGCCGCAAGTATTATCGGGCGTTATTACGTTGGTTCGTAACCAAGTGGAGCAATTGCCTTGTAACGAGAAGAAATTTTTTGAAGTAGTGAAACTGAGCTTTGGTACCCGCCGGAAAACCTTACGCAATTGTTTACGGCCCTACCACTTACCCGACGAAATTACGAAACAGCCCGTTTTTGATAAGCGGGCAGAACAGTTATCGGTGGCGGAGTTTATTCAATTAACGCAACTGATTGAAGCACATGCAGCGTAATACAAACTCAAGAATTCATTCTCTTTCCGCAAGAAACTACTTTCGTCGGAGTACTTTCATAAAAATTATAATTGTTCTTTAGGTTTACTTAAAAATGTTTTCCCGTAAAATTTCCTGTTTGATAATCGACCAAATGCATTCTTCCATTATTCCCATGCTGGAAGAAATTGGTTTAATCGTTTCGTATCAGCCCGAACTGAAAGCAGCCGAAGTAAAAAATGCTTTGCCGGGTTACGATGGACTAATTGTGCGCAGTAAACTCCGGATTACAGAAGAATTATTAAACGGCAATCAACAATTACGCTTTATTGGCCGGGCCGGCGCTGGCGTAGATAATATTGATGAAGCTGCTTTGGCTAAATACCACATTAAACTTTTAAACGCGCCGGAGGGAAATAGCGACGCCGTGGGCGAACATACCTTGGGCATGTTGCTGGCTTTACTGCGCCATATGGTAAAAGCCGACCGGGAAGTCCGGAATTATGAATGGTACCGTGAAGCAAACAGGGGTGAGGAGATTATGGGAAAAACCATAGGCATTATTGGCTATGGCAACATGGGCCGGGCCTTTGCCAAACGGCTGCGGGGCTTCGATTGCCAGGTTCTTGCTTACGATAACGACTCAAGCATCCAAGCCGATGAACATGCTACCTTGTGTTCCTTAGAAAAAATAGAAGGTGAAGCCGATGTAATAAGTTTTCACATACCTTATACGCCAGCTAACCGTTACTTCGCGAATCCGGATTTTCTAAATAGTTTCCGCAAAAACCTTTGGTTGCTTAACTCCTCCCGCGGCGAAATACTCGATTTAAAAGGCTTGGTTACTTTGTTGCAAACCGGTAAAATTAAAGGAGCAGCGTTAGATGTGCTGGAAAACGAAAAACTGGGTACTTTAACGGACGAACAAAAAACTACTTTTGAGTACCTGATTCAGGCGCAAAACGTATTATTATCGCCGCATATTGCCGGCTGGACCCACGAATCCTATTATAAAATCAATCAGGTTCTTACGCGTAAAATCAAAAGTTTTTTAGATAATCCGATTTAAAAAATGAGTATTTTTAAATCTTTCATTACTCGAAATAGTAAAGGTTGGGCCTCCGTACTTTAGGACGAAAGCAAGTAAAATCTTGTTCGTACTCTTGACAAGAATATTAAAAAAAATATTAACTTGCAGGAGGAACGGTCAGGCTTTGGCCGTTCTTTTTGTTTTAACTATTGCTGAAAAATTAAATTTATGGGATCTGTATCGTACTATACCGCCGAAGGCTTGCAAAAGTTAAAAGACGAATTAGCGGAGCTAAAAACGAAAGGACGGGCGGAAGTGGCGCGCCAACTGGCCGAAGCCCGCGATAAAGGGGATTTAAGTGAGAACGCAGAATATGATGCTGCGAAGGACGCTCAGGGGCATCTGGAACTAAAAATTTCTAAGTTGGAAGAAGTCGTAGGAAATGCCCGGCTGATTGATGATTCGCACCTGGATCTGAGCAAGGCTTTAATACTGTCAAAAGTAAAAATTAAGAATTTGAACAATAACCTGGTAATGGATTACGTGTTGGTATCGGAAGAAGAAGCTAACCTGGCGCAAGGTAAAATTTCCGTAAAATCACCGATTGGCAAAGGTTTGCTGGGTAAGTCGGTGGGCGAAATAGCAGAAATTACGATTCCGGCTGGTAAAATTCGCTTCGAAGTCCTCGAAATTTCCCGTTAATTACTATGGAATCCATTTTCACTAAAATCGTAAAAGGCGTTATTCCGGCTTACAAGGTAGCGGAAGACGATCAGTTTTTAGCTTTTTTAGATATAAGTCCTTTGCAGCCCGGTCATACTTTAGTGGTACCTAAGAAACAGGTAGAAGATATCTTTGAATTGGAAGATACGCTGCTCGCCGACTTGCATGTATTTGCCAAGCAAGTAGCAGTTGGCGTGAAGCAGGCAACCGGAGCTTCCCGGATTGGAATGGCTGTGATTGGATTTGAGGTGCCGCACGCGCATATTCATTTAATTCCGATTAACAGGATGGAGGACATGAACTTTGCCAATCCAAAATTAAAATTAACGAAAGAAGAATTTGAGGAGTTAGCCCACCGCATCCGGGAAAACATGTAAAATCTTCTACAACAAATAAACAAAAGGGCTTACTTCCAATTAGAAGTAAGCCCTTTTTAGTTTTAATCAATCATTACGAACGGAGACTGTATGTAAAAAAGCTATGTCCTTTTTATTCTTCGAAAAGGCTTTTATTGGTGAAGAATGGCAAAAATTGTTTTAGAGTTTGTGAAATAAGCAGTGCTTAAAGAATGATTTTGTGCTAATGCCTGCTTGGGTAGTTTTAAAATTCAATGCGATAGTTTAGTACGGGTATCAGGCCGGTTTGGGTACTAATTTTAAGGCTCTGGGTATCTTTATCGTAGTACTGGTTGTAGATGTTCAAGCGGTTGGTTACATTTTGAATGTCCAGCGACAAGATGTAAGAAGCTTTTGGCCGGTTTTTGCGATAACTTACCCGGATATCGGTGCGGAAGTAATCGGGAGCTTGGGCTTCGTAGCGTTTATCTTCGTAGTACACAGCCTTATCCTCTAGGCGCGATTGTTCTACATTTAAAGGCGTATACCGGTTGCCGCCGGCCCAAAGTACTCGCACGTTCGCCCCAATTAAATTGGCTTTATCTTTCCCAACTTTAAATTCTTTGCCACCCAAAACATTTAAAATATGATTGCCATTGTACCGGGTATTGCGTTCCACTCCATCGGCCGCCGTAAACTTAGAATTGTACAGCGAACTGGTAATTAAAAAATAGTAATTATTCGTAAAAAACTTTTCTAAGCTTAATTCTACGCCGTAATTTTTACCTTTACCGTTGCTTACTAAACTATCGGCAATAAGGCCGGTTTCGGAATTTAAGGCGGCAATGGTACTCCTGGGGTCCGGGCTGATGGCTAAGTTATACAATTGCTGGTAATACGTTTCTACTTTAAAACGTAAGTCTTCGCGGAGCATTTGGTCGTAGGAAATCACGTAATGACGGGCTTTGGTCAGTTTTAAATCTTTATTGGCTTGCGAATACAGGCCATTTCCTAAGGGTTGTTGCGCAAAATAAACAGCCATGGATTCGTTCCGGCTATGCGTACCAAAAGCAGCTCCTAAAGATTGGGTACCCGAAAAATTCCACCGAATGCCTAACCTTGGTTCCAGGGCGCTATTGCCGTTTAAACCCAACCGCATAAAATGCACCCCGGAGTTAAGCGTTAAATTTTCGGCAATCCGGTATTTCCATTGGCCATACGCTTGCAGTAACCCGGAATTGCCCGCATTATCTACCCAACGTTCCAAGGTATTATCCCGGTCTTCATCGCGGCCTTCACTGAATAAGTCGAAGTTTAACTGGCTGTAAATGGCGCCTACCCGAATGGTGTGTTGGTTATTTAATTTATGATTATACAGCACGGATAAGCGGCCAGCGTAATTATTAAATGATTCGCGGTAAAAAGTAGTAGGTTTATAATCGGTGCCCAACGAATCGTAACGGTAACGGGTAAAGTTGCCGGACAAAGACAGCACCGTTTCGAAGTAAGCTTTAGAATTTAAAAAATAAACGTGCGATAAACCGGCGGCTCCCATACCGGATTTAAAAATATCATCGAAGCGGTCTTCTTTTTCTTTCCATTCCTTGGAGTTTCGTTCTGCTTCTTGTACCTGGGTGCTGTAACCGCCAATACCCCACAAAGTAAATATTCCGGCTTTAGTAGTAGGAAAATGCAGTTTAAAGGAAAAATCCTGAAATTCGGGCGCGGCATCGCCCGAAATATTTACGCCCACTTTTTTCAGAATCGCTAAGGTCGAATACCGGTAATTGGCTAAATAAGAACCTTTGTAGTTCTTTTTAAAAGGGCCTTCGGCGGCAAAATCGAGACCTAAAACTCCCGCTTGGAAAGCATATTCCCGTTTTTCGTTATTACCCTGGCGCAACTTCATGTCGAAAATTCCGGATAAAGCATTGCCGTATTCGGCCGGAAAGGCGCCGGTATAAAAATCCGAATTATCAATCATATTTACACTCAAGATACTTATGCCCCCGCCCGAAGCTCCTTCCTCGCCAAAATGGTTAGGATTAGGTACTTCGATGCCTTCCATCCGCCACAAAATGCCTTTCGGCGAATTGCCCCGAACCACAATTTGGTTGCCGCCATCGTCGGTGGTGGCTACACCGGCGTAAGATAAAGCGGCGCGGGCGGGGTCGTTCACACTGGCCGCATACCGTTTGGTTTCTTCCACGGAGATAGAACGGGCACTGAGCGTAGCCATGTCGTTGAGGGGTTGCCCTTTTTCAGGTTGTGCTGTAATGACTACCTCGTCCATTTGCCGGATGGATTCGGTAAGCCCAACTGTGAGAATTATTTCTTTACCGGAACCCAGCAGTAATTCCGGAATTATTTGTTCCTGGTAGCCAATGTAATTAATTTTGAGCGTATGGCGGCCAACCGGCACTTTTTCAATTTTAAAAACTCCATCGTTATCGGTCGTGCTGCCTTTAATCGGGTTTAACGATACAATGGCTACGGAGGCTCCTACTAACGGCGTTTGTGATTCCCGGTCAATGATTTTGCCACGAATAGTTTGGGTCAGGTTTTGGCCGAAGGAAGAAAGCTGGCTGGTTAATAAAATAAGGAATACCGTTAGTAAAGAAATTGCTTTTTGCTTACAATATCCTTTGCGGAGATTTAGATTTGGTAAAGCGCGGACACGTTGACGTTCGTATTCGGCCTGGGATTTTTCCCAGCCTTTTTGATAATCCTGGGCAATATTGATCGGGTTTGAATAATTAGCTTGATTCATAGAATTTTTTAGACAATAAGGTTCTGATAACTGCTAAAAAGCGGTTTTAAACGGATAGAAGCAAAATTGAAAGAAGAGTAGGAGGGTAGGTAATTCTAAAAACGGATACCGGCGTTAAAGCCAATCCACATTTTTACATTCGTATCGAAGAAGTCGGTTTTATTAAAAAAGGTGTGTTTGGGAAAAGTTGAGCCCACTTCCGATTCGCCGGGTTCCTGGTATTTCGATACCATTACGTTAAAAGTAGGACCCCCAAAGAAAGATAAATGATTGGCCAATTGTACAGTACCTAGCAACCTAAATTTGTTCAGCATGTTTAACTCATAATCTTCAAACAAGCCATCCGGAAAATTTTCGTAACTTTTTTCGATAACATAATACGATACTACATCCGTGTTTAAATGCAAACGTTTATAAAGCGTCCATTCCGAGCCAAAGCCTGCCCCATAACCCCAGCGTTTTTTATCGTCGAGTTCCGCCCCTAAGGCAAACAACGTATAGAATTTTGGGACCCCTATTTTATAAGTTATATTCACGTTAAAATCATCAGCAACGTAAATCTCTGCGTGATGGTAACCGCCGTGTTTTACAAAACTTAAAAACCCGACCGGTACACCGTTAATACTATCGGCAAAATTTAAAAATCCGATTTGCGTACCTCTTACATAGCGGGCTTTGTTGATAAAACCAGATAATTGCGCGCCTTTTACATCCCGGGCAATATTCATGAAACCGGCACCTTGCACCCCGGTAATATTACGGCTTACGTTTAAGAAACCGGCAAACTGAACCCCATTGCTGTTACCGCTGGCCACGTTCAGAAAGCCCGCAAACTGACCTCCTTGTAAGCTGTACCGATTAATTACGCTATCCGTTACTGGGGTTAGTTTATCGCGGTTACCGATTATATTGAAATAGCCGCCGAACTGAAAACCACGCACGTACTTTTTATCGATATTACCTATTCCGGCAAATTCAGCACCTTGGTTGCCGGCGGCCGTACCCACGAGTAAGTGCGCCGATACCCGATTGACATACTCGTTCGCCCGTGTTCCGTTGGTGCTTAATGGGTAGATAATTCCCAGATGATACGGTTTGATTTCCAGCGAATCTTCATCAAAAGCAATGGTTTTTACCCTTTTAATAGTAATAGAAGTACGGGCCGCACTTGTATCCGAAACACTTTGAGTAGCCAGAGTATCCGGAACGGAAGCAGGCTCTTCTGCTGCACTTGTACTTGGGGGAGTGACTACGGTTTCCACCTTTTTCTGAGTGGGTTCTGGCTTAACTTCAGCTGGAGTGGGCGTTGTTCTTGGAGTTGGCTTAGCTGGAGTACTGGAAGTGGGCGGAGGAAGTTTGTTTAAGGTGGAGGCTTTGGGTAAACTTTTCGGTAAACCTTTTTTAATAATTACCTGGCCGTTTTTTTCCAGGTAACCTACGTTGGTATTAGCCAGCAGCACATCCAGTACTTCGGCTAAGGTTTTATCTTGTATTTCAGCGGAAACTCGGTTTTTGGGCGGTAAATCGTTGTTGAGGTAAGAAAACCGAATAGCGTATTTCTGCTGGATAGATTGCAGCACCTGCGGTAAGGTGGCGTTATTTACTTTTAAAGAAATTTTGGTTTTTAGCGGTTGCGACTGAGCCAGACAGGCTGAAAAAACCAGGCATAGCAAAGCCATTATGAAAAAACTGCGTGTTTTCATTCTTAAAATTATTTAAAATTTTCTAGATTTTTTATTTACACCCCGGACCCGTAATAAAATATTCGGTTCCTTTTTGGGTAATGGTTAGGTTGCCCGTTACCGCCAGGATATCTAATACTTCTTTCAGGTCCGGATTCCGGAAAGAAGTGGTAAACCGGCATTGGCGCAAGGCATTGTTTTGAATGGTAATTTTTATGTTAAAGTAACTTTCCAGTTCGGCCGTTAACTGGTCCAGTTGGGTATTGCTAAAAGTTAAATTCTTGGTTCTCCAACTTCTAAAATTTTCATTTTGGATTGTTTGCTTTTGGGCTATCGGAGTTTTTTCACCTATTACGCCTTCCTGCCCGGGTACTAGAAATACGGCATCGTCGGTTTCGGTGCGAGCAAACGCTACTTTGCCGGTAACTACCTGCACTTTCACGGGTTCGTGGGCGTAAGCTCTTAAATTAAAAGACGTTCCAATTACTTCCGTTTTGGTGCCTTCGGCGAAAATCGTGAAGCGCTTGCCTTCGGCTTTTGCCACTTCAAAAAATGCTTCTCCCGTTAATTTCACAATCCGATTTTCCTTCTGAAAATTGGTAGGGTAAGAAAATACGCTTTTCTGGTTTAAGGCTACGGTACTACCATCCGCAAGCCGAATGGTTTTGGTTTCATTTGCTGCCGTTTTTACTTCCGTCCAAGCGGGTTGCGTGGGGCGAGTAAGAAAGTAAGCTCCGGCTACCAATAACAAAGAAATAGTAGCCGCCACTGCCCATCGTATGGTGCCCGTTTTACTTTTCTTTACCGGAGTGAGCGGCATTTGCCGGGCTTGCACTTTTAACTGAAACCGTTGCCAGCCGCGCTCTACATCCGGTTCGTACGAGTCTACCGGTAAGGACGTACTTTGCCATACCCGTTCGGCCTGTTTTCTTGCTTCCTTAATTTCCTGGTCTGGTTGCTGCTGCGCCCAGTCTTTCGATTCTTCCGAAGCATTTCCACTGACTTCCCGGGCCAGGTGTTCCCAGAATGTAGGCCGGTTTTCATTCATGTACTTATATAACAGTTAAAACAATTCTTACCCTACCCTAAAGGTAAATTTTATTTTAAAAGTTACGAAAATTTATTAATCAACTTGATTTACACTGCCACTGCCGGATATTTTAGTACTCACGCTAGGATTGCCTTTATAACGCACCCGGCCGGAGCCGCTGAGGATAGCTTTTAAACGGTCGCTTACCGTTACTTCGCATTTGCCGGAGCCGCTCACCTCAATATCCGCCTCTTTGGTAATCAAGTCAAAAGCTTTTACATTTCCGGAACCCGAAATATCAATGTCGTGGTAAACAGCATCGCCGTTCAGTTCTATATCTGCCGAACCGGATAATTCTGTATCAATGGTTTGGGCTCCTTTTAAGGTTAAATGAATATCGGTGTTGCCGGAAGCTTCTAAATCAAAATCATCTACCTGCCAGTCGGTTAAACTTCTGACGGAGTTAGCGCCGGAAACGGAAACTTCGGTTAACTCGGGCGTAGTAATGTAAATGCGCACCGGTTTACTGGTTTTCACGTGTTTCTTGTCGTATTTAATAATCAGCTTGTTGTTCCGGACTTCGGTAGATAATTCCGATAATACATTTTCCTGACCTTCGAGTAATACATCTTTAGTGGGCCCTTGGGTTAAGAAAATTTCGAATTCGCCTCCGGCACTTACGGCATTAAACGTACCTACCGGACGGTTACGGGAAACAACATCGCCGTGGCCGCGCAAAAACTCATCTTCGCAAGAAGTTATTAAAAACAGAGTGGCAACGCCTAAAAAAGTTAGGTTTAATTTTTTAACTAAATAAGATTTCATTTAAGTAAGAGTTAAGGATTGTTTTAAGAAAAAATTGTTTAAAGGAAGAAGGGCGCCTCGGGTCTTCGTCTATAAAACAATTAAAGTAGTCCTTACCCTACCTCGTATTTGAAAAAAAATTAAAAAAAATCGGAAAGGATAAATGAAAGCAGCCCGACGAGGTATTCTTTCAGGTTTTCGCGCAGACGCTGCAAGGCAATGCCCATGTGTTTTTCCACGGATTTCAGGGAAATATCCAGCCGGTCGGCTATTTCTTTGTAGCTCAATTCCTCAAAACGGCTCATCGAAAATACCAGCTTGGTTTTAGGAGGAAGGCTATCAATGGCTTGTAAAACCTGAGTTTCGGTTTCAAGAAAATTAACGTGTTTCTCCGCTGAGTCGCTGCCCGGTACTATTTCGCCGATGGTATCAATATCCGTTTTTGGCTTTTGGGTTTTTAAAAAATTGAGCGCTGTATTATAGCAGGAACGATATAAGTAGGCCTGAATGGCTTCGTCCATTTGTAAGCTTTCGCGCATTTCCCAAACTTTCAGGAAAACTTCCTGCACAATATCTTCGGCAAAGTTGGCATCGCGTAAGGTGCGGTACAAGCTTCGGCATAAACTGGCGTAATATTTCCGGAATAGCCATTCCACCTTCTCTTCGGGCGAAAGGGAAGGATAAAGGGATATGATTTTACCGCCGGATTTTTCTGCAACCATCAAGCAAGGTTAATACAATACAAAAGTATTCTATTTCCTTAGGAAAGCAGAAAACTCAGGCAAAATTAAATTGAAATTATCCTACAAAATACCTAATACGCTTTTGAGTTACTATAAACCGAGAGCACGGCTGATAAAAAGAATTAAACAATCGGGTAGCTACAAGATAGCTACCTGAATTATTATCGATTCATTTTAATCTGTCTAATACTTAATCAATTTAACCCACTCTTTAGAGGTAGCATTCTCTAAGCGTAAATAATAAATACCTGCGGCCGACATTTGGCGGGAAAAATCGAACTTTGCCCTAGTAGATTGGGTAGCGTTGATTTCACCGCTGGTTAATTTGCTTCCCACCGCCGAAAATAGAATATAAGAAAAATTACCCTGTAATTTAGTTGGTAAAGAAACCGTTAAATGACCATCGTGAGTAGGATTAGGATACGCTTTTACATGTAACGTACTATTAGTTAGCTGCTCTCTAAGGGTTGCCTGCCTTTCGGAATCGGTTAATGACTTATTAATTACCGAAAAATGAAGAGTCATTGATTCTCCGGCTGGACCTTTCCCGTTGGCTTCGGAATAGGGAGTAGCTTTTAAAGTGTATTTTCCTTCGGCCGGAGTCCAGGCGTTGGGTTTACCCTCCGCATCGCCGAACAACAAGTAAGGGGCTTTCGACTCGGTTAAGGTATGGCTTTCCTCGCCGGAAAGCTCAAAAGTAACGCTCTTTACGGTGGATGGATTTATTACAGCCTCAATGTTTAAATTTTTTGTAGGCAAAGCAGCTACGTTTAAGACCATGCCTTCCGTGAGAGTAGTTATTATTTCCTTGTTTTCAGTGTTAATGAGATTTAATTTAACAAGGTCTTGGGTGGTTTGTAAAACAAAATTGGCGGTAACTTGCTTATCGCCCGTCATGACCAAAGGCAAGGTTGGATTTTTACTATTTACGTCCCCGCTCCAGCCGTTAAATGTATAACCTTCCGCGGGAATGGCCGCTAAAGCCACCTTCGTGCCATAAGCGTAGCTATCTTGTAAAGGCTCTTGGGTAACTGTTCCGGAACCGTTAACGGTTACCTGCAAAGAAAAGTAAGGCACCGGGGTAACGGTTACCGTTACCCGCTTTTGACTGGTTAAAACAGGCGAGCCGCTATCAGTAGTTTTTACAAAGAAAGTATACGTTCCGGTTTGTTGGGGAGTCCAGTTGAAAACACCGGTGGCGGAATTGATATTAGCTCCTGCCGGGGCATTAATTAAAGAATAGTTTTGAATTTGATTCGGATTACCATCGGTAGCGGAAACGGTAAATCTTAGTTTTCGGCCTTTAATAACGGACTTGTTACTAATAGCATTTAAACGGGGAGGTAAGTTTGTTTCATTTTTGCGTATCAAGGCTTCCAAGTAATAATAATCCGCGTAAATTAAAGGTACATCCACTTCTGAATTACCGGGTTTATGGCCGGTACTGTGCAATAAAATAAAACCCCGGTTTTGCCCCACCGGCGAAGCATACAAACTAGCCAGACTATTTACTATTTTATCGGCGGCAGCCCGGTAAATTTTTTTGTTCTTGCTATAGGTACTAAGTTCATACAAGGCAGAGGCCATTACGGCCGCCGCCGAGGCATCACGCGGTTCATTAGGAATTAGCGGGGCATCATAGTCCCAGTAAGGCACCATATCCGATGGTAAACGCGGATTTTTTAAAAGAAAGGAAGCTATATTCTCGGCGTGCGTTAAGTAGCTTTGCTTTTTGGTTTCGCGGTAGCACATAGTAAAGCCATATAAACCCCAGGATTGCCCCCGGGCCCAAGCCGAAGAATCGCTGTAACCTTGGTGCGTGTTTTTCTTGCGTACTTTTCCGGTTATGGGGTCGTAGTCTATCACGTGATAGGAACTGTAATCCGCCCGGAAATGATTCTTCATAGTAGTGTCGGCGTGGCTCATGGCAATTTGGTAATAAGTAGAGTCGCCGGTTAAGCGGGTAGCGGCAAAAAGTAGTTCCAGGTTCATCATATTATCAATAATAACCGGATAATGCCACTTGTTCCAGGCTTTCCAAGATTGAATACAACCCACTTTAGGATTAAAACGCGTAATTAACGATTTAGCACCCTGAATAATGACGGAACGATAAGCTGTATCCTGAGTCAGCCGGTAGCCCGCGCCAAAACTGTTATACACTTTAAAGCCAACATCGTGAGAAGTAAGATCCAATTTTTCATTTTCTATTTCGGCCGTAAACTTTTTGGCTTCGGCTAGCCATTGTGGATCTTGGGTATATTCGTATAAAAACCACAAGTTTCCCGGAAAGAAACCGCTGGTCCAATCGCGGGAGGGAATAAGTTTAAGTTCACCACTTGGGCGTAGGGTCCGAGGCACCACTAATTCCGGGTATTTGGTGGTCAGGGCTTTTTTAATTTCCTGGAGCATTACTTTGGTTTGGCTGGCGGAATGGCGAAAGGCACTATCTACATCTACCTGGGCCCGAAGAGATAGAGTGGAGAGGAAAAGAATACCTAGCAGAATAATTTTATATTTCATAGAGCATTTAACTTTTTATTTATGTGGGTCGTGTTACAGAAAAGATGAAAAATCGAAGGTTTATAAGCCCTTGAATTAAACTATACTCTGTAGGCGAAAAGTAAATTTATACTAATTATCAGAATGATTATAAGAAATTAAATGGAAAAATCAAAAAAGTAAGGGCAAAATGATTGAAGATTTAACGTAATGGTTATAAATACCTGCTTAAATAATTTAGATGGGCATTCCATTTTGAGTAAAGGCCTACATAACCAAATAGAGTCATTTC
The DNA here is from genome assembly GCF_003023845.1 of Adhaeribacter arboris. Classification (NCBI taxonomy): domain Bacteria; kingdom Pseudomonadati; phylum Bacteroidota; class Cytophagia; order Cytophagales; family Hymenobacteraceae; genus Adhaeribacter; species Adhaeribacter arboris. The sequence goes on along the minus strand of NZ_PYFT01000001.1, from coordinate 2,312,576 downwards.
TTTGGATTTACCTGCTTCGTCTATTTTCTGACAGATATAAAAGTACGGCGCAATCAGGCTAACATTGAAACAAAAATGAACGAGGGAAAAGGCAGAATGGGTAGTAGCCTTAATATCGATTTACCAATAAGTTGGTTTTTTGAACCAGCTCAACAGTTAGTAATGACAAAAAATCAGCTTGTAATCTAAGTACTTCAACAAAGTTAGTTTAGAATATTAACTCCAGTTCTACGCTGAATTGATAGAGTTTAGTCACCCCACGCCGCACATCAATTCATAAACTTTCATTAGCATCAGATTTTACTAACTAATACTTTGTGAATTCCAGAAGCCAGTCCAAGGCTTCGTAATGATGATGGAATAATTTAAATTCTAAATTTGGGCTATTGAGATGCGTATACCGCCGAAATAAGTTTTCAATCTTTAAAAGATTCGGCACCTTTTCGGAGAGGATAATGGCAATTTTTTTCAGAGGGGTAATGGGTAGTTCGGTTTGAAAGATGAGAGTTGTTCGTTCGTGGTGTAAAAATGGAATATAATCCAGATGACTCGCATCAAAAAGAAGATAGTTTATATTGTATTTTGCAATACATTTTAAAATTTCCTCCCACATGGTGCATAAGTGTTCTTCTTGTAATATTTTAATCCATCTTACTTCTATAATTCCGGTTTCAGAGTGATATTCAATTTCAATATTGTTTTGAGTGAAAAAAAGCATAGACGCTTTACCTATTAGGATTTGATATACCAGACGCACCATTACCAAAACTTAATGCAGAACCCACACAAAAGAATTCCAGATTATCGGGGAGCTTAAAGAGTAAATTTAGGAACAACCAATAGGTAGCTGCTACCGGAGTAGAAGCCTATCAAGTAAGAGTAAAATAGAAGAACAATCTAAATTTTTTAACTTTTTTATATACGTTATTAGACGTAATATAGTCTAAAAAAATTATAATAAATTCAACTAGTAAGGTAGGAAGAAAATAACTGGTTAGTTTGTAAAATTTTAATACGGTTTTAGTCTAAAGTTAGAAAGATTTTTGAAAAATACATAGTCTTTTAACCACATCTATAACCCTATTCCTGGTAGGTAATTAAGATAAGGAAGCGGTTTTATCGTTAAAAATTATTCTTCTACTTCTACTGTCATGAAAATGTCCTGTACCGGGAAGTCGTTTGGGTCGACGGGTACTTTCGCAATTTTATCAATTACTTCCAAGCCTTCCACCACTTCGCCGAATACCGTGTATTTAGTATCCAGGGACGGAACGCCGCCAAGGGTGGTATAGGTTTTGATTTGCTCCGGCGAAAACGTAATTTTATTAGTAAGGGCAATGTCGTCGAGACTCTCCTGGTTATGCACTACTCCCTGCACCAGATAAAAATTATGCGACGAAGATAAGCGCTTAGGGTTAAATTCATCGTCGTAGCGGGCCATGGCCAAAGCGCCGCGTTTATGAAAATGATTGGATTTTACTTCGCTGGGAACGCCGTACTTATCTTTTTTGATTTTACGTTCCCGGGTATCGCCTCCTTGAATCATAAAATCGCGGAGCACCCGGTAAAAAATAGTGTTATCGTAAAAACCCATTTTAGCCAGCCGCACAAAGTTTGCCCGGTGCAGGGGCGTATCTTCGTATAAGCGTACTTTTATTTTGCCCATACTGGTGCTAATGGTAACCAGCGTTTCCGGATTTTCTTTACCGAATTTAGTAAGGATTTCGGTAGCATTGGCGTCGGTAAGGGTCTCGTAGGTACCTAAATCAGGGTTTTTTGATTTACCGGAACACCCCGCCAAAAATACATAACTCAAAAGGCCCAACCAACAAGTAAAAAACCGTAATGCTTTCATATTTAAAAGAAAGATGCGTTTAACCAAGAACGAGTAAATACAAGAATGAGTAAATATAAGAGTTAGGGTTTGGCTAATAAAATAATTCTTGTTTGCGAACCAGCCAGTCTTTTGTTTTACTTTTCGGGTGGAGTATCATCGAGTAACAAAACCTTTAATTTTTGATACAGGAAAGAAACTACCAATAACAAAACGCCCAAAGAAATAAAAGCCGCAATTCGTCCGCCCGCCGATATTTTCTGAATATCGAATAAAAAAAGCTTTAATAAAGTGATGAAAAATAAACTCAGGGAAGCCAGTCGCAGGGTTTTTAGTTTATAACGCATACCCAAAAGCATAAAGCCAAAAGAAGCGAGCCCCCACAAAATTGGAAAATAAATTTTATGCTGCTGTTGCAGCAAAGTAGCTAAATTCTGACCGGGCCTGTATTGCCACAGCGCTAATAAGTGATCCGATTCCGTGCTGGCCAGGTACACGAAGGCAGCGCAACCAACCCATAATAAGCCATTCATTTTTTTAGAATGCAAGCCGAAAGTGTCGCGGTAATAAATAAAGCCGTAGTAGAGGAGCAGTATTAACAAAATTACAGCAGAGTAGTGCAGCACAAATGGCAATATACTTCCTCCGGGTGGCAGTAAATAAGTGTTGCGCGCTTCTTGCACAATGGGTTGTACCAAAAGTACATACGAAGCTAAACTAAATCCCAGCAATACTTCCCGGAAGGGCCACCTGGTTTGAACAGTGGTGGGTAAAAAGCGAATAATTAGCAAGGCAAAAAGATAATGATAGCTGGCAACAACCAGGTACTTTATTTCGCGCATTTCGGTATTGGTACTGCCTAATCGATAAGTAAGCTCAAACAATATGGCCAGGTATAAAAGTAATATTCCCGTACCTCCGAGCAAGTAGCGCAGCTTAGGATCTACAGTGGTGGACTGTTTTAATTGCCAAACCACTACTCCGTTAAAAAACGCCATTACAGCCGAAAAAAGGCCCAGATACGTTCCGGAGGCTAACTGATCTAATAAATACAAGCCACATAAGTAAAAAAAAGCCGTATTGCTCAGCAAAAGACCAATTTCGAGAAGCGTAAAAGATTGTTGCTGTTTCAGATTATACACTACGGTCATGGCAAAAAACACCAGGTAGAAGAGCATGGCAAAAATAAATCCGCCCAGATAAGGACCTTGCGGTTCTCCTATTACTTTGGCTACCAGCCAACCCGCAAAAAGAATTACCGTGGCTAAATAAGAAATTACCCGAATGACCGACCAGTTTTTAAAATAGGCCAGAATCAGCATACCAATATTTAATATCAGGATGTAAATGAACAATACCCGGTAATTATTACCTCCCGAGCTAGCCAAAAGAGGGGAGGCAAACCCACCTAGCAGCGCAAGCACCGCCAGTTCCTGGCGGTCGTAGGTAATAGCCATAAATACCGAAAATCCCGTAACGCCTACCATTAAAATAAAGGCCAGGGTTTGGGAAAACAATTGGTATTCGTGAAAGGCCAGGGCAATGGAAAAATACAGAACCGCTAACCCACCGCCTACCAGCACCGAACTAAAAGCCGCGTATTGCCGACGTAACCAATGCGCTAAACCTAATAAACCAGCCCCAGCGGCAAAACCAACCCATACCCGTCCCCAAGCATTTATCCAATTCTGGTCAATCGCGAATTTAACGAAGTATCCGATTCCTAATACCAGCACGGCAATTCCCAATTTATTAATCAGGTTCTCCCCAATAAATTTTTCCAGGTCAGGATTTCGTTCAAAGAAAGACGGGCGTTTAATAGGTTTAGTTTTGATTTTTATCTCAGTTCTGATCTGATTTTGCACTAAATCTTCTCGATTTACCGGTATAACAGGTTCTTCAGGAATAAAAACGGGAGCAGGAGATTGGGAACGAGTAACCGGAGAATGCTTGCTTTGCGTAAGTTCTTGCCGCAAATGCCGTAACTCTGCGCTTATTTCCCGCATTTTTACCAGCAGTTGCCACAAAAACAAGCCAACAATTAGTAATATCGCCAACAAGCTAAAATAGTAAACAGCCTCCATTTAATCGAATTCCCGATTTTGTTTAAATTTAATAATTAGATAAAGTTAAAACTACAACTTTAAATGAAAGAAGCATTTGTTTCCGGGTGGTATTATCACGGTAGGTAGATATCTCTCAAATTAAAAAATCTGCATTCATAAGATTAATCAAATAATTATCTCTACACCTTTTTTATAACGAGCGTTGAAGTACCCGAATTTGCCCATTCCCGGTAAAATGACGGTATTACAAGGCAATTTTGTTGTAGTAGTATTACGCTTAACAGTAATACCAAATCTGTAGAAATAAGAAAGAAGTTGTTTAGGTGTATGATTTACCTGAAATTTAGGGATTTTTAACCTTTTAGCTACCGAAATAATTTTACCAATGGTTTTAGCATTACTCTGGATTCTGTGTATGAGCATTTTAAAACCAGTATTAAAATTTTTACTAATTACATTCTGGTCTCAATTTTGAGACACCTTCTCTAAATAAAAAACAAGGTTAACTAGATTAAATAATGTTTTTAGATGAAAGTTGCTAAAAACAGTTAATTTGCCAGCGAATAATTGCGTTGCAAATGAATCTGAATTAAAGCTTTGCATTATTTATTAAGAGCGTACCCGTAAAAATAGTTCTTTTGCTTACACCGCACCACAAGCCTTCTTACTTTAAAAGAAAGGTTGTTCATCCTTTTAAAAACCTGCTTACAATGGGGATTACGCCCCAAAAGTTAGCGGTTACAGGCGCTTTGGGGGTAGTAATTGGGCTAATGCCTTTGTTTGGGCTAACTTCTTTTTTATGCACCTTATTAGCCTTACGGTTTAAGCTAAATTTACCGGCCTTGCTTTTAATCTGTTATTTAATTAGTCCCTTGCACCTGATTTTGTACATTCCTTTTATTGAGGTGGGGTTAAAAGTTTTTCCTTTAACCACTTTTAATTTAAGTTTAAGCGAGATAACCGCTTTATTTAAACAAGATTGGGTAGTTGCTTTAAAGACTATTTGGCTGGCTAATCTCGCGGGAATGTTATTGTGGCTGGTTCTGGCGGGGCCGCTCACCTTTTTCTGCTATGTGCTAATGCTACCCGTTGTGCGAAAATTATTAAAGCGCCTGCCTTTGCCGGAGGAGCAACCATAAGCTACTGCCAGCTCTTCTGCATAACGTAATCGTTCATAAAGTAAGGACCAATAGGAATGTCTTCTTCGTAGGCTACCGTATACCCGCATTTTTCGTAAAAAAGCTTGGCCGGATTATGCCGGTTAACATTTAGCAGTAAAGTAATTCCGCCTCTATTTTTTACCGCTTCTTCTACGGCACTAATAAGCAACCGCCCAAAACCAGATCCGTGAAAGGCGGGCGCTACGTACAATTTATTTAACTTAAAAGTATTATTTGGTAAAGGAGAATACGAGGCAAAACCGGCTGGAGTCTGGTCTTGGTACAAAATTAAAAATTGCTGACCGGCCTCCATTTGTTGCTTTAATGCTTTGGGGTTATAAATTTCCTGAAACATATAGCCTAACTGCTCCGCCGAAACAATATTCTGATAAGTAGGAGCCCAGGTTTGAACGGCCAAATCCATAATAACCGGAATATCTTTAGGATTTTGAGCAGTCCGAATAGGGGTATTTTTTAGTTGCGCCGGAGTATTTGCGTGCATACGGAAAGAATACGAGTAGTATATAGCTACTAAAATTAAAGTTTTAATTTATTAATTATCAGCTTCTTTAATTAACGGTAGGTAAGAACTGAAATAGGATTTCCCGTTTGCAATAATAAATCGCCTGAACGGGGAAGTACGTTTTGGCCAAATAGTACTTTCTTGTTAATGGTCCGGTAAGTAGCCAAGGTCCGGAGGGGTTCGGTACCTTTTTGGGCGGTGTCTTGGTTAACGGTGGTTAAAACGCAGCGGGCGCAGGGTTTTACGGCCGCAAAGTTCTGATTTCCAATTTTAAATTCCTGCCAGGAATCTTCCGTAAAGGGCTCACCACCCGAAAATACCAGGTTGGGCCGGAACCGGTTCATGGGTACGGGTTCCGGTAAACGAGTATTTAAATCGTTCAAGGATTCCTGACCAATTAACAAATAAGGAAAAGCATCCGCAAAACTTACGGGTTCATGGTTTTGGGCGAAATCCGGTTCAACCGGGCGATGTGCCTCGGGTGGCATAAATACTAAGCAACAGTTTATTCGCAGCAGCCGGCTAAACCAGGCATTAGCTTCGTAGCTAACTTCTACCACAGCTACCGTATCGTCCCAGATAGTAACCGTTAATGGGGTATTCAGGTAATTTTGGGAATCAAACGAAATAAACAAGCTTTCGGCCACTTGTTGTTTATGCGTTACGAGTAAACCGGTAGGCAGCAACTGTACCTGCAGCAGTGCCATTTGCGGAAATACCCGTTGCGTTAAAAAAGTGCCCGTTTCGTCTACCAACAACCAACGACGATCATATTGCAGCCCTTGTGGCTCTACTAAGGCTCTATCTACGCGCACCCCGCCCAACGATTTAATGGGATAAATATAGATATCAGTTAAAATAAGCGGTGAGGCCATTTACCAGGAGATAAAATACAATTTAATAACTGAATGGATAGATTTTATTTACTCAAAATCTAAAGAATAACTAGCAGGTAATCGGAAAGAAGATTTTAATTCAATTTTTTTAGATAATATTTACTAAAACCGAAATGTTTTACCTGAACCTGCCCGCCTTAAACTTTGCGGGGAGGTAAAGCAAAAGCTTCGGCTACATGCTCGAAATGGCCTTTGTGGGAGCCATCGCAGAAAGGTTTGTTACTGGATAAGCCACACCGGCAGATAGAAACAATCTCGCGGCCACCTAAATCATAAGCATTGCCTTGGGCATCTACAATTTCAAAATCGTCGCCTTGTATTTTTAAAGAACCATTGCTATTTACAGTAATTCGGGTTTTCATATAGTGGGGGTACAGTTAAATCTCGACAAAGATAAGCCTTATAACGAAGGCGAATAGGTATTGGCTTCAAAATTTAAGGATTAATTATAATAACAGATACTTCAACGAGGCTGGTAGGTTTATTAACAGCTTTTAAACGAGGATTAGCTAATCATATTCTAGAAGATAATATTGTTGCAAAATCATTGCTATTCAACTGTTTAACCTAATAAAAATCTAATAACTTGCTACTTGCGTTATTTAACTCCGCTTTTTATAATTTACAACGGCCCAGGCATTGAGTAGCAAAGCAAATCCGACGGTAATAAATAGTTGTTGGGAGATATCGGCCAATCCGCTGCCTTTTAAAATTACCATTCGGATAACCTGAATGAAGTAAGATACCGGATTAATTTTGGTTAGATACTGAGCCCACAAAGGCATGCTTTCGATGGAAGTATACAAGCCGCTCATTAAAATAAAAACCATAATCAGAAAAAAGGAGAGCAGCATGGCTTGCTGCTGATTTTCGGAATAAGTAGAAAGCAACAACCCTAAACCTAAAACGGCCAGCAGATAAACTGCCGCGTAGGTATATAAAACGAGCAAATTGCCGACGGGTACAATGCCGTAAAACGCCCAGGCAATGAGCAAGCCTAAACTCAACACAAAAAGCCCCAGCACCCAAAAAGGAATAAGTTTAGCCAGAATAAAATGGTATTTTTTTACCGGTGTTACGTTCATTTGTTCGATGGTACCAATTTCCTTTTCTTTTACAATGTTTAAAGAAGCCAGAAACGAACCTACCATGGTTACCAGCACCACTAAAATACCGGGAACCATAAAGTCTTTGTATTTTTGTAATGGATTGTACCAGTTAGAAGTGGTTACTTCCATAACTTGCTGCGGCGAAAAACGGGTAGGCTGAATCCATTCGGTTCGGACCTGGTTATTAAAATCCCGGATTACACTTTGCAGGTAAGCATTGCCTAAACCTGCTTTCATGCCATTGATGGCGTTTACGGCTATTAAAGCAGTAGATTCGTTTTCCTTGATTATATTTCTTTCAAAATCCACCGGAATTTCTAAAATCAAATCGGCTTGATCCCGGTCGAGGGTGGCCATGGCTTGTTGGTAGGAGGGAGTATAGGCATACAATAAAAAGTAACCCGAAGAATTTATTTTGGAGATTAATTTTTGCGAACTGACGGAATGATCGTGATCTACTACGGTTAAACGGATATTCTTCATTTCATAATCCGCTGCCCAGGGCAAAACCAGTAATTGCATTAAAGGCATCACGAAGATAATGCGTAGTATGGACTTGTTCCGGAATATTTGCCGGAACTCTTTGCGCAGCAAAAATTGTAAGGTTCTCATGCTAACCGGATTTTAAAATTTTTAATACTTAAGCCCAGGAAGAGCAAAGTCATGGCGGTTAATACCAGAACTTCCCGCCAGATTATTGCCCATCCGGCACCTTTAATCATTACCGTTTTTACAATGCTATAAAACCATTTAGCCGGCACCAGATTAGAAATTACCTGCAGCGGCAAAGGCATGTTTTCAATCGGAAACATAAATCCGCTCAGCATAACGGTGGGTAAAAACAAACCCGTTAAAGAAATGAACATGGCGGTTTGTTGCGAATCAGTAACCGTAGAAATAAGCAAGCCTAAAGACAAACTGGTAATGGTAAAAAGAATACTGGCGGCCAAAAGCAAGAGCAAACTGCCATTAATGGGTACTTGCAACACAAATACGCTCAAGAGCAAAATGCTGGCAATGTTAAGCATAGATAAAAGCAAGTAAGGCACTGCTTTAGCTACAATAATTTTAAGCGGCTGCAGCGGCGATACTAGCAGTATTTCCATGGTACCCAGTTCTTTTTCCCGCACAATGGTAATAGCCGTCATCATGGTACAAACCAACATTAAAACCATAACCATTACCCCGGGAACAAAACTATAAGTACCTTGCAATTGCGGATTGTACAACATCCGGGTTTCGGTGTGGATGGTGTAAGGCAGGCCATTGTTCGCGGTAGTTCTATCCTGAAAATCCAAAATAACGGCAGAAGCATAGTTAATTAAAGTATTGGCTACGTTGGGGTCAGAAGCATCGGCGATAAGTTGTACCTGGGCTTTGTTAAAGTGCTGCAAGTCGGTTGCAAAGTTTTGGGGCAAAACCAGGGCAATTTTTATGGTGCCTTTTTTAAATTCCTGTTCAATTTCGGGGTAAGAATTAAAATGCCGGAAAATTTCGAAATACTGGCTGGCTTCTATTTGAGAAATTAAGGCTTGAGTGCTGGCATCCTGCGCCTGATCAAATACGCCGATGCGCGCGTTTTTTACTTCGTTAGTTAAGGCAAAACCAAATATAATAATCTGCACAATAGGCATTCCCAACAGAATAATTAAGGTTTTCGGGTCGCGGGAAATGTGGGAAAATTCTTTTTTAACCAGCGAAAGAAATTGCCGGTGTTTATTATTTTTTACTTTACCGGTACTCAGGTGATTTTTCATGATTTTTCATTTTTCAAATTCATTCTCCGGAGCGTTTGGCTTGACGGGCAAGTTTCAGAAATACTTCTCCCATGTTAGCAGCATTAAAAGTGTTTTTTAGCTCCTTGGGTTTGCCTAAGGCTTCCACCCGGCCATCAACCATTATCGAAACCCGGTTACAGTATTCGGCTTCGTCCATGTAGTGGGTGGTTACAAAAACGGTAATTCCCCGTTCGGCGGCTTCGTAAATCATTTGCCAGAACTCGCGACGGGTAATCGGATCTACGCCGCCGGTAGGTTCATCGAGAAAAACTATTTGCGGTTCGTGGAAAATAGCCACCGAAAAAGCCAGTTTTTGTTTCCAACCCAAGGGCAACGAACCGACCAACTGATCGGCTTCTTTTTCTAATTTCAATTGCTGCAGTACAAGCCGGCTTTTTTCTTTAATAAACTGATCGGATTTGCCGTAAATACCGGCGTATAATTGAATATTTTCTCTTACCGTTAAATCGGCGTACAAAGAAAATTTCTGACTCATGTAGCCGATGGTCTTTTTTATCTGCTCGGTTTGAGTAAATACATCTAAGCCGGCTACCGTAGCCTTGCCGGAAGTGGGTTTAGATAAGCCGCAAAACATACGGATAGCAGTTGTTTTACCCGCTCCATTTGCGCCCAGAAAACCAAATATATCGCCTTTTTCTACAGAAAAGGAAATGTTATCGACTGCTTTAAAACTGCCGAAGGTTTTACTCAAATTTTCGCAAACAATGCTGTAATTATTCATTAGGAAAGGATTTGATTTTGGTTTTTAGACATTAGTTGAATGAATGAATCTTCGATATTGGGGGAAACAATTTTTATTTCTAAATCCAGATGATTTTTGCCTTGCAGGTATTTTTCCAATTGTTCCGGATGGTAGTCGGGCTGCATAACTACGTGCTGGTATTCGCCGAAAGGATAAGCGGCAATTACCTCAGTATAATTTTTTAAATCGTTTAATAGCCGGAACATGGCGGTAGAGGCTATAGCCAACAAGGGTTTGTGAAATTGCTGGTTGATAACTGCCGGACGGTCAATAGCCAGAATAGTACCTTCTTGAATTAGGGCCACCCGGTCGCACATAGCGGCTTCGTCCATGTAAGGGGTAGATACCAAGGTGGTAATGCCTTGCTTTTTCAAATTAGCCAGCATATCCCAGAATGCTTTCCGGGAAACGGCATCTACCCCGGTAGTGGGCTCATCTAAAAAAAGAACAGTTGGCTTATGAATTAAAGTGCAGCACAAGGCCAGCTTTTGTTTCATACCCCCGGAAAGCTTGCCTGCCCGCCGGTTTTTAAAAGGCTCAATCTGAACATAGATATCTTTTACTAAGTCGTAATTCTCTTCAATGGAAGTATTAAAAACGGTAGCAAAAAAGTTGAGATTTTCCTGCACTGTTAAATCCTGGTACAAAGAAAAAGTGCCGGGCATGTAACCCACCCGCTGCCGGATAATTTTATAATCCTGAACTACTTCGTGGCCATCTACTTGGGCAGAGCCCGAATCAGCTAATAACAGCGTTACCAAAATCCGGATGAGCGTGGTTTTACCGGCGCCATCGGGGCCAATTAAGCCAAAGAGCTCCCCGGAATCTACCTCCAGCGAAATTCCTTTTAAAGCCTGTACCGTTTGCTTACCGGTTGTATAAGTCTTTACCAGATTATTTACTACTATTGTTTTCATGAGGCTGTGTTTAATGCTACCTCACCATACATGCCAATCTTCAGAAATCCATCATTTTTAACTTTTACCTTCACGGCATAAACCAGGTTAGCCCGCTGGTCTTTGGTTTGAATGGTTTTAGGCGTGAATTCGGCTTGGCTGGCTACCCAGGTAATGGTACCGGACAACTTTTTATAATTTTCCTGGCCATTATCTACCAGCACCGTTACGGGCTGCCCAATTTTAACCTGCGATAACTGATCTCCGGTAATGTAAGCCCGCAGGGTTAGGGTAGATAAATCGGCTATTTTGTATAAAGCTTTACCGGGTGCGGTTACTTCCCCGGTCATGGCGTATTTGGTAAGTACGGTACCGGCAATTGGATTGCGCACCTGCGCTTTGCTTAGTTGGCTGCCCAATTGGGCAATAAGTTTCTGCATGGGTTGCCTTTCGCTGAGTATCGTCCGGTTGCGGGTAGCTACTTCGTTTTGCTGAACTTTAATCTGCTGCTGTATGACTCGTATTTGGCGTTCGGAAATGTCAATCTGGGTATTTATATCATCGAGTTGTTTGCCGGTGGCGGCATCTAATTTTAAAAGATTTTCGGTGCGTTGTTTTTCCCGTAACAAGGATTTTAATTGTACTTGCTGCACAGCTAACTGATCTTTTAACAGTAATACCTGCGGCCCAACGTCGGTGGTTCTTACCGCTAAAGCTTTTAAACTTGCTTCAGCTTGTTCTTTTTGGAGTCTTACATTTTCGGCGTCAATTAACCCAACAATTTTACCGGCCGGTATCACTTGTCCTTCCTCAATTGCTAAAGAATCAATTTCACCGCTCAGTTCCGCTGATACAATAACTTCATCTGCCTCAAAAGTGCCGGAGGCATCGTGGATGTTTTCTCCCGAATGGCAGGAGACTAGACTCGTGGTTAGCAATAATACTAGGAATATATTTTTCATCTTTAGATAAATTAATTGCCCGAAATAGTTTGATAGTTTACTTGCGATTGCAATAGCTGCACCTGGTGAATGATTAAAGCCTGCCGGGCTTGGTCTTTGGCGTTCACCTCGCGTAAAAAGTCGTTGGCGGTAATAACGGCATTTTCCAGTTGGGCTTGGGCCGATTTTTTACGCTTTCCCGAAGCGCTATAATTTCCTGATCACTCTTGATTAATTCTTCCAGTTTTTGAATTTCCGCGCGTTCGCGGGTGAGTTGCATATTGATATTTAATGAGAAAATTTCCTGTTGCAAGTTGGTTGTTTTCTTATTCAGGTCTAAAACTTTCTTTTCGTTGCGGTGGGTGTACCAGGTATTTAAACGCCACGTAAAACGTAAGCCGGTAAGGTAAAAGTAATCGAATTCATTTTTGAGTAAGTTCAGGCCGGGCCTCCCGTAGCCACCTTGTCCAAAAAAGCTAAGACCAGGTCGTAAGCCTACTTCTACCATTTTTTTCTGGGCTTCCCAAACTTGTATTTGTTTACTATAAAGATTGAGTTCGGGCCGGCGAATTTCCGGAGTAGTAGAGATGGCGGGTGCCACTGGCCGGGTAAGTTGAATATTTAGCGGTAATGGTTCGCCCGTTAATAAACTCAGGGCTTGTAAATAGCCTAAGCGGGTATTTTGCAATTCAATGATTCGCTGGCCCGCTTTCAGGTGTTCGGCTTGAAGCACATTCAGGTTTGATTTAAAAGTAATACCATTGGCTACCTGGGCCTGAGTTCGCTTGATGCCAATGGCCAGATCCTTTTGCAAAAGAGATGCTTGCCGGGCTTGTTCCTCCAACAGAATAATAGCAAAGTACATTTGATTTACTTGTTCCCGCAGCTTATAAAGCTCTACTTCTAATCGCTGGTTTTCCGTTTCACTAGTTATTTGCTGCACGAGTTGTTTGGATCTTCTCAAGCCCCCATCGTATAAGGGTTGGGTTAGTTCGGTGGTAATCCGGTACTGGTCTTTAGCGGGTGCTTCTATCTCCAGACCAGGTATTGGAGAGTTAATACTGGTTACATCCGATTGATAGCTACCCTGCCCCAAAATGACTAATTGGGGTAAGTTGTTTCTGTTAATGTTTTGCAGCAAAAGCGCATTACTTTCCTGAATTACATTTTTTTGCCGGGTAAGCGGGTAATTTTCGCGGGCTTTTTGCTGCAATTGCTCCAAAGTAACCGTTTGACCTCGGGCAAGGGGTAGATTGATTAAAAATAAAATAACCAAAGTGTTTAACCAAATAGTTAATTTCATGACAAAAAATTTTAAGGTTATTCTTTTTGTTTTTTTATGGAACTGATAATAAAGGTTGCTACTTCTTCCTTACGCTGCTGCATCAAAAAATTAAATTGTAATTCATCCATACCGGATAAAAAATTCCAAATGGGCCGGCCAAGAAACGGGAAAATACACATTGACATCATGTTTAATAATAATTGCGCCGGACTAATGGGGTGGATAATTCCTTTTTTTACCTCTTCTTCAATTTGGTTAATTAAAGCAGGTAAGTTCGGTTTTTGACTTCCCATCATAGAACTCAAGAAAGCATGGGATTGCTTATTCGCCTCATTTACTACAAATAAGGGTATGTAAGGATTCTCGGTGAGAACACTAATGTATTCCCGGCAAAAAACATGAATTTTTTCGAACAAGGAAGAATCCATCGCAATAATAGCGTTAAGCTTCGGCAAAAACCTTCCTACCGCTTCCCGGAATATCACCTCAAATAATTTTTCTTTACTCCGGAAATAATAATGCAGCATGGCTTTATTAATACCAGCTTCATCGGCAATATCCTGCATTCGGGCACCAGCCATTCCTTTGTGAATAAAAACTGTTTTTGCAGCTTCTAAAATGCGCTGTTCGGTAGACTGATCTTTTAGTTTTTTAACCATTAAATTTAACCATTTGGTTAACAAATGTAAATACTAGTTTTAAATAAAAAAAGTTTTATCAGAAATTTAAATAAATCTTTGGAAGCGAAAGCTGAATGATAAAATGGAAAGTTTAACATCAACTAAAAGTTAAAAGCAAATAGCTTTTGTAATTACTTTTTAGGCTTCACTATTTTTTTATGAGGAATAAATTTCTTTTTTCTAAGTTAAAGGAACAAAGGCCCTGGAAATTGTTATAAAATAGTAAACTAAAATGTAATCCTTTACACTTATTTTTATGCATATCGCCATTCTTTCCACGAGTGTTCGTGCCGGGCGAAATAGCCACCGGGTAGGGCTTTATTTTAAAAAATACGTAGAGAAAAATGAAATTGCAACTGCGGATTTAATTGATTTGCAGGATTATAAATTTCCTATTTTCGAAGAAAGGCTACGATTTATGATTGACCCTTCTCCTCAAATTGTAGATTTTGCTACCCGCATAAAAAATGCTGACGGAGTAGTGGTAATTACTCCGGAATACAACGGTGGATTTCCGGCAAGTTTGAAAAATGTGATTGATTTGTTATCGGTAGAATGGAAGCGGAAACCTACGGGAATTGTTACGGTATCTACTGGTGCATTTGGTGGGGTTTTAGTTTATCCTTCACTAATATTTTCTTTATGGAAGAAAGGAGTTTGGGTAATACCCGCCCGCTACCAGGTACCCCATGTTCAAGAAGCCTTTGACGAAAACGGATATCCGGCAGATATTACGGGTACAGAAAAAAGAACCCAAACCTTTTTGCAAGAATTAGTATGGTGCATGGAAGCAAGAGAGAAAATGAATCCTCCTGATTGATTTCGCTTTTGCATATCATCCGGGAGTCAAAAACTACTTTAATAACGTATAAAATTGCTTTATCAAAAAGTAAATAAAAAGGTGTAGTTAGCTAACTACACCCACGCAATAATATTTACCTTAAATGAACTATGCCTATAAGAAACCTAACTCTAATTTAGCTTCCTCGCTCATCATGTCGCGGTTCCAAGGTGGGTCGAAGGTGAGAAGCACGTAGGCATCCGTTACTCCTTCAATTGATTCTAGTTTACTCTGAGTTTCAAAAATAATATCGCCAGCTGCGGGGCAAGCTGGGGCGGTTAAAGTCATGGTAACTCTAACCTTCGAACCTTCTTCTACTTTAATTTCGTACACTAAACCCAAATCGTAAATATTTACCGGAATTTCCGGGTCGTGTACTGTTCGTAAAGCTTCTTCTACTTTATCTCTTAATTCCGAAGGGTTCATGATGGATTGAAAGCTTGGGTTTGGTAAGCGAGGGCGTAAAGTTTTATTTGTTTCAGCATGGATAATAATCCATTAGAACGGGTAGGAGAAAGGTGGTTTTGTAAGCCAATTTCATTGATAAAATAAATATTGGCTTCCGCAATTTCCTGGGGGGTATGTCCCGAAAGAACCTGTACCACCATACTCACCAAGCCTTTGGTAATAATAGCATCACTATCCGCCGTGAAAATTAATTTGCCATTTTCGTAATCGGCGTGCAGCCATACCTTCGACTGACAGCCTTTAATCAAGTTTTCGTCGGTTTTATATTTTTCATCGATAAGAGGCAAGTCTTTACCTAACTGAATAATATATTCGTATTTATCCATCCAGTCATCAAACAACTCAAAATCCTCAATAATCTGGTCCTGCCGTTCCTCTATCGTCATGTTAAATAAATCAGCTTAACAAGGTAACCGCTTTTTTGATACCAGCTACCAATTTATCTATTTCCTCGGTAGTATTGTAAATAGCGATAGAAGCCCTTACTGTACCCGGGATGTTAAAATATTGCATAATGGGCTCCGTACAATGGTGACCGGTACGAACCGCAATGCCTTGTTTATCTAAAATTTCGCCTACATCAAACGGATGCGCATCGCCTACTAAAAATGAAATAGAGGCCGCCCGGTGTTTGGCTTCCCCAATAAAGCGCAGCTCATCAATAGTTTGCAGGGCATCAACGGCATACGCGTATAATTGGCTTTCCGCTTCCTGAATATTAGGAATTCCTAAAATCTGGAGATAATCGATAGCGGCCCCAAAAGCAATTCCTTCGGCAATGCTGGGAGTACCCGCCTCAAACTTAAAAGGCAACTCGTTGTAAGTTGTTTTCTTAAAACTAACCGATTTAATCATGTCGCCGCCACCTTGGTAAGGGGGTAACTGGTTCAGCCAGGCTTCTTTGCCGTACAAAGCGCCAATTCCGGTAGGCCCGTACATTTTATGCGACGAGAAAGCCAGAAAATCTACGTCTAATTCCTGCACGTCTAAAGGTAAATGGGGTGCCGCTTGGGCAGCATCAACCAATACGGGAATATCTTGTTGGTGAGCCCGGGTTATAATTTCTTTTACCGGGTTAATAGTACCCAAAGTATTCGAAATATAGGTTACGGCTACCAACTTTACCGTATCATCCAGTAATTCATCCAGTTCTTCCAGAATTAATTCACCTTTCTCATTTACCGGAATTACTTTAAGAGTAGCCCCCCGTTCCTCGCAAATCATTTGCCAAGGCACAATGTTCGAATGGTGTTCGATAGCAGAAATTAATATACTATCGCCGGCTTTTAAGAATTTACGACCAAAGCAATTGGCTACTAAGTTAATGCCATCCGTAGTTCCGCGGGTAAAGATTACTTCGTGGGTATGTTTGGCATTAATAAAGGCTGCTACTTTGGTGCGCGCATCTTCGTAGGCCGTGGTGGCCACTTGACTTAAATAATGCACCCCACGGTGAACGTTGCTATTGTACTGCGTATAGTAGTCCTGAATAGCTCGTAAAACTAACTCAGGTTTTTGCGTGGTAGCGGCATTATCTAAATATACTAATGGTTTACCGTATACCTGAGTGGCCAGCAGCGGAAAATCTGCCCGGATTTTTTGAATGTCCAGTTGAGCGCTTGTTTCGAAAATAAAGTTTGCCGGCATAATTTTAGGCTTTAACCAACTCCTGTTCGGCAGGAATGTGTTGGGTAATTAATTTATTTATATAGGCTTCTACCGCCGGAATCTGAATATTCTGGGTAACATCAAAAGCAAAGGCACTTACCAATAAACGGCGCGCGGTTTGTTCCGAAATGCCCCGGGAACGTAAATAGAACATAGCTTCCTGGCTTAATTGCCCTACAGTAGAACCATGACTACATTTTACATCATCGGCGAAAATCTCTAACTGCGGCTTAGAATTTATAGTAGCCTTATTGCTTAATAGCAAGTTGTTATTTTGCTGAAAAGCGTTGGTTTTCTGGGCATCGCGTTGCACAAAAATTTTACCGTTAAACACACCAGTGGCATTATCTAACAATACACCTTTATACACCTCATTACTTTCGCAATGCGGATGCAAGTGGTTTACAAAGGTGTGATTATCTGTCAGCTGACGACCATTAACTAAATACAGACCGTACAAATGACTTTCGGTATACTCATCGTTCAGGTTTAGATGCAGGTTGTTGCGCAGCAAGTCCGCTTCGGGTAAAGAAAACGTGTAGTTATTGTATACACTGTTACGTTTCTGGCTGACTTCGGTGTGGTTTACCTGCCGTACATTTTTGCTGTTGGTTTGCAAATAATATTGGTGTACCTGAGCATTTTCTTTCACTACTACCTCCGATACACTATTCACAAAAATATCGCCGGTAGAATTATCCGAAATAACTGATTCCACGATACTAACTGCCGCACTCCGGTTTATCACTATTAAATTCCGGGGTTGAATGAATAAGTTTCCGGTTCCCGCGTAAATATGAATTAAATGGAAAGGTTTCTCTAAAACTGTATTAGCCGGAACTTCTAAAAATAAACCATCGGCATACCAAGCCGTGTTTAAAGCGGCAAAATGGTACTTGTCCAGTTTAATCTGTTGCCCAAAATTGGCCTGAAAGGCAGGTTCGCTTTCGGCTCCGACAATGCTTTTTATCTGAATGCCGGCTGGTAACTCATCAGACAAAGCCAATTGTACCTGACCGTTTACTAATACAATTCGGTAAGCATCTAATCCTGGAATATTTATGTTATCCAGCGTAATAGCCGCTTTATCCGTATTCTGGATAATGTCCGGGTTAAATTCATACGGTTCCTGGAGAAAAGGCAATACATTGGTGTATTTCCAGTCTTCTACTTTACGCGAAGGGAAACCCATTGCTTGAAAATGCTCCATTGCCTTTTTTCGAAGAGGCAGCGTGAACTCGTGGCCGGTGGTTTGCCTACTCGTTAACCAACTATCAAAACCATGTAACAGGTCTTGATATAAAGGGAGGGTGGATATTTGATTAGCCATTTTAGTGGGCTGTTTCTTCCGTTTTAAATTCTTCTTTTATCCAGTCGTAGCCTTTTTCTTCCAGTTCCAGCGCCAGTTCTTTGGTGCCGGACTTAACAATGCGACCATCGTACAATACATGCACATAATCGGGTACAATGTATTCTAAAAGCCGTTGGTAGTGCGTAATTAAGATAAAAGCATTATGCTCATTGCGGATTTGGTTGACACCTTTCGCTACAATGCGCAACGCATCTATATCTAAGCCGGAATCCGTTTCGTCCATTATAGAAAGCTTAGGTTCCAGCATAGCTAATTGCAGAATTTCGTTTCGCTTCTTTTCTCCGCCGGAGAATCCTTCGTTTAACGAACGGTTCACCAACTTGGATTGAAACTCAACCAGCTTTTGTTTTTCTTTCGTGAGTTTTAAAAATTCTTTTGCTTCCAACTGGGGTAATCCGCGGTATTCGCGGATTTCGTTTAAAGCCGTACGCAGAAAGTTGATATTAGATACGCCCGGAATTTCAACCGGATACTGGAAAGCCATAAACAAACCTTCCCGGGCCCGGATTTCGGGTGCCATATCCAGTAAATCTTTGCCATCAAAAAGTACTTCGCCTTCGGTTACCTCGTACGTTTCCCGGCCCGCCAAAACGGACGAGAGGGAGCTTTTACCGGAACCATTTGGACCCATGATGGCGTGAATCTCTCCGGCCTTAACTTCTAAGTTTATTCCTTTTAAAATCTTTTTGCCTTCTACTTCGGCGTGCAAATTTCTAATGCTTAGCATTTATTTATTATTTATTTAGTATTAACCCACGCTACCTTCGAGGGTAATAGACAATAATTTTTGTGCTTCTACCGCAAATTCCATCGGCAGTTGATTTAAAACTTCTTTCGCGTATCCGTTTACGATTAGCGCTACTGCTTTCTCGGTATCAATTCCTCTTTGATTCAAATAAAAGATCTGATCTTCCCCGATTTTAGAAGTCGTAGCTTCGTGTTCCACCATCGCGGTGCTATTCTTCGTTTCGATATAAGGAAACGTATGGGCGCCGCAATGGCTGCCAATCAGCAAAGAATCACACTGGGTAAAGTTGCGGGAATTATCGGCTTTGGATCCAATTTGCACCAAACCCCGGTAACTGTTATTACTTTGACCTGCGGAAATACCTTTAGAAATAATCCGGCTTTTGGTATTTTTACCTAAATGGTACATTTTAGTACCCGTATCCGCAATTTGCCGGTTACCGGTTACCGCCACCGAATAAAACTCACCGCTGGAATTATCGCCTTGCAGAATAACGCTGGGATATTTCCAGGTAATGGCCGAACCGGTTTCTACCTGCGTCCAGGAAATTTTGGCATTGGCTCCTTTGCATATACCACGTTTAGTTACAAAGTTATAAATACCACCTTTGCCGTCCTTATCGCCGGGATACCAATTTTGTACCGTAGAATATTTGATTTCCGCATTTCCCAGAGCAATCAATTCCACAACAGCTGCGTGTAACTGGTTTTCGTCGCGCATAGGAGCGGTGCAGCCTTCCAGGTAACTTACATAACTGCCTTCGTCGGCAATAATTAAAGTGCGCTCGAATTGGCCGGTATTTTGGCTGTTAATCCGGAAATAAGTAGATAACTCCATCGGGCAGCGAACACCTTTCGGAATGTACACAAAAGAGCCATCGGAAAATACGGCCGTATTAAGAGCCGCAAAAATATTATCGGAATGCGGCACTACGGAGCCCAGGTATTTCTTTACCAGTTCCGGTTGTTCCTGCACGGCTTCGCTGATAGAACAGAAAATTACACCAAGTTCTTTTAGCTTTTCTTTATAAGTAGTCGCAACCGAAATACTATCAAAAACCGCATCTACCGCTACCCCAGCCAAAGTTTTTTGTTCCGATAAAGGAATTCCCAGTTTAGCGAAAGTGGCTAATAACTCCGGATCTACTTCATCCAGACTTTCGTATTTTTTCTTGTTCTTTGGAGCGGCATAGTAGGAAATCTTCTGGAAATCAAATTCCGGCATTTCAAAATTCTGCCATTGCGGCATAGACTCTTTCTGAAAAGCTTGATAACCTTTTAATCGCCAGTCAAGTAACCAGGATGGTTCGTTTTTTTTATTAGAAATAAAATGAATAATGTCTTCGTCCAATCCGGCCGGAGCAATATCCATTTCTATATCGGTGACAAAGCCATACTCGTATTCCTTGGTGGCAAAGTCGTTAATTATTTCATTACTATCTTTCATGCTGCCAGTTTAAAATATTGTTTATACCGCAAAGCTTTCCCCGCAACTACAAGTCCGGGAAGCATTAGGATTATTAAAAAACAAGCCTTTACCATTCAGGCCATCCGAATAATCCAGTTCGGTACCAAATAAATAAAGCAGACTTTTGCGGTCCACTATTACTTTGATGTCTTTGTCCAGAAATTCCTCGTCGGTTTCTTTTTTTTCTGAATCAAATTGCAGCTGATACTCTAAACCTGAGCAGCCACCGCCTTTCACGCCCACCCGCACAAAGGTATCAGTATCTTTACGTTCTTTTGCCATTAACTGGCCGATATATTCTTTTGCTTTTGAGGATACAGTAATCATAATATTTCTGATTAGTTACATAATTAACAAATATTCCAAGTAATAGGTTGCAAAATAAACTCCCGGATTCGACTATTCTGCTCCGTACTTCGTAAAAAGTAAGGGTACTGGCAAATGAATTTGACGCAAAAGTAAATATAAATTGGGTAAGTTTGCTTAACCGAAAGATTTAACCGTCTGAATGTTGATCTTAAATGTATCAGACAAAATAAAAATGTATTCAATTAAGCACCCTTTTACTTTGTTTCTTGTTCCTTGTTTAATAATAGTTGAATACCCAACGGCTCTCTTTAATTAAAGTATATTTGCAATTTATCCGGTCTGGTGTATAAAGTGAGGCAAAGTTATCACAATAATGAATAAAACAAGTAATTACTTGGAAAGTAGTTCTGTCAGCTCTCAATCGGCTATTGAAAAAATATTGAAGGTGCTAAAAACCGAGGGACCGAAAACAGCCGGAAGTCTTGCCCAAGTTTTAGGAATGACCGGCGAAGGTGCCCGTTTGCATCTTTTAAAATTAGCCGAAGAAGGTTTAGTACAAGCTACTTCCGAAGCGAAAGGGGTGGGACGGCCTACATTAAACTGGAGTTTAACGGCGGCAGGTAATGCGCGCTTTCCTAATACCCACGACAACTTGTCGGTGCAATTACTAAATACCATTAAAGCCGAGCTGGGCGAACAAGTTTTAGAACAAATTATTGATCGGCGGGGCGAAGAAGTTTTTTCCCGGTATGCCGAAGCATTAAAAGATTGCCATAGCTTAGAAGAAAAAATTAATCGCTTTGCTACCATCCGCCACCAGGAAGGATATATTGCGTCTTGGCAAAAAGATGAATTTGGTTATTTATTAGTCGAAAATCATTGCCCAATATGTGCAGCCGCTACGGCTAATCCCGTTATTTGCCGGTCGGAATTACGCATTTTAAAGCAGGTATTAGGCAGTGAAGTAGAGGTAAAACGCGTAGATCATATTTTGGAAGGTGCCCGCCGTTGTGCGTACCGTATTACTTTAGTGCTTTAAAAAGTTTGACTTTATTATTTTTTAGAGATTTTGTAAATTGTGTAACGGGGCCAGCTACTAATCTGTATTGTTTAGGCCATGGATAAGATAATTTATCCGTAAAAAGCAGCCATATAACTAGGACTTAGTGCGGGAGTCCTAATAGATTAAAATTTGCTTTAATTAAGGTGATAAAAAACAAAAATGCCAAAGTGTATCTTTGGCATTTTTGTTTTAACGGGAGCGTTTTACTAATTCGATTCTCCTTTTATCTTAAAAATAGCTCCTTCCATGTCTTCATTTACCCGCAGCTGGCAAGATAAACGGCTATCCGGACCGGCTTCGGGTAAGGTATCGAGCATATCCAATTCAGTATCATTAACAGGAGGTAAGGAGTTGGGAGCTTCTAAAACCTGTACGTGGCAGGTAGCACAAATTCCCATACCGCCGCAAGTAGCTAAAATATCGTATTCCGAAGCTTTTAACACTTCCATCAGAGAAAGATTAATGCCTTCCGGTATTTCAATGTCCTGGCGGTTCCCATCCCGGTCTTCTATGGTTAAGTGAATCATATTACAGTAAACAAATTATAAGGCATGAATACCATTCACGGTGGTGTATTTAAAACTCAATTTTTGAGCCGGGAAAACGTACTTAAAAGCACTTTGCGCCATTAGAGCCGCTTCGTGAAATCCGCATAAAATTAGCTTTAGCTTACCCGGATACGTATTAATGTCCCCGATAGCGTAAATTCGTTCTACATTCGTCGAAAAATCCTGGGTATTTACTTCAATGGCTGATTTATCAATGGCTAAATTCCAGTCGGCAATGGGGCCCAGTTTAGGAGTTAAACCAAAAAGGGGTATAAAATAATCTACATCTAGGCTGGATACTATTTTATCTTTCCGGGCTACTGAAATTTCTTTTAAATGACCATTGCCGTTTAAAGCGGTAACATTCGCATTCAGAATTAAATTAATCCGGCCTTGTTCCGCGAGAGTAAATACTTTTTCCGCAGAATCCGGTGCGCCCCGGAAGGTTTCGCCCCGGTGGACTAAGGTAACTTCCCGGGCTATTTCCGATAAAAATAAGGTCCAATCCAGGGCGGAATCGCCACCGCCAGCTAAAACAATGCGTTTATCCCGAAACAACTCCGGATTTTTTATCATGTAGGCTACGCCTTTGCCTTCAAAATCTTCTAACCGCTCTACGGCTGGTTTACGGGGCTCGAAAGAGCCTAGTCCGGCCGCAATTACTACTACCTGGCAGTGAATCTGGGTATTTTCGTTGGAAGTTAATAAGTAAGAACCATCTTCCTGGCGAGCCAGTTTTTCTACGCGTTCGCCTAAGGTGAAAGTAGGATGAAAAGGGTTAATCTGATCTAAAAGGTTATTGACTAAATCCTGGGCATTAATTGCCGGAAAGCCAGGAATATCGTAGATGGGTTTTTGCGGGTAAATTTCCGATAATTGGCCGCCCACCTGAGGGAGAGCATCTATTAAGTGGCAACGCATTTTTAATAATCCGGCTTCAAAAACGGCAAATAAGCCCACGGGACCGGCACCAATAATGCATATATCAGTAGTTATCATGATTTTATATAGAAGATTTAAATAAAATAAAGTAGAAACAGAATAAGGCCTGTTTCTTCCTCTGCTTTAATAAAGCCAGAAGTAATAGTAAAAGTTTAGTTTAATGAGAAAGCGCCGGTTACACGGGCAAAATAGAGTGGAAAGCCAACCGTTAATAGCTAAGACCTTCGGGTGCCTAGCTACAACAAATAATCTTAAAGGTAAGAAAAGGGATTGGCGAAAAATCTAACATTTTAATTTTACAAGTTACTACTTGTTTTATTTGCAAAAGTAATATCTCCAGCTTATTAAACAAGCTATATTTCTCAAAAAAGTTTTTTGGCCTTTATTTTAGTTTTAATTACCTGAAATAAAATAAATTTTAGGTGGATAAACTCATTCATTCCTTAAACTTATTTTTTAGAATTTAAATAGCTGTAATAAAGTAACTTTCTTTTAGACGCGCTTCAAATTATTGCCGGATGCAGATTTCGTAAAAAAATAACTAATATTGAGGCGTTATTCATTAGATGCTGATTTTAGTTGCGGATAAAATTTTTAATTTCAAAACGTATGTACACCGGATTACAACACTTGCATTCTTATTTAGCTTACCTGGTTTTATTAGGCTTGTTATTTAGCATTTTCACGGCGCTGGGAGGTTGGATGCAAAACCGGCCTTTCGTCGATAAAGACCGGAAACGTGCTTTACTTGGATTGATTCCCACGCATTTGCAATGGGTAATTGGTTTAGTTTTATATTTCGTTTCTCCTCTGGGTGCCGCCAACGCGTCGGGGGCTGCCATGAAAGACGCTACTTCCCGGTTGTATATCCTGGAACATCCGCTTACTATGGTTCTCGCGGTCGTGCTCATAACAGTTGGGTACGCGCGGGCCAAACGTTTAAAAATAGGTAAAGCGCGTTTCCGAAGCATTTTTGTTTTTTATGGTTTGGGCCTTTTGCTTATTCTTAGCCGCATACCCTGGCAAGCTTGGTTTGCGGTATCTTAATTTTTATTCCTTTTCTATCAGCTTACTTTATCCAGTATTTTTTCAATTTTTAGCGGATAAGGATAAAGTAATCGGTTAATGCCTAAAAGGGAATTAGTCGCTAAAGGAGGATGGATAAAACAGCTTACTTTCATTTTTTCGGTAACCTGAATGATTTTCTGCCTTCTTCCCAAAAAGCAATAGTTGTTTTTCACTCATTTAGTGGTACCCCGGCCGTAAAAGATGCCATAGAAGCACTAGGAGTGCCCCATCCAGAGGTAGATGTAATTTTAGTAAACGGTAAACCAGAAGATTTCTATTATCTTCTTCAATTAAACGATACTGTATCGGTTTATCCGGCCGGATTATATAATGTTCATTTCGCGGCGTATTCCCGGCAAGCTACTTTACCGGTTTGGAATAAATTTATTCTGGATGTACACTTAGGCAAATTAGTCAAAAGCCTGCGGCTACTGGGCTTTGATACGCTTTACCGTACCGACTACGACGATAAAACGATTGTGCAGCTATCTGTAATGGAAGAACGCATTATTCTTACCCGCGATGTGGGCTTGTTAAAACACAAAGCTGTGCTATGGGGATATTGGCTACGTTCGCAGCATCCGGAAAAGCAACTCGCTGAAGTGCTTGCTTATTTCCACCTTCTGCCGGTTATTCAACCATTTACCCGTTGTTTGGTTTGTAATGGTACTTTAAGTTTGGTACCAAAGGAAAGCATATTGGAAAAATTACTACCCAAAACGAAACGCTATTTTCAGGAATTTCATCAATGCCAGAGTTGCGGCCGGGTCTTCTGGAAAGGTTCTCACTATGAGCGCATGGAAGCCTTTGTGGAGAAACTAAAACAAGCCAATTAGCTAAAGAGTGAACGTATTATTACACATTATTTACAACAGATTGATAAAATTAATACGTTTTGAATTTTTATTTTTCTCAATTATTTTCCTCAATAAGCATTTTTCCGAGATTTAGTTTGTCAAAGGAGGCTTGCCGGGTTTAAGGAGGCAAATAGCTAACTAACAGATGATTATAAAGGATCAGTAAACCTCAGGTTTTTCTTAAACTGAATAAAAATAGCTATATGTAGTGGCTACAACCTATTTAAACGAAGATTATTGTGCTGCTTAAAATTTTTATTTCTAAACGTAAGAACCTAGTTTTGCGCCTTCTTTATTAATTTTTAACCAAGGTGTATAACTAATGTTCAAACGTAATAAAGGTCTGGTCATCCTAATCGCATTATCTTTTCTCATCTTTTTTTCTGCTGCTCAGACCCTAAACTTTGATATAACTCGAGTCCTTACTAAGCTACAGCCTTCCGCCCCTACCGCCCAAAAACTTCCGGTGGCTGCAAAAGAAATAAAAAAGCTGGCTCCAATAGTATTCGGAATAGCTACCGATTCTTTAGCCATTGTAGAAGGAACCATTGAGCGAGGCGAGAGTATATCGGATATTTTAACGCATTATAATATTTCTCCCACTACGGTACATAACCTGGCCCAAAAAGCTAAATCTGTTTTTAACGTTCGGCGCATTCAATCCCAGCGTCCCTACGTACTCTTGCATACTCTTGATTCCGCTCAAACCGCCCAGTATTTTATCTACGAACCAAGTAATTCGGACTACGTGATATACGATTTGCGGGGAGACTTAGCGGTAACGCGCCATGAACGGGAAATTAAAGTAGTTGAGCGGGAACTGGCTGGTGAAATCAAAGGGTCGTTATATGAGTCGGTGCTGGCGGCCGGCGGATCGGCGCAGTTGGTAAATCAATTAGCCGATATCTACGCTTGGCGGCTAAACCTGAATCATTTGCAACCCGGCGATCAGTTTAAATTAATTTATGAGGAAAAGCTGGTAAATAGTAATAGTATTGGCTACGGAATTCTAAAAGCTGCTTTTTTCGAACATAGTGGTCAACCGCTTTACGCCATTGGCTTTGATCAGGGCAAAGGCATCAGCTATTTCGATCAGGATGGCAAAAGCTTTAAAAAGGCTTTCCTGAAAGAGCCTTTGGAATACACTCGGATTAGTTCCCGGTACACCATGAGCCGCTTTCACCCGGTACAGAAACGCTTTAAAGCGCATCTAGGAACGGACTTTGCCGCTCCTCGGGGCACCCCCATCCGCAGCGTAGGCGAAGGTAAAATAGTAGAGGCAGCTTATAATTTTGGCAATGGGTATTACGTAAAAATTCAACACAACAAAACCTTTACTACTCAATATTTGCATCTATCCCGGTTCGCGAAAGGTATTCGGCGCGGCCGAAGTGTTGCGCAAGGACAAACCATTGGCTATGTGGGCAGTACAGGCCTTTCTACGGGGCCGCATTTGTGTTACCG
Source organism: Adhaeribacter arboris (assembly GCF_003023845.1). Taxonomy (NCBI): domain Bacteria; kingdom Pseudomonadati; phylum Bacteroidota; class Cytophagia; order Cytophagales; family Hymenobacteraceae; genus Adhaeribacter; species Adhaeribacter arboris. The sequence goes on along the minus strand of NZ_PYFT01000001.1, from coordinate 2,285,830 downwards.
CCTCTGGAAAAATGGCAAACAAGTAGATGCCTTACGCGTTAAATTACCTTTAGCAGAACCCGTTAACCAAAAAATCAAGCAGCTTTTCTTGCCAGTAAAGCAGAAATGATTAAACGGATGGAAGCATTACCTGTTTCACCGGCAAAATCCGATTTACTGGCAGCCGAAAAAGCTGAAACTCTACGAAAAGGTTAATGAAAGAAAGATAACTGGAAGAGCAGGTCCGTAAATTTTAGTATATAGTAAGATGGTTTTTCATTGCAAAAAAATTGCTAATCTATCTGAATCACCAAAAATAACGTGAAATCTTCTTTGAACTTTACCTAAGTTGGATTTTCATTAAGAGTAGATTTGCTCTAAAACCTTTTGGCGCAATTACGCCTTTCATATTTTTTATCGGGCACTATTCCGGTAATTTTATCCTTTACATAATGGGAAAGGTAATAGTAGCTAACCTTAATTTTACATGGAAATAACCAAAGAAGATTTTAATTATAAATTCCAGAACGCTTTAGATAATATCCTGGTTGCTATGGCGGAGCATCCGGACGTTGATCCGAAAAAATTCTACAGCATGACCTGTATTCTAGAAAATCTGGCTTTTTTCGGTCCGGTGGTGTACGATGCTATTCAAAATTCTCCTAAAAAGCTACTTAGTAATACTAATTAGTTCACTAAGAGGTTTTTGATAACTCTGGTTGGATAAATCTTCTATACTCCTTTACAGCAATAATTGCTTAAAAAATGGTTCTAGTTCGGCTGCTAAAATAGCGTGATCTTCTACATTCGGATGTCCACTACAACCCCGGGCTTGCATAGGCCGGAAAAAATACAAGGCTACGGGTTTATCGGCTGGATAGGAAGTGTCGGTGCTTTGTTTTACGGCAGTGAGGCAATTTTGCAGAAGGGTTCGGTTGGAGCCGTTTACCATTGGACTGCTTAAAAGAGCTATTTGCGCCCGCGGATATTTCGTTTTTACTACTTGTACAAACCTAATGTAAGTGCTCACAAAGCTGGCACTATCAAAAGGTAATCTTTCCTTTTTACCGTCGCCCTTGCTGAAGTCGTTCGTACCCAAAGCAATGCTTACCACTTGGGGCGTAAAAGTGGCAAATTGCCAAAGTTTTGAATTCTGATCCTGAAAGTCTAGCTTCTCATATACTTGTGGCATGGTGGGTCCGTTGCTATTCCAGTTACGATAGATGCCAATTCCGCTTACACTGCTCAATATAAAGTTAGCTCCTAAACTACGGGCTACCCTAGGCCCATAAGCCATGTAAGCGTTGTGCTGGTCGTGGTAAACCCCGGTGCCACAAGGTACTTCCGAAGGATCCGCTGCCGCTCCGCAGGTAATACTATTGCCAATAAATTCTATTAACGGCTGAGTCGGCTTTTTGATAGATTTTATGTTTTTAGCGGCAATTTTTTGAATCCCAATCGGACCGGTATGCGCTTCAGTAGCTTTGTAAATCCAAATCGTGTGAGTACCTGCTCCCGGAGCTGTAATGCGAATAGGTTCTTGCGAGTTGCCGCTTATTTTAATTCTTTTTTGATATACCCCATCCAGCTCATACTGCAAATAGTTATGCCCTTCAGGATTAGGGATAGTGGCATATATCTGACATTCTTCTCCCTCAAAACTAAAACCAAAATGCACAGCCGAGCTTATTAGTTCTACATTTTGCTCTTGGTTCACTACGTATCTGCCATAAGGTTGTAAAGCAGAAGCGGGTAAGATATTAGTGTTTTTTGTATTAACCTCGGGTCGGGCGCAGCTTAAACTTAAGCAGCAAAAAAGAGAAGCAGGCGATTACCTTTGAATTTCATAAAAGCAGTTACTATTTGCAGGAGTTATAGCGCAAGATTACTAACAATCCGGTTAGTTTCTACGGTTAAATCTTACATTTGGGCTTGAATTTTTGAATCAGAATTCACTAATTATTTACTGAATAATTATTTCCTGATCGGAGTAATGAAAGTAGCCATTTAGATCCGCAACCTGGGAAGTAGGTGGTAGAGATATTCCGTATCTAAAAATTAAAAGACTGGTTACTTGGACTAAGGAGCCGCAAAGAGTAAAAAAACAATTTATCTCTGTTAGAAAATCCGGATTATTACGGGAAATTTTCCTTTTTAATTATGCATCAAGTAACCCCGCCTAAGAAAGTAACGGCGGCTAAAACACTTTTACAAGTATCGGGCATTCATTTACAAGAGGCAGGCAGTTGGGTTTTGCAGGATATTAGTTTTTCGCAAGAAAAGCGGCAGAAAATAGCTATTGCCGGCGAAACGGGTTCAGGGAAAAGTACTTTGCTGCAAACCATTGCGGGACTGGTGCAGCCTAGTTCCGGTGAAGTGCGCTTTGCACAGAAACGCGTGAAAGGTCCGCAGGAACACTTAATTCCGGGACATCCGGGGATTGTTTACTTGTCGCAGCAGTTTGAGTTGCCCCGCTTTTTACGGGTAGAACAAGTTTTACAATACGCTAATAAGCTAGGGCCGGGAGAGGCCGAAAACTTATACGAAGTTTGTCGCATCACGCACCTGTTACCAAAGCGTACCGAACACTTGTCGGGCGGGGAGCGGCAGCGGATTGCCTTGGCTCGTTTGCTTCTTTCGGGACCTCAACTTCTATTACTCGACGAGCCTTTTTCTAACCTGGATATGGTGCATAAGAATATATTAAAAGCCGTTATCCGGGACATTAGTGAAAGTTTGCAAATAACCTGTATTCTTATCTCGCACGACCCTCAGGATACGCTTGCGTGGGCCGATGAAATACTCGTCATGCAAGCCGGAAAAGTTATTCAGCGAGGTACACCCGAACAGATCTACCGGCAACCGGTAAATGTTTATACGGCGGGTTTATTCGGCGATTACAATTTGCTGCCCTCAACAAAAGCCAAGGTTTTAACTGAAAATCCAGGAATAAAGGAAAAAGAGAAAAATATGCTTATCCGGCCGGAAAGTTTTAAAATTGTTTCTGCTGTAGGTAGGGGACTTGCCGCGAAAGTAAAAAAAGTAAGCTTTTTTGGAAGTTATTACCTGCTGGAAGTAGCTTTATTGGGTTTAACTATTAAGGTTAAAACGGAAGCACGGGATTTCAAAAAGGGTAATATTATTTTTATTTCAGTAGATCCGGAAGCAGTTTGGTTTATTTGAAAGTTAATTTTCCTCTTTAAAAAGGATTATGTTTTATCTGATAATAATTAATCAAAGTTACCTCATCTAGCCTTTTTAAGCTTCCATGAGAAACTGCTAGTGTAACTAAGTAGTCCGAAGCCAGAACTTTGCCGTTAAAACACAAACAGCCGGGTACCTTACCGGAAAAAGCATAAAAAATCCCCTTCTAAAGTTCAATCCTTAGAAGGGGATTTTATTTTAAGAACTTAAATAATTAATTGGCGCCGTCTACTTTTGCGCGTTCAACGGCGTAACTAGCAATTTTATGACCGGTTTCTAAGCCGGCCTGGCAGTCGGAGCGATAATGTATTCCCCCGTACATTCGGGAGTTAGATGCTTCTTGTGCCATCGCCTGAAATTCTCCGGCACGAGCCGGAATTAAATAACCTAAAACCGTGGCGGCGGCTCCGCTAAAAGTGGAGTGCCCGGAAATATATGCCGGGAAATTAGGCACGCCGGTTAAAGTTTTAATTTTCGGGTCTAGCTGGCAAGGACGAGCATTAAAGTAGAAATACTTGGTGTTCCAGCATAAAATAGCCGCATCCATTAAGGAAGCGTTTAATAATGCGTAATTACGCGCCCAGCGCACCTCGCTGTACTGGTGCTTCACAAATTCGTCGGTAGCAATGGCATTCCAATGTCCGGGAGGAGTATACGTGCCCGCGCCATCCGCCCAAAAATTAACAATGCGCATCCGCTCACGGGTAGGATTTTGAGTATAACTTAAGACTTCGTCTAATTCCTTACGCATTTGTTCTGAATTGGCAGATGGGGGAGCCGCCGGCCGGATTGCAGGTACTTCGGTAGGGCTAAACAATAAAGGTTTCACGTTGCCAAAGGCCGGTAACATAGGAGGCCGCTTCGGGAATTCCAGCGAATACCAGGGAGTTTCGCCTTTAGCTTTGCAATCGTCTTCTAACTTAGTCCAAAGTGCCGGGTTACCGCCCGCTGTTCCCATACCGTCCGTTTTGGCTCTTTGAATTACTTTACGAGCTACCCAACGACCCAAAGAATCGCCGGCTACAATATCACTGCGCACGTTGGCTCCGCTCCATAAACGGTAACTTTTTTCTTCTTCCGCCATTTTGGTGATGTAAGCAATATCCGCCGGAAATAAAAGTTTCATCATTTCGAAGGAAGCGCCCGCCACAACGGCATCTTCCGAAGGATAAGCGGCTAATTCGCTTTTTGGAATGGCCGGATTTAAAGAATTATCTACCTGGTAAGGAGCCGAACGCTTAAATTCATCTTTAAAATGATGGGCCATTACTAAGCCGTCGTATTGGGCCACGCTCACGTAAGCGTAAGCCCGGGCCGCATAAGGCGGATTTGAAAAAGGAAAAGTAGGATAAGCAAAAGGATTTGCCGCACTAGGTACCGGGTACGTATTGTCTTCTTTTTGGTAAGGTGGTAGATTATGTTTGGCCACTAAATTTCGCATAATTTCGTTCCAACGCAGCACACTTCCTGCTTTCCAGTAATTAATAATGCGCTTTTGTTCGTCGGTTAAGTTAGAAGAGAGTTGCTTAACCTCTTGTAATTCTTGCTGATAAGCCGAGGAAGAAGTAGGTTGCGGGGCAGGAACCGGAAAATCCGCCGGAGAAGAAACAATAAACGGTGACCAATTACCGGCTTCGGCATCGGTTTTAACGGGTTGTAGAGCGGGATAGCCAGCATTACTTTCGGTGATGTCTTTATCGCAGGAAATCAGGTAAGTAAAGCAAATGCCGGAAAGCAGAAGGGTGAAAATCTTTTTCATTTAACGATAGCTAATTTTTTGCAGTTTTCGGAGAAAAATCAAATATATAATCCACACCGGCCATAAAGCCAGTAGCCTGGCCAACATTCCGGCCCGCCAATGTGCGCCAGGCATTCGCGTGAAAACCTAAAGAGGGTAGTTTCGCTAAATAATGTTTGGCTTCCAGGCCCACTTTCGTGCTATTCATCTGATTGCTCACAAAAGGCATATCATTTTTCCGGATATCAAAACCGCCGAAAGTAGTCATATTATCCACGAAAGCTTCTGCAATTAACAACCGGCTGCGGTAACCAGTACGCAGTTGAAAGTTACCGGCATCGGGCATTTTTACTTCGTGTGAATTAATCTGGTGATCGGTGTAGTAAGCCGAACGATCAATTTCTACGTTGCTCCGATGCAGGTAAGCGCCCGATAAGGTAAGATTAAAGTTACTTACCCGCACATCGGCTATTAAGCGGCCACTCAGAATATTGCTGCCTAAACCAATACACATGGGTAATAAATCAATATTGTACTTATTAGAAGGTGTAGAATAACCGCCTACGGCAAACAACGAAACGGTTTGACGACCGAACTGTTTTTGCCAGGGCAGCCATTTCACAAAAACGCCCACATCCTGAAAACCGCCTAAACCACTTAAGGTACCTTGCGTTGCTTTAGTTTTCATGTAAGGCAGGGAAGCCAAAATATTTAGATTACTCTTAATACCATAGTTCAGCATTAACATGGCCGATTTGGTAGATACCCGGCCTATATTTTCGTTATCACGTTTAAAAGTGCCTTCCCAGTAATTGGTCCAGCTATTATAGCCAACGGAGCCCGCGACGCACAACTTTCGTTCGCCCATCATTAAGGCATCTTGTTCGGTTTGAGCATGAGAAAGGATAGGAATAAATCCTAAGAAGAAAAAGCACCAAAGTAGTGGGTAAAATTTTTTTTTCATGGATGATTAATAATAAGGCGTAAAATATATTAGCAGAAATTACAATAAAATTAGGTTGATTTTTGAGCCAGAATGGCCGGGAAGGAGTGTATTAGAACATAAAAGAAATTATTGATTATCGTAATTATAAACTGTTTTTAAATATAAGCTAATAGAAAAATTCTCTATTAAATTATTTTCATTCCTAAATTTAAGTAATAAGTTTTAATACTTAAAATAGTATTCCGTAAAAAACATCCTAAAAATTAAATAATTTTAATTAAGATAATTATATTCTCTAAGTATTAAGAATTTTTCAAGTATCTATTCTATTTTTTAGAAGAACAATAGAGTAAAGTTAAAATATCAAGTGAAATAACCTAGAAGTCTAATTTAAAATCTCGTTAATGACTGGTTATTTGAATTTTTCAAGTAAAAACTTGTCGTGAATTAGCGTGGAAAATTGTTGTTTCTCTCTTCTCTTCTTTCTACTTTTCTACAAGCTTGACCTACAGTATTCTTAAATTCATAATCTATTGTTATTCGCTTTGTGCTATCCAGAATATTTGTATATTGCTCGTTGGAAGCCTGTAGAAATTACCTTTTAGCTTGATTTTTTGCTCTACTTAACAGGCTTTACCGGAATGTGCTTCTACTAACCTTAAACCTATATTTACATGAGTGATTTTACATTTAACCGGCGTCGTTTCTTAAAAGGAGCAACGGCATCGCTGGCCCTAACGGCTTTGGGGGCTCAAGGTATGAATTTCACTAATCCGGCTAAGCCTCTCAGAGTGGCTCTAATTGGTACGGGTTGGTACGGTAAAAGCGATTTGCTCCGCCTAATTCAGGTAGCTCCGGTAAACGTGGTGGCTTTGTGCGATGTGGACAAGAACATGCTGGAAAAGGCCGCCGAACTGGTAAGCCAACGCCAACAATCAAAGAAGAAACCGAAACTCTACGGCGATTACCGTAAACTATTAGCCGAAAATAAATTAGATATTGTGGTTATTGGTACGCCGGACCATTGGCATGCGCTGCAAACCATTGATGCTGTAAAAGCGGGTGCCCACGTGTACGTGCAAAAGCCCATTAGCAAAGATGTAATAGAAGGCGAGGCCATGGTAGCTGCGGCCCGCAAATATAACAAAGTAGTACAAGTAGGTACCCAACGCAAAAGTACTCCGCACTTAATTGATGCGAAGAAAAATATTGTGGATGCCGGTTTACTCGGTAAAGTATCGCACGTAGAAATGTGTTGCTATTTTCACATGCGCGCCAATGGCAACCCGCCCGAACAACCGGTACCTGCCTTTTTAGATTATGAGATGTGGACCGGACCGGCTCCGCTCCGTCCTTACGACGGCTTGCCGCACGTGCGGTGGTGGCGTACTTTCATGGAATACGGCAACGGTATTATGGGCGATATGTGTATTCACATGTTTGATACAGCACGGTGGATGCTGAATCTTGGCTGGCCCAAGAAGATTAGTTCTACGGGTGGTATTTACGTACAGAAAGAAGGAAAATCTAATATCTCGGATACTCAGTCGGCTCTATTTGAGTACGATGGCCTGAACTGCGTCTGGACGCACCGGAGCTGGGGTACGCCGGCCAACCCTGATTATCCGTGGTCGCTTACTTTGTACGGCGATAAAGGTACTTTATTTGCCTCCACCATGCAGTGCGATTTTGTTCCGCAGGGCGAAGGTAGTGAAGGCAAGAAAATTCACTTGGATGTGCTGTACGAAAAGGAAAAGTACCCCGAAGATGTAACCGAACCAACCGAACCAAAAATTGAGTTAAACGCCGCTCCGGCCACTCGCCGGCACATGCTGGACTTCCTGGCGGCCATTGAAAAAGGTAGCCGTCCAGTAGCCGATATTGAAGAAGGGCACATCTCTACGGCCAGTTGCCTTTTAGCCAATATTTCCATGCAAGTAGGTCGCCCGCTGGTTTATGACCCGAAAAAAAGAGAAGTGGTAGGCGACCCCGAAGCTACGGCCTTGTTAAAAAAACCTTACCGCCAACCCTACGTTCATCCCGACCCAACCATGGTTTAAAATAAAGTCATTTTACCCAGCCATAAATTGTACTTGCTTCTGGTTGCTTATGGTCAAGAGCAAGTATAATTTTTAAATTGTAAAGAGAGAATTTATTAAAAAATAAAGTTGCCTTTTTGATTGGAGCAGTTTTAATAAGGTGATAGAATAGGTAGAAGTTTTCGAGAATGGGAAATTAGTTGTTTGGCATTCGGGAGAGATAAAAACGCTTCAACTAACTCATTCGCCGGCGAGTATACCAGTTTAAGGGGCTTATACACCTAATTAGTGAAGGCATGTATGTAAGTAAAGCAATTTCAGCTACTATGGGGAAGCGCATTTATTTAATTTGCTTTTTAGGTCTGGGCTTTTGGGGGCTTACTGCCTGCGTGAATCCGGGTACCACCAATAAGCCGGACGAAGGCCCTTCTCCGGCTAAAACTCCGGCCGAAGAACTAATTACTTTTCAATTAGAGCCTGGTTTAAAAATTCAATTAGTTGCTTCCGAGCCAATGGTGCAGGATCCGGTAGTAATTGCCTTCGATGCCGATGGCCGACTCTGGACCGTAGAAATGCGCGGTTTTATGCCCACGATTGACGGAACCGGGGAAAAAGAAAAAATAGGCCGCGTATCAATACTGCAAGATACCAACGGCGACGGCCACATGGATAGGAGCACGGTTTACCTCGATAGCCTGATTATGCCTCGAGCGCTGACTTTTGTTCCCGGCGGGGCTTTAGTCGCGGAAAATGGTTCTTTATGGCTTACCCAAGATTTAAACAACGATTTAAAAGCGGATACGAAAACCCTGATTGATTCTACTTACGCGGGTAGCCCTTTACCGGAACATTCCGGCAATGGACTCTGGCGCGATTCGGATAACTGGTATTACAACGCTAAATCCCGTTTGCGTTACCGCCTGGAAAACGGAAAGTGGTTGCGGGATAGTACCGAGTTCCGTGGGCAGTGGGGCATTAGTCAGGACGATGAAGGCCGCTTATACTACAATTACAATTGGTCGCAGTTACACGCCGATTTAGTGCCGCCTAATTACCTTAGCCGGAACAAAAATCATAAACCTACCACCGGCATTGACCACGGCCTAACCGTTGACCGTCGCATTTATCCCATCCGGCCGAATCCGGCCGTGAACCGGGGGTACATACCCGGTACTTTAGATAAAGAAGGTCGCTTACTCGAATTTACGGCCGCTTGCTCGCCGCACGTATACCGGGGCACGGCCTTGCCCAAAGAATATTACAGCAATGTTTTTGTGTGCGAACCTTCGGGGAATTTGATTAAACGCAACGTGGTAGAAGAAAACGGAATTACGCTTTCGGCGCACGATCCGCACCCGGGTAAAGAATTTCTGGCATCTACCGACGAACGTTTCCGGCCGGTCCATTTAACAACCGGGCCGGATGGCGCCCTTTACATCGCCGATATGTACCGCGGATTAGTGCAGCACGGAGCGTATATTACCCCCTACTTAAAGGAGCAAACGCTTAGCCGGAAGCTGGTGCAGCCCATTCACCGGGGCCGCATTTGGCGGATTGTGCCGGAGAAAGGCAGCTTGTCTAAAACTCCGCAACTTTCAACGGCCACTACTTTAGAACTTGTAACGTATTTGTCGCACCCAAACGGCTGGTACCGGGATATGGCCCAGCGCCTTCTCGTAGAACGCAACGACCCGGGCGCAGAATCAGCATTAATGGCTTTAGCCACTAAAGGCGAGAATGACTTAGGGCGCTTTCACGCTTTATGGACCCTATCCGGATTAAAAAAAGAAAACCCAAATTTACTGCTCAGCCTGGTAGCCGACCAAAATCCACTAATTCGGACTACTGCCTTACGATTACTGGAGCCAATTGCGCAGAAAAATAAAACAGTTCAGGAACAATTAGGAAAGAAACTTTTGCAGGAATGGGAAAACGCACCGATGGAACAAATTCTGCAAATAGCACTATCTGCCTCCAGCCTCGACCAGAAAGTAGCCCACACCTTATTAGCGGGTATTGTCGAAAAGTATGGTTCCTCGGCCTTAATCCGGGATGCGGTACTAAGCAGTTTACCTAATCAGGAATTTGCTTTTTTGCAAAAACTGTGGCAAGTACCTGCCTGGCAAACGGCTGAACCGGCGAAAGAAATTTTTCTGGAAATGTTAGCTACAGCTATCATAAAAAAGCGGGATTCCGGTGAGTTAGCGGAGCTTTTAACTTTACTAAATAAAAATAATAAAGCATTATCTTGGAGAACAAATGCGGTGCTCACTGGCTTGTCGATGAGCGGCAGTAATGCCAAAACACCACCAATCCAGCTAACTTCGGCCCCAGCTATCTTCACCAAATCATCCCGGGAAATAGATCCTACCCGTCTAGCAACATTAATTAAATTGTTTCAATGGCCTGGCCATACAGTTCCGGCAGCTAACGAAAACGCAACGAAAACCAATCTTTTAAACGAAGAGCAGCAACAGTTATTCGCTCTAGGGCGCCAGCATTTTCTTACTACTTGTGCGGGTTGCCATGGAACTAACGGAGCAGGTTTAAACCGTTTTGCGCCGCCACTGGTTGGCTCCGACTGGGTTTTAGGCGATGAAAAGCGATTAGCGTTAATAGTTTTACACGGCATGGAAGGCCCCGTGGAAGTAACCGGCAAAGTTTACGATGCCCCCGAAATATTACCCGTAATGCCGGCCCATTCTACCATGGACGATGCTTCTATTACGGCTATTTTAACTTATATCCGGAACGAATGGGGGAATAACGCGGGTCCGGTAGGCAAGCGCACAGTTGGTGCTACCCGTTTAACGTCGCAGGGCCGGGTGGTACCCTGGAAATCCGAAGAGTTGAAAAAGTACGTTCTGGAAACAAAAGCCGCGGAAGCTAAGTAGTTGATTTTTAGCTTATTTTTCAGAATACTTGCTTCTATTAAAGTGGATTAGATACCTGATGTATTTACCGATTTTTAATTTGAGGAATAAACTTTTGCCAAAATCAAATCTAATGCTTAAACTAATGAATAGAAGAGACTTTTTACATAAAGCTTCGGTCGGCGCGTTGGCGATGTCTATCCCAGGTACCATTACCTCTCTTTTTAAAGATATCCCGATGGGTATTGTGGTGCATTCGTACGGCAGCCGCTGGAACTCCAAAACGCCCAGTGCGAAATATCCCGGCTTTGCTGATGCCGTGGATCTTATAGAACATTGCCATAAAATAGGGGCGGGTGGGGTGCAAGTAGTGGTAAAAGACTGGACAAACGATTTCGCTAAAAAAGTACGGGACCGGCGCGAGAAGTTAGGGCTTTATATAGAAGGTTCAATTGGCGTACCTAAAAAAACGGAAGAGGTAGCGGCTTTTGAGCAAGAAGTTAAAAACGCCAAAGAAGCAGGTATGCAGGTGCTCCGGACCGTATGCTCCAGCGGCCGTCGTTACGAAACTTACCACTCCGCCGAAGATTTTGCCGAACTGCAGAAGAATGCGCTCAGTTCTTTACAATTAGCCGAGCCCATATTGCGGAAGCATAAAATGAAGTTAGCCGTTGAAAACCATAAAGATTGGCGCGCAAAGGAGTTGGAAGCTTTATTAAAACAAGTTAACAGCGAATGGATTGGTGTTACTCTGGATTTTGGTAATAGTATTTCTTTACTCGAAGATCCTATGGCGGTTATTAAAACCTTGGTGCCCTATGTTTTTAGTACCCACGTAAAGGATATGGGGGTCGACGAATATCCGGATGGTTTCTTGCTATCCGAAGTGCCTTTAGGTAAAGGCATTCTGGATTTACCTAAAATAATGGCGCTTTGCCGGCAGCATAATCCTAACGTAACTTTTAACCTGGAAATGATTACCCGCGATCCCTTGGAAATTCCGTGCCTGAAAGATGATTACTGGGCAACTTTTTCGGGAGTACCCGGCACCGAATTGGCCCGTACCCTGCGGATGGTAAGACAGCATAAATACACTACCGGTTTACCACGAGTTTCGCAACTCACTCCCGAGGAACGGTTAGCTGCCGAAGAAAACAACATCCTCGCCTGTTTGGCTTACAGCAAAAACTCCGTAAGATTATAATTATCCAGCTTTTTAGTTAAAAGCAAAGTACTTAACAATCCCTTCCGGTAGTAGTGAGCCAGTACTGGCGCTTAGAAGAGAAATTTACTTTTCAGTAAACACTAATGACGGATGGAAATTTTCATTGATTTAGAAATTATTCAAAAGCAACAACTAAAATACATTCTCCATCACATACATACAATTTAACAATCCTCCATGCGTAACGAACTACTTCCCGGAATTAAACAATTTGATTTAAGCGGTAAAGCTGCCATTATAACCGGTGGTTCTAAGGGTTTAGGTTTAGCTATGGCAGCCGGTTTGGCTTCGGCGGGGGCTAAGGTAATGCTGGTAAACCGGAATGCGGAAGAAGGCGCCAAAGCTGCCGAAGAGTTGAGCCAGGATTTTGGCGTACCGGCTATTTCCTTTAGCGCCGATATTACTAACCAGGAACAAACTGAAGCCATGGCATCTGTCGCGATGGACACCTTTGGCCGGATAGATATTTTAATTAATAGTGCCGGTATAAATATTCGGGGTGCTATTGACGAAGTAACTCCTGCGGATTTTAACAAAGTAATGGAGGTAAATGTAAACGGTACCTGGTTGTGCTGCCGAGCCGTTACTCCCTACATGAAAAAAAATAACCGCGGTAGTATTATTAACCTGGCTAGTACCTTGGGTTTAGTGGGTTTATCGAACCGGACACCTTATGCTTCGAGCAAGGGAGCCGTCGTACAAATGACCCGGGCCTTAGCCTTAGAACTAGCCCCTTTTAATATCAACGTAAATGCCATTTGTCCGGGACCTTTTCTCACCGAAATGAACATTCCCATTGCCGATACCGAAGAAGGTAAAAAGTTTGTGGTAGGGGCTACCGCCCTGGGTCGTTGGGGCGAAATGCGCGAAATTCAGGGGGCTGCCATTTTTCTGGCGAGTGAAGCCGGTAGTTATATGGTAGGCTCCATGCTTACCGTAGATGGTGGCTGGACGGCCCGTTAATTTAAGAGGATAGTAAAGCTTTTTCGGTTGCTTCTAACGTAATCTTAAATGCCTGATTTCCTTATTCTGTATTCTACTATCGGTTCATTACTACTGTGCCGTTAATTTAAAATTTAAGTGTCTAAAGCAAGCTCTTCTCCATGGAAAACCTAAGTGGCAATACCCGAAAAACCCGAATTCGTTATGCCATGCTGGCGTTGGTGTTTATCAACGTTATGATTAATTATTTAGATCGCAGCAACCTTTCGGTTGCCGCGGCTACTTTGAGCAAAGATTTGAATTTATCCACCGTGGAGATGGGTTTGATTTTTTCTGCTTTTGGTTGGACCTACGCTATTTTGCAAATTCCGGGAGGGCTGCTAGCCGATAAAATTGGCCCGCGGGTGTTATATGCTTTGTGTTTAATTACGTGGTCGGTAGCAACTTTATGCCAGGGTTTTGCCCGTGGGTTTGTGAGTTTATTTGGTTTGCGTTTGGCTACCGGCGCGTTCGAAGCGCCTTCTTACCCGATTAATAACCGGATTGTTACCAGCTGGTTTCCCAACCACGAGCGAGCTTCGGCCATTGCCCTTTACGTTTCCGGGCAATTTATCGGCTTAGCATTTTTCACCCCGGTATTAGTAACGATTCAGTATTATTTTGGCTGGAAAGGTTTATTTGTAACAACCGGTCTGGTGGGCTTGTTGTGGGGAGTAATCTGGTATTTCTTGTATCGCGATCCCCTGGAACATCCGCGCGTAAACCAGGAAGAACTAAATTATATTCAAAAAGGCGGCGGATTGATCGAAGGGAAAAAAGTTGCGGCTGGTCAGCCTTCCATCTGGAAGTGGGAAAACTTAAAACAAGTAATTGCCAACCGTAATTTGTGGGGAGTTTACATCGGGCAGTTCGCCATGAACGCCATGTTGTGGTTTTTTCTTACCTGGTTTCCTACTTACCTGGTTCAATACCGGGGTTTAAACTTTATTAAAACGGGCTACCTGGCTTCTATTCCTTTTCTGGCCGCTTGTGCTGGTTTGCTTTTATCGGGCTTTGTTTCCGATTACTTAATCCGGCAAGGTAAATCTATTGGAATGGCCCGCAAAACGCCTATTATTATTGGCTTAATAGTTTCGGCCAGCATTGTTGGCGCCAATTATAGTACCGGTACGGCCGCCATTATATTCTTTATGGCGCTCGCTTTCTTTGGCGCTGGTATGGCTTTAATTTCCTGGGTTTTTGTTTCTATTTTATCACCCAAGCATTTAATTGGTTTAACCGGCGGTGTTTTTAATTTTATGGGTAATCTGGCCTCTATTGTCGTTCCTATTGTCATAGGTTTTCTGGTAAAAGGCGGTGATTTTAAACCCGCTTTAATTTTTATCGGTACTTTAGGGTTAATTGGAGCCTGTTCTTATTTATTTTTAGTGGGCAAAATAGAGCAGGTAACCGCACCAACCGAGCCTAAAGAACAGGAATTACTTTCGACCTCAAAATAGAAATTTAAAAGAGTTTTTAGCCATTAATTTTACGGATGCTTTCTTTAAAATTTTGGTAAACAGAGGGATGGTAAGGAATGGCAAAGCCGCGAAATGCAAATCGGAAAGATTTGCATTTTTTATTTTAATTAGGCTTTATATAAGCGCCTAATTTTTTCTTCCTGCTTTATTGAAAATACTCACCGATGGAATCCTCTTTTTACCGGTAATTCGTACCCGGTAAACGCCCGGCAATTGTTCCCATTTAATTCGACGAATATCTTTGAGTGAAAAGTTTATACTTAGATAAAATTTTAGTAAAATAATTTGTTCATATTTAAGTAAATAAAAGGAATCTGGTAAGGGTAGGTTAGGCTATTTTCTGGGAGTTGGTTTAAAAGGTTGCCAGAAAACCAAATACCAGTTAGGTTTAACCAGAAGCTGTTGCGGCCAGTACAGTACCGTACAAGATATAGTTGAGGTGAGGACAATGCTTGGCCGCTTAGCATCGTTTCGCGTATATAAATAAACTGGTACTCTGTTAAAATTAAAAATTTATGGGAGCTTTTTTGTTATTAATTATAGGAGCAATACTGGGCTATATATATGGTCATCACATTCGGCCGAAGCCACTATTGCGGCGGGCAGTGCGGGAGGTCCGGGAAAAATGTATTGCCGCTTTAGAAGAAGGCAATAAAGGAGTGTACAAAACCGTAATTACCAATGGTAGTAATAAGTCTTCGGAACTAGTAGTGGAAGTGAAGGAACTGGCTATTACTCAAAGCGGACAAGTAAAAGTGCAGTATCTCAGCGCGGATTACCGAAATCCGGAATTCAGAACCCGCAAAGGAGAAGCCTTACTGAAAGAAGTACAAGGTTTATTAGGCGATTACCTGCCTTTAAACGAAATTGAATGGTACGAAACCAATGAACGGCACGAAAACATTAAAAAATACCTGAGCGCTGTTACTTTAAACCACTACAACCTATTATGAAATAAATACTATGGAAGAAACCGATATCTCCATTGCCGAAAATAAAGAGTTAATCCAGCAAAAAGCGCTGGCTATCTCGAAAGCCATTGATCCTACTAAGCCCGAAAGCCTGAACAACTTTGGGGTTGATACCCAACGTAAACTCGGAAATTATTCGAACGAGCTGCTTACCAAAGTAAAGGTAAAAGATTCGGGCGATGCCGGCGAAGCAATAAACGAATTGCTAGCCCAAATTAACATGATTAAGGTAGACGAATCGGAAAAGCCGGGTTTCTTTTCGAAGTTGCCTTTCGTGAAAAAAATTGCCGATAAGTCTAAAAGAATTGCCAGCCAGTATAACACCATTTCCGAAAACGTAGACGACGTGGTTTTGAAATTGGAAAAAACGCGGCAAAGTGTTTTAAAGGATTCTACCAGCCTGGAAGTAATGTTTAAACAAGCGGTAGAGTACATTTACGAGGTACGGGCGGTAATTGCGGCCGGCACCATGAAAATTGCGGAAATCGAAAACGAAATTATTCCGAAGCTGCAAGCCGAAGTAGAAAACAGCAACCAGGATGAAATTGCCGTGCAGCGCCTCAGCGATATGATTGGCTTTAAAGAACGCTTGGAAAAGAAAGTACACGATTTCCGGCTGTCGCACACCATTGCTACCCAATCCATGCCGCAGATCCGGATGATTCAGACCACCAACGATGTGCTGGCCCAGAAAATCCAGAATTCGATTGTAACGGTAATTCCGGTTTGGCGGCAACAAGTAGCCATTGCTTTAGGGTTGGAAAAACAGCGAAAAGCCCTGGAAATTCAGAAAAAAGTAACGGATACTACCAACGAAATGCTGCTCAAAAATGCCCAACTCTTAAAAACCAACGTGGTTACGGCCGCCCAGGAAAATGAGCGCGGCATCGTAGACGTGGAAACCCTGAAAAAAGTAAACCGCGATATGGTAGAAACTTTGGACGCGGTGATTAAAATATCCGAAGAAGGCGCCCGGAAGCGGACCGAGGCCGTGAAAGAATTAGCCGCCGTGCAGGAAGAACTCAACCGTAAAATTGTGGGTACTTTTGGAAAATCGAAACAAATTGAAATTGAATAATGGCGAACGGAGAAAATAACCGGGAGCTCAAACCAGAAAGCGTTCTGACGTTAGAGCAGGACGCTATTTTGGATTTATACCTGCAAAAGCTGGATGCTTATTTGGAGCAATTAAAAGAATCGGAAAAGATACAAGTCGAAATAGAAACGCTGCACCTGAAAAGATTACTTACTAAATGATACAATTTATGCGTTCCCTTTTTACTAGGAGCGAGGCATCGGAAGATCGGATAGTAGTGGGAACAAAACCGGATGTGGATGTAAAAGAAGTTACCTACGTCCGTGACTCCAAAGCTCGTTTAAAGGAACTGCATCATTTATGTAACCGCTATAAAGGCACCCCGCACGAAGTTAAAATAAAAGCCGTTTACGAAAAAACGCAAACTATTCACGACTACCTCGAAGGCAAAAAACGAGGCTACGAGTTAGAGATTTTTCATCTCCGGAATACCGATCATTTTATTAATACGTTCACGGTCATTCTGGATGTATTTCTGCAACGGGAAAATATTGCTGCTTCGCCGTACCGCAATGGGAGAACAACGTCGTTACCGGAAAAATCAAGAGCCTTCAAAAACAAACATAACCTGGAAGAATACCGGAAAATAGAAATGGTGAGAGCTATTTCTCCACCAGGTCCGATTTTCACCCCGGGAACTCCGGAACGGAATATTCCCCAATTAACCATACCCGATATTTCCATCGACACTAGCGCCAAATTATTATATTATAAAGAAGATGCTGCGGGTAACCTTATCTCTAGAGAAATTGGATATACTTCTTCTGATTTAGAAAAAGAAGGTTTTTTGCAATACGTTTCTACCTGCCTGGGAATCCGGAATGTTGCCTATATGGGTAATGCATTGCTTTCCATATTTAATAACAACGGCTCCCAGCCTACCGGTTTAGTACCCATCGTGCACTGGGAAGGTTTTTTATACGCGCTCAACTTAAATGATTTTCGCTTATTTCCGGTGAAAATTAGCCGGAAGTAAAAGGGTTGTGAGAAATAAAGCGTTTCGAGGAGAATACGTTATCTACCTTACTCTTCCTCAAAATTCAACCCTAATTGCTTAGCTGCTTCTTTGGCATTTTTGTATTGCGGTTTGGTTTCATCCAGTGGACTATTTTCTGTGCTGTGGATTTTAAATTTTACATCTATATCTACTTTACTGCCGCTTTGCGTAAATGGAGTGATAAAGTATTGGAAAAGTCAAGTGTATTGGTCAACGGTTAATACAGTAATCCATTTTAGTGCTGTAGCCGTATGGCCGGTGCCAGGCTGGGTACCGGTTAGCGTAGGTTCGGGTTCATAAGTAAGAAAACTTTCCATCTCCTTCAAGTAATTTTAATTTCTCGATTTCTCGTATACAGCATCGGTTAGTATATAAAAAATCTGTAGTGAAGCAAGAGTTTTATATACACATTATTAGCGGACGTTTTTATTTCTTCTTTTCGGTCCAGAAAGGCGTTTAATTCAGCAATGGATATTATTTGCGTAAATTTCTTTTTGTGAAGCCCTGATATAAGTTTTTTGTCTCCGGTCCATAATTTAGAACCTTTCAAATGCTTGGTTAAAGCAACAAAATAGTATCATTTTCATCTACGTCTCTAACAAGCTCATAAGCTTTTAAAATAGTCTTTTCTGAAATAACGGCTTCGTTCAAGAACTGGATATTGCGGATAGTTAAGTCAATGAGTTCTAATAATTCATTTTCTGTTGATTTTGTCAGCTTTAACAGCTTGTTCTTATGTTCAAAGATTTCTTCCTTGAGGTAATGACAAGAGTATAGCTGGTAATGTTTTTTAGAATGAATGAGGATTTTACCAAGGTTTCCGGAAGAGTTAAGAATAGCACTAAAGACAATGTTGGTGTCAACAACAATTCTCATTTAATAAACTTGTCTTTGTTGCGCTCCCACCAGCCCTGATTAACTTGCCGGGCAAGCTTATCCACTTTACTCTGTTTAACGGTAAACTTAGAAGTCAACTCTTGATACCTTAAATAACTTAATAAGTCTTGGATTTCTGCCGCATCAACAGTTGCCGGAAGCCGGATGATTAATTCATTGTTTGTCCTTTCAACTATCATAAGCTTTCATTTATTCAAATTTACGAAATATTTCTATCACTGTTTTTTAAATAACCCTTAACATTATTTATTAAGACTGCAAAAACTATATCTCCTGTTGTTCGTTTGAGTGCGATATTATTTATTCCTCTCATCTAAACAGCTCTAGCTACTGCTCCTACAAGATAAAAATCTATAATTAAGTTTTCCAGGACTTGGTCAACTCTCTTTTGCTTCTTTCTGTTCACTAAACCAATTTTAGATTTCCATTCCTGCATGGTCAAGAAATACTGTACTTCTTTCGTTTTTAACTGAAAGGTAAGTTTATGCGCCGGGTTCGGCAGGTGCGTTAAGTAAGTTTAACTAAAGAAAAGGACAGCAAAATGAATTAGCTGTCCTTTTCTTACCGATATTTAAGAAATCAATATATCTTACTGCTTCACTACTCTCTGTTGCAGTACCAAGGTTCCCGACTTAATCGTAAGCAGATAGACTCCGGAAGGAATCGTTGATAAATCCAGGTCGGTGGTCAGCGTTCCTGTACGCAGGTTGTTCGTTCTTTGCAGGACAGTATTTCCTTTTAGCATATCTTTTAGCTCAATTTGGTACGCGCCAGTGGGCAAAGAGGCCGCCTCTATATGCAGATTTTGAGTAACTGGGTTAGGAGCAAGTACTAATTTACTATTTGCCTTAGGAGGCTCTGGTAACTTAGAATCAGCAGGCGTAATAACGCTTGCGGCTGCAGGGCAATCTACCTTACAAATCAGCTTATCGTCGTAAGTTACAGTGGTGCAGGTTAATCCGGCTACTGAACCCGCTGGTTGCATTCGCCGTGGCCGGGCGAATCGTACCAAATTAGATGCTAAATTAGAGGGAGCTTTCGGAAACATAAAATTACAGGTCTTCGTGGTTAAATCGGTTTTCATGATGTGGCTATCACTAAAAACCGGATTGTTGGTATTTTTCAGCGAAGAGAAATAAGCAATGCCCGGGCAATTGTTATCCGGTACATAACTCAGACCAAATCCCACACTAAATACCATCGGATTATAACTATTCCAGTTAATTCCTGCTCCTCCGGCACCCGTCCGGTACATCATTTCGCGGTTAACGCCCTCCTGGGAGATAACGCCGGCCAGGTAATAGTTTGGTCCGGGTGCTTCTAAAATATCGTAGCACTTGCTAGGGTAGGTAGTATTGCCATTTCTGGCTCGCAGGATATTCTGAAATTGAATGGCGCCGGCAGCGGCGGTTAGTTTGGTAATCTGCATATTATACAGGCCGGTAAAATTGGTGAAGCCACCCACAATTAAATTATTATCTACCGTTACTCGCACCGCTTGAAACTCATCGTCGGATGCTAAGTGGTAATTGTTGGCCCAAATTAAGTTACCACCCGGTCCGAGTTTAAAAGCCAGCCCATCCGTGCCGTTATTTCCCGTATTATCCCGCAAGGTACCCACTACGTAAATATTTCCATTGGCATCTTCTACCAGTTGTTTGGCGATACAATGCGCGGAATTGAACAAACCTCCCCCCGGGTCGAAGTTAAAACGGTTGCACCAGATAATAGCGCCGGCCGAAGTTACCCGCGCCACGAAACTATCCGTATGGGTGGCTCCTTGCTTCGATTCGCCGCAAATAATCCAGGTAGGTTGGCCACCCGCAAGCGTATTCGATCTTTTGATACTCCAGGCAATGTCGCTCCCCCCGGCAATATCTATCCGGGAGGAGTTTACCACAAAACCATTGAAATTTAAATTAGTAAATAATACATCACTTCCCCCGGTGGCTATTGCCCCGGTTACCGAATTACTGGAAACTGCCCCAACTGCTACATAACCGCCATTTCCGGCCGCAATCTTTATTTCTGTAATACTGTTACCTTGGACATTCAAGGCTTTTCCGTCTCGGGCGTACTGATGACTGCGATTAGCTAAGACATTACTTAATGAACCTAAACGGATAAAGCGCAAACGGTCGGCGGTATTGTTGGGAGAGGCGAGCGCCGGGTTCTTGTACGAGGTGCCAATGCCTACAAAATAGTAAGGATTATTCGCATCAAAATTAAAATGGGTTCGGATGCCGCCGTTTAACCGTTCGTGCCGGTATAAAGGCGTCACGTAATTTAAATTAAACTCACGCTGAAAATACCTTACCTGGCCCTGGGCCAGATGAAAAATCAAGAGCAAAATAATAGTGAATACAGTTTTCATATGGATAGACTTTAAAATGATTGGATAAAAAATTTAGGAAGAAGAAGATGACTAGTACCAGGTTTGCTGCCTCGTTTTTAAGTGTGGGGCTTAGCTAATTTTGGTAAAATTTACCGGGGAAAGCCTAACTGTTGCATTAGTAAATCCGGGTTGAAAAAGTGACTGCACCAGTAAAGCTGTAGTAAATTGGTGGATGTAAGTTTTCAGGGAAATAAAAGAGGTTATAGTGGATAAAATAGAAAAATAAACGATGAAAAGGCCGAATAGAAATTGTACTTTGTCTTTGGTCGAATGCCCTCGAACAGGAGAGATTGCCCTATAGAATGGTTCGCAGAAAACCGGTATTATACCTGGCTGGAGTACCTGTAGTAATGGAAGTAAAGGAGAGAAACTTGTCATAGCGGTAGATTTATGTTCTTTGTGTGGTGAAGGTAAATGAGCGACCACCGGAAAAGAATGGGTATTCCACTACTGGCTAGTAGTACTTGTTATTTGGCAGGAATTTGAACATAGCTGCGGTCTGCGGCGATAATCAAAAGGGTTCATGAAGGAACCGGTTAAACTTGGTTTCTTATGATTATAGGAAGAAAAAAGAAGAATGATAGGGTGGAGTATTCGAATGAATTTTTCATTCATGTAAGAAATTGCAGCTTCTTCAAGGACAACCGTCCCATTGAACTACCCAGCTTATAAATTGAATTTAGTTTGCTTTTCTAGTACCTCCAGGTGGTGAGTAAAATCAAAAGTAGCTTTTCCGTAAAAACTATCCAATGCACTTGAAATGAGTTAAAGGCTGAGTTATCTTGACTAGCAATTAGGGGATAGATAAATTAACTTTCGTCTAAACAGCAACGGCCCGAATTTTTCGGGCCGTTGCTGTTTAGTTGTACAAAATTATTTATGATGCCTGCTCATCCGGTTGTTTTTCCAAATCGAATAAATCGTTGAGAACATCAATTAACGTTTCGGCTTCCCCCCGTTTGCAGGCTGCTTTCAATTGCAGGACTGGTAACTTGATGATTTTTTGCATCATCGATTTGGTAATTTCATCGACGCGCTTGCTTTCTTCCGGACTTAATTTTTTCAGGTGACGGGCCATTTCTTCCTGACGGATGGTTTCCAGCGCATTCTTTAATTTGTGAATCGTAGGAGACACCATCATTTCTTTCGACCAGTCGTTGAACTGCTCAATAGATTCGGCAATAATTTCCTGTACTTTAGGTATCGCAGCCAAGCGTTGCTCTAAAGCTTTGGTAGCCTTGTTTTGGATAGTATCGATATTATAAACCAATACTCCCGGAATATTTTCTACGTCGGCTTCAATGCTGCGCGGCACCGCTAAATCAATAAAGAATTTATACGATAACACGTTCAGCCTTTTTATCATCTCGGAAGTAAAAAACGGCGAATGGGTGGCAATAGAAGAAATAATTACATCCGCCTCTTTCAAGCCTGATACAATATCTTCAAAGGGAAGTACTTGTAACTGGCATTCGTCGGCTAATAGTTGCGCTTTCGTTTCCGTACGATTCGAAATAGTAACGTGTTGAAAAGCCGCCGATTCTTTTAAGTTACGGCAAACATCAGCCCCTATTTCGCCAATACCTACCACTAAAATTTTTGGTTCGGGAATATCCGCCGTTAATTCTTCTACTAACTCAATGGCCGCGTACGAAGTAGAAGCCGCGCCATCGCGGAAAGAGGTTTCTTGTACTACCCGCTTGTTGGTAAAAAATATAGTGTGCAGCAAACGATGCAAGAACGGACCCGCCGTACCATTATCCGCCGACCACTGGTAAGCTTGCTTTACCTGATTTGAAATTTGAATATCGCCGACTACCTGAGCATCCAGTCCCATAGCCACCTCAAACAAATGCTGCACGGCGTCCGCATGGCTATTGATAATAGTAAAATAATCGAGGTATTGCGTTATATGGGCAATGCCTTTGGTAATACCCAAAAGCTTTACAATTTCGGCACTGGCATCTGAGTCAGAAGTGTAGTAAACCTCAGTGCGGTTGCAGGTAGAAAGAACCAGCAGGTCCGATGCCTGAATAAAATCTTTAAGGTTCTGCAAAAACTGCTTACAGGAGATCTCGTCTAAAGCTATGAGCTCGCGGATATCCAAAGGTGCCTTTTTATACGATAACGTTACTGCTTTAAAATTTTGAAGCATGATAAAGGAACGAACTAGCCCGCAATATTACATTGCGATTTCTAAAATTAAAACTATGTATTCAAAAACCAAGTTTATTTATAATCATTTTAAATAAACCTACTTGTTTAGCTTAATAAATCATTAATTATTTTAGCCTTGGGGCATCTGTTTTACAGGTAACTTTCGTTTATTAACAGCACTGATTATACTTTTATTTATAATAACTGCTTATACCATACAGTAGGAGTGCTGCTATCTTAACAAAGAATGATACCAATATATTCCAAAAAACCAGATTAAAGTTAGTTATTATCGTTATCGCCTTGTTGATTGGCGCGGCAACCGTTATTTACAGCAACATTCTGGTAAGTAAACTCTCCGAAATCGAAAGGCAACGGATAGCACTCTACGCCAGAGGATTGCGGTTTATGATTGATAGCGAAAGTGACGACAATAAGGTTTTCATTCAGGAAGAAATTATTGATGCCAATAAAACTATTCCGGTTATATTAACGGATGGGCAGGAAAATGTGCAGGATTCGAAGAATATTCCTTTCCCGAAAAATATTGCTGAAAGTAAAAAACTGGAACTATTAAAACGCGAGTTAGCTATTATGAAGGAGCAGCATAACCCCATTCTGGTGGATTACGGTCCGAATAAAAACTATATTTTTTATAAAGATTCAGCTTTGCTTTCTCAATTGCGCTACTATCCTTACGTGCAGTTAACGGTAATTGCCTGCTTTTCGCTGATGGCTTACTTTGCTTTTAGTTATTCCCGTAAGGCAGAGCAAAACCGGGTTTGGGTAGGTCTGGCGAAAGAAACCGCGCACCAACTGGGTACGCCGCTTTCGTCGTTGATGGCCTGGTACGAGTACTTAAAAGCTAGCCCAAATTTCCAGAATGAACCTATTGTCGAAGAATTAGGTAAAGACGTACGGCGGCTCGAAATTATTACTGAACGCTTTAGTAATATTGGCTCGGTACCCACATTAAAAGATGAAAATATCTTACGCGTGACCGAGAATGCCATTAGTTATTTGCAAAACCGGGTATCGAAGAAAGTAGCTTTTAGCGTTAAAGCTGAATTCCCGTCGGATACGCCGGCGAAAGTAAATATTCCGCTGTTTGAGTGGGTAATTGAAAATATTTGTAAAAACGCCATTGATGCCATGGATGGCAAAGGCAGTATTGATGTACGGCTTTCTTTTGCCGGTAAAAACAAAAATAATGTAGCCATTGATATTAAAGATACGGGTAAGGGCATTCCTAAAAGTAAACTGAACGATGTGTTTTTGCCGGGATATACCACTAAAAAACGAGGTTGGGGTTTAGGGCTGGCTTTGGCCAAGCGGATTATCGAGAATTACCACCAGGGCCGGTTATACGTAAAATGGTCGGAATTAGGCAAAGGCACCATGTTCCGGGTAATGCTGAATCGTTAAGAAATTTACGGATTACGTATGGTACGTTTTATCTACTATTTTGCGGATAAGTTGATCTAATTCTACGGTAGTTTGCTCTAAGTATTGTAAAACCTGCTGGTTTTTCGTACCAAAATCCTCTTTTTTTAAGCATTTTAATAAGCCCAGAATATTGGCCACCGGCCGCCTGACTTCGTGCGATTGGGAATAAGCAATTTCGCGGAGTTGTTCGTTTTGCTGGGTTATTTTAAGCTCGTGTTCCTTTACTTGCTGAATGTCTTGCAAAGCTCCAATCATGCGGTTAGGCGCACCCGTTTCCGTATAAACAATGTAGCCCCGGTCGTACACAAATTTATAGCTATTGTTGTGGCATTTAAAACGGTATTCCGCTTGCCAATGCATTTGATTATCTAAGATAGCCTGATTTAAACTGCTTACCACCGTTCCTCTATCTTCCGGATGAATCCGTTGCGCCCACCAACTTAGCGAGCTTGCTACCTCTTGGGGCGGATAGCCAAACATCTCGTAAAAAGCTTCGTACCTCTGAAATTTATTTTTTTCTATGTCCCAGTCGTAAATAGCATCGTTAGTAGCTTTAGCGGCCAGCCGAAATCGTTCGTTCATCCGCAAAGTTTCCGTTTCAAAAAGTTTAAGATTATCAATATTTACGGCGTTTAGCACTACGCCCATAATTTGGTTATCTTCATCAAAAACGGGAAAGTAAGTCATCCAGTACCATTCTGTTTTGCCTTTTACCTGCGTTTTACGCTCTATTTCTACGGGTTCTCCCAGTAAGGCTTTCTGAAAAGGTTCTGTTATTGCCCGGGTTTCCTTTTCAAAGCTATACTGTCGAATATCATCTCCTGCCTGTAGTTCTTTATTATACATGCGTTTTATGCTTTGCCGGGCGCGTTCATTAAAACTGATAACGCGCATATCTAAGCCAAGAAAAAAGAAGGCGGAAACCGTGCTTTGTAGGATGGCCCGTAATTGTTGTTCCGACTGCTTTATTTTCTCAATATTTAATTTTTGTTCGGTAATGTCCCGGAAAGTTAAAGCCAGACCTCTCCCATCGGGGTAAACACTAACCTCGAACCAGGCTTTCCGACCCGGACAATATACATCAAAGCTGGTGGGTTCTTGTTCGGCTAAAGCTTTTTCTAAATCGGTACATTTATCGGCTCCAGTAGTTCCAGCCACAAATAGTTGAATGAAATCGCGACCTAAACTTTGTTCCCGCTTCAGGCCAATAATTTCCTCCATTTTTTTATTGCAGCCCGTAATCTGCCAGTCCGCATTTACATTAATGAAGCCATCTGGGTTATGCTCAACAATAAAATTAAATTTTTGAACTTGCCGGATTAGTTTGGCCTCTTCTTCTTTCTTAGTTGTAATATCCGAACAGTTAAAAATAAAACCGCTTGTTTGACTATTTTCATCTGTAAAAGGTGCAATCGACGAATCCAGCCAAAAGTAACTACCGTTTTTTGCTCTATTCTTAATTTCTCCGCGCCAAATAGGAGCAGTAGTAAAAGATAGATTAGTAAAAAATTGTTCGGGTGGGGGCTCTAACTGGAAATTACGGAGAGGTTGACCGATTAACTCAGAACTGGTATACTGGCTGATTCGGCAAAAATTTTCATTTACCTCCAATATAAAACCTTTGGCATCGGTAACTATAATGGTACTTAATTGCGTTAGAACCGACTCATATTTTTGGTTTGTCATAAGGCCAGACTAGGAATATTTACAACAACAATAAGAATTGATCGGAATAGCGGCGGCAATTAACTGCGGTCAGCCCGGCGCACTTAGGTAATAGTCAATGCCATTTATAACAATGAAATGATGCTCTTTAAACCAGAATAAAATGAATTATTAATATAATTTTTGTTCCGCATAAATTAAAACCATCTAGATTAAGTTTTTAGAATTTTTATATACTACTCATACTATTTAAAAAATAGGTAGTATTACTTACGAGTTAATAACAACCCGAATAAATTTGAAATTTTTATTTACCTACCGCCTCGTGAGGTCTGGCTCGTAAAGCAGACCAGGTTTCGTCGAGGGCAATTTGGGTAACGCAACGTAGACCAATCTGCTCTACCACGTTCCAGATAGTATCTCGTTTCAGATCGCTTTTCATTTTTCCGGTTCCTTTGGGATAGCAGGTCCAGAATAAACAATCGTATTTACCTGCTTCTGCTACCGATTGCGTTACATCTTCCATTTCTGATTTTGAAGTGCTAAAAACCGCGATGAAATCGTAAAGGCCTTTATTTTTCGGGTTAAATTGGGCATCATACGCAAATTCGGTAAGTAAATCTGAAAATTCGGCTGGTGCGTTGATAACCAATATTTTTTGGTTGGGTGATAAGCGTAACTTTTTAAAAATAGCTTCTGAATTCATAAAAAATACCGGAAGTTTACGGTGAAACATCTACCTTTCGGTTGCCGGGCAAGATAATAGTTTTGCCATTGTTATGTAAATAATTTGTACTTTCCGCTTTTACTTACCTCTTATGAATTTTAGGAATCTTTTTCGCCGAAAAGATATAGCTTCTATTGTTGCCGAATTCGACCATAACGAATCCTTGCATACTACGGGTGGTTTGGTGCGCAATCTTACTTTAAGAGACTTAACGGCGCTGGGTATAGCGGCGGTAATTGGGGCGGGCATTTTTAGTACGATTGGTAATGCCAGTGCGGCAGGCGGTCCGGCTGTTTCGCTTTTATTTGTATTTACCGCCGTGGCTTGTGCCTTCTCGGCCATGTGCTACGCTCAGTTTGCCTCTACCGTGCCGGTTTCGGGTAGTGCTTATACCTATGCGTATACTTCTTTCGGAGAATTAATCGCCTGGATTATTGGTTGGGATTTATTAATGGAGTATTGCATCGGTAATATTGCGGTAGCCATCTCGTGGTCCGATTACCTTACTTCTTTTTTAAGCGGGTTGGGTTTAGATATTCCTTTGTACCTGACCATGGATTATTTATCCGCTTCCCGGGGCCACTCGGCGGTTACGGAACTTTTGGCGCAAGGTAAAACGCTGGCCGATGCTACTCCTATTTTACGAGATGCTTACTCTGCCTGGCAAATAGCGCCTACTTTTGGTCCCATTCGTTTAGTGGCCGATATTCCGGCCTTGTTCATTACCATTGTTATTACTTACCTGGTTTACGTAGGTATTAAAGAATCGAAACAAACCGCAAATTTTCTGGTGCTGCTTAAATTACTGGTAATTATAATGGTGATTGTAGTAGGCGCTTTTTACGTACAACCGGCTAACTGGAGCCCTTTTGCCCCCAATGGAATAAGCGGAGTTTTAAAAGGAGTTTCCGCGGTATTTTTTGCTTATATCGGGTTCGATGCCATTTCTACTACGGCCGAGGAATGTAAAAACCCGCAGCGCGATTTGCCGAAAGCCATGATTTACGCGCTGATTATTTGTACTCTTTTGTACGTAACCATCACCTTAGTTTTAACGGGCATGGTGTCTTATACTGAACTCGGTATCGGGGATCCACTGGCTTACGTTTTCGAGCGGTTACATTTAAATATAATCTCCGGTATTGTGGCTTTCAGCGCTGTAATTGCCATGACGAGTGTATTGCTGGTGTTTCAGATTGGGCAGCCCCGGATTTGGATGAGTATGAGCCGCGATGGCTTGTTGCCCCATGCTTTTTCCAAGGTTCATCCAAAGTTTAAAACTCCTTATTTCGCTACTATTATTTCAGGTATGGCGGTAGGTATTCCGGCTTTATTTATGAACCTGACGGAAGTAACCGATTTAACCAGCATTGGTACTTTGTTCGCGTTTGTTTTGGTATGCGGCGGTATTTTACTCATCGACCACGACCAAGCCCGGTTGCCCGGTACGAAAGGTTTCCGGGTACCTTATTATAACGCTAAATTTATTTTGCCCACCTTATTACTAGTAGGCATACTCGTAGCATTGTACTTTAATCCCCAAGGAATACAGCATTTCTTTAGTTTAAGCGACGGAATAAATTCAGGTTGGGACGTAGTAAAACACCGGTTGCCTATGTACGGATTCTTGGTGGTATGCCTGGTTCTTACGTACTATGCTTATACCCGAAATTTATCTTTAATACCGGTTTTAGGCCTGCTCACTAATTTATACCTAATGACCGAATTAGGTATTACCAACTGGAGCCGTTTTCTATTATGGCTGGCTTTAGGTCTAGTGATTTACTTTAGTTACAGTTATCGGCATAGTAAACTGAATCGCTAATTCCAGAATCGCAGATTTTCGCAAATTCAAGGGTTACGCAGATTGAATTTTGGATCACAGATTTATGCGGATTTGCGTATTACCCAGATGTAAATAGATGGAGAGTTTAATATGATGGCTAGAATTAGTAAAATGAGATTACGTAAGTTTTTTGTTTTTACGAATCGTATATATGTTAAGCTTTTTCCACCAAAACTAACCAATAAACCTACTTGCAATCTATAAGCGTTAAGATAGTTGATAATTTGAGCATGGTGAAGCATAGTAATCTCTGATACGGCTTTTAATCCGACTAATACAGGATTTTCTACTAGAAAATCAACTCTACGGATACCCACCTCCTGGTCTTTATAATATAATAGCATCTCTATTTCCCTAGCAAATTGTAGTCCGGCAGCCTGCATTTCAATTGCTAAAGAACGTTGATAAATAACTTCCTGAAAGCCATTACCTAATACAGTATGAACTTGCCTAGCACAACCAATTACTTTTCGGGTGATATCCGCATAAGCATACTCTTTATTCATTTTACTAAAGGGTAACCAAAAGAAATGAGCATTAACTCTTTAAGTGAGTTAAATTAGAGTTTTGATTATAGTACATAAACGCTTGCTGCAAACAAATTTACCAAAGACAAGATAAAAATCTGCGTAATCCCTTAATCCGCGTAAATCAGCGATTCTGATAAAGCTACTTCTTCTAAAATATCGTAAACTTCTGCCGGGGATTCGGTTTGAACCAAGCGCACGCGAAAGGGTTTAAAATTAGACAGGCCTTTAAAATAATTAGCATAATGCCGGCGCATTTCAAAAATGCCTTGACGTTCACCTTTCCATTCCAGAGAACGGCTGAAATGTAGTTTGCAATTGGTAATCCGTTCTTCTAACGTTGGCGGAGCCAGCATCTCGCCGGTTCGCACGTAATGTTTTATTTCCCGGAATACCCAAGGGTAACCAATAGCGGCCCGGCCAATCATCACGCCATCCACCCCGTAACGGTTCTTGTATTCCAGCGCTTTTTGCGGAGAATCTATATCCCCGTTACCGAAAATTGGAATTTTAATGCGGGGATTATTTTTTACTTCGGCAATTAAACGCCAATCAGCCTCTCCTTTGTACATCTGTACCCGGGTACGGCCGTGAATGGATAAGGCCTGAATACCAATATCCTGCAAGCGCTCCGCTACTTCGGTTACGTTTTTCGTGGCATCGTCCCAGCCGAGGCGGGTTTTTACCGTAACCGGTAAAGTAGTGGCTTTTACAATGGCTGCGGTCATTTGCACCATTTTAGGAACATCGCGTAACAAAGCCGCGCCAGCTCCCTTACAAGCCACATTTTTTACCGGGCAGCCGTAATTAATATCAATTAAGTCCGGCCCGGCAGCGGCAGAAATTACCGCTGACTCCCGCATAGATTCTATATCACTGCCAAATATCTGTATGCCAATAGGGCGTTCGTAATCAAATACATCTAATTTCTGCCGGCTTTTAGCGGCTGCCCGAATTAATCCTTCCGACGAAATAAATTCGGTGTACATGAAGTCGGCGCCGTTCGCCTTGCATACGGCCCGGAAGGGCGGATCGCTCACGTCTTCCATAGGCGCTAATAGAAGCGGAAAGTCCGGTAGAGTAATATTTCCTATCTTTACCAAAGAATAGATTATTTAAAAATTCGCGTAAATTTACCATTTCTAAACCGAAATCCCGCTATGAAAGGTTTCATTTCGAAAGACCTACACCCCTTTACGGCTATGCTGGTATTATTGCTTTTTATTGCCGGTGGCTTCTTCATCGGCAATTTTATAGCGCTGGTACTCATGAAGGTATTATTTAATGTGAAATTAATCGATATAACCCAACTCACCCAAAATCCAAATGCTCAACCTAACGGAAAAATGGCCATTAACCTTTTCCAGGGGGTAACTCATCTATTTGCTTTTACTTTGGGGCCGTTAGCGTATGTGTACGCCAGCAACCGGAGACCGGGTACTTACTTATCCCCCAAAAATACGTACCACTGAGTTTGGTATTGCTTAGTGCTTTAGTGATCTTGTTTATTATGCCCGCCAATTCCTGGGTAATTAACTGGAATGCCAACGTGCATTTTCCGGAAGCGCTAAAAGCTTTTGAAACCTGGGCAAAGTCAAAGGAAGAAACTCTCAAAGTTTTAACTAACCAACTAACTGTATTTGATAATCCGGGACAGTTTCTTTTTGGTATGTTGATTTTTGGTTTGATTCCGGCGATAGGAGAGGAGATTGTTTTCAGAGGTTTGCTGCAGCGCAGCTTAAACCGGGTATTGAGAAATACACATGTAGCCGTTTGGGTAGCCGCGTTTATTTTTGGTGCTATTCATATGCAGTTTTATGGCTTTATTCCGCGCATGTTATTAGGCGCCATTCTAGGATACTTATACGCTTGGTCGGGTAATATCTGGGTGCCCATTGCCGGGCATTTTATGAATAATGGTTTTACCGTACTGGTTCTTTACTTGCAACAACGAAAATTTATAAACTTTCAGATTGAGGCTACCACGGCTATGCCCTTGAGTAGTATTATGCTTTCTTTAATTATCAGCGTACTCACCCTTTTATACCTTTACCGGAGTTACAAAAATTTACCTATGAAGCAGCCTTCCGAACTGCCAACAACTTAAAACTCTAGGGCAAATCTGAAATTAAATCTTCCGGTATTATTATCCATTTAAATTTAGAAACTAAGTTTAAGTTTTTTCATTGATAAAATCTTTATTTAGGATAATTATTCAGGATTTTCCAGGATTATATTTCAGCTAATCCTTTTAAAGAAGTGAAATAGCCGCCTTAGAAATAAGAGTGGGCTAAGGTTTAGTTGGCATTAACTTTTTATCTTGCACCCGGAAACAAGTACTAAATAAAATGCCCGCTGAACCAACCGAAAAAAAGCAGTTAAATAATTTTCAGCAACGTGTATTGGTGGGCTTAGCCGGGGGAGCCTTATTTATCGGCGCAATTTACTTTGATCAGTGGACATTTGCTGTTTTATTTCTCGGCTTAACGGTGCTCGGTATTCGGGAATTTTATCAATTACTTACTTTGCGGGGTTTTGCGCCTAATTACAACGCCGGCATTGTATTAGGCAGTGCCTTATTCGTGTTAATTTTTCTGCTGCAATTAAAAGTGGTGCAACCAAAGGCCTTGTTTGCTTTGCCCCCCATTGTTTTTTTTGTTTTTATCGCCGAATTGTTCCGTAAAAAAGAACAACCCTTTGTAAATATTGCTCTTACACTTGTCGGAATGTTGTACGTAGGCGGCTCTTTTAGTATGCTGCCCATTTTAGGCTTTTTAAAGGGCTATTATAGTTGGCAAGTAATTATGGGTACGATGCTGCTAATTTGGGCTTCTGATTCAGGGGCATATTTTGTTGGGAAAACTTTTGGTAAGCATAAATTATTTCCAAGAATTTCGCCGGGTAAAACTTGGGAAGGTTGGGTTGGCGGTGCTTTCGCTGCTCTACTGGTTGGCTATTTTCTGTCGGTGTATTTTCAGGACTTAAATTTATTGCAGTGGTTGGGTATTGCCGTAATCGTTTCTATTTTCGGTGTACTCGGCGATTTAATTGAATCGCTATTAAAGCGTAGCTTGCAGGTAAAAGACTCAGGTACTCTTATTCCTGGTCATGGTGGTATTCTCGACCGGTTTGATAGCTTAGTATTAGTAGTACCTTTTATCGTTGCTTTCCTGAAGTTGTTTTAAAATCTACAATAAGAAAAATTAAACATTACTGCAATCATCGTTCAGTTTGATCGGCTAAAATATTTGTTCTTTAGTTTTTTATGGTTATTTCAGAAGGATTGGGATTACGGAGGAGTTTCCCAAAATCTACTTTCCAAAATTCCAGTTCAAACAATTCTTGATGATTACCTATGGTTACCGTAATTAATACCGGAACTTTGTCTTCGTCAATATATTCAACTTGCACAAGATCTGTCCCATAAACTCTGGCGGGCTTATTATTTATAAAACGAATACTACCCATTCCACCATCTTCTAATTCTATAACGGTAGTAAATTTAGTTAAATCAAAATTTAATTTGGAAGTAAGTTGAAGTAGGTGCTTAACCAGATTTAGTTCTTGTTCCTTTATCGGTCTTTTAGTCATTTTTGTAATACCAATTCCGCATTATTTATTAAAAAAACGGCTGATTTAAGTTAATAAATCAACCGTTTTTTTAATGGTTAAATCGTATTCTTTCTAATTTTCCACTCTAAATTTATTGATACCTAATTGCACGTAGCCTTTGTTTAACTTATTGGCTTGGTCGAACAATTTAAGTGCTTGCTGGAAATCAGGGTCGGTTTCGTGAAAGATAGGATACAATCCTTCCGGACCGTAAACACTACGGGCAATATACGCTTTGATATTATTTTTAAGCAGGTTTTTGGATCGTTTAAATTCCGTATCGTTGTATTTAATTTTTAAATCCTTGGCCTCTTTGTTGATAGCGTCCAACATTCTATCGCTTACCTCGAAAGTAGCTTTAAACTTTTCGAAAGGCATTTTTTGCAGTTCGGCTTTATGGTCTTGGAAGTAAGTGAGCGCAAATTCGCGGACTAAATTTTTACTGTAAAGTTCGTTCAGGTAATTACTAACTTCCATGGTATCGCGGGCTACAAATACATCCGGCATAATTCCGCCGCCGCCGTAAACTATACGGCCATGCAGTGTTTTATACTTTAATGAATCATTAAATTTAATGCTGTCCGGATGGAAAAACTCCCCGCGCTGGAAGCGATTTAAAATATCCATTTCGTAGTTTTCCATGCCTTCGGTATATGGCTTCTGGATGGAACGGCCACTGGGCGTGAAATAGCGCGAAATAGTTAAGCGTAATTCAGAGCCATCATTCAACGGAATAGGCATTTGTACCAAACCTTTCCCGAAAGACCGCCGACCTACAATTAAGGCACGGTCGTTATCTTGTAAAGCTCCCGAAACAATTTCGGAAGCCGAAGCGCTGCCCTCATCAATCAGTACAATTACCGGCCCGTCTTCAAATTCTCCGCGCACGTGGGCATAGGTTTCATTGTCGTATTTAGTACCCTTGCCATCGGTATAGACGATTTTTTTATTACCCGAGATAAATTCATCGGCCATGCGCGTCGCCCGGTCCATGTAGCCGCCCGGGTTACCCCGTAAATCCAGGATGAGCCGGTCCATGCCTTTCTTTTTTAATTTAACCAAGGTTGATTTAAATTCATCGTAGGTATTGGCCGAAAAGCGGGTAACTTTGATGTACCCGGTACGATTATCTACCATATAGCCGGTTTCAACCGAAACGGTAGGTATTTTATTGCGGGTAACGGTAAAATCCATTGGTTTTTTCTCGTTCCGCCGCAGAATGGTCAGGTTTACTTTGGTGCCTTTACTGCCACGTAATCTTTCAAAAACTCCTTGGGTGGTAATACCGTTTCCGGCAATGGTTTTACCATCTACCTTAATGATTTTATCGCCGGCTTGCAAACCTACTGCTTCCGAGGGGCCGCCACTAAGCGGAGCTACAATGTAAACGGTATCTTTAAAGATATTAAACTCAACGCCTATACCGTCAAAATCACCTTCTAAATACGACCGGGCCACATCCATTTCACTGGCCGGAATATAAGCTGTATGCGGGTCCAGCTTTTCGAGCATCTTGTTTATGGCAAAGTCCGACAGTTCTTCTACATTTACCGTATCCACGTAATCCCGATCGATGTAAGAAAGAATGTCCCGGAATTTAAGGTAACTTTTTGCGGTTCCCTGGGGGTTATTACCGGAAGGCCGAAACCCATTCGCCCCGATTAAAATACCAACTGCCAATGCTAAACCCAGAAACAAAGGTAATCTTACCTGGAAAGAAGAGTTTTTAAATTTTTCGCTCATATGTATTAAACTTATTTGGGCAGGCAGCTTTCCAAATTGCCTGCGGGCAATAGCAATCTAATATATCAAAATAAAGAATATTTTACTACTTTTTTAGACAAATACCCCTTAAATAAAGTTGCAGCCTTATGTATGGAATACCAATAGAACAATAATCTCTGATTCACTTATAAACTAATTAAAAATAAGAGGCAACTACTTACTATTCAATACTTCCGGAACATGCTTTACTTTCGGGTATCTACGTAATTTCGGCTGCTTTAAGTTGAGCCAAATTGCCGTTATTTTCGCCTTGGCAGATGAAAATAATTTAATTTTAAGTTAACGGCTTATTAAATAAAAGGTATAACCAATTACCAAAAAATTACCTTATTTCTTGTGAAAATATGCGTGAAACTCTGGTACTTTATCATAAAAGGCGTGGGTAACCTAATCCATACCGCTAACAAATAAATTTTTCTATCTATTTTTAAATTTTTTACTACTTGTGGGCAGAATTGTAGCTATTGATTACGGAAATAAACGGGTAGGAGTGGCCGTAACCGATCCTTTAAAGTTAATCGCAACCCCCCTAGATACCATTCCTACCAAAGATATTTACGATTTTTTAAAAAAGTACATTCAGCAGCAAGAGGTAGAAGCTTTTGTGGTAGGTATGCCCAAAAAACTGGATAATACGCCCACGGATGTAACCGGTGCAGTAATTGGTTTTGTACGCAAACTGCAAAAAGAAATTTCAACTATTCCGGTACATACTTTAGATGAGCGTTTTACCTCCCGTATGGCCTTTCAGGCGATGATTGATGGAGGATTAAAAAAGAAAGACCGCCAGAACAAAGCTACCGTCGATAAAGTAAGCGCCGCCTTAATTCTGCAATCCTTTCTGGAAGCAAATCCATAAACAATCAGTTACATTACAAAGAAAAAGACTTACCACCCGAAACTGTTCGTAAAAATTTAGCTGCTTAGTAAAACATTTTACCAATTATTGGCTTACTACTGTAATTGCCTGAATTTAAAAATTCTATTTTGCCAGTTGTATTTAATTTATCCTGAAATTTAAGAAAGCTATGCACGAAACCATTCTAGTTACGGGCGCTACCGGCACGGTAGGGAACGAGGTAGTTAAAGCTTTATCTTCGGAAGATGTGAAAGTACGGGCCGGAGTGCATTCCATTATAAAAGGCGACCGGCTTAAAGTTTTCCCCAACGTGGATTTAGTAGAGCTTGATTTTGCCCGGCCCGAATCCTTAAAGGTAGCTTTTACCGGTGTTACCCGCGTTTTCCTGGTTACTCCGTTTACCCATAATCAAGTTGAAATAGCTAAAAAACTAATTGATGAAGCAAAGCAAGCCGGAGTAAAACAAATTGTACGTTTATCCGCTAGCGGGGCCGATGCGGAACCAGGTATTCAGTTGGGCCGCTGGCACCGGGAAATAGAAAAGTATTTAGAAATTACCGGTATTCCGTATGTTATCTTGCGGCCTGCTTCGTTTATGCAAAACTTTATCAATTTCGAAAGAACCAGTATTGTACAGGAAGGCAAAATTTACCAGCCACTGGCAGAAGGAAAAGTAAGTTACATTGATGCGCACGATATTGCCGCCGTTGCCAAAGTGGTATTAACGCGGCCAGACTTCAAAAACGAGATATTGGAGTTAACCGGGCCAGAAGCTATTTCGGTACCGGAGATTGCTGCTGTTTTAACGGAGGTTACCGGGCGTACCATCACCTACGTGGATGTGCCGGAACAAGCCGCCCGACAAGTCATGAGCGGCATTCACACACCGGATTGGATGATAGATGCCATGATGGAGCTTAATTATATTTTAAAATCAGGTTATGGCGCTACCATTACCGACACAGTAGAAAAAATTACCGGGCAGCGAGCCAGAACTTTTAAAGAATTTGCCCAGCAAAACGCTGATTGTTTTATTCCGGAGAACCTGTAATTTTTCGTTTTAGTCAGAGTTACTTTCAATCAAAATAATAGAGCCTACAGTTTATAATTTGAGAGCAGCAATAGACGTAACCAAAAGCTAAGATTTAACAATAAAATTCCTGCTTTTAATTTAATCATCTGACTATAAGAAGGTTAGTGTAAGCTTAAACTTTTAGCTTTCAACCTTACACCGGTTTTCTTATCTTTGTTTAAGGATGGAAAACTTTGTTGTATCGGCTCGTAAATACCGGCCAGCTACCTTTGATAGCGTGGTGGGGCAAAACCACATTACTACTACTCTTAAAAATGCCATTAACAGTAACCACCTGGCTCAGGCATTTTTATTTTGTGGTCCGAGGGGGGTGGGTAAAACTACTTGTGCGCGTATTTTAGCTAAAACCATCAATTGCCAGAATATAACGCCTACCACCGAGGCCTGTAATGTTTGCGAATCGTGCCGGAGTTTTAATAATAATGCCTCTTTTAACGTCCACGAGCTCGATGCGGCTTCTAATAACTCCGTAGAAGATATTCGGAATTTGGTGGAGCAGGTTCGCTACGCTCCGCAAACCGGTAAATACAAAATATATATTATTGACGAGGTGCACATGCTCTCGAACTCGGCATTTAACGCGTTCCTGAAAACCCTCGAAGAACCGCCCTCATACGCTATATTTATTCTAGCAACTACCGAACGGCACAAAATTATTCCTACCATTTTATCGCGCTGCCAGATTTTCGATTTTAACCGCATCCGGATTGAAGATATGGTAAAACACTTAGGTAGTATTGCCACCAAAGAAGAAATTACCGCCGAAGACGATGCTTTGCATTTAATCGCGCAAAAAGCCGATGGTGCTTTGCGCGATGCGCTTTCCATTTTCGACCAAATGGTTACATTTTCCGGCAACAAGATTACCTACAAAGCCACGGTAGATAATCTTCATATCCTGGATTATGATTATTATTTTAAACTGACCGATTATTTCCTGGCCAATAATTTATCGGGTACTTTACTTTTATTCGACGAAATTTTAAAAAACGGATTCGACGCGCATAATTTTGTTTTAGGCATTGGCGAGCATTTCCGGAGTTTATTGGTGTGTAAAGACCCGATAACGGTGCAGTTGCTCGAAGTTTCAGATAATATTAAAACCAAATACGCCCAACAAGCTCAGAAAGCTTCGTTGTCGTTGTTATTATCCGGTTTAAATATTGTAGCGGCGTGCGATCAAAATTTTAAAAACAGTAAAAATCAGCGCCTGCACGTAGAGCTCTGCCTCATGAAACTGGTGCATCTGCCTTCGGCGGTTTCCTTTGCGAAAGACTTCTCCTCTAACGGCGACGTCAAAAAAAAAACTAACGGAGCCACTGGTACCCCAATAAATCCGGTTACTACAGTTTCGAATGGTTCTGCTTCTGTGGCTAACGGCCACAATGTAAATCCAGCGATAGTAGTTAATGGTACAAGTTCAGTTTCCGGAACAAACCCAGCTACTAACGGAAATACTGTTTCGGAACCTATGCCGGTTACTTCGCCTACCGCAATAAACAAATTACCACCCGTGCCCACCGTGCCCTTACCGGCCCCGAATGTACCCGAAGATCAGTATACCGAACAGACATTTGTTCGTCCGGCAGCACCGGTGGCGCCGGCAAAAAAAATAGTAAAGCTGCCGAGCTTGAAAGATATAAAGGCGCAAGTACAAAGCCCTGCGGCTAATCAGGTGGCGGTAGTTTTAGAAGAAGAATTGGAAAGTTTTAGTAATGGAGCTATACGACCAGTTAATTCATTTGAGTTCGAAACCGTATGGAAACAACTTACCGAGCAGAAAAAAGCAGAAGGTAAAATGTCAGAATTCATGATCTTGAACCGCCCCGTACAGTTAACCGCCAATAATGAAATACTTTTAGCGGTCGAAAACCACGTGCAAATTGAGCAATTTAATGCTTTCCGGGCCGACTTCCTGGCCGCTCTGCGTAATCGTTTGCGTAATAATCGCCTGAATGTAAAAATTGAAGTTAAAACGCAGGAAGAAGGATTAAAACTGTATACTTCCATTGATAAATACAATTACCTGGCGGAGCGTTATCCTATTCTGCCGGAAATAAAAAAACGTTTAGGATTAGATACTTCTTTTTAACCTCACCACCTTTAGGACTCTTCACAAACTGGAAAGTGTATTCTAAGGGGGTGAAGAAATTACCAATCTTTTCTAAAATCAATTTTCTTAAGTTTTAATCGTTATAGTACTAACGAGTAAACTCCTTTTCATTAATAAACTTAGATTTTTTCTAGTTACCTCATTTATTGCCTAAAATGAAAATAAAATTTTATCCTTGGCTATTGGCCGCCGCGTTGCTTTTTCAGTGTAAAACTTCGAGTCAGCAAACAACTACTCCTACTACAGGTACTACTTCCCCGGTCGCCCCACCAAAAGAGAAAACCTATACCTTTACCACTGCTCCCGGCGATTCCTTGAAAGCCCGGATATATAAGCTGGAAAACGGATTAACGGTGTATTTAACTGATTATAAAGATGCGCCCCGGATTCAGACGTACATTGCCGTAAGGGCCGGCAGTAAAAACGACCCGGCTACGGCTACCGGTTTAGCCCATTACCTGGAGCATATGGTATTTAAAGGAACTTCTAAATTAGGTTCTTTAGATTATGCCAAAGAAAAGCCGGAACTCGATAAAATTGAACAGCTTTACGAACTCTATCGCACCAAAAAGGACGCCTTAGAGCGCAAGAAAATTTATCACCAGATTGATAGTATTTCCGGAGTGGCTGCTAAATATGCTATTGCGAATGAATACGATAAAATATTGGGTGCTATTGGCGGCAGCGGTTCTAATGCGTATACCTCGGTCGAGCAAACCGTGTATACCGGCGATATTCCCGCCAACCAACTGGAAAAATGGGCCATGGTAGAGTCCGAACGTTTTGGAGAGCTGGTGCCGCGCTTGTTCCACACCGAACTGGAAGCTGTTTACGAAGAAAAGAACCGGACCCTCGACAGTGATAGTCGAAAAGTGTTTACCACCATGCTGGAAGGCTTATTTCCTACTCACCAATATGGCACGCAAACTACTATTGGTACCGTAGAGCATTTAAAAAATCCGTCCATCACCGAAATAAAAAAATATTTCGATACCTATTATGTACCTAATAACATGGCCATAGCCATGAGCGGCGACTTAGACCCTGACCAAACTATCCGGATTATTGATAAATACTTTGGTAAATTAAAATCAAAACCTGTACCTACTTATACACCGCCCACTGAAACGCCTATCTCTAAACCAGTGGTAAAAGAAGTCTTAGGCCCAAGTGCCGAAAGCGTGATGCTGGGCTTCCGTTTTCCGGGAGTAACTACCCGCGAAGCTTTGGTGCTGAAAATGATTAGCCAGCTACTCGCTAATGGTCAGGCCGGTCTTATCGACTTAAATTTAAATCAAAAGCAAGTGGTGTTAGAAGCTTCGTCCTTTGATTATACCATGAACGATTATTCGGCCCACCTGCTGTCGGGTACTCCGCGCCAAGGTCAGACTTTAGAGCAGGTAAAAGATTTACTGTTAAGCCAAATTGAATTAGTAAAGCAAGGTAAATTCGAAGATTGGCTGATACCCGCTATAGTAAATAATAATAAAATGGCCTTAATGAAATCATACGAAAGTAATGAAGCCCGGGCGGATGCGTTTGTGAGCGCTTATATTGCCCACCAGGACTGGAAAGATTACATTCAACGCGATAACGAGTTTGCCGGTATTACCAAGGAAGATGTAATACAGGTGGCTAACAAATTCTACGGTAACAATTACGTGGTGGTATATAAGCGTATCGGCCAAGACCCGAACCTGCAGAAAGTAGAGAAACCTTCCATTACGCCTGTTTCGGTAAACCGCGAAGCTCAATCGCCTTTTTATAAAGAGGTAATGGCCGGCAAAACCTCGGAGCTACAACCCGTTTTTGTGGATTATAAAAAAGATATTAATGAGGTAAAATTAAAACAAAATATTCCTTTGTATTACACCCGTAACAAAGAGAATGGCTTATTTAGCCTTTATTATATTCTGGAAACGGGTACCAATAATAATCCAAAGTTAGGGCTGGCCGTTAATTACCTGAAATACTTAGGTAACGCGCAATACAGCGCCGAGGGTTTGCAGAAAGAATTTTATAAGTTAGGTTGTTCTTTTGATGTTTTTACTTCGCAGGAGCAGGTTTATGTAAGCTTATCCGGACTGGATGCCAATTTTGAGAAAGGATTAACCTTGTTCGAAAGTGTCTTGCAAAATCCTAAACCGGATAAACAAGCTTTATCGGATCTTATAGCCGGAATAGTAAAAGAACGGGCGGATGCCAAGCGGAATAAAAATACTATTCACAGCGTGGCAATGGTTAACTACGCCAAGTATGGACCTAAAAATCCTTTCACGAATATTTTACCAGAGAGCCAGCTTAAAAAAGTTACGCCGCAGGAGCTAGTTGATTTAATAAAAACTATTCCTACTTACGAGCACCACGTCTTGTATTACGGACCGCGTCCGGCCGAAAGTTTGACCACCGTGCTTAACACCAACCATATTGTTCCAGCTACTCTGAAGCCAGTGCCACCCTTAAAAGTATTTCAGGAACGCGATATAACCGATCGGCAAGTGTATTGGACCGACTACAACATGGTACAAGCGGAACTGATTTTTATGACTAAATCTTTTAATTTTGATGCGAAGCAAGTGCCTACCATTACTTTATACAACGAGTATTTTGGCGGCAACATGGGGTCGATTGTTTTCCAGGAATTACGGGAGTCAAAGGCTTTGGCTTATTCCGCCAGTTCACGATATGCCAACGCTAACCGAAAAGATCGGGCAAATTACATTTTATCCTACATTGGAACTCAATCGGATAAGTTGCCGGAAGCCATGGAAGGTATGCAAACCTTACTGAACGACATG
Source organism: Adhaeribacter arboris (assembly GCF_003023845.1). Lineage (NCBI taxonomy): Bacteria > Pseudomonadati > Bacteroidota > Cytophagia > Cytophagales > Hymenobacteraceae > Adhaeribacter > Adhaeribacter arboris. The sequence continues at coordinate 2,244,380 of NZ_PYFT01000001.1, read as the reverse complement.
CCGCAGGCCGAAGCTAATTTTGCCAATGCCAAAGAAAGCATCCGGAACAGTATTGCTACTGAGCGAATTACCAAATCCGATATTTTATTTGATTACGAGAGGGCTAAACGATTAGGTATTGATTACGACATCCGGCAAGATGTTTACCAAAACGTAAATGCCATGACTTTTGAGGATATGAAGAAATTTCAGCAGCAGTTTGTAAAAGGCCAGAACCAGGTAGTTTTGGTAATTGGCTCGAAAGACAAATTGAACTTTAAGGAATTAAGCAAATACGGAAAAGTAAAACAACTTACCTTGAAAGAGCTTTTCGGGTATTAATGCTTAAGCCATATTTTTAAAAAAAGCGTGGGCAACCATTTGTTGCCCACGCTTTTTTATTTTTAGAACGAAGGGAATAGTTTACAAGTGTTTCAGGTTGAAGAATAGTTAATAAGATCCTCTTAAATGATCATTAGACTGCCAAAGAAAAACTTTATTCCATAATTTATCACGAAGATTTTTCCACGGCTAATCTTTGCCGCAATACCTCAAATAAAACAATACCACTAGCAACCGAAACATTTAAGGAGCCAATCTGACCAGCCATTGGAATTTTTAAGCGCACATCGGCTTTTTTTAAATACTCCGGCGAAATTCCGTCTTCTTCGCTGCCCATGATAATAGCAGTGGGTCCGGTAAAGTCAATGTTTTCCGTCAGGCTGTGTTCGGCTTTTTCGGTACAGGCTACTATTTGCATGCCCGATTGCTGCAAATAGTTTAACGTATCCTTTAAATTTGGCTCCCGGCAAACCGGAATAATATTTAAAGCTCCTGCCGATGTTTTTAAAGCATCACCATTGATCTGAGCGGCTCCCCGGCTCGGGATGATAATAGCATCCACGCCCATGCATTCGGCGTTACGGGCGATAGAACCAAAATTACGCACGTCGGTAATACGGTCTAAAATAAGCAGGAGCGGGGTTTTACCTCGTTCATAAATATTGACCACAATATTATCCAAAGGCATATAAGTAATCGCCGATAAAAAAGCCACTGCCCCCTGGTGGTTTTTACGGGTAAGGGTATCCAGTTTTTCTACCGGAACGGTAGCAATGGGCACATTGGCTTGCTGCGCTAATTCGGTAATATCGGTAGTAACACTATTTCGCTGGCCTTTTTGCAGGAAAATTCGTTCGAGCACTTTCCCCGCGTGTAATGCCTCCAGAATTGGCCGAAGGCCAAAAATCATTTCTATCTTCTCCGATTTCTCCTTCCGGAAAGTCCGGGGTCGGGGGCTGGAATCCCGATATTTCCTTTTCTCCATTGATCTACTTGATTATACCAGACAAATTCGTAGGCCGCATCGCGCACCAGTTCGTAATAGTTTTGAGTAAAGGTATTGGGTTTTTTAATGAAAATAAATTTTACTTCTCCGCTCGGACCATTATTCCTTCGGTATATCCATTCTTCCCGGTCCCAGGTTCGGTTAAGAAAATCAGGTGAGCCAAAAACCAAGTAAATCATTCCCCGATCGGTGAGCCAACCGGCTTTGTGCGATGAAAAATAACGATTCGCTTTTTCTACTCGCCCGTAATATTCCCGGATTAAACTTTTCCCCAAATTTTTATCTTGCCGGGCAATACTTAGCCAAAAAGCGTCTACTGCTAATTTTGGCTGATCCGAATCATATAAATTCTTACGTTCAACGGAGCTCGTCAGGTAAATTAAAGGTTCAATTAACTCCGCCGCGGAGGTTAAAGCCGGAAAATTTTCTTCTTCCACCAATAAAGATTGGCGGCTGGTGCTGCTTTCTAATAAGTAAATTCCCGGTTCTGGGAGTTGAATAAAGTTGTTTATGGAAAAGGTTAGTTTATTCTGAACCTTAAGAGTAGGAGAGGGCGCTGTTGTTTTGCGCGACATCGGCGGAATAGCGGGTGTAAAGGATAATGGAAATCGCCGGGCCGTTACTATGGTATCATTCTCGGCGGATAAAATTTTAAAACTTTGCCTGTTGTTAATATACGAGCCAAATAAAGGAAATTGGCCGGTTGAATCCAACAAAATAACCGAATGACTTTTAGCCGCACTACTTAGCGGAATATCTAAAAGCATTTCTTCCTGCGTAGCAGATAGTTGGGGAATTTGTACCACCAGCACCGAAGGAAAGGTGATTTTACTAACTGGCAAAACAAAAGTTAGCATAGCTGCCTTATCGGGTAATTCCTTTATTTTTTTATTAACGGCAAAAACCGAATCGCGCAAATAAATGGTAGTACGACTGTAATCCCGGCTAAGAAAGTACGGAAGAGCACTACCCGGTTTTTGCAGATTACCAATTGTAGTTTTATCCGTTATTTTTAAAAAAATCCGCAGGCTATCGGCTTCTGTTTGTAAATCATAGTGCAAGCCAGAATTAGGGCCAAAATAAAAATGGAGCCCAGATTGTTTAGATAGTAGCTGCGGTGAACAAGCACTTAATCCAATACAAAACCACCCTAATATATATCCGATAAGTAAATCGTATTTAGGTTTTATTAATCTTTGCCGGAAGTTGAATAAAGGATGTACCGACACTTTTTCTTTAATTTTATCTGGTTAAAAGTAATAAATAATTAAAGTTAGTAGCAGAAAAAGTAATTGCTCTTCCAGAAGAAATAAGTTCTATTGTAAGAACTACTTGGAGTAAAGCAAGTTGTAAATTTAGCAGTGTTGTACCACAGCCTTCTTACTTGTCTTCCGTTTACTATTTTGCTGTTCTTATTAAGAAAACAATTTTGCCCTGTTATTTATTTTACGCTTAAACAGCAAAGCCGGTGAATAGACCGGCTTTGCTGTTTAAGCAACTTATTTGGTACGGTAAGCTTTATTGATTACCCCCATAATACCGCATAAAAGTTTGTTCCATTTTACCGGCGCGGTCATTTAACCCCAGTGCCCGAGCCGCAAAAATAAGTTGTTGAAGAGTAATAAAATTGGTTTGCATTTCGCGGTCGAACAAACTTCCTTGTTCGGAATAATAAGCTAAGGCTTTGGTGGTGCGTTGTTCCAATTTATTCATAATGTCTAAAGCCTTTTGTTTCTCGCCTACTTTGTTTAAGGGCTCAATAAACTGCGGCGTATAATAATCATACGGAATAGATTTATCCGGCATTACTTTAAAGCAATAATCCATTACTTCTTTCGCTTTAGCGGTATTGTTGCTTGCCAGGTAGGCTGATGCTAAGCGGTAAAATTTATCCCGGGTATTAGGTGGTAACTGGCTGATGAAACTTTCGTCGTAAAAAATACGGGGATTATCTAAATTCCGCCAATGGAATTTTTTTATCATGTTATTATACATCAAATCTTTGGCTACGTAGCCTTCCGCTTCCTTATCTGAATTCTTAACCGGTAATATACGGTAGGCCAGCCCTTCTAATTGAAAATACGGCTGTAGGTTCATAAAATCGGAACTCGATACAGTAGTAGAAAAATATACCGGTCTTTTCCAATCATTTGTAGCCAGAATATCTAATATGGCCAAGTGTTTTTTCTCTAACGCCGATTTACCTACGTTCCAGGTCATCTGATCTACAATCTGGTTTTCCCGCTCTTTCGGCACAATTCCACTTTTTATAACCGCTTCTTTGTTTACATTCAGGAAAAAGTTTTTCGTCGGGAAAGACATAAAAGGCTTACCAGTTTGGGCCGCCACTTGCAAAACAGGATGATTCTGCTTAACCAGGGAAATAAACTGCTTTAAATCCATACCCGCTTTTACCTGCGGCTTTTCCATATACGGCAGATAATCGTTGGTGCCCTGGCGATAATTTTCGTTTTCGAGCGAAATAGGCAAAGGTTCCGATTTATACGATCGGCGTTTCATCTGATCCAAATACCAATCCGTATTTAGGTAACTCAATACCGCTACTCGTACATCCGTCCGGAAACCTTCTACTTCCTGGGCGTACCAAAGCGGGAAAGTATCGTTATCGCCGTTAGTGAACAAAATAGCGTTTGGAGCGCAGGAACTCAGTAAATTTTTAGCCGAGTCTACCGTATTATATTTATCGGAGCGGTCATGATCATCCCAGCCTTGAACCGCCATAATAATTGGCACCGCCAAGCAAAGTACCGTTGTTACGCCTGCCCGGACAGTATAATTTTGCAGTATTTTTTCCAGCAAGGCAGCCACGCCAATTACACCTAATCCTATCCAGATACAGAAAGCATAGAAAGAACCAGCAAAAGTATAGTCGCGTTCGCGTGGTTCTATAGGCGGCTGATTAAGATAGAGGGCAATAGCAATACCCGTAAAGAAAAATAGCAGCCCGATAATGAAAGCGTTTTTCTCATCTTTTCGCGCCTGAAAAAATAAACCAATCAAGCCCAAAACTAAAGGTAGCATGTAAAAATTGTTGCGCGCCTTGCTGTCGGCTACCCGGGCCGGCAAGTTATCGGTACGTTCTACGGGCCAAAGAACTCCCGATTGCTGCACATCACTGTCGCGCCCCACAAAATTCCACAAAAAGTAGCGCCAGTACATGTGTCCTAGTTGGTAATTAAACAGAAAAGACAAGTTTTGTCCCATAGTAGGTTTCTGACCTTCCTGAATGTCTACCCATTTTTTATATTCTTGAATGTGTTGCGGTTGAGGGCTGTAAATCCGCGGCAGCAAAGCCATATCTTTCGGATCATAAACCGGCTCAATTTTATAATCAACAATTTCGTATTTATCCTTACCTTTTATGTAGCGCGGCTCGCCTTCTTTTTGGTCAATAACTTCCCCGTTAAATTGTGGTCCGTACAACAAAGGACGATCACCGTATTGCTCGCGCTTTAAATAAGATACAAAACTTACAATATTTTCCGGATCATTTTCATCAATGGTAGGATCGTAAGTAGACCGAATAGGAATAATCAGGTAAGAAGAATAACCTATTAAAATAAAGATAAAGCAAAGCAGTGCCGTATTGAGTACTTGTTTTCCGCGTTGGTGGGAATAATACAAGCCATAAATAATAGCTGCCAGAAACAATAGTAAAAAAATAATTATACCGCTGCCAAATGGCAACTTAATACTATTTACAAAAAATACTTCGAATCGTCCGGCTAACGAAGGTAAACCTGGAATGATACCCCATAAAATAATTCCAATAATTAAAGCACTGGTTACAAAAGTAAATACCATTCCTTTCGTGGAGGTATTGCCACGATTATGTTTATAATAATAAATAAAGGCAAGAGCCGGTACCGCTAGTAAATTAAGCAAATGTACCCCGATGGATAAGCCCATCATGTAAGCGATTAAAATAAGCCATTTATCGCCGGTAGCCCGATCGGTTTTGCCTTCCCATTTCAACATGGCCCAAAATACAAAAGCCGTAAAAAACGACGACATGGCGTATACTTCCGCTTCCACCGCCGAAAACCAAAATGAATCCGAAAAAGCAAATGCCAAAGCTCCGACTACCCCACTCCCTAAAATTAATAAAGCTTGTCCAGTAGTAGGTTGGCCATCTTCTGATTTAACAATTAATTTCCGGGCCAGAATAGTAATACTCCAAAATAAGAACAATACGGTGCTACTACTCATTAAACCAGATAAAAAGTTAATCAGAGGAGCCACTTTTAATACATCATTGCCGGCGAATAAAGAGAAAATCCGACCGATTAATAAGAAAAAAGGAGCACCTGGAGGATGGGGAACTAATAGTTTGTAAGAACAGGCAATAAATTCTCCGGCATCCCAGAAACTGGCAGTAGGTTCGATAGTTAGACCGTAAACAAAAGTAGCTACTACAAAAACCAGCCAACCAACAAGGTTATTAATTCTACTAAACTGAATCATAAAGTGTGTTTGAAAGAATCCCCGAAAGTAATAAATTAAGTTTTATAAAAAGTGGTACGAATTTAATTTTCAAAAAAATAGCCGGCTTTAGGGCCGGCTATCTTCATTAACTAATATCTTATAAAATTATTGTTGTAGAATAAGGCGTTTTGTTTCTACCATTTTATCGTTAACTAACAAACTGTAGAAATAAACTCCAGCTGGCCGGTCCGATAAGTCGATAGAAATATCGGCGGCATTGGCATTATCTCCTAAAGTTATGGTTTGAATAACCTTACCAATGGTATTGGAGATTCTTATTTTATAAGCATCACCCGAAGTCTGAGTTAACGAAATGGTAAATCGACCCTTAGACGGATTAGGAAAAGCAGTTAAGGTAGGAATTGACTTAACTTTACCTCCTTCAGAACCAATACCATTTTGCACGGGTCCAACCCCTAACATGTGGCTGCTAGCAGTTGTAGCGGTATAGTGCACGAATTTTTTGCTGGCAAACGGCTTTAGTAAATCTGAAGAAAAATTAGCTAAACTAAAAGAAGGCCAACTGTTGTAAATTGCCGTAATAGTTGATTCTTCTATATTTGGTTGCCAAGCTGCAATATGGGCAGGAGTATAGCCGTTTTTAGGTACATCCGTTATATTCAATCTTTTATTAGCATGCCCTGCCAGACAGGACCCTACCAGTAAAAAAAGAACCCTATTTTAGTAAAAGTATTCATATCATATATTTTTCTTTGCGTATTTGCTTTTAGATAAAAAGCAAATGTACATTTTATATAAAAAAATCCAAATGCTTTTAGCTTCACTTCGGACAAAATAACCCGAAATAGGCTGTAAAAAGACCTTTTATCTTATTACAAGGATTGTGCCTGAATAAAAATCGTTTTTGGTAATCCGTAATCGTGAATTTACAACAAAGGTATCAATAATAAACAACATTGTAAATGATTATTTTATAGATATTTATAAAATAATTCTGCTTTGTTTCATAAAAGTAAATGCCTGATTTACTTTTATGATTTTTTACAATTAACTACTGTTTATACAAAAACGATTTCTTTAAAATTAAAGTAACGCAGATCTTCCTTTATTTGTACTGCTAGTCGCCCTATTGCATCAATTCCAACTATAATGCCTTCCACTACTTGTCCATCTACTTCATACTGAAAAGAAGATTGATAACGATAAAGCACTTGTAAATACGCAAATTTTATTTTTTCTAATTGGTTACTTTTTAATTCCAGATATCTTTTTTCAATTTGTTCTAATAATTTTTCGGTAATGGCAGTACGATTAAATTCTCGGTTACAAAGGTTGGCCAGTGAAGTAGCTTGAGGATAGGTGAATTTTTTCTGATTGACGTTTAAACCAATTCCTACAACCGAATGTTGTAAATAAGCGCCGCTAATGCTATTTTGAATTAATATACCCGCTAATTTTTCATCTCCGGCAACTATATCGTTTGGCCATTTAATTTTTATAATATCCGGTGCCACACCCTGCAATGTATCTAGGACAGCAAGTGACACGCTCATGGTCAAATAAAATTGTTGTTGGATAGTAAGAAAATTGGGCTTTAAAATTAAGGATAAAGTAATATTTTTGTCCGGCTCGGCTTCCCAGGTATTACCGCGTTGTCCCCGGCCGGCCGTTTGGTGATCGGTAATTACGACACAACCTTCGATGGCTTCATTTTTGAGAAGCATTTCGTAAGCTACCGTGTTGGTAGAGGTACAGCTGGGTAGATATACGAGCTGTTTGCCAATAAACAAAGTATTAGGTAGGTAGTTAGGCAAATTTTTTTTGTATAATTGATTTTTCAAAAGTAAAAATATAAAATGATAAAAAAGAGAATTAAGGAAGAGTCAGACATATTGACAGAAGTTGTGATAAAAGGAATGCAAGAAAAGAAAGCTTCTGACATTGTTGTGATTGACCTTAAATCCATGAAAAATGCCGTGTCGGATTATTTCATAATATGTTCGGCTAATTCCGATACTCAATTAGATGCTATTGCCCGGTCGGTAGAAGAAGAGGTTTTTAAAACTATTCAGCAAAATCCTTGGCAAAGTGAAGGTCGCATTAATAAAGAGTGGATACTTTTAGACTACGTGGATGTAGTTGTTCATATTTTTCTGAAAGAAAAGCGTGAATTTTACGCGTTGGAAGAACTCTGGGGAGATGCTCCAATCCGTTATGTAGAAACGGAAGCTGTAAAAGTTGTTTAATCACAATCCGAACATTTCGCGTAAAGAAGTGTTCTTTATTTACTTGTAATTTTAAGATTCATGGCTGAAAAGAATTCTAATAAAAAAAAGAAAATAAACATACCAAACAATCCGCCTCGCCCCACCATGCAGATGTGGGTATTGGCTGCTTTGGTATTTTTAATATTTGGAATTGCTTACTTTAACCGTAGCAATTCTACTATTGCCATTAACCAGCAACGCTTCGAAGAAATGATGCTGAGCCGAGATGTGAAAAGTTTAGTAATGGTTAATGGGCGTTTGGTTGAGGTATCACTGAAAGAAGAAGCACTGCAGAACGATAAGTATCGCCAAGAACTTACCGGACGGGGTGCTTTTGCTTTGGAACAAGGTCCGCAGTACCACTTACCCATTATTTCTCCCGAGGTTTTTAAAGAAGATTTTGATAAAATTCAGGAAAATGTTCCCAAAGAAGAGCGTATCGGTTTTGAAATTGAAAACCGTACCGGCTTTACGGATATGTTCGTGAATTGGGGTTTCATTATTATTTTATTGTTTGGTTTCTGGTTCCTGATGCGCCGCGTTACCAATGGTGCGGGCGGCGGTCAGATTTTTAACATTGGCAAGTCGCGGGCGGCTTTGTTTGATGCCGAAAATAAAGTAAAAGTTACCTTTAAAGATGTAGCTGGCTTGGAAGAAGCCAAAGAAGAAATTCAGGAAATTGTAGAGTTTTTGAAGAACCCGGCCAAGTTTACTATTCTGGGTGGTAAAATTCCGAAAGGCGCCTTGCTGGTTGGCCCTCCGGGTACGGGTAAAACTTTACTAGCCAAAGCTGTTGCCGGCGAAGCCGATGTGCCATTCTTCTCCTTATCAGGTTCCGACTTTGTGGAAATGTTTGTAGGAGTAGGAGCGGCCCGGGTGCGGGACTTATTTAAGCAGGCGAAAGCCAAAGCCCCTTGTATCATTTTCATCGACGAGATTGATGCTATTGGTCGTTCCCGGAGCCGCGGACAAGTACCTGGCGGTAACGATGAACGGGAAAATACCCTAAACTCGTTATTGGTAGAGATGGATGGTTTTGGGACGGATTCGGGGGTTATTATTCTAGCTGCTACTAACCGGCCTGATACTCTAGACTCAGCTTTATTACGTCCAGGACGTTTTGACCGGCAAATCAGTATTGATAAACCAGATATTGTAGGTCGTACCGAAATATTCCGGGTTCATTTAACGCCATTAGCTTTATCCGAAGATGTAGATCCGAAGAAATTAGCCGCTCAAACTCCCGGTTTTGCCGGAGCGGAAATTGCGAACGTGTGTAACGAAGCGGCTTTAATTGCCGCTCGCCGTGACAAGAAAAAAGTAGAACTGCAGGATTTTAACGATGCTATCGACCGGGTAATTGGTGGTTTAGAGAAGAAGAACAAAATTATTTCGCCGGAAGAGAAAAAGATTGTAGCCTACCACGAAGCGGGTCATGCTATTGCCGGTTGGTTCCTGGAACATTGCGATCCGTTGGTAAAAGTAAGTATTGTACCACGGGGTATTGCAGCCTTAGGCTACGCCCAGTATTTGCCGAAAGAACAGTTTTTGTATACGACTGAGCAATTAATTGATGAAATGTGCATGGCGCTAGGTGGCCGGGCCGCTGAAGAGTTGGTTTTCGGTAAAATCTCCACCGGTGCTTTAAGCGATTTAGAACGGATTACCAAAATGGCTTACAGTATTGTAACCATGTATGGTATGAATGATAAAATAGGAAACGTATCGTTTTACGATTCTAAACAGTCCGATTACACGTTCAACAAACCTTATTCGGATGCTACGGCGCAAACCATCGATGATGAAGTACGTCGTATAATTCAGGATGCTTACGGTCGCACCAAGCAGTTGCTTACCAGTAAGATGAAAGAGTTGGAAGTAGTGGCTCAGGAATTATTAGCCAAAGAAATTCTATTTCAAAGTGATTTGGAGCGATTAGTTGGTAAACGGCCATTTGCTGGTTTAACTACTCTGCAGGCACACATGTCGGGTACTGATCGGAGTCAAACCTTAAGTGAAGTAGAGCAGCAAGTAGGGGGGCATTTGCATGATAATAGCAGTCAAAACGGCCAGTCTACCGATAATAAAAATACGGCGGCTTCGGATAATGGCTCGGAAACGAAAAAGCAGGAACCGGAACGCGAAGGTGCTTCGCCAGGTCAGAGTTATTCGTTTGAAGTATAATAATTAATTTGGTTTCTAAACTGGCATGTACGAGGCCCGATCAAGAGATATAGTTTTACGGAAAGTACGCGAGGCGCTGGCAAAGTCAGCGCCCGTGCTACCGCCCACTCCTGATTTTAATGCCGATTTGTACCCGCCGGCAGAAGATGATTTATCGGTTACCTTTGCCACTAATTTTTTAAAAAATAGTGGTACTTTTATTTACTGCGAGTCAGAAGAAGACTTCTTCGACCAATTGTTTGCCTACAAAAAAGAAAAAGGAATTGAAAACTTGTATGTATGGGAGCAGGAATGGCAAACCAAATTGTATGCAGCCGGTATTCATTATCTCGAAGATGAAACAAACTTTTTAAAACAAGGTGATGCAGGTTTAACCACCTGCGAAGCTTTAATTGCTCGTACTGGTAGTATTTTTGTTAGTGGTGCCACCGAAAGTGGGCGTCGCTTAAGTATTTACCCCGAGCAACATTTAGTGGTAGCCAAAATGACCCAGTTGGTTCCGGATATTAAAGATGGGTTACAATTAATCAAACAAAAATACGGCAGTAAGATACCTTCTATGATTTCGCTGGTAAGTGGCCCCAGCAGAACTGCCGATATTGAAAAAACACTGGTAATGGGTGCGCATGGTCCGCGCGAATTGGTTCTATTTCTGATTGATGATATTCCCCATTAAGCACTTATCTCCTGGTAAAAAAATTTACTTTGCCTCTGATTTTCACCTGGGTGTACCCGATGCCGCCAGCAGCTTAGCCCGCGAAAAGAAAATTGTCCGTTGGCTCGATCAAATAAAGAAAGATGCGGAATTAATAATTCTGGTGGGTGATATTTTTGATTTTTGGTTTGAATACAAACATGCCATTCCACGGGGCTTTATTCGGTTACAAGGTAAACTGGCCGAACTTACGGATAACGGCATAGCCGTTTATTTTTTTACCGGCAATCACGATATGTGGATGTTTGATTACTTTACCAAAGAATTAAATATTCCTATTATTCGTAAGCCTATTTCCACGCAATTTAATGATAAAACATTTTTTATTGGTCATGGTGATGGATTGGGTCCAAAAGATTATACCTATAAAGTGCTCAAACGCATTTTTGCAAATAAAATGTGTCAATGGTTATTTGCCCGGGTACATCCAAACTTTGGCATTGGCCTGGCAACAAAGTGGTCGCAGCGCAGCCGTATCAGCAACACTGTGAAAGACGAAGTATTTAAAGGCGAAAAGGAATGGTTAATTACTTTTTGCCGAAATATGGAGCAACGCACGCATCATGATTATTATATTTTTGGGCACCGTCATCTTCCTATCGACATTCAAATAAATAACCAGGCCCGGTACGTAAACTTAGGCGAATGGGTAAATTTTTATTCTTATGCCGTTTTTGACGGCCATCAACTTACCCTACATTACTTTGAAAAAGAATAAAAAATTAGGGTCGGTTAATTGGTTTTTTGCATTCGGTTTATGGCTTGCTGTATTAGGTAGCAGTAAGGCTCAAACCAGTGTGAATCAACATGACCCTCTGACAGATAAAGTTACTTTTTCAGGAGTAGTTTCTTTAGATCGGCTCGACAATATATATCTTATTGACCAAAAGAATAACTTGCATAGATATGATACTTCAGGTAAATTAGTAACTACTTTTTCGCCCTCGGTAACTGGTCATATTGCTTTAGTTGAAGCGTGGAGTACAGCTAAAATCCTGCTTTTTTACGACGACCAGCAAACATTAACTTTTCTCGACCGTTTTCTGGCGCCAATCAGTGCCGTTCGGTTAAGCGATCAAGTAGATGGCATTATCAAAATGACTTCTTTAGCCTCAGATAATAAAATTTGGGCTTTTAACGAAAGTAAATTTAACCTTTATAAGATTGATCTGCAATTTCCGGAAGCTACCCGTACCATTCCCCTAGATTTAGTGCTTCCGAAACAACAATACGATATTCGGTTTCTGCGTGAATACCAGAACAAAGTATTTTTACTCGATAAACTTTCCGGAGTTTATGTGTTCGATGATTTAGGTAATTATCAAAAAAGGCTGCCTTTTACCGGGCTTACTTACATTGGATTTCGCGGAGACGAACTTTACTACTTCGCTAACAATCAAGTCCATTTTTTTCATTTGTATACTTTACAAGAACGGACGATTGATTTACCATCTGCTCTGAATTCTAGTACCTTTAAACAGGTTTTAGTTGGGGAATCTAAGTTTTATTTAATCTCCGATTCAGGTATACAAGTACTACCGTTCAAATAATGAGTATTTCCCATCATGTGCTTCTTTCCTGATAATTCTAAGCATTATCCTTATAAGGCTTGTATATTTATATGGTACGTAATTCCATGATGCTTCCATCAACTAGCTGATAAATACTTATCTGGGCTACAACCAGCTTTGACCTTATTCGTTAGAGAAGGAATTGTTGCTGTACCCTTAGTGGGTATTGCTTTTGTTCCACCATCTAAAATAAGACTATGAAAGCGCTTGTGTTTCACAAAATTAATGATGTACGAGTTGAGACGGTAGATGATCCGATAATAGAAGATACTCGCGATGCCATTATTCGGGTTACCTCTACCGCTATTTGCGGTTCCGATTTGCACATCCTGGACGGTTTTGTGCCCCAAATGCGGAATATGGTGCTAGGGCACGAATTTATGGGCATTGTAGAAGAGGTAGGATCGGGAGTAAGTAATTTAAAAAAGGGCGACCGGGTAGTGGTACCTTTCCCAATTGCCTGCGGACATTGTTTTTTCTGCACCCATAAATGGCCGACCCAATGCGAAAACTCCAACAAAAATTACGGTCCGGATGGTGGGTTATTGACAGAGAAAGCTTCTGCTTTGTTTGGCTATACCGATTTATACGGCGGTATAAACGGCGGTCAGGCGGAATACGTTCGAGTGCCGTACGCCGATTATGGTCCGCGCCTGGTACCCGAAGGATTAACCGATGAACAAGTACTTTTTCTGACGGATATATTTCCGACTGGCTGGGCTGCCGCCGACTGGGGTAGAATTAGAGGTGGTGAAACCGTGGCTATTTTTGGGGCCGGCCCAGTTGGTATAATGGCCGCAAAATCGGCGTGGATAATGGGAGCAGCCCGCGTTATTAATATTGATATTCAGCAATACCGGTTAGATATGGCCAAAAAAGCGGCTAATTCCGAAACCATTCTCTGGGAAAGTGAAGATCAAGTAGTGGAAATTATTCGGAGTATGACGGAGGGCCGCGGAGCCGACGTGTGCATAGATGCCGTTGGGATGGAGGCAGACCGCAATTTTCTGGAAAAAGCAAAAGCGGTTTTAAATTTTGAAAAAGGCACCACTAAAGTACTGGAAACTTGTTTAAGAGCGGTTCGCCGGGCCGGGGTGGTGAGCGTAGTAGGAGTTTATGGGATGCCCGTGGATAACTTCCCAATTGGCCGCTGGTTTGATAAAGGTATAACCTTAATGGGAACCCAGGCTCCGGTACAGATTTACATTGACCACCTGATGAGTTTAGTACAAGAAGGAAAAGTAGTACTTAACGATATCATTACCCATACTCTACCCTTATCGGAAGCTCCTCATGGTTACGATATTTTCAAGAAGAAAGAAGACAACTGCGTAAAAGTAGTTTTAAAACCTTAGTTGCCCAAAAGGAAGAAAGCTTAAAAGGAGAAAGCAGGTTTTAGCAGCCTGCTTTTTTTTGCTAGGTTTAATCGAATTTTTTAAGGTCTAATTCTGTCTTAAAACAAGTATACCAAACGGGATTCGCATTTATCTGGTAAATTTTTATTTTACAAATAGATGGAAAGCATTATTAGCTCTCTTTAATTAAATTAGTCGAATTTCGGTTTTTGTGTATATTTGTTCTTATCGTGTTAAATACGATATAAATTAAGAAAACAGGAATTTAAGATATAAGGAGAATTTAATGTGGGATGTGGTTCATGTTCTAGCGGCGGTTGCGGTCCGAAGGGCTGTAACAGCAATGGTGGCTGCAGTACGGGTGGTTGTAACCGCCTAAACGTATTTGATTGGCTGAGCGATATGGATTTGCCAACCTCTTTCGAAGAGTTTGATATAGTTGAAGTACGATTTAAAGGCGGGCGCAAAGATTTTTACCGTAATGTAAATAGTTTACCGTTAATTACCGGCGATGCAGTGGTTGTAGATGTTCCCAATGGTCATCATATTGGATATGTTTCGTTGAAGGGAGAACTGGTTCGGTTGCAAATGCTGAAAAAGAAGGTAGATAATAACGAAGAAATCCGGAGTATTTACCGTATTGCTACCGAAAAAGATTTAGAAAAATTGCAGGCGGTGCAGGACTTGGAAATGGACACCATGTACCGGGCTCGTACTATTATTCAGGACTGCAAACTCAAAATGAAATTATCGGATGTGGAGTACCAAGCAGATCGTTCTAAAGCTACTTTTTATTATTCCGCCGAAGATCGGGTCGATTTTCGGGATTTAATAAAAAAACTAGCCGATGAATTTAAAATTCGGGTAGAAATGCGTCAGATTAGCTTACGTCACGAAGCTGGTCGCTTAGGTGGTATTGGTTCTTGCGGACGGGAGCTTTGTTGTGCTACCTGGCTTACCGATTTTAAAAGTGTTTCTACTACGGCAGCACGTTATCAAAATCTATCTCTAAATCCAAGTAAGTTGTCGGGGCAATGTGGGCGTTTAAAATGCTGCCTTAATTATGAGCTCGAAACGTATATGGATGCTTTAAAGGATATTCCGAACGTTACCCGCCCTTTATTAACTGTAAAAGGAGAAGCCGTCCTGCAAAAAACAGATATTTTCAAGCGTTTAATGTGGTTTGGTTTTAAGGATGATAACAACTGGTATCCGGTAACAGTAGAACGGGTAAAAGAAATTCTGGAATTAAATGCGCAAGGAGTTCAGGCCGAAACCTTAGTAGTAACGGTAGAAGATCCGAAAAAAGAAGCTGGGCAAGCAACGCAATTAGAGGGAAGCTTGGAGCGGTTGGACGAAAAGTTTGATAAGCCGAAAAAGAAGAAAAAGAAGAAGAAAAAGCACCCGGAGTCTAAAGGCGACCAGGCAGTAACGCAAAGTTCCGTTGCTGTACGCGTAGATGCCAAAACGCCCGAAGTAGTGAATGATGCGGTTATACCTGGCCAAGGACCAACAGCACGGCCTAAAAATAAATTTAAAAATAAAAAGAATAAACCCCGTCCGGTTACTGTAGCAACAGAAAGTCAAACATCCATATTGGCTATTTCTGCGGTTGCCACCGAGAAAATTAAGTTAGAGGGCAACCCTGAAGGGCACCAACGCCACCGGCATCGTCGGCCGCCTCATAAGCCTAGAGGGCCTCGTCCGGATAATCCAGCGTCCTTATGATGATACAGGTTCGTTGGTACTTCTACCTGGTAATTTTTATCGCAGCTTTAACAGGCTGCGATAAAAACCGGGTTTTTGAAGAAAATCAGGATATCCCGGATAATAATTGGCAGATAAAAAATGTACCTCAATTTTCATTTACCATTGAAGATCCTCAAACTCCTTATAATATTTATTTTAATGTCCGGAATGCCATTTTTTATGAGTTTTATAACTTATACGTGCGCGCGGAATTAACCGGACCAGATAAGAAGCCCTTACATTTAAAATTGCACGAAATGTACTTAATGGATAAAACTACCGGCCGACCTTTGGGCAACGGTGCGGGCGATATATTTGATCATCAATTTCTGGCAATAAAAAATTTAAAATTTCCACAAGCGGGAACGTATAAGATACGTTTGAAACAATATATGCGAAAAGATCCTTTACCAGGCATTATGGCAGTAGGGCTTCGAGTAGAAAAAGTAAGTCCTTAAATGTTCGATTTTAGCGCTTAATTAAGGGTGTAATAAATACAATTTAAATTGTTGTAAATACGTAAAACTTTATGTAATAAATACGGGTATAATGCTATAATATCTTTAAAAATTATTATGCATGAAAATTACCCTCGAAGTATTTGGCGCCTTACTCATTGTTTTTTCCTTACTTCCGCTTGTGAAAACCCATTACTGGTGGGTCCGGGTTTTAGATTTCCCTCGGGTACAGGTAGCTTTTTTTACTACTGTTACCCTGGTACTCTATCCTTTCTTTACTTCTTTTCAAACCACCTCAGAAATAATATTTACTCTTCTGTTAGTTCTGGCTTTAGCCATTGAACTTAAACACATTTACCGGTTTACTCCTCTTAGTAAAACCGAAGCTTTGCGGAGCAAGATAAAAGCACCTAAAAATTCGTTTAGTATAATGGTGTCGAATGTTCGGATGTCGAACCGGAGATACGAGAAATTTTTGAAAATAGTCCGCGAAAATGATCCAGATATATTGCTGATAAATGAACCTAATCAGCGATGGGCCAAGGCTCTGAAAGACTTAGATACAACTTATACATATTCTATTAAAATGCCCTTGGAAAATACCTACGGTATGATGTTTTTCAGCAAGTTTAAAATTGTTTCGCGCCGCATTCAGTTTATAGTTGAAGAAGATATTCCGTCTTTTTACGCCATTCTGGAACTGCCCAGTGGCAAACATTTTGATATTTTTATGGTACATCCGCGACCACCCCATTTTGATAAAAATACCGATACCCGCGAAGCGGAATTATTGCAAGTAGCTCAATTAGCCAAACTTACCCCATTAGCTACTATTGTGGCCGGTGATCTGAACGATGTTGCCTGGTCGTACACCACAAATTTGTTTCGCAAGATTAGCGGTTTACTAGATCCGCGGATTGGCCGGGGTTTTTTTAACACGTACAACGCTTTAATTCCGTTTTTCCGCTATTCATTAGATCATATTTTTTATGATCCGGCATTTCGGCTTATTCGCATTAAGCGGTTGTCGAAGTTTGGTTCGGATCATTTCCCAATGTTTTTACGCTTAAATTATGAACCACTAGAAGCCGAAGAACAGGAAATACCGGTAGCGGAACCAGAAGAAATAGAAGAAGCGCAGGAGATGATTGATAAAGTAATGGAACCGGAAAGTGATAATGTTTAAAGAGAGTACTAAAAACAAAAAATCCCGTTCAGTTTTCTGAACGGGATAATCAAAATAATACGATGCCTAATGGCAATATATTTTTTTAGTTAGATTCTCTCTACATTAACTGCATTCAAACCTTTTTTTCCTTCGGTTACTTCAAAAGAAACCCGGTCATTTTCCCGAATCTCATGAACCAGACCGCTCTGATGAACGAAAATGTCTTGGCTATTATCATCTGAAACAATGAAACCGAATCCTTTAGATTCATTAAAAAATTTTACTTTACCTGTTTTCATAAAAAATGTGAAATTAATAATTAATACAAAGATAGAAATTTAATTTAATATTTAATCTATTTAGAATAGTACACTCCATTTTTTTCGGAATCTTCAATAAAAAATAATTCCTCGGTATATTTTATGGCACTAAAATACTAATTTATTATAATCTAGCACCAAAATTTTAAAAAAATTGTAAAAAGACCATTTTAAATCTTTTCGCATTTCCAATACCCAATTTTGATAATAATACCGGGCTTATAGAATTAAAAAGCACGAATTGATACTTTATTAAATTAATTTCTATAGAAGGATTTAAAAAGTAAGTATCAAAATCCTTTATCTTTTTTGAACCCTTGAATTAATATTTATTTAATAAATCGGCTATTTCTATTTATATCTCCTAACAGAAGTAATAGATATGTAACGAACTGGTTTCTAAAAGCTAAAGATTTTGTATGGTTAATTATTTATCTCTTTGTCTGGCTATTGATTAATCAAAACATACCTAAAAAAGACTTCGTATAGCAGAAGTGTCACGGATAGAATACTATAGCCAACAGTAATGGTAAAGAAAGAAATTTTTAAAACTTTTTTTAACCGGTAAAATAGCTGTTTGCCTGAATTTTTCTTTCAACTAAAACCAGAATGAAAATGGAAAACGAACAAAAAAATCAGACGGAAGATCAAAAAAATAATCTTAGTGCTGGTGCAACAAATGCGTCTATTAATGCAAGTGGTACTACTAACCAGAACAAATCGGATAATATTGCTGGTGGATTAGGAGCTAGTGCTCCCAATAACCAGGAAAATAAAGGCAAAGAAGATAAAAAGGAATCAGAAGGTCTTTTTGGTAAAAGAGTAGAAAGTAAATCCGAGCTGGGAGATGCTACAAAAAAATCGAGTGTTAAAACTAATCCGGTTGCGGCTAAAACAGATGCAAGTACCGACAATAAGAATAAAGCTGCGACTAAAAATACGAATAAAACTAGCAGTGCAGTAGCTTCCGGAAATAAAGATGTTAAAAATGATTTACATTCAGCCGGAGATAAATCCAGCGCTACTGACCAAAATAAAACGCAATCCGAAACCCAGCAAAATCAGTTTGGGGACCAGAATAATAATCAGAACAATCAAGATTTTAACAATAATAACCAGGTACGCCAGCAAAACTGGGGTGGTCACAGGGAATCGGATTTTGATAATTACGGCACTCAACAAAGAGGCAGTTGGGGAAATCAGGGCGGCAGCTACGGCCACCAACAGGACTTTAGCGGCGGTGGTAATGACTATGGTCAGCAAGGATTAAGAGATCAATACAGCCAGCCAGCCAATCAAGGATACGCGGGTTATGGTCAGCAGGGTGGTTTCCAGGGTGGCTACGGCAATCAGCGCTCCCACGACGATAATAATAGCGGCTATCCGTCTGCTACAAGAGGTGGCTATGGTTTGCAGGAAGGTGGCGAGTATAATAATCATTCGCATGGGGGCTATCAAGGTAGTTACGGCGGACATGATATGCGGAATAGTGGCTACAATCAGCAGCAACCGTATAATCAGCAACGAAGCCAGCAAGGTAATCAGCCAGATTGGAATCAGCAATCACGTTTCCGTTCGCAAGATGATTATCGTGGCCAGGGAGGTTACGATAATTCCTCGCAGTGGGATCAGCAAAACAGACACTACGGCAACTATAACGACCAGCAACACCGTAATCAGCCAAACAATCAATCCTGGCAACATGGGTCTTCTGATCGGTTAGGTTCTTCTTATAGTTCTAATAACGATTATGGTAACCAAAGAGGCTATGGCAACCAGCAGGAGCGGCAAGGTGGTTATAACCAGCAAGGAGGTTACGGTTCGCAAGGTGGTTCCTACAACGACGAATACCGCTCACCGCGCAATGAAAGAGGCGGCTCTTACGGAACCGGTTATGGTTCGCCGAGTTATGGCAGCGGACAAGGAAACCAGGATGAGAACCGTTCCCGGGAATCGTACCGAGATCAGAATAGAGGCTATGGCAGTGGATCGGGTTATGGTGGTTCATCGCAGTACGACCGAGACGAAGATTATGGCCGCGGTAATTACGGAAATTCATCTCAAGGCGGAAACTACCGCAATAATGATACATACGAACAACGCAGCCGCTACCAAGGACAAAGCGGGTACGGTGCTTCTTCTGGCAGAGGACCAAGAAACCAATGGGATGATGAACAGTATAATTCTTCTTATCAGGGTAACCGGGGCGGCTACGAAGGCCGGGCGCGCCATACCAGTTATGATGAGGAATAATTAAAATTTAATCTTAACTTTTGAAAGCTCTTCTACTTTTAGAAGAGCTTTTTTTATGGTTTTCTTGAAAACTACCTTCCGGTTTAATTAGAATTCGGTTTTTATAAAATGGCGCATGGCCGTGTTTTCTTTCCGTAAATTATTTATCTGCCCACTGGCTTTATTCATTTAATTTGTATGTTTGCAGAGCGGTTTAGAAAGGAATTTTTTAAAAGTTAAAACTGTTTATTATTTTGAATCCGCAAATTGGGGCTGACTGGAATTGACAGCTTGTGCAGGCTGCGGGTAAGCATGTCGGGAGTTGAGCGAGTCTCCTGTTAAAAAAGCGTTCAAACAATAATCGGCGAGACTAACTACGCCATGGCTGCTTAATCTAGGTATTAAGCGATAGCCATTGTCCCGCAACTGCTTCTCCGTTCCGCGGTTGAGTACGGGGCATCGAAATGAATGGATAGCAAGGGTGAAGGTACGGCACCCAAGCGAAGCTAAAGTATCTAAGGTACGTTCACAGGTCTGGTGCCGACCTAAACGTACTCGAAAAACCAACGGCAACTAAGCATGTAGAAAGCTCGACGGTTTCCTTGTCTGGACCAGGGTTCGAATCCCTGCAGCTCCACAACGTTATGAAAGCTCTGTAACTGATTAGTTACAGAGCTTTTTTTATGCATTTACAACCTACCAAAAGATGAAAACATAAATAACAATACGGGTTATAGTTAGGTAATTTCCAGATATATTATATGTTTATGGTATAACTAAACTTTGACTACCTTTGTTGGTGATAGAAACTAGGTCTTGTAGTTCTAAGGTTTTGTTTTGTAGTACTGTTTAAAATTATATAAATATGAATAAATCAGCCACTGCTCTTTTTATTACCTTATTACTGTTAGGTACAGCTGCTTATTTATACCTAAATACTTATAATAGTGAGGATAATTTAAATATCGATTTAGACGACGAAGATGTAAGCAGTTACTGTTAGTTGCCTTTCTTTTTCTAAATATTTTAGAAGTTTTAGTTTTAGGGATAAGGCTGGTTTCAAGCTTATTTCTTACCTGCTGACTTTGTTAAATTCCTTTTCTATAAAGTATTAACCTTCTTATTAATTTTTATATCCCCTATTAACATCGAAAGCTTAAATCTACTAGCATGAACAAGAGCCTGCGTTATGGTTTTTTAATACTAGTTATTCAGCTTCTATCGATTACTGTTTTTGCGCAAAAGATTGCTCCTAATGTTAAACGTATTTTGTTTTTAGGTAATAGCATTACTTGGGCAGGCATTTATGTGAACGATATAGAAGCTTATATTACGGCGCAGGATCCTAATCGGCAAATAGAATTTATTAATGCTGGCTTGTCCAGCGAAACGGTTTCGGGACTTTCGGAAGAAGGCCACGCGGGAGGTAGTTTTCCGCGACCCGATTTGCACGAAAGACTAGAACGAGTTTTGGCCAAAACTAAACCCGAACTGGTATTTGCCTGCTACGGTATGAATGATGGAATTTACTTACCTTTCGACGAAAACCGTTTTGCCAAATTTAAAGAAGGGATTAACTGGCTGCATCAGGAAGTAGTAAAAACCGGAGCAAAAATTATTCATCTAACCCCACCAGATTACGATGAACAAAAAGGAAAAAGCTTGGGTTACACCGCCGTTCTGGATAAGTACGCCGATTGGTTATTAAGGCAAAGATCTACTTCAAAATGGGAGGTGATTGATATTCATTATCCCATGCAAAAGTACTTGCGGGCTCACCGCGCTGTAGATGCTACGTTTGGGTTAGATGGTTTCGCTTTAGGCCAAGATGGCATCCATCCCAGTGAAACCGGGCACTGGATTATGGCTCGCCAAGTTTTAGTGTATCTGGGCTATAAGGAAGTGGCTAACTCACCAGGAATATTACCAAATTTAAAGCACGTGCCGGATGCATCTCAATATTTGAAATTAGTTACCGAACGCCAGAATTTAATGCGGGATGCCTGGCTCACTGAAACCAAGCATAAACGGCCAGGTTTGCCACTTGGTTTGCCTCTGAATGAAGCTCAAAATAAATCTGAAGAATTACGACAGCAAATACAAACTCAGTTGCAGCAGAAAAATAGATAAAATTAAGCTAAATCATCGAAAAATTTACCTGTGATTTTCTTTGAATACCTATTACTCTTGGAGTAGTAAATTTCGGCTGAGGATTAAATAAGTAATTAAACTAACTCAGATATAAGAGAAATATTTTGCCGGCCTTACTCTATCAAAGTTACTCGCACGCCTTTTCTTAAGGTATTATGAACTTCGGCTACTTGGTCTACCTCTTGAATAAGAGTTGTAATTTCTTGGGAAGAATGGGAGGTTGACTGTACTTTTACTTCGTAGGTGATAGTAGCAGCCGGCTCTCCCTCTTTACCAAACTCGCCCGCAACAGTTACTTCCACCGATTCAATAGTTATTTTTTTACGAGCAGCTTCCCGGTATACATCATTGCAAAAACAAGTTGCCAAGGATAAAAAAAGCAATTCACCGCCGTTAACCGATGAACCATAGCCTTCTGTTTTACCTGGTATTTGAATTTCTTTTACGTTGCCATTGGTAACAACACTTACCTTGTTGGCTTGGTAACTATTTTTGATGGAAGCTGAAATATTCATGCTAATTGTTTTACTACAATAAGTTTAAGCAATTATGGGAGTAATTACCTTTCCGTGTACATCGGTCAACCGGAAATTACGTCCTTGGAAAGCATAAGTAAGTTTTTCGTGGTCCATGCCCAACTGATGCAAAATAGTAGCTTGTAAATCGAAAATATCCGTCCGACCTTTGATGCCGTAGTAACCAATTTCGTCGGTTTCGCCGTGGGTATATCCTTGTTTAATGCCGCCCCCGGCCAGCCAAACGGTAAAAGCTTCGGTGTGGTGGTCACGGCCTTTAAATTCCATTTGTTTGCCTTCGCGGTTTTCCTGCATGGGGGTTCGGCCAAACTCGGCTCCCCAAACCACTAAGGTTTCCTCCAGTAAACCCCGCATTTTTAAATCCTGCAATAAGGCAGAAACCGGTTTATCAATAGTATGACACAAATTACCGAAACCTTTGTCGAGAGCATTGGTAGGATCATTGCCGTGTGAATCCCAGCCCCAGTCGAATAACTGAACAAACCTAACTCCTCGCTCTACCAGCCGCCGGGCTAGCAAACAGTTATTCGCAAAAGAAGCTTTTCCAGGTTCGGTCCCGTACATGGCGTGTACACTGGCCGGCTCCCGGGAAATATCCATTACATCGGGTACCGATACCTGCATCTTAAAAGCCATTTCGTATTGAGAAATCCGGGAAATAATTTCCGGATCTTTTGTTTCTTCGTAGTGTAGTTTGTTTATCTCATTAATGGCCGAAATGGATTGTTTGCGTAAATCCCGGCTCATACCTTCCGGATCTGAAACATATAAGACTGGTTCCCCTTTCTGGCGACATTCTACTCCTTGATAAACAGTGGGTAAGAAACCACTGCCAAAACCAGCCTTGCCGGCATCCGGCGCTTTACCCCCTGAAAGCAGCACCATAAATCCGGGTAAGTTTTCATTTTCCGAGCCTAAACCATAGGTTACCCATGCACCCATGCTGGGGCGGCCTAAACGAGCATTGCCCGTTTGCATTAATAATTGGGCTGGAGCATGGTTAAATTGATCGGTGTGCATGGCTTTCAGGAAGGAAACTTTGTCGACCATTTTAGAGAAATGCGGTAAATGCTGGGAAACCCACGCGCCCGATTGTCCGTGCTGTTTAAACTGAGCCTGCGGCCCCAGCATTTTAGGAACACCTTTAATAAAAGCAAACTTTTTACCTTCAAGCAACGAAGGCGGACAATCCTGACCATCTAGCTTATGCAGCACCGGTTTGTAATCAAACAGCTCTAATTGCGAAGGAGCTCCTGCCATATGCAGAAAAATTACCGCTTTTGCCTTAGGTGCAAAATGAGGAGCTAAGGGCGCAAAGGGCTTAGATAAATCGCGGAGAATGCCACTCGTGTTGGCAGTACTAGTATTACTATCCCGATCCGAGCAACCCAACAACGACGATAAAGCCATGGCGCCCAATCCGGTAGTGCATTGCCGCAGAAAGTGCCGGCGAGTAAAGTACTCGGTTTGCCGGAAAAGAGCTTCTTCAAAAAGATTCATAGCTGCTTTATTTTAATTTTTACCTTTCATTTTTCCGATTGAAGCAGGAAGCAGAAGGCAAAAAGCTTTTATTAATTTTTACTCCTTTATATTAACAGATCAAGGTTAATTATGTCAAAATATGCATTTTGAACTGATAATACCGACACAATTACCTCGAACTTCATTCCTTCGTTATATATTCATCCAGATTAAGAATGGCATTACTTACCACCGTTAAGGCGGCTAAACTTTGGGCATTAGGGAGAGTAGCTACATTCTTCTTTCCTAAAAATTTAGTTAACTCTTTTGGGCGTTGCGCATAATGCTGTTCGGTTTGCTGATATAAATTCGTTAATATTTTTAAGGTTCGGGTATCAGGATATTTGAACAAAGCCCGATAGTATCCGGCTTTAATCTTATCCGTAGGAGTAGCTCCGGCTTGCTGCATTTGACTGGCTAAGCCGCGGGCAGCAGTTAAGTAAACCGTGTCGTTTAAAGTAACTAAGGCTTGTAAGGGGGTGTTCGTCCGAATACGCCGGGAAACGCAAACTTCCCGACCGGCGGCATCAAAAGTAAGTAAAGAAGGATAGGGGCTGGAACGCCGCCAGAAGGTGTAAATAGCCCGCCGGTAAGCATCTTCCTCAGGACTGGTTTTCCATTCCATGCCACTATAAACTACTTGCCAAACGCCTTCGGGCTGAGGCGGCATTACGCTTTTACCGT
Source organism: Adhaeribacter arboris (assembly GCF_003023845.1). Classification (NCBI taxonomy): domain Bacteria; kingdom Pseudomonadati; phylum Bacteroidota; class Cytophagia; order Cytophagales; family Hymenobacteraceae; genus Adhaeribacter; species Adhaeribacter arboris. Next base: position 2,219,675 of record NZ_PYFT01000001.1, on the reverse strand, counting down.
ACATTTTCCGGCTAAGTAAACCACCGGTAGCCAAGGCTTGATCCCGTATTTGTTCCGCGGTAAGCCGCACCCGTGGGCCGCGGGCCAACAATCGATTAACGGGATCTTTACTTAAAAGTGTTTTATTTGTTTTTGAGCTTTGCTGGTAAGTTTTAGAGAGCACCAACAACTTTAATAATTTTTTTACTTGCCAGCCTTGTTCGTGCTGAAAATGAAGGGCCAGCCAGTCGAGCAGTTCGGGGTGGGAGGGTTTGCTGCCTTGGGAGCCAAAGTCTTCTAAACTTTCTACCAGGCCTGTCCCGAATAATTGTTCCCAAAAACGGTTAACGGTTACTCGGGCAGTGAGCGGATTTTCTTCACTTACTAGCCATTGAGCTAATCCTAAGCGATTTTTAGGATATTTATTAAAGTTAGGTAAAAACCGCGGCGTAGTAGGATGCACTTCCTTGCCTTTGGTTAGCCAATTACCTCTGATAAAAACAACATTTTTACGCCGGAAATCAGCCGGGTTTTCGTAGAACACTGGTATTTGCTCCGTCTCGGAGTTCAGTAACGAGACTAATTTTTTTTCTACTTCCGGATAATCAGATTTGTCTATACCCGGTAATGATTCTAAAAATAAAATCCAATCTAATTGGCACACATAATCTTCCGGGTTAGATTGAGCAGCGTTCTCAAAAACAAAATACAAATCGTGAAAACCACTAGTAGGTTTTAAAGGAATAATTTCCCGCTGGGTGGAGCCACCGCCCCCGGTAAATTTATTTTTGTAAGTACCAATTATTTCCCCGTCTACTTTATTTTTCCGGATGGTTAGAGTGCCCGTATTTTGTGAGGAGCCAATGCTTAGTATTAAATTAGCTTTACCAGTTAAATTAACGTTTTTTAAACGGGCATAACCTCTGTGCCCGCCACCTAAAAATTTGCCATCGGCCAGAGCGGCATTAGTGAGCTGGTCGAAAGAGTGCGGATGAATCTTAGGCTCGGTAAAATTAAGAAGATTATCTAAGGTTTTTATTTTACTAGCGGCAACTTCGGCGGGTAACTGCTGCTGTAACCAAGCCTTTACTTGTTTTATTTGTAATTCGTTTTCGGGCGTATATTTATTTAAATTTGGGTATTCACCGGGTACGTCTTCGTCGTGCGTATTATTAAAGAAAGCCATGGATTCGTAGAACTCCTCGTGCCGGATAGGATCGTAAGGATGACTGTGGCATTGCACGCAGCCCATGGTAGTTCCCTGCCATACTTCCCAGGTATTACTTACCCGGTCCAGAATGGCCGTGGTGCGAAATTCTTCATCGTCGGTACCACCTTCGTCGTTATTGGCGGTATTCCGGTGGTAAGCAGTGGCAATAAGTTGTTCTTCGGTGGGTTTTGCTAGTAAATCGCCGGCTAATTGCTCAATGGTAAATTGGTTAAAAGGTTTATCCTGGTTAAAAGACCGGATGACGTAATCGCGGTACCGCCAGATATTGCGGTACTGGTCTTTTTCGTAACCTTTCGTATCGGAGTAGCGCGCTAAATCAAGCCACATAGCCGCCCAGCGTTCGCCAAAATGCGGCGAGGCCAGCAAGCGGTCTACCTGCTTTTCGTAGGCATCCGCAGAGGTGTCGGCCACAAAAGCACGTACTTCGGAGAGGGTAGGCGGTAAGCCAATTAAATCCAGACTCAGGCGGCGAAGCAAAGTAACTTTATCGGCCGGAACGGCCGGACTAAGCGAATCTGGTTGCCACCGGGCCTGAATAAACTTGTCTACCGGATGGTTGGACCACTCCGTTGCGTCGGGAATAGCGGGTTTTTGTGGTTTTATATAGGCCCAATGGTCGGCCCACGGCGCACCCTGATTAATCCATTGTTTCATTTTAGCAATTTCTTCCGGACTCAATGGAGTACCATGGTAAGGCATGCGTTCGTCTTCGTCTTTGGCTAATAGCCGTCGAATAAGTTCACTTTTATCTGCTTCACCGGGAACAATAGCGGGTTTACCGGATTTAGTTTTGCGCAGTGCATCAGCCCGCGAAAACAAACTAAACCCGGAGCTTTCTTTTACTCCGCCATGACAAGAAATACATTTTGTATTTATAATTGGCCGGATATCGGCGTTAAAATCTATTGTTTCTTCTTGTTTCAAACTGTGCCACAGAAACCATCCGCCAACTAAGGCTACCAACGGAACCAGCAATAGTTTAAGAAGTCTCATAAAAGCTATTCAAATAAATAATCCTGAAATCTATGTTTTAGCACTTTATAAACCTGAAAATTAAGCATTTAATCGACAGAATCAAACAACTTACTATGGAAGATGCAAATAACGGCTATAGATAGTTAATATAGTTTAAATATTGATGATTAAGTAGTTACTATCGGTTAAGTTTCCTAAATCAAACAAAAACGGATGGGCCGTTCGCATAAGGTTTAAACAAATTAGGTAAATTTCATTAGAATTTAAAGCTATGACTTTACTTAAATTAAAAAAGAAAACGCTAAAACAACTTATAAAACAACTACGCAAGGTAGTTGTCAAAACCGGATCAGAAATAGCCATTGCAATAGTTACCAGTATAATAACAACTTTAATAACAGAAATTACTGAAAGGATAATAGGTAAAGAAACTTCCCGTAAAAAGGGAGCTAAAAAAAAGAAATCTAAAAAGAAGAAATAAGGAAAACTAAGTTTACCTAAAATCTACCCATTAAAATAATATTTTGAAAAATTTGATTTTTTTAATACGTTCTGCAATTAACCCCTTGCTAATATACAATCTTAACAGCTCCGTAATTAAAATTAATTCCTAAATACTATTTTGATTAAATCAAATTTGCTCACCTCAGGAAATTTTTAATTTTATAACATTTCTAATATTAAGCATTAGCATATAGGAACAGACAAAATTTTTACTTGTTTATATTATAATTTTACTTTTCTTTGTACTAATGATTTTTAATTATGTTTTATAATAAACAAGTAGAATTACTATCTGATTAAGATTAAAATTTAACTTTTAACCTAAATATTTATGGTTTTCTGATAAAAAGTAAGGTTTTCTTGTTTGTTGCTTCTTGATAACAATATTCGTTTTTAGAAAATTAAATTACACTTGTAAGAAGACTTGCTGTTAGTTTTCTATGAGGCAGTAGCTATTTGGTGATTATATTTTCCAGCGTGAATCTGTTGTAAAATACAATTTCTAATCTTAACTAATATGTAAAATAAACTTTAAGGGCTAAGCAGCAAGATGAAGTAAGCTTTCAAATACGACACTTTAACTTAGCTGCTTTTTGATTTAATCCCAGCTTTTAAACAACCTGATCAAATCCAATTATGAAAATAAAATTTACGAAAGTATTTTTTACGTTATTGCTTTGCCTGATTTTTAACCAGCTTACTTTTAGTCAAGCAAGTAAGATTTGGGATAAATCATTGGGCGGAAGTGATTCGGATATTCTAATAACGAATGTTGCTACCAAAGATAATGGTTTTCTTTTAGGAGGTACTTCTACTTCTGGTGTGAGTGGTACTAAATCTACGGGTAACAAAGGACTTCAGGATTATTGGATTGTAAAAACCAATGGCGATGGCAATAAGGAGTGGGATAAGACTTATGGCGGGTCGGGTTCGGATTACTTGCAAACGGCATGGCAAACCGCCGATGGTGGTTATATTTTAGGTGGAAGCTCTAATTCGCCGGTTAGTGGCGATAGGTCTTTCACCGCTTCCGGACAGTATGATTACTGGATTATAAAACTGGATGCAGACGGTAACAAACAATGGGACAAAAGTTATGGCGGCTCCGGTAATGATTACCTGAAAGCCGTGGTACAAACCCGCGATGGCGGCTACATTTTAGGAGGCACCTCCGACTCGCCGGTGAGCGGTAAAACCGGCTACAACAAAACTGCCGGTTCTAAAGGATTGCAAGATTACTGGATTATTAAAATTGATGCTGCCGGTACCAAGCAATGGGATAAAACTTTTGGCGGCAGCAATTACGATTATCTGCAAACCATTCAATTAACCAACGATAACGGGTACGTATTTGGAGGTCATTCTTATTCTGCAGCAAATGGCGATAAATCAGAAAGCAGCAATGGATTTGCTGATTTTTGGTTGGTAAAAGTAGATGCCAACGGGAATAAGCAATGGGATAAAACGTACGGAGGTAACCTGGAAGAAAATCTTGAATCGTGCTTGTTAACACCGGATGGTGGCTACTTATTAGGGGGCATTTCTAATAGCCCTAGTAGTAATGATAAATCGGAAGGTTCTAACGGACTCAGTGATTATTGGCTTATAAAAATTGATGGAGCTGGTAACAAGAAGTGGGACAAAACATTCGGCGGAAATAATAACGACTACCTCCAAGCCATTATTCAAACCTATGATAACGGCTTCCTGCTCGGGGGAACTTCAGATTCGCCGGTTAGTGGCGATAAATCCACCGACTCGAAAGGGGAATCGGATTTTTGGATTGTAAAAGTAAATGCCAATGGGGATAAACAATGGAATAGAACGTATGGCGGCGAAGGCTACGATAACTTGCAAGCCTTGCAAGTAACGAGTACCGGTGGTTGTTTATTAACCGGAACCTCTAACTCCAATGCCAGCGGTGATAAAAACAGTAGTTCCCGGGGAGACACCGATTATTGGTTCATTAACCTAGACCTGGGAGGACCGGATAATCCGCCGCCAACAAATCCGGAAATAGAAAGTTTCACCTTATTAAATGCCGATACGGATACCGATATTCAAACGCTGACGAATGGAGCTACCATAGATTTAGCCGCTTTAACCACTAAGAACTTAAATATCCGGGCCAATACCAATACGAGTACTATTAGCTCCGTAGCTTTTAATCTGAGCGGAGCCCAAGATTTAATTAGAACCGAATCAGGTGCTCCTTATACAGTATTCGGCTCAACGGGTAATGATTACAACGCCTGGGTGCCTGCCACAGGCAATTATACTTTAAAAGCTACTCCTTCCGTTGATGCCCAGGTAGGCACTCCTCTCACAATTAATTTTAAAGTGGTAGATGAGTCGTCCACCGGAAATCAGGCGCCCCTGGCTTTCGCGGGAGAAAACAGCACCATTTATCTGCCCACCAGTAGTACTACCTTAAATGGGTCGGGCTCCGATGCCGATGGCAGCGTAAATAGTTACCTATGGGTTCAAAACAGCGGACCCAACACCGCTACTTTTAGCAGTAAAACAATCGCTAAACCTACCGTGAGCAGTTTGGTGGCCGGTACTTATGTGTTTAGCTTAACGGTAAAAGATAATGATAATGCAGCTAGTAACCCCGCTCAAGTAACTGTTACGGTAACTAACTCTAATAGCCAGCAAGTGGTTAGTTATACCTTAATGAATGCCGATACCGATACGGAAATACAAACAATTGAAAATGGCGCGATTCTAAATCTAACCAGCTTCCCAACCAAAAACCTGAACATTCGGGTGAATACCAATCCGGAAATTGTAGGTAGTGTCGTCATGGTTTTAGGCGGCCGGGGTTCGCTTACGAAAACGGAAACCGCCGCCCCTTATGCCGTTTTTGGCGATGTGAAAGGTGATTATGGTCCCTGGATACCAGCTGTAGGTGATTATACTCTTAAAACAACTCCTTACACCCAAGCCGGAGGTGGTGGTTCTGCTGGCACGGCTCTTTCGATAAATTTTCAAGTAATTAACCAATCTACCGGTAATCAAAAACCAATAGCTTCGGCGGGTTCTAACTTCACGATTTCTCTGCCTACTACTAGTACAACTTTGAACGGGTCGGGTTCCGATGCCGATGGCAGCATTGAGAGTTACCTTTGGGTGCAAAGCACGGGGCCCACTACGGCAATTTTCAGTAGTAAAACCGTAGCAAAACCTACCATAAGCAATTTAGTGGCCGGTACGTATGTATTTAGCTTAACCGTAAAAGACAACAACAATGCTAGCAGTAATCCGGCCCAGGTAACTATTACGGTAAACAATAGTGATAGTCCTGATCAGCAGATACTTAGTTTTACTTTACTGAACGCGGATGCGGATACTGACATTCAAACTATCAATAACGGTGCTACTTTAAATTTGAGTAGCTTACCTACTAAAAGACTGAATGTCCGGGTCAATACAAGTACAAATTCGATAGGCGTAGCCTTTGCTTTAAAAGGAGCGGAAACCTTGAACCGGTCAGAAGCTACTGCTCCCTATATTGTATTTGGGGCATCAGGTACGGATTATAGTGCCTGGACACCCACCGTAGGTAATTATACTTTAGAGGCTACCCCTTACTCCAAGACCACCGGTAATACAGTAGGCACTTCTCTCGTAATTAATTTTAAAGTGGTAGATGAGTCCACCGGAAATCAGGCGCCCCTGGCTTTCGCGGGAGAAAACAGCACCATTTATCTGCCCACCAGTAGTACTACCTTAAATGGATCGGGCTCCGATGCCGATGGCAGCGTAAATAGTTACCTATGGGTCCAAAACAGCGGACCCAACACCGCTACTTTTAGCAGTAAAACAATCGCTAAACCTACCGTGAGCAGTTTGGTGGCCGGTACTTATGTGTTTAGCTTAACGGTAAAAGATAATGATAATGCAGCTAGCAGTCCGGCCCAGGTAACTATTACGGTAAGCAACAGCTCCCCGGCTGGGCAAAAAGTAGTTAGCTATACTTTAATGAATGCGGATACCAACAAAGAAATTCAGACGATTGCGAACGGAGGGGTACTAAATTTAGCTGCTTTACCTACTAAAAATTTAAACATTCGGGTGAATACCAATCCGGAAATTGTAGGTAGTGTCATCATGGTTTTAGGCGGCCGGGGTTCGCTTACGAAAACGGAAACCGCGGCTCCTTATGCCGTTTTTGGCGATGTTTCCGGAGATTACAGCGCCTGGGTGCCTCCTATCGGCGATTATACTCTTAAAACAACTCCTTATACTTTAGCTAAAGGTGCTGGTACGGCGGGTACACCACTTACTATCAATTTTAAGATAGTAAATGTAGCGGGTGGCAGCCCAGTAGAAATTAACTATGTACCTGGTACTGATTCCTTAGCCGTAGAAGAATCTGCGGAAGACCCCTACTCGGGTGAAGCACCCGCCACGGAAGAAGTAAGACTTACTAATTTCCCAAATCCTTTTCAAAACCAAACTACTTTCCAGTTTTCTTTCCCAGAAGAGCAAGAATATACCTTGGAAATTTATGATTTAAACGGCACTTTGGTAAATCGCCTGAAAACGGATACTGCTCCCGCCGGTGAATTAATAGAAGTAACTTGGCAGTCAGATCATCTAAACAATGGCATTTATGTTGTCAGGTTAATAACGGATCACGAGGTGCAGCATTTGCAAATTATAAAGGAAGATTAAAGCCATTAAATATTGGGTGCTTTCCTAATTTAATTAAGGATAATAGTACAAGCATTTACTTAATATTTATAGATATCCTTTCTAATGCAAGCGGTTAAATAGTTCTTTTAATTTAGCAAGTTTCGGGTGTTTGGCTGGTGATGGGCTGTTTACCTTTGTATTGTTCAAAATAAATAAAGGAAAAACATGGAAGCGCAAGCCGAAACCAATTACAGCCGCATAGCGGCCGCTATCAGCTACATCAACACCAATTTTAAAACGCAACCCAGTTTAGAAGAAGTAGCCGAAAGAATAAATTTAAGTCCTTTCCACTTTCAGCGGTTATTTACCGAATGGGCGGGCGTAAGTCCTAAGAAGTTCCTGCAATACCTTACGGTGCAATACGCCAAAAAAATGTTGCAGGACCAGCAAGCCACTTTATTTGAAACCGCCTACGAAGCCGGGCTTTCTGGTACAAGCCGACTGCACGATTTGTTTGTAGCCGTTGAAGGCATGACTCCCGGCGAATACAAAAATGGGGGCGAAAATTTAACCATTCATTACAGTTTTGCCGAAAGCCCGTTTGGCAATGTTCTGGTTGCCTCTACTCCTAAAGGTATTTGCTACCTGGCCTTTGCCGACGAAGAACAAGTAGCATTTACTAAGTTGCAGGCTAAATTTCCGAAAGCTACTTACACCCAAATAGTGGATTTAGCGCAGCAAAATGCCTTATATATTTTTACCCACGACTGGAGCAAATTAAATCAAATTAAACTGCACCTGAAAGCTACCGATTTTCAATTGAAAGTATGGGAAGCGCTTTTAAAGATACCAACCGGTCAATTAACGACTTATGGTAAAATAGCCCGGCAAATTAATCTGCCGAATGCTTCCAGGGCAGTAGGTACGGCTATCGGCGACAACCCCGTAGCGTTTTTAATTCCGTGTCACCGGATTATTCAATCTACCGGGGTTTTAGGAGGCTACCACTGGGGCACTGTTCGTAAATCAGCAATAATTGGCTGGGAAGCAGCTTCTCGTGAAGTAACCAAGCAGAATTAAGCGGATGGAAACGCTAGAAGCTAAAATCTCGGCAATTGATTGGCAACTGGTTACCAGCAATCTCCACCAAAAAGGTTACTCTCGGGTTTCTCAAATAGTAACGGCAGAAGAATGCGCAACATTAATAGCAAATTATTACGAGTCAAGTTTGTATCGTAAAACCATTACCATGGAAAGATACCGGTTTGGTTTGGGGGAATACAAATATTTTCGTTATCCTTTGCCCAACTTAATTCAAACTATCCGGCGCCTGTTTTACTCGAAGTTGGTTCCTGTTGCCAATACCTGGATGCAGGAATTAAAATTAAACTATCATTTTCCGGATACGCTGGAAGAATTACAAGTTCTTTGTCGCGAAAATAATCAAACGCAACCAACCGTATTGATTTTAAAATACGGAGCGGGCGGACACAATACTTTGCACCAGGATTTATACGGCAATCTCTTTTTTCCTATTCAAGTGGTATTATTTTTAAATCAGCCCGAGGAAGAGTATACCGGCGGTGAGTTTGTATTAACTCAACAAACTCCAAGAGCTCAATCCAAAGCTATTGTTTTGCGGCCAAAAAAGGGAGACATGCTTTTATTTACCACCAATTTCCGGCCAATAAAAGGCAGTAAAGGTTTTTACCGAGTAAATATGAAGCATGGCGTAAGTGAGGTTCATACTGGTGAACGTCATACGCTAGGCATTATTTTTCACGATGCTCTTACTTAATAACAAACTGCCATTAAGGTTAAAACCATTAATTTAAAACTTACAAGTTTTCACTAAATAGTTTTGAGATATAATATTTATCGCCAAAATCAATAATGTAGCCACAGGACCAAACAATTTTTATTTTGTAAAATCAGGATTTTAAGCTAAAGAATGACCCTGCATATAGAAATCAGCCACAAGGAGTTGCAAAAACAAATTCGTTTAAAGCAAATAGTTCTGGGAGGAAATCAGAAACTTAAAATCTACGGGCATTTAAATTGTGCTTCGGGTAAACGAATGAAGAAAGAAAACCGGGTATTTTTCGTATCTGAAGCTGAAGCGCAAAATCAAGGATTTCGTCCATGCGGACATTGTATGGCTGCTGAATTTAGAAACTGGAAAAATGGACTTATTTAATCCTGATATACGGGTGGTTAATGTATTACCTTCCGACGGAATAGTACATTATTTTGGCCCCGTACTTTCTCCAAAGGAGGCAAACTTCTACCTGAATTGTCTACTCGCTACTATAGCCTGGAAAAACGATGAGGCCATCATTTTCGGGAAACACATCATTACCAAACGAAAAGTTGCCTGGTACGGTGATGCGGAATATCAGTACACGTACTCCAACATTACGAAGCAGGCTTTCCGCTGGACCAAAGAATTATTAGCTTTAAAGCATTTGGTAGAGCAACTCACCGGCAATACGTTTAATTCTTGTTTGCTGAATTTATACCATAACGGAGAGGAAGGTATGGCCTGGCACAGCGACGATGAAAAATCCTTAGGTCGAAATACCTCTATTGCTTCTTTAAGTTTGGGAGCGGAACGAAAATTTGGATTTAAACACAAAAAAACCAAGCAAACAACCTGGCTAATGCTGGAACACGGTAGTGTGCTGGTAATGAAAGGCACTACTCAATCGAATTGGCTGCATTCGTTACCCAAAACTAAAAAAGTTAACGAACCCCGGGTTAACCTAACCTTCCGCACCATTGTAACCTGAAAAGCAAGTCATTGAATTATAAGTTTGCCAGATAGTTTAAAATTTTCAAGGAACCTATAGAATGATCTAGGTCGGGTAAGATAGTTGTTAATCCAGCTAAATCCCAGGTGAATTTAAGTTCTTCCCGTTTTTCTTTATTTAAAGTTTGTTCAGGTTGGCACATTTAAAAGTACCTCAATTACCGATTAAATATTTATAAAAAATATAGAGTTTATATTTAGCTTTAAAGCCTTAATTTATATAAATTTTGCTTGATTTATTGAGTTCGATAAAGGCTGTAAAAAGCTGATTATAAATGTTTTTGCCTTTTCTATAATCCATTTCCCCACCTAAACCAATTAATTATGAAATTAAATTTACACTCTTTCTTTCTACTGGCCTGGTTCCGCCCAAAATCACAGTCTCAAGGCTCTTTTCGGCAATTTTATTATAATTTAAGGTTAAACCTCCTCATAACTTTTGCTATCGCTCTGGTTTTTGTTTTGCTTTCAGCAAATAGCACAATGGCGCAAGAAGTTTTAATTGGACTAACTTCCAGTGAGGGCCCGCAAGGTGGCGGAGCAGCCTTTACAATTAACCGTTCTGGAACTAATTTTAAGGTTCGAAAAGGCTTTTATAAACTGGGCATTTCTCCTTTTGGCGATTTAACCCTTGGGAAAGATGGCAATTTCTATGGTATGACTGCTAATAGAGGAAATTACGGTTATGGTACTATTTTTAAAATGAGTCCGGCAGGTAAAGTTTCTATACTGCACCATTTCAATCATCCCGATGGCACTGGTCCTGCCGGAAATTTGGTGCAAGGGGCAGACGGTAATTTTTATGGAATGACCTATGTTAACGGCGAGTATAGGAAAGGTACCATTTTTAAAATTACTCCAAATGGAGTATTTACGGTTTTAAAATCTTTCGATTACACAAATGATGGCGGAAACCCTTGGGGCAGCTTAGTGCAAGGTACGGATGGTAATTTTTATGGGATGACCTTGCTGGGCGGCAAGTACAATTATGGAACTATATTTAAAATGACGCCCAAAGGGGTATATACTGTTTTACGCTCTTTTAACGGAACTACCAACGGCGGATCTCCTTACGGAAATTTAGTACAGGGAAAAGACGGTAATTTCTACGGCATGACTTCCGCTGGAGGTACCCACGGTTACGGTACTATATTTAAGGTTACGCCGACTGGTACTTATACCGTTTTACGAGCATTAAATGGTACTACAGATGGAAGTATTCCGGGCGGTAGTTTAATTCAAGCTACCGATGGTAATTTTTATGGTATGACGTACGCCGGAGGTGAACAATATTACGGAACAATTTTTAAAATTTCTTCTAAAGGAGCCTTCACGGTTATACACCATTTAAGCTCTGAAGATGGCGGTCATGCATACGGTACCTTAGTTAGAGGCTCGGATGGTAATTTCTACGGTATGGCTTCCGATGGGGGTAAAAATTATAATGGTACTATTTTTAAGCTAACTCCGGGCGGTACTTTTACTGTTTTAAAGCACCTTGATTTTGCAACCACCGGGGCAAACCCGCGAGGGAGTTTAGTGCAGGGCAAGGACGGCAGTTTTTACGGCATGGCAGGGAGTTATGGCCCCAGCAGTTACGGTACTATTTTTAAGATTACGCCCGGTGGTACTTTTACTTTGCTGGTATCTTTGCCCGATAATAATCAGGGAAATGCACCTTATGGTAGTTTAGTGCAAGGCAAAGACGGCTATTATTATGGTACAACTTCTCAGGGAGGTAAATACGGGAATGGCACCATCTTTAAAATGTGTACCGACGGTACCTTTACTACCCTGCATTCTTTAAACATTAACACCGACGGCGCCTACCCCGAGGGTAATTTAATTCAGGCTACCGATGGAAACTTATACGGTACGGCTCCTTCGGGTGGCAGTAAAGGGTACGGTACAATATTTAGGATTACGCCAGGTGGTACTTTTAAAGTTTTGCATTCTTTTGATTTTAGTTCTAACGGGCGAGCTCCTTATGGCGGTTTAATACAGGGCAACGATGGTGATTTTTACGGCATTACTTACCAAGGAGGAAAAATTGGCGGTGGAACTATTTATAAAATTACTCCCCAAGGTACTATAACTTTTATTCGGGATCTTAGCTTCGATGATGGAGTTGATTCCAAAAGCACCCTTATAAAAGGGAAAGATGGTAATCTATATGGCCTAACGCGTACGGGTGGTGCGAACGTAGGTGGTACCATCTTTAAAATTACGCCCAGTGGTGCGTATACAGTTATTTACAACTTTACTAACGCCAGCGGTGGATTCTCGCAAGGAAGCCTGATGCAGGATGTGGATGGTACTTTTTATGGTACAACGGAAGTAGGCGGCACTAAGGGGTACGGTACTATATTTAAGCTGACACCTTCGGGTGCTTTAACGATACTTCATAATTTTGATAAAATCACGGACGGCAGTAAATGCAGAGGCAGTTTAGTGCGGGACGAAAAAGGAAATTTATACGGATTAAATAGCGAAGGAGGCCTTTACGAGGGCGGAACCATTTTTAGATTTACACCATCTGGTAATTTTACAGTTCTGCGTCATCTAAACAAATCTACGGACGGAGGCAATCCATTAGGTAGTTTAATTATTCAAAAAGCAGCGCCCGTAGCGAAAGCGCAAGAAGTAGTAACGGCTGCAAGTACTCCTAAAGCTATTACTCTTTCGGGTACGGGTGGTAGCCCATTGGTTTATACCATTGTTGCCCAACCTAAAAACGGAACTTTAACGGGTTCAGGATCAAATCACTTGTATATTCCTAAACCCGGTTTCACCGGTTCAGATTCTTTTACTTTTACCGTAACCTGGGGTTGTCAAACTTCGACAGTTAAAACAGTTTCTATTACCGTGGGAGAAAATACGGCTAAAGCTCTACGAATTAACAGTGGTGGAACCGCTGCTACTACTTCCTTGGGTAACTTTAGTGCCGATGCCTATTTCAATGGCCTTACTATCACTACCACTACTACCGCCGAAATTTTAGGTACCAACGATGACGTGCTATATCAAAATACCCGGCGAGCAGAAACGGTAGGGGGTAGTTTTAACTATTCTATTCCGGTTGCTAATGGTAATTATACAGTTAAGCTGCACTTTGCCGAAATTGCCTTTACGGCGAGCGGCAAACGTAAATTTAATGTAAGTGCCGAAGGAGTAAACTGGTTAACGAACTACGATATTATTACGGCGGCCGGTGCGGCCAGAAAAGCCGTAATAGCTACTAAAAACTTAACTGTTACGGATGGGACATTAAACATATCTTTTATCTCGGTAACAGATAAGGCCTGCGTATCGGCCATTGAGGTAATTTCAGTAGCCAATCCAAATCGACTCGCAACGCAAACCTTTCCTTTAAACAGAACTGTTATAACAACCAAAATTTATCCGAATCCGGCAACAAATAAATTAACGCTTGTACTAGATAAGCCTGATGCCCAAATATCCACGTCTATTACCGATTTAACGGGAGCGGAAGTGAGGCTAATACAGCAACAATCAATAAAGAACAATCAATTAGAATTAAATATTCAAGATTTAAAGCCTGGCGTTTACCTATTGCATTTGCAAACCGACCAAGGAATACAGTTTTTTAAATTTATTAAGCAGTAATTGGTCGAGGTAACGACAAGTTCTTATACCAGTAATTAGTATTTCAGTTTTAGGTATGTGATTTTAAATGCTTGATTGTGATAAAGTTAATTAATAGAAATATGCAATTTTAAGTAAATAAGTAAGTGAATGATTAATAGATAAGTAGTTGTTTGAAATAGCGTATCTACTGTATTTTGCTGTTTAAAATGTAATAATTTAAGTTGCTGATAGTGTTATCATTCCAAAAATATTCATAAAAAAATAGTAGAATGTTTTTGAACCTAATGGATAAAATATATCTTTATAACATAGTAGTGAGTGCTACGGCTTACTGGCCGCGCCATAAGGTGCTTGGCAAACCCCGTAAGATATGTCGGATTTAAAGAAAGGAGGTACAAATGTCTAGTCCCAAACAAATTTTATCAGGTTCAAATAATGTTGTATCCTTCAATGAAGGTCTGTTCTAAGCTGGCTTTACCGGTTAAAACAGATTAACATTATTTTTAAGATCTGAAAGGATCACTGGTTTGAAATACAATCGGTAACTTGGTAAGATTTTAAAGGATTTATAGCCTGCCTGTTTCATGTTGCATGAAACAGGCAGGTTTTTTTTTGCCCACTGATTTAAATGTAGGGTACTTCCATTTTTCCAGCTTCGGTTAGCATTAATTTTTTGATGAGGAATACTCTATTTTCTATCTTTTTATCCAGTACTTTTGCCGGATAAAAATTTTTAAAATTCGTATTGTATTATACTTCAAAAAAACAACTTACTCATTTCTTGATTTTTAATTTAACTAAAACTCAAAAGCCTTTCTAAATATACCAAATAGTTTTTATTTGCTCTTCTAACTTAGTTTTTACCAAGCGTTACCTATGTCTTTATCCAATAATAAACGAATTTTACTTTTTACTTTCTCAATTATTTTTCTTCCTATTAAAATTTGGGCAGCCGCTAACATAACTTATACCTTAGCTATGCCGCAACCCCAAACGCATTATTTTGAGGTTGAAATGACATTTGCGAGTCCTCAGAAAGATTATGTAGATGTAAAAATGCCAGTTTGGACTCCCGGCTCTTACCTGGTTCGCGAATACGCCAAAAATGTGGAAGGATTTACCGCCAGTGCCAATAATCAACCTGTGCGTTTCGAAAAAATTAATAAAAATACCTGGCGTATCTATTCACAAAAAGTACCGCAAGTTAAAATAAATTATAAAGTATATGCTTTTGAATTAACTGTACGTACCAGTTTTCTGGATGCCGAACATGGTTATGCCAACGGCGCGAGTGTGTTTATGTATCCGGATGGTTTGCAAAAGGAAAAATCCGAAATAAAAGTAGTACCCTTTAAAGACTGGAAAGTGGTTTCAACGGCTCTGGCGCCGGCATCCGAAAGTCAGCCCTTTACATTTCAGGCCGCTGACTACGATGAAGTAGTAGATTCGCCGATTGAAATTGGCAACCATAATGTGTGGCAGTTTGAGGTAAATGGCGTACCGCACCAGGTAGCTATGTTCGGGGAATCGAACGTGAACAAAGATAAGTTCTTAGCCGACCTGAAAAAAATAACCACTACGGCTACCCAAATCATGGGTGATCAGCCTATTAATCGGTACTTATTTATTATTCATAATACCTCAAATGGGGGAGGAGGATTGGAGCATAAATATTCTACAACCTTGCAGGTGAAAAAATGGAATTATGCTAGCGCCGCCGGTTATAATAGCATTCTAAGTTTGGCTGCCCACGAGTACTTTCACCTTTGGAACATAAAACGTTTGCGGCCGGCTGGTTTAGGTCCATTTAATTACGATGCCGAAACATATACTAATTTACTGTGGGTTTCGGAGGGTTTTACTAGTTACTACGCTAATTTAATTGTGCGCCGCAGTGGATTTCAGTCGAACGAACAATATTTAAATACTATTGCGAAAGAAATAAGCGACCTCGAAAATACTCCGGGTGTCCGGGTACAATCGGCGGCTGAGTCGAGTTTTGATGCCTGGATTAAATATTACCGGCCCAACGAAAACTCCATAAATGCCGGAACTTCTTATTATTCTAAAGGCTCCGTTATTGGCACATTATTAAACCTGGAAATTTTGCAGCGCACGAAAGGTCGAAAAAATTTAGACGATTTAATGCGTCAATTGTATCAGCAATATTATAAAAAACTGGACCGTGGTTTTACGGACGCGGAATTTAAACAAGCAGCTGAGAGTGTAGCAGGCGGAAAGTTGGATGCTTTTTTTAATGATTATATTTATGGTACTAAAACTCCCGACTACGTCGCCTATTTTAATTATGCCGGATTGCACTTTGTGAACTTAAATACCAACAAACCGGAAGCTAGTTTAGGAGCAAAGGTCTCTTTAACTACCGGGAAACAAATAGTTACTACTGTACTCCGGGATGGTAGCGCCTGGCAAGGTGGGTTAAATGTAAACGACGAAATTATCGCTTTAAATGGTTACCGTATAACCGACGGCGTGAATCTATCCTTATCAGGGGCGCGGGCTGGTCAGCCAATTAGTTTGCTTATAAACCGAGATGGACAAATGCTTACCTTGGAATTTCCTTTAGTAGCTACTGAAACGCGCCGCTTCGAAATCACCCCCAACGAGAAGGCTGGTAAAGAGCAAGCTGCTATTTTAAATAAATGGACGAATGGCTAATAAAAACCAGATGTAAAATTTAGGTTGGTTAGCTTTCAGAAAGTTGTAAGTAGATGAAGAATTGTTGGAAAGAAGCGTTGATACTAAATAATTGTATGATGTTTCGAAGAACCTGAGTGCAAATAATTACTCTTCCGTTAAATTTAAATTTTCGGAGTTTAGGGCACTTTGCATGATGATACGATGACGGACCGCATTAATAAATTTTAGAAAGGGAGGGTACTTACCCGAAAACCAAAAAACATAATCGTCGGTAGTGGTACTTATCTGCAAACTTATTTTTCCTTTCAAACCGAAATAAAGCCCGATAATACCAAGTAAAACCAGTAATAAACCAGGCAAGGGAGAAATAAAATAGCTTAGAATAGCGATTAAGGAAAGAGTAACCGTAAACCCGCCGGCTAAATAATAAAACAATAACCGGATATGTCGTAAATCAATAGATTCAATTTGATCTAAGGGCAAAATATACCGGTGAGAATGATGCTTAATTTCCAGCGTTTCCGCCGTTAAAAGGAGATAATCGCTGGAGTAACCTTTTTCCGGGTAATATTCTTCTATTAACTCCACCAGCATTGTCTCCGTTTTGCCTGTTTTTTACCCGAAAGCAGAACTAATTTTAGAAGGAATGTTCCAAGAAACTTCCCTCCTAAAATTAGTTCTGCTTTCGGGTTTATAATAATTAATTTACTGTTAACAATTCTACATCAAAGATGAGGGTGGCATTGGGGCCAATATCGCCGCCGGCACCCCGCGTTCCGTAAGCTAAATTCGCCGGAATAAATAAACGCCACTTATCGCCTTCTTTCATTTTTTGCAAGGCCTCTGTCCAACCGGCAATTACCCCGTTTACCGGGAAAGTAGCAGGTTCGCCCCGTTCGTACGACGAATCAAATACAGTTCCATCTAATAAAGTGCCGTGATAATGGGTAGTAACGGAATCGGTTTTAGAAGGAGATTTACCGGAACCTTGGTTAAGAACCTGATATTGCAGACCACTTGGCAAAGTAACTACGTCCGGACGGTTTCTGTTTTCTGCCAGGAAAGCTTCGCCTTCTTGTTGATTGATTTCTCCCTGCCGATTATCTGTCGTATTCTGGCGACTTGCCATTAATTGCTGAAGTTCCATCATGGCCGCTTGTACATCATCCGGGCTAAGCTGCGATTTCTGACCCGCGGTTGCTTCTTTAAAACCTTGTAAAAATATTTCGGGATCTACTTCCAGACCTTGTTTCCGGAAATTAGTGGCCATATCGCGGCCAATGATATAACTGATTTTTTCTTTGTTACTCTTAAAGTTCATCTTTATAGGGTTTGCGCACGTAGGTGCGGTTGAAAATGTAATATTAAGCATTCTGGCAATAAAACTACTTCACCTTAAAAAACGCAAAGTATAAAGGGAGGTTGCTTGGTTATACATACTTACTTTTACTAGCTGTTTTACTGTAAGTTCAGCGAGTTAGTACTAATTCTGCATCCTTTTTCTTGATATCTCGTTTTGGAGCAACTAAACGCCTAAAACATCACTACTAAAAGTCGATTAATAAATATTTAAGATTATTTTTGTATTTAATCAATCGATTGATTAATCTTGCATATAGTTTGATGTTCAAGAGAAATCATGAGGCTTGATAAGAAAGAACATATTATAGAAATAGCCGAGAGAGTTTTCGGTGAGGTTGGTTACGAAGGAGCTTCTACGCGTTATTTAGCAACTGAGGCTGGAGTTAATATCGCCATGTTAAACTACTACTTTGGTTCGAAAGATGGCCTGCTTAAAGCCGTTTTAGAAAGGCGAATAAATACCCTGCGGCAAGCCTTATTAGCCATAAAAGAAAAGCCCATCTCATCCTGGGAGAAATTAACCCAAGCAATCGATATTTACCTGGATCGCGTACTGGCAAATAATTGTTTTCACCGGCTTATTCAACGCGAACTTTCTTTAAATCAACGTCCGGAAATTATTAGTACCATTACTGAACAGGTTTTGAATAATATTGATGCCATAAGAGCTATTATCCAGGAAGGCATCGATAATGGCACTTTCCGGCCGGTTGACGTTGAGATGACCATTGCCAGCATTCTGGGCACCAAATATTACATCTCTAATTCCACACATATTTCATCCCGATTGTTGCACATGGATTTAAATGATCCGGATGTACTGGAAGCGCAACTAAGACCCCGCATTAAACATTTTATACTGGATTATTTACAAGCATATTTATTAAAAAAATGAAATCGAAACTTCGGAATCTTTTCCGTCAGGTAGAATGGAGCTACTTAAGTCAGCTTTACAAACCAATTCTAGTCATTATTTTAGGTGTACATTCCTTTACTGCCTCGGCGCAGAATGTAAAGGTACTCGCGTTAAGCGAAGCCGTAGATTTAGGTGTACGCAATAGTAAAAATTTAAAACTAGCTCAATCCAAAATTGACCAAGCAATTGTGCGGTACCATCAGGCTTTGGATAGCCGCTTGCCTACAGGTAGTGTTAGTTATACTTACAACCACGCCGAAATACTGGCCAACAAAGTACAGTTAACCCCCGAACAGCAGCCAGTAATTTTGCCAAAACATGCTGATGCCGCTATAGGAATTGCTGGTCTGCAAGAAGTGCTATTTGCCGGTAATAAATTGCGTTATGCTCGCGAAAGTACCCAATTGCTTACCGATATAGCGCGTTTAGACGCCGATAAAGACCAGGAAGAAATTATTTACAACATCACTAACGCTTATTACAACTTGTATAAGCTGCAGCAAAGTAAAAAAGTAGTTGACCAAAACCTGCAAGCCATTGACCGGCAAATAAAACAGGCGCAGCGGTTCTTTGAACAAGGTATTGTTACTAAAAATGATGTTTTGCGATTTCAGTTACAGCGCAGCAATGTGGAGTTATCGGGGGTAGATTTAGAAACCAACCGAAAAATTGTAGTATACAATTTAGGTATTTTGTTGGGTTTGCCTGATAATACTGATTTGCAGACGGAAGAATTACATAATCCAGTCAGTGAAGCACCAGCCTTAACCTCTTTTATGGAAACCGCTTTTGCTAACCGGCAAGAGTTAAAATCTCTAAGCTTAAATAGCCAGGTAGCGGATTTAAACATTAAATCTATTAAGGCCGATGCTATGCCAACAGTTCTGGTAGGGACAAATGCTTATTATGTTAATTTAAAAGGTCCTTTTTTACCACAGACGAACGGATTTATTGCTCCCGTGACAGCCGCCGCCACGGTAGCCTGGAATTTTGACCGGATCTGGCAAAATAAAAATAAAATTAGCGAAGCCCGGATTCAGAAAACGCAATTAGATATTACCCGTGACCTGACCACTGATCAGGTTAAAACCGAAGTAAATCAAAATTACCAAAACTATGTGAAAGCACTGGAACGCATTAAAATTCTGGAAACTTCTATTGTACAGGCCCGGGAAAATGACCGTACCACCGCTTCGCAGTACCAAAACAAAGTAGCCACTGCCACCGAACGGGTAGATGCGCAATCGGAGCTGTTTCAGGCGCAAATAAACTTAGAGCTGGCCCGCGCCGATGCCCAAATTGCTTATTATACTTTATTAAAATCAACCGGAAAAATCTCGCAAAAATAATTTTATAGTGTCATGGAGACAGAAATAGTAGTCGAAAAAAAGAAAAAAAAGAAATCGAAAAAAGTAATTCCTATAATTCTGGGACTTGTTTTACTAGGTGGAGCTATATTCGGTATTAGGGAATATATTTATTTCAGTAAACACGTGGATACCGACGATGCTCAAATTGATGGGGATATTAGTCCGGTGGTGGCCCGGGTAGGAGGGTACGTAGAGGAAATTAACTTTGAAGAAAACCAGCCGGTTAAACAAGGCCAAGTGGTAGTGAAATTGGATGACCGCGATTTACGTATCCGATTAGAACAAGCCGAGGCTGCCCGCCGGGGAACTACTGCGAACGTAAATGTATCACAGGCCCAAATTACTGCGACAGCCGCTAATTTATCTACCGCTAGAGCCAATATTGAAGCAGCTCAAGCCCGACTCTGGAAAGCTACTCAGGATTATAAGCGATACGCTAATTTAATTCAGGATGGTTCTATTACGCAACAACAGTTTGACCAGGCGAAGGCAGAACGCGATGCCGCCGAAGCAAACTTAGATGCAGCAAAAGGCCAGTACCGGGCAGCAAACCAACAGGTTGGTACCACTCGTTCGCAGCTCGCAGCTACTTCCACTGGAATTGAACAGCGTCAGGCGGATATTGATTTTGCAAAACTGCAATTATCGTATGCTCAGATTACGGCTCCGGCTAGTGGCATTGCTTCTAAAAAGAATGTGCAAAAAGGTCAATTAGTCCAGCCCGGTCAAAGCTTATTCTCCATTGTAAACGAAAATAGTTTGTACGTTACGGCTAATTTTAAAGAAACGCAATTAGAGAAATTACGGTCCGGCCAAAAAGTAAATATCGAAGTAGATGCTTTTCCCGAGGAAAAAGTAGTAGGTGAAATTTACAATTTTTCGCCGGCTACAGGGGCTAAGTTCTCGTTATTGCCGCCGGATAATGCCACCGGTAACTTTGTGAAGGTGGTGCAACGGGTACCCGTAAAAATCAAACTGAATGTTCGTAAAGAGATTATGGAGCGTTTACGGCCAGGAATGAGCGTACGAGTTTCGGTTATTACCCAAAAATAGACTATGGCTGAAACAGGATTAAAAAAATGGGTTATTACCATCACGGTTATTACTGCCTCTTTACTGGAGCTGATTGATACCACTATTGTAAACGTATCCATTCCGCAAATGCAAGGTAATTTAGGCGCTACCCTGGAAGATATTGCCTGGATTACTACGGGTTACGGGGTAGCCAACGTAATTATTTTGCCTATGTCGGGCTGGTTAGGAGGTTATTTTGGGCGCAAAAATTATTTTTTAGGTTCTATAATTCTTTTTACTATTGCCTCTTTTCTGTGCGGCAATGCTACTACCCTCGAAGAGTTAATTGCCTTTCGTATTTTGCAAGGTTTAGCGGGCGGTGGTTTAATTTCTACGGCCCAAGCCATATTACTCGAAACCTGGCCTCCTGAACAAGTTGGTACCGCTACTGCCTTATTCGGTTTGGGAGCCGTAGTAGGTCCAACCGTTGGTCCTACGATAGGAGGATATATTACCGATAATTTTTCCTGGCCCTGGATTTTTTACGTGAATATACCTGTAGGAGCTATTGCCGCTTTTGCCACGTATACCTTTGTGCGCGAAACTCCGCGCGAAGGCAAAGGAAACCCAATTGATTGGTGGGGTATTGCTTTACTAGCGCTGGCAGTGGGTAGTTTACAAACTGTTCTCGAAAAAGGGGAATCGGAAGACTGGTTTGCGGCACCTTATATTATTGTTTTAACCGTTACCTCGGTAATTGGTGGCATATTATTCGTTTGGCGCGAGAAAGTTACGAAGCACCCCATCGTAAATTTTAAAATTATGCGGCACCGGAGTTTTAGCGTGGGTATGTTTACTTCGTTTGTGCTAGGCTTAGGTTTATATGGGTCGATGTTCGTGTTCCCGGTTTTTTGTCAGAGTTTATTAGGATTTACGGCCCAGCAAACGGGTGAATTGTTATTGCCCGGTGGTTTATTTACTATTTTCATGATGCCATTTGTGGGAAAAATGCTGCAGCGCGGAGTACCGGCCCAGTTTATGGCAACAGTGGGTATGTTATTGTTTTTTATCTTCTCGCAAATGCTTATTAAATCCACCCTGGTTTCCGGCACGCATGATTTTTTCTGGCCTTTAGCTATTCGGGGAGTAGGAATGGCCTTGTTATTTGTGCCACTCACCACCTTAGCCATTCAGGATTTAAAAGGTAAGGAATTAGGGCAAGGTACTGGTTTAAATAATATGATGCGGCAATTGGGCGGTTCGTTTGGTATTGCTTTGCTTACTACCTTAATTCACGTGCGCTCGGGCATGCACCGCAATGATTTGCTGGTAAATATAAATGAATATAACCCGGCTTTTTTGCAGCGATTCCAAGGCTTAATGCAAAATTTCATTTCTAAAGGCTATAGCATGCTGGATGCAAAAACGGCGGCTTATCGCGCCATTGAAGGCACGGTAATGAAACAAACTATGCTTTTATCTTATACGGATGCTTACTGGATATCTGGTATGATTATGCTATGCTCGATTCCCTTACTTTATCTGCAGAAGTTTAAGAAAAACGTGAAATTACCCGTTGATGCGCATTAATCTGGAAGACCGATTAGAAATCCTCAAATTGTTAGTAGAAATTTGTATTAAAAGAACTCTTGCTAACTATTTTTTGAAAACACCTCCATTATGAATTGGAGGTGTTTTTTTATTATAAATATCTATTCGGAATTAAATATTGCTGCACATAATCCGTAATGCCTTCTTCCAGCGTGTAAAAAGGGCGGGTAAAGCCGATATTTTTTAATTTCTGCATATTGGCTTCGGTGAAATATTGATAATTATCCCGGATAACCAATGGGGTATCCACAAAATCAATATTTATTTCTTTATTCATCGCCGAAAAGGTGTTGAATCCTAAATCTAAAAACGTACGAGCTCGGCCACTACCCAAATTATAAATGCCGGAGTGCTGTCGCAAATGCATCAGAAAATAACAAACTTCTACCACATCTTTTACATACACAAAATCCCGCATTTGTTCTCCGTCTTTAAAATCGGGGTGGTGCGATTTATAAAGTTTTAAACGGCCATTATCATTTATTTGATTAAAAGCATGAAAAATAACCGATGCCATTCGGCCTTTATGGTATTCGTTAGGGCCATACACGTTAAAAAACTTTAATCCCGCCCAGAAAAATGGTTTTGCCGTTTGCTGCAATACCCACTTATCAAATTCGTGCTTGGAATCGCCGTAGGGGTTTAAAGGATTGAGCAAAGGTAAAATAGCCTCATCATCGTCGTAGCCAAGCTTACCCGCCCCGTAGGTAGCGGCGGAAGAAGCATAAACCAACGGAATTTGATACTCACAGCAAGCTTCCCAGACTTTTTTAGAGTAATTCAGATTAAGTAAATCAAAAATATCTTTACTAATTTCGGTGGTATCGGTGCGAGCGCCTAAATGAAAAATAAATTCTACTTCTTCGTAGTTACTGGTTAGCCAATCAAAAAAATCGTTGCGGTCTACGTACCGTTTAATTTTTTTACCCTGCAGGTTATTTTCTTTTTTTGCTATCGAAAAGTTGTCGACAACAATTATATCGTTAAAATTATCAGCGTTCAGCCGACTTACTAAACACGAACCAATAAAACCTGCGGCCCCGGTTACTACTATCATATTTAAATTTTATTTACAAACGGTTTTAAACTTAAGCGCTAAATTTACGAAAAAAACAATAGCTCGTACGGCTAACTCTGATAGGCGATGGGGTTTGTTTCTTTAATAAAAGCGCCTTCAATAATAAATTACGACATAATTATAAAATGCCGCGAAAACAATTCCGAGTAAAAATACTTTCAATAGGTTTAAGGCACTCCCTATGGTTTTTGCTCTATGCCGGATTTGGGTGCCAGTCTGGAAATGAGAATGTAAAAAAGCATTTACCCGTAAAAGAGTACATTACGGTTACCGACGACTTAGGGCGAAAATTAAAAATTCCGCATTATCCTAAACGCATCATGGCTTTGGCGCCTTCGGCTACGGAAATGCTGTATGCCGTGTGCGACGAAAATCAGATTATTGCCCGAACCCAGAATTGCGATTATCCAGCTAAAGTCAAAAATAAGCCCGTGGTGAATAACTATCCGATGGATTATGAAACCTTGATAAAGGTAAAACCCGATTTAATTTTTACGGTACACGGGATTACTCCGCCCGAAGTAGCCGCCCGCATTCAGGAACTGGGTATTCCGGTTTATTTTCAAACTTTCGAGAAATTAAACGATGTTTTTGACCGCTTAGTGGATATTGGCAAAATAATGCACCGCGATGCGTATGCCATGTATTATGCTGATTCGTTACGGCGCGAACTCAAAAATATAGCTGCCCGAAACGCAAAAATTAGTTTTAAACCGAAAGTTTTAGCTATTACCTGGAACGACCCTATTTACGTGTATGGTCGTAATACTATTTTTACAGATAAACTGCGTTTACTTGGCGCCGAAAACGCGGTTACTGAAGTAATGTCCCAACCTTATCCGGCTTTAACCCGGGAATATATTTTAAAAATAAATCCGGATGTCATCATTGGCGGCACCTTCGGGAAAATGGATAGTACCTTTTTTCAGCAGTACCCGGAACTGAAACAAATCAATGCGTATCAAAACCGCCGTATATTTGCCGCCACTGACGACTTAATGTCCCGACCTAGTCCGCGGGTAGTAGAGTCCGTCCACGAACTGCAATCTCTCCTTAAGCTTTGACGAAGAACTTAATTATTTATTTTTTACTACTGGTACTACTCTTATTAATATTAGGATTGGGCTTGTTAGTGGGCAGCTTTGAAACTTCGCTAACCGATGTGCAAGAAGCTATTTTAGCATATGAACCAACAAATGCCACTCATTTTGCTATTGTGCAATTACGGCTGCCTCGATTAATATTAGCCCTGTTAGTCGGTAGCTCCCTTTCCTTTTGCGGTTATTTAATGCAAGCTATGGTAAACAATCCGTTGGCCGATCCTTATATTTTAGGTACGGCTTCCGGCGCTTCGCTAGGGGCTTCTTTGAGTATTTCCGGTATATTGGCTACTACCTGGGGAGTAATTTATTTACCGCCATTTTTCGCTTTAGCAGGAGCTTTTGGCGTAACGGTTTTAGTAATTGCCTTAGGCTACCGCAAAGGCCAGATTATTCCTGCTCAGTTGCTGTTAGCGGGCATTGCTGTTAGCTCATTACTTACTGCCTTGGTAAGTTTATTTACATTTCTTTCTGGTTCCGAGAGTAACATTAAATCTATTTTATTTTGGTCGATGGGAGATTTTGGGCGGGCTAACTGGAATTTTTTACTATATCCTGCCACAGCTTTAAGTTTAGCTTTGTTGCTGTTCCGGTTTCAGGTGAAAGAACTAAATGCCTTATTATTAGGCTCCGATCGGGCACATGCCTTGGGCGTACATGTAGTACGTACTCGGTGGCTTATCTTAATTACCGTAGCCGTACTTTGTGGATTTTCAGTTTCCTTAGCAGGTTCCGTAGGATTTGTGGGGATTATTATTCCGCATGTTACCCGGGCTTTAATGGGTATTACCTCTAAAAACAACCTTCTGGTGTGTGCCTGGTTAGGCGGCGTGTTTATGATAGGCTGTGATATATTGTCCCGCTTTATATACCCACCGGCTGGTTTACCAATTGGAATTATTACTTCGTTTTTCGGGGTACCTTTTTTCGTATATTTGCTGCTGAAAAAGCAATATCAATTCAGCTGATGGTTTATATAAGCAGATTAGAACATTTTAATGCAGCGCATAAGCTGTTCAACCCAAATTGGTCGCTGGCGAAGAACAAAGAAGTGTTCGGTCCGTGCGCTAATGCTAACTGGCACGGTCATAATTACGAATTGATCGTAACGGTTAAGGGTAATCCGGATCCGGACACTGGTTTTGTAATTGACCTGAAAAAACTCAGTGTACTAATCCGGGAGCATATTATTCAAAAAGTAGATCATAAAAATCTTAACTTGGATGTGGCTTTTATGGAAGGCAAGCTGGCCAGTACCGAAAATCTAGTTATTGAGTTCTGGAATATCTTAAAACCGCTAATTTCTAAAATTTCCAGTTCAGCTCAATTACACAGCTTAAAACTGTACGAAACGCCCCGCAATTTTGTGGAATATTTTGGCGAATAATTATATTGTTGGTTTGCTAAATTGTTGAATAGCTGATTAAGCATTATCGAAATTATTTGATTACCATTAAAGGAAGCCATTCAACAATAAAATTCTTTAGTAAAGTAACAATTCAACCATCCAGCACTTCAACCATTTAAATTTTGAAATATTATCTGATTGCAGGCGAGCGCTCCGGCGATTTACACGCAGCTAAGTTAATGCAGGAGCTGCAGAAGCAAGATGCTAACGCTGAGTTCCGTTATTGGGGAGGCGATATGATGCAAGCAACGGGCGGTTACCTGGTGCGTCATTATCGGGAACTAGCTTTTATGGGCTTTAAAGAAGCAATCACTAATTTATTTAAAATATTGCGTTTCCTGCGGGAGTGTACCTCCGATATCCAGGCTTATAATCCGGATGTAGTTATTTTAGTAGATTATGCCGGATTCAATCTGCGGATTGCCAAATTTGCCAAAGCAAACAACTTTAAAGTTTTCTATTATATCTCTCCTAAAATCTGGGCTTGGAACCAAGGGCGGGTGCATACTATTAAAAAGTTGGTAGACCGCATGTTTGTAATTATGCCTTTTGAAGCTGCGTTTTACCAGCGCTTTGATTATAAAGTGGATTACATCGGCAACCCAATTGCCGATATGGTAAGTGCGCATCAACCCAATACCTTATTCCGGCACCAGAACAATTTACCCGACAAACCCATTATTGCCATACTGCCAGGTAGCCGCAAACAGGAAATTGAATCTATATTGTCGGTTATGCTGAGTGTAATTCCAGATTTTCCGGAATACCAATTTGTAGTAGCCGCCGTATCTAACTTAAATCCGGAGTATTATCGTAATATTGGGCAAAAGGTAAATGTTAGTGTAGTAACTAACCAGACTTATGATTTATTAGCCAATGCTCAGGCGGCTTTGGTTACTTCAGGTACAGCTACCCTCGAAACGGCTTTATTTAATGTGCCTCAAATAGTTTGTTATAGTACCAGTACCATTTCTTACTGGATAGCGCGAGCCGTTATTAAAGTGCCGTATATTTCCTTAGTAAATTTAATTGCTGGTAAAGCAGTAGTAAAAGAGCTTATTCAAGCCGAATTGACCAGTAGAAACATTATTGCGGAACTAAAAAAAATAACGGAAGACGACGCTTTTATTCACCAGCAAAAGAAAGATTACCAAGCTATTCGTACTTTATTAGGCGAAGCCAAATCGGCGACTAAAGCCGCTCAACTAATGGTGAAATACTTGACATTAAACACTAGATATTAAACATTAGATTCTCGATTTTAGACTAAAGCATTGATAAGAACATTTTATAGTGAAAACAAAAGCGGCTCCTAAGTATTCAGGAGCCGCTTTTGTTTGATAATAATTTTTATAAAATTACTTTGATCTAATATTCAACATCCAATATCTAAAATCTAACACTAAGCTACCTTTAATTGCTTTAAAGACGATTTTTCGAACTGCTGACGGGCATATTCTAAATCAATAATCAAGTCAGAAGTACCTTGTTGCGAAGGAAGTTCAAACATGGCTTCCGTCATGATACCTTCACAGATGGAACGCAAACCACGGGCACCCAATTTGTACTCCGCCGCTTTGTCTACAATATAATCTAAGGCTTCTTCAGCAAAGGAAAGATTAATGTTTTCCATTTCGAACAAGCGCTTATATTGTTTAATAATGGAGTTTTTAGGCTCAGTTAGAATTAAACGCAAAGTAGATTTATCCAGCGGATTAAGATGGGTTAAAACGGGTAAACGGCCAATGAGTTCCGGAATAAGGCCAAAAGTTTTTAAGTCTTGGGCAGAGATATACCGTAAGTAATTATCTGTGTTTTCGGCATTATCCGCTGCCGATTTCGAAAAGCCAATTGGTTTGGCATTCATCCGGTTTTTAATGAGCCGGTCAATTCCCACAAAAGCGCCGCCGCAGATAAACAGAATATTCTCGGTATTCACCGATATCATTTTTTGTTCCGGATGTTTCCGACCACCTTGCGGGGGAACATTTACCGAAGTACCTTCCAGTAATTTCAATAAAGCTTGCTGTACACCTTCGCCGCTCACATCGCGGGTAATAGAAGGATTATCACTTTTACGGGCAATCTTATCAATTTCATCAATGTATACAATTCCACGTTCGGCTGCTTCTACGTTGTAATCTGCGGCTTGCAATAACCGGGTTAAAATACTTTCTACGTCTTCCCCCACATAGCCCGCTTCGGTTAATACGGTAGCATCGGCAATACAGAAAGGAACTTGTAAAATGCCGGCTAACATACGAGCCAGAAAAGTTTTTCCGGTACCTGTTTCGCCCACCATAATAATGTTTGATTTCTCAATCACCACATCATCGGTCTTAATAGTTTGCATTAACCGTTTATAATGATTGTAAACTGCCACCGACATTACTTTCTTCGCCTCATCCTGCCCCACAACAAATTGGTCTAAATACTCCTTCATTTCTTTTGGTTTAACCAAATTAAATTTGGGAGATCGACTGCTCGAACGAATTTTATTTTCTTCGTTCAAAATTTGCTGCGCCTGGCCGATACACCTCTCGCAGATATGAGCATTAATGCCCGAAATCATTATAGATACTTCTTTTTTTGTTTTTCCGCAGAAAGAGCACGTTACATCGGCCATATAATTATTAGTAGTAAAAGGTATTTTTAATGTAATCTATTACAAAGGTACTAAATAGAATTTTTACGGTTAAATATTTTTATTCACACATTCTTAACATTTAAAATATTGTATGTTAGATATTTAGCTGAAAGTAGTAAGCTAAAAACCTTTTTTTGAATTTTTTTAAGTTTGGGTCTTTTAAGTTTATATTTAAAAAGTAAAAAAACTTGTTTAAATGCTATTATTTTTTCTGAACCTAACCAATTAATTTGTACGTTGTTAGGGTAAGAGTAGTTTATGGCCACATTTCGACTTAAAAGTATTACCCGGGAGCATATTTTACAGGCGATAAACCACATAGATCGTCAACATCTTAATTTAAGAGCTTCTACGGTATACGATGTTATTTACAAAGGAAAACGCTACCCGCCCCGGGAATTGCTGCGGATGGCGCACCAAGTGGCAAGTGGTACGGCAGCAGAATGGGTAACTTCGGCCGGTGTAGCGGCTAATACCTATTTAGAAAAATTAGGTTTTTCGGTGGTAAACAAGCGGCCCTTATTTTTACTGCCGCCGGACGACGATAAAGTTATTACAGACTTAGCTGCTCCCGCCGAAATTGCCTTGGCTCTTAGTAATCCGGTACCTTCTTCGGAATTAGCCGCCGAACCAGCAGTTGTTTACACTCCCAAGAAAGTAGAATCATATTCTTTGGCGCAAGCATTAAAGGAAATTTTTCTGGAAGAACATCAACTATTGAGTTTACTAACTGCCTTGCGCCGTAAAAAGAATATCATTTTGCAAGGGCCACCAGGTTCCGGAAAATCATTTTTGGCTAAACGTTTGGCCTTTTTAGAACAGGAGAACAAAGACCAGAATCGGATAGAAACGGTTCAATTTCATACTAATTATGCCTACGATGATTTTATTCAGGGTTACCGGCCGGATAGCGAAGGTAAATTTAAACTGACGAATGGGGTATTTTTTAACTTTTGCCGGCGGGCTTTAGCTGATACTGAAAATTCTTATTACTTCATTATTGAAGAAATTAACCGCGGTAATGTAGGTAGTATTTTTGGCGAAATGTTGTTTCTGCTAGAGGCGGATAAACGCGGACCAGCGTTTGCTACTTCTCTTACTTATGGGCAATCCGAAAACGAGAAATTTTATATTCCGGGAAATGTATTTGTAATTGGTACGATGAATACCGCCGATCGGTCTTTAACTTTATTAGATTATGCGTTAAGGCGGCGTTTTGCTTTTTTAAAGATGGAACCCCAGCTAGGCGAGCGCTTTCGGGAACATCTTTTAAGTAAGAATTTAGCTTTGGGTTTAATAAATCATATTATAGAGAGTATTAATAAATTAAATCAGGTAATTAGTGATGATCCGGCACTCGGGCCAGGTTTTCGGATTGGGCATAGTTATTTTAGCAATCCACCCGTTGCAGCTGGCATAGATTGGTTTAAAGGCATTATCGAAAATGAAATTACACCCTTGCTCGAAGAATACTGGTTTGATAATCCGAAACAAGTAACAACGCAACTTCAAAAACTGCAAGTTAGGTAAGTTATGGTTATTCCCATTCAAAATATTTATTACCTGCTCAGTTACGCTTGGGATAAGACGCATTTATTATTGAAACCGCAGTTGGTTGGAAGCGAAATTAGCGACAATTTAACAAATTTGTTGACAGACATGCTCCTGCCGGAAGTACAGCTTTTAGTCGCTCAAGGTTTAGCTACCGATTACATAACTCAAACGCGCTCAGTTAAAGGAATTAAAGGCAAGTTGTTATTAACCGAAACCTTCAGACAAGATTCGAAACTCACATCAGGTCGAACAATATGTGCCATAGAAGAGCTTAGTTCGGACATTTTGCCTAATCAAATTATAAAAAGTACGTTTGTACAGCTACAACAAACGAATGATTTAGCACCTGTTTTTCACAAACAAATAAAAGACCTTTTACCAGCCTTCGCTTCAATAAGAGCATTTTCGCCTGCTATTCCAAAGAGAGAACTTATATTACCCCGTTTTCAAACAGCTCGTTATCAATTTGTCCTGCATTGCTGCGCTTTTATTCGGCAAAACTTATTGCCGGTAAATGGAGGACAGGAATACACTTTTAAAGCTTTTTTAACCAATAAAAAGCAGATGGCGACAATTTTCGAAGCTTTTGTTCGGAATTTTTATCGGCGAGAGCAAAATATTTTTCAGGTAAAATCAGAGAGAATAGACTGGCAAGGACCAAAAGCTACAAAGGAAGCGCAAGATTTTCTGCCTGCTATGTTTACCGATATTTCGTTACAATCGGAGGAGCGTAAAATAATTATTGATACCAAATATTATAAAAAAGCCTTTTTACCTCATCATCAAAAAGAAAAGCTGCATTCTAAACATTTATATCAATTGTTTGCCTATTTGCAAAACTCACTAGTGAGGCACCCGGAACAGATTATAGAAGGAATATTGCTTTACCCAGCCGTAAACAAAGAATTAAATCTTGAATATACTTTAAGTGGTAAAAAGGTAAGGATTTGTACCATCAACTTAAACCAGCCTTGGCTTACTATTAAACAAGATTTATTAGAGTTACTTGCTTAGTAAAGTTACTTTGTTTAGCATCTTAGCTTTGTTAAAGTTGTACTTTGTTCTTTCGTAAATAGGTGCTAAATGAAAATTTTGATCACAAAAAAGCTTACCCCACTATTTAAGTTAAGGTAAGCCTTTCTAAAAATTAGTGTCCGAAATAACTTAAACGGTCGGACGAATTAAAACTTCGTCGATTAAGCCGTATTCTTTGGCTTCGTCGGCGCGCATCCAATAGTCTCGGTCAGAGTTATCGTGTACTTCCTGGTAGCTTTTACCGCTGTGCGAAGCAATAATTTCGTACAATTCTTTTTTCAGTTTCAGAATCTCCCGGGCGGTAATTTCGATATCGGAAGCCTGGCCTTGGGTACCTCCCATTGGTTGGTGAATCATAACGCGGGCATGCGGTAAAGCAGAACGCTTGTTTTTGGCACCCCCGCACAATAACACCGCACCCATCGAAGCGGCTAAACCCGTACAGATAGTAGCTACATCCGGTTTTACGTACTGCATGGTGTCGTAAATACCTAAGCCAGCGTACACGGAGCCACCCGGACTATTAATATATAATAAAATATCTTTCTTCGAGTCGGAAGATTCCAGGAAGAGCAGTTGCGCGGTGATAATATTGGCAATAAAATCATCTACCTGCGTACCCAGGAATATAATACGATCCATAATTAAACGCGAGAATACATCAATCTCCCGGAAGTTAGTTGGACGTTCTTCAATTACCGAGCGAGTCATGCTTTCGATGCGGTGCAGATTAGTAGTATTCTCAACGTGGCTTAAATACTGATCTACGCCTAAACCGCTTAAACCTTGGCCTTTCACGGCAAATTTTCTAAATTCATCTTTATTGTACATAAAGTAGGGTCTTAAAGGATTTAAGTAAAATATAAAACAGGTAATAGGGTAAGCAAATAACAGAAATCATGCGAAAGTAAAAAAGTCCTTATTATAAGGACTTTTTAAGCTTTTTGTTTTATAAAACTAGTATTTTAAAACGGTAAATTACGGAACTCATCGGCAGTTACTGACTTTTCGACTACTGTAACTTTATCTTTTAGTACATCTAGCACTTTTTCTGCCAAAATGGCTTCGTATTCGTTAATGTAATTACGGCCATTATTTTGTTTCAGGTAATTATCAATATAACCATTCATTGTTTCAGCTAGTTCTTCTGAAATTTCTGGCATATTAAACTGGGCGAACATTTTAGCTTTAGTAGCATCTACCACTTCCTGATTCGAAACTTTTATGTCGTTTTCTTCTACTACTTTGTTGCGAATCATGGACCATTTAAGCTCATCTTTGTATTGCTCAAAGTTTTGCTCAATTTGCTCGGGAGTTAACTTACCTTGATTAGAAACGGCCAACCATTTTTTGAAAAATTCTTCCGGTAAAGTAATATTGGTTTCTTTTACCAGTTTTTCCACTATTTTATTTTTTAAAACTTTATCGGCTTCCTGCTGGTAATTCTCCGTTAGGGTTTCCCGAAGCTTATTATTAAACTCTTCTTCGGTTGTAACGGTATCTTTCCCGAAAATTTTATCGAATAATTCCTGATTTAATTCAGCAGCTGTAGTGCGGTTTATTTTTTCAACGGCAAACTCAAATGAGCCCTTTAACTCGGCTGCTTCTGATTTTTTAAGACCAGTAACGTGCGAAATAGCACCAGCATCCTGATCAAATACTTCCTGAAGGTTAAACGTGATAACATCACCTGGTTTAATCCCAATAAATTGCTCTTGGTTTTTCTTGATTTTATTTATGGGCAGGAGGGTAGTAGTTTTAAAATCTCCTTCCACTTGCCGCAACTCGCCCGAAAGGTAATCGTTTGCTTCTGAAGTTTCCGGGTTAGCAGTTTCGCCGTACTGGCGTTGCAAATGCTCATGTACCTGGTTAATAGTTTCTTCGTCAAGCTCTATTTTATAAGCATCTAAAGTTTCACCAGCAGTAAGGTCTAGCTCAAAATCCGGGAGAATACCTAACTCGAAATCAAATTCAAACTCTTTTTGGTTGTCCCAATCAATGGAGTTTTGCTTAGTTTCATCTGGCAATGGCTCGCCTAAAATTTTAAGATTATTTTCTTTGATATAGTCGTTAACCGATTTAGAAAGCAAGCCATTAATTTCTTCGGCTAAAATGCTTTTGCCGTACATTTTACGGATAAGGCCAGCCGGAACTTTACCCGGACGAAATCCTTTGATCTGTGCCTTTTTGGTATATTCTTTTATTTTTTCGTCAACTTTAGGAGCATAATCCGCTTCCTGCAATACCACCTTCAGGTTAGCATTGGTTGTGTCGTTTTGGTTTAAGGTAATGTTCAAGGCTTACAAATTTAGGTTATTGGATACTGCATTAAAAATAAACCCTCAACATAGAAATGTTGAGGGTGCTGAAGTGCGGATGAAGGGACTCGAACCCCCATGCCGTGAAGCGCTAGATCCTAAGTCTAGTGCGTCTACCAATTTCGCCACATCCGCAAGGCTTTCCAATTGTGCTGCAAAGGTACAAAAGCGGAAGGTAAATGCAAAATGCTTTGTATTTTTTTATAAAATATTTTTCCTTAGACTATGCGTACAATAGTGTTATTACAATTGGGAATTAAAAGGTTAACTTTTGTTACTTTAATAATTGGAAGTGGTATAGAGTTGTTGCTATCTAAAATAGGCACGATATAGTAGTAGATTATGTTTATAGGATAAGTACATTTGATTTCAATAAAAAGAAGCTTAGTATTAAGCCATTGCCTTTAAGTAAAATGCGACGAAACGCACCTTATACAAAAATGATTGATCCGGAAGAAGAGCGAAAGGAAATATTACGTCATTATCGCCGGTTGTTAAAATATGCCAAGCCTTTTTTAAAGGATAATGATGCTAAAATTATTAAGAAAGCATTTAATACATCTCTGGAGGCACATAAAAATATGCGCCGTAAATCGGGGGAGCCTTACATTTTGCACCCCTTAGCGGTAGCGCAAATTGCCGTTGAAGAAATTGGCTTAGGCACTACATCTATAGTAGCCGCTCTTTTGCACGATGTAGTAGAAGATACCGAACTTGAAATTCAGGACATTGAACGGGAGTTTGGGCACAGCGTAGCACGAATTATTGAAGGACTTACCAAAATTTCCGGCGTTTTTGATTACGGTACTTCGCAGCAAGCCGAAAATTTCCGGAAAATGCTACTTACTCTTTCCGATGACGTACGCGTCATATTAATAAAGTTAGCCGATCGCTTACATAATATGCGTACCCTGGACAGCATGGCCCGGGACAAGCAATTAAAGATTGCTTCGGAGACAATGTATTTATATGCACCTTTGGCGCATCGTTTAGGCTTGTACGCTATTAAATCAGAACTCGAAGATTTATACTTAAAATATACCGATACCGAAACCTATAAAGAGATAACGAATAAAATCAGGCAGACGAAGATAGCCCGTAATAAGTTTATCAAAGATTTTGTTACTCCCCTAGAAGAAGAATTAAAGCGGCAAGGGTTTGATTTTGAAATCAAAGGTCGTCCTAAATCTATTTATTCTATTCTAAAGAAAATTCGCAAGCAGAATATCACCTTCGATGAAGTGTACGATTTATTTGCCATTCGCATTATATTAAATGTGCCTTTAGAAATAGAGAAAGCGGCATGTTGGTCGGTTTATTCAATCGTTACGGATTTTTATCAACCTAACCCCGATCGGTTACGGGATTGGGTAAGTACTCCAAGAGCCAATGGCTACGAATCTCTGCACACTACAGTAATGAGTCGTACGGGGCAATGGGTAGAAGTCCAAATCCGCAGCCAACGAATGAACGATATTGCCGAAAAAGGCTATGCTGCTCATTGGAAATATAAAAGCGAAGGCAGCGCTGCCGGCCACGAATCCGGATTAGAGCAATGGATTAATAAAGTACGGGATATGCTCGAGACGAACAATTCTAATGCTTTAGAGTTTATGGACGACTTCCGGAAAAACTTATTTGTAGAAGAGGTTTTTGTGTTTACGCCAAAAGGTCAGTTGATAATTTTACCAGATAAAGCTACTGCGCTGGATTTTGCGTTTGAAATTCACACTCAAATCGGAATTCAGTGCATTGGAGCAAAGGTAAATCAAAAGCTTGTTCCTTTAAGTTATCGGCTTCATAACGGTGACCAAGTAGAAGTATTAACTTCCCAAAAACAACGACCTTCGGAAGAATGGCTTAAATTTGCTACTACCTCCCGGGCAAGGGCCAAAATTAAAGAGTACCTGCGAGAAGATCGAAAAATTAAGGCAGAGGAAGGTAAAATTTTAGTTGGGAAACGTTTGCAGCAGCTAGGAATAGAATTTTCGTCTTCTAATTTAAATCGTCTTTTTACGTTCTTTCATGTTCCACATCCGCAGGAGTTCTATTACCGGATTGCTATAAATAAATTGGATGTAAAAGATATTAAGGAAGAAATTTTTGATCATAATTTAGTTTTAGAGCGGGCTAAAATGGAGAATTTCGATCAAAAAAGTTTTGATAAAGAAGTACAAAAAATAAGAGGAGTAACCTCTGACATGTTGGTAATTGGAGAAAATACGGCGAAGATAGCTTATAGTATAGCTACTTGTTGTAATCCGATTCCTGGCGATGATGTTTTTGGTTTTGAAACGGAAAATGAAGGCATTATTATCCATCGTACTTCTTGCCCGAAAGCAGTAGAATTAATGTCGAATTACGGCAATCGCATTGTAAAAGCTAAATGGACCGATCAATACGAATTAGTGTTCCTGGCTGGTATCCGAATTAAGGGTACTGACCGCGTAGGAATGGTAAATGATTTGACTAAAGTTATTTCCAACAGCTTAAAAGTAAACATGCGTTCCATTACCTTAGATTCACACGATGGTATTTTCGACGGTAAGATTATGGTGTTTGTTAATGATACTAGTCATTTAGAGAAATTAATTCAACGGCTCAACCGGGTAAACGGAGTTATTTTAGTGGAACGTTTCGATTCTTAACTATATTAAATCAGTTCAAATCAGGGAATGTTCAGGGATTATTTAATAATAAGTTTATTTTAAAGAAAGGCAATAAACGTGTTAGATCTTGTAAAATTTAACGAAGTAAAAAAAATATTTACGGCATACCTGGAAAGTAAAGGTTTGCGAAAAACGCCAGAGCGCTACGCTATCCTGGAAGAAATATATTCTCGTAATGGCCACTTCGATGTAGAATCGTTGTACATAAGCATGAAGAATAAAAACTATCAGGTAAGTCGGGCAACCGTGTATAATACACTGGATTTATTGGTAGAAAACGATTTGGTCAGTAAACATCAATTTGGCCGGAATCTGGCTCAATACGAAAAATCGTATGGTTACCGGCAGCACGACCACGTAATTTGCACAGAGTGTCATAAAGTAGTGGAGTTCTGTGACCCTCGGATTCATAATATTCAGACCATGGTAGGGGAACTATTAAATTTTCATATCTTGCACCACTCATTAAATTTGTACGGCATTTGTGCTGATTGCCGGGCCAAAAACAACGCGCAAAATTCATGAAACTGGAAAGTACTGTTACAGAAGATATTGTTTACGTTCGGTTACAAGGTGATTTAATTGGAAACCCAGATTCACAACAATTAGTAGAATTAGTAAATAGCAGCATCAACGAAACCAAATTGCTTTGTGCCGTAGATTTATCGGAAGTACGCTTTATAAACAGTAGTGGTATTGGAGTATTGGTTTCTTTATTAACTAAGTTTCGGAATCGGGGTGGTGAAATGGTATTAATAAACCCATCAGAACAAATCCGTAAGCTGTTAATAATTACTAAACTTAATAACATTTTTACTGTAACTGATACTGATCAGGCAGCCGCCAACTTTTTAAGTCGATCTTGAAATTCCTCATTTATTCAGGTTGAACTTTTCATTAACAAACTTCTTTTCACCAATCACTCCTTATAAATGGCAGTAGATATTTTAATTGGTCTTCAGTGGGGCGACGAAGGCAAAGGTAAAATTGTAGACGTTCTAGCTCCTACTTACGACATTGTAGCACGGTTTCAAGGTGGTCCTAATGCTGGCCATACGCTCGAATTCGATGGTACCAAGCATGTTTTACATCAAATACCTTCTGGTATTTTTCATCCGCACATTATTAATATTATTGGTAATGGTGTAGTACTTGATCCAATAATTTTTAAAGCAGAAATGGAGAAGTTGGCTGCTCGTGAGGTCGATGCTGGCAAAAACCTTTATATATCTAAGAAAGCTGCTCTTATTCTACCTTCACATAAATTCATTGATCGTGTATCCGAAGAAGCACTAGGTGAAAATAAAATCGGATCTACTTTAAAAGGGATCGGGCCGACCTATCAGGATAAAATAGGTCGATCTGGTTTGCGGGTGGGTGATATTTTATTGGGCGATTTTAACGAACGTTACAAGCGTATAATTGAGCGTCATCAGAAAACGGTTAGTTTTTACCAACGGGATTTAGATATTGCAGAACAAGAAAAAGAATTTTTTCAGGCAATTGAATACCTTAAAACTTTTCGCTTAGTAGATAGCGAGTACATGATTAATCAAGCACTCAAAGCAGGTAAACGTATTTTAGCGGAAGGTGCCCAAGGTTCTTTGTTGGATATAGATTTTGGAACTTATCCCTTTGTTACTTCTTCTACTACTTTAGTTGCAGGTGCTTGTACTGGTTTAGGTGTTGCACCCAGACATATTGGCGAAGTGTATGGTATTTTTAAAGCATATTGTACCCGAGTAGGTAGTGGTCCTTTTCCGACTGAATTATTAGATGAAATTGGGGATAATATTCGCCAATCAGGTCATGAATTTGGTTCTACTACGGGTAGACCCCGCCGATGTGGTTGGATAGACTTACCCACCCTAAAATATTCAATTATGTTAAATGGAGTAACTCAACTTAACATGATGAAGGCCGATGTATTAGATGCTTTCGAAGAAATAAAGGTGTGTACACATTATAAATTACCTTCAGGCGAACTAACCGACATAGTGCCTCACCAATTTGTTGAAGGTGAACTAACGCCCTATTACACTACTTTGCCAGGGTGGAAAGTTAATACTAGTAACATAACAAGTTTTGGCGAACTACCAGAAGCATTTCATAAATATATAAGCTTTTTGGAAGATCAACTACAAGTACCAATTACTATTGTTAGTGTTGGTCCAGACAGAATAAGTACTTTGCGCAAATAGTTTTTCAAACGGGGGGGTAAAAATTTTCTTACAGGTTTTCAGGGGATTAGTGGATGGGGGAGGGGAAAAGGGGTTGTAGGATTAGGAAAAGTAAAAAGGGGGCGCGTATCTTTGGGCAGCGAAGCCGAAAAGGGGATTCAACGCCAAAGCTGCACCGGCTAAAAGCAGGGGAGGGAGGCGAACCAGAACACCGGGGAAGGCAGGGGGTCTTACCAGCCGCCAGCTAGGGCGGCAGAAAGAGAAAGGTAGAAAAAAAGTTGGGTTGCGGTTTGGAAAGTAAGCCCCCGAGCCGTACCTTTGTCTTCTGTTCCGGTAAAAAAGCCAGGCCAAGAAAAAAGGGGTAAAAAACTTATTCTTTTTTTGGAGAAGTAGAAAGTGCTTCTTACCTTTGCCTCCCCATTCGACAGTCGGTCGGAAGAAGCAAGACAAAGAAGAGTGGGCAGTAAGAACCAAAGCACTATTGAAAAAGGTTGTGAATAGGCCTTAGGCGCTCAAGAAAAAGGTAAAAATATTTTGCTTTACATTTGGAAAGAAGGAAAAGGATTCAGACCTTTGTGCTCCCAAATCGATAACAGGTCGAAGGGAAAAAGAGAGTGCAAAAAGAGTAGGGGTGGGAACGAATAACCTTAGCAAGTAGTTTAGGTTTAGTGTTCGGCCAGCAAGGAGGAGCGAAAAAAGATTAAAAAATATTTTGCTTTAGATTTGGAAAGAAGAAAAGAGATTTCGACCTTTGTGCTCCCAAATAAAAAGAAGCTACTTTAACCGAGAATTAAGCTAAATAAAACAAGTAAAACATCTTCCGGGTATTAATTTGCCAGAAGGTGCTAGCGTTAACCAGAAAGTGGTTAACAGAAGTTCTTTGAATGAGTGAGAATAGAGAATAGCAAACCGCATAAGTGCTTAATCTCTTCTTCAATAGGAGAGAGGGTCTTATGTTAAAAGAAAGAGCAGGCAACCATCCAGCGAGACAAATTGAGTAGCGATACTCTACAATTATATTCTACAATGGAGAGTTTGATCCTGGCTCAGGATGAACGCTAGCGGCAGGCCTAATACATGCAAGTCGAACGGGTCTAGGTAGCAATACCTAGATTAGTGGCGCACGGGTGCGTAACGCGTATGCAACCTACCTTTTATTGGGGGATAGCCCGAAGAAATTCGGATTAATACCGCATAACACTGTTTGAGGGCATCTGAAGACAGTTAAAGCTACGGCGATAAAAGATGGGCATGCGTGTCATTAGCTAGTTGGTGAGGTAACGGCTCACCAAGGCAACGATGACTAGGGGTTCTGAGAGGATGATCCCCCACACTGGTACTGAGATACGGACCAGACTCCTACGGGAGGCAGCAGTAGGGAATATTGGGCAATGGCCGCAAGGCTGACCCAGCCATGCCGCGTGCCGGATGAAGGCCTTCTGGGTTGTAAACGGCTTTTACCAGGGAAGAAAATACCTTTGCGAAGGGAACTGACGGTACCTGGTGAATAAGCACCGGCTAACTCCGTGCCAGCAGCCGCGGTAATACGGAGGGTGCAAGCGTTGTCCGGATTTATTGGGTTTAAAGGGTGCGTAGGCGGCCAAGTAAGTCCGTGGTGAAAGCCAACAGCTCAACTGTTGAACTGCCATGGATACTGCTAGGCTTGAGTACAGACGAGGTAGGCGGAATGGATAGTGTAGCGGTGAAATGCATAGATACTATCCAGAACACCGATTGCGAAGGCAGCTTACTAGACTGTAACTGACGCTGAGGCACGAAAGCGTGGGGAGCGAACAGGATTAGATACCCTGGTAGTCCACGCCGTAAACGATGATAACTCGATGTTGGCGATACACGGCCAGCGTCTTAGCGAAAGCGTTAAGTTATCCACCTGGGGAGTACGCCCGCAAGGGTGAAACTCAAAGGAATTGACGGGGGCCCGCACAAGCGGTGGAGCATGTGGTTTAATTCGATGATACGCGAGGAACCTTACCTAGGCTAGAATGCGCGTGACTGCTTCAGAGATGAGGCTTCCCTTCGGGGCACAAAGCAAGGTGCTGCATGGCTGTCGTCAGCTCGTGCCGTGAGGTGTTGGGTTAAGTCCCGCAACGAGCGCAACCCCTATCTTTAGTTGCCAGCACATCATGGTGGGGACTCTAGAGAGACTGCCTGCGCAAGCAGTGAGGAAGGTGGGGACGACGTCAAGTCATCATGGCCCTTACGCCTAGGGCTACACACGTGCTACAATGGGCGGTACAGAGGGTCGCTACTTAGTAATAAGATGCCAATCTCAAAAAACCGTTCTCAGTTCGGATTGAGGTCTGCAACTCGACCTCATGAAGCTGGAATCGCTAGTAATCGCGTATCAGCAATGACGCGGTGAATACGTTCCCGGGCCTTGTACACACCGCCCGTCAAGCCATGGAAGTCAGGGAGACCTGAAGACGGTAACCAATGAGGAGCCGTTTAGGGTAAAACTGGTAACTGGGGCTAAGTCGTAACAAGGTAGCCGTACCGGAAGGTGCGGCTGGATCACCTCCTTTCTGGAGCTGATGGTTACCTCTTGATTAGGTTTACTATTCTCTATCCCTTATTCAAAAAGTATTTCTACTAACAACAGGTTAGTAGGTAAAAGTAAGAAGTGGCAGTAATGCCGCGTGTAAGCGAAGCGAGCAGCAGAGGAAACAGAGCAGGACTAAACGCAAAGAAAGCCGGAGCTTGCAACTCAACGAAAAGAAGAGGGCTTGTAGCTCAGGTGGTTAGAGCGCTACACTGATAATGTAGAGGTCCCTGGTTCGAGTCCAGGCAGGCCCACACTTAGAAGTTACAGATTGCCGGTTAGAGGTGTCCAGTTGCAAAACGTTTACCTTATACCTGAAAACTTAACTTAAAAAGGGGGATTAGCTCAGCTGGCTAGAGCGCCTGCTTTGCACGCAGGAGGTCAACGGTTCGACTCCGTTATTCTCCACACTTAATTGAAATGATTATACCTAGTAAGGACAATAGGTCTTTACTTCTTAATTTAAGAAACAGTTTAAAGGCAGCTAGAAGCGAGTATCCAGTGATTGGTAACTTGCAACCTGTAACTTATAACCTGCAGCTTAAAGTAAAGTTCTTTGACATAATGGCAAGAGAAAAACTAGAGTAGACTAGATACGAGTAAAGAGTAAATTTTTTAGAAAGTTACTAAGGGCGTATGGGGGATGCCTAGGCTCTCAAAGGCGAGGAAAGACGTGATAAGCTGCGATAAGCTCGGGGGATTGGCACATACGAAGTGATCCCGAGATTTCTGAATGGGGCAACCCGGCTAGTTGAAGACTAGTCACACTGCAAAGTGAGCAAACCCGGAGAACTGAAACATCTAAGTACCCGGAGGAAGAGAAAATAATAATGATTCCGTAAGTAGTGGCGAGCGAACACGGAAGAGCCCAAACCATAGTTGTTACGGCAACTACGGGGTTGTAGGACCACGAGATGGGACTAAAAAAGGAAGCTAAATTACCTGGAAAGGTAAGCCAGAGAGGGTGATAGCCCCGTCAGCGTAAGCTTTTTAGCCCTAGTGGGATCCTGAGTAGGGCGGGACCAGAGAAATCCCGTCTGAATCCACCGGTACCATCCGGTAAGGCTAAATACTTTTGAGAGACCGATAGTGAACCAGTACCGTGAGGGAAAGGTGAAAAGAACCTTGAATAAAGGAGTGAAATAGAACCTGAAACCATACGCTTACAAGCGGTCAGAGGTCTTTTGTGGACTGATGGCGTGCCTTTTGCATAATGAGCCTACGAGTTACTCCTCTCTGGCAAGGTTAAGATTGTAGACAATCGGAGCCGCAGCGAAAGCGAGTCTGAATAGGGCGCATAGTCAGAGGGGGTAGACGCGAAACTTTGTGATCTACCCTTGACCAGGTTGAAGTGTGGGTAACACCACATGGAGGACCGAACCAGTTTCCGTTGAAAAGGATTTGGATGAGTTGAGGGTAGGGGTGAAAGGCCAATCAAACTGAGAAATAGCTCGTACTCCCCGAAATGTTTTTAGGAACAGCGTCGTGGTTAGAGTTTTATAGAGGTAGAGCTACCGATTGGACTAGGGGGAGTCACATCCTACCGAATCCAGACGAACTCCGAATGCTATAAAATATACACGGCAGTGAGGCGTGGGGTGCTAAGGTCCCACGCCGAGAGGGAAACAACCCAGACCATCAGCTAAGGTCCCTAAATCTATACTAAGTTGAACAAAGGAGGTCCAGTTGCTTTAACAGCCAGGATGTTGGCTTGGAAGCAGCCATTCATTTAAAGAGTGCGTAACAGCTCACTGGTCGAGCGACAGGGCATCGATAATAATCGGGCATCAAGTATAGTACCGAAGCTATGGATAGAAGTAATTCTGTGGTAGGGGAGCATTCTCATCGGCGAAGAAGGTGCCTGGTAATGGGTGCTGGAGCGATGAGAAAAGCAAATGTAGGCATAAGTAACGATAATGCAGGTGAGAAACCTGCACGCCGTAAGACTAAGGTTTCCTGAACAACGCTAATCGGTTCAGGGTTAGTCGGGTCCTAAGGCAACACCGAAAGGTTAAGTCGATGGACAACGGGTTAATATTCCCGTACTAGCTTCATAGAGTGATGTGGTGACGGAGGAGTGAAAGGTCTGCGTACTGACGGAATAGTACGTTGAAGGCCGTAGGTATTGGTTTGGTAGGTAAATCCGCCGAATTAGCTGAAAGCTGATAGTACGCCAACCCTTCGGGGGCGGCGATATGACCCTAATCCGACTTCCAAGAAAACCCGCTAAGCGTTTACTATGAAGCTACCCGTACCGTAAACCGACACAGGTAGTCGAGGAGAGCATCCTCAGGCGCTCGAGTGAATCACGGCCAAGGAACTCGGCAAAATGGCCCTGTAACTTCGGGAGAAGGGGCGCTTCCTTGCAGCAATGCAAGAAGCCGCAGTGAAAAGGCCCAGGCGACTGTTTAACAAAAACACATGGCTTTGCGAAATCGAAAGATGAAGTATAAGGCCTGACACCTGCCCGGTGCTGGAAGGTTAAGAGGGGGGGTTAGCCGCAAGGCGAAGCTCTGAATCGAAGCCCCAGTAAACGGCGGCCGTAACTATAACGGTCCTAAGGTAGCGAAATTCCTTGTCGGGTAAGTTCCGACCTGCACGAATGGTGTAACGATCTGGGCGCTGTCTCAGCCGTGAGCTCGGTGAAATTGTAGTCTCGGTGAAGATGCCGAGTACCCGCAACGGGACGGAAAGACCCCGTGCACCTTTACTATAGCTTAACATTGACTCTGGATAATTCATGTGTAGGATAGGTGGGAGTCTAAGAAGCGGTGTCGCTAGGCATCGTGGAGACAACGTTGAAATACCACCCTTGAATTATTTGGAGCCTAATCTCGAAAGGGAAACAGTGTTTGGTGGGTAGTTTGACTGGGGTGGTCGCCTCCAAAAGAGTAACGGAGGCTTTCAAAGGTACCCTCAGCACGCTTGGTAACCGTGCGTAGAGTGCAATAGCAGAAGGGTGCTTGACTGTGAGGCCGACAAGCCGAGCAGGTACGAAAGTAGGATATAGTGATCCGGTGGTTCCGCATGGAAGGGCCATCGCTCAAAGGATAAAAGGTACGCCGGGGATAACAGGCTGATCTCCCCCAAGAGCTCATATCGA
This sequence comes from Adhaeribacter arboris, assembly GCF_003023845.1. NCBI lineage: Bacteria > Pseudomonadati > Bacteroidota > Cytophagia > Cytophagales > Hymenobacteraceae > Adhaeribacter > Adhaeribacter arboris. The sequence goes on along the minus strand of NZ_PYFT01000001.1, from coordinate 2,175,341 downwards.
CGGGGAGGTTTGGCACCTCGATGTCGGCTCGTCACGTCCTGGGGCTGGAGAAGGTCCCAAGGGTTCGGCTGTTCGCCGATTAAAGTGGCACGCGAGCTGGGTTCAGAACGTCGTGAGACAGTTCGGTCCCTATCTGTTGTGGGCGTAAGAAATTTGCGAGGACCTGACCTTAGTACGAGAGGACCGGGTTGGACAAGCCTCTAGTGCACCGGTTGTGGCGCCAGCTGCAGCGCCGGGTAGCTACGCTTGGATGAGATAAGCGCTGAAAGCATCTAAGTGCGAAACTCACCTCAAGATGAGATTTCTTTGAAGGGTCGTGAAAGATGATCACGTTGATAGGCGGCAGGTGTAGAGGTAGAAATACCACAGCTGAGCCGTACTAATTACCCGTAAACTTTCTGAAAACAAATTTACTTTACGTCTAAGCTTACGACTAGCATTTTCTCTTGCCCAATTATGTTACAGTAACTTTAAAGATATTGGAACTACTTCAGTAGTCCCGCTCGGGAAAGCCGAGCAGTAAGATAATGGTGGTTATAGCGCGGGTGTTCACCTCTTCCCTTTCCGAACAGAGAAGTTAAGCCCCGTAGCGCCAATGGTACTGCAATCACATGCGGGAGAGTAGGTAACCGCCAACCCCTTTTTACCCAGCCCTTCCCTCAAGAAGGGCTTTTTTGCTTTTGTTTACTTCCATGTAACAACTTAACCGCTTTGCTATTCTATCCCCTGTTCTGGCAGGTAAACGGGATCAAAAAGCTTAAGTAGATCGACCCAGCTAATCGGAAAAGAAAAGGTAGTGTTCCTAATTCCTCTATAGAAGCTCAAATAATTTTGATTCTAGTGCCAAGGTGTCCTATACGAGTTCATGCTGGCTTCTTCCACCTAATTATACCACAAAGTTCTTGAACTGCTTAAAGGACTATTCTTTGTTTTTACATTTGGTAAAAATATTTCCTAGTCTCACATTTCTTTCAACTAAACACTAAACACCTCCACTAGTAATACAAAGATCACATCTCTGCCTTCTCTAGTGGGAGCAAAAAAGAGCATGCTTCCAATTGGACATTGTTCCTCCAAAATTTTACTAATTCATTAAGAATTGATAAAATTAATTTTCTTTTCCAATGGTGAACTTTATATTATTGTGTTTAATAAACCTCTAAAGGACGCAGAGGAATTATCCTGGCCATGATCAAGGGCACATATGGAATATATATGACTGACTGTTTCAAACTGCCTGCCAGAAAGCCTGCGCTATCCAGTAAAGGAAATGAACTTAGATATGGTCGCCAACACGCAACTAGCTATTAAGCGCAGTTTTCCTAAAGCCAAATTACCGATCACTACCATGTGCTGGCTTTTGAGATCTTGCATTAGCTGTAGGACTTCTTCAGCCTGCGGATTGGAAAGTCTTGGATGTAAACTTGGGCAAAAAGCTTTTAGCCTCAAGCAACTGTTTTACATATTCTTATCGAAATACGATAAAATGTCGGTCGGAAGGAGCAGACGAATGAGGGTTGCTTCTATCAGAATCTAGGTGCTCTTGTTGAAACAAAAAATTAAATATTTTCCTCTCCCCACAACTTCTCCGCTTGATCTGAAAAGGATAGGAACGGAAAATAAGTTGCTATATTGCTTTAACAAGGATCCCTAAATTTTACAACGCTTACCACAACTTGATGAACTTGTTGGTTCATGCAAACCTTCGAGTTAGTACATTTGAACCAAAGGCAGAAGTTTTGAACAATATGTACCTGAAAAAAGAATATTGCTCCTCAAGATCAAGCATATAAAGAAGTCACTCGAATCCAAAGATTATGTTAACTATATTCAAGGGAAATACAAGATTAATACTTGAACTTGCAACAACAAAAAGGGAGCAAAAGATTAAGGACTATGGTTAGTTGTTTAGTAGTTCTTGCATTTGAATCCACATATAATACAAATGTAAACTTTCTTCGTCGATTAGTTTATTTATCTAAATGTTTAGATTTTATTGCATCCATTGAGGACAAATAACCTTGCCTTTATTAAATAGTTTTATACCAAGTACAATTTCCTGGGAACCAGAATTAGCAACATTTAATTCTGAATTATTGTAGTCATAAGAATAGCCAATGTCCATCAGATAACTGATATTTAAGCCAATTAATCCGGCAAAAGAATCTTGATTGCGGTAAGAAACCCCTACCCATACCCGGTCGGCGTAAACGGCACGTAAATTAGCATCCACCGAAAATGGACTAGGACCAGCCATTTTCATCATAACCGAAGGAATAAGTGCTAAATCATTACCGAACCGGAATTTGTAACCTGCAGTAGCGAAAAAGTGCCGCTGGATAACTCCTGGAGTTTTTTGCTCCGGAGAATTATTTAAATCACGGCGGCCACGGGCTAATTGAGCACCGGCAAAACCCACAAAGAAATCTTGTGAGTAAATCCAAGTACCTACGTTTAAATCTAAGTAAGTACGATTAACGTAATCGCTGGTAATAGCCGGATCGGCGGGATTAATATAGGTAGCTTCTGCCGTATTTAAACTATTACGGATCATTCCGGCTGAAACACCAACCGATACATTGATTTTTTGACTAACCGGTAAATGAAACGCGTAGCTACCAGTTAAGTTGGTACGGCGAAGAACGCCGGTTTTATCTACGTGAGCCATAACTCCCACTCCGTGGTGAGGACGCGCGCGTTGAAAACGATTGCGTCTAACTGTATGGGTCCGGTTATTATAACGATTCCGGACACTGGTAGCTTCTTTATTCAAGGGAGTATGCGCACTAACATAATAGGTAACCGGAGCACCATCCAAGCCAACCCATTGATAACGGGTACCTAATCTTACATCGGTATAGTCCTCTATACCAGAAAGAGCGGGATTGTATAGATACGGATTCAGCATATACTGGCTGAATTGTGGTCGTTGCTGTGCCTGAATTCTAGGAATAAAACAAATTAATAAAGTGACAATTATTAAAATTCTTTTCATAAAATAAGATGTAAGCTTAGCGGACTAATGTTACGTTACCGGAAATAGGTTTGGATATTTTATCCAGGCGAATAATATAGTAATAGGTAGCCAAAGGTAAATCCTGACCATTATAAGTACCATCCCAAGCCTTTGTATAACCTGTATTAGATGTAAATACCTTAGTTCCCCAACGATTAAAAATTTCAACCGTTGCCTCCGGATAATTCTCGATTCGTTGAATTTCCCAGGTTTCATTAATACCATCGTGGTTCGGACTAAAGGTGTTTACTATAATAACCCGTGGGATAACGGTAATAGTTACTTCGTCGGTAGCAACGCAGCCTTCCTCGGAGAAAGCAGTTACTTTATAGGTAGTAGTTTTAGTTGGGCTAGCTACGGGCCGTTCAACATTCGAGTCGTTTAAACCAGTAGCAGGCTCCCATTTGTAACGTACGCCACCTCGGCCAATTAATTCCATTGTATTGCCCTCAATAATGGTAGTATCACGCCCGGCGCTAGCTGTAATACTAGTTACATTTACCGTAACTGGAGTACGGGCAGGACTTACACATTGATTTTGATTAACAGCCTGAACGTAAAAAGTGGTAGTTTGAGAAATAGGGTTAGTAACAAAAGTAGCGCCCTCAAATAAGATATTGCCACCAGTAGGAGTTTCGAACCATTGGTAAGTTAATCCTGTTCCTGTTGCAACTAAAGTGGCGGTACTATCCTGGCAAGTAGTAACGCTATTGGCTTCTACTACAGGTACAGGTGGTAACGGACTCACGTTGATTTGTATTGTTTGAGAAATACTGGTGCAATTGTCAGAAATTACCGTCCGACGGAACCAGGTGGTACGGCTGATTACCGGTGGTGTATAGTTTTGAGTATTATTGGTGCCAGCAGCCGGCGCAAAAGCTGCGGTGGCGCTGGTAATACTGCTTTCCCAGAGATAGGTATAAGTACCATTACCGCCGGATGGAGCAGAGCCAGTAATAGTTTTAGGAACTGTATTTTCACAAACCGCCGTCTCAGTACCACTAATGGTATTATTCGTAATCAAAGGCAGAACAGTTATTTGTACCACGTTACTGTAATTCGGATCGCAGGAACCAGAGATTACTCCACGTCGGAACCAGGTAGTCACAGTTAATACGGCTGGATTATAATTAGCTGTATTATTGGTACCAGCTGCAGTGGTAAAGCCGGTATTAGAACCAGTGGTGCTACTTTCCCAAATATAGCGGAGTGGTAGAGTGCCACCCTGCGGATCAGAGCCAGTTAAAGGGGCAGGTTGTTCGCCCCCGCAAAGCGATTGATCCGCTAGAATTGTATTATTAGTTACAGGTTGATCAACTGTAACTACTACCACATTGGAGGAGTCAATACAGCCGCCGGAAGTAACATAACGCCGGAACCAGGTAGTTTGACTAAGCGTGCCGGGTTCATAATTTTCTTCGTTGTTGATGTTGGAAGCCGGGGTAAAGCCTGCTGTAGCGCTAACAGTGCTGCTGCGCCATTGGATGGTGCCGCCTGCTAATGGGCTACCAATTAAAGGTAATACGGGTTCATTGGCACAAACTTGCTGATCGCCGGTAATATTACCACCTGTAATCCGGGGAGTAACCGTGATAGCTACAGCGTTACTGGTATCACCGGTGCAGGATGCAGAAGATACTAAACGTCGGAACCAGGCATTTTGCTGTAAAACAGGTGGCGTGTAATCGCGGCTATTATTTATTCCGGGAGCAGTGGCAAAAGTACCATTAGGTCCCGTAGTACTAAGTTGCCACTCGTATTTGTAGCCATTTGTATCACCGCCAGTTGGTTGAGTTCCGGATAATAACTGAGGTGCCGAACCCTGGCATACTTCCTGATCCTGGGAAATGTTGTTGTTAGCAATAGGAGGTAACACGGATACAGCAAAGGGAGTACGGGCGCCAGCGCTTTCGCAGCCATTAGGGCTAAGAGTAGTTATGTAAAAAGTGGTACTGGCGGTTAAAGGACCAGTAGTGTAGGTAGCGGCTGTGTCTAGTGGGGTACCACCGGTAGCTGAACCATAAAAGAGAAAAGTATTACCCGCCGGACCAGTTGGTCTTATAACGGTACTTTCGCCGGAACAAATAGAAACACCAGCTGCGGTAATTGTAGGCGGTTGTGGAACCTCGTTTACGGTAATAGTTATTTCTCCGGCTCCCTGTTGCGCTACATCGGCGGAGTTACCGCATTCATTTGCAAAACTAACGGAAACTTTATATTCTCCTACATTCGGGAAACTTATTTCCGGATACTTTGAGTTAGCCGAAGTGCCATTCACGAAGGTAGCCCCGCTGGTACCTGTAATAACCCACCGGAAAGATCCGGGCACTTCCGTTCCAAGGTTAGTATCATAAAATACATTTTGATCCGAGAACTTAATAGTAGTTGGTCCACAGAAGGGTCCATCGGCATTTAACTGTATCTCCGGATAAGCAATTAATACACTTTGAGAAGTAGTATCGCTGCCGCATTGGTTCGTTACAATTTGCTGTATTTGAAAACGGCCTTGTTCATTAAATTGAAAAACAGGAGTAGCTGAAGTATCGGTAGTATTATTGATAAACGAAACGCCACCGGCGGGTTGCCCTTGATTATTGAGCACGGACCATTTATAGGTTAAATTTCCACCTTTTGCACTATCAACAGGAGTTACAATCACCGGAACACATTGATTAGGGTCTAATCGCTTCTTCCCGTCGGGTGGACTGACCTGAAAATTGGCGGTTGGTTTCTGGCTTACTTCATAAAGTAAGGTAATTGTGGTATTACATGTGGCGCCAACCGCAGTTATACTAATCGGAAAAGTACCAATGGTATCAAACGGGGTAGCATTCCGAATGGGAGTGTCAATGTCGAACTGGTCGGGGGTATACCTTTCTTCGGTTCCACCCGGAGTCCATCGAACCAGATACTCGGTAATTCCCGCTGCATTAGCCGCAACTATGTTGTTAAATAATTTGGCTTTTACGCTGATAGCGGAATCTTTTGGAATACATACCTCAAAATCAGCACTATCGGTTACATCTGCTTCGGTAAAATTAGGGCCGCCACTAACCGTTACATTTTGAGGGGCAGAAGTTTGTGAACGGCAACCACGGGAAGCAGTAACCACGGTGACGGTAAAGGGTTTGGTACCGGTACCAAAGTAATTAAAGGCATGATTTACTTCGTAGCCACGGCCAATGGTGCCATCGCCAAAATCCCAGAGATATTCCACGTTGGTATCATTAGAGCCAACAATTTTAAAAGTGTAGGGTATTCCGGAGCATTGCACCCCCGTAGGAGAAATAGTAAAATCAGGTCTGGTAAGGTTGGGACCAAGCTCTATCCGGGTACCTGGGTCAGTAGTATTTGGGCTGCAAGCATTAGAAATACTGCTAACTTCTACAGCATAGGTACCTATACTCGCCGCATTATACGTTTGGTTGGTGGCCCCTGGTATTGGTTGCCCATCTTTAAACCACCTAAATTTTAGATCACTATCCACAACTCCTGGGTTTGCCGTAAGGGTTACGGGGGTACCGTTACAAATAAAGGCCGTTCCAGAAGGAGAAATAGTAGCAGTACATAAATTTTGTGCGTAAGAAGTAACAGAAAAAAGTACAATAACAAAGAATAAGTATAAGAAGCGTATGGTATGCTGCATCGAGGGTAAAGTTATAACTCGCCTTAATCTAATTGTAAATTTGATAAATGTAAGCAAAACATTGAGAAAATTTGAAAATGCAATATTAAAATTTTTATAACGTTATTTATTATTACTTGTTATTTTTATATTCCGTTAATGCCGCTTTGTAGGTGTTTATGGCCCGTTTTCGGGCAAATTCATGGTCAACCAAAGGCTTGCTATAATTGGAACTTTCCCATTCGGGCACCCATTTTTTTACGTACAAATATTGCTTGTCAAACTTTTGTAATTGAGCCAACGGGCTAAATACCCGGAAGTAAGGTGCGGCATCACAGCCGGATCCGGCTGCCCATTGCCAGCCTCCGTTGTTAGCTGCCAGGTCATAATCCAATAATTTTGCAGCAAAATAAGCTTCTCCCCAACGCCAATCAATTAGTAAGTGTTTGCAAAGAAAACTGGCCACTACCATACGAACCCGGTTGTGCATAAAGCCTGTGACATTTAATTCGCGCATACCAGCATCTACCAGGGGGTAACCCGTATTTCCCGCACACCAATGAGCAAAATGGTTTTCGTTATTTTGCCAGGGAATGTAGTCATACGCTGGCTTAAAGGCGCCGGATTCTACGTGCGGAAAATGATACAATATCATGTGGTAAAAGTCGCGCCAAATTAGTTCGTTTAACCAGGTAACGTTTAATTTTTGAGCGAGTTGTACTGTTTGCCGAATACTAATGGTGCCAAACCGCAAATGCACACTTAAACGGGAAGTTCCTGCCAAAGCCGGGTAATCCCGGGTTTTATCGTAATGGGCAATAATTTTTTCGGTAACGCTTTTGCCGGGCGTTCGTAAGTCTGTTTCCCGGAAACCTAAATCCTTTAAAGTTGGGAGGGGTTCAGGTGGCATAGTTACAAACTGAGAGGTGTATTTTTCGGTTGGATAGGATTTTACGTAAAAAGAATTCACCGTGTTTAGCCAGCGTTTCTTATAAGGGGTAAAAACCGTGTAAGGCTTACCGTCGGGTTTAGTAATCTCGCTTTTTTCAAAGATTACCTGGTCTTTATACGTATGAAAAGGAATTGCGTGTTTATTTAAATAGTGTTCTACTGCGGCATCACGCTGCTGAGCGTAAGGTTCGTAATCGTGATTAGTGTATACTGCTGCAATTTTTTTTTCCTGAATTAACTGCGAAAATATTTCTAAAGGCTTACCGTGCTTTACTAGTAGGTAAGATCCCAATAATTGTAAACTTTCGGCTAAACTCTCAATAGCTTGGTGGATAAACTGGACACGCCGGTCTTCCCGATCCGAGAGTTGTTCTAAAATATCAGAATCGTAAATAAAAAGAGGTATTACCGGAATGCCAACTTTTAAGGCATGGTATAAACCTGCATTATCGGTGAGGCGTAAATCGCGCCGGAACCAAAAAATAGAAACAATTGGCGTGTCCATCTTAAATTAACGTAGTGCCGATAAACCTCCATCTATGGTTACTACCTGACCTGTAATCCAGCCAGCTTGATCGGAAAGTAAAAACAAAGCTAAAGCGGCAACTTCGTCCGGTGTACCGGTGCGGGCAAGTGGGTGGCGCTTACCGGCGGCTTCGCGTTTTTCGGGAGTAGCGAGTAAATTACCTGCCAGAGGAGTATTGGTAAGCGAAGGAGCAATTACATTTACCCGGATTTTTAAGGCCGCCCACTCCGCCGCAAGCGCTTTTCCTAAACCTTCCACCGCCGCTTTGGCCGAAGCTGTGGAAGCGTGAAAACTCATTCCGGTTTGAGCCGCTACCGAACTAAATAATACCACTCCTGCTTCGCCGGCTCGTTTCAGGTGAGGTAAAAAAGCCTGGAGCATCGTAACAGCCCCTAATACGTTAATTTCCCATTCTTCTTGAAAGTCTTTTGGAGTAAGCCGGTTGAATGGTTTTAAGTTTATCGTGCCCGGACAGTATACCAGACCATGCAAGCTCTCGGGTATTTGTTCCATTATTTTAGAGGTAGGAATTTGGCGCGCATCCCAGGAAATATAAGTCAAATTACCGATTGGTAAAACAGCTGGTTGGTGCCGGCTTATAGCAATAACCTGATAATACTCATTTAATAACTGCTGAATCAAAGCCGCTCCAATACCAGAACTGCCGCCAATTACCAGAATATTTTTGTCCGCCATACACAATAAAGTAAATTAAACTCATTCACCCGGAAACTTATATGCTAGGATTCAAAGGAGTGAACGGAAGCAAAACTGGTAAAAGGCTGTATTGTTTCAGAAGAAATAAGAATTGCCTCTTTTATTTAAATGTAGTCCGTCAGTTATTTAAGAATAAACATTACCGGTTTAAGAAGTAAAAAATTAAAAATAAACAATAAACTCACTTCTTTATGCGACCAGAAGTAGTTATATGGAAGACTCAGTAATCATGCATAACCAAACCAATTTTTTAAATATATTGCGGTACCTCCTTAGTTAATTATTTTATGATCTTTCGCACGAAACATTTCATCCTGACTTGTACTATTACTATTACTTTAATGGGGCAATTATTTGCCCAGACTCCAATAAATGCCTCTGAGGTTACCAGGATAGTTAAAACCTTATCGGCTGATAATATGCGAGGCCGGAAAGCCTTAACTCCTGATATTGATAAAGCGGCAGCCTTTATTAGCACCGAATTTAAAAAAGCTGGTTTACAAATCTTCCCCGGCCTGAAATCGTTTGAACAACCTTTTGCCGCTTACGAAGTTAACTCCGGAAGTAGCACGGTACTACTCGATGGGAAAACTTTGCCGGAACAAGCTGTATTTATCAGAACTGGAGCCAAAAAAGTAGAGTGGAACCAAAATAGCAGTCAAGTAAAAAATACTACCAGCATTGAGGCTAGTGATAATTTAATCCAGAAGTTTCAGGAAACGCTTACCAGCAGAAAAAGCGGCTTAATTTTAATTGATACTGCCCACGCTGAATTATTTAAGCGTTATAAAAATTACATGAGCCGCAATAACATACAATTAGGCTTAGATAGTACCACTCTGGTTTTTGCTCTTACCTCCATTAAAAATCCTCAGACCGTTCAGGTAAGTGCGCAAAACTCAATAACCGAGAAAGCATTAAAAAATATTGTCGGCTATTTGCCCGGTACTTCCCGAAAAAACGAGTACGTTATTTTTTCTGCTCACTACGATCATATTGGAATCCTAGATCCGGTAAACGGCGATTCCATCGCCAATGGGGCCGACGACGATGCTACGGGTACTACTGCGGTTATAACGTTGGCAAATTATTTTAAAAAACAGAAAAATAATGCCCGCAGTTTGATCTTTGTCGCTTTTACCGCCGAAGAGATTGGTGGTTATGGCGCCCAATATTTTTCGAAACAATTAATTCCTGAGCAAGTTACTGCCATGTTTAACATCGAAATGATTGGCAAAGAATCGCAGTTTGGTAAAAATGCCGGCTTTATTACGGGGTTTGATAAATCAGATTTTGGGAAAATACTTCAAAAAAACCTGGCGGGGTCCAACTATTCTTTCCAACCCGATCCTTACATCAAAGAAAATTTATTTTACCGATCCGATAATGCCACTCTCGCGCGGTTAGGCGTGCCCGCACATTCTTTATCGACCGATAAAATTGATACAGATAAATTATACCACTCGGTAGATGATGAATTTGCCAGCCTGGATATTGCGAACATGACCAATATTATAAAAGCAATTGCCCAAGCTGCCCGTAGCATTATTGCCGGTCAGGACACGCCTACTCGTATTCAATCTGAAAAATAGTAAATAAGACCAAAACGTTCTTACGGAATTTCTTCATTCAATCAAAGGAGAATATACCAGCAGGTTGATTGATACTTAGGTAGCGTAAAAACATTTACTTAATAGCTAATGCATATTCTAGTTGTAGAAGATGAGCCTAACGTGGCGGCTTTTATTAAGAAAGGCTTGCAGGAACAGGCTTACGAAGTAGAAGTGGCCTACGATGGATTTACGGGTAAAAGCTTGGCTACCCAAAATTCTTACGATCTTATTATACTGGATGTAATTTTACCTAACCTGAACGGAATTGAAGTTTGTAAGCACATTCGGGTGCAGGATAAAAAAACACCGGTACTTATGCTTACCGCTTTAGGAACTACCGACGATGTAGTAACTGGCCTGGATGCTGGGGCGGATGATTATTTAACGAAGCCATTTAAATTCAGGGAGCTATTAGCCCGGGTGCGGGCCTTGCACCGCCGGCACTACGTTAGCGAGGAATCCGAACTACTTACAATTGCCGATTTACAACTAAACCTGGAAACCAAATCCGTTACCCGCAGCAATAAACTCATTACGCTTACCGCCCGCGAATTTACTTTATTGGAATACTTTCTCCGGAATAAAGGCAAGGTACTGTCGCGGCTAAGTTTACTCGAAAATGTTTGGGAAGTTAATTTTGATTTAAGCTCTAACGTGGTAGATGTATACGTAAATTATTTGCGTAATAAAATTGATAAAGATTTTTCGGCTAAACTTATTCATACGGTTATCGGGATGGGATATATGCTGAAAGATACCGGTGATTTATGAGTATCCGCACGCGCCTTACTCTTACGTTTACGCTCCTGATTGCCGGGATTTTGATGATTTCCTTCTTGATTATTTATTATTCTTCGGAGCAGTACCGGCGAGTAGAGTTTTTTGACCGGCTGCACGAACGAGGTTATATCATTGCGCAATTATACCTGGAACAAGACGAAATTAGTTTTCAGACCTTCGAGAAAGTACGCCGCAAGTTTTTTCAAAACTTACACCAGGAATCCATTGATATTTTTGACCAGAATAAAAAGCCTCGTTTTATCCGGAACCAATATCCTTTTATTGCCCCCTCCCGGGCTTTCGACCAGATTGCCAAAAAAAAGTATATCCAATTTGCTCGTGGTTCCCGGCAAGGAATAGGATTTTTGTACCAGGATAATCAAGGCCAATTTTACATATTTGTTTCGGCGGTAGATATAACCGGGCACCGGAAAATGGATAATCTCCGCCGAGTACTAATTATTAGTTTTCTGGCGGGAAGTTTAGTAGTATTTCTGATTGGTAGATTCTTTACTTCGTTAGTTTTAAACCCGGTGTCAGAAATGGTAGCCGAAGTAAACGAAATTCGGGTTACGAATTTGCACCGGCGGCTAAAAGAAGGTAACGGACAGGATGAATTCGGGCTTTTGGCCAAAACTTTTAACCAGATGCTGGACCGCTTAGAAACCGCTTTCGACATGCAGAAGAATTTTATTTCCAATGCTTCCCACGAACTTCGCAATCCGCTCACGGCTATTAGTGGGGAAATTGAAGTAACCTTAAGCCGCGACCGGGAACCTCCCGAATACAAAGTATCTTTAGTAACCTTACAAAACGAAGCCGAACGGTTAGAAAGATTAATCAAAGATTTGCTTAACCTGGCGCAAACAGATTCCGAAAACAGTAGTCAGAAAACAGAAAAGTTTCCGTTGGATGATTTATTGCTGGAATTAAAAGCGGAGATGGACCGCTTGTATCCGGATAATAATCTGGCAGTATCTTTTAAGAATATGCCCGAGGAAGCAATTATTTTAGAAGTAACCGGTATCCGCGATTTACTTAAGGCAGCACTTCTAAATGTGTTGGAAAACGCGCATAAATTTTCGAACGGAAAAGCGGTTCAATTACAACTAATTTATCAGAATAACCAGTTACATGTTCACGTACTGGACCAAGGTATGGGTATCCCGCCGGCTGATTTAAACAATATATTTGAGCCATTTTATCGGGCCGCAAACGCCCGGGGGATTAAAGGTACAGGTGTCGGTTTGGCGCTCACCCAAAAAATTATTCACTTGCATCACGGGCAAATCCAGATAGCTTCCGAAGTAAATCATGGTACTCAGGTCCACATAATTTTACCAGCCGGTAGGGTTTAAAGAATATCAGATAATTAGGGTCAAAACCTGTATGGCTGTAAAGAAAAAAGGAAGCCAGTAGCTTCCTCCTTTACCTTTATAAACCAAATCAAAATAAAAAGTCAATTTTTTAAGCCGTCGCTAACCGTCTCTGTTTTTTCTCCAGCCGTTGTTGTTTGCGGTGATAAACTAAATCAAAAATTAACGGGAAAATGAGTAAGGTTAAGATGGTGCCGCTAATTAAGCCGCCAATTACCACGATAGCCAAGGGTTTTTGCGTTTCGGAGCCAATGCCCGTAGAAAGAGCGGCCGGCATTAAACCAATCATCGCCATGAGAGCCGTCATCACTACTGGGCGAGTACGGGCGCGAACACCTTCGTAAATAGCCTGACCCAACGGTAGTTTCTCTTTTATGTTTTTCTTGAATACCGATATTAAAATTACCCCATTTTGCACGCACAGTCCAAAGAGCGCAATAAAACCAATCCCGGCCGAAATACTAAATACCGTACCCGTAGCGTGTAGCGCCAGTATTCCGCCAATCAGCGCAAAAGGTACGTTAAGGAGCACCAGGGCGGCATCCAGCATATTGCTAAACATGATAAACAAAATCACAAAAATAATGAGCAAGCTTATGGGTACCACCTGCGTTAAGCGGTGGGTGGCGCGCACCTGGTTTTCAAACTCGCCGCTCCACTGTATGGAATAACCTTTAGGTAGTTTCACGGCGTTTTGTACTTTCTGCTGCGCTTCTTTAATGGTGCTACCTAAATCGCGCTCCCGAATAGAAAATTTTATGGCTACAAAGCGCTGGTTATTGTCGCGGTAAATAAAAGCCGCACCGGTATTGCTTTTAATATCCGCTATTTCGCGCAAGGGTATTTTGCTGCCATGGATGGTGGGTACTTTTAAATCACCAATATCGGATTCGTTGGTGCGGTATTGTTTGGGATAACGAATGCGCACGTCGAATTTCTTCTCGTTCTCGAAAAGTTGGGTAGCCGCTTTACCACCTATGGCCATTTCTATTACAGCCTGCGCATCGGCTTTTTGTACGCCGTAAGTAGCCATTTTCTCTTCGTTCAAGATAATGGCAAGTTCGGGTTGCCCAATGTTGCGCAATATTCCCAGATCTTTTACGCCCGGTACTTTTTGCAATACTTTTAATACTTCGTCGGCCTTGTGGTCTAATTCTTCTAAATCTGAACCAAATATTTTTACGGCCAGCGAGGCGTTTATGCCGGCTACTGCTTCGGCTACGTTATCTATTATTGGTTGCGAGTAATTATACACAATGCCGGGATATTGCCGCAGTTGTTCATCTATTTGCTCAATTAACTGGTCTTGGGTAATGTGGCGTTTCCATTCTTTTTTCGGATAGAGGTTCACCTGGCATTGCACGTAATAAAATCCGGAAGGGTCGGTACCATCGTTAGAGCGGCCAGTTTGCGAAAGAACATCCTGTACTTCCGGAAACGTCCGGATTTTACTCCGGATTTTGCTTACCATAGCTACTGTTTCGGTGAGCGAGTTGCTCATGGGGAGTTTGGCTTCTACCCACAACGAGCCTTCGTTAAGTTGCGGTAAAAACTCGGAACCTAAAAACTTAAACGAGAACATAGAAAGTGCCAGAATTACCAGGGCTACCCCAATGCTGGCTTTTTTATGCCGGTAGGTAAAGTTAAAGCAATTGGTAACGCCACGTTCCAGGTACAAAACTAAGGGATTGTGTTTTTCGCGTACATTTTTATTTAACAGTATACTAGCTAAAACGGGCACCAGGGTTAGAGTAAACAGCAAAGCGCCCAACAAGGCAAACCCCAGCGTAAAGGCCAAAGGCGAGAACATTTTTCCTTCTACTTTCTCGAAGGAGAATATAGGCAACAAGGCTGTGATAATGATTAACTTGGAAAAGAAGATGGCTTTGGCCATTTCAGAACCGGTTTTTTTGATTAATCCGAGCTTAGACAAACGATTAAATTTATCCATGCCTACTTCGTGCGCCTTATGGTCGAGAACCACAAACAAACCTTCCACCATTACTACGGCACCGTCAATGATTATCCCGAAATCCACGGCACCCAGTGAAAGTAAGTTCGCCGACATGCCTTTCAGGCGCATGCACATGAAGGCAAATAAAAGGGCTAAAGGAATAATGATGGAAACAATAAGGGTAGTGCGCCAATCGGCCATAAATAGAAAAACTACCACCGTTACCAGAATAATACCTTCGGCTAAGTTATGCATCACGGTTTCGGTGCAAAAAGCCATTAGGTTATCGCGGTCGTAGAAGGTTACAATTTTCACATCAGCCGGTAAAACATCGGAGTTAAGCTGTTTAATTTTATCTTTTACCCGCGCCAATACTTCGGAAGGGTTTTCACCTTTCCGCATAACCACGATGCCTTCCACTACGTCGTTGTTGGTGCCTTTACCCGCCTGACCCACCCGCGGAGCGGCAGCTTCCTGCACATCAGCCACGTTTTTCACCATTATGGGCGTACCATTTATGTTCTCCACGATAATGTTTTCGATATCAGTAATGCTGTTGAGTAAGCCTACGCCGCGAACCACATATGCTTGACCGTTTTTTTCAATCACATCACCGCCCACGTTAATATTACTTTTAGATACCGCGTTAAATACATCAAGAGGCGTAATGTCGTATTTAGCCAGTAAAGAAGGATTAACGCTTACTTCGTAGGTTTTTTCCTCCCCGCCAAAAGTTACGATATCAGCCACGCCGGGCAAGCTGCGCAACTGGCGGTCTACTACCCAGTTCTGATAGGTTAATAAATCGCGTGAAGTGCGTTGTTTACTTTCCAATGTATATCGGAAAATTTCGCCGGTTGGGCCATACGGCGGTTGTACCACCGGGTCTACTCCCTCGGGCAGCGCTACGTTGGCTAATAGATTATTCACTTGCTGCCGGGCAAAGAAATCATCCACATCATCGTCGAAGATAATTTTCATGACCGATAACCCGAACATAGAAATTGACCGCACATTCGTTTTGCGCTGCACTGAGTTCATGGCAATTTCGATGGGAGTAGTTACAAAGCGCTCTATTTCTTCGGCGCTGCGGCCATTCCATTCGGTAACTACAATTATTTGCGTGTTGGTTACATCCGGGAAAGCTTCGATGGGAGTTTTCTGGAAAGAGTAAAAGCCGGCAATCGCTAAAACAGCAGTGGCAAAAAATATGAAAGGCCGGTTTTTTAAAGAAAATGCTACCAGCCCGGAAATAAATTTATTCATAAAATTTAGTCGTTTAAAGCGTCGTAAACGAGTAATTGGTAATCGGTTATAACTTTTTCGCCGGGTTTGAGGCCGGTTTGTATGTAGGCTGTTTGGTTTACCGTTTTGTACAACTCCACGGGGCGTGTATCGATGTCGCAGCGTTTGCGGTACACCATAATAAAATTGCGGTTCTTATCAAAAATGACGGATATGGCCGGTACGGCAATTAGTTGCTTATCTTCGGGATAATGAATGGTAACATTGGCGAACATTTCCGGTTTCAGGGCAAAATCCGGGTTATCTAACTTAATTCGCACTTTCATTACTCGCGTGTCCGGGTCGAGCACATTAAAAATTTTATCTACTTTGCCGGTAAATACTTTGTCGGGGTAACTTAAAACGGATACGGTGGCCTGGTAGCCTTCTTGTACTTTGGCGATATCCGTTTCGTACACATTGGCTAGTATCCAAATATCGTTGAGGTTAGAAATGGTAAATATATTATCGGTATTGTCCGGGCGGATTTGCATATCGCGGTTCACCTTTTTCTCCACCAAAAATCCCGAAGCAGGCGCTTTTACCACGTAATCCGAGGCTTTGCCGATGTTATAAATTTTAAAAATTTCGTTTATTCGCTTTACTTCAGCCTGGGCTTTACTTTTTTCTTTTTGGGCCGTAACGTAGTCCCGCTCCGACATTAGGCCGGATTTATACATATCTTCGGCGGTACTCAGGTTTTTATCGGCCAGGAGCAAATTAGATTGGGCATTGGTTAATTGTTGTTCAAAATCGGCTATTTCGCTGCTGTGAATAACGGCTAACACTTGTCCTTGCTTTACCTGGTCGCCTAACTCAGCTTTTACATCTACCACATTGCCGCCAACCAAGGGGTAAATTTTAAATACTTTCTGCTCGTCGAAGGCGACCTTGCCCGAAAGCTTCAGTTCATTTTGTACTTCCTGTACCCGCGCGGTATCGAGTTTTATCATGCTGCTGATAGTGTCGGAGAGGCAAAAACCCAGGTCTGCCTTTTCAATTTCTCCGTGACTTTGCTGGCAACCGCTGAACAGAAAGGTAGCAGCTACCACCATGCAGCCGCTTATTAAAAGATTTTTCATGATTTAATTGGGTTTACTGATATTTTATAATGGGAGCGCCAACGGCAAAATTTATTTCTTCTAATGCGCGTGCGCGATTGCTTTGCAATTGCAGCATCTGGGTGATGCTTTCGGTGTAGGTTTCGTAGTAATCTATAAATTCGATGAGGCTGATATTGCGTTTACTGAAACTGGAAGTAACACCGGTTATCAGTTTGTCAAAATCCTGGGAGAACTTCGCATCAAAATCAGAGTAAAGTTTATTTGTAGTAAGAACGTGGCTGAAGGCAGTAACTACGTCTTGTTCTACCTGATTTTGGTATTGTTCGTAGTCGAGTTTACTTTTCTCAAGTAGTTGTTGCGCGATTTTAATGCCGCCTTGGTTCCGATTAATGACCGGCAGACTTATCTGCGCCTGCAACCCGGTATAATCGCGTACAAAGGAACCTTGCCGGTCGTACACGCCGCCTAATGTGAGGTCTGGTACCGACAAAGATTTTTGATAAACTAAATTGGCTTCCTGTTGCGCTATGCCGGTCTGGTAAATTTTTAAATCATAACGGTTTTGTGTGGCCGTTTGCAGCAGTTCCGGCAAGTTAAGCTGGGCAGTAACTTGGTTAAGTTGATTTTGGTCAATAACCGGCAGAACAAAAACATTTGGTTCAACATGCAGCAAAATTCCTAAATCAGCTTGGTGTTGGTTTATTTGATTGAGTAAATCTAGTCGTTGGTTTTCGAGAGAGAATATTAAAGCCTTCAGCCGGGTAACTTCTTTTAAAGCCACATTGCCTTTGCTGTATTGAGTTTCGAAGGCGCCTACTAATTTACGAACCGGTTCAATCCGGTCGGAATAGGTTTTTAAATTTTGCAGCAGATACGATAGTTCCAACAGGGAGGTCCGCAGTTCAAAACGTAGGCTGCGCAGCAAATCAAAATACTGGTACTCGGTCATACGGGCATTTAGTTGCTCTACCGCTACGCGCTTGTTCCGTTTGCCGGCTAACTGAAATAATTGTTGTACCTGCACAATTAGCTGCCCCGATTTGCTTACATCAAATTCCCGATTGTTCTGCGGATTGTAAATATTTTGCTCTACGCTAATAGTAGGGTTTGAAAATAATCGCGCTTGTATAACGGCTGCGGCGGCCGCATTCACCTGCAATTTTTGCGAAAGCAGCGAGAGGTTATTTTGCGTAAATAATTTTTCGGCCTCGTTGATAGATAACCGGAGTGTATCTGTGCGGGCAGCAGTTAAAGTAGCCGTTTGCGCTCTTGCCTGACTACCACAAGCGAAAAGAAATACTATAAATAAGATAAGCCTTTGCATACGTAAAGTGGTATTAAGACGAAGCAAAGGTAAATGGGTGGTATTAGAGCCGGATTAGAAGCACATTAGAATAGGATTAGAATTGCAATAATTAATAAAATTGAATAGAAATTTAAGTTGAGGAAGGCAAAGCTTATTTCTAGCAATTTTTGGAGAATAGAAAAAAGTAGATTGGAACCAGACAGCTTCAAGAGAAAAGGAATTGTGAGGTAAAGTAATTGCTCAAAGCTATTCTCAGATTTGAAATTGCCTGCTAAATTAAACTAAGCGAATGGATGGCAAAGGACGGTATTTTGATTTTTTAAGTTATAAGTTTTTAAGCACTTAGCAGAATTTTTATAATCTATATTAACTTTTTGTTAATATTTTACGTAAGGCCAGAATTAGTACTTAGCAGTAGAAGGTAACAAATACCCGTAAGCAAGTAGTAAATAATACTTAAATTAATTTGAGACAGTATAATACGCATAAACAGTAAATTTCTGATTATGAACAATAGTTTACCTAAAGGAGAATTAGTTTTATTATGTAATAACGGCTACTTCGTAGAAAAAATATTATATACTAATTTGCGGTTTGAGCCGCAGGAAATTTTACACCGTTCTCTTATATCCTTAGCCGATGAGCAATCTTTTGATGCAGTTTTACAACTGGTTAGTGAATTGCGTGCGCAAGGCAGCACCACTGATTGGTATATTAGCCTGGTTTTAGGAGATACTACTTTAAACTTTGCCTTTTCGGGCACCAGCATGCACGAACACATCGTCCTGACTGCCTCTGTAGAAGAAGTAGATCCAGCGTTGATTATACCTACCGATAAAAATCAAAAAAACAACGCTGAACCTATTAATTCTCTAGCGGATCAGGCCTTCGGTGATTTGGTTCTGATTGAGCAGATCAATCGGATTAACAATAATAGTTTTATAGCTAAATATAAGTCCAATTAGTTTTATCAATTTTAAAAATTGAACTCAACTCTTTGTATAAAAGAGTTTTAATATCCAGCGTTTAAGAAGCGAAATACTTATTTGTTTTCAGATAAACAGGTTTTTGTATTACTTTTTTAAAAGCATTATTTTAACTGTTTGCTTATCTGTCAGCAAATGCGAGTTATACTTTCTATCTACTCGTCCTCCTCGTAATCCAGGTCCATTAATCGGTTAAAAGCTTGCTGCAACTCCGAATAAGCGTGGCGATTTCCTTCTCGTTGACTTATCAGCATGCCTTTTTTGTAGATTTGCTCGGCCTTTTCTTTTTCCCCGAAAGATTCGTGTAATTTCCCGGCGTGGTAATAGGTGCCCGTGTAATTTTCGTGGTCCTGCAATAGTTTTTGGTAATATTCCATTGCTTTAGATGGATCAATTTTTAAATATTCCGTAGCAATAGCATAGAGCGTAAAAGCATCATTGGGATCTTCGCGGTAAAACTCGAAAAGTTGGTCTAATCTGGTGCTGTTCCTTTCCATTATGGCTTATTTTTATAACTTTGCGCAAATTTAATTTTTCTACGTAAACAATTCGTCGATGAAGATTTTAGTTTGTATAAGTAACGTTCCCGATACCACTACTAAAATTTCTTTTTCTCCTGATAATAAAGAACTTAACACTGCTGGCGTACAATTCGTAATAAATCCATACGACGAATATGCACTTACCCGGGCGATTGAGTTAAAGGAAAACCAGGGAGGCACGGTAACAGTTCTAAATGTAGGATTACCGGATACAGAAGCTAATATCCGGAAAGCCTTAGCTATTGGCGCCGACGATGCTATTCGGGTAAACGCGAAACCTACGGATGCTTTTTTTGTAGCACAACAAATTGCTTATTACGCAAAAGAAGGTGCTTATGATTTAATTTTGATGGGAAAAGAGTCGGTGGATTATAATGGATTTCAGGTGCACGGAATGGTAGCCGAATTATTAGGCTGGCCGGCCATAGTACCAGCTATTAAACTGGACGTATCGGGCACTACGGCTACGCTGGAGCGGGAAATTGAAGGCGGAAAAGAAATTGTACCGGTAAATTTACCTTTGGTAGCCAGTGCGCAGCAGCCCATGAGCGAGCCTCGGATACCTAATATGCGGGGCATTATGACGGCCCGGACCAAACCTTTAAAAGTAGTAGAACCTATAAGCGTAGAGGTGAAAACTAAAACAGAGGCGTATTCGCTGCCGGAGAAAAAATCAGGAGTAAAGTTAATCGATCCGGCCAATGCCGGCGAACTAATTACGTTGTTAAGAAACGAAGCTAAAGTAATTTAATATGTCGGTTTTAGTATTTATTGAATGTGCGGATGGTAAAGTTAAAAAATCTTCGTTCGAAGCGGCTTTTTACGGCCAGCAAGTGGCGGCCAGCTTAGGTACACATGCAGTAGCGGTCGCCGTAGGGGAGGTTGCTACCGAAGAATTAAAAAGCTTAGGCGGGTACGGAATCAGTAGAGTATTAGTAGACGAGGAGCCCCGCCTGAAAGATTACGTGAGTCAGGCTTATACTAAAGTAGTCGCCGCCGCTACCGAAAAAGAAAATGCTACGGTAATTGTGTTATCTAATACCAATATTGGGGCAGGCATTGGCGCCCGGTTAGCGGCACGGTTGCAGGCCAGCTACGCGGCTAATGTAGTAGCGTTGCCGGAAGTTTCGGGGAATAGCTTAAAAGTAAAGAAAAGTGTTTTTTCCGGGAAAGCTTTTGCCGAAGAAACCTTAACGGCTGCCATTAAAATAATAGCGGTCAAAAAAAATAGTCTGGAAGTGAAAGAACCCGTTTCCGGCGAAGCCGCAATTGAATCTTTTAGCACTGCTTTAACGGATTCGGATTTAACGGGTGCTCCCCAGGAAACCATCCGGGCCACCGGCGACGTATTATTAACCGAAGCCGATATTGTAGTATCGGGTGGACGTGGGTTACGCGGTCCGGAAAACTGGCATTTGATTGAAGATTTGGCAAAAGCCTTAGGAGCGGCTACTGCCTGTTCTAAGCCAGTAGCCGACGTGGGTTGGCGTCCGCACCACGAACACGTAGGCCAAACGGGAATAACTATTAGCCCTAATTTGTATATTGCCGTTGGTATTTCAGGTGCTATTCAGCATTTAGCGGGTGTAAACTCTTCTAAAGTAATTGTCGTTATTAACAAAGATCCGGAGGCGCCTTTTTTTAAAGCGGCGGATTACGGAATAGTAGGAGATGTATTTGAGGTTGTACCCAAACTTATCGAAGAGGCGAAAGCTCTGGCAAAATAATTAGCAGAACACACCACACTAGACGAAAAACTGTGAAAAAAATTCAGTTAGAAATATTAGGATTATCATCCAGCCAGTCACAATCCGGATCATTTGCGCTGGTTTTAGGGGAGAAAGATGGAAATCGTCGTTTACCCATCATTATTGGCATGTTCGAGGCCCAATCCATCGCGATCCAGATAGAAAAAATTAATCCTAACCGGCCGCTTACGCACGATTTATTTAAATCATTTGCGCAGCAGGTCCGGATAAATGTTAAAGAAGTTTTAATATCCGACTTGAAAGAAGGCGTTTTTTATTCGAAAATCATTTGTTCCGACGGCCTTCGTGAATTTGAATTGGATTCCCGCCCTTCCGATGCTATTGCCATTGGTTTACGTTTTGGGGTTAATATTTATACCGTCGAAAGTGTTTTATCCGAAGCCGGCATTATTCTGAGCGATTTAGAAGAAGATGAGGAGGAGGAAGAAAGCGACCTGCCAACTACCAGTAAAGCCGAACCGGTTTACGAAAGCAAAGAAAATATTAAGGAAGTATCCGTAGAAGAGCTAAACAAAATGTTGATTGAAGCGCTGGATAAAGAAGATTACGAACGAGCCGCTAAAATCCGCGACGAATTAAATAAAAGAGAATAAAATTAATTTAGGTACCTACCGGAAAGCTTCTTTCACTAATTTAAGTGAAAGAAGCTTTTTTTGTTGGGTTTGAATCCGTTAAATGCATTAAATGCTTAACATTTCCGGTTCAATAAATATTTGTTTAATAGACGGGAATCGTTCCTGAATAGTTTGCCGGATGGTAACAATTGCATTCGTTACTTCAGCGCTATTTACTTCTTCCCGGAAAGCTACAATTAAAATTAAAATAATTTCCTCGGGGGCCAGGTACATGGAAAGTGGCCGTAAAACTTTTTGCACAGTTGGATGCGATTCCGTTAAATGGGTTACTTCGTCTAAAACTTCGGCATCGGCGCTTTCGCCCATTAACAAACTTCGGCTTTCTTTCGCTAATATTCCCGATATAGCTGTCAGAATCAAACCAATAATCATGGAGGCAATACCGTCGAAGTAGGGATTATTATAATAATGACCTAAAAATACGCCCAGGAAAGCCACAGTTAAACCCAATAAATCGGCAGCATCTTCAAACAAAACCACGAAAGTAGAAGGGTCTTTACTATGCCGTACGGCTTTCCAGAACCGGATCGAGCCACGTTGGCGGTTAAACTCTTTTACGGCGGTTATAAATGAAATACCATCAAACACAAAGGCCGCTCCTAATACAATGTAGTTCCATTTAGGATCTTCTATTTGCACCGGGTGCAGCAGGTGTTGCACGCCTTCGTAAAAAGAAATGCCGCCGCCAATGCCGAATATTAAAATTGAAACAATGAAGGCCCAAAAATAAAGTTCTTTACCGTACCCAAAAGGTCGCTTGGCACTCGGTGGCTTTTTGCTTTTAGCAATCCCGAAAAGTAGTAATACTTCGTTGGTGGTATCTACTACAGAGTGGATGCCCTCCGAAACCATTGCCGAACTGCCTGTAATGCTGGCGGCAATAAATTTAGTAATGGCAATGGCTAAATTAGCAGCTAATGCACTATATAAAGGAACTTTAGAGGCTGGCATTTCCGGAGCTACGTTTAATAATTTGCATACGTGTACTCCTTTGCCGCTTATTTGTTTACTTGTTTTTTACTTTGTCGAGTAGTTAAAACCGATTTAATCTAGCGGGCTATTCTGATAAGACAAGGTGATTGTTTAAATGAAAAACTGCACTTAAGATAAAATATTTTATTCTTGCTTAGTAGAAGAAAGAGAAAAAGGCAGGATGAATAACTTATTTTTTGGGCGGCACTACCAGTTTCTTTCGATCATAAACCAAATTTGTAAAAACCCCTAGCCCGCCTTGTACCGTAGATTTTACCCGGCCGGGTTGTGCAAACGGATTGCCATTAGCGTTTTTAGCTTCATCCACGGATTCTTTGAAATCGAAGAAAGCTTTGTCTAAATGATGTAAAGTTACAATTACCGAATCGCCCGGATCAAAATCATAACCGGTACCAAAAACAAAGGGTTTGCCGTTATTTAACTCATCCGGGGAGGTGTATTCTATTTCTGCTTCGTGAAGCAAACTGTCTCTATGAATTGAATACTGGTAATAATCTTCGGTGTTGCCATCGTCCTTAAATTTGGTTAATACCAAAGCTTGCCCTTTGTCATTAAAATTAAATTCTACTGTATCAATTTTTACGAGCGGCAGAATAGTAGTGGTGCCAACCAGTTGACGTCCTCTGGGGTCGGTAATTGTTAAGGTAAATACATCCCCGGGATTGGCTTGTAATACCCCATTCGTAGTATAAGTATAAAATTTTTGGGTAACTTCATCCATACCTACGCCATACGTTAAGGTTTCAGGAACTCCGTTACGCGAAATAGTTACCGCCGCATCTTGAATAATGGTAATATCCGGTTTAGCCAAATAGGAACTACTTTCAATTAAGGAAAGCCGTACGGGTTTGCCTGGTTCCAGGTAACATTCTACTACCATTTGGCTTTGGTAAGGAGGTAAATTTATGTCTATATCTTTTTCCAGGTTACAACCCGTAAAAAATAGCAAGTTCCCTAAAAACAATAAATAACTTCTGCCGGATGTCAGCATAAATACTAAAATTTAAAATTATACGTCACGGAAGGTATTACCGGAAACAAAGAAACTTGTTTGGCTTTGTATTCCTGAGTTTGATCGGTCTCCGCATTTTTTACCTCATCAAAATACACGAAATACGGATTGCGTCGGTTATAGGCATTGTAAACGCTAAACGTTAAGTCAGATTCCCCGCGGCGGGGACGAAGCTTATACACTGCTCCCAAATCCATACGGTGGTAAGAAGCCAGCCGGAATTGGTTACGGTCTAAGTATACCGGCACCACCGACACATCCTCGCCGGGTGGGCCTTGTAAGCCAAACCGACCAACGGGAATAGAATAAGCATTACCGGTGCCATAAACCCAAGTACCCGTAACTTGCCAGCGTTTAGCTAACTGGTGCATTAGTACCGCGGTAATATCGTGGCGGCGATCGGCGCGGGTAGGAAAACGCCGGCCATTATTTATCCCGGCAAATTTCCGGTTCGACCAGGATAAGGTATAACCCAACCAGCCCGTAGTACGACCCGACTTTTTCTCCAGGTAAAATTCGCTACCGTAACTATCGCCGCGCCCAAAAAGAAATTCTTCGTCCAGGTTATCGTTCACAAACAGTTGCGCCCCATCCCGAAAATCTACCTGGTTTTTCATCCACTTGTAATAAATCTCGTGGGTAAATAAATACTGACCGCCTTTAAACAAATGACTCCAACCTAAGGCTACCTGCGTAGAACGTTGGGGTTTAACGGTTTTATTAGAAGGGTACCAAATATCGGTGGGCAGGGAAGCGCCGGAATTACTAACTAAATGAATGTATTGCCGCATGCTGGTGAAACTGGCTTTAAGCGCGGTGTTTTCGGAAAGGCTGTACCGGACGGCAGCCCGGGGTTCTAAAGCGTTAAAACCAGCACCCTGGTTAAAGAAACCAGATAGCCGCAAACCATATTGAAAAGACCAGGCGGGGGTAGGCTGCCAATCATCGGCTAAATACACGCCGTATTCACTGCCCCGGTACCGCGAACCAGCCCCAAAACTAAAACTATTATCCTCGGCTCCCGCTTGAAAACGGCCCACCAGAAATTTATGGTAAGTATAATGCACGCCCATTTTTATTTTATGTGCATTACCCGGTAAGTAATCTAAATCAGTTTTTACGGTATAATCCTGAATGTCGGAGCGTAAATTAAAACTGAAAATATCCAATTTATTGGTGATAGTATATTTGTAACTGGACGTACTGAGCGTAGTGTTGGCGAATAAACGTGAACTAAAAGCGTGATTCCAGCGGAGAGAAGCTACTTTGTTGCCCCAGCCAAAATCAAACTTAAAACCGCTGTTCCGGAAACCAAATATATCGTTACCTAAATAACCGCTGAGGTATACGTTATCTTTCGGGGTAAGATTAAAGGTGGCTTTCGCGTTTAAATCGTAAAAGTAATAATCCGGAATAGGATTATAATCTTCCTTGTCTTCGTTGGCGCGATTAGCTAAGCGGGTAAAAACATCCACATAAGTGCGCCTTCCCGAAATAATAAACGAAGATTTTCCTTTTTTTATCGGGCCTTCTAAGGTCAGCCGGGAGGCAATAAGACCAATGCCCCCGGTAGCGGAAAATTTCTGATTATCGCCTTCCCGCAGTTTTACATCCACTACCGACGATAAACGCCCGCCAAATTGGGCCGGAAAGCCACCTTTGTATAAATCTACGCTCCGAATCGCATCCGAATTAAACACGCTAAAAAAGCCGAATAAATGAGAAGCATTGTAAACGGTAGCATCGTCGAGCAAAAACAAGTTCTGATCCGGGCCACCGCCCCGCACGTATAACCCGGAAGTGCCTTCGCCCCCGGATTGTACGCCCGGTTTTAATTGCAATGTTTTTAGAATATCTACTTCTCCAAATAAAGCAGGCAGTAATTTAGCTTCGCGGGTAGTTAATTGTTCGATGCTCATTTGGGCGCCCGCAAATTTTTCTTGTAAACTACCGCCCTCAATTACTACTTCTTTCAACTGGTTGCCGGCTAAGGGCAATGTCAGGTTTAATCGAACATTCCGCGAAACAGTAATCTGGCGGGTAATGGTTTCGTAACCTACATAAGAGAATTGCAGGGTATACGTGCCCGGAGCTACCCGAAACGTGTAAAAGCCATAGTTATTGGTAGTAGCCCCAATGGTAGTGCCGGTAATAAAAGCTGCCGCGCCAATTAAATTTTCACTGGTATCGTCGGCCCGAATGGTGCCGCTTATGGTATACTGATTTTGAGCAACAACCGATAAGCTGCAACCAAGAAATAAACTAAATATTACCGTACAGTGTAGAATGAAGCGCATGAGGGGCAAGTCTAAGGAGGCTCGTGGTGGTGGCAACACCTTTTAAAAGAATATTGCTTTAAACATAACGCTTTCGAAAGCAAGATGTTTAAAGAACAGGACGAAATCAGGGCAAAATTTAAAAATATGAAATAGGATGCGAAAGAATAACTTGATCTATAATTTTAAAGTCTACGCTACTTTAATTGTTATACAACCAGGAATCGCGTATTATTTTTTGTTGAGGGCTAGCCGCTGAATCTATTTGTAAAACGTACTGCTTCTCTTCGGTGATCTTAATAAGATGTCCTTTTAATTTTTTTAGTTTGATTTTTCCTCGTTTGTTCTCCCGGCCCACTACTACCGTAATTTCATCGCCGGGAGTACGCGTATAGACTTCATTCTTAAAAACAGTTGAAAGCGACTCCGGAGTAAGTGTTTTGTTGTTTAAAGCCCATAATTGATCCCCGACTCGTAAGCCATTCTTTTTATTAAAAGCGTTGGTCTCCGTAAGGTTTTCTAAGGTTAACTTTTGCGCTTTAGCATCATACCCCAATTCTAAACGGCCCAGGGAAACTTTTTCTTCGGTACTAACGGGTTGGTAAATAACTCCTACCGTTTTAAAAATATCGGTGTACGGCAATGGTTGATTACCTTCTACGTGTTTCCGGAAAAAATCGCGAATCTCTGGAAAAGTTAAGGCCGTGATTTTGTCAAAAAGTTCTTCGTCTTTAAAAGCTTTATTTTTACCGTAAGTTAAGGCCAAATCCTGCATCAGCCGCCGAATACCATAGTTTCCATTCGATAATTCGCGCAACTTTATATCCAAGCCTAAACCAATTAAAGCTCCTTTCTGGTACACATTGCCGTATTGGTTAGCGTGTTTATCTAAGGCTCCTTTGCTCATCGCCGTAAAAGGTAGCGTATCGTTGTACCGACTGGCTCCAATAATGTAGTTGCGTAATTTACCTAAATAAGCCTCTGGGGTAAGTATTTTCTGATTTACCTGTACGTGGGTGGCCGCGTATTCCGTAACTCCTTCGTAAAGCCACAAATGCTCCGACATTTTGGGGTTGTTATAATCAAAATCGTGGATTTGCTCGGCGTGAATGCTGAGAGGCGTTACAATATGAAAAAATTCGTGAGCCGCAATGCTCACAATCTGCTGGGCAATTCGTTCCGGATCGGCCTCGGGCATGTAGTAAACCGAAGAATAGGAATGTTCTAAAGCCCCGTAAGCCCCGGTTTTGTTGGGCTTATCCGAGAGATAAATTAAAAAAGCGTAGCGGGGTACGGGTAATTTGCCTCCTAAGTAGTTTTTTTGGGCTTCCAGCGTCGAACGAATAATAGCACCAACGTAATTAGCTTTTACTTTTTTGCCCGGCGAATAAATAGATACCAGAACATCTGCTCCGCCAATATGTAAAACAGTAGTATCGGGTACGCTGTACATTACCGGCGAATCTACCAATTCCATGTAAGTGGGTACAACATAGATGTCAGAGGTGGGAGTGGTTTTAACTGCTTTTAAAGCGGTGGAACCGTAAAAATTTTGCGGTTTCAATACGGTAAACTCATAAGGTAAGCGTTTCAGGTTATCAAAATAACCCATAAAACCGTGGGTATTGAGCAGAAAGTTTTGGTTTGCCTCAATGTTGGTGCCCGAAGGTTCAAAAATAGGGTGGGTGGCTGCTGTGTCCTGGAAAGTATCGTCGATCCAATAAGTGATTTTGGCTAAAGAAGAAGCATTTTTTATTCTCCAGCGATTATCATCCAGTTTTTCAGTTTCCAGTAATTGGCCATTTTTGGCGTAAGCTTTAAAATCAGAAAGGTAGCGTCCAAAATTATCGACTGAATACGTGCCAGGTACCATTTTGGGAATATTATAGACCGTTTCGAGCGTGGTAATAGGTGGTGTTTGCAAAGTTACCTGAACTTTGTCGTTCTGTATGTTTTGTAAATCCAACGTGAAGCGATAGGTGGGAGCAGCAGCGAAGAGGGAAGTTACAGTAAAAAGAGTAAAAGCAATTACGACACAAAATTTCTTCATCCAATAAAATAATAAGTTATACAATAAAGAGTTTACTTTCTCAAAGGTTGAACGTACAGGTAAAGCCAGAATTTATTTTGTTTCAGATACAACAGTAAGTTTTATTTGAAAGAACAAGGTAGAAAACCGGATACAAATACAACGCAACGGCAAAGTATAAAGATACGATTTTGTGAGAATTAGCGCTTTAGACTTGGCCGGGATTTTGTCTGTTTAAAGTGGTTATAAAAATTAGATTTATGAATAAGTTTTGCCTTGCACTGCTTTTTTTACTTTTCATTTTAAATTTTTCGGCGAACGCTCAAAAATACAAGACTACCTTAGGCGTCCGGATCGGGCGTAACGATTTTGGCATAACTGGTCAACAGAAAATTTATAAACAAACTACCCTTGAAGCCATTGGGTTGGTGAGCGGACGGGAAGTAAGCGCGACTGGTTTAGTAGAGCAGCATTTTCCGGTGCTGGGCCAAGGTTTTAATGTTTATTTGGGAGCTGGCGCCCACATCGGGCATTTAAAAGATCACGGCGGATTTTACGGGGGCGATTTATTGGGCGGAGCCGAGTTAAAGTTGCCTATTGTTCCTATTGTGTTGTCGCTGGATTTAAAACCAGCTTTTCATGTTAACCACGAAGAATGGGGTACCGTAAATGGGGCTTTATCTATCCGGTATATTTTAATTAAAGAGAAAAAGGAAAAGAAAAAACTCTTCGGAATTTTTAACCGGAAGGAAGATAACCGCCGTAACCGCAAGCGGCGGAAAGATAAAGACGAAAATTCGAGGGGCTGGTTTCGGAAAAAAGATAAAGAAGAAGAAAAATCCGGGGGCTGGTTCAAGAGGTTCAAAGATTAAATTTAGAATTAAGTTATCAATAGTTGTTTTCAGAAGGCGGGTGGATTACCTTTAATCTGCCAGCCTTTTATTTTAAGAACTAGTAAGCAGTTGAATTATGTAAAACTTTATCGCGCCAAACAAGGTAAAATAAATTTCAAACCACTCTATTTTTACTAAATATGACAACCAGCACTTCGTTCGACGAATTATTAAATACCAAGCAAAAAAAGCTTGCCTTTTTTCAAAATCTAGTGTTAGTAGCAGTGGCCGACCGGCACTTAGATAAGCAAGAAAGCGATTTTCTGGTAACTATCGGCCAGCGTTTAAATTTATCGGAAGAAGATACCCGACCTATTGCCGATAACCTGCCTCTATTAAGTTTTATTATACCGGAAGATGGCTTACAAAAAACCATGGAGTTGCAGACCCTGGTAATGATGGTAGTACAGGATGGTAGAATTGAAGAAAGAGAATATAATTTATGTCTGGATTATGCCCGCCGGATAGGTTATAGCCGGGAAATACTCGATGATTTTATTAATCAATTAAATAATAAATAAATTTTACTTTACTTCCAAGTTGCTTTACAAGCCTCAAAAAGTAAGTGGTAATTAATAAGATACAAGTATCCAGATAGTAGATGGTAGACTTTTTAGGAATTAGTCTATTCATTAGCAAGTCCTAATTACCACAATCTCGATATCAATTAGATCTAAGTAATTTTGTCCCGTTACTTGATAATTCTGAATTTAGAAAATTTATTTGGGTTTAAAACAGTAAGGATTGAAAAAATAACTATATATAACAAAAAAGCACTGTTTTTAGCAGTGCTTTCTTTTTTACATCTGTTCCTACTTGTGTTTTTGAGGTTCTTACATTTACCTCCGGGTCATTTATTTTTACTTACTCATAATTTTCTGAAAAAGTAAGGTCGTGCAAAACACGACCTTACGATAAACACCAACCAACTAATAAAGTATACTTACTAAAATCTTTCTAAAACTTACTTCCATAAACAGAAGAGTAAATTTTTATTCTATTTATTTCTGCGGTTAAGCAGTTACCATCTCTTTTTAAACAGTTATTCTGTCGTTGTTTGATTCACCTGAGCCAGTGCTTTCGCCAAAGTTTTAATTTTAACTTCCTGTTCCGGAGTTTGTTTCTGGGAACTATCAGCAACTAAACCTGGTGTTATTATATCCTGCTCTCGTAAAATGGGCTGGCTTTCAACATCCGGATTAAAACTGTTTTTCAATCCATTAACATTAGACAAAAGCATAAACGCTAGTAGTAAAAAGCGAATTTTCGGAAAGGGCATGTTCATTTTTGATCATTTTTTTCCTAATAAACCCATGCACATCCTAACACATTAACTACTCAGGCATATTTTAAAAGAAGCTATTTTAATGCTTCTTGAGCTTAAAATGCTGCCTAACAGGCGGTCGCTTCGCAGGCATGCAAATACTGCAAACCAAACGGTGTAATTTGGGCATAAACTTTTGTGTCTATCCCTCTAATTATCACAAACTTTTTATCTAGTAAATATTTTATTAAGTTCCCTAACTGCTGCCAATCCTTGGTTTGTAAAGCAGGAATAGGTTCTAAATCAGAAAACTCATTTTTTGAAATTTTCAAAAATGCTAATACTTTTACAGCTAAACTCATTACTTCGCCCGCAACGCTTGCTTGTGGACGGTTAACGGATAACTTGGTGCTCTTCCGAAAGTTTGATTGGGTAGCCCAGTTGTTACTATTCGTTGATTCCAACTCAGAAGGCGGGTTGGGAGTAGACAAACCTAAGGACTTAACAAACTGGGTTATATCTGCCATCTCGGTATGATTTCCCTTGTGTTTGTTGTATAGTCCAACTAAAGATTTTTCTATCACTTCCCGCATTACCTTGTGGTTGTTTCCGGTATTATTTATTTTGACGTTATAAACTTAACAGGACAAGGCCCCGAAAAAAAGGAAAATAACGCTTAAAAAGTAACATGAATTTTGAACGCAGGAAAATATTGAAAAATCCCTCAAATTAAGTATAGATCAGTTTTTTTGGTTTAAAAATAGTTACAAAAGCTTAATTAGTAACAAAAAAGCAAGGTGTTAGCTAATAAATAAATTTTCTTTGGGATGAAAAAAAGTAGCAAAATTTAATTTTTAGGCAAAAAAAAGCCCTCTTGGAGAGGGTGTCTACATTTTTCCCGGTGATTACACAAGCCCAGAAGGCTTGTGCAAATCAGTGGGGTTCTTAACAAAAACAAACAATCTTTATGTATAACCCTGGTTTTAGGTGAAAACCAGGGAATCAAATCAAATAATTTATTCCGATCGCAAAGCTTTTACCGGATTTAACCAGGCAGCTTTTGCGGCCTGAAAACTAACCGTTAACATGGCAATAAATAAGGCTGCTACACCCGCTACCACAAATACCCACCACTGAATCGGTAATTGATAAGCGAAATCTTTGAGCCAATAATGCATGCTGTACCAGGCCACCGGGCAAGCCAGTATAATGGAGATTAAAACGAGTAAGGCAAAATCTTTCGATAGCAGAATAACAATATCGGTAACGGAACTGCCTAAAACTTTACGAATGCCAATTTCTTTGGTGCGTTGCTCGGCCGTGAAAGAAGTTAGCCCAAATAATCCCAAACACGCAATCAATATAGTAAGTCCGGCAAAGTACCCGAAAACAGTGAGCATTTTTTCTTCGGAACGGTATTGCTTGGCAAAATTAGCGTCCAGAAAGAAGTACTCCATTGGGTGCTTAGGATCAAAAGTTTTCCAGATAGCTTCAACCTTACGAAGGGTTAACGGCAAATGATTTGGTTTTAATCGAACTAATAAATAAGCCGGCGGAGTAGGGGATAAGGCTATTACTAAAGGTTCTATTTTATGATGTAACGAAGTATAATGGAAGTCTTTAATCACTCCTACTACCGTACTGGAATCATAGTCGCCCATGGCTAATTTCTTGCCGAGCGGATCTTTCCAGCCTAGGTCTCGTGCCGCTGCTTCGTTTATTAAATAAGCTCCTTTTAAATCAGTGGGATCATTTTTCGAAAAATTTCTTCCTTTTAAAAGTTTAATACCCATTAAATCAATGAAATCGTGGTCGACGAACATAGCGGCCATGGTTTTTTCTACCACCTGCTCTTTAACTTGGGTCTGCACTAATACTCGTACCGTACGTTCACCCGGAATCTGAACACTCGTGGACACTTTCTCCACGTTGGGTTGCTGTAACATTTTCGCTTTTATTTTGGGCAGGCTGTTGGTTAAGCTAGAATCGCCGAGCGGGACTTCAATTACCAGTAATTGTTCTTTTTGAAAACCGAGTTCTGAATTTTTTAAAAATTGCATTTGCCGGTATACAATGAGCGTACCGCTGATTAAGATAAGCGAAATAGTAAACTGCACTACCACTAATCCTTTCCGGAAAAAAGCATTGCTACGCGGATTTTTATCGTTCTTCAGTACTTCGGCGGGTTTAAATTTCGATAAAAAGAACGCGGGATAACTGCCAGCTATTAAACCTACAAACAACACAATTAGAGCCAGGGTGCCGATAAAGGAAGGTTCGGTAAACGATGCGTGCGTAAAATCTTTACCGGTAAGCGCGTTAAAGAAAGGCAGCATTATTTCTACGGATGCTACCGCCAAAAGAATGGCCATTAAAGTAATCAGGACTGATTCGCCCACAAACTGCCAGACCAACTGCGCTCGATGAGCGCCTACTACTTTGCGTAAACCTACTTCGCGTGCCCGCTTCGAGGAGCGGGCCGTCGCCAAATTCATGTAATTGATACAGGCAATGAGGAGAATAAATACGGCGACAAAACTAAAAATATACACGTACGATTTATTGCCGGCCGGTGAAATATCATAGGTGCGGTCGGAAGTTAAATGAATGGCCGAAATGGGTTGCAGCGAAAATCTTAACCGGGCACTTACCTCGTATTTTTCTAACCAGGGAGCTACTTTCTGATTATATAAGTGATCTAATTCTTGCTGAATGGAACTCTCCTGGGCCGATTCAGGAAGTAAAATATAAGTGAACCAAGCCATCGGGAACCAGGTATAATTTGCCGAATCAGCGTAAGAGTATTTTAAAGTTCGCTCCGACAGAAACATGTTTGCTTCAATGTGCGAATGATGATCGTCTTTAAAAACTCCGGTTACCACGTAGGCATTGTTGCTGAATTGTAATACCTGGCCCATGGCATTGTCTACCGAATCAAAGTATTTTTCAGCTAATCGGTCGGAAATAACTACCGTTCGGGCTATTTGCAGCGCCGTACGCGGGTTGCCCACCAAGAATTCGTAAGAAAATATGTCAAAGAACGTACTGTCGGCAAAAAAAAGGCCTTCTTCGTTGTAAGCCTTATCCTCGAGCCAAACCGTTTGTTTGTTCAGCGGTAATAAGCGGGCAACTTTTTCTATTGCGGGGTAATCTTTTTGCATAGCCGCGGCCAAAGGCGCCGGTGAACGCGCAAATTTATCTTGCTGACCTTCCAAATTTATGTCCGTCACAACCCGGTAAATGCGGTCGTATTTATCAAATTGCTGTTCGTAGGTAAGCTCGTGCTTTACATAGAAAAATATAAGAATACACGCTGAAATACCGGTAGCTAAACCCGCAATGTTAATGGCCGAATATGCTTTGTTGCGTAATAAATTACGCCAGGCTATTTTAAAGTAGTTCTTTAGCATAGGCAGGTTTCTTCGTATTTTCGGTTATTACTTCTCCATCAAACAGCCGGATTATCCGGCGGCTGTACTCGGCATCGGTGGGAGAATGCGTTACCATAATAATAGTGGTGCCCGACTCATTTAATTCGGCGAGCAGGTTCATTACTTCCTGACCCGTAGCAGAATCTAAATTACCCGTGGGTTCATCGGCCAAAATTA
The DNA here is from genome assembly GCF_003023845.1 of Adhaeribacter arboris. Classification (NCBI taxonomy): domain Bacteria; kingdom Pseudomonadati; phylum Bacteroidota; class Cytophagia; order Cytophagales; family Hymenobacteraceae; genus Adhaeribacter; species Adhaeribacter arboris. Next base: position 2,141,122 of record NZ_PYFT01000001.1, on the reverse strand, counting down.
TCTGCGGCGAACAAACAATTGATCGGGCAATAGCCACCCGCTGCTGCTGACCACCCGATAGTTGCTGCGGAAAATGCTGGCCCCGGTGCGCTATCTGTAATCTTTCCAAAGCGGTTGTTACCCGGTAGTTAATTTCCGTTGACGATAACTTCTGGTAAATCAGGGGCAATTCAATATTTTCGTACACCGTTAGTTCTTCAATTAAATTAAAGCTCTGAAATACAAATCCAATGCTGGTTTTTCGTAAATCGGCCCGCTGCCTTTCGTTGTATTGCGCCACATTCTGCCCTTGAAAATAAAATTCACCGGCCGTAGGATTATCAAGTAAACCTAAAATATTCAGGAGGGTAGATTTTCCGCAACCCGATGGCCCCATAATAGCGACAAATTCACCATCGTTAATCTCCAGGTTAACCCGGTTCAAAGCCGTTGTTTCGACTTCATCGGTAGTGTATTTCTTTTGCAGATTAATGGTTTGAATCATGAACCGTAATGTAACTTCTTGCTTCAGCTATAGGCAATTTATTCATTAGCAACAATTTATAAAAACTTAAATGATTCCGTTATTTAAAGTATTTTCTATCCTTAATTTTAACGATTTACTTGTTATTATTTAGGCATCGGGAAATCCAATAAGAATGCCATGTTTGTTAATTAGTTGTAAGTCAGTGGTTTAAAATAATAGCGGAATAGCTTGTAAAGGATTAGTGTACGATAACGAACATATTATGCCTGAAATCGAACACTTGCTTGAATATTTTATTAAATTTGGACAGGAGGCAATAGGTAAGGCCTTGATAACGAGCAGAGTGATGGCTTTGTACCTATAATGGCATTTTAGTTGTGCATCCCAGGGGTAAGAGCAATAAGGTAAAAACCGTATCTTACAAATAATCAAATTTTAATTCTTTCCAGACGCGCCTGCATATGGCTAAAACCGACGCGAAAATTTTAATTGTGGATGACCAGGAAGATATCCTGACAGCGGGCCGGATTTTTTTAAAACAGCATTTTACCTACGTCCGCACGGAGTCTAATCCCAACCGGATACCGTACCTGATGCAAAATGAGCATTTTGACGTAATAATGCTCGACATGAATTATTCCATCGGCGCTACTTCCAGTCGGGAAGGTTTTGATTGGCTGAAAGAAATTCTGGAACGCGACCCCAATGCCGTAGTTATTTTAATTACCGCTTACGGCGACGTAGAAATTGCCGTTAAAGCCTTAAAAGAAGGAGCCACGGATTTCGTGCTAAAGCCCTGGCAAAACGAAAAACTGCTGGCTACTTTGCTTTCCGCCACGCAACTTAGTAAGTCTAAAACGCAGGTGCGCCACTTAATGGCGCGGCAGCAGCACATTACGCAAACCATTGAGAAAAACTACGGCGAGTTTATTGGGGTTTCCCCCGCCATGCAGAAGGTTTACCAAACCATTGAGAAAGTTGGACCCACCGATGCGAACGTTTTAATTTTAGGAGAAAATGGTACGGGTAAAGAATTAGCCGCGCGCGCTTTGCACCGGCAATCACCGCGAAGCGCCGAAGCTTTTATAAACGTGGATTTAGGAGCGGTAAGCGAAACTTTGTTCGAAAGTGAATTATTCGGGCATGCCAAGGGAGCTTACACCGATGCCAAAGAAGACCGCGCCGGCCGTTTTGAAACTGCTTCGGGCGGAACCCTTTTCCTCGACGAAATTGGGAATCTTACTTTGCCGCTGCAGGCAAAATTACTCACTGCTTTACAAAGTCGCCAGATTATTCGTTTAGGAACGAATAAACCTATTCCGATTAATATTCGGTTAGTGAGCGCTACTAACATGCCGCTGCACGAAATGGTAAGTCAAGGGCGTTTTCGGCAAGATTTGCTGTACCGGATTAATACCGTAGAAATTCATCTGCCACCCTTGCGGGAACGGAAAGAAGATATAAAATTATTAGCCGAACATTTTCTGAATAATTACCGGCGTAAGTATCAGAAACCGAATCTGGAACTGGAAACTGAAACGTTAAAAAAATTAGCCGAATACCATTGGCCCGGCAACATTCGCGAACTCGACCACGCCATTGAACGCGCCGTAATTATGAGCGATGAAAAAGCTTTGCGGGTTTCTGATTTTGGCTTTGCTCCGTCTCCTCACAAAAACGAAACAAACCTAGAGGCGGATTTAACGCTGGATGCGCTCGAAAAATTAATGGTGCAGAAAATGCTGGCCAAATATGCCGGTAACATTACCCACGCCGCCCGCGAACTAGGCATTACCCGCACCGCCCTTTACCGCCGAATTGAGAAGCATGGTCTATAATAATTTTCGCGTCCGCCTGCTGCTCAAAATACTCAAACTGGTATTAACCATTAGCCTTTTGGCTTTCGTCTTGATTTATCAGCATTGGTATGTATCGGCCTTTTGCTTGTTGCTGGTTATTATTGCCCAAGTTTATTTTCTGCTCGAGTACGTAGAGCAAACCAACCGGGAACTTACCCGATTTTTTTCGGCTATTCGGTACTCCGATTTTACGCAACGCTTTGCCCCGGAAGGTAAAAACACCACTTTTCAATCGTTGTACCACGAGTTTAACGAAGTAATAATAGCTTTTCAGCGGATTAAAGCCGAGAAAGAAGCCAATCATTTGTACCTCCAAACCATTGTGGAACACATGAGCATCGGCATTTTAGTTTTTGATGCCGAAGGAGAAGTCAAATTGTTTAATAAAGCAGCTAAAGAAATACTCCGGTTACCTTATTTAAAAAACATCCAGGCTTTAGAGCGCACCAGCCTGGAGTTGTTGACTACTCTATATAGTCTGGAAACTGGCGACAGTAAAATGGTGACCATTAACCGGGAAGAGGATTCTTTATCGCTGGCTTTGCGGGCCACGCAATTGCAATTACAAGGAGAGCAGTTAAAAATTATTTCGCTGCAAAACATTCGCTCGGAAATGGAAGAACAGGAACTAGAGGCCTGGCAGAAATTGATTCGGGTATTATCGCACGAAATTATGAATTCCATTACGCCGGTAGTTTCGCTGGCGTCGAGCATCCACGATTTGGTGGCGCAGGATTTAATTACTCAAACGGCTGGCGGTCAGGTGGCTATAGACGAAGACGTAATGGCGGATGTGCAAACCGGTTTACTAACCATTGAAAAACGGAGCGAAGGTTTACTGCACTTTGTGCACGATTACCGCAAATTGGCCCGGGTACCGAAACCCGTCTTGAAGTCAGTGAAACTAAAAACTTTATTTGAGCAAATCGATGCTTTAATGCGCACCGAAATGGGGTATCATAAAGTAAAATTTGCTTTGTACGTACCCAAAGATGATATGGAAATTTCCGCCGACGTTGAGTTGATTAGCCAAGTATTAATAAACCTGATTAAAAATGCCATGGAGGCCTGCGTGGGTTGCGAAAATCCGCAGGTAGAAGTATTTGCTTATTGCGACCCCATGGAAAATAACCGGGTGCGAATTGATGTAAAGGACAACGGACCGGGTATTCCGGATGATATTATTGACAAAATTTTTATTCCGTTTTACACTACCAAAAAAGAAGGTTCCGGCATTGGTTTAAGTTTATCGCGGCAAATTATGCGTTTGCACCGCGGCACTTTGCGGGTAAGCAGCCAGTCGGGCAAGCAAACGGTTTTCTCGTTGTTATTCTGATTTGTTTACGAGTAGTAAGACCCTTATTTCAACACAAGTAAAATACTTTTTAAAGCTTGTTAAGGAGCGCCTGGTTTTGTTATAGTTACTAGCTATGACTAGGCAGAAAAGTAGTGGTCAATAATTTCATGAAGCATTTCTACGGTTAAAGGTTTGCGCCGGAATTCAGCCACTTCGGCAATTTCTTTTGCTTTTTTTTCGTCGTCGTAATTTACCGATGCGGACAGGATAATAATGATGGGGGGATTATGATTATCGGACTCTATTTTTTTATACTCATCGATAAAGTCCCAGCCAGTCAGGCCGGGCAGATTCAAATCCAGAAAAATAAGTTCTGGTTTTTCCTGTTCTGCCCAGTCCGGGCTTTGTAAAAGGTCTAAAGCTTCTTGTACCGTTTCGGCCACCTGGATCGTTCGGGTTAATTGGGTTCTATTCAGCGTCCGTTTATGTAAAAAATTAGTTGTCGGATCATCATCAATTAACAAAACGTTTAATCTTCTACTCATAGTTATCGAATCTAAATAATAAGTATCTTAAAACGAAATATACTGCCTCCTTCCGGGTTGGCTTCCACCCAAATTTTACCCCGGTGTAATTCCGCAATTTTCCGGCAATGGGCCAGTCCGATACCCGTACCTTCGTAAGCAGTTCGGGAATGTAACCGGTGAAAAATAACAAATATCTTTTCCCGGAATCGTTCCTCAATCCCAATGCCGTTATCGGCTACCGAAAATACCCAGTAATTAGCCTCTTGTACGGCAGTTATTCTAATCTGCGGGGAAATATTTTTCTGACGAAATTTGATGGCATTACTAATGAGATTCTGAAACAATAATTTTAATTCTAATCCGTAGGCCTGTAGTTCAGGTAGGGAGCTACTCGTAATAGTGGCCTGGTTTTCCTGGATGTACGCCCTTAAATCGGTTAAACATTCGTGCAGAACCTTATTACAATCCACTTTCTCCAGCAATTTATCTTTTCCCAGCCGGGAGTATTCCAGTAAACCCGTTATTAAAGTGCGCATTCTTACCGCTGATTGCGCTATAAAGCCGAGGTAAACAGAGGTCATTTCGTTCAGTTCCCCTTTATTTTGTTGTTCCAGATTATCAACCACGGTGGTAATGGTACGCAAAGGCTCCTGGAGGTCGTGAGAAGTGATAAAGGCAAATTGTTCTAATTCTTGATTCTTGAGCTTTAAGGTTTCAATTAGGTGCTCCAGTTTTGTGCTTTCTTCCTTTAATTGCATCTGTAAGTGCGCTTCCTGGGTTATCGTCTTTTGTAAACCCTTCACCAGCATATCCAACAGCGCTACACAAACCACATTCAAACAAATAAGATTAGAAGAAACCGCTATCCAGGCTTCTGCATTATATAACTGCGTTAAAGACGAGTTTAGCAGCTTAAGATGAATAATGAGCGCAATAACCACGCAGATAACTATGTTAAGGCCAATACTTTTGTACGCAACGGCTACCGGAAAAATTAGAGCTGTAAAAATAGTGATGGTTAACAGATATAATAAGCCTGGCCCGAAAGAACCCAAAAAAAGAAGCAATATCACGGCCAACAGATAGAGCATGGCCATAGCTAAAACTTTCCGGAAAGCTAAACTTAAACGGGTATGAAAAGCAATCAGAACAAAAGAAAGAACGGTTACAATATCAACGAAAGCTAAAAATAATAAGCCTTCTTTTAACGACACCCATACGCCCGGGATTAAAGCCACTAAACTTACCGGTAAAAAAAATACAATGGCATTCGTAAAAACTTTATCGCGCCAATAAGCCAAATCTTCTATCTCTGGTTTATTCTTGCCTAGTAAATTTTTTTCCGTGAATTGCCTGTATTGCCGCCAATAACTCATTTAAATCTTATTTATAAAAATGCAAGCCTTTCGAATAGCGCTAAATTAATAGTAAAATATTGTAGAAAAGTTTCCATTAAATTTAATTAATTTATCCGGTAGAAACAGGTAGTAGCGGTGAGCTTAAATACAGTGAATCCACCTGTAAGCAAAGTCCGGAAGATGAATGAAGTGTTTTGCTCAAGCTATTCAGACTGGATGCTGCCATTTTAACATCTCGTTGTTTCGAAAGGTTAGTATCCTAATAGTTGAGATAGTTAAACCAAAGTAAATATTACAACTTAAAGCAGTACCATTTATTTATGGATTTAAAGCCATAAAATTAGCAAGTTCTTAGCTGGTACTATCAAAATCAAGTGTTCGAAATCAGGCACTTATTGTTCGATATGGAATACTCCTTTTAACTTCTTTTTAACTGGAACGGCAATTACAGCAGTTAAAGCAACATTTAAACAAGTGGTATCTTTATTGGAATTTGGTTGAATGCAATAAACGAAAACAACTAAATTTTATGGAAAATCTTTCAGGAATAAACGAAAATAGGAAATATAATGAAAGCAGGTTTTGGTTTCCTGGTCGTTGGGTAGGAGGAATAACCTTAATTATTAGCCCTTTATTTTTGCTTACGGGAGTGCTGCTTCGGATTCCGTATCATTTCTTTTTTCCGCAGCAATTAGCGGCGTATAAAGAACATCCTACCTTAATTTTTTCTTCGTATAGTTTTTTTCTGGCGGGTAATATCTTGTTAAGCTTAGCTGTTTTAACGCTCGTTCAGTTAATTGGTCTTAGAAAACCTAACTGGGCGATTGGCGGAGGTATTATGGTAGTACTGGGGCTTTTTGCCCGGGCTTTTCACGCGGGAGTGGATCATTTAGCTTTTCAATTAGTGCAAATTTATAATCTGGAAGAAGCCACGAAAACAATAGCCAGTTCTTATGGCGCTTACCATATTGTTTCCGGACTCTCGCCTTTTATTCTTTTGGGGTGGATTGTACTGGCTATTGGAGCTTATATTTCGGGAGTGTTGCGCTTAGTGCCAGCATTAGCTTTGAGTTTAATGACCATATTAATGATTGGGGTTTTAAAAGGCAGTTCCTTTACTTCGGTTATTGCCACTACGGGACTTGTCGTAGCCCTCGTGCCATTAGGAATAAAGATTATTTCCGAGGGGCCTAAACCCGTTTTTAAAGCAATAATTAAATGGACTTTTCTGCTGCTGGCTTTAATTTTGGTGCTCTACTTTTTAGGTCAAGCTGGCTAATTTTATTTTGCCAATACTTTCTATCAAAAATGATTATTCCGGCTTCTTGACTTGAGTACTGCCCGCGGGGAGTAAAAAATTATTATCCGAAAGCCAATCGGCAAGGCGTTGCGGCCAGGTAGCAACCGAGTTTAACTTCGACCGCTGGCCCATGTTAAAACCATGACTACCTTGCGCTAAAATGTGCGCTTCCACGGGGACTTTAGCGGCGCGATATTTCTGCAACAGTTCAACTGTAGAACCACCGCAGCACGGATCATTGTTCGCCGCTAATAAAAAAGCCGGTGGTGCATCGGTCGGGATTGTTGCCGGTATATAACCCGGACCAGGATAGATTAATACCAGAAAATTGGGTTTACTATTCAAGCGATCAATCGGGTCGGAAGCTTTTGGGTCGCCGGTTCCTGGTCCGTAGGCCACCATATTGGCCACTTCACCACCCGCCGAAAATCCCATTAGTCCAATGCGTTTTGAATCTATGTCCCACTCAGTGGCATGGCTGCGAACCAAACGCATGGCGCGCTCGGCATCTTGGCGGGGATGTTTTTCGACGTTATAAGGTGAATTTTCTTCCCGGCCTAAGCGGTATTTAAGCACAATAGCCGCTACTCCCAAATTATTTAAAAATGCCGCCGGTTCTACTCCTTCCGCATTGTAAACCAGCTCCCGATGACCGCCACCCGGACAAATAATTACCGCCGCTCCGGTAGCTTTTTCTTTCGGCGGCAAAAAAACGGTGATAGATGGATTATGTATATTTTTCACCCACCAATCTTTGGCTTGTTCCGGCTCATTGCGGCGACTTTCAAAACCAGGGGCTCCTTTCGGCCACAAAGAGATTTTACTTCCTTTTTCCTGTGCTTTGCTGGGAAGCGTTGAAAAAATCAATAGCAATGGAATTATTAAAATCTTTGCGAAAGAATATCTCTGGAACATACGCTTGAAGTTATTGGCGGGAATAAGATAAAGGAAATTTAAGAATAAGTTGGGCAAACAAAGAGCATAAGTAAAAATATTTGATAACTCTGGTTGGATGAAAATATAAGCAGCGGGTAAGAGCGCTTCACTACCTTATGAACTATAATGAGGCATTACTAATCCATTCTGACCAAAGTAAAGGACAGATGCTAAAAAACGTAAAATAATATTTATCACTAAAGTTCCTGCATTTTTGTTAATGGAAATAGTCAGTGTTCAGTAAATAATGCTTTGAGCTAATCGTGTAACCGGTTAGAGCTACTGTAAAATAAAAATTTTTATTTCTGGCATAAGTAAGTTATAGAATAGAAATAGCGCTTATTTTTAAATTTTTGAATACCTTACACTACGTTGGCCACTTGCTGCCCAATAATCTGGTTAAGCTGGTGCGCCGGCACTACTCCCGATTGACGCCAGAGAATTCGGCCCTGGTGAAATAAAATCAGGGTGGGAATACCTTGGATTCTGTATTGCTGTGATACGGCCTGGTTATTATCTACATTAATTTTAATTACTTTTAATTTGCCGGCGTGAGTTTTGGCCACTTGTTCAATTACGGGAGCCATGGTTTTACAGGGGCCGCACCAGTCGGCGTAAAAATCTACTAAAACCGGCATGCCCGGGGCGCTAATTAGTTCTTGAAACGATTTTTTAGCCATAGGTTTAAATGGTTAAAATTTGAAATACATGATTTATTATTGCTTCCTGATTTAGTTTCTCTTACTGATTTTATAGTTATTTGGTTAAGGACGCAAGCTTTTCTATTCAGGCGGGTAATTAAAAAAATGATTCCTAATAAAGGTAAATTCAATCCGTAATCTTTATCCCTATGAAAACAATTGCCTTCACCTTTGCCGTTTTAATAAGTCTGCTTAGCTTTTACCTTTTTTCTCAAGCTGAAACAATTAACCCGGTTCAAGCAAGCAAATCTAAAACTACGGTGATATACCTGGTACGGCATGCCGAAAAAAACACGGCCAATCCCGAAGATAAAGACCCCGATTTAACCCCCGCCGGTTACGCGCGGGCCCAGGCTTTACAACGTTATTTGCAGAACATTCCGGTAGATGCATTTTTAGCCTCGCCTTACAAACGCACCCGACTTACCCTGGAACCGACGGCGGCAGGTCACGAAATAGTTACGTACCAAGCCCACGGTTATAAAGCTTTGCAACAAATGATAACGCAAAAATACGCCGGTAAAACTGTTGTAGTAGCCGGGCATAGTAATACTTTGCTGGATATAATTGAAACTTTTGGAGCACCTAAACCGGTACCTGCCATTGCCGATTCGAAGTACGATTATATTTTTAAGCTAACGCTCCGACCCGGCAAAAAAGCAAAAGTAGAAACAGCTACCTACGGCACTCCTACCATTTAATCAATTAAATCTAAGATTTAAAAATAGCTGCCATTAATCTTTCAGAAATGAGCGATAGGCTGAAATTTATGGTTCCCGGGAAAACATTTCCGGTTAAGGAAGAAATACTTGCCCGAAATTGCCGTTAAGAATGAAATTTTAACCCGGTTGCTAAAATAAAAGAGGTAGTCAACTGATAAGTTTAATACCAGACGTACCTGAATAATTGGAATAATCAGTAAAAATAAAACGATGCGAAAGAATTTAAACAAGCTTACCCTCTCCTTTCTGGCCTTGCTTTTTTTCGTGAGTGCTTGTAAAGATAATAACGACGATCCTTCGCCGGGAGGTGGCAACAACAAGGATTGCCTCGTAACTGAAATGAAGCTAGAGGACGAGACGATCAGTTTTGTTTATACCAGTAATTTATTAACGCAAATAAAGACCATTAGTATCAATGCGGCCGATAACGAAAATTATAATTTAGAATACAACGCTAATCAGCAAGTTACTAAAACCCAGGTATTGAATTCAGATAACAGCTCGGATTTATATATAACGTATGAGTACAATACCGATGGACTGGTAAGTAAGACGAATTACTTCTACAAGGATGCAAATGGTACTACCTTCGAAAATGAGGTTTCCATTACGTCTGAATACACCAATAAAGTTTTAACCAGATCAACTACCCTGGCTAATTTAAATTATATGGGTATCGATGCCGTTGCCCCGGTTGATTATACCGATTACACGGTTGCTGCCGGTAATATTACCAAAACAACGCATTATACCCTAGATGAAAATTGGTTGGCAGGATTAGATTCGAATAATTTGCCGCCTCAATCCGAATTTATGAAACACATGGAACTTTGGTCTACTACCGAGTACCAGTACGATGATAAAAAGAACCCGCTGAAAGCGTTAAGTTTTATAAATTTTGTGATAGAGGATGTTTCTACTCTTTCGGCAAATAATATTACTACTAAGGTGGAGAAAGAAAAGTCAGGTACCACAACCAATACTACCACAATTGTTTACGAATACAACACCGAAGGCTATCCGACTAAACAAACCGCCACCGAAACAAATAGTACGCCTGAAACAACTACTCTTAGCTATGATTGCCAATAACTTTTAAATCGATTTCTTAGGTCTTAAAACTAGATTTCTATTTTTTAACGGAGAGAGTTATTTTGTGTTATTATATTTTAAGGCACAAAATAACTCTCTTTGTTTTATTTAGAGTAATAAATAAGTTGGTAATTATTTAAGTTAAACTGCTAAATTTTCAAAAATTTAAATCAAGGTTGTTTTAATTCAGTCTAAAGTTTTTTAAATTTTTTGGAATGAGTGGGTTAGAATCCATTAGCAAGGCTTGTTGGATAACCAAAGTAATAATAAGAACGATAGCGATTTGCAGATTACTTAAAATACGGGCACTACCGTTTGCCGCTTCGGAACTGTTAACTAGTTCTTCCCCCACTTTTACCTGGATATCGCTGAGTGCTACCAACTTCTGATGGATTTGCGTAAATACTCCGGCAATTTCCTTTTCTGAGGCTGGAGCAGAAGTAGCTAAATCAGTATGAGTTAAAAGCTTTTTCTCTAAGGTATTATACCGGTTCATGTTTTCTTTAAACTCCTGAAAGGTTTTGTTTTCCTCATCTACTAAATAGGTGGTTTCAAACTTTTGAATTAAAGAATGAATCTGGGAAGTATAAATAGCCAGTTGTTGTTCAGTAGGTAAGGTGTTTTCGGGGGAAGGCTGCTCTAAATATTTTTCCAGGATGAGCCGTTTATTATACATTAAATCGTTGAGGTGAAAAAGCTCGGAAGCCGGAATCAAGCGGTCTTTATAAATAGAGGAAACCGAAGTATTCATATCCTTGATCAAACTCTTCTCTATAAAACTGCTGCCTAATATAATAGCCACCACTACCAGTAAAAGTAGCGCTGGTTTTGCTTTTCGATGAATTCTATATAAGTATTGCATATTTACCTATCTACATCTTAGTAATAACACTATAATATACTAAAAATTTTTGATAGTTCCAGTCTAGGTGGCAATAAACTAGAGACACGAGTGCTTAACCTTAGGTTCTTGGTTGAATGTAGCAACTTCAAGAAATAGACTTTATTCCCTGGTTTAAAGTAGTTGCACATTCTTTTTAAGAATTTTATAAGTGTTTACCCTGCTGTTAGAAGAAAATAACTTTTGCAGAAATAATAAAGTAGAGAAAGGTACAATAGTGATTGAAAAGTAAACTAACCGGAAGGTTAATTCACAAAACAAGAATCAAAAAGGCGTTGTTATTTGATTAGTGGCTGTCAATAATTATTTCGTCTTGTTAGATCAAAAAAAAAAGGCAATGATTATTTAGATGAATAACCGGAAACGGCAATTATAATAGCTCCGATTGCCATGAGCACGGCTCCTAAAACTACCGGCCATTCTATTTTTTCCTTTAAAAAAATAACCGCGAAAATAATAGCGAATACCAGCGATAATCTTTCGAGCGGCGATACGCGAGAGGCATCGCCCATTTTAAGCGCATAAAAAGCCAGCAACGACGAAACGCAGGTTAAAAAGCCAGCCAGACCCAAAAATATCCAAGTGCGCCGCTCAATCTGCCCCACGTCTGAAACATTGCCTTGCCAGGTTACTACTCCCCACGAAACTAATAAAATAACGATAGCCTGGATAGCAAAAACCAAGTTAGAATCCACATCTTTAATGGCGGCTTTAGATAAAGTTACCACAATGGCAGAAGTAAGGGCGGCTAATAAAGCAAAGAGAATCCACATAGGGAAGTTTTTAAATTTTTAAAGGTCAGGTAAGTAATTACGTTTAGTAGTTACCCTAAAGGTTTCTTATTAAAAAGTACAGGAGTTTCTAATAACGGCCAGAAAGGTGGTAAGTTGTATTTTTGCAAGTTGAGTAAAATAATAGGGTAATTTAACGCCGACCAGTTGCTTAAAGCAAAAAGGTTCTTGGGGTATTATTCATTGCAACTGTAAAGCTGATTAAAAAGATGGGTATTCATTTTTGGTTTGTTCTGCTCTTACTTGGGCTGGGTATGTTTATGAGCGTAGCGGCTGGTAAGTTAACGGTTACGGGTGCTATTACCGGCGGCTTGCTAGGGATGGCGATTTACCTGGGAGCAGGATATACCGGAATGGTTTTACTCGGCTTGTTTTTTATTTTAGGAACTGCGGCCACTTCCTGGAAACTTCAATACAAACAAGACTTAGGTCTGGCCGAAATAAATAAAGGTCGGCGCACGGCTAGTCAGGCCTTTGCTAACGCGGGAATAGCGGCTATTCTGGGCCTTTTAGCGTATTTTTTTCCAGTTAAAGCAGATTTATTCCGGGTAATGCTGGCCGCTAGTTTTGCTTCGGCCACTTCCGATACGCTCTCTTCCGAATTAGGTATTGTGTACGGGCGCCAGTTTTATCATGTTCTTACCTTCCGGAAAGGTACTCGCGGTTTAAACGGGGTAATTAGTCTGGAAGGAACAGCTTTTGGCTTTATTGGGAGTGGATTAATCGGCTTTGTATTCGGCCTGGGTTTTGGGTGGAGCTGGGCCATAGGAGTGATAATTATAGCTGGTGTTCTCGGAAACTTATTCGATTCTATTTTAGGCGCCGCTTTGGAGAACCCAGGATATTTATCGAACGATGCAGTTAATTTGCTGAATACTTTATTTGCCGCGTTATCAGCCGGGGTACTTTACCTGGTAATTAATTAAATATTCGTCTATTTACTTTCTCCTTTATTCATCTAGAAAACAATTCTGCAAGGTCCTGTCTTTTCCTTGTTTCGGGAGAGTTAAACTTTACGCTCCTTCTTTTGTTTTGCATAAGTTATAATTTATTCGTTGAGATAAGTTTCAGGCTTAAGATTTTGTGAACCCTGGATTTTTCTAGTTTTCGCGTGATTAGGGAGATTGATAGCATAACCAACCTTCTAAAACCTGTTACTTACTAAACAAATAAACGTATAAGCATTTTTAAGTCCTACACTTAGCTGCTAACTAATAATCTTCAGAAAATTAAATATCAAAAAGGGAGAGGCCTAAATAGCGGTTGGAGGAGAAAAGTCATTCATCATTTAATGCCCTAACATGAATACGATACAGCCTAGAAAGCTATCTGATATACCTATTTCCGTTTTGGATTTAGTACCCGTTTTAGCCGGAAAAACTCCCGCCGATTCTTTTCATAACAGCTTAAATTTAGCCCAACAAGCCGAACGCCTGGGTTATAAACGTTACTGGATGGCCGAACACCACAATATGGTAGGAATTGCCAGTTCTGCTACGGCCGTATTAATTGGTTATATTGCCGGCGGTACGTCTACTATCCGGGTAGGTTCTGGGGGAATTATGCTGCCTAATCACGCGCCCCTAGTCATTGCCGAGCAGTTTGGAACTTTGGCCTCGCTTTACCCCGACCGGATTGACCTGGGATTGGGCCGGGCTCCCGGTTCCGACCAATTAACGGCCATGGCGCTCCGGCGGAGCTTGCAAGGTTCAGTAAACGATTTTCCGGAAAACGTAGAAGAACTGCTGACTTATTTCTCGATTGAAAATTCTACTTCCCCGGTGCGCGCCATACCCGGCGAAGGATTGAATATACCCATCTGGATTTTAGGCTCGAGTACTTTCGGGGCCCAACTAGCGGGTATTTTAGGGTTACCTTATGCATTTGCCAGCCATTTTGCTCCTACCTATTTGCACGCCGCTTTACAAGTATACCGCGAAAGTTTCCGGCCTTCCGAATCGCTTAAAGAACCTTACGTAATGGTAGCCGCAAACGCCATAGTAGCCGATACCGAAGACGAAGCCCATCTCTTAGCTACCAGTTTGTACGCTTCGTTTTTAAACGTTATCCGGGGAAAATCGCAGCCCTTGCAGCCACCGGTAGAAAACCTGGAAGATTCCTGGAACGATTCGGAAGAATATTCCGTCTACCATATGCTTCGCTATACATTTATTGGCAATCCGCAGCAGGTAAAAGAAAATTTACAGGCTTTTTTGGATAGCACCCAAGCCAATGAGCTTATACTTTCCTCGCCTATTTACGACCACGCAGCCCGGGTTCGCTCGTACCAGTTAATCTCTGAAATGCAGCGTACCGCCGAAACGGTAAAGTATGAATCAGCCATATAAAAGTTAACGGTCTTTAGCATAACTGAGAACTTTTATTTCAACCCGGCAGTCCGAAAAGCATTTTTTCAGATGGCCGGGTTTTATTTTATTAAAGATTAACTTTCGTAAAAAAGCCGAACAACGTTACCAACTTCTATATTTGCAAAAACAACATTCCGGCTATGACACCAGAAGCGCACTTTGAAAAATTAGGTTTAGAGTTACCGCCTGCTCCTACACCTTTGGGAGTTTACAAACCCTTATTGTTAGATGGCAAATATTGTTACGTATCAGGGCACGGCACCGTAAAATCCGACGGCTCCCTTATCATTGGCCGTATTGGCCAGGATATGACACCCGAAGACGGCAAAATAGCGGCCCGCCAAGTAGGGTTAGCCATTTTAGCCACCTTAAAAGCTAATTTAGGCAGCTTAAACCGCGTAAAAAGAGTGATTAAAGTATTTGGTATGGTAAATTGTGTACCAACTTTTGAAAAGCATCCCTTTATCATTAATGGCTGCAGCGAATTATTTGCTCAGATTTGGGGAGAAGAAAACGGCATTGGCGTAAGAAGCGCCGTAGGTATGGGTTCGCTGCCCGATAATATTCCGGTAGAAATCGAAGCTTTGTTTGAGCTGATATAATGAATAAATTTATATCCTAACTCATTTAAGTTGATTTCTCCCCTTAAAAGATAAAATCAAAAACAGCCTATCTTATTTACAAACAACCAGCAACAAATAACTAACAACTAGTAGGTACAAAGTATGATTGAAACCGATGCTCTTGCCTGGTATACGATCACCAATATAGATACCATTGATACACCGGCGCTGATTGTTTATCCGGAGCGAGTAAAACAAAATATTCAGTTGCTTACCTCTATGGTATCGGGGTTAGAATGGTTGCGGCCGCACGTAAAAACGCACAAAATGGCCGAAGTAACCAATCTTTTGTTGGAGGCCGGTATTACTAAATTTAAATGTGCCACCATTGCGGAGGCCGAAATGCTGGCTCAGGCGGGAGCGCCCGACGTGCTTTTAGCGTATCAACCGGTTGGTCCTAAGATAAATCGATTATTGCAATTAGTACAAAAGTACCCGAATACGACTTTTTCCTGTTTAGTAGATAATTTACCCGTAGCACAAAGCATTGCCGCTCTATTTGCCCCGGCAAATTTAACCTTACCTATTTTTTTAGATTTAAACGTAGGCATGAACCGGACGGGCATTGTGCCTGGTCCGGAAGCCTTGGAGCTATACCAGACTTGTTACCGCTTAAACGGAATACAACCAATTGGTTTACACGCCTACGATGGCCATTTGCGTGACCCGGATATAAATTTACGAAAAATTGCCTGTGATGCCGCCTTTGAACCGGTAGCTGCTATGGCCGCCGAAATAATGGCTAAGGGTTATGTAAAACCTATTATTGTAGCGGGTGGTTCGCCTACTTTCCCCCTTCATGCTCAGCGACCCGGAGTGGAGTGTAGCCCTGGTACTTTTATCTTTTGGGATTATGGGTACAGCACCACTTTGTCTGAGCAGTCTTTTCAGTTTGCGGCTTTAGTAGCAACCCGTGTTATTTCTAAAATGGATGCCGAAACGCTTTGTCTCGATTTAGGCCATAAAGCCATTGCCGCCGAAAGTCCTTTACCCCGCGTAATATTTCTGAATGCCCCTGATGCGCAACCCATTTCGCAAAGCGAAGAACATTTGGTTGTGAAAGTAACCTTTGGTAATACGTACCAGGTAGGAGATGTTTTTTACGGTATCCCCATCCATATATGCCCTACGTGTGCCCTTTACGATAAAGCCTACGTAGCCGAAGATAATACCATTAAAACCCAATGGGCCGTAGTTTCCCGTAACCGGTTTATTACTGTCTGAGCCTCGTAAGTTGTATGTTTTAAGTTGTAAGATATACGTTTTAAGCTTACGCTTGGGTAAGACAATTCCTCTTTCGGTTAGTAATTAGGTACAAACAGTAGCTATAAACTTACGCTCATGTTATTTCTGAAATATGTAGATAAACTTTAGTATAATTAAATTCCATCTATAGCGAAAGACCGGAGCCAAGAATAAACGACATCAGTTTGGCGGTGGAGGGCCTTCGAAGATTCCGGTGCTTTAGCATTCCGAGGAACGGAAGCTCAGACCGGCCCGGAAGAGCCAAATGAGGCCCGTCGGCCATGAGGCAACCAGGTTACTGATCAAACCGCATCAGCGCCGCAGTATGGAGACTTGAAAAGACTTCAAGTAATACCAGAAAACAGAAGAAATTAAAAATATTAAAATGCTTACTATAGATGCCCACCTCGACCTTGCCATGAATGCCCTGGAGTGGAACCGGGATTTACGTCAACCCGTTCACAACCTCCGCGAACGCGAAAAGCATAAAACGGATTTGCCGGACCGGGGAAAAGGAATCGTTGCGTTTCCGGAACTTCGACGGGGGAATGTGGGATTAGTAGTAGCTACGCAAATTGCCCGATACGTTGCTCCAAGTAATCCCTTACCGGGTTGGCATTCGCCGGAACAAGCTTGGGCCCAAACGCAGGGCCAATTAGCCTGGTACCGCAGCATGGAAGAAGTGGGAGAGTTGACGGCTATTACCGATAAAGCTTCTTTGGAAAATCATTTACAACGCTGGACAGCCCCAGAAGCAAACTCAGAAAATCTACCCATCGGATATATTTTAAGTTTGGAAGGCGCCGATTCACTCGTTACCATTGGGCATCTGGAAAGAGCCTGGCAAAATGGATTAAGAGCCGTTGGGCCGGCGCACTACGGTCCGGGCCGATACGCCAACGGCACTGATGCGACGGGTA
The DNA here is from genome assembly GCF_003023845.1 of Adhaeribacter arboris. Taxonomy (NCBI): domain Bacteria; kingdom Pseudomonadati; phylum Bacteroidota; class Cytophagia; order Cytophagales; family Hymenobacteraceae; genus Adhaeribacter; species Adhaeribacter arboris. The sequence continues at coordinate 2,124,015 of NZ_PYFT01000001.1, read as the reverse complement.
ATTTAAATTCTCAAGGCAAAGAACTGCTGCGCGAAATGGAACGACTCAACATTATTTTAGATGCTACTCATTTATGCGATGATGCCTTCTGGGATGCCTTAGATTGTTTTCACGGGCCGGTGTGGGCCAGCCATAATAATTGCCGGAGTTTGGTAAACCACAACCGGCAGTTCAGCGATGAACAATTAAAAGAACTAATTAAACGGGGAGCGGTTATTGGCGGGGCTTTCGATGCCTGGATGCTGGTACCCAACTGGAAACGGGGCGAATCTACTCCTCAAGAAATGAATTGTTCGCTGGAAACCGTAATCGATCACTTAGATCATATTTGCCAATTGGCCGGTAATACCCGGCACATCGGCATTGGTTCCGACTTAGATGGCGCTTTTGGCCAAGAACAAAGTCCTTTTGATTTAGAAACCATTGCCGATTTACAAAAGATCCCCGATTTATTATCTCACCGGGGCTACTCCGAAGAAGATATTCAGAACGTAATGCAGGGCAATTGGGTACGTTTCCTAAGGAATGCTTGGAGCTAGTTTCTTAATGTTTTTGATTCATGCACCCTTTAAATTTAGGAGTTTCTTCTTTCGAGAGTATATATTTCTGGTGAAATACCTTATATTTCCGGAGTATACCTTTTAAATTTTATGAGTACCACCAAACAACTCCAGCGGTCGTTGGGCCTGCGGTTAGTAATTGTAGTCGTCATCGGCAATATAATTGGGTCGGGCGTTTACAAGAAAGTGGCGCCTATGGCCGATGAATTACATTCCTCGGGATGGATTTTGCTGTGTTGGCTATTAGGTGGTATTATTACCTTATTTGGAGCCTTAAGTAACGCCGAAGTGGCCGGCTTACTCGCCGATACCGGGGGCGAGTATTCTTATTACAAAAAAATATACAACCGGTTTTTTGCTTTTATTTTCGGTTGGTCCTTGTTTACCGTTATTCAAACGGCTTCTATTTCGTCGTTGGCGTATGTTTTTGCGCAATCGCTCAGCAGTTTGATTGCTTTGCCACCCTTACTACCTAGTTTAGCCGAAGTAAACATTGGGGGAATCTTTTACCCTTTCGCCGATTTTAATGTGAAGTGTTTGGCTATTGTACTTATTCTGTTACTTACCTGGCTGAATACCCGGGGTATTAAAACCGGGGCGAACGTAAGTACGGGTATTTTGATTCTGGTTTTTACGGGTATTTTCACCATTATTCTTTTTGGCATCAGTAGTAGTTCGGCTCAACTGGTACAGCCATTCCAGATAAGTACTACGACGGGTAAAGCTATTACGATGAGCAGTATTTTTACGGCTATGTTGTCGGCTTTCTGGGCTTACCAGGGTTGGGCAGCCATTGGCTACGTAGGAGGAGAAATTAAAGATGCGAATCGCATGATTCCCCGGGGAATTGCCATTGGGGTACTTCTTATTATTACTATTTACCTGTTAGTAAATGCCACCTATTTGGCGGTGTTATCGGTTCCGGAACTGGAGCAAATTCACCGATCGGGTAATCAAATTGCGGCAGTAGAGGCCGTGCGAAGTTTCTGGGGCAGTAAAGGTGCGGTATTTATTTCTGGCTTAATTTTGGTTACCACGCTGGGTTGCACCAACGCTACTATCTTAGCCAGTTGCCGCACGTATTTTGCTATGGCCCGCGAAGGATTATTTTTTAAACCGGTTGCCGAGTTAAATCAGGTAAATACACCGGCTAATTCCTTGTGGTACCAGGGATTTTGGGCTTGTTTACTGGTACTTTCCGGTTCCTTCGATCAATTAACCGATATGATTATTTTTGCCGTTTTTATTTATTACGGCGCCACTACTTTGGGGGTATTTATCTTAAGAAAAAAAATGCCGGATGCCCACCGGCCTTATCGCGTATGGGGTTACCCGGTAGTGCCCGCCATTATGATTATTTTTTGTGCCTTACTGGTAATGAATACTTTCTTTAACCGGCCCCGCGAAGCTGCAATTGGTTTGGTACTGATGTTAACCGGGGTACCCCTCTACTGGTGGTTTACACGGCAAGAAGTTAAGAAAATTGAAAAAACCAACGCCTGATATTAACCTGTACTAAATTTAGCTCTAAATAACCTAACGTATTTGATACCATGATTTCTTTTTAAAAGTAGACTGATTAGTAAATAATATGGCAAGAATAAATTTGCATTTACAGTTTCTTAAATTTGAATCCTGCTTACTCTTGCTTATAATCTCTTTTAACAAGACTACTTAATATACAACTGTTTATGTGTGATCCGCTTTCATTCAGCAAATAAAAAAAGCCATTAGGTAAGTAAGTTTTATTTGAGTGACTTTTATCGACTCATACATTAAAGGTTGAAAAATATTCTTTCGTGAGATTATTTAATGGTATACGCGCTTTTATAAGCTAGAATATTTAGAGCTTGATTGGCGGGTTAGTAGCAAATTGTTCTTTTTACTGAACTTTCTCTAAATAGTAACGTTTTAATCGGCATTGATTCTATCTTATTTTCATTTAAGACAGGAGCCCTGCCATGTATTACATTGTTTATTTAAGTACGGCTGCTCAGTTAATGAGCGATGAAGAGTTGAAAGAGATTTTGGTTGTGAGTAATGCCAATAACCGAGCTTTAAATGTAACGGGTATGTTACTTTACCATGAAGGCAGTATTGTTCAGGTAATAGAAGGTGAGGAGCAAACGGTAAAAGCGCTATATACAAAAATCGAACGCGATTCCCGGCATCGGGGCATTATTAAATTAAGCGAAGGACAATTAGAACAGCGCAACTTTCCGGATTGGTCCATGGGATTTAGAACGATATCGGCTCCGGAGTTTGCCCAACTGGCGGGTTATCAAAATGTAAACAACAAAACTCTCCTGAAGCAACCTTCCGGGCAACAGGATCATAATGTGCTGATTATCTTAAGAACTTTCTACCAAACGAATATTGCCCGTTTTTAACTCACTAATTGCAAAATAACCGAAATTAGGACTATATAATAGACCTGGAATTAAACGGCATACCCATTTAATTCCAGGTCTAGATACGGACACTAACTTAATTTAAATAATATAAGATAGATTAATACGTTACGGCCGTTCTAGGCTTTCTAATAGCGTCGATACTCCAAATGCCGGCCCCGTGTGCGGCAATGTATAAAAATAAAAAGCAGTACAGAACAGCTAACTCGCCTTGGTTCAGAATAGGTAATGGTCCCTTCGGAAAGTGAGCCATAAAAAAAGCTACGGCCATTTCACCACTGGCAATAAAGGCGGCAATACTGGTGAATAATCCAAAAGCAATTAGTAAGCCGCCAACTAATTCCACTATTCCCGCAAAACCCATCATAGAAGCTATTGGCATGCCGGGTTGGTCACCGGGTATTCCCAGTAACTTCTGGCTACCGTGCATTGCAAACATTAGCCCCGCTACAATTCGTAGCAGCGCGTAAAAATAGGGAGCGTACTTTCCTAAAATTGATTCCATAACTTTATCTTTTTGTTTAAAGGTTAAGGTATTAGTTCAGTATTCGAGCAATGCAATTATTAAATTTATAAACAATAACGTATTCATCCTCAATAAGGTTAAATCAGCTGCTATTTACCATTTTTTAGTTACAACTTACTATTTATCCATTATAAATTAGGGTTGATGAGTGGATAAATAATTATTAATGATAACTGGTAAATGAATATGCCCACCAGATGAGTACGGCTTGCAGGGGTAAACGCAACCAGGTCAGCTGCCAACCAGCGCGATGAAGTTCAGTATACTGCAAGGTCATTTGAACATTGGCTGGAAACACGGCAATCAATAAGGCAATAATCAGCCAAGCGCCTAAGGGGCGGGTTTGAGCCGGAATTAATAATAAACCAAATACTACTTCACAGATGCCGCTCATAAGAATCAAAAATCGGGGAAAAGGCAACCAAGGAGGCATTATGGTCAGGTACATCTTTGGTCGAAGGAAATGGACAATGCCTGCTCCTACGTACAACAACACCATTAAGTAAAGAGATAGATTTTTCATAATTTTTTATTACAATTATTTAATTGGTTTAAACTGGTTTTATGGATTTTACCGGGAGGGTACATCTTCTAGAAAATAAACTTCTAAACCCTCGCTACCATGAAACTGTCTTATTCCATTCCGCACAAAATAGTAACCTTGTTAATTGCCGGAGCCTCTATTTCGGCGGTTATTATGATGGTAACCCTCAATTTATTGCGTCCTGCCGAAAGAATTATTTACCTGGTAACTCTTCTGCCTTTGGTGTTACCTTTAGGGTACGTATTTTTCTGGCAGCGTAGCGAGAAACAGCAACCCGAAAGATCGCCGCGGATATTGGCCTTTTGGCGAGGAGTTATTAGTTACTGTCTGGCTTTTGATATTGTTAGTTTTGGGTGGAAAAAAGTGTTCGGCTTGCAGTTCCGGCCGGTGCCTTTGTCTATTGCTGATATTCCAACGGGTGAGCAAGTGCCCTCCTGGCTAATGTGGCATTTTTATGGCTACTCGCACACATTCGGGATGATTGTAGCGAGTGCTCAAATTATAGGTTCTTTCCTGCTGCTATTCCGGCGAACCCGCTTGCTAGGTATAATGGTGCTGTTGCCGGTAATGATCAACATTGTATGTATCAATTATTTTTACCGCTTAGGCATTGGGCCTCTGTACCAATCTCTCGTCCTGAGTTTAGGGTTGATGTATTTACTTCTTTCAGAATACCACCGGTTGGTTTTGTTTTTCTTAAGTGCCCAGGAATCTTTACCCACTATTCATTTAGGAGGCAGTAAACTAAAAAATGCTATTCGCCTGTGCGTAATGGTGTTAGCCTTTGGGTACATTTATTTGTTTTATTGGAGAAGCCAAGCTGCCCACGAATCGGAATTATACGGCGTCTACGATGTAAAAAGTTTGCAAATCAACCATCAGCCAACGTCTTTAAAAGTACTGGCGCAAGATTCCATCCTTAACCGGGTATATTTCGACGATGGTAACGCTTGCATTTTGCAGTTTAATAGCCACAAACGCCGGCTCTTTGGCCATTACGATTATGATTCTCAGCGAAAAACTTTTAAAAGTATCTTTAACTTTGCAAGTGACCCCGTTGGCGACTACATGCCCCGCGGCAAAACCGATACCTTACAAGCGATTATTACCCGCTTTGATTCCGGTAAAGAAATTTCTATTGCCGGCTACATGGGAAGAGATTCTTTACAACTGGTACTACAAAAAGTGAGGTAGGTAGTTGTAATAATTTTAATTAGTAGCAGATTAGGGCTATGTCCATTATAAATTCCTGTATTCTGCTGTTATATTTTGTTATTAAGCATCCATGTTCTAAACTGTTATTATGTCGTATTAATAGCTTTAACATCAAGTCTCTTCATTTCGGTTGGTGGGTTTTTAAAATTTATGAAAGATAATTCATTTCTTCTGTTATAATAATGGCTGATAACTTTTATACTTGCGGGATAAAAGCAGTAGTACGTTCTTCTTTGCTGGTATTAAGTAATTATTAGACTTAAGGAAACACGACCAATATATATTTTAACAGAAAGAAATGAAGCTATTTGTATATACTTCTTTAAATGAAGCAAATCGAAGTTATTTACGACAAGAATTACCGCCTACTATAACTCCTGTTTTTAGAAATGAATTACCTGAGATTGAGATTTTAAATGCCTTTCAGTCAGCTGAAATAATAATGGGGAACCCACCCGTATCTTGGTTCGAGGCAACATTGCCCAAATTACTTTTTTGGCAGTTAGACTCGGCCGGGTTTGAACAATACCAATCGGTAAAGTTAAACGCTTCGGTGGCGAATATGGGTGATTTCTTTGCTCGCCCCTGCGCCGAAACTATGGTAGGAGGTATATTGGCTTTTTACCGCGGCATTCCGGAATTAGTAAAACTCCAAGAACAGAAAGAATGGCAAGGCAGCCACGTTCGGCCTCATCTGGATTTATTAGGTAATAAGAAAGTGGTTATTTTGGGGGCCGGCACTATTGGACAAACTTGTAAGCAAATGTTATTGGGTTTCGGCTGCCAGATAAAATTGACTGCTCGGCAAAATTCGGTTGCCGATATTCATTCTTTTGAAGCTTTACTGGAAGTTTTACCAGAAACGGACGTTGTAATAAATACTTTACCGGGTGGCGCAGATAAATACGTTTCGCAAACCTTTTTACAAGCTATGAAAACGGGCAGTTTGTACGCCAGTGTAGGACGGGGCACTACCACTGATGAGTCCGCTTTAATTGCGGTTTTGCAATCAGGTAAATTAATCGGGGCTGTATTAGATGTTACAGAGCAAGAACCCTTACCGGAAAGTAATCCTTTGTGGGAAATGAAAAATGTCCTGCTTACCCAACATACGGGAGGTGGCTACCGCGGCGAAGAAGAAGGAAAGGTTAAACAAGTGCTGGTTAATCTTGCCCGTTTTTTAAAAGAAGAAGAAATTTTATTTCAAGTAGATTTAGCGAGAGGGTATTAATTGCATTTAAGTCTATTTAGCTAAGAAAAGAATTAAATTGTGTAAGACTGTATGGGCAGTTTATAGTATTAAGAACGACTTAATTAAAGGGTTATAAAGAGCCGTTCAAGCTTTTATCTAAGTTTGCCTTATTTTGAAATGAAGCTGGTAACGGTATAAATACTTAATTAGCGATAAAACAAAAAGGCAACCTATATGAGGTCGCCTCTTGCATTAATTGGTAGATGTAAAAAAAACAGGAAGTAAAATTTACACTTTAAATATTAGCAATTTTCCTGCCAAAAATCCTTTTTGAATAGGTAGAGAATTCTGTTTAATTTAAATTTTGAAAAGCTGTATGCAAGAATTTTAGCTTCGTTTAAACTTTATACTAGTAACTAGAGAACAGCTAGAAAATTTTACTACGTAAAGGTGAGTTACTTGTAACCTAAGATTTCTTGCTTCTTTAATATTATTTTTTCGTGGTCACTATCTACCACTTTTTGAAAAAATTTTACTAATTGCTCGTAAACTTCCGAATTATGTTCTCCTTGCTGTAATGTAAGCTGCCTGGTATAAATAAGTATGTTATTTTTTACTTCCACTTTTGCTTGGTAATGGCCAAAAAATGTTTGCAGATCTACAGCAGCTGGAACATAATCTAATTGATATCCAGGCGGTAATTGGTAAGTAATAACATCTTCATCCATAAATCCCCGGTTAATATATACCTTGTTTTTACGCTGACGAACTTCTTTCGGTACACTTATTTCATGGTTTAATTGGTTTAATTTTAACAGGAGCAAGCTGCCATTTACCGTACCAGCCTGATGAGCAGTTAATTCCATTTTCTCGATTGTGGCCGGAGTATTATTTTTTTGCTGAGTAAGATTGTAATAAATAATATCCAGATTGGGTATGTTGTATGTTTCCCGAATTTCATATAATTTTTCTTTTGGGGATTTTTCGCGTAAGTGCTCGCGATTATCGTACTGAGTACCTTCAAAACGGGTTTCTACCTTCCCACTTAAAGTGCCATTTGCTTCTAAGTTAAAATTTCCTTGCCGTATTTGTCGATTTTGCTGTGCCTCGTAACGTGGGGTTCGGGTAATAACCCCGCCCTTTTCGGTGCAAAGTAACACGTAGCGATCATCGGTGAAGGTACCTAAAAATCCGACTGGCGCATTTTTACTCGTGCACTCCAGCCAGATAGTATCGGGTTGCTGAGGTAAGGGCACACAAAGTATAACGTGGTTCCCTTGTAAGCTCGTAAAATCAGGTGTGTAGCTGCGTTTAAAATTTCCTGCGTGTACTTCGGTGTAAATAGCAGGAATGCCCGCTACTTGCAGTAAAGCTTTGGTGTAATTAGTTAAAGCTTTGCAATCGCCGTAAGCCAGTTGATCCACTTCTTCCGCCCGCATAGGCTGTAAGCCACCGATTCCAATCTGAATACTGATGTAGCGGTTTTTCTGCTGCGCGTATTCGTAGATTTTCTGAACTTTATCCCGGGTTGTTGGGCAATCTTTAATTAACTCCTTAACTTTAGTTACGGTGGCAGCAGGCAAAATATCTCTACCTTTCAACAAGTTCTGGTAAACCCATTGCCCATAATCCTGCCAATTGGTTATCTGACCCGTTAAACCTTCATATTTAAAATTGACGGCGGCTAATTCTACACTAGGTAAATAGGCATCGGCGGGTGGGCTATACGGTTCCATTTTCAGAGCAGCCAGGTTTTGTACGGTCCACGTGGTCCTCTTACCTTCTTTTTCGTTTATTTCCTGCTTAGGGGTGGTGAGATTTAACTCACGAATACGGATTTTAAAACCTGGTTTAGTTAAAAAAGTAAAGGAACTGCTTTCCACCGCAATATCGCCGGATGGTTGTGGGTGCCATTCGGGCAAATGTAAGGTTTGTTTAAGCTTTAACTCGTATTCATACACCACCGTGTAAGGCAACTGCGGTACTTGCGGTTTAAAGTATTTCACGCGCTCATCTTCAAATAACGAGAAGCTACTAATGGCACTTACATCTTGAAAATCGTTGTTGCTTGTTTTTTTAATTAAGTTGCCCTGAGCATCGTAGATACAGGCCTTCAAAGATTTTACTTGCCGTGATTTGTTATAATATACAGTTACGTATCCGTATTCTTCGCCGTTATTGTTCAGAATAGTGATGGCTTGTTTTACCTTGTAGCTTACCTCATCTAGGGCTTTAACCTCTACGGTGGTTTCATTAGAGCGAATAACAGCGTTGGCGTAGGAACGAAGGTTTTTTGGAATAAGATCAGAGCGGTAAGCTTCTTGCCCCCGGGCCTTAAAAAGTGTGCTTGCAATTAAAAGTAAAACAATAATAGAAGTTCTCATCAGACTTTTGCTTTCTTTTGAAAGAAGATTTGCTGCTGGTAGGATTGAATGATTTTATCGAAGAATGCTTTTAGGTACTGGTATTCTTGTGGACTGTATAGCGGTTTGCTCAGAGCTACCAGACTAGTAAGCGATAAACGATTGTTGGTATCAGTTACCTGGAACAAATATTTCCCACCGCCATTGGGTAATGCAATAGCTACGGCAGGTGGTAAATTAACAGTTTCATACTCCTGCGGGTAATCAATAGTTATGGTAAGTTGTTGCTCTAAAGCTGTACCTAAGTCTACGGGATACAAGCGATCGGTTGAAGTAAACGGATTTTTCTCCCAACGATCAATGAAATAAGGATCGAGCATAAACCGGTTTTTATTTAATCCGTCAAATCCTTCTATAGCTACGTGCATAATACGGGTAAGAGATTTATCTACGTCCGGAAGGTTCTGTATCTCGTATTTATTAATTTTTACTTTGTTCCATTTTTCATCTAAGGCTTCTATGTACTCTTCCTGATTATTATAGGAATCAATTTGTTTTCGGTCGCGAATGGCTGCGTATCCGGTAGAAGTATTATTTATACTGCCAGAAAAGTGCCCGTCTGGATGAAGAGTTAAATTTAATAGGGCAATTTGACGTTTCTTGTCAATTGGTTTTAGTTCGGACCAGTAAGAAGAACCTTTGGCCGGAATAGCTCGTCCTTTGCCGTTTAAACAACGTAGCGGCAGCATGCCGAAAGGTAGGTAAGAATCTGTAGCATCTAATTGGTATACAATGCCTTTAGTTTTTACCTGAGCAATTACATAATTAAAATCGCTAATTACCGGGTGTACTTCAATTGGGTGGCCATTTTCACGGGTGGAAAGAATAACCGGAAGAGCAGGCAAACCAGCGTACTGCAAAGCAGCAATTAAAGCCAGATTAATATCCGCAACGTTACCTGATTTGGCATCATACGCTTTTTTAATGCCGATTTCACTAAAGCAACCATAATACTCATTCCACTTGAACCAGTTCTTTACAAAATTATAAACCAGTTGAGCTCGTTGTAAAGAATCGGGAGTGGTCGCCAACAGCGGATCTAAGTGTTCTTTAAATACTTCTTTACCGCGTTTAAGTTGTAATCCAAATTTAGGTTCCTGAGGCATTTCCTGATCTGCATCTTTCCATTCTTTGGTGAAGCGATCCCGGGAACCATTAAAGCTTTGTACTTCGGATAGTTCAAAATTAAGAGCTGCCAAGTAGTTACTCCGAGCCGTCATAAATTCTTCTTCTATAAAGGCAGGCACGTCTTTCATAGCGTACTTATACCGGGCACAATCCGCTTTACCGCCACCTACCATAAAGCAATCTTTTACGATTTCATTTTCCTGCTTAGCTAAAGGATAAAAGCTTATTAAAGTCATATTATAGACGTAGTTGCCCGGAATTTTAGCCCAATATTCCGTATAAATTTTAGGAATATCAGCCTGAAATTCCCAACGTCTAAAATTGTATTTAAACGGAGATTGTAAGAGGTATTTTACCTCTATTACACTACCAACTTTTACATTAGGCAGCGTAAACTTTACTAAATCGTAGTATTTATTTTTACTTTCGAGGTAGGTTTTGCCGTTAAATTTTGATTCGGTTATTTTTCCATTCTCCAGATTAAAAGTACTAGCTATAATTTGGCTTACCCGTTCCGATTTACCAGGTACTTTATGGATGGGAATAGAAATATTAGCTTGTCTTAAGCCTTGTTCATCTAATATTTTTATGCGGACTTTGTATTCATGCTGAAGTTCTAAATCACCTTCGTCACTAATCCAACTATCCCCAAATTCATTTAGAATAACAGCATGAGCAGTCGTGTCATGCTTATAAGTGGTCATTTGCAACTCTAAAATATTCGTGTTGCCTAACTTAAAACCATGGTCTTGAGCTTTTATAAAAAAAGGAATAATACACAATAATAAGAGTAGTCGTTTATGCATATAGTAAAAGTTAAACTATCTAATTTAGGTTTATTTAAGTATACAAATATTAAGATTAATTAATTCTTTAGGTTCAAAAATCAGTCCTGTTTTTTGATACTCTTGAAATTTTAGAAAATTGTAGAAGAGATAAAAAATTATTATCTAAAATACCTAGATGGTAGGAAAATAATTTAAATGGATAAGAATAAAGGAAAGAGTAGTTTGTTTTAAATCGCGTATAAAATATCCTTATACAAGTAGAAGTATCACTTTCTATAAAGAATAAAATTCTAGTAATGCCAAACGTTGAAGCATTAATTGAAAGAAATATCAGAATATTTTATCCTGATAATCTGACTCACCTTTTAAGCTTATTTGCTAAAAATAAGCTTAAAAGGTGAGTTATAAAAAAGAGTGAATTTTTTGACCTGTATAAAGCACAAGAGCCTGAAAATTAAGACTTCCAGGCTCTTGTGCTTTATATACTGTATTTCTATAAATATTTATTCAATTACGTCTCTTTTTAGTAATTTATCATAATGAAGATATGCTGCTTTCTTTAATGCCTAAAGAGGTTAAATCTTCGTAAACAAATTGATCTAACTTGGATGCTCCACTTGGGCTTAAATGGTTTTTATCTAAGAAATCTTCGGATGAAGACAAAGATAAGCCTTTACGCGTATTATAATCTATAAAAGGAACATTGTTCTTCTTGGATATTGTTGAGATGTAATTAGTATAATCGTTATAATTTGTCAGATTATTTTTGTACTCTTTGGTAACCGGTAACAAAACAAGAACAAGTTTGGTATTGTTTTGCTTGCACAGAGCAATAATCTTTTCTAAATAGTTCAACTGAAATTCGGAAGGTTCTTTTAATTTAGAATCTAAGTTCCGGAACTGATACGCTTTTTTAGGATTTGTCATGGCTAGCTCGGCTTCTGGTACAGTAGATTCCACAAATCCGCCAGAGATATAAACTTCTTTAGGTAGCTTCTTTTCACGTACTTTGGTTAAAGGTGTATGCACCCGGGAAACAAAATTAGAGATTAAACTGGAAATTATAGTGTAGTCATGAGTAGTTAAAGCCATATCTACAATGTTATCCGTTAATTCATGATTCGATACTAGATCAACCGTCGACTCTGTAACATCTTCTTTGGTCATCATATGCCAATACAAGTCTAAAACAATGTATTTTGGTTTTAACTTGGGCAAATACTCTTGCAGTAAGAAATAAGAGTTATAAGGGCTTTGAGCAGAGGTTCCTAGGTTAAAGGCCTTTAATCCTTTTTGTTCAAATTGTCTGGTATCAAAACCCCGGTAAACCTGCGAAGAACCTAAAAATAAAACATCAATGTTGGAAAATTTGTCAATTTCTCTAAATCTGGAGAGAGTATAATACCCTTTCCCTGTCGTGTATTTGCCATTAGGCAGCCAATTGGCAAAACCCGTTAAGCTGGCAACGTAAATAATAACAAAGTACGCAATGGCACACGTAACCAGAACAGCCGATATTCTAAATAATAATTTTTTCATTTTTTAAAATTGAAAATAAATGAATTCTGCTTCTGAAAAACTGCCTAGTAATAAGATAGATAAAATAATGATGTTATAAAACACCAATCGCATTGGAAAGGGATATTTTTTAACTTCCAGGCGAAGGCTTCTGTTTCTCTGGAATAATTCAATTAAAATAAGTATAGAAATTACTACAAAGGACAATAAGAATATTTCTTTTGTTTGATCTAAGAAAAGGTAGCGTTGCCGAACAAAGCCATTATGAACAATTAAATCTAAACTTTGTGAGAAGCCAGTAAACATATGAGTGGTAATATACCAAGCATCGCTTAAAGAGTTCGCCCGGAAGAAAACCCAAGCCAGACATACCAGAACAAAAGTAGTACCTATTTGAATAATTTTATATAAACCTGGGAGCTTCTTCAGGCCTATAGCATCTACAATGCGATCCCGTGATTTACCCGTTATCTGACCAAATACCTGGTAAAAGCCATGTAACGAACCCCAGATAATAAAGGTCCAGCTGGCTCCATGCCAAAAACCGCTTACTAAGAATACTATGAAAATATTGTAGTACCAACGCCATTTGGGAACCCGGTTACCACCCAAAGGAATGTACAGGTAATCTCTGAACCAGGTAGAAAGGGAGATGTGCCAACGACCCCAGAATTCTTTAATATTTTTAGAGAAATAAGGACGATTAAAGTTTCTCATTAAAGTAAAGCCCATTACCTGAGCAGAACCAATAGCGATATCGGAATATCCGGAAAAGTCGCAATAAATTTGAATAGCAAAAAATACGGTTGCCAAAATCAAAGGAATGCCTTCATAATGGGTAGGATTATTGTAAACTTCATTCACCATGATGGCTAGTCTATCGGCAATTACTACTTTTTTAAATAAACCCCAAGCCATTAGTTTTAAACCGGAAGTAACCCGGTCGTAGTCAAAGTAATGTTTTTCATGAAATTGATGTAAAACATTCTGCGGTCTTTCAATTGGTCCGGCTACCAATTGCGGATAAAACATTACGTATAAGGCGTATATTCCAAAGTGCCGTTCTGCTTTTTGATGACCCCGGTATACCTCAATGGTATAGCTCATGGCCTGAAAAGTATGGAAAGAAAGTCCGATTGGTAATAGTATTGTTAAATAGGGTATGTGGTTTTGGTAACCTAAAGCTTCGCTAAGCGAGGTAATATTATCGTTAAAGAAATTATAGTATTTAAAAATAGCAAGCACACCAATGTTAGCTACTAAACTCCATAATAGGTAGAATTTCTTCTTCTTTTTGGTCTCACTGTTTTCAATAAGAATCCCGGCGTAATAGTCGATTACAATAGTAAAAAACAGGATTAAAATATAAATCGGCTTGAAGAACATGTAAAAGAAGCAACTAGCCGCTAAAAGAAGGAACCATCGGAAACGATGAGGCAGTAGAAAATAAAGAATAGTAACTACTGGAAAAAAGAGGAGAAATTCAAATGAATTGAATAGCATTTTTATTATAATTTATTCATTTATTCAAAGGTACTACTTAAAAAGATATAGGGCAAGGTATTTTCAATTTTAATACATTAGAAATTATATATAGTGTTTTTGCAACCTGTATATGTATGTGTTTGAAGGTCAGACTGCCCGCAATTAGTGTACCATTATTATAATAAATATCAGAAAAATAATGATTTTAGTTGAAAAGTATTGGCGCACATTATATTTATTGCTAATTAGAATTCCTGTTATGGACGATAAAAAGGTTTGAGTAGCTGTTTAATATTAGCTAAAGTAGGGTTTGCTCTTTCATGTATCCTAATTCGTTAAATAAACAAAAAGTTCAATCGAAAGATTATATTGTCTTTTAAGGAGTTTGTACTTAACTATTAAAGGTAGCTTCTGTTTAGTTCAACTTGTAAAAATTTATAACTATTAAATTCAGCTGGTTGGAAAGCTAACCCAACCTTTTATCTGGAATACAAACTTTTAGAGGTGAAGATTGAATAGTAAACTAAGTAAATCATTTGTAAGTTAATTATTTAGTACTTAGTCACCTGATTGTTAAATAGAATATTCTTATTCGTATAGAAATGGGGCAGGGCTGAAACTAAGCAGAAAAATAAGTACTGCGAACCATCCTAATACTTTACGGCCCGTGCTAAGGGGTGCTTCGTCGGGAGCGGGTGGATGAAAAATACCTAATAACCTGGATAACAGTAATCCGAAGACTAACCAGCCCGGATAACCTTTTGTACCGGGGAATACAAATGCTAAGCCCATATGCAGGCAAAACATAGTAGCTGTTAGCATTAAGGCTAATTGGGTGTTAGGTGTAATTTTCTCAAACACTACGTATAAGTAAGCCGCGTACAACGAAAATTGCCAGTATCTTTCGTCGGGTGGGGTATGCGGACCTACTATTCCAAGGCCCGCATAAAAAATAAAAATGATAAAGAAAATAGGAGAGATACGGTTAAAGTTTCGAAATCCAATTAAGCCATATAAAATATGACCTCCATCTAACTGCCCAATAGGTAATAAATTCATCGCGGTAAAAAATAAAGAAAGAAAACCAGCGAATAAATACGGGTAATGCATTAGTTCATAGTGATTGGGTACCAGGACAGGATCCGGAGCTACAAACTTTTCAAAGAATATAAATAATAGATTTTTTCCTAAAGCCGTGGAGTTGCCTGTGTCCTGGTAGACTTTACTAGCGTAATCAAGACCATACTTTTTATATTCAGGATGAATGGTAAAAATATGTTCTGGAGCAGGCAAATGCGTAAATCCGTACCAGAGTAAGGGAATAGCTACTATAAAGCCAGCTAAAGGGCCAGCAATTCCTACGTCGAAAAACTCTTTTTTTGAAAAAATGCGGTCTTTAATTTTAATAACGGCCCCCATAGTGCCAATGGTTGGGAGTAAAGGAAACCAAAACGGAATGTAATAAGGCAGGGTTACTCGAATACGATAATATCGGGCTGTAAAGTAATGCCCAAATTCATGCGCCGTTAATACGCCTAAAAACGGAAGTGAGTAATAAAGCCCGTTTAGCACTTGTTGGTCTGTGAGCAGGCGAATGATACGCCATTGGGTAGTAACTACCAGCAAAGGTTTAGCAGCCATCCACTCAGCACCCGCCAAAGTAGTTGTAACCAATGCCAGACAAAATAAAAACAAATGAAAAGTGTAATTTTTTACTGTAGAGCTACCGCGCATGTTCAAAAAATTCGTTAATGGTAAGCGGTGGCTGCAAGTGCAGCGTTTGCAAACCCAGTTTCCGGGCACCTTCAATGTGCTGCAAGCTATCGTCAATAAATAAGGTTTCGGTAGCTTTTAAATCGTTTTTAATTAAAATATGCTCGAATATGGCAGCACTAGGTTTGCGCATACCTACTAAATGCGAGTAATACGTTTTCTCAAATAAACTATCCAAGCCGGGTAAACCTGACACCTCTCGTACCGTTCTGTTAAACCGTTCGGCGTGAATTGCATTGGTATTGCTGAGCAGAAACAAGCGGTATTTTTTACCCAAGGCCTGAAGAAGTTGAATCCGTTCGGGGGGGATGTCGAGCAGCATGGCGTTCCAAGCTTCATCCAAAGCGCTGTCTTCCCCTTCTATTCCATAGGTGTCACGTAAACCTTGTCGGAAAACTTCCGAAGTAATCTGGCCGGTTTCATACAAATCAAAAAGCTCGGATTGGGCTTGTTGCGTAAAGTCAATGCGTTGTTGTCTTTTGCTCATCGAGCGCAAAGCATCCACTGATTTTTGGTAAGCTAAATTGATAATGACGCCACCTAAATCAAAAATTATATTTTTTACTTGCTGTAAATCCACAGGAATTTTTTTGATAGTATTTGGAAAATGCGGTGCAAATATGTAAAATTGCACTCCCAAAATCAAAAAGAAGTAAAACTCTTTTTGCCGGGCCTATAGCTCATTCGGTTAGAGCAACTGACTCATAATCAGTAGGTGCCTGGTTCGATTCCAGGTGGGCCCACTTAAATGCCTCTTAGATCATTCTAAGAGGCATTTTTATTTTATGTATGCTTAATGTATCTAAAGTAACAATCGATATATCTTAGAGTATGTTTTACATTCTTTTTAAAAGCAGCTTTTAAAAAGAATGTAAAACATAAAGGAATGATTATTAAATTATTAAACTTTCTTGTTTCTGATCAGACGGGTTCAGTAGGCTTCTTACTGAAATTGAAGCAAGTTCTGATGCCACTACTTTCTTGAAGTATTTTAAATATACGATAGCAAAACTAGCGAAAAAGGCTTATGCAAGACAATCAACCTAATCCGTTATTTAATTTCACAACCTTAAAAATTTAAACATACTCTTAAGTTTAAAGCAAAGATACTATTCTGCTACTAACGGCATTGTCTCGGGAGCTACTTTCACCAGCCATTATTCGATGCTGTCTGGGAGAGTGTAGTCCATTTGACTTTGTTAATTGATGTAAAGTAACCGCTCTTTAGGGTTTGTAAAGCTATTAGTATTTCTTCGTAGAAGAAGTTTCCGAAGCGCTTATTCCACTGCTTCGTGCCCTCAAGCACGCACTATCTAAAAATTGCGCTAGCTCTGATAGCGTTGAATTGTATCACCATTTGCTCTTAACTCAGAACGATTTGCCAACGAGTGCCTGGTATTTGCTGTTAAATAGTTCATAAGTAGTTACTTATACTATTACTGACACTAACTGCTTGTTTCAGAGTCTAGCACCTTTATCTTTTACCTTAATCCTTCATGATGCTTTATTAGGTGACTACCTTGTCTCCAATATCTTTTCTGCTTTAAAAAATACTGAAATTAACGACAAAGAAGTTGCTTATAATAGGTAATGAACCTGCAAAAGGGTGAATAATAGAAATGATATTTAAAAAAGCTTTTTATGTAATTATTTAAGTTTATATATTATTACATATAATTTAGCTACATTAAATGTAATTTCTTGCAGGAGCTATTATAACTGCATTTTAATGGTGGGTAATAATTAACTCAACACAAAGATTTCTGTCTAACCTTGTTTATTTAATGATGAAATCTTTACTTCTAGGTGCTATTTTCCTGTTATCAAGTTTTAATAAAATAGCCTTTGCCCGGCAACCCCAAATAATAGTCGATTTCAGGCATGCTCAAAATCTGTATCAGCAAGCATTAAGATTACAGCAAGAAGGCGAGTATCATAGTTCTTTGATGATGTTTAAGAAGGCATCTCAAGAGTACAAAGAGCATCGGCTATGGGCGAAAAAATTAGATTGTGACAATGAATTTATTCAAAATTTAATTTTACTGGGTAGATACAATGAAGCATTGCATAAGGCCAACCAAACCCTTAAGGAAAGCTTATCTAGGGCAAAAGGAGATCCTACAGGGGCTTATATTAACCTCGGTAATGTATATTACGAAAAAGGCCAATACGATAAAGCTTTAGCGTATTTTCAGAAAGTATTACAATATCAACGCACCAAATTTGGTGAGACTCATCCTAAAGTAGCAAGCACTTACATTAACCTAGGTAAGGTATATTTCGAAAAAGCAGAGTACGCTAAAGCATTGGGGTTTTATCAAAAAGCTTTGTTTATCCGTCATAAATTCTTTAAAGAAACGCATCCTGTTATAGCTAATTCTTATCAAGCTTTTGTAAATATATATATAGCTAAAAGGGAGTCCAAACAAGCTCTGGAATACCAACAAAAGGCATTAAAGATTCAACTTACTGCTCTTGGTCAAACTCACCCCGATGTAGCTGATTCTTATTTCAATCTCGGTGATGTATATTACAACAAAGGAAATTATGAAAAAGCTTTTGAATACCATCAAAGGGCTTTCTTGATCCGACAGTCTGTTTTTGGTGTATCTCATGTGAAAGTGGCGGATTCTTATAACAATTTAGGAAAGATTCTTCAAGTTAAAGGAGAGTACAAGAAGGCACTATCTTACCTATTTAAGTCATTAGAAATCCGACGGACCACCTTAGGGAAATCTCATCCGAAAGTGGCTGATTTATATAATAATTTAGGTAAAACATATCAAGCAAAGGGAGATTACGAGAAGGCTTTGCAGTTTCACCAAAAAGCACTGCAATGTTTTCTAAGTGCCTTTGGTAGAATGCATCCAGGTGTGGCAGATGCTTATAAAGAATTAGGTAACACTTATTTTGAAAAAGGTGAGTATGAGGAAGCTCTAGGAAATTATCAGCAAACATTAGAAATCCGTCGCACTGTTTCAGGCGAAGCTCATACAAGTGTGGCTAATTCGTATTACGTTATTGGTAAAGTTTTTTCCGCTAAAGGCGAATACGATAAAGCTTTAGAGTATTTCCATAAATCATTACAAATCCGGTTGGCTGCTCATGGCGAAACACAGCATAATGTAGCTGATTCTTATAATGAAATAGGAAATATTTACCAAGTAAAAGAAGAGCACAGAAGGGCTTTGGAGTATTATCAAAAAGCTTTAAGAATTAGGCGAATTATTTTTGGTGTATCTCATTCGAAAGTGGCAGAGTCTTACAACAACCTAGGTAAGGTATATTATAGTAGTGGAGATTATGACAAGGCTTTAGAATACCACCAGATGGCTTTGCAAAATTATCATAAAACTTTAGGGGAGTCGCATCCTGGTACAGCGGAATCTTATAACTACTTAGGTAATGTTTACCAGGCTACAGGGGGGTACAAGGAAGCCGCTCAATACCATTATAAAGCTTTACAAAGCTACCTTAAAACTTTTGGTAAATCACATCCTGCTGTTGCGGATACTTATAACAACTTAGGAAATGTATACCGCCTAACAGGTGAATTAAAAAAATCTTTACAACAATACCAAAAGGCTATTATTGCTAATACGCCTACTTTTCAGGATACTCTCATTGCCCATAATCCTATTGTCGCCGGACATGGTAAACCTCACTTAACTCCCAAAGATTTACTTTTCTCCTTGCGAGCCAAAGCAGGTATATTGGAGAGGTTATATAGCCAGTCTAATACAACTGAAGACTTAATTCTGGCTTTGCAAACCTCTTGTTCTGCTGATTCTTTGGCGTATAAAATTCAACAAAATTACACCGAAGAGAATGATAAAGTAGCTTTCTCTGCCGATGTCATGGAATTATATCAGCAGACTCAGTCTTTGTGTTTAAAGTTATACCGCATAACAAAAGATTCTCACTACTTAGATAAGGCTTTCTATTTTGCCGAACGGGGAAAAGCAAGTGTGCTCACAGCTTCGCTTACGGAATCAAAGGCCAAGGCTTTTGCCGATATTCCAGATTCCTTGCTAAAACAAGAACAAAATTACCGTAATCAGATTGCCCAGTTTTCTCAGCGGTTGGCTAAAGAACTGGCCAAGGGAAATAAGGCAGATAGCAGTATTCTAATACATTATCAAAATCAATTGTTTACCGCACATCTGCAACAGGATAGTCTAGTAAATGAATTTGAAAAAAGCTATCCTAAATTTTACGCCCTCAAATATCAATTAAAATCGGTTACTCCAAAGCAACTCCAAGACGTCTTAGATAAAAAAACAGCTCTGTTAGAGTATACCCTGACGGATAATTTCCTTCAGGTATTTATTATAAGTCATAAATTTTATAAAGTTGAAACTGTATTCTTGGATAGTCTCTTCCATCGGCGATTAGTTGCTTTTAGGGAAGGTATTCTTTTGAAAGACCAGGATTTGTATCAGCAAGTCGCTTACAATTTATATAAAACGTTAATACCTCAGTCACTTTCCAAAT
The DNA here is from genome assembly GCF_003023845.1 of Adhaeribacter arboris. Classification (NCBI taxonomy): domain Bacteria; kingdom Pseudomonadati; phylum Bacteroidota; class Cytophagia; order Cytophagales; family Hymenobacteraceae; genus Adhaeribacter; species Adhaeribacter arboris. The sequence goes on along the minus strand of NZ_PYFT01000001.1, from coordinate 2,103,958 downwards.
CAATTAAATCATTAATTATTATTCCGGCCGGAGAATTAACTACTTTGCCATTTGAGGCATTGCTGACAAAACCGGCAGAAGTTGTGAAGGGTAAACGAAACCCCTACTTATTAAACAAATATAATGTAAGTTATGCCTATTCGGCAAGATTGCTCTACGAACGATTAATTCAACCCCAGGAAACACCTACCAAGAAACTACTTGCTATGGCACCTGTATTTACCGAAATCCAAAGTAGCAATCAGGAGGTAACTTTTCAAAACACGTTACTCCATCAGGAGCTTTTTGTTGAGGATGAAAGGGACTATGACGAAAGTAGTATACAGCCACCATTGATGAACGTGCCATTGCATAATTCTGATCTTGTAATTAAGGAAAATCTAAATGCAAAAATTGACTACACAAAAACTCGACTTTCATCAATAGATGGTCAGGAACTTCCCCCATTGCCTGGTTCGGAGCAGGAAGTCATAAAAATTTCTAAACTGTTTCAAGCAAAGGGATTCTCCTCCAGGGTATTGCTACATCAAAATGCTAGTGAAAATCAGATTAAGCGTCCGGAACTTATTAAGTTTAACTATATTCATTTAGCTACCCACGGCTTTGTAAATAAAAATTACCCCGAACTTTCTGGTTTAGTACTTACCCAAAACCAGACTAATCAAGAAGATGGAATTCTGTATTTTGGAGAAATATATAACCTCCATTTAAACGCTGATTTAGTAACTCTTTCTGCTTGCGAAACAGGCTTAGGTAAAATAGTTCAGGGTGAAGGTGTAATTAACCTTACCAGAGCTTTATTATATGCCGGAGCTAAGAATATAATGGTTTCTATGTGGAAGGTGTCTGATAAGTCTACATCAGATTTAATGGAATATTTTTACCAGGAGCTTCTTTCGGGAAAAGACAAGTCAACCGCTTTACAATTAGCAAAACGCAGCTTGATCCGACAAGGGAAGTATGACCAACCATTTTACTGGGCTCCTTTTATTTTAGTAGGTAAGTAATATAAGAGCAGGTTTAAATTTATAAGATATTGTAAAGCAGGAGAAAATACTAAAGAGAACGCTAAGATAAATTGAGATAGTCCTGGTATAATCGGGTTTAAGTAAGTTAAATGCGGCACATATAATTTATTCAAACTGTTTGATTAAATCTTAACTATCTTAGGTCATACGTCATAATACTTAATGTTTCAATTTATTTTTTTTCTTTATTTAAAAGAAACAGTTTCTAATTAATTTAGCTCTTAAAGTTTTTTCAACAAGTCCTCTGCCTCTTTATTGTTTTCCGTCCTATTTTTCACAACTTGTTGTAATAACAACTTGGCTCTTTTTTTATCTCCTTTCTGGTTCCGTTGCAGGTAGGTTAGGGCTTTCAGGAAAAGGCCGGAATTACCCGGTACATTTTCTTTTGCCAGTTCATCAAAAACCTGCAATGCTTTATCGTACTCTTTTGATGCCAGGAAAACCAGCCCCGTATACTTTTTAGCTTCCCTGTATTCCGGGTGATTTTTATAGACGCTTTGAAAATACATTAAGGCATTAGGATACTCTTGATTATTATAAGCGGTAATACCCGTTTCGAGACTGTCTTGAATAGTATTTTTTTGCTTTAATTTATCACCGGCTATGCCAAACTCCAGGGTATCTTCCGGATCACTTATGGTTTGATTTATATGCAGCAAATTTTCTTTAAAGTAAGTATCAGCCAGAAGCTGAGTAGTATTATGCGGTTTGAAAAAATAAAAACAGGTAACCAGCAATAAGAGTATAGTAGCTGCTATAGCAAAAATTGTTTTAAAAATTTTACCAGAGTAAAGCGGGATTATTTTTGTGGTTGGTTGTGGTTCGTTTTCAAAATAACGCTTATTTAATGCAAGTAAAGTGTTACGTAAATCCTTTTCCTGCATTTTATATTTTGCAGTTCCTCGCATTTCTGTTTCAATGGTCCGGTACACGGAGAAGGTACCAGCCAATTCTTTATCGGCCGATAAGGCCGCCTCAAAATGCGCTTTTTCTTCATGGCTCATTTCTCCGTTGAGGTAATCCTCTATTTGCTCGTAGTAAGTAGAATCCATGATTTTACCATTTTAAGGAGTTAAACTGGGTTGACTGTTTAATTAACGTAATTAATCTGGCCATACATTCTGACTTTTTCTTTCGGGCATAGCCATAGGTTACCCGTAGGATTTGGGCTACTTCTTCCATCGAGTTACCGCTCCAGCTTAATTGTAATAATTGCTGACAAGTATTACCTAACTCCGCCACTTTTTCTGTAAGTAATTTATAGCGTTGCTCTTGTAAAATAAGGTCTTCTGCCATTTTAAAGCTATCCTCTTCTAAATTAATTTCGTCATCCTCTAGTATTACCCTTTTGTTTTTTCTTTTGTTTAACTCGTTTAACCATTTGTTTTTACAAACGATATAGAGAAAAGCATCCAAAGGACACGATAATTCAAAATTCTGCGTACTTGCTTTATGATATAACGTTAACAAGGCCTCATTAAAAATATCGGCAGCATCTGCTTCTGTGCCATTATTACTCAGAATCATTCTTTTAATTTTACCAGAAAACTTACGATATAACTCATCAAGCAAGACTCTGTTATTGTTTAATAAGGCTTCAATATATTTTTGATCAGAATGTTTCATTCCGGCCAAAATAATTAAAGTTTTCTCTTTAAAAAAGTAAAGTTTTCATGGAACTGGGTCGTTTTTTTTATTTCTTGATTTAACCTGGAGATAATTTATCTCCTGAGAAAATCAAGAAATTTATACTTTTCTGGTTCGTTCTTGAATCGGCCCTGTTTATCATCTCGCTACTTCTTTCCGGTAACGGAGTGCTAAACAGGTACTTAATTCAGGAAGCCAGGAAAAAACGCGCAGCTATATGGCTCTGGGAACTGCAAGTAACATCGTACGTTTCCGAGTCAAAATCTTTGTTCTTGGGGTCGGCTACATCGTAAGCTTCGGTAGCTAAAACCAACTGCATGCCCGTTAGCGGGGCAATATTTTTCACCCGGAAAGGCAGCGTCATCCGCACTTCGCCATCCAGCACATTATCAAACCGGCAATCCATTAAATTATTTCCGTCTTCAAAACTGAACAAACGGTTATTAACAATTATTGCCCGCAGCTGAATAGTGATGCCCCAAACCGATATTGGCCGAATGTTAAAGCGCACGTGCATGCGGTAATGATTCGATAAACCAAAATTACTTTCTTCCGGAAGATGAATGGATACAATTTGCTGCGGGCTAATAAACTGAATTTCGGTGTAAATGGTAGCCATATAGCTTTATTCTTTGGGTTGGTGGGTGTTGTTACTGTTGGGTTATAATTAGAATTTACTGCCTTTAAATAGTAGCTAAGTAATGGATAAGAATCAGGTTTGGATTGAATGAAAATCGTTGCCCTTATTTAACTGCTTGCTATCTGAAACTTAAATTTGGCATAACCTGCCAGTTGATCTTATATTACTTATTACCATTCATTTAATTGGTCACTCAAGAATAATAGTACCGTTTTAACCAGTACCACTATTCGGAAAGATATACTTTTGCCTGATTAATAGTCTTGTCATAACTTACTTTGCCGGGTGGATACAAACCTTTAGCACCATAATTTATTTTTAAATAGTTTACCGAATTTTAACTAAATTAAACATATTCACTCTTAAATACAGGTTACTGAGGGATTGTTACCGGTTACTTTGCAAAAAATTAAAAAATTTGCTTAAATATTTGTTTTATCATATCTATTAAGTAAAAAATAGAGGCTATTGAAATGAATGATTTTTTAATTTCTTCATAGAAGTCGAGTAGTGGGAACATGGGAAGAAATATAAAATGTAAGTGGGGCCAAATGCATTTTCGGCTTCTCCTAAATCAAGATAGTTAGCGCTGAAGGATAAAAATGAATGTAACTTTAATAAAATGCTAACTTATAACCAGTTGCTTGTTACTGTATAGGTAGAGAAGCAAAACTACAAACCAAAGTTATTCGGATGTATCCTTTATAAAACCAAATAGCTAATTGATCAAAGCAGCCTAATTTTTACTAGAATGAAAGTTAGCCTCAGAAAATTAAGTGATAGAAAGTAACAGTATAAAGAGGAGAAACTATTTTGTTGCCTTATAAGGTGCGGGTATAAATTACCCAGCTGTTAACGCGACTGTTTTTATCTAGGTGAAAGGCTATTTTTTGGTTCGTATAAACCCAATACTCACCGGAAGTTCCTGTAAAAGTATAAGTTGGTTTACCATAGTTCTTAACTAAAATGTTGGAATGAGTGCCTCGCTTTATTTTTCTGGCGGTTTGCTGAGGATAGTTATCGAGGGTTAAAAGGGCCAAGTAGTTGCGGGTGCTATTTTGAATACTTAATTGCAGATGGTCATGGAACTCACTCCATTGAATAGTAAGGTTAGGGTTTTTGCTTACTTTTATTTGGGGAGAGGGTGTGAGCAAAGCAGCATTGTTCCTTTTTCCGCCAATTAGTTCGGGTATAATACTCACAGGTCGGTCCGGAATAACGGAAGATTCTTCTTCCTCAAACCAACTCATCACCCACATCGCTAAACTTGCGGTTAACGATTCGTTCATTTTATTAGCTAGTTCCAGGTTATACCGGCCCATATAAGCCCCTTTCTGGTTAGCTATTTCAAAATCTTTCTGAGCTTTATTAAACTGATTATCTTTAAAATAAGCAATGGCTCTAATAGAATGAGCATTGCCGGTAATTAAAGCCGGACTTAATTCATTAATAATTCCAATAGCGGCAGGTTGATTTCCCTGGAGGGAATAAATGCAGGCCAGGTTTATATAAGCGGGTACATAATTAGGGTCTACTTTCTGGGCTTGCTCGGAATATTTGCGGGCTTCACTTAATAATTGCAGATAGGGTTGCTCGTTAAACTCAGGCGAGAGAGCCCGGTTGCGGGTTACTAACCGGCTTTGTGCATCCATTTCAACGGGATAGGCAAATTTTGTGTTTTCCTGGCCCGAAGAAAGCACTAAGGCCTGCTGCAGTCTGGCGGCCGCTAAGTTGTTATAAATTTCTCTGCTGGGAAACTTATTTACCAGAAAATCGAAGCACTGGGCGGCGGATTCAAATTCCTGAATCAGGTAAAGAAAAAAACCGGCTTTAAATACCGCCACCATTTGCATGGCCTCTTTTTGCCGCTTGGCATAAATTGCTTTTCGTTCTTCTTTGGTTAGATAACCGTTTAAGCTTTCCGATAGATTAAAATATTCATAAATCATATCTAAAACCCGAGGAAAAACCCGACCCGTAGCGTAGCCGGATAGCTCACCGTAGAAGCACCCGTAAAAGTCAGCCGCTGATTCAAATTGTTGAATGTTTGCCTTGGACATACTGGTATTCGGCTGGCCAATGCCAAAAGTGAAGTACCAATCGTGTTTTTCGTAATGGTGAGCTAATTCATGACTAAGTAAAACGGCTAAGGCGTTAAGTGAATCCTTCTGTAATTTAGCGCACAAATCATAAACCTCTTCATCAAATTGAATAACTGGATGATTACCAGGTTTATACATGGCTATTACCTTGGTTTTATTTTTACTGCGCCCAATAATCTCTAATTCAGGTTGCGGCCGGCCGTTGGCATACGCATACGTTAACCGGTCGAATATCTGGTGCATTACCTTGTATTTGTAGGAAGTTGCCGGTAAAAGAGTTTGTGCATGACCGCTATTTATTTTTCCTAACAGAAGAATAGCTATTATACAAATACGAGCATATCTTTTAGAACGGAAGCTTACTCGATATGCCAGATTAAATGTAGTTTCCATCTTAGAAATTTGTCTTGTAAAAAGACCTCATTAGGTACTAACGTATCTCTTCTTTAAGTAACCAGAAATAAAGGTAAAGTATGATAAATACTTTACTTTTAAATAAGCTTAGTAATGGTAAATTTCAATATAATATAAGTAAATTTAAAGTATTATTTTATATTTAAAATAACAATAATAAATATTAATTGAGGGTATTAGTCCAAATAGAAGGCCTCCGTTTTGTGTAGTATCATAAATTAAAATGAAGACTTACCTGTTAATTGCTCTTGTTCTGTTTTCTTTTAATATACCGTTTGCCCATGCCCAAGTTAAGCAGATAAGAAGAGATACTATTCAGGCCCGCGCCTGGTATAATAAGGCTTTGCGTTTGCAGCAGAAAGGGGTTTATGACAGCTCCATGGCGCTTTTGGGCAAAGCGGCCGGATTATATAAAAAGTATCAGCTATGGGATAAGCAACTAGACTGTGATAATGAGTTTTCCTATAGTTTATTTATAATGGGCAGGTACCAGGAAGCTTTGCAAACGGCTACCCAAACGTTACAGGAAGGTTTAGAAAAATTTAAAGGAGATTCGACCAAAGCCATTAGATGTTATATTAACCTCGGCGAAATACTTCGGATGAGAGGCGAGTACAAGAAAGCTTTGCAATTTCAGGAAAAGGCTTTGCAAATGCGCCGAAAAGTACTAGGCGAAGGACACCCAAATGTAGCCGATTCGTATGATCTAGTGGGTAATATTTACTCCGATAAAGGTGAGTACGATAAGGCCTTAGAACTTCACCTAAAATCATTAAAAATGAAGCGCATCTTTTTTAATGAAACAAATTTAAAAATTGCTACTTCTTACCACTATTTAGGAGGTATATACTTATTTAAGAGTGAGTATAATAGAGCCCTGGAATATTTCAATAAGTCCCTTCAGATCAGACTTACTAACTTAGGCAATACGCATAGAGAGGTAGCGGATTCGTATAATAATTTAGGCAATATTTATCACCTGAAAGGACAGTACGACAAAGCTTTGCAATGTCATTTGAAGGCTTTGCATATCCGGCGTACTATCTTCGGCGATTTTCATCCGAGGGTAGCCGCCTCTTATAATAATATCGGAAACGTACTGCAAGTAAAAGGCGAGTTCGATAAGAGTTTAGAATACCATCAAAAGGCTTTGTATATTCGGCGCTCTGCCTATGGTAATACGCACCCGGATGTAGCGGAGTCTTATAATTACATGGGAATTATATACCAAGCTATAAGCGAGTACGAGAAAGCATTAGAATACCACCAAATGGCCTTACACATCCGGCGTTCAGCTTACGGTGAGGCGAATGGAGGTGTAGCGGACACCTTCAACCAACTCGGCAACGTATACTTTGATAAAGGGGAATACGAGAAAGCTTTAGAGTACTACCAGAAAGCTTTAGAGATCCGGCGCACTATATTTGGAGAAACTCACCAAGGGGTAGCTAATTCTTATCAAACAATTGGCAAAATATACAATACAAAAGGCGAGTACGATCAAGCCTTAGAATACCACCAACAATCATTGCGCATCCGGCGAGTGGTTCTGGGGGAAAACCATCCCAATGTTGCTTTTTCTTATAACAACATAGGAAATACTTACTACGAAAAAGGAGAATACGAGAAAGCCTTAGAATACCATCAAAAAGCATTGCAAATCAGGCGTTTCTCTTTAGGCGAAACCCATCTTAGAGTTGCTAATTCGTACAACGATATAGGGAATGTATTCTCGGCGAAAGGCGAGTACGATAATGCCTTGAAATACTACCAGAAAGGTTTGGAAATTAGACTTTCGGCTTTAAACAAAACGCACCCGGACGTATCCGAATCTTATAATAAAATAGGAATGCTGTACCAAAGTAAAGGCGAATACGGTAAGGCTTTGGAATATCACCAAAAAGCATTACAGGGTTATCTGGGAGCTTTTGGTAAAACGCATCCTAGTGTAGCGGACGCTTATATCCAAATTGGTAATGTCTATTTAAATAAAAGGGAGTATAAGAAATCCTTGCAACAATACCAGCAGGCTATTATAGCCAATTTGCCTGACTTTCAAGATTCAACGGTTGCCTACAATCCTGTATTGAAAGGCCAGACCAATCCTTTTTTCTTTGCCAAACCTTTACTAACCTCTCTGCGGTCTAAAGCTAAAGTTTTGGAAATACTATTTAACCAATCTCATAACATTACGGATTTGCAATTGGCTTACCAAACCTCTTGTGCAGCGGATTCTTTGGCAAATAAAATTCAGCAGAATTTTGAGAAAGAAAGCGATAAGGTGGCATTTACTTCCAGTTCGGTGGAGTTATATCAACAAGCGCTGCCTTTATGCCTAAAATTATTTCATTTAACCAAAGAGCAAAACTATTTAGATAAAGCCTTCTACTTTGCCGAACAAGGTAAAGCCAGTGTTCTTAAAACTTCACTGGCCGAATCAAAGGCCAAAATGTTTGCCGGTATTCCAGATTCATTGTTAAAACAGGACCAAACTATCCGAACGCAAATTGCGCAATACTCCCAGCGATTAGCCAAAGAACTTACAAAAAGAAAGGAGGCAGACAGCAGTAAAATACAAAGCTACGAAAATTACTTATTTACGGCTCACCGTCAGCAAAAAAGCCTGATAAAGCAATTTGAAGAATTTTATCCGCAGTATTATTCTCTTAAATACCAATCTTCTATTGTTACTCCTAAGCAGCTGCAAGATAAACTTGATAAGAAAACCGTTCTGTTAGAATACGTGCTGACGGATTCTCTTCTTCAAGTATTTATAATTGGTCATCATTTTTTTCAGGTAGAATCCATTCCGTTAGATAACCTTTTTCGAAGACAGTTAACCGCTTTCAGAGAAGGAATTCTGCTTCAGGACCAGGATTTGTACCAACAGGTTGCCTACCAGCTTTTTAAAGTATTAATGCCATTTAACCTGCCAAAATCTATAAAGTCGTTACTTATTATTCCGTCCGGCGAGTTAACTGCCTTTCCGTTTGAAGCGCTACTTTCCAAACCTGCCCGTGAGAACTTGAGAAAACCGTCTTCTTACTTATTAAACAAATACACCATTAGTTATGCCTATTCTGCCTGGCTGCTTTACCAGCGATTAAATTCAGAAAAAGAAACAACAACCAGAAATTTACTGGCCATGGCTCCCGTATTCGTTGATTCCATAAATAATAGTAAGGCATCAGCCAATACGCCGCATTCTTTATCATCTAAATCAAGCCTGGAGAGCAGTTCAAGAGCTGTTACCAATGCTAGACGAGAATTCTCTAAAATAACCAATCCCCCCATTCTACAAGTTGAATCCGGCAGACATAAAGCTAGCTCTACTAATGGACAAGAAAGTACCCGGAGCAGCCAGATATTTATGGAGCAAGGCATCCCTCCTTTATTTGCTTCGGAGCAGGAAGTGAATACTATTGCTCGCTTGTTTCAGGACAAGGGAGAAGTAGCCAAAGTATATCTGCATAATAAAGCCAGTGAACGCCAGATTAAAAACGAGGAAGTTTCCGGCTATAACTACATCCATTTAGCTACTCATGGTTTTGTTAATGAGAAGTTCCCGGAACTATCCGGTTTACTGTTTAGCCAAGAGAATGTAAATCAAGAGGACGGATCGTTATATACCGGAGAAATTTACAACCTGCGTTTAAAGGCGGAATTAGTTACGCTTTCGGCTTGTGAAACTGGTTTAGGAAAACTGGCATACGGGGAAGGCGTAATCGGTTTAACCAGAGCATTACTTTATGCCGGAGCCAAGAATGTAATCGTTTCCTTATGGAAGGTAAATGATGCTTCTACCGCCGACTTAATGAAATATTTTTATAAAGAATTACTTTCCGGCAAAAGTAAAACCATTGCTTTGCAAATAGCGAAACGTAAATTAGTACGCCAAAAAAAGTACAGTCAGCCTTATTACTGGGCTCCTTTTGTTTTAATTGGTAAATAAAGAGGCTAATTAATTTTGTCTTTGCGTAATAATTTTATTGCTTCCGCTTTAACTCTTCGGTATAAATGGCGCGCTCAGCTGATTTGCGGGTAAAACCTTCGTAATAGTAGGTGTCTTCCAAATCTTTTTGCCAGGCCATACTGGTTGGCGTTACCGCAATAAGGGTATAGGTATTGGTTGTGCCGCGTAATTGCATAAAAAGCTTCTTTTTTTCTTCTTCTATAAATACGGAATAAGTACCCTGCGCGGTAGTTCCATCCGGATAAATAACCTGGACGGTTGTACCATCAAAATTATACTCTTTACCTTTTTCGTCGGTAATTTCCTCTTCATGAACCAAGTGGCTATCTACAATAAACTGTAGGTGAGTTCGCTCGTTGGTCCATTTTCCTTTTATGCTACTATTCAATGGGGTATTGGTTTCCGGTTTTACCTTAGGGCCAACATCTACTATCCAGCACAAAAGCGGAATAAAAAAAAGAATTTTCATAATTGAATAACGAATCTAAGTTTTTCTATCTATTAATTTAAGTACTCGAATAGAATTAAATAGAAGATAGATGTTTTAGGAAATTGGCGGGTAAATCTTTCGGGAGAACAGGTAAATACTGTTTATTCCTCTACAAATATTTCTTTCTCACGCCTGTAAAAATAAATTTATTTCTAATCTACTTCTGTGCGAGTGTCTAATTTTGCAGGAAGCAAATTAAATTCTCTTGTAAATACCTATTCATAATCTTAGGCCAAAAAATACTTTCGGCCAAACTTACTTTAGTAATCGGACAGCGGGTTATATAAGTTGTACCAACCAGACCAAAGGTAATTAACTTCCAACACAATTTATACCGTTGCTTAGGCTTTGCTAACTCGTTATTGTAATTAACTTAGTTGTATAGTTTTTAAAATAAATCTGCTTCGGTAAACCAGAATTTAGTAATATTAAATCCGCAAAAAGCAAAGTCTGCTTCGTTATTCAAAACTGGTTTTAACTAAACTTTTTACCCGATGCGATCCGTAAAATACTTACTGTTTTTCGTTTACCTTTTTGTATCCTTTAACTTGTTTGCCCAGCGCGCCGTCTGGACGAAAGAACAAGCCAATGCCTGGTATGCCCAACAACCCTGGTTGCTCGGAGCTAATTACCTGCCCGTAAACGCCATTAACCAAATAGAAATGTGGCAGGCCGAAACTTTTGACCCGGCTACGCTGGATAAAGAAATGGGCATGGCCGAAAACTTAGGTTTTAATACCATGCGGGTTTTTTTGCACGATCAACTTTGGAACTCAGACCAAGCCGGTTTTACTCAGCGCATTAACCAGTTTTTAGACATTTGCGCCAAACATAAAATCCGGCCTTTGTTCGTCTTGTTTGATTCTTGTTGGGATCCTTTTCCGCATTTGGGCAAGCAACACGAACCGGTTCAAGGCTTACATAACTCGGGTTGGGTACAAGGACCCGGAGCCGACGTTTTAAAAGATTCGCAACAATACCCGCAACTGCAAAAATACGTGACGGGAGTAGTAAGTCAGTTTAAAGATGATGCCCGCATTTTAGGTTGGGATGTATGGAACGAGCCGGATAATACAAATAATTCCAGTTATGGCCGGTGGGAACCAGCAAACAAAGTAGAATTAGTAACTAATCTGCTGCCCCAAGTATTTACCTGGGCACGTTCAGCCAACCCTTCCCAACCGCTTACCTGCGGTATCTGGGCGGGCGATTGGTCTACCCCGGAAAAATTAAAACCGATCGAAAAAATTCAGGTCGAAAATTCCGATGTTATTTCTTTTCATAATTACGACGATGCCCCGGAACTGGAAAAACGCATTGTGTACCTGCAGCAATACGGCAAACCCTTAATCTGCACCGAATATATGTCGCGCGGCAATAAAAGTGTGTTTGAACGCTCTTTGCCGGTAGCCAGCAAATACAACGTAGCTATGATTAATTGGGGTTTTGTGGCTGGTAAATCTAACACCATCTATCCTTGGAACTCCTGGCAAAAAGTTTATCCGGCTGAGCCCGAGCTTTGGTTTCATGATATTTACCGGCCCAACGGTGAACCGTATAAAGCGGAAGAAGTAGCTTTTATTCAAAACATAATTCAAGAGAAAACCGCGTTTAAAGCGAAAGGTTCTAAAAAAAGTAAAGCCAAAAAAAGAGCTAAAGCTGTTGCGATGTAGTTTAGTCGGTACAAATACAACAAAAAAGCCACCGGTAAAATACGGTGGCTTTTTTGTTGTATTTGCCCTATTCTAATCAATTCTATAAAAATTTAAAAAGTATTAGATTCAAGGAATAAAAAATAATTTTTCACCTGTTTAAATGTATTTTGGGTACTTCAGGTGGTTAATTTTTTTAATCTCAAGTTTTATAGCTTCGTTGATATCCAAACAAATTCTATGTTAAGTACTTCAACGAGCTTAGTTTCGACTACCATTTGAGGTAACTTACGCATTCTCATAAAATAATTAGTCGAACAACGAACAACGAATAACCCACAACTACTTATATTACTTTAAATATAGAACTTGTTGGTTTCTTTGATCCGGATAATCTGATACAAACCGAAGAGCAATATTAAAATGCTTCTTACAAAAATGTAGCCGATAGGCTGGATGTGAATCTAGTTTAGATATTAGATAATTGTTGTATGAAATCTGTTTTTGCCGGTACTTATTTCGATGGCAACTCTTCCCGGCCTCATTCTGCACAAATAACTCTGGGTTCGGGGCAGTTACAGATTATGTACCAAGCTCCCGATCAAGCCGTACCGGTTATAGTTTACTGGCAACCCTCCCGGATTCAGAAAGAAATATTGGGGGACCAGGAATTTACTTCTCTGTGTTACGGCAACTATCCGGTTCAGAGATTAGAAATTAATGATCCCGAGTTTAAAGAAAATTTTGAAAAGCAATATCAGCCAATTCCGTACAATCAAGCGCCAGTAATTTTACCAAGCAGTAAGATACGACCCTGGTTCTGGATAACTGCCGCTATTTTGTTGGTTTCGGCATTGAGCTTTTATTTTTGGGGCTTACCCCGCTTAGCAGATAAGGTAGCCCGTATCATGCCCCAGGCAACGGATGAGTATTTAGGTAAGCAGTTGTACCAGCAAGTAGTTCAAACAGAAAATGCTAAGCCAGAACTTACCCGCGAAGTACGGGGCTTTATGCGGCAATTGCGTGTAAATAGTAACTACCGGTTTCAAGTTACCGTAATCGACGAATCTAACCCGAACGCCTTTGCTTTACCGGGTGGTTTTTTGGTAGTGCATAGTAGCTTATTAAATCGAATGCAAAAGCCCGAGGAATTGGCGGCCCTACTGGGCCACGAAGCGGGCCACGTTCAAAACCGACATACTACTCGTGCCTTATTCCGGGGTTTAGCTAGTTATTTATTTATTTCTCTTGTTTTGGGCGATATATCGGGGATTGTTGGCGTAGTGGTTCAAAATGCCGATATGCTGAAACGCCTGGAGTATAGTCGTAAATTAGAAGAAGAAGCCGATGCATACGGGTTTAAAATACTCCGGCAAAACCGCATCAATCCCCAGGGAATGCTTTTGTTGTTCCAGCGATTAAAGCAAGAGGAGAAAGCTTCCAACAATACAAATCCGGAGGAGTTTTTAAGTACGCACCCGCCTCTAACTTCCCGGATCCATCATATTCAGAAATTGATAAAAGAACAACCGTATAAAGTGCAAATGACGGATTCGTTAGCCTATTTCTGGAACCGGATAAAGAAACAAAAGTAAAATTAGATTAAAAAAGCCTACTTTAACAAAGCAGGCTTTTTTCTTAAACAGGAATGTATAAAAAACAGAAACAGTTACAGATTTATAAATTTAAATCGCCGGCGATTTCTTTTAAAGAAATCTCGGCCAGTTTAGCCACGTACTGCGCATTGTTAAAACGAACCCGGGCATTGAGGTAATTTAACTGCGCATCCCTAAATTCTACCGGGGCAATACTGCCTAAGCGGTATTTATCGAGAGTGATATTAAGATTTTGCTTGGCTATTTTTTGATTGTTTTCTTCCAGAGTTACTAAGGTTAAACTGGTAACGTAAGTTTGGTAAGCCGAAGCTAATTGAGACTTAATGGCCAGATCCGCCTTTTCGAATTGCAGTTGGGCGCTCTGAATTAAAGTTTCGGCATTTTGTTCGTTGCGCCGTTGCAAAAAACCATTAAAAATGTTTACCGACGCCGATAGGCCATAGTTAAATCCCCGGTTATTCGCCTGCGTAGCAAACCCTAAAGCCGATTGGGAACGGTTGAAAGTATAACCGCTGGTTACGCCAATGGTAGGGTAGCGGTTAGCCCGTACTTGTTTTAAATCTAATTCGGCAATTTTTTTATTTACCAGCGCTACTTTTAAAGCCGGATTTTGCTGATGTGCTAAGTCAGATAAAGAACCTAAGGCTAATTTATTATCGATGAATAAGTCATTGGGTACGCTAAAAACAATATTTACATCGCGGCCTAAAATTTCATTTAGCCGGATTTGGGTGTTCCGGTAAAGCGCCTGTTGCTGCACCAGGTTAGTAGTGTCGGTGCTTAAATCCACGCGGGCATTTAACACTTCTAAACGAGCGGCTTTACCAATGGTAAACCGGTTTTGCGCGGTTTGTACCCGCAACCTCGAAATAATGATCGCCGAATCGTAGGCTCGTAATTGCTGTTGCTGATTTACTAACTCATAAAACGTACTAATAACATTGCCTAGAGTAGTAAGAATAGTTTGCTTTAATTCCGCATCGCCTAATTTTTCTAATTCTTTTAATTGTTCGTAGCGGGCAAACATCCGGAAACCGTCAAAAATAGTCCAGTTTAAATCGGTGCCGTAGCTGGTATTAGAGCTTTTAACGTTGTTAAATTCCTGCAATCCGGTTTGGCGGGTTTGCCGGCCCGTCTGAATATTATTGTTATTGGTAATATTAGCACCTAAGGTTGGCAGCATACCGGCATTAGCCCGGCTTACATTGTTCCGGTCGATAACTAAATCGTTGGTTACTAATTTAATATCATAATTTTTTTCAAGGGCAATCCGAACCGCGTTTTCTAATGTTAAAATTTCCTGCGCCTTTCCTGGTATAGAATTAAAAGTGAAAAGCAAAGTAACCAGGAAAACAAAAATTGACTTCATAGTAAATGGTTATAAGTTACAGGTTGCAGGTTATAAGTTTTACCTAGCAATGTTTAGTCTGTAGCGAAAAATAGTTTAGTTGTTTTACAAGAACAGGGAAAGTTCCGGTTACCCTAGGAGAATAAAAAATAGCTGCTCGAAAGAAGATGTTTACATTCTGAGGTAACCGGAACAATGTATTTAATGAACGCTTTCTAACACTTCTCTTTCTATCTCTTTGGCGCGTTGCAGTTCGGGATTTGGTTTGTATTCCCGCGACCACATGGCATAGATGGCCGGAATTACAAATAAAGTTAATACTAAAGAAAACAGCGTACCGCCCACAATTACAATACCCATGCCCATCCGGCTTTGCGCTGCGGCTCCTAAAGCTAAAGCAATGGGTAAAGCTCCCAAGGCAATGGCTAAACTGGTCATTAAAATAGGACGTAAGCGGGCTTCAGCCGCTTCCAGAATGGCCTCGGCTTTTGATTTGCCTTCTTCTTTTAACTGGTTAGCAAATTCCACAATTAAAATACCGTTTTTCGTTACCAGCCCAATAAGCATAATGGTACCTATCTGGCTGAAAATATTCCAGGTTTGGCCAAATAGCCACAACGACAACATAGCCCCGGCCACCGCTAAAGGTACCGTTATAATAATAATTAAAGGATCAATAAAGCTTTCAAACTGTGCGGCCAGAATTAAATAAATCAGGAGCAGAGCCAAGCCAAAGGCAAAAGCGGTATTCGAACCACTTTCCACGAAGTCGCGTGATTCGCCGCCTAAATCGGTAGTAAAAGTTGGTTCTAATACTTTGGCCGCAATCCGGTCCATAGCCTCAATACCATCGCCGATACTTTTACCCGGCGCCAAACCTGCTGATATAGTGGCCGCCATATAACGGTTATTATGGAATAATTGCGGTGGGCTGCTGCGTTCTTCTAAGGTTACTAAATTATCTAACTGAATTAATTGACCGGTACTGCTTCTAACAAACAAAGAAGTTAAATCTAAAGGATCGTCCCGGTCTACCTGGTCGAACTGGCCAATCACCTGGTACTGACGACCATTCATAATAAAATAACCGAAACGCTGGCCACTTAAGGATAACTGCAGTGTTTGTGCCACATCAATCACGGATACACCTAAACTTTGGGCTTTTTCCCGGTCGATGGTAATATTAATTTCGGGCTTATTAAATTTTAAATTAACATCAGGGTTAGATAGAGTAGGGTCTTTACTGGCCTCCTCCATAAACTGAGGTATTTTCTCTTCCAGTTTCTGGAAGTTTTGTGCCTGAATAATGTATTGAATGGGCTGACCGCCCCGGCGGTTAACGGAGATAGTAGGTTGTTGCGATACGATTGTACGAGCTTCCGGATATTTCCGGGTAAGTTGCGTTAGTTTCTCGGCAACTTCTTTCTGGGAGCGCTCTCTTTGGCTAGGGTCCACTAGAGTCATCCGCATCATGCCGTTGTTAACGGAACCAGCACCGCCAAAGCCCGGAGAGGTAATTACTAAAGCAATTTTCTTTTCCGGAATGGAGTCATTAACCAACTGCGTTAATTCTTCCATAAATCGGTCGGTGTATTCGAAAGAAGCTCCCTCCGGCGCTGAAACCTGTACCCTTAACATGCTGCGGTCGTCGTAAGGAGCGGTTTCTTTTTGCAAGGTTATATAGAACAATACAATCAGCCCTAAACAAACCCCAATAATGGGAAAACTCAGCCATTTTCTTTTCATAAACCGGCTCAGAGAATCGGCATATCCGGAATTGAGCTTCTCGAAATAAGGTTCGGTAAAATTATAGAACCGGGTTTTTTTGTGTCCGCCTTTTTTCATGAGGTAGGCATTGAGCATAGGAGTAAGCGTCAAGGACACAAAGGCCGAAATAAGTACCGCTGCTCCAATTACTACCCCAAATTCCCGGAATAACCGGCCAACAAAACCTTCGAGGAAGATAACTGGCAAAAATACGGCTGCTAGGGTAATAGAGATAGAAATAACCGCCAGAAATATCTCATTGGAGCCTTTAATTGCTGCTTCAATCGGCGACATGCCTTCCTCTACTTTCTTGAAAATGTTTTCTGTTACTACAATTCCATCATCCACAACCAAACCGGTTGCCAGTACAATGGCAAGTAAGGTTAATACGTTAACCGAAAAGCCAGCCAGGTACATAACAAAGAAAGTGGCAATCAGCGAAACCGGAATATCAATCAAGGGCCGGAAAGCAATGCTCCAATCCCGGAAAAACAGGTATATAATTAAAATTACCAGCACTAAGGCGATCAGAATGGTTTCGGCTACTTCAATTACCGATTTTTTAATGAACAAAGTATTGTCCATGACAATATCCAGTTGCAAATCTTTAGGTAAATCGCTCTTCAGTTTGTCTAACTGATCATAAAAGTTACCAGCAATTTCGAGGTAATTAGAGCCCGGTTGGGGTACAATAGCCAAGCCAACCATTGGTACACCGGATTCGGTCATTTTGGTTTCCAGGTTCTCGGGACCTAATTCTGCTTTCCCTAAATCACTAAACCGGATAATGCGGTCGCCTTCCGATTTTACAATTAAATCATTAAACTGTTCTTCGTTGGAAAGATTACCTAAGGTTTTTACCATTAACTCAGTATTGGTACCCGTTACCTTGCCGGAGGGTAATTCCACGTTTTGCCGGTTAAGGGCTTCCCGTACATCGGCAACCGTCAGACCATAAGAAGCCAGTTTCCTGGGATCGAGCCATAGGCGCATGGCATATCTTTTCTGACCCCAGATTTGCACACTACTAATGCCCGGAATGGTCTGTAAGCGCTGAGAGAGTACATTTTCGGCGTAATCACTCAGTTCCAACTGGCTGCGGGTCTTACTCCGCACTGTCATGGTTACAATGGGTTCTGAGTCGGCATCAGCCTTAGCGACTACTGGAGGAGCATCAATATCCTGGGGTAAAGAACGGATAGCCTGCGAAACTTTATCACGTACATCGTTCGCCGCTTCTTCCAGGTTTTTTTCCAGGTTAAACTCAATGTTAATGTTGCTCCTACCTTGGTTACTCGACGAAGAAATATTGCGGATACCATCAATGGAGTTAATAGATTTTTCCAAAGGTTCGGTTATCTGCGATTCAATAATGTCGGCGTTGGCTCCCGTATAGCTGGTACTTACCGATACAATGGCCGGGTCGATGGAGGGATATTCCCGGATACCTAAAAAGGTATAACCAATTACCCCGAATAAGATCAGAATCAGGTTAATTACAATGGTAAAAACCGGTCTTTTAATACTGGTGGTCGATAAACTCATATAACTAGGTAATAAGTTTTAGGTAATAAATTCTAGATATTTCATTTACCCGACTGGGTTGTAAAGCTGGTCGGGTTTAAGTTATCATGGCTAGCTTCTCGTAATTCTTACTTTAACGGGGGCATCTTGTTTTAACGTCATAATACCGGTAGTTAACACCGTATCGCCTGGTTGCAGGCCGGAGGTGATCAGAATTTCTTTTTCGGTGCGGGTAGTAGCATTTACTTTTACTTCTTGGGCTTTCCCGTTTTTAACCACAAACACTTTTTTGCCGTTCTGAATGGGTACAATTGCTTGGGTAGGCACCAATAAAGCATCCGGAATAGAAGCCAAAGGAAATTCTATGTTAGCGAAAGAACCCGGCAGCAATTCGCCGTTGGGATTGGCGGCACGCGCTCTTAATTGTAAGGTACGAGTAGTAGCTTCTATGGCCGGTTCAATTGCATATACGGTGCCGGTGTATTTTTTTGTAGTGCCGGCTACGGTTAGTTGCAACTTCGTATTTAGTTTAACCTGGCTGGCGTATTTTTCCGGTACCGAAAAAGCTATTTTAACCGGGTCGGTGCTGATAAGGTTCGCCACAATGGTTTCGGGAGTTAAATAACCACCCACGGATACATTACGCAAACCAATCCGGCCGGAGAAAGGAGCGGTAATAGTGGTTTTAGCTAATTGCGCCTGAATTAACTGGGTTTGCGCTTGTAAAGTTTTATAGTCGGCGGTAGCAATATCAAATTCCTCTCTACTAATTGCTTCTTTTTTAAATAACTGTGCGGCGCGTTCTGCATTTTCGGAAGCCAGATTTTGTCGGGTTTGGGCCTGGGCCAATTGGGCCCGCAATTCCGCATCATCAATTTTTAGTAAAACCTGACCGGCTTTTACGTTACTGCCTTCCTTAAAACTGATACTCCGGATTAAACCGGAAACCTGTCCCCGGATTTGTACCTGCTCATTAGCTTCAATGGAACCGGTAACAGCCAGATTATTGGCAAATTCGCGCGGTTGTACCACTATACCATCTACCTGCATCATACCGCCTCTTGCCCCACCGGGTCCACCGGGTCCCCGAGCAGCGCCGGCATTACCGCCCGCCCCACCTGGACCACCGCCGGCACTTGCTTGTTTTTTATTTGCCGAGATGCGGTAAACTATCAGCGAAGCAAATCCAATAACTAATAGAGCATAAACAAAATACTTAATTTTCATGGGTGTTTTAGAAACGTTACTCGCGAATGAGCGAAAATACTACTTGGATTACGGTATATAAATTTTAATAGGTTAATCAGTAACCTGGCTTTCGCTAACTTAACTACTTGTTTTTAGCAACTAGTGATTCAAAGAAAGTCCATATTTTAATAAAACTGTTTGGTGCGGCCAGCTAACACGGCATTAACCAACGGAACACGCAGAAGTTTTCTAAAATAATCGCAAATTAGCTTTTGATTCTGTTTCAATTCTGAAGTTTAAACTTTGTAAAAACAATATTAAATCGGGATAACAACAAACAGTATTCGCAAAGTATTTTAATCTTCAGGCAACATGGCTAAATCCAAAGACGAGAATTTTTTTCAAAACGTATACGAAGTGGTAAAACTCATTCCGGCGGGCAGGGTTACTTCTTACGGCGCTATTGCCAGTTATTTGGGCAGTAAAGGCTCGGCCCGGATGGTAGGATGGGCTCTTATTGCCTCGCACGCCACAAGCAACATTCCGGCTTACCGGGTAGTAAACCGGAATGGTTTGCTTACTGGTAAACAGCATTTTGAATCGCCGGATGCCATGCAGGCCAGCCTGGAACAAGAAGGTATAAGGGTAAAAAACGACCGGGTGGTAGATTTTGATAAGCTATTTTGGGATCCAGCTAAAGAATTGCTGTAAAAGAAACAACATCCCTCGCACGTATTATAAGATTTATAAAATAGGGTATTCCCCTCTAATATATTTTACCCATCAGAGAATTTATGTAAATAAGAAAATGCACCCATGAAGCTTTCTTTGTTTTACACTCTCCATACTCCCCATGGATTTCCGTAGATTAATTTTTCCTTCCTATCTTGCTGTATAATTATTTTTTTAATCTTACTTTCAAAACCTTATGACGTTACAGTTTTCCCGGCTGGGTGCCTTAACCTTGGCCGGATTTTACCTGGCTAGTTGCAGCAGCACCGCACCTACCCAAAAAGTTACTACCGAAACAACGGTTAATTCCACTATTGCCAACGATCCCAAAATGAATAGGGGAGTGGGTTTGGATAGAGCTAACCTGGATACTACGCAATCTCCTTGCGAAGATTTTTTTCAATACGCCAATGGTGGCTGGATTAAAAATAACCCGGTGCCAGCCGCGGAGAGCCGTTGGGGCAGTTTTAACGAATTGGCCGATAAGAATTATGCGGTTCAGCGTGCTATTTTAACGGAAGCCGCGGCCAATTCTGCGGCGTCTAAAGGAAGTAACACCCAGAAAGTAGGCGATTTCTTTGGTTCCGGTATGGATTCGGTCGCTATTGAGCAGTCGGGTATTATTCCTTTAAAGCCTTATTTTGATAAGGTAACTGCCGTGAAAGATGTAAAAGGTCTGCTCACTACGGTGGCGCAATTAAAAAAATTGGGCATTAGCGGTATGTTTAGTTTTTACGTTGGCCAGGATGAAAAGAAAAGTACCGAATACGCCATTTCTTTAAACCAAGGTGGTTTGGGCTTACCCGATCGCGATTATTACCTGAAAGAAGACGATCGTTCCAAAAACATCCGCGCGGAGTACATGAAGCATGTACAAAACATGTTTACGCTCCTCGGCGAGAATGCCCCTACGGCCCAAAAGAATGCGGCAAAAGTAATGGAACTGGAAACCCGGCTAGCTAAAGCCTCCCGCACCCGCGTAGAGTTGCGCGACCCGCAGGCGAACTATAATAAAATGACTATTGATCAATTGCAAAAACAAACGCCGGCTATCGACTGGAATTTGCTTTTAACGCAATTAGACGCAAAAGGCGTAAATGAAGTAATTTTAGGACAGCCGGCTTTTTTTAAAGAGTTAAATACTTTGGTAAAATCCGGGTCGGTTACTGATTGGAAGGCGTATTTACGCTGGCATTTGATTCATTCTACGGCTCCTTACCTGAACCAGGCCTACGTGCAGGAAAATTTTAACTTCTACGGCAAAGTGCTGAGCGGCACCAAAGCTTTACAGCCGCGCTGGAAGCGAGTGTTACGTACTACGGATGCTGCTATTGGCGAAGCCATGGGGCAATTGTACGTAGAAAAAACTTTTACCCCCGAAGCCAAAGCCCGCGCCTTGGAAATGGTAAAGAACTTGCGCGATGCATTTCAGGAGCACGTACAAAACCTGGATTGGATGAGCGAAACTACCAAAAAGCAGGCGCTAATTAAACTGGATGCTTTTGCGGTAAAAATTGGCTACCCCGATAAATGGAAAGATTATTCAGCTTTAACCATAGGCCGGGAATCTTACGTTACCAATGTGCTGCGGGCCAACGAGTTTGATTTTAATTACAACGTAAATAAACTCGGTAAACCCATCGACCGGGCAGAGTGGATAATGACACCGCCCACCGTAAACGCCTATTATAATCCTCCCATGAACGAGATTGTATTTCCCGCCGGTATTATGCAGCCGCCTTTCTTCGACCCTAAGGCCGATGACGCGGTAAATTACGGCGGTATGGGTGCGGTTATAGGCCACGAAATTACCCACGGCTTCGACGACCAAGGCCGCCAGTACGATGCCGAAGGTAATTTAAAAGATTGGTGGACGAAAGCGGATGCCGAGCAATTTACCAAACGCGCTAACATGGTGGTGAATCAATACGGCGCTTACGAAGTTTTACCATCCGTAAAAGTAAATGGTAATCTTACCTTAGGCGAAAATCTGGCGGATATTGGTGGCTTAAATATTGCCTACACAGCTTTGCAGAAAGCCTTAGCGGGTAAGAGTAAAGAAAAAATTGCCGGTTTTACGCCCGAACAGCGGTTCTTTTTAGCCTGGGCGCAAATCTGGCGGGTAAACGGTACCGAGCAGTTCTTTAATCAGCAGGTGCAAACTGATCCGCACTCGCCGGGCCGCTTCCGCACGAATGGACCTCTCATGAACATGCCTCAGTTTTACGAAGCCTTTGGCTGCCAACCCGGCGACAAAATGGTAAAACCTGCCGGTGAGCAAATTAAAATCTGGTAATTAGAGGCAAATTATCCTATACTAAAAAGGCCACTCTCACAGGAGTGGCCTTTTTAGTAGGGAGGTTTTTTTTAATAATTTTTATTTTTTACTGGCAGCAGAGCTGTTCGGCTTTTTCGTTTCTGTTTTATCTTCTTGTAAAGCGGTAAGTTTTGAATCAGTAGTTTCTTGGTAAGTTTTGTAAGCAGCTAATTGCACTGGGTTAAGTAGCGCCGTAAATTTCTTATCAAAGTCAGTTTCTACTTCTTTTAATTTTGAAGCTAAAATAGCGGGGTTATCGCTGTACATGGCCGCAATTTCATCCGATTTCAAAATTCTTTCCCGATTAAGGGCTCTTAATTTTATATATTCTGCTTCGTTCAACTGCAGTTCAGTGGCCATTACCCGGGTTAATAAGGTAATTCTTTTTTCGGCAGAAGAAGGAATATTTTGCGCCTGCGTAAAAGTGCTAAAGAATGCCGCTATTATTAAACTTAAAACTACTTTTCTCATAAATATAAAGTTAAAAAAAGATAAGGTAAATCAAAACAATCAAAATAATTTTATTTATAGTACAACTTTTATATATTATAATAAAGGTATATTACGTTCCTTTTTCATAATAGTTATATCTAACTCCAATAAGAATGCTATTATTTTGCTCATCGTATATCCGCAATTTTGCTGCCATAATATTTACTATTTAATATTTTTTTGGAGTATTCTAATTTATAATTGATTAAAGTGTTAAAGAAGCAAATAGATTCAGGGTTTTATGCTTAACCTATTGATAAACTGCCTTTAAGTAAATTATTAAGGTAAACGCTTGAAAGTTATAAGATTAGCTGTATATTTAAGTAATGCAGTAAATGAAGAATAGCTTTGTAGTTTGTGTTAAACCGTAAACAAATTTATATGCAACCAGAACTTTTACTTAACAAAATCGAATGGAGAGTTTGTGCTAAATGCGGACTTTCTTATATCTCCAACCAAGAAACTTGTACCAATTGCTCTTTATCCCGGAGTAAACCCGAACTTTTAGCCGGTTTAATTACCACATTCATTGGCATTACGGCCTTATACTTTTTATTTCAATTATAGAAATTTAAAAAGGAGATTTTTGTTCTTTAGTGAATTAAAAAGTTATAAGGTTAGAAGAGCAGCGAAATTAAATAATTTTCGTTAGAGGCTACATATATTTTAACTATTGATAAACTAGCTTGCCAACTTGCCGTTAAGCAATGCCACTAAATGATATGCTGAATGTAAAAAGTTTTGAATCGCTGCCCGTAACCGAACAGATGCAGTATATTCATTCGGAGGGACATTATTTGCATTATAGAATAAAAGGCTGGTGTAAAATAAATATTTATTGGTTAGGCAGTTTTTACGCGGAAGTTTGGTTTTTATATAATCTTAAAGATGTCGGATTAATTCGAACCTACACCAAAGCAACTTGCCTGGACCCGTACTTAGCCGATCTGCACGTACCGCAGTTATTTGAATAAATTTTGCAGAAGCAAATGATAGTATAAACAAAATTATAATAGTATTAGATTGGCCTATTTAAATTGAAATTAGAGTAATAATAGTTTACCGATTGAGCGACTTCTCTGAATTATATAATTAATTTGGTGGCAATAAGGGCTTAAGTTTACCTGAACGTACTAGCAACTCTAGATTTTACAATCTTATTGGTGCGTTAAATTTGTAGCTTTACCTTATTTTTACTTAAATTAAATAATATAATTGTAGCTCATGAACCCGTTATTAATCAATTTTGCTACTCCTTTTGATACAGCTCCCTTTTCATCCCTAAAAAATGAACACTATTTGCCCGCTATTCAAGAGGCTATTCGTTTAGGTAAACAAGAAATAAATCAAATAACCCATAATCCTGCTCCTGCCACTTTCGAAAATACTATTGTACCTCTGGAACGGAGCGGTGAATTACTGGATAGAGTTTCCAGTATTTTCTTCAACCTGAATGCGGCTGAAACCAACTCTGAAATGCAGCAACTAGCCAAGGAAATATCACCTTTACTGGCGGCCTATGGGAACGACATTATATTAGATGAAGCGCTTTTCCAGCGGATTAATCAGGTTTATGAAACAAAAAAGAATCTTCAATTAAATGCGGAAGAAGCAACCTTGTTGGATAAAACCTATAAAAGCTTTATTCGGAACGGAGCGCAATTACCCGAAAGCGGCAAAGCTCGCCTACGCGAAATAGATAATCAATTAGCCCGTTTGTCGTTGGTGTTTGGCGAAAATGTACTCCACGAAACCAATAGTTATTCGCTGGAAATAACCAATCTCGAAGATTT
The DNA here is from genome assembly GCF_003023845.1 of Adhaeribacter arboris. Classification (NCBI taxonomy): domain Bacteria; kingdom Pseudomonadati; phylum Bacteroidota; class Cytophagia; order Cytophagales; family Hymenobacteraceae; genus Adhaeribacter; species Adhaeribacter arboris. Next base: position 2,079,235 of record NZ_PYFT01000001.1, on the reverse strand, counting down.
AAAAGGATTACCGGAATTCTTGCGGGAAGCCGCCGCTCAGGCAGCCGCGGAAGCGGGTAAAGAAAATTCGTGGCTGTTTACCCTCCATTTACCGAGCTATATCCCTTTTATGATGTACGCTGAAAACCGGGAGCTTCGCCAGCAACTTTACCGGGCTTATGCCTCACGCGGCTGCCAGGATAATGCTTATAATAATGAATCGGTGGTATTAGATATAGTTAAGTTAAGGCAGGAACGGGCGCAGTTATTAGGTTTTGAGACACATGCCCATTTTGTTTTGCAAGAAAGAATGGCCGAGACACCCGGTAAAGTTAGTCGGTTTTTGCAGGACTTGTTAATTCATGCCAAACCCGTAGCGGAACACGAAGTACAGGAACTAACGAATTATGCCCGGCAAATAAGTGGACCGGAAAATTTACAGCGTTGGGATTTATCTTTTTACTCCGAAAAATTAAAAAAGGAAAAGTACTCCATTGACGATGAAATTCTGAAACCTTATTTTCAACTGGAAAAGGTTATTGAAGGCGTCTTTGCGGTTTCCGGTAAATTATATGGTTTGGTGTATAAAGAAAATACGGAAATTGAAACGTACCATCCGGATGTAAAAGTTTACGAGGTGCAGGATGAAGAAGGGCAGCATATTGGTATTTTCTACTGCGATTTCTTTCCCCGGCCGGGTAAACGCAATGGTGCCTGGATGACTTCTTATCGGTCGCAAAAAAAAGAACATGGCCATGATCATCGGCCGCACGTGGCTATAGTATGTAATTTTACCCAACCTACTCCCAGTAAACCCGCCTTACTTACCTTTAACGAAGTGCGTACTTTATTCCATGAGTTTGGCCATGCTTTACACGGTTTACTCGCGAACAGCACTTATTCCAGCCTTTCGGGTACGCATGTGTATTGGGATTTTGTGGAGCTTCCCTCGCAGGTTTTTGAAAACTGGACTACCGAAAAAGAAAGCCTGGATTTATTTGCCCGCCATTACCAAACCGGTGAGCCCATTCCGGATGAACTTATTCAGCGCATTAAAGAAAGTACCAATTTTATGGCTGGTTATGCTACTTTGCGGCAAATAGGTTTAGCTCGATTGGATTTGGCCTGGCATACTACTCAAACGGATTTGTGGGAAGATGTTTTTACTTTTGAAAATAAAATTTTAGCCGAAACCGAAATTTTACCTTTTGTAAAAGGCGCTAATACCAGTTGTTCTTTTTCGCATATTTTTCAAGGCGGTTATTCTTCGGGTTATTACAGTTATAAATGGGCCGAAGTGCTGGATGCGGATGCTTTTGAGTTTTTTCAGGAAAAAGGCGTATTTAATAAGCAAACAGCCACTTTGTTCCGGCAACACATATTGTCGGCGGGAGGCAGCGAACCTCCCATGATTCTGTACAAACGTTTTCGGGGTAAAGAACCTTCGCCTTTAGCTCTTCTTAAGCGCAACGGCTTGCTGAAAGTTAAATAGTAGCTAGTAATCTAGAAGAAGGTGAAAGGAATATAGAACCGAACGGGACTTGAATTTGATTACAAAAGAAAAGCAAAAAAGCAAGCATTAGCGCTTGCTTTTTTGTTTAAGAACCACTCGGGTTTCTAAAATATTACGATTATTTAGTGTCCGGCGTATTTCTATGCCGACGGTCTCGCATTTCTCCTTGCTGCGCTTGGTATTTGGTAAATTGTTCCGGAGTTAAAATAGCTTTTAGCTGGGTTTCCCAATTCTCGCGCAGAGTTTTGGACTCCTTACCAATGTTGTTGTTTTGCGTAGCGCCGCTGTCCTTATACTTTCCGCGTAAGGCCTGCATTTCCTGCATGCGCTTTAAATTTAAAGCTTGCAATTGAGTTTCCTGATCGGCCGTTAAACCTAAAGATTTGGCCATCATTTTTGTTTGGCGTGCTGCCCGTTCCTCGGGGGTGGCCCGTTCCCGTCGTAACGATTGTTGTTCGGTGTTTGTCTGGTTACCTGTTTGCGCGTAAGTAGCAGAAACAGCAAATAAACCTAAAGCAAAAACAAATACTAACTTTTTCATAATAAGTAATTAAAAACATTCATTTATTACTTAGAGGGTAGCCTCATGAAAAGGTTTAATGCCGGATTAAATCTTTTTATAAGTAAGTAAATAAACGTTGATCATTAGTAGGGTAGAAGATTAAGTAAAACTTAAATCAGCAAAAGGCCACTAATTATTACGTTCTAAATTTTGCGTGCAGTATTTACAAGCAATTAGGTTTTTTTTAGCTAGAATAAACCGAGTTGCTTGCCCGCTTTCGTACAAAACAGGTGGTAATTATAAGGCTTCATTTGCTTATCTTTTAAGTACTTCTGTTTTGCCATCCGGAACAAATTGCCAATGGTTTCGGCCCATTTTCCTTCGCCGGTCATTCGGCGGCCAAAAGTACTGTCGTTGATTTTTCCGCCGTGGCAGGCAGCAATCTGATTGAGTACTTTCTCTGCCCGGTCCGGATAATTTTTCGCGAGCCAATCCCGGAATATTTCCCCAATAGAACCATTTAAACGCACAATATTGTATGCCGCCGATACAGCGCCATGTTCAGCGGCTTGCCGCATTAGTTCGGGTATTTCATGATCATTGAGCCCAGGAATTATGGGAGCCAGCATAACATTTACCGAAATTCCGGCACTGCTTAGCTTTTTTATTACGGCTAAACGCTTAGTAGCGGCAGCAGTACGAGGCTCCAAGCGCGACCGGAGTTCTTCGTTTAAAGTAGTAAGTGAGATATTTACGTGCAGCAGATTTAACTTGTCTAGCTGAGTTAAAATATCTAAATCGCGCAGAATAAGCGCGTTTTTAGTAATAATGCTCACGGGGTGCCGGTATTCTAAAAGTACCTGAAGCATCCGGCGAGTAAGCTGCATTTTTTGTTCTATGGGTTGGTAGCAGTCGGTATTGCCGGCTAGCATAAGCGGTAGTACCCGCCATTTAGGATTTTCGAGTTGCGCCGCTAATGCTTCGGGAGCATTATGTTTAATAATAATTTTTCTTTCGAAATCTAATCCGGCGCTGTAACCCCAATACTCGTGGGTATTGCGGGCATAACAATAAATACAACCGTGTTCGCAGCCTTGATACGGATTCATTGAGTAGGAGAGTCCCAGGTCCGGACTTTCTACTTTGTTGATAATTTTTTTAGGAGCTTCGGAAAAGAATTCTGTTTTTGAATTTTGCCAGAAAGGCTCGTCTAAACCTTCCAAATGTTCCGTAACATACTCGTTTTTCCGGAAACGGTTAGCCGGATTTAACTGGGCTCCCCGACCTTTTAAGTATTCTAGCTCTTCCATAAAGCTAAAATACTAGTTTTGGCTAATTTTTAAAGTATTTAGCTAAAGTATTTAGCTAAATACTTTAAAATAGCTTTATAGTGTTTAGTTTGCTATAAAAATTAGTTTTGTTGCGGTTGTAAGTACTTGTTTGAATAAATGACCGACTGATTTAATTTTTAGTACTTCTACGAAATTAATCAGAGTATTTTTTCTATTCAAATGGGCTATTATAGGAGTTTACAAGCTGAGCAATGAACGACAAATAACCTATAACTAATTTTACTAAGACTTCCACTTAGTTGATGATAGAATCGGATTTTTTGTAAATCATAAATCTTTAAAGAGAAGGTAAGAAGAAGTAATTATTTTGATAAAAAAGTTGCACTTTACGTAAAGCGGTTTTATTTGTTTCTGTTTTTTAAAATTTATTTTTAAATTTCGAAAGGAATCAAGGTAATAGTTTACTATTGGTTTACAGAATTATAAAATTGCTTAAAGAATACTTCAATATCAAATATTCTTAATCTATGTTGGAATTAATCAATCTTGTGGCTGTTTCGGTTGCTTTCAATTTACTGTTCTTTCTATATGCTTCTACCAAAATGGAAACAAAATTAAACCCAATGGTTACTACCTTGTTTTCCTTTATTTTTAGTATTCCGTTGAGTATTCTTATGGCGGGAGTTTATACCATTATGATGGTTTATGCTTTATTTATTGGAGCCGATGAAGATGCCATGTGGGCTTACCTGGAAGAACGGGAAGTAACTAAATAAAAATAGAAGTTACATAAAACGTAAATAAAAAGGCGCTTACACAAGCGCCTTTTTATTTAAGAGCCTAGCTCACTCACTGCGCAAGAATATTTTAAAAGTAGTGCCTTCGTTCAGTTTACTGGCTACCTCAATCCGGCCGCCGGCATTTTGAACAATCTTGTTTACAATATACAAGCCCACTCCCGAGCCTTCGACGTGGTTATGAAATCGTTTAAACATACCGAATAATTTGGATTGCTGCGATTCTTCAATGCCTAAACCATTATCCTGTACAATAAGAACAGCGTAGCCCGGCACTTTTTCGGTGGAGACTTTTATCTGTAAAGGACGTTCCGCCGCCCGGTATTTGATAGAATTACTAATTAAGTTGTACAAAATACTTTTAAGGTTGGTTTTAGAAAATTTAATGGCGGGGCACTCCTGGCAATTGGTTTCGATAACGGCCGCTGATTCTTCCATTAAATTATTAATACTAAGTTTAATGTCGTCCAGTAAATCTTCTATGGTTACTTCGGTAATATCATCTTCTTCCTGTTTTTCCGCTTTCGTAATTTCCGCCAAGTCTTTGATAGTGGTTTGGAACCGGTCGACGGATTTCTTAATATGACTTAAAATTTCCAGAATACGGTCGTCCGCATTTTCTAATTCCATCTCCAAATGGTACAATAAGCCTTCAATATTAGAAATGGGTGATTTTAAGTCGTGCGAGGCGGTATAAACAAAATTATCTAAGTCGTTATTTATTCGGACTAAATTAGCGTTAGTTTTACGTAGTTCTTCTTGGGCTAATTTTAAATCCGTTAAATCAATCAGCGAACCGAGCATCCGGTACGGAATTCGATTTTCGTTTAAAATAATGTAGGCACGATTAAACACGTACGCGTACGAACCATCGGCTTTGCGAAAGCGGTATTCGGCCGACCATTGCTCCTGACTGTTATTAATGGCCTGGTTTAAACTAGTAATAATCTGGTCTTTGTCTTCGGGGTGAATGCGTTCAAACCATGATTCTACGCCGGGCTCTATTTGTTCGGTAGTGTAATCGAACATGGTTTTAAAACCTTCGTTCCACCAAAGCTTATTGTTCATCATGGTCCAATCCCAGATTACATCGTTGGTAGTTAAAGAAATAAGCCGGAAACGCTCTTCACTCGCCGATAACTCCCGGGTACGTTCGGCAATACGTGCTTCTAATTGGTTATTCAGTTTTTTTAGATTTTCTTCCGCTGATTGTAATTCTTGGTAGGCCGATAATAATTTTTGCTCGGCAATTTTTTTCTCGGTAATGTCGGCGAAGGTTATGGTAAGTCCGTCTTCTACTTTAGTAGCTACTGTCTGAAACCAGCTCTGCAGGCCATCGTAGTCGTAATAATGTTCTAAGTTTAATAATTCGCCGGTATTTACCACCTGCACAAAACGATTAAATAAGCGGCTGGTTTTCATGCCCGGCAACTCAGTTAGTAAACTTTTACCGGGTAACTCCATTGGATCCTTTTTAAATATCCGGCCAATAGCTTCGTTGGCCATGGTCCACTCAAAATCTACAATTTGGTTACTAGAGCCTCGTAAGGCTTTTAAAGCGGTAATACCATTGATAGAACTATTTAAAATACCTTGGAGGGTGTTATTCAAATCTTTAAGCAGCGTAATATCTACGAAGGTGATCACTACCCCATCTAATTTGTTTGTTTGCTTTAAATAAGGAACCAAACGCATCAGAAAGTAACGGCCATTTCTGATTTGAATTTCTTTTTCGAGGGGCTTACCCGTATCGATTACCGTTTGAATATCATCGAGCAGATGATCATACAATAAGTTATTGGAAAAATGAGCCAGGGGTCGGCCAATGTCGCTCGGAATTAAATTGATTTGGTTAACAATGGCCGGAGTAAATTTCCGGATGGTTAGTTGCTGATCCACAAACATCTGACCGATATCAGCGTTTCTAAAATAATTATCCAGGTCTTCGTTTAACTCAATAAGTTCTTTAATTTTTTGCTGGTGTTCCGTATTAACCGTATGCAGCTCTTCGTTTAACGATTGCAGTTCTTCGTTGGTGCTTTGCAGTTCTTCATTGGCCGAGAGAAGTTCTTCGTTGTTGGACTGGAGTTCTTCGTTGGATACTTCCAATTCTTCGAAAGTGGAATAGAGATTTTCTTTCGTTTCGCTTAATTCTAGTTCTAAAGCCGCAATTTGTTCATTTTGGTTACTGGCCGATAAAAGCCGCGTTTCCAATTTTTGATTTTTAGGCCGGCTAGCTTCACAAAATAAAACAAACAGAAACCGTTCGCTGAACTCGCCGGACAAATACGGTTTTATAATAATATTTATTAGCCGGGAAGAACCATTACGGGTAAGCTTTACATTTTGCAGAATAGTTTTTTGCTTGGTTTTGGCTACTTTTCTAATGGAAGAACCCAAAGCTACCGCCAGGTCTTCGGGCACCATTTTAATTAAACTAAAATGTAGTTGCCAATCAGGCAGGTCTAAGTATTTTTTGTAATCGCCAATAGCATGTAACAGGCGGTAATTTTCGTCAATGCAAACGCCGGCGTAGTTAAATTCTTCTACCAGGGTGGCATTAAAAATATCACTTATTTGGTGTTGCAGGCTTTGTTTGTTCTTTTTTATCCGGGTAGGCTCAGCGGGTACCCGCGCGTCAACTTGTAGCTTGCGCACTAATAAATTAGGAGGTAAAGTTTTACGGGAGGCCTCCAGGTTTTTGTAGATTTTCCATTTCCGGCTGATTTCAGCAAAGTACTGCTTAAAGGCGCCCAGGTTTTCACTAGGACCTAAAAATAAAAATCCCCCAATATTTAGAGCAAAGTGAAAGGCTTGTAATACTTTATGCTGCAAATTGCCGTCCATGTAAATAAGCATGTTGCGGCAACTAATTAAATCTACCTTACTAAAGGGCGCATCTTTGCCCACATCGTGGTGCGCAAAAATAATCATTTTCCGGATAGGTTCGCACACAATATAATCATCGCTCCGCCGGACAAAATACCGGGCTAACATGGGTGGCGGCAATACCTGGGTTATAGTTTCGGGATACACCCCCCGGGATGCCACCTGAATAGCCTCTTTATCTACATCGGTCGCAAATATTTTTACCGGCAAGTAAATTTGATGGCGGTTTAAATACGTGTCCAATAACATGGCTAAGGAATACGGTTCTTCGCCGGTGCTACAGCCTGCTACCCAAATTTTAATGCTCTCGTCCTGCTGCTTCGAGCGGACGATTTCCGGAATAATTTTTTCTTCTAAAAGAGCAAAAGCGCGTTCATCGCGAAAAAAACGGGTAACATTTATCAGGAAATCGCCGCACAGATGTTTAATTTCGGAGGGCGTTTCTTTTAAAAATTGCAAGTACTTTTCGTAGGAGTCAAAATTAATTTCGAGCATTCGCTTGGCTACCCGGCGGGCCAGAGTAGGGCGTTTGTAGGAGGTAAAATCGAGCTCACAGGTTTCTTTCGCAAATTCCAGAATTTCTTCCAGCACCGCGTTGTTTTGCAGCGAAGTATCTACGGCCGCCGTTTCCGGCGCGCTATGGTAATTATTAATGTAATTAACCAGGTAGGTGGCAATCTTCTTCGGGGCCAGCACGGCGTCCGCTAAGCCGGTGGCAATGGCGCTATTCGGCATTCCATCAAAGTGAGCGGTAGCCGGATCTTGTACCACTACTACGCCGCCCGCTGCTTTTATTGCTTCCAGGCCGCGGGTACCATCGCTGCCGGTTCCCGATAAAATAACCGCTATACTTCTTTTACCCGTATCGGTGGCCAGAGAGTGCAAAAACGTATCAATGGCCATGTTAGGAACCGAAGATTGATTTTTATCGGCTAACCGCAACTTGCCTTGTTGTATGGTAAGCGTATTTTTATTCGGAATCAGGTAAATGCAATTAGGCTGTAGCATTAAGCCATCCCGCGCTTCCATAATGGTCATGGTGGTGTGCTTAGTCAGCAATTCCGGCATTAAACTTTTATGAGTAGGCGAGAGATGCTGAATAACCACAAAGGAAGCATCGGTGTTGGCGGGTAAATGGTCAAAAAATTCATTAATCGCTTCTAAACCTCCGGCAGAGGCGCCAATGGCGACCACAAAAAAATTAGCTGCCGGTACCCGCGAGCTTAATTTTTGCGGCTGGTAAAGCGATTCCGTGAAAAAGCTATCGGATGTTGATTGTGTTTCCATTCTATTTTGCCGAAGCCATCAGCTTTCCATCTTAACGCGGCAAAGATCGGGTTTGCCTTTTATCAAGGAATAATTTCCGGTTGTTTTAGTGGCTAAATGCACTACTTTCTTGCGGAAGATGTAAGATGACCTAAAATTATCATTTAAACGCGGATTATACGACTATTTAGAATAAACTACCCGCCTACTTATTTATTATCTATTTACTATTTCTATCTAAAATTAACAAACCAGCATCATTATCCAACTCTAACCTTTCCGAAGCATTAATGGCTATCTCTTACTATTCGTTCTAATACCGCAATCCGTAACTGTTCCGCCATTTGCACGTCTTGCTCCGACCAAGGTAAGGACATGTTTTTCACTTGTTCTTGCCAAACAGCAAAGGAATTTCGGGGGTGATAGGTTTTACCATCTGGTTCTATAGTAATAGCTTGATTCGGGTTACCCCCCCAGTCAATCGTTTGCGCTCTTTCTTCCCGGAAACCTAAGATATAGTCACCTCTTTCCAGGGCAATAGGTAAAGCAATTAAACCACTCGCCACTTCTTTATAATGAATGGCAGGTTCCAGAAATTGCGTCAGGTTTTCGGTAATATATATTTTATTTATCCGGGAGCGCTGTAACCAATGCACAATACTCTTTATCTCGTCGTTCGTCGGGGTTTTACCCACTTTTTTGATTTCGCCATCCAGCACAATGGCGGCACCCGTACTCGTGAATAAATGGTTCAGGGTATAAGCTCCTTGAATTAAACCTTGCCTGAAATCCGGTTCTTGGTACATTTGGGCCAATAGTTTCGTGAAAACTTCGTTCAGGTTATTAATCTGACCTAAGCTTTGCTCGTTTTCTTTGGCTACTACCTGCGCCGAAATAATGGAAGATAATAAAACAAAGGCCGAACGCATTTCGAAAGACAAGTTTTTAGCCGTTTTATGATGGCAGGAAATTAATCCCCAAAGCAGGTTGTCTTTAATAATAGGAGTCGACATAGAAGCCTGTACCCCCATATTTTTTAAATATTGCAAGTGAACGTTGGCCACACTGCGTAAATTACAATCCGATAAATCGGTAAAATTGGAAGAAATAGGATTTAAAACCGGTACGAGCCGGGCGGGCGTATACTCCCGGTTCGGAAGGAAACGGTACGGATTTTTAAAATATAAATCGCGGGCATTGCGTGGTACATCCGAAGCCGGGAAACATAAATTTAAATAAGGCTGCAAGTCGGGCTCCAAAGCTTCGGCGAGTACACTGCCGTTCCAGTTTTTATCAAACCTATAAATCATTACCCGGTCAAAACCAGATAACTTTTTAATTTCCGTAACGGCAATCTGGCCCAGCTTCTCAATGGTATCGGCTTTTTTAAAGGCCGCCAAAATAAACATGATTTCCTGGTAGATGTGCACAAAATCCAGTTGGCCAGGCGCCAGCGGCTGAATGGGTTCCAGTTCCAGTAAAATGTAGTTTTCTTTGCTATGAATAACCGCACTAAAATTCTTCTCGACGCTGTTGATGGTAAAAGAAACATTTTCGGGAATGCGGTCTTCGATATTCCATTGCTGGGTTTTGCGTCGGATTACCTCTATTTGCTCGGCTAATATAAATTCAGTTAAATTCCGGTTAAGGATATCGGCGGGAGTAACCCCTAGAAAATCCGTTACATTTTCGCTGATTTGCCGGATCAGAAAGGTTTCTTTTTGCACCACCATGATAAAGCCGTGAGGCTGTACTAAATTAATAAAGTGCAGGGGCAAACTGCCGCAAAACTCCGAATCGTAATTTTTATTGGTAGGAATATCCATTTAAATAGGTAGTAGGTTTACGTTGTACGTTTTCAAAGCTTTGTATATGAATATGCTATACTAGATTTAACTTAAATTTTAATTATAGCGGATTTTTTAAGTGCTCGGACAGAATTAAATTAATTATAAGGCATTTACGCACTAAACATTAAAGACGTAAAACGTACTACCTACTTATTAGCGTTTAAGTATTAAACCAAACTTCTAACTTCTGAAAGGTACGGGTAGCCGTAGTAACAATGGCTTCCTCCTGCGCCGGAGTTAAGGCAAATCGCGTTAAAGCTTCCTGAAAAGCTTTCCACTTGGGGCCGGTCTGAGTACCATAGCCGTTAAAAAAAGCAATGCCGTTTTCCGGAGTATACCCTAAAGTTTCGTAAACAATCTTCGAAATTACCTTTCCGCCTAAAGTAGATCCTTCCATTACATACAAAGCCCCAAGGCTTCGCTTATTTCCGAAATACGCGGCAAATCTGGGCAAAGGGGTAACGTAGCCAGTGCAATGTTTTCTTGGTTAATGGCGCGTAAATCCTGCAAAATACTGGCGGCTTTTCGGCGGGTAGGTAAGTCGGGCAGGTAATATTCTAAGCTAGGTACAAGGTGAATTGAACTTTCCAGGGGCTGAAAAAAACCGTAGAATTTGCGTAGAATTTGCGTGTAATTTTCCGGAGTAAGTTGGCGGGTAGCAATGGGCTGCATTAGAGGGCTGGCTTCTACGTTACGGTGGCAGGCGGCAGTTTTAGCTTTTAAAGCTTCTAAAATCATACAAAAAGCAAACTCTAATTCTAAAAAATAAAAGCCTTCGTTCGTAACGGAAGGCTTGATTAAAACTAATACGTAAAAGTAGTTAATCTATTTGCCAGGAATCCATTTTTATTTTCTCTATTTGAAGATAGCTCTTGAAGCTTTGCAGGAGCCGGGTCATTTCCTCGTCGCGCTGGTTCATTTGCGTAAATTCTTCATCCGACTGGTTTAAAACCGGTTCAAGCTGCAAAATGTTTTGCTTTATTTGTTCTACTACTATTTCGGAATGTTGCCGGACTTCAGGGTCTAAAGCCTCGTTATCAATATTTGCGTTTAATTTTGCCACGTAATCCTGCATAAAAAGCAGCATATCCCAGGGATTGTTCGGGCGGTTCCAGGTAAACTGCACGTTGCAACGGCGGCATTTATATTTATTCGATTGCCAACCTTTCTCGTGGCGAGCAATGCCGGTTATTTTTAGATGCGAATTTTTGTGGCATTGTGGGCAGGTAGCATGGTCTTGCACAATTTTACCCAGCTTCTCGCGCCTTTCTAAAACAACTTCGCGGGCAGCCGCGTGCGCGTAAATCTGCTCCGTTAATTTTGTACACGATTCGGAAACTTGCTGGTGCTCCGGACTAAGTTTACCTAGTTTTATTAGTTTCTCCGCCCGTTTACCGAAGTGGTTAGCTAGTTTAATTACCTCGCGTTCGTTTGGTTTCAGGTTATGGATGGTCATCCCCGTTTAAAATTTAAAATAAGCCCTGTTAATGGTTGGCAACACAGATAGATAACCTTTTATTATTTTATTTTTGTCTTGTGTTTTGCCGCGCACCTGTGTCAAAAGGTTCTTTTTATTTTATAAATTTTAAAGTAAAGCTCCGTCCAGGGCAACAGTTTGAAAAGCCGAAAGGGTGAGCTGAGAACCAGGTAAGTAATTGGGGTAGGTAGCTTTGCCAGTGGCTGTTCCGATGATAGTGTGCGTATGAATAATAAAATTTTCCGGCAGCTCTACTACCTGCGGTTCAGAAGTGTGATTAGCTATCAATAAACAGCTACCGATATCATTACGCAGCAAAAAAGAAGTTATTTTCAAAGGTTCCGGGTGATTAGTAGGTAAAACGTGGATTGGTTTAAACGCCAGAATATAGGCCAGCAAGTAACCCACCGCATAAGGTTGATCTTGGTGGTAAATGCCATTTGGGCCCGTGGTTTCAAAATAAGTAATGGAGGCAGCGCCCGCTTCGGTTAAGTATTTCAGGCTGGCCAAGGTCCAGCCGGAGATAAAACTGGTTGGCTGACGTGGATCGGTTGGGATCGTAGAAGTATTTTGGTCGGAAGAAACAATGGCGTTAAACCGCGGTTTTAAAGTAACCGGCGATAGATGAATGGGTCGCTTACCTGCTATATGCCGGGCACTCTCAACGGTGTCGGCCTGGGAAGCGGTATTTTCTATTAACGTTAGATCATCAAAGGCGTGCACTTGCGGGTTAATGGCATAAACTACAAAATCAGTGGAGGTAAGGGTAAAAGGATGCCGGTTAAATTCAGTAAAGTTGGCATCGCTGCCCCCTCCTAATGGTACTCCCGGAAAAGTAGTGCGTAAAGCCGGAACTACTTTCTGCAGTAAGGCATCGGTAGTGTAACTCTTAGCGGCATCAAAAATTAAAATACTTTGTAGTGGTACAGCTTGTGCTTGAATAAAATTTACGAACGAATGAACCTGCTCTGAAGCATCCTCGCCAAAAAACAAGGCCAGTTCTAAAGGAATAGTCAGGATGGTGCTTTGGTGTAAGGACCTTTTTAGCGGTTCCCGCCAGTGCGCCTGATTTAAGAAAACATCTGCCCGGAGGTGTTTTAAACCGAGACTTTGCAGAAAATGGACTTCATTTGCGTTAGGATCTGAGCCAAAAGAATTCATTCCTAGCCCTAGTTCCGGGAAGGCTATCGGCTGCGGATGTACGTGAATGCGCGAAAGGAGAGTAGTGGGGGTAGTAGTTACCACTGGTACCGGCTTTACCAACCGGAAAACTACCTGTTGTTGTATTTCATCGCCGGAATGTACCTGAGCCGGAATAGGCTTACTTAAAGGAGTACAGTACGTTTTATAAGATGCATCGGACCAGTTGCGTTGGTCTTCAGATTCAAAAATATCCCCGCTAAATTCCAGGCGGGCTACTCCTTGTTCGGCAACCGGCCATTCCATGGCTTTTAAATTAAGAAAAGGCTGGTGCGGGCTGATACGAATAGGGAAGGTGCCGTAGGTAAAACTGCCATCCGGGTGTTCCAGGCGACATGATTGCCCAGTTATACCCGTTATGGGGTGCAGCACGCAAAAACCCGCCCGGTTTCTTAAAAAATTACTTTGAGCGAAGCCCTTTAAATCAAACGTAATAGTGCCGTCCGCCTGACCTTTTATTTTGGCCTGCCACTTCATTTTAATATCTTGGTGGTTTAGGTGGTAGGTATAGCTGATAGAAAAAGTATCTTCGGAAGTATGAATGTGTTCATCGGTTAAAGTGCCGAGAATGGTTTCCCAATCCTGATCGCGGACGGCAAAGTAAATCATACGTACCACTTCGTGCCCCGCAGTTTGGATGTACCGCAGAAAACCTTTATCATAAAGGGCCTGTACGGGTCCGGCTTTTACAATCATAAAGTAGAATTTAGGTGTTTAAAGCTGTTCTTAGCACCTCCTCAACGGAGGCGAGTTCCTGTTTTAATCTATAGAATTTACTTTGAATCTTTACTGGATGTTATCTTAATTTTTAATGCAGCATACCGGCGGGTGCTTCTATCTGGGGTTCATCTTCGGTAGCCGGAATAGCTTTACGACCCCATACTAATATAATGAAAGCCAACAAAGCCGAGCCGAGCATAATAGCGGTCATGGGCAAGGCCGAACGGGCTTCAAATAAACTTAACAATACCGTAGCCATTGCCCCAAAACCCATTTGCGATGCTCCCATTAAGGCGGAGGCGCTACCGGCATTTTTAGAAAAAGGCCGCATGGATAAAGCCGACGCATTCGGGAAAGTTAAACCCAGGCAGCACAAGTAAACAAAAATAAAAGCAATGGTGGCAAACAATCCCAGCCAGCCCATCGTGGTGGCAATTACAAATAATAGAGCCGTGAACGATTGGCAAAAAAGTGCCGTGAGTATAATTTGTTCGCTGCGGTATTTCTTAAGTAAAATACTATTTACCTGACTAGCGCCGATTAAGCCAACGGAAAGAAAAGCGAAGATCCAGCCGTACTGTTTTTCACCCACTTTAAAAATTTCCATAAAGAGCAAAGGCGAACCCGATACATACGCCAGCAAACCGGCAAACGAAATAGCTCCCGAAAAGGCATACGTGTAAAATTGCGGCACTCTTAATACGCCAAAGAAATTGGTTAAAATAGGTTTAGGTTTTAAGGAGTAAGAGGGATCGGGTTTACTGCTTTCGGGTAAACCAAAATAAACGGCCGCTAAAATGGCGGCACCCATGCCCGCTAAAATTAAAAACACGGTTTGCCAGCCAAAATCAGCGGTAACGTAACCCCCTACAGTGGGCGCTACCATCGGCGATACGCCCACTACCAGCATCAGCAGCGAAAATACTTTAGCGTTATCTTCAATCGGGAACAAGTCGCGCACCATGGCTACCGAGGCAACTGCCGCGGCGCAACTACCAATGGCCTGCACAAAGCGCAGCGCCACCAAAGTTTCAATGGAAGTAGCAAAAGCACAAGCCACCGAAGAAATAACATACACCATTAAGCCGGCGTAAAGCGGATTTTTGCGGCCGAACCGGTCTAGTAACGGACCATACAACAACTGACCCGCCGAAATGCCAATGAAAAAACTGGATAAAGAAAGCGCTACATCGGCCACTGTAGTACGTAAATCTTTCGCGATGGCCGGGAAGCCGGGCAAATACATATCAATGGAAAAAGGGCCAAGCGCGGTAAGGGTACCTAAAATCAGGATAAGGGAAAAATATTTCTGACGAGTCATGGGGTAAAAATAAGCGGCAAAGATAGCAGAATTAAATAACCAGGAACGATTTACCTGGCCGCTTACCTACGTTCGGCTGGTTTAATAGTTTAGAATTTCGGGGTACAATCTAGAATTCCGTTGCGCTTGTAAACAAACCGGCTTGACTGGTTAATTACCGAATTAATCAACTTTAACCATTCGGTGGATAGTATACGAATGATCGGTTTGCGTTAATTTAACCAAATAAACTCCGGCGGGGAAGGTAAGTATATTTACTTCCGTTTGGCTCTGGAAGCTGTTTCTTAAAAGAACCCGACCCAGATTATCCAGTATTTCGTAGGTTAATTTGCCGTTTGTTTCCGCTTTAATTGTTAAATGGTTACGCGCCGGATTGGGGTAAACATGTACTGCCGATTTATTTTGATTTTTTTTAGTGCCCGTAACCGTTCCTGGCTGCCGCACCTGCGCGGTATCTTGATCAGTCAGGTAAACATTATCGAACCACAGTTGATTATTGTTAAAAGCGGCATGTTCACTGGTAATTTCCAGGCGGTCAATCCGCCTCCAATCAAATTTACCTTCCGGGTTATACCATTGGTTGTTGTCCCAGGCTCCTTGTTCTGCAAAGTCCGTCAGCGGGATATGGAGATGATGCCAGCGCCCGTCGAAAGATACTTTTTGCGCATCTAAAGTAATAACCGCCCGCCAGGGATGGTCGTTGGGAGCTGTGGTTTTAGTATCAATAAACCGGAGGTCGAAGTTTACGCCGGGCGCAGTGCCTCGCACGAAAAAATCCAGCGCGTAAGCTTTTTTCCGTAATTCTGATAAATCTTTATCTGGTTTAAAATTTAAACTAATACTGTTGTACTGCTCGGCTTTAGCCCAGGAAATGCTATAGTTGCCGTTGTTGGGCAAGTCGGGTGAGTAAAAGTTTACATTGCCGCTGCCGTAACTTTCATTGCTTAAGCCCGCCCCCAGATAATCATCGTAAATTAAAAAACCAACCGTATCGGGTTTTATGGTAAAATCGGTTTGTGGCGGCAGGTTAAAACCCAAAGCAGTTAATAGCGGAATGTTTAAATCGTGGTGAAACAAATCATTGCCACCGGGTTTAAATAAACCAAAGCCGCCGTGGTAATCCCAGGTAGTCCAGGCAATATTTTTTTCTTCTAAATAACTCCGCACAGTTTGATACCAGTTTACCCGGTCGGTGGACGGACTATTCGTAGCCAGCACCCCAAACTCGCCGCAAAACACTTTTACTCCGTGGGTGTTTTTAAAATTAGCCGCTACATCAATCCATTCTTTTACTTTGGCTACGGTGCCATCAGTGGAATATTGGTTATAAGCGCTTTCGAGCCAGGTATTCTTTAAGGTGGCGGGTAAAGCGGGCATATTGGTAGCTTGGTACGGAAAAGGCATTTGAGCTAATGGCTCCATCGAAGGTTCTACCCAGCTAGCGCCTTGGTGGGTGAACAAAAACGGATCGTAAAAATGGAAGGTATAAATTAAGTTCGTATCCGGATAAACCGGCATTTCGGCCATGCTTTGATAACTGTTAAAATTAGTAGCGCCCACAATTATAGTATGTTGGGTATCCACGGCCCGAATAGCGTTGATAACTTTTTGCTGAATAGCATTCCATTGAGTAGCGCTAATGCCGTGCGGCTCATTCAGAACTTCGTAGTAGAGTAAGTTGGAGCGGTTTCGGTAATGCTGGGCCACTTGCGGCCACACTTTTTTCAGAATTTGCTCAATGTCGGGCGGGGTGTTCGCAATTGGGTCGAAGGTATGATTATCTAAAATCAGGTGCAGGTTTAATTCTTCGGCCCATTGTACCGGCTGGTCTAAAAACTGGAAGAAGAGTGGTTCCAGGGTATAATTTGGAGCTCCGCTGGTCATGTAGTGCAGATTAATCGGCAGCCGGATCACATCGCAGCCTAAGCTTTTAATTTGCTCAAAATCTTTTCGGGTATATTTATTAATCTGGACTTCCCGAACGCTGGCTGCCTGAAACCAATTTGTTAAATTAATTCCTTTCCGGAAAGGCGCTTCCTGCGCCTGAAGCTTACCGAAACTGCCAATTAACAAAAGAACGCTTATGAATAAGATATTCTTTATTCTACTGGATTTTTTAAAAAAGTAAAGTGTCTGCATAGTACCTAACTAGGCGTAAGTATATCTTCAGAACGAACGATTTAGCTGAAAGTTAAAAGGAAATAGCCAAAAGCTTGTTTTGAAAGAATTTAATTCAGATAAAGAATTTTATTTACGATACTAGCTTACTTTCAGGAAGCAAGTTGTTTACTACTTCCGTTATTTCCTTCACTTCCCCAATTGCCAAATCACCCAGCTCAATAGCACCAATCCGGACCCGTATCAGACGCAAAGTGGGAAAACCAACGGCGGCGGTCATTTTTCGTACTTGGCGGTTTTTGCCTTCGGTGATCGTGATGGCTACCCAACTGGTGGGGCCGTGTCGGTCGTCGCGTATTTTTCGTGCGCGTTCTTTAAACGGAGGGCCAGGTTCTAACCTACGCGCTTGGCAGGGCTTCGTCTGGTATTTTTCGTTCCGTAAACCAATTTCTACACCTTGTTGTAGTTTTTCGATTGCCTCCGGAGTTATAATACCATCCACCTGGGCGTAGTATTCTTTTTCTAATTTACTGCTCGTGAAAAAGGTGCTTACTTTACCATTAGTTGTAAGTAACAGCAAACCTTCGCTGTCTTCGTCTAAGCGGCCAATCGCCATGGTGCCTGTTGGGAACGGATACAATTCACCTAGTCGTTTTTTCTTTTTGGCTTCTCCTACAAACTGACTTAAATAGCCGTAAGGTTTGTGCAACATAAAGTGGTGATGAGGCATGCCGGTTATATAAGTGAGCTTAGCGCGAAAATAGCAGAGCTAAAATTTAAATATTGCGGCAAAGATAAATATTTGCAAGTCTAAATACCTTGTTTTTTGCGGCATTTACGGCTGGGTCCCATTGGGTGCATTTTTCTACTAAATCATCGAGCGCTTCGCCGGAACGAGCGGCTACCACTACGCTTATTCCTCGCCGGGCAAACTCCAGGGCCGATGCCCGCCCGATGCCCTGTTATAATAGCTACCCTAATTTTTTTAATTTCTGTTACCGGATAAATTTTGTTATACGGTACGCCCATTAAAAGCTTTGGTTGTTCAGCTGTCTGTAGTAAATTCTTAGTTCTATAAACTTTATAAAAATTTAAAATTTGTCATAATAATTACCTGGAGTACAGGTTTCTCGCTTGAATGAATCTCAATTTTAATTGCCCCCGCAAGTTGAGATGCTCAAATAAATAGGGACAGTTGATTTTGCGCTTAACCCCTGATTCTACTTTAAACTTATTTTTATTTGTCAAAAAGTGGAGGTAAATTATATCTGGCCGGAGATACCTCTTTGTGGCGCACCTAACGTACCGGAAAATCAACGATCCTACTCCTCGGATAGAAGTAAAACCCCTATTATTTCTGATAATGATAAATCAGCGTCGAATGGTTCGAGTAATAAATCTCACGAAGTTGTAGCTATTTTAATGAGGTAAATTGGAATGATTTAAGTGTTGATTCTAAAATTATTTATTATGCCCGCTTTGCCACCCGGTATGCGGTTAATCGTTCCTATGACTTTATTTTTGCTTCTAACTGGTTAACTTATCTGGCGGGAAACGAGCTTCATTTAATAACCGGGAAACCTTTAGCCATACAAATAAATACTTTGAGCCACGACCATAGAGACTTGAATAACCAAGGTTGGCGGTACGAGCTCGAAAAAATGGTTATTGAACGGTCTAACCACATTTTTACTTCTGATGCTATTATTGCCGACTGCATTGAAGCGGCTTATCCTCTTGCACCGGAAAAGGTTATTTGTTTAGATGAATCTAAATTACTTAC
The DNA here is from genome assembly GCF_003023845.1 of Adhaeribacter arboris. NCBI lineage: Bacteria > Pseudomonadati > Bacteroidota > Cytophagia > Cytophagales > Hymenobacteraceae > Adhaeribacter > Adhaeribacter arboris. The sequence goes on along the minus strand of NZ_PYFT01000001.1, from coordinate 2,060,528 downwards.
GGATTCTAATTCAGTAAAAAGTACCGGATACGATTTTCGGCCAAGTAATGGAAAGCAAAGCGGGCTGAATACAATTTCTATGAATTATAATCTTGATTGGGAAACTCAGGCAGATAAAATTGTAAAGGTTTTAACCGAAGCTTATTCAACCGCTAGCTAAAGTTATATTGGCTAATAGCAGTACCTAATTGGTTTAATGCTCCCAAAAATATCGCGCTCATTGGCTCAAACTGCCGGGTATGCTCTTTGAGCCAATTATTATTTATGAGCCGTGAGTTCTTCCACGTTTTTCTGCTTAACGCCTAACTGAATTTCTAATTGTTCGAGCGGTACACCTTTGGTTTCTACAAAAAAGAACCAAACCACAAAGAATTGCAAAACCATCATGATGCCGCCAAATAAGAAGGGAATGGCTAAGCCAATGCTGGAACTCGCTACAATGGGCGGATATACCTGGGCCGCTATGGCGCATAAACCCCAATGGGTAAAACTGCCCAAAGCCTGGCCTTTACTCCGGACTTTATTCGGAAATACTTCGCTGATGTACACCCAAATAACGGCCCCCTGCGAGAAAGAGAAAAACAGAATAAATAAAGCTACTCCCCAAGGAAATAATTCCGTCATATTTCTGGTCCAGGCAATATAAGCGCAGAGGCCTAGGGGAATAGCCGAACCCCAGGAACCGATGAGTAAAAGTTTTTTCCGGCCGATTTTATCAATGGTTAATAGAGCAACGGTAACGGCTATAACGTTGGCCGCCCCAATTAAGATAGGTTGAAACTTGCCGCCGAACGAGGCGCCAATCTCCCGGAGCGTATCATTAAGATAATACAAAAATCCATTGACAAAAGAAAGCTGGTTAAAGGCCGCCACACTTACCCCCAAAAAAATAGGATACAGGTATTTTCGCTGAAAAAGAGTTTCACTGGCGTGGCCAGAAGTGGTTTGGAGAGAATTTTGAATTTCAATCATCGCCTCGTTTACTTGCAATTCCCCCATTTTTAAAAATACCTGTTTGGCTTCTTCCTGCTTGCCAATAGCCATGAGCCACCGCGGACTATCCGGAATAGTAAATAGCATGAGGAAGAACAAAAGGGCGGGAACTCCACCGGTAGCGAACATAATCCGCCATTGTACCGTTAATACGTCCGTATTCATTAGCTCTATCATCGCATTGGAAAAATAAGCCACCAGAATACCCAGACACACGTTAAATTGAAACAAGATAACCAGCCGGCCGCGTAATTTAGCCGGGGCAATTTCCGCTAAATACATGGGAATAATAACCGACGAGCCGCCAATGGCAATACCGCCAATAAACCGGAATATGGATAAGGACCAGAAATCCCAGGATAAGGCACAACCTATAGCTGAAATTAAGAAAAGCGCCGCCAGTACTTTTAAATAATTCTTTCTGCCCCAAATATCACCGGGTTTGGAGCTGATTAAGGTGCCCGCAATGGTGCCGATTAAAGCCGACGAAACCACAAATCCCATGGCCCACTCCGAAAGCTGAAAAAGCGTTTTTACCGAGGAAGTTGTGCCGGCAATTACCGCCGTATCAAACCCAAACAGTAAACCACCCAGGGAAGAAACAATGGCTGCCCGAATTAAAGGTCCGGTTACCTGATAGGCTTTATTAGGTAGAGAATTATTCATAAACGCATCTAGATTTAGTACTCCGAAGAAATGAATTTAGACTACAATTGGGGTAAACTACTGGTTAACAAAATTTATTAATTGAACAACTACTAACCAGTAAAACTTAATTTCTGGTAGGTATGGTATGATCAGAATACTCCGTGGCAATCGTTTCGGCGAGGCAAAGGGCGGCTATGTCGCCGATGTTTTCGGAAAGCAGAGCCGGCACAATGCGGCAAGCTTTCCGAGACTCTTCAATCGCTTCTGCCTGGATTACTTCTCGCATATAAGGTTCCAAAAGTTCTTGCGCCCGGCCGTAAATACTGCCCATAATAATAATTTCCGGGTTTAGAATATCAATGAAGAGGGAAAGCCCAATCCCTAGATAATGCCCGCAGGTTCGGTAAATATCTAACGCCACCGGATCATGTTGATAAGCGGCTTCCGCTACCATTTTGGCGGTTAGAAAAGGCAATTCTTCGAGGGATTTACAGAAAGAAACCGGTTGCCCCATTTGTAATTTTTGCCGCACTTTTACCTGGGCAATTTGGGCAATACCGCCGCCGCTGCAAAACCCTTCAAAAGAACCTTCTTTGCCGAAACCAACCGGTCCTCGGTCCGCTAAGCGGATATGACCTACTTCCCCGGCCAAATCCGAAGTGCCGGAATATAGTTTCCCATCCAGAATAAGGCCGGCGCCCATTCCCGTCCCAAAGGTGAGAAAAATAATATTGTTGTAGCCTCTACCGGCGCCATGCTTCCATTCCGCCATCGCGCAGGCGTTGGCGTCGTTCTGCAAGAAGGTTTTTCTGCCAAACTTTTTCTCGGCCAGGGAAACAATGGGAATGTTGTCCCAGCCGGGCAAGTTAGGCGGCGATAAAATCAATCCCTTTTTACTGCTTAAAGGTCCGCCGCAACTTATGCCAATCCCTTCAATATTTTCGGTGGGTATACCATGTTTCAGTAATAGATCATCCGCGGTAGTAAATAACTGCTCTATCATCGGATAAACCAGCCGATTGGTAGGTAAGACTTGCTTGTCGATGATTTGCAGATCGTTGTCGGCATTTTTTGTACCCAGAACCACCGCACATTTAGTTCCGCCAATATCAAAACCTAGTAGCATAGTAGTAGTAGTTAGTTATTCTCTGTTCGTTGTCCGACTAATAAGTGGTTGGTAGCATTAGGATTATAAAATCTGTATTTTGTATCTATTTCGTCGAACATTTCTAATTATTGAGCGCGAGGGGCAAAACTTTAATGGACTTAAATTTTACCTGACCATGCTTAGCGAAAAACCACAGCACATTGCCTTTTTGCTCCGGTAAACGGTTCACCAAACATCTTTGGTTGTTTACATCCACATCAATAATTCCATCTTTCATAATAATATCTACTTTTATAGGTTTGTCCAACCCTTCTACGGAATATATTTCGGTATCATGAAGCCGCACGATCTGCTGGCTGGCGGAAAAGGAAAGCTTATACCCGTCGGCGCCTTTTTCGTTGGAGCGTAACAGTAAGCCGTATTCCTCATTGGTGCCGGTAGGTTCTATTTCGAAGGTTATGCGGCAATCGGCCGGGATATTTTCGTAGTGGGCAGTTCCCACCCCGTTGGGCGCTTTAATCACAAAACTATTTTCGGAGCTAGATTGTACCAGCGAATCTTTGGCTAGTTTTAAGGTTACCAGCGAGTTGTTTTCCGGCAGCATTTCGGGCGGAAACTTTGTGCCTAAGGTTCCATTGGGGTGCTGTACCAGTTCCCGGAAAACGGCATTGCCGCCAAACATTTCATTCGTATGGTCTTTATTTTCTTTCCGGGAAGGAATCCAGGCCGCCACAATTCGCCGGTTATTTTTAAATTCCGCCGTTTTAGCCACATTCGACCATTCTTCGATTAAGGCCTGGTCATCGGGTTGCTCCCAAGGGCCGTACGGATTTTTGGATTTTACGTAATACGTGTCTCCCGCATCGCCGTAAATTAAATAATACCAGTCATTCCATTTAAAGTAGTCGGGGCATTCCGGTACGGATCTTTGGCCGGTTAATACGGGGGCTTTTACGTCCCACTTTTTCAAATCTTTCGAAGTCATGTGCACCAAACTACCGTCCCAATGATTAATGGCCGATTGATTTGATCGGCTGGAAACAAACAAGTGGAAAATACCCTGCTTATCTACAAATACCTTCGGGTCTCTAAAATCCCGGGTGCTGTAGCCGGGGGCCGAGGTGTAGAAAGGATTGGGTGTTTGTTTTTTAAAATGGATGCCATCGTCACTAATCGCGTAGCTGAGTTGTTCATTTACTTTCCCGTCTACGAGCAACCGGGTAGCGTAAAAAGCATAGAACTTGTTATTATGGTACACCACGGATCCGGTACAAATCGATTTTTCCCAATCTTCATCAATGCCCAGCGCTACCGGGTAATGTTTCCAGGTTTTTAAATCCTTAGTAGTACTTACGGCCCATTGATGACCACCTAAACCGTTTAATGCCGAGTGGTGACCGGCGTCTAATAACCAATACAAATAATAAGTGCCGTTGTGGCTAAAAGGAATGCAATCGCCCACAAATAGATTATCTCCTTTGGGTGCAAAATACTGCATATTAGTTACGGGCTGAATATTGGGCTTGTAATCTACCTTGAACTGGCCTACAACGGTCTTAAAGCACATGGCAAGTAATGCGGTTACTAGTATTCTTCTCATTTCCTTTTTTTATGTCTTTACATTGAAATTGTTTTTCTAGGTATTTGTGATCCTTAACCCTAATTCAAAACGGGAACTAGCCAGCCGGATAGTTATTCGATTTTGGAAGTGTATATGGGCGTAGGCAGCACGTATAAGGCAGCAGCATCTGGTGAGGCATTCGTCGATTTTGAATCTAGGTCCCCGTACCAATAGACCGTTGACGAATAGTCAACCTTGCCGCCATCCCAACTGATAAGTTCAAACTCGAACTTTAGCGATTCATGGAAGGGTATTACATCCAGGTTCCTCGTCCGCACGAACGTGTTGAAGCCTCTTGATGCTTCATCATCTTCACGGGGTGCTCCGCCAAACGCGTTGTGATAGACATGGATGGGCGCGTATGTCGTATTATAGTAATCTTCGGTGCCACATCCGAAGTGCGACGGGAAACTTTCCTGGTCCACCCAAATATGTTCATCTCCCTCACCATACCAGCGAGTGCTATGATTATAAAGCGAAAGTACATCCCCTTTGAATATACCCCGGCCGGTAAGAGTCGCCATGTTATAGTCAAAACCTTTATTGGTTTCTAATCCATTTTCCTGTCGCCAGGAAGCGTGGAAATAGAGGGTGTTCTCTTTCCAGGTCCAGTCCGAGATACGGGCCTTGATTTGAGCGGACGTTTCAACTTCCGTTATATTGAGAAGTTGTATCTTCGCCTCCTTTTTGTAGGGCATGGTAAAGCGCAGCGTAACATTACCAACACCGTCTGCACATAAGAACCAACTGTCAACTTTAGGAGCGCCCATACCGGCGCCGGAAAAATCACTGAAGGGAGCCCGCACCGTCTCTACGCCATCGAAGGAAATAGACACGATCAAACCGCGCATTAACTGACCATAAGTAGTTTTGTTGTAATCGGTGATGTGGAAATTCAAACTTCGGATAGCTTGGAACGCACCGGGCAGGAAGAGTTCAACCGTCTTTCCGGGCAAAAGCCGAGACTTAGAAACGAACTCTTTACCGGCATACTGGGGAGGAGCCTGTAAGATTTTTCCGATACTATCTGCCTTCGAGTGCAAAGCCAAAGCATTCTGGATACTGAAAGTTTCCACTTTTGTGGCCGGGTCATATTGGCGAAAATTCACATGATACACGTACCACTTACTCACATTGTCAACCGTAATCTTACATCGTTTGGCATAAGGAATGGGATAATAAAACGACGAGCCTTGATGCGTCTTATAATGTTCGTGCCGGTAGATCATTCCCGGCGGTATTTGAATGGGCATTTTTGAAATATCAAAACTTGGTATGACAATCTGTGCTTCCTTGGCCTCATCAAAGTAAATGCGAAGTCGGGCGTTTGCCGCACCTCCGGTAGTAATAATGCGCGTAATAGCTCCCGGCCCTTCTTCATCGAAAAGCACTTTTTCCAACCTGCCATTATTCTCCTCGTAGCGTATAAAACCAGACCAGTCGTCATTACTGTGCCAGGCGTTGTGGCCCGGAATTGACCTTCGATCATAGCTTGTCAATTGCTTGGATGAATAGTAGGGTTTTGGAAAAATCGTGCCGGATTCGACTGACACCATTTCGTCCAGCAATCCCGAAAGCGTTATTATCTTCTCATCTGTTATAGACGCGGTATTTAGCTTGCTACAACTAAGCAGGATAAATAGCGCCAACCAAGCTGCTCTCCTATAGTTTGTGTAAGTCTTTTCCATATTTTAAACGCACTTGCTTAAAATGAAAACTCATTGCGGGTTAAGTTGCATTGCTTAGAAAAGAACGGAATCTTAGGAACCGGAAAGTTCCAATTCCTAAGCTCCACCCTAACGCAGTAAGGTTCGGCGTTCATTACCAGCCTTTGTTTTGCTTGTACAATCCCTGGGAAAAGTTAATCTGCGCTTGCGGAATGGGAAAATATTCGTCCCGATTTTTTTTGAAGAAAGCATCCTTCAAAAATCCGAAGGTGGTTTTCTCCTTGGCAAAATAGGCGTTTAGGGTTTCGGCGGCAATGCCCCAGCGAACCAAATCAAAAAAACGAACTCCTTCCGTAGAAAATTCCAGTCTTCTTTCCCATTGTAAGGCTTTCCGGGCAAAATCCTGGGTCCAGTTGCAGTTCACTCCGTTAATATAAGGACTGACCTTGTAGTTAGAGATGGGGCTGCCATTTTTACGAACCAATCTGCCCGCACTATTGGCCGCTCGTTCCCGGATTTGGTTGATTAAAGGTAATGCCAGGTTTTGTTGACCCAGTTCAATATAAGATTCGGCTAACCACAATAATACATCGTCGTAGCGAATAAGGTCGGCGTTGCGGGAGGTTCCCATAAAAGGCCCTAGTTTCACAAAACAAGAGCTGTTATAATGCTCCAGAGCTTTCATACTGGTTAAATACCCGTATACTTCAGGTACCCTTCGCCAGCTCTTGTTGGCAACAAAATCCGGGTCGTATTTCCAGGGATGGGTCGGAATGCCAATGGTATGATCCATCCGGGGATCCACGGTCTGACTCATAAAATCAATCGTACTCAAATCGTTTACGTTGGCCCAGGTATTAATTTTGAATAAGAAATCATTGTTGTAGGTTTCCATCATGGGCAAACCAGTGGCCGGATCGGTTTTAAAGGCGTTGAGCATAGTATAACTCGGATTGAGAAAATCGCAGCAGCCAAACTGAGGCGCCATATTATAAGCCACACCGGTAGCGAGTTGAATTTTGCCGTTCTGGGTACCATCGTCCTGCGAATATTGGACGGAGAAGATAGATTCCGGCCCGTTTTCGAACCCACATAAGAAATTCTCCGCAAAGTCAGGGGCCAGACTTTTACCACCCGAATTAATAATGTTCTGACATAAGGTAACTACCTCTTGTAATCGGGCCTGATTAATATTCGTTACATTGTTGTTCTCGTCTTGTTCATAGGCCTGGTACAAACGCGTTTTAGCCAGATAAGCCCAAGCGGCCACTTTGCTCGCTCTGCCCACTTGTTGCTGCGTTAAGGGAAGATTATCGACGACAAACTGAAAATCTTCGACAATTTTATTCCATAACTCTTCATCGGTTAAAGTAACATTGGTTAACGTATTTAATTGCGTTTTCGGCAAAGAAGCATCTACCCAAACCGGATTTTTATACAAAATTTTTAAGATGAAATGCCAATGGGCCCGTAGAAACCGACATTCGGCTTGCCGCATTTTTAATGCCGGGTATTCGGCTTCGGTTAGGCTTTCCATGCGCCGGAGAGCATCATTGGCGCGGCCTAGATTTTCATACAGGTAAATCCAGATATCGTTTATTTGCCCGTTGGTGGGCGCCAGCAGGTTAAAGGTTTCCATGATGTGCTGGTCAAAATTATCACCGGTTCCGCCGCCGCCTTTGTAGGCATCATCACTCCGCACGCTACCCCAAATCCAGGGTACCGAGGCCATTTGCGATAAGAAGAAATCATTACTTAAGGAGGCATAAGCCGCAATCACCATTTTGTCCACTTCCTCGGGAGTATTGAGTTGGTCCGTACTTAACACTCCTTTGGGCTCAAAATCCAGGTAATCTTTGCACGATTGGGCCACTAGTAAAAAGAGGGTTACTAAAACTACGATAGTCCGTTTCATGATTCAGAAATTAAAAATAATTTAAAAAGATAGGTCGATGCCAAAAGTGAAATTCCGGGTGAGCGGATAGGTTAAGAATGGATTTTCCGGGTCGGGAGCATACAGCTTGTTTACTCCTTTATTGTCTTTAATAGCAAACAAGTTTTCACCCATGGCAAAAACCCGGAAGGTTCCCACCTTTAATGATTCCAGAACACCTTTCGGGAAAGCGTAGGACAATTGTAAGGTTCTTAGTTTTGCGTAGCTGCCATTCACGTACAAATAATCCGAAGTCCGGAACTCATCATTGGCATTTACCAAACTCAAAGCCGGCAGAGAGGAACCGGTATTTTGGGGAGACCAAGCATCAAAAACGCCCGTACCAAAATTCATCCCGTTGTTTACCCGGGTAAAATCACCTTTTATGCCGTCGTTCGTTAGTTTCCCTAATACGCCTTGAAAGAAAGCCGAGAGCGTAAAGTTTTTGTAGCTGATGTCAAATCCAAGTCCATATTCTACATCGGGTAAAGTGGTTCCCAGCCAGGTTTGGTCCAGGGCGTCAACTTTTCCATCGTTATTAAGGTCTTTGTAGCGAATCCGGCCAATACCTTTACCGGGCTGAGCCGCGTGCGTATTTACTTCTTCCTGATTCTGGAAAAGTCCGTCGGTAACATAGCCAAAAATTGCCCGCTGTGAATGCCCCAAAATGGTTTGCTCCACATTTCCCGGGTAAGACCGGATAACAGATTCCGGCAAATCGGTGATTTTGTCCTGGAAGTGGGCCGCGTTTCCGTAAATAGTATAGCCAATCGGGCCGGTAGTATTTTGGTAAGCCAGGGATATCTCAAAGCCATTATTTTTGGCGGTAGCCCCGTTCACCCATTGGTTTCCTCCTTCGCCAATTACCGCGGCATACGGCGGTTGTATTAAAATATCTTTGGTATTGCGTTTAAAGAAGTCGATGGAACCGGTTAAGCGATCTTTCACAAAGCCAAAGTCTAATCCAATATTGGCTTCATCGGTCGTTTCCCATTTTAAATTATTATTTCCTTGCTGCAGCGCCACGTAGCCCGAAGCCAGATTGCCGCTGTTGTTCCCGTTAATATCATAAGCCGTGCCGATGGTTCGCCAGGCGCCGTACCAATCTCGGAAGTCCATGGTGCCGTAGTTAGGGGCATATAAGCCAAACCGGGCCAAATTGCCTATTTTCTGATTTCCTACCCGGCCAACACCCACTCTAACTTTTAAATTAGAGATGAAATTAATGGACTGCATGAACTTCTCGTTACTAATTCGCCAGCCGAAGTTAGCCGCCGGGAATAAGCCGAATTGTTCGTTTTTACCGAACCGGGAAGAACCATCGTACCGGAGCGTAACCGATGCCAGGTATTTATCCGCTAAGTTGTAATTAACTTTTCCGAAGTAGGATAATAATTGGTAGCCGGTTCTTCCTCCTCCCGAACTAGCGGTACCGGTGCCGGCATCTAATTGAAAAAAGTCAAAATCCTGAGTGGCAAAATCTTCTTTCCGGGCCACCATGGTTTGATAATCTTCTTTCACGGTTTCTACCCCTACCAGAAAATTGAGCAAGTTGGTTCCTTTTTGCAGGCTGTATTCGGCCGTATTGGTCCAGGTTAAGTTGGTCCGCTCGCCATGAAAAATGCTGAGCCGGTTCACACTCTGCGTCAGAAAGCCTTCGGTATACTTTTCTTGGATCCAGGAGTTGTTAGAGAAAGTATAATCTAAACCAATACTCGACCGGAGAGTAAAATTGTCGAAAGGCACCAATTCAGCATAGATATTTCCAAATAAAATTAAATTTTTGTCTTTGTTATTGCGGTTGATGTACAACATGTGCAACGGATTATTTCGGTCGCTCATGCCGGAACCCAAAGGGCCCGCCCATTCTCCGTCGGTGCGGTATACCGGCAGAATGGGGTTCTGATACGTGGCCAAGTAATCAATTCCGGCCCCGCCCAAGTCGGTGGGTTCCGGGGTTTCCCGGGTCCGGGCAAGGTTCAGGTTTTGGCCTATCCGGAACCGGTTGTTGAACATTTTGTGCGAGGTGTTCAGCCGCAAGTTCATTTTTGAAAAATCGGAATATTTTTTTACTCCTTGGTTTTGCAGATAGCCAAACTGCAACAAAGCCGAAGTGGTCTCACTGCCCCCGGATAAAGTTAGGCTATTGTTGGTAACAAAACCAGTGCGGTAGACGACATCTTGCCAATCGGTACCCGGAACCTGAGCGGGGGTTAAGGAGGCAGGATCGCCGCCCACCCATTGTACCGGCGTCACTTTATTTAATACCGCGTTAGCGCCGGTTCCGGTATAATCAAAAGCGTATAAGGCACTGTGAATGGCTGGATCGGTGCCATCGTTGATAGAAGCCTGCCAAAGCGCCCGGCCTCGTTCTAAGGTATTGGCCGCATCTATTTTTCCGAACCGTTTTTGAAAAGAGCCCGAGGAACTGAGTTGTACTCTCAATTTGCCTTTCCCTTGCTTGGTGGTAATAATAATAACGCCATTAGAAGCTCGGGCGCCGTAAATAGAAGCCGCGGAGGCATCCTTCAGCACCTGAATGGATTCGATGGAATTAGGGTCGATGTTTTGCAGCGGCGATATGTTTTTGGTTGTAGACCCATTCGCCGCGCCGCGGCCCGAAATAACATTATTGGCGGTAGCCGGAACCCCATCAATAATGTACAGCGGCGAGTTATCGCCCAACGTATTCAATCCTCTGATTAACACTTGCCCGGTTTGGCCGCTGGGTTGCCCGGTAGATTCCACGTATAAGCCCGGTACCCGGCCTTGTAAGGTTTGCAGGACATTAGCCCGGGGTATATCCCGCACTTGCGCCAAATTAACTACGGCTACCGCCCCAATTAAATCCGATTTTTTTTCTCTGCTGTATCCTGTAACTACTATTTCCGATAAAGCGCGTACATCCGCCGGTAGTACCACTTCCACCGTTACCTGGTTGCCTACTACTACTTCTTTGCCCAGATACCCAATAAAAGAAGCTACTAAAACATCCTGGGCAGAAGAAACCGGAAGGGAGAACCCGCCTTTGGCATCCGTGATCGTTCCGGAAGTAGTACCTTTTACCACAATGCTTGCTCCTGGTAACGGATTGCCTTGTTCGTCCTTAATGGTACCGGTAATTATTTTTTGTTGTGCCAGGCTCACTTGTACCAGAAAAAGCAGGTATACCACCAATAACTTTCTGAGCATAGGCCTGTGAGTAAGTAAAACTTTCCTTTTCATATTGGTTATGTTTTATTTGGAAGTAGATAATTAATAGTAATTTATATTTTTACATTTAGTTTACATTTATAAAGATAGATGCTTACATTTAGGTGTTCTAAAGTAATATTTTGATTTACATTAGCAATAATATAATCGTTTATTTTTAAATTTCTTAAAAAATATTATTTTTAATAGGGTTAAATTAAATTATTTTTAGAGGTTTATGTTAAATGTAAAGGATATGTAAAGAAGATTTGTATTTGCATGTTTTAGCATTTACTTTACATTTGTATAAAAACTATTGTAGGATGAGTGCCAAGAAGATTAGTGACACTGTTAGCAGATTTAGAGAGAATATATTAAACGGAAAATTACCATACGGTAGTTTGCTCCCCACAGAAAAGGAACTGGCGGCAGAAATGCAGGTTTCCCGCCCTACAGTAGCGAAAGTATACAATGCTTTACAGAAAGAAGGTTTGCTGAAAAAGACACCCGGTCAAGGCACCACGGTGGTTTTTAATGGCGAAAGAAAAAGGTACACCTTTGGCTTACTTTTGCCGGGTGCCGGGGAATCCGAAATTTTCGGGGCAATCCATGATTATTTTCTGGCCATTGAAAAAGAAAAAGAATTGAAATTTTTGTGGGATGGAGCCATTGCCAATAATGCTCAGGTTAGGCAGAACACCATAACCAAAATATGCGAAAGATACCTAGAAGAGAAGGTAAGCGGCGTTTTCTTTGCTCCTTTAGAAAGAACCGAAAATGCAAGTTTGGTAAACAAAAGTGTTTGCGAACTTTTGGATAGAGAAAATATTCCGGTCATTTTAATTGATAGAGATATATACTCCTTTCCTAACCGCAGCAAGTACCCCGTAATTGGCTTAGATAACTTTCAGGCCGGTTACGTAATGACCAAGCATTTAATTGATGCAGGGTGTGAAAAGATCTTCTTTTTTTACCGGAAAAATTCGGCCAACAGCATTTATAAACGGATTGCCGGTTGCAGCAGCGCTTGTTTTGATGCCAACATTCCTTTTAGCAAACAACATATTATCGTCGGCGACCCCTCGGATACCCACCTGGTGGGCCGGATGAAGATTGTGCCCGGTAAAACGGGGGTATTGTGCGCCAATGATTCTACGGCCGCCGTTATTATGTCCAGCTTTAAGCAGACGGGTACCGTTGTATCCAAGCAGGTTTTGGTAGCCGGCTACGACGATATGAAGTATGGTAAAGTTTTACAACCCACGCTTACTACTTATCAGCAACCACTTTTTGAAATTGTAACCAGCAGTTATGAGATGATGCTTAGCCGACTTTCCAGCCAACACTCCGTAGCCGCGGACATTAACTTAACCGGTGAATTAATCGTGCGAGAATCAACCCAATTTAGTTGATGGTTGTTCGTTGCTGGTAGTTAGTTGGCTGATTTGTTGAAGAAAGGCATTTCGGAAAGGAAAGGAGTGGAAAAGTTTGATTTTTTAAATTTTGGCTGCTTGTACCTCAAAAAAATTAATTTCCGCAAAACAAATTGCTCGTTGTTCGTTTCTGGATTCTTAAGAATCCAGAAACGAACAACGAGCAATTAATAACTACTTACTCCTGGCCGCTTTGCTCGCTGCCCGACGAACCTTCGTTATTTTTATAACCTTTTAGCGTACTCGCGTTAGGCTGATTATTCCGGAATTCTTTTTCCGTGCTGTCAGAGCCGCGGGTATCCGAAGGGTTAGCGTGGGAACCTTGGGGACTGTTATGTTCCGGATTATTCTTGCCTTTTTTTGCGCCGGCGCTGTGTCCTTCCCGGCTGGGTTTATTTTCACCGCGGGTATTATCCGCTCCACCCGCTACCGGACCTTCGTGTTGGCCCGGTTGCTGTCCGCTTATGCCTACTCCTTTACCGGTACTGTCGTGTTTGGCCTGGCTGTCACCTTCCTGATTATTTACTTTGTCAGACATGCTTTTCTATTTTATGGTTTGATAAAAATTTAAGAATCGCTCCGGCGGTTAAGCCAGGGATTACGTTGTACGGACAAAAGACTCTTTAAGATTAAATAAAATTGGTAATATGGTTTAGGAGACCTCACATCTGACCAGCAAAAATGACTTTTCTTTTTCCCTCAACTACTTTCATTCAACCTTTCCAAAATAGTATTTAACCAGAGTTTATTTAACCTCCTGGTCAGTTGCAGAAAGGTAAAAAAATCGATTAAATGAATAAAAATAAATACATTAAAAATTGTACTGGGGAATGATAGATCCCGTTTTATTGTTTAGATAATAGAAGAAAAAGAAGCCACTAGAGTAGCTTAATACAGGATTTTATGAATAATAGAAAGCTTAATTATATCAAATATATTTTGCCGGTTTTACTCCTGGCAATGCTGGCGTTTGTCCGTCCGCCCGCGGATTGGCTGCAAAAATTAAAAGCAAATTTAGATACCTACCGGACCCAATACGCCCCGGAAAAAGTGTACCTGATTCTTGATAAGCCGTACTATGCCCCGGGCCAAACCATTTGGCTGAAAGGCTTTGTGCTGGATGCGGCCAGTCTACACCCTTCCGCTAAAAGCAACGTTTTGTACGTAGATTTAATGAATGCCGATAACCAACCTGTAGAACAACTTACTTTAAAAGCGGAAAAAGGAAAAGCTGCCGGCGATATTCAATTGCCTACTGACCTGTCCGCGGGAAATTACCGTTTGGTTGCCTATACCCAATGGCTGCGTAATTTTGGCGAGGAAACGTTTTTTAACAAAGAAATTAAAATTTTAGGCGCGAATACCGCTGCTACCAATACAACCGGAGTTGCCGGTAAAATAGATTTTCAATTTTTCCCGGAGGGCGGTGATTTAGTGGAAGGATTAACTAGCCGGGTAGCTTTTAAAGCCGTAAATTCCAGCGGCGGCGTTGCGGTTAATGGTTCGGTTTTCGATGACAAAGGCCAAAAAGTAGTAGATTTCGCCGACGCTCATTTGGGCATGGGTGGTTTTGAACTACAACCACAAGCTGGCCGCCGGTACGTGGCTCAGGTTAGAACCAAAGAGGGTAAAATAGGTCAATATGCTCTGCCTGCTGCTAAGCCGGCTGGCTATACTTTGCGGGTAGATGAAACCAATGAGAATACTTACTGGCAAATTTCGGTAGCGGGTAAAATAACACAGCCCGAATCGTTAGTAGTAACCGGCATTAGCCGCGACGCCCTGCACTATTCCGAAAATATTAGAATCCAACCCGGTCATACATTCAAGTTTACCGTAGCCAAAGCAAAGTTTCCGACGGGAATTGTTCGTTTTAACTTAGCTCGGGCCAACGGTGAACCTTTGGCCGAACGTTTAATTTTTGCCGATAACCAGGACGACTTGAACGTAACGCTTACCACCGATAAGAAAACCTATGCCGGCCGCGACAAAGTAACCATGCAGTTAGTAGCGCAAGATAAAAAAGGCCGGCCGGTAGCTACTGATTTTGCCCTGGCCATAACCGAAACCGAACTGGTAAAATACCATAAAAACGGACTTAGCTTAAAAGCGCATTTGCTTTTAACCTCCGATTTACGCGGGTACGTGGAGCAACCGGGTTATTATTTTGCCGAAAGTAATCCGTCCCGGAAACAAGCGTTGGATTATTTACTTTTAACCCAGGGATGGCGGCGGTTCAACTGGCAGGAAACAATAGCGGGTACTTTCCCGACCATTAAATATCCGAACGAAACGGACTTATCTATTACCGGTAAGTTAGTAACGAATAAAAACAAGCCCGTAGAAGGTGGCGAAGCGTTGTTGTACCTGCAAGACCAGCACCAAGCTTTTATTACCACCGAAACCGATCAACAAGGTGCCTTCGCGTTCAATGGTTTTGATTTTACGGGTACAATTGACGTAGTGGTACAAGGTACCGATGCTGATGGCCGTCGCGACCGTTTGCGGGTAAAAATGGACGAGAAAAACTTTGTGCCGCAAACTCCAACGTTCACAGTACCAAACTGGACCGATGGCTTGCTGGCGAGTACCAGTAAAGATTTCTTACTGGCTAGCAATCATCAATTAGCCTCGGTAGATCAAAACTTAAATAATTATACCTTGCGGGGCATTTTGCTTTCTGCCGTAGAAGTAAAAGGGGAGAAGGACATGGTGCAACCGTTTCAACTGCACGATAAAGCCGACGTAGTGATTAAGCGCAACGAGTTAGCCATTGCGCCTTCGGGTAATATTATTGAAAGTTTGCAGGGTCGGGTAGCCGGTTTGCAGGTGTACCGTACCGGTCAAAATCAATTCCGGGCGCGTATTCGCGGCCAGATGAATGCGCCTTTGTACCTGCTGGATGGCATGCCTGTATCCGAAAGTACTCTTTCCAGCATTAGCCAGTTCGACGTGAGCCGGGTTGAAATTTTAAAAAGTGCGGCCAATTCGGCTATTTACGGCGGCCGGGCTTCGGGTGGCGTAATTGCCTTATTTACCAACCGCACCAACGACGAGCCAGCCGAGGTGAAACCAGGCACTTACATTATTATCCACCAAGCCAAAGGTTACAGCAAGGTACGGGAATTTTATAGCCCGAAATACGATGGGGCCACTCCGGCCAGCAACGAGCCCGACCTGCGCACTACCTTATACTGGAACCCCCGCGTAAAAACCGATGCCCAAGGAAAAGCTACTGTTACATTCTACACCGCCGACCGTACTACCACTTACCAGGTCTTAGCCGAAGGTATTTCGGATGATGGTCAACCGGGTAGCGGCGCCACTACCTTCGGGGTGAACAGCAAAAAAGGGAATTCCTGATTTTTTATATCCAACAAGTAAAAGCCGGCTGCTTTTTAAGTAGCCGGCTTTTTTTTTTGCATTTGATTTAGATTGAATTTTTGTAGAACTAAACGAATAAGTTATTCCTGGTATTTAGTGGAGCCGGTCTCCGTCTCCATTTGGCGGTGCGGATGCGTTTGAACACTCTCTAATTGCCTCGTGGCCGGCGAACCTCGTTTGGCTCTTTCCTACTGATTCTACTGGATAATAGTAGAATCAGTAAACGCCTTCCCTCTAATTTTAAGCCTCTTTAAGCAAGTTCATTAAGTTTGTTTTAGAGAAAAATAGCCTCTATCGCGAGCGTCCTCACTCGTGATGCCCCATTGTCCGGCCTCTGGCCGATGGAAAATGGATTGATTTGCTATTCAGAAAAGCTTATTTGTTCGTCCGGTCAGCGGCCTGCCACATTTTAGCCACGAGCAAAAACGCTCGCGGCCGGAAAAGCTTGCTTCAGCATGAATTCCCGGCCATTCTTATCTGGTTCTTCTAGTTTTCTCGCTATTATTTAATTTCCCTGTTTGGCCTGTAACGACTCATTTTTCTAATTTGTAATTTCCACTTTTTTCTATCCTTTTGAAACAAACCGCCGGAAAATGCCTATACCGGAAAAACAAAGTGTATGTCCAGTAAAATAATTGTTGGTCCGGTATTGGGGTTTCGGGGAGTAAAAGAAGGACGTTGGGATACCTCGGCTTTACTCGTACTTCAGGGCGAAGCCACCCCGCCAGAACTCACGGTTATAACAAGTTCCACCCATTCTATTAAAGCAGAAGCTGTTTTATTAAAAACCTATGCCGATCATTTTGTGTGGCGTTTAGACTGGTGGGTAGCACAAACAAATATAGAGCAAGCCATTGATTACACGGTGAACAATGGCGCGACTTACCGCTATTTCATTCCGGCTCAAAATACCACGTTGCGCATTTGTTATGGTTCTTGTTTTGGGGTGTACAACCTGAAAGACTTAAACAAAGTCCGGAAAAAGAATGCCATGTGGAAAGTGCTGCAACAGCAACACCAGATAAAACCGTATCATTTGTTTTTTCTCGGCGGCGACCAGATTTATTCCGACCAGGTCTGGGATCATGTTCAACCCTTGCGGGAATGGTTAAGCAAATCCTTAAAAAAACGCTTGCCGGCTCCTTTTACCGAAGCAATGCAGCAGCAGGTAGAGCATTTTTATTTTCACTTGTACCTGCACATGTGGAGCCAGAAACAGCCCGCAGCCATGCTCAGTCAGATTCCGACTTTAATGATGTGGGACGACCATGATATTTTTGATGGCTGGGGCTCGTACACGCCGGAGCAGCAGGCCTGCGCGGTATTTCAAGGAATTTTTGCGCAAGCCCGCAAACATTTCCGGTTGTTTCAGTTGCAGGCAAAAGATAATCAGGATCTAAGCGGCGCCACTTTTATGGGGACAGAAGGCTATTCGTATGCGCATCGGTTGGGTAATTTGGCCATAGTAGCGCTGGACCTCCGCTCCGAACGCACCCAAAATCAAGTAATGAGTCCCGGAACCTGGACGCAATTGCAAGCCTGGCTGGACAATTTGCAGCAGTCGTCCGCACCCAACCAACCCGGAATTACCAAATGCAAACACTTGCTGGTAATGTCCGGAATCCCGATTGTAAATGCTGATTTAACCTTACTGGAAGCCGCTTTAGATCTGGAACCAGGGCAACAGCGGATGGAAGATGATTTAAAAGACCAATGGCTCAGTTTGGCGCACCAGGAAGAAAGACTCCGCTTCATTCATTCTTTGTTTCGGTTTTCCCAGGCAGCCGGTTGCCGGGTCACCATTGTTTCCGGCGATGCCCACGTAGCTTTTATGGGTTATTTAGAATCTGATTCCGGCACCGCAACTACCTCCGAGGCTAATGTCATTCACCAACTCACTTCCTCGGCCATGGTAAACCTGCCCCCGCCTACTTTGGTGCTGTACATGATGGAAAAGCTATTAGCCGGTAGAATAGAACAAGTTAACCCTAACATTACCGCCCGCTTGTTAGATTTCCCCGGTACTTCGCGCCACCTGCTAGGCACCCGTAACTGGCTTTCTCTTACCGTGGATGAACAATCGAGTATTTTGGCGGAGTGGTACGTAGAAGGGGAGGAGAAGCCTTTTACAAAGGTTATTCATCCTGTAGAGAAGTTATAAGGTAAACAAGGTTTAGAATTATGTTTGTGGCTAAAGAATAGTTGGAGACTTATTTTTTATATTTAAAGTTTTGGCTGGTTAATTATATATTTTAACCCTGGAAATTGTTTTTAGAATGCGTATTTGTAAGTATAAGCCAATATAAACGCATTCAATCAATGACAGTAAGATAATGTATTGTCAAAATACAGTTTCTTTTTGGTCTAACCAAAGTCAAATTACTTACCAAGCAAAAGCCTGAAAAGTAGTACTATTACCATCCGCTAACTCTCCTCTAATTACCAATTCATCCTGGCCTTTAGCATTAGGTTCAATTGAATAATTATACGTTTGTGTGATAAGGTCCTTTGGTGAGATTTTTTGGCTATAGTTCTGAATCGTATTATCACAAAAATGGTAAAATTCTCTTAAGTTGCCTTCGGTAGGATAGAAGGTGAAAGTATGATTGTGGTGAAATTGTACGGTTCCTTTCTGGTAAACTAATGTTTCCAGCCGGTAACCGTGAGAATCATTTACAGTAACCTGGTAAAACTCGCATTCTCCATCCGGCTTGAATTGAAAAGCGGTGAAGGCTTTTCCTGGAAACTTACCTTGGTATTCCCAAAACTCAGTCAGAGGAAATTGCCCTGTCCGCCAAACTTTAGCTAGTGACTTTGGTACTTTGGCGGGGGCGGCAGAATTATGGAGGGCTTTGTAGCCTGCTTGTAACAACAGGCAGAGCAGCAACAGCAAGATAAATAATTGTTTCGTGGGTACCATTTGTTTTCTGGTACTGTTCATAGTAGTAAGCAGGTTAAGGTCGGGTGAATGTAGAAGGCAGTTCTAAAATAAGATGTATGGATTTGTTTCTATTTTTGGTTGGTTAAGTAATTAAGTCTTAAAACGGTACAAAAGTAGCGGGTAATAGCGCGGAGGAAAATAAGCGCAACTGCTCATTTTTATAGGTACTACTGCTCAAATACAGCCGCTTTTATTTCCCTTAAAGATCATTTTGGTTATACTGTTGCCTTACCGGAAAGGGAATTTCTGGCTGGTTTGTGTCGGTAGAACGGTAATTAGAAAAGCGGTAAAAAAATACTATTCCGGGTTTCGGTACTCCAGCAATCCTGAGTTTTTAAAAAAAATTTCCGATATTTTAATTAAAACCTGACCTTCTGTTGGTATCCAAAGTAGAAACTGAAATCAGCTTGTGAACAATGAAAAAAATTTTTCAGAAGAGTACTTTCGGCTTACCCAAAGTATCAGATTCGCATTATAAGGTTTTGGAGGTTAAATACTTAAATATTTCAGAATAATCAGCCGCAATTCCTAAAAATCCGTTACCACTACCTATATTTAACTTCGCGCTTTTAATCTACACTTATTGGAATGTTGAACAAGGACGCAAAACCTATTGGGTCGGTTACGCCGGGGGGAGGGTCTACGGATGGACTGTTCCATGATCTTGAGTCCGTTTTTATTGCCCTGCCGGGGGCTAACGTATTGCTATCCCCCGACTTGGTGGTGGAGGCTATCAGCAACGATTATTATACGGCTACCCAAGCGCAAAAAGAGTGTTTACTAGGTAATCACTTTTTGGAAGCTCTGGCTAACAGTCCGGCCACTCGCGAGGTGAATGCGATAAATAATTTGCAAGCCTCTCTGGAACAAGTACTAGCCACCGGACAACCGCACGAAATGGAACGGGTAAGTTTTGATGCCCCGGACCCGCATCAGCCAGGTGCGTTTATAACCCATTACTGGCAAATCCGCCACACGCCGGTACTCGGTACCAACGGACAGGTACGCTACCTCATCCACTCGGTAATTAATGTAACTCCAAAGCTACAAGTGGAAGAACAACTACGCGACAGTTTAAGACGGGAACAGGAGGCTCTCCGCGGAGCCGAGCAGATTAGACATCGGTTGGAAAGTTTATTCAGGCAGGCACCCGTTGCCATTTGTATTCTGGATGGGCCGGACCTCGTTTATGAGTTCATAAATCCTACTTACCAGCAATTGGCCATGGGGTTTCAGCAATTAGGCAAACCTTTTATGGGAAATTTTGCCGAAAAGGAAAAACATCCCCTTTACCGCCGGATTCGGGAAGTATACGAAACCGGCCAATCCTACGAAGAGCGGGGCTTACTTATTCCTTTATTACGCGAGCCCGACGGCAGGCTGGAAAATCATTACTTTAACTACATCGTGCAGGCGCGTTACTCCGTGCAAAACCAGGTGGATGGTCTTTTAATTTTTGCTTTTGATGTTACGGATCAAATCAAATCCCGGAAAGCCGCTGAAGCAAGCGCTCACCAATTACGACTGGTAACCGATGCCTTGCCGGTTTTAGTGGGATACTTAGATAAAGAAGAAAAATACCGGTTTGCGAATCAGGCGTACAAAGATTGGTTTTTGCAAAACCCCGAAGAACTGCTGGGCCGGCCGGTGCGCGAAGTAGTTGGAGAGAAGGCTTACCAGACAGTGAAAGATAAAATTATACGCGCTTTACAGGGCGAGCGGCTAACCTTTGAAGCCAAAATGCCTTACCGGGATGATTTTGTTAAGCATATTCGTGTGGATTATGTGCCGGATATTCAGGAGGGAAAAGTAGCCGGCTTTTATACCATGGTAACCGATATAACGTCGCAGGTAGAGGCTAGGAAAGCCTTGCAGGAAAGTGAGCAGCAAGCTAAATCTCTGGCCCAGGAATTAGCGCTGGCGAACGAAGGTTTGCAAAAGATTAACCGGCAGCTATCGCGTACCAACGTAGATTTAGATAATTTTATTTATACCGCCTCCCATGATCTGAAAGCTCCTATTCTCAACATTGAAGGATTAATTGGCCTTTTGCGGCGGCAGTTGTCCAAGGAAAATTCTTGGTCAGAGCTAATCCAGGAAATTGTGCATCTGGTTTTAGAATCTGTTCAGCGCTTTAAACACACCATTCACCATTTAACGGATATTACCAAACTACAGAAGGAAAGCCTCCTGGAAGCTTCGCAAATAAACTTGGTGGACCTGATTAAAGATGTGCAACTAGATCTTTACCCCGACATTCAGGCCACCCAGGCGCAGATTAGAGTAGAGGTAGTTCCTGAGGCTACCCTTCAATTTTCGGAAAAGAACCTGCGCAGTATTATTTATAATTTACTTTCTAATGCCCTTAAATACCACGCTCCCGACCGGGCTCCGCGCGTACGGATTGATTTTTCTGAAACCACTGAATTTAAAGTACTTACCGTTCAAGATAATGGTTTAGGATTTAATTTAGCGCAGGAGCATAAACTCTTTACCATGTTTATGCGCTTACACGATCACGTAGAAGGTGCTGGTATTGGGTTATACATGGTTAAAAAAATCATAGATAATGCCGGAGGTACAATTGAAGTACAAAGTAAAGTTGGAGAAGGGTCGACCTTTAAAGTTTACTTTCCAAAAAAAGCCATTCATAATCCGTAAAATGTGTCCAACACTGCGGCATAAATTCTTCGCTTCTAAAAAAGAAGAGTTTAAAGCTTAGATAGTAAAACAATTTTTAAGAGCGCCTTTCCATTTAGAATAAAATACACGTATTTACGCTCGACCAAACTGTACACGTAGCCAGTGGCTTTTTTCATCACTTTTGATAAACCTTTCCGTTTTCCTGACAAAACTAAGTTGCCGCATTTTATATCTTAAAACGAATTTTCGTTCGCACTAACCTTAAGAGCTCAAGTAGTAACACAAGGTAAAAAATAGTAAGCCAAACTCTGGCGGAAGGAACTTAATTCATTGGTTCATCCCGCCAGAGTTTGGCTTACTAATATCTTCTCTAAAAAGCCGGTTGCTTCCAGCAAGAATAACCGACAATTAAATTTATTACCAGTTAACCGTCCGGAAGGTAGTGGTAGAAGTACTATTCGGCTCAAAACGCGTTACGAGTTGATCCTGGCCGTTGCTGTCTTTCTGTAAAGTATAGTAATAAATTTCGGGCTTAAGATCTTTCTGTTCGGTCTTCTGATCGTAGTTCTTAAAAGAAGAAGCACAACCGCGGTAAAATCCCCGGCTTCTGCCTTCGGTAGGGTAAAAAGTAAAAGACTGGTTATCCTGGTTAAACTGCACGGTACCTTTCTTGTACACCAAAAGTTCGGTACGGCAGCCGTACGTAGTGCCGCCGGCAACCAGGTAAAACTCGCAATCGCCGTTCGGTTGAAAGTCGAAAGCCAAGCCCGCCTCAAAAGCATTACCGGAATATGTGCCGTCGTACTGCCAGAACTCCGTCATGGAGAATTGGCCGGCGAGCCATTTTTTAGCTAGAATGGTGGGCACTTCCGAGCGAGGAGTATCCGGTTTAGGATCCTCCTCGTCGTCGTCGTTACCGAAAAGAAAACAAGAAGGCAGCATAAAAGTTACTACCACCAATAAAGCCGATAAAATAGCTTTGTTTACTAAATTTTGCAGATTTTTATTTTTCATGGTTTTTAAGTTTTTGAAGAAGGAGAATAGGGTTTTCTTTTTTATGATTTAAGAAATAATTTTTAGCATTTAGAACAACACAAAGGTAGCAGGTTAAGGAGCGAGCCAGAATAAGGGCTATTACTCATTTATATAGGTAGTATTGCTTAATTTTTACTTTTTATTTCTGACAATCAGTTAATTACTTGTTTAATCAAAAAAATTTACAGCCAGCGATTATTAAACAAGTAGAGCTGAAAATTTTGAAGTCAAAGCAAATGGATCTTTGATTTATGAACATGAAAAGCAAGAGCTTACCACTTTGCCAAGATGGAAGCCTACCAGATAGTAGCCTCGCGCCGGCTTTTATATTAAAGAACGTAAGGGTTCTCACTCCTCAAGAAAAACTTTGGTTTAAGTGGAAATACGTCTGTTACTTATAAAATTTTTCCAAGGCTTTACCTTCCCCTTTCCATTGGGCAATTTTAGCCAGAGCCGGAAATAAAGGTTCCTGAATAAAGCCGGGTAAAATAGGTAAAAAACTTTCGCTGTAACCCAGTAGCAGCAGCAAGTGCCAGGGATTGTTAGGCATGCCGTCTTTATCCGACTGGCCGGTATTGCCCAGGCCATACCCAATCCGCAACGTTTTTTCGAAACTACGACCCGGGTTAATTTCTACGGTAAAAATTACCGGTTTACTAGAAGTGTTATAAAACTTATGCATGGCTTCCGCCGGCGCTTCGGCGCGTTGACCCGCTCGTAAGGTTAATTCATTTCCTTCCATCCCAATTTTAAGTTCACCCTCTAGCACGTGAAATTTTTCGACAAAGGCTTTATGGTAGTGCCAATCGTTGCCCCCTTTCGGAGCTAAATTTACTTTTACTAATTCGTAAGCGCCTTTAGTTTCCAGGTTGGTTTTTAAAAAAGTAACCGTGTAATCGCCCATGGTGTTGGTAATGGTGCGGTCAGGCCGGTTAACGGGAGAAGTATCTAAGTCCGGCAGAAAGGAAGCAAAAAGCAAAATACCGAAGTAACTGAATAACAGCAGAAAAATAGGTAAGGTCAGGGTGAAAGCAATTGCTTTTTTCCATAATTTAGTATTACTTTTCCATAACAGGTAACCTCCTGCCGGATAGCAGATTACGAGTAAACCTAGCTGCGCCAGGAAGCTGGGGGTGGTAGTTTTTAGGTTGAGTGAAGTAGTGGGTAGAGTTGTCATTTTGTATCTGTTTAACTGTTTACAAAATTAAAGAGCATCTGCCCGGGAAGGTTTACGATAAACGGATTCATATTTATGCAAAATGGATAAAGTAACGGTAACCGATATTGATAATTTTCTGGAGCATTTCTCTGAGCCGGTCCATCAGTACCGGCAGCAATCGCCGCGGTACGTAGTTAAGGAAACGCATTTTTCGGAAGTTAATAATGGTACCTGCACTTTTAAGGAAGTCCGGATGCCGCATATTACTTTACTGGATATGGTTTTTGAACTTAAAAATGACCTTCGGATAACCAACCAGACAGCCCAGGAAGAAGTTAGTTCCGTTTTTGTGCTGGAAGGCAGTTTTAGTTCGCATTTTACCGGGATTTATCAAAATACGGCTCCTGGGCACCAAAGGCATAATTTACTGTACACGCCCAATGCTTCTTCTAATCATTATTTTAACCAGGGAGTTTTCCGGGCGGTGCACTTGAACTATGAAATGAGATTTTTTAAATCATTGCTCGATGCAACAGATCCTCGTTTTGGGCCGGTATTAGAAGCCATCGAAATGAAAAAACCGCTTTTAGTAGCTCCAGCCGATCTTCCTTTGCCCACTGGTATTCAGCAGGTGCTGCGGGATATTCAGCACTGTGCCTTGCAGGGAGCTACCCGCCACTTATACCTGGAGGCGAAAGCTATGGAGCTGTTTACCTGGCAAATAGAACAGGTTTTGGCCACTAGTAATTTAAAACCCGATGCCGGTTTGCCTAAAGCGGACCGGGAAAAGTTGCAGCTGGTTCAGGCTTTTATTCAGAAAAACTATTTAAAGCCTATTACCTTAGCCGAGTTAGCCAAACAGTTTGGTTTAAATGAGTTTAAGTTGAAAAATGGCTACAAAAAGTTATTCGGCACCCCGGTTTACCAAGCCATTCACCATTTACGCATGCAAACGGCCGCTGATTTATTGCAAAACAACATAATGAATATTTCCGAAGTAGCCGATTTTGTGGGGTATAGCCATATTAGCCATTTTTCGGCCGCTTATAAAAAGAAGTTTGGTTACTCACCTAGTATGGGTAAAAAATCACTCGCTTATTCTTTATAATATTTGGTTTATTTACAGCTTCCGTTTAATATTTACCCGCCTTACATTTTAGCTCAAGCACCAGCAATTAAGGGCGAACCAGTTAATTTTATTTTTTCGGGTAAACAATTATCAGAGTCAATTCTGAATTTTTATCAGGCGTTAGACCGTGGGAGCTGCCGGGACGGGTTAGAATAGCATCGCCGGGTTTCACCGCAAAAGTTTTTTCGTTCATTTTCATTTCGCCGGTACCACTCAGAATATAATAAATTTCGTCTTCTTGCTGCAGATGGTAACCTATAGAGGAGCCGGGTTTTAAGGTTCTTTTCTTAAAAGCAGTTTTGTAATCTTTTACATCGTCAAAAAAGCTGTAACCAATGCTTTTTCCACCGCCATCGTGTGGTCCAGGTTGTTCATTGGCTACCTGGGCATCGTGTTCTAGGATGTACTTGCCCGGTTCTGATGTTTGGGCCTGCGCCGAAAATAGGGTTACAATTATAAAAAATAAAATCAGGCAGCAGTAACGCAAAAAATTGTTTTTCATGTTCTCTAATCGGTTGTAAATAGTTGTTTAGTTAAACGTATTCTAATAATACCTCAATTACTTCAAATATGGTATAGTACCGGGGTTAAGTAAATGTAGCCAGAATGCCGCAAATACCGGAACGGAATTTCAGCATAAGTTTATTTTACTTGAGCAAAATTGGAGGTGAAAGCAAGGTTTGGTTTTTTAATAATTTAATAAATCAGAATGGAGGTTTTTAGTAAAACAATTTAGCGGGTTCCGGCTCAAACAAGTAAATTCCATTTGTTTTAATGCGTCAGGTTGGGTAAGCAAGTTGTTTTGAATGGGTAATCAAGTATCTAAGCGGGGTTAAATACGTATAATACGTAAGGGTAAGCATGGATTTAATTTGTTTTCCTTGTCCAATTCTACCTTTTGGCACTACCGTTATAGTGAATCCACTGAATTTTCATTGCGTTTATCCAAACTATTTTAAATTCTAATTTTTATGACAAAACACTTTCCGCTCGAATTTACCTTAGAAAATGGTAGTCATGTTTCCGTGACTAAAACGGGTTCTACCACTTATGACTTTAACATAAAACCAGAGGAGGGCTCCAGTCGCCGATTTACCTACGTGGACGACGGAAGAACCAGAACGGAGGCGGAAGAATCATTGGAATTTGAAGAGATTGATGCTTTACGTAGATTCTGGCTCGAAACGCAAGAAATTCTTTGATTACCGGAAAGTTATTTACGTAACCACCGGATACTGCAACAGCCATTTTTCATTTCTTCCGTATTTATTAGATTGAAAGCAACAAATAGCACTACAGCTCTCACCGTCATTTTTCTTTTAATTACCTTCTTCCTTCAACCAGCCGTTTTTAATATCGTAAGGAGATAAGCCCTCCGGCGAAATGAGACAAACTAACAACTAAATAAAACTATGGAAGAAAATAAAGAAAAAGACACTAAATCTGATCAGCGAAAGCAAAGTACCGCTGAGACCGATGTAACTTATAACCGGGATGATGAAGATTTGCGCAACAGCAATACCACCTCTGCAACCGACGCTGATCCTGAAAGCGACCAGGTGGCCGGGGGCGATAGAGTAGACGATTCCATAGATGGAATCACCAACGATACCGACGAGGATACCGAAGATAATAGTTAGAAAATAAACGGAGACCGGCTTACCAAAAGCCGGTCTCCGGAAGTATGCTGTAGCTATCGGGATAGAAAAGTATTTACCTGGATTATTCCGTTTTTAAACTTTTCACCGGATTCATTAACGCGGCTTTTATGCTCTGGAAACTAACCGTAAGTAAGGCCAGAATAATTGCGGCCGAACCAACGCCTACAAATACCCAGGCGCTGATTTCAATTCGGTACGTATAATTATTCAACCATTGGTGCATCCCAAACCAAGCCAAGGGTATAGCAATAGTTAAGGCTATCAGTACCATTTTTACAAAATCCCGGGACAAGATAAATAAAATGTCGGTTACGCTGGCGCCCAGTACTTTGCGGATACCTATTTCTTTGGTACGCTGTTCCATTAGCAGCAAGGCCACGGCAAATAATCCGGAACAAGATAAAATAATGGCAATAACCGAAGCTAAACTGCAGATCTGGGCTAATTTTTCTTCGCTCTGATACCAGGCATCAATATTTTCGTCGAGGAACGAGCCGGTAAACTCCGAACCGGGCGCTACTTCCCGCCATATTTCCTGCAGCTTGTTCATGGCTTTCTTTAAACTTTGCGGCGATACCCGCACAAATAGGTAATTGATTGGTTCTGATTGAGAGAAATGCATCATGATTGGTCTTTTTTCTTCGGCGGCAGAATATAAATGAAAATCGGGCACTACGCCAATAACCTGCATTTTGCCGCCCGTGGTGTCGGCATCATCTTTAATAAAAGTACCTACGGGTTGCTTCTCGCCGAGCATTTCAACCATACTTTGGGTGATAATTACCCGGTCCAGCGAATCGGCGGGATAAGACCGATTAAAATCCCGGCCAGCTAAAAGCGGAATTTGTAAAGTTTTTAAATAATCATAATCAATCAGGAGCATGTCCGAGGAAATTTCTTTGCCTTTATAGGTTAGGCCCATGGTGGAACGGGAACTAACGTGGTCTTTGCCCCTTCCCAGGTTTACGCTCGTACCCGTTACGGCCAGAATAGTAGGATCATTTGCCAGTTTATTGCGCATCCGCTGCAAAACTTGCCGGCCATCGGCCAGGGTGCCTACCGGGATGCTAATTACCTGTTCTTTTTCAAAACCAAGCGGCTTAGTCCGGAGGTGTTTTACTTGTTGCAGCGCGATGATGGTACAGCAGGTTAAAAGGCAAGACATGACAAACTGCGAAACCAGCAAAGAATTACGTAAGAACCCGGGCTTTTTAAGCGATATTTTTCCTTTTAAAACGGCTACAGCGTTAAACCGGGCCATTAACCAGGCCGGATACCCACCCGCTATAAAAGTTATTAAAATAAATATGCCCAGCAGCCAAGCTAAAAATCCGGGTTGGTGCAAATGAGCTAACTGGAGCCGGGTATCGAAGGTGGCGTTGAATTCCGGTAAAAGTAAATGAGCCAAAATGCCCCCAATAGCAAACCCCATGAAACAAATTAAGGCCGATTCGCTCCATATCTGCACAAAAAGCTGGCTTTTTAAAGCTCCCAGGTACTTGCGTACGCCTACTTCTTTGGCCCGGGTAAAAGAACGGGCAATACTTAAATTAATGAAGTTGATGCAGGCAATTAATAAAATGAAAAAAGCCATGCCCAGCAGCGCGTAAATAATAGCAATGGGCGGCCCGTTGGAGATGGCGGTATCAAAATGCACCTGGGAAAGTTGTTGTAACCGTACGGTAAAAATATCGCCTCTACTATCGGGTTTGGCGCCTTTTTTTTGCAAACTCTGCAGATATTCCGCTAAGTACTTTTGAGTAAATAGTTTTAGCCGTTTTTCAAACGTGGCCTGATTTACCTGCGGAATTAATTTTACAAATACCTGGTGGGAGTTTGCTGTCCAGTTGGTTTGGTTGGAAAGGTAATGGGGAGAATTTTCGATTCGGACGAGGGCATCGAACCGGATGGAAGAATTATAAGGAGCATCTGCCAGAATGCCGCTTACTAAATATCCTTTTTGTTTACCTTCCGTGGTAATTTGTAAAAGTTTACCAATCGGATCTTCGGTCCCGAAGATGGCCTGAGCCACACTTTGGCTGATCAGAATACTACTGTTATTATTTAAAGCATTTTGCCGGTTACCCTGGATTAGCGGAAAAGAAAATATTTTTAAAAAATCCGGATCAGTAAAAACTACGTCCTTGTCAAAATGCTTGCCTTGGTAGGTTATTAAACTTCGCCGGCTCGTTAAAACGCGGGTCGCCGCTTCTACTTCTTCGTATTCTGATTTTAAAGCCGGAGCAAGTGGTAACGGCATATTACCGGTGCGCGTAATTCTATCAGGATTATTGGCAAAGAAATACGTTTGAAAAATGCGGTCTTTATCCTGATGAAAAGCATCGAAAGTTAGTTGCAAATAAGCCGTTAGAAATAAAAATACGCAAATACAGAAGGCAACGGAGAGGCCGGCAACGTTAATGGTAGTGTAACCTTTGTTGCGCCAAAGGTTGCGCCAGGCAATGGTGAAGTAGTTTTTAATCATGCTCAATGGAAGGAAAGAGGTGGAAGAATAAGAAATAGATGTATAGGCATTAGGCTGGCGTTTAACCACGAACGGACGCATAAAACCGAGTACTTCCCGAACGTATAACCAGCGAGCTCGTCGGTAACCCAGGCGTTCTGCCTGAAAATAAAATTCTTCGTGCAGGTCGCCTTGTAACTCTTCTAATAAGTGCGGCGCACAAAACCACGCGAGTAATTTATCGGCCCAGCGGGGAGGTTGCGGGGGAGCGGGAGGTAGGTTTTTTTTCATAGCGAGATACTGGGTTTAAGGGCCCGGGGCAGTAAGCTTATTAATTGGGAGCGGATGGCTTGAATGTCGAGTAAAGTTTGTTCGCCGTAGGCTGTAATGGTAAATAAGCGCTTGCGCCGCCCGCCCCGCTCGGCCGTAGCTTCGCCCATGCGGGAAATTACCATACCTTTTTCTTCTAAACGGTGCAAGGCAGCGTGCACCTGGTTCAGCCGCACCGCACGACCGGTTTGTTCGATAATCTGATGGGTAATGGCTACCCCGTAAGCTTTTCCTTCGAGTAATACTACGGTTAACAGAACAATTTCTTCAAACTCGCCTAAGTACGTTCGTTTCATGCAATTATATGTAAGCTTTCAATAAAATCTATTTTTGCTGAGCAAATACTTTACCATTTGCCAAAAAGGCTGATTTGACTTACTAGAAGCACTTTTTGGCTTAAACAAGAAAATAAAAGTGTGCGGTTACGAACAGTTTACTGTCCGGATTTGAGATAGGTCAAGAAGAAAAAAGATTGAAAAGAGAAATAAAAAGCAAAGAGTTAAACTACCGGTTTATTTGAGGTTAAGGTAAAAAAATAGCACAAGCTTTTGCTTGTGCTATTAAGAGGAACAGTAAAATTAAGGTAGATTTTATGTGAATCGGCTCTTAAATAAATCAAATATAACAGCTAATCAAATCATACTGCTCTAAGTCAGGAGCAGCTAAGTCTTTAGGTAATGAAACTTGGCTACCGCTTAGCCACTATATCATCGCTTTTTTTCCGGGTTATGTAGCCAAATACGCCGTTCGTTTCCTCATCCGGACCAGCGGCATAGTAAAGGCGAGTCAGGTCCACATTGGCCGCAGCAGTACGGGGCGGGAAGGTTATTTCCCATAATCCATCAATAGAAATTGGTTTTTTATCGTCGTCCATTAATTGGCCGGCATACGTGCCATCGGTAGTATACACGTTAATATAACCATCCCCGAAGTTTCCGATTAAAATGGCATCTTTCAGGTAGCTGTATTTAGGATCATCGTCGAAGAAACCTTTAGGAGCGCGGGCAATTCCCCAGGGAGCATTTAAAGTTCCGCCGGAAGCAAAACGCTTAATAAAGGTACCATTTGGTTCGTAAACACTAACATAACCTTTGCCTTTACCTTTTTCAGACCGGCCATCTTTTCCCACTTTGGCGTACGTCACGTACAGTTTATTACCTAAGTTCCGGATATTAAAAGGAGCATAACCCGCCGGTAATTTGGGATCTTTAAAATTGATTGTTTTTCCTTGTTTAAACGCCGCATTAAATATGTCTATTTTATTAATGCTAAAATTAGCCACGTAAAGGTAATTTTTCCCTCCTGCCACCGCTTTGGCAATACCTGTATAAACGGCACCTTTATAACCGGCCTCTTTGGAGCGGTCCACTACTTCAACGGATCCTCCTTGGTTCCAACCGGATATCACGCCGTCTAAACCGCAGAAAATAAAACGCGCCGACTCGTCATTTGGCAGTTTAAAATCAGTTGTACCATTAAATACAATGCCCGTAGGTAAACCACCCGTCGATTTTGTAGGGGACGGAACATCTACGGGAGCTCTTAATTCCTCGCCTTCGGCATTAAAGATAAAACTTAAGCCGGTATTGGTGGCATTTACCCAAGGTACCCCGGTAGCGCCAAAGGCAATGCCCCAGGCATTCTGCAGCTTAGGTTCAACGCGTTTGGCTTTGTATTCATCGCCATCGGTATTGGCAACTAGGTTTACTAACGCAAAATCTTTTAAACCTTCCGGCTCTTCGGCTAATTGTTTATCCGACCCCGAACCTTGTTTTTTAACTTGACTATCCAGTTCGTCCAGAGTACGGTCGCAACCAGAAATTACTAAAAAAAATGCCAGCAAAAAAATGACTACTCCAGCCAGAGGAGTACGGCTAATTTTTTGAATTACTTTTTTCATGAATACTAAATTTTTTTAAATAGAAGTAAAAATACTTTTCAGATAAGCGGCTAGGCGCTGCCTGTGTTTCTCCGATAATTTAGCTTGTTCACGGGGTTAACTAAGTAAATAACCAGTGTTGCGGCCTAAAGGGAATACATTCTTAAGCAATAAAATATAAAACCGGAAGTTTAACTGGGTAACCGTACACGAACAAATACCTGCCTTGCTGCACCAGACAGAAACGGGAAGAAGATCAAGTAAAAGGGGCGGAAAGCATGTAAGCCAGAGCTGCTCTGGTAACTTACAAATAGCTAGTTTTGGTCTAACAGGTAACAGCTTGAATACGCCAAAAAGCAGTAAAACTTAGCAGAAATAAGGTTTATGCCTCCTGGAAAAGCTGTTGAAATAAGTGTTTATTTTACGTCATGCTTTAAGTAAGATGAATGTTAGTTTGTAACAGTTTAATACTAAAAAAGCTGGTAAAATCTTATTGCCTGTTGCTCAATAAGCTAAAAATAGCCTGTAAAGTACCCGCAGAATTGGTACTATACAGGTAATCACTTAGGGTAAAACTAAGGTATAATTAAATTTTTATTAATCCAAGTTAATTTTTTATCCTTCCGGAATACTAGCAGATTGGAGGGCAAAGAAAATGAATGAAAAATACTTCCTGCACCCAGAGGAATGAAAAACAGCAGATAAATAGCTTTATTTCTGAAAGCAGCATTCTGGAAACAAAGATTTTCTTAACAAAATTTAATTTTTGCCAAGCAGCAGATGCTGCATTTTGTCTTAGTAATATTGATGCCGGAGCGGTTTTAATACGTTTGTAAAGCAGCCGTTTCGCCCAGGTTTTGTAAAATTTGTTTTAAGCCTTCCAGGTTCCCCAATAGTACTTGTTTCACGTCTTCGTTTTCGGTGTGGCCAATAATACCCAATGAACCGGAGAATCCCGAAGCTTTTACTTCTTTTAGCATTTGTTCTTCTAAATCGCCTTTTCCCAGAGGTAAAATTTTAGGCCCGCCGGTGCGCATGCCATTGATATTAATGGTAGTTACGTAAGGCTTCATCTGCTTTAGCAGATTAGGAAAGTTTTTTACCTGTTCGTGCGCGTGATGAAAGTTATACACCATGCCTAAATTTTTGGTCCTCAAAGCTTTTATAATTTTAATCTGATTTTCCGGCTCCCCGAACCAATCGCCGTGGTTGTACAGCATTACCGTACAGCCAATGGCTTGCGCCCTTTTGTTTATATAACCTACGGCAGCTACGGCTTTTTTTAATTTTGCTTCGTTGGTTAAACCGGCAAAGTATTTTTCGTTGAAAGATAGCCAGAGTTCGGTACGGGCATTTTGCTGCTTAAGCGTTTCTAAAATAAATTCATTTGTTTTGTCCAGTACCTGATCCGGGCTGCCGTTTACCCAAAACCAAATCGATTTTAACGCAATGCCAGCCTGGCGCATCGTGGCAATTTCGTGGGCCATGGTGGGTAAGTGCTGGTCGCGCCAATCGTAGGCAAACTTTTTAATGCCGAGCTCTTGCAGCATTTGCGCCCGTTGTTCGGGCGTGCGTTTAACGCTGTCGTAGGGTACAATGCACCAGGCTACCAGGTTTTGTTTGGCAAACAGCGGCACTTGGCGCTTCTGGGCGAATAATGACCGGTTACCTAAATTTGATAAAAATAATAGTACGGCAAAACAACCGAAAAACTTTTTCATAAAACATCATTTACCAATTACCAGTCAATAATCAATGTATTATGACTGACTAATAGATTTAAATATAGTTAGGAGAATGATATTTATAAGTATAATCTGTATAAACTACCTCACTTAATGTTAAGGTTTATACTTTTTTACATGTTAATTGGTAACTGTTATTGCGGATTCATTAGCTGGCCGATAAAGAGAATAGCATTCGTAGATTTTTCGCGGATTAAGAAAACAAACGGCCGGTTAACCTGAATAATAGACGGTAGCGAGGTAACCACAATACCCACGGAAGTAGCCGCTGCTGCTTCTGTACCTTCTTCGTTTACTTCTACAAAAGCTTTGTGCATTACTTCGCTAATGGCTAAGCCTTGATTAGAATTGCTTAACATGCGGCTAAAATTAGCTTGGTTGCTAAAGGCTTCGCCCATGCCTAGTTGCGTTAAGGTTTCGCTTAGTTCTTTTTTGTATTCCAGCTTAAACTTTGGCAGATGCAGCTCCAGGCTAGTGCTGTCGGCGTTACTTAACCAGGTAGCCAATTGAGAACTGCTCAGGTTAGCGGCAATATCCCGCACGGTATTTTGCTCTTTCGGAACAATTAAGGTCATGCTAAACTGGCGGTTACCGTAGGGCAGGTCAATTACTTGTTTTTGGGCATCTTCGTAGACTAAGTAGCGGCCTTTTTCCATGGTCATAAAGTCCACATTAACGGTACTGCCATCTTCTTTCCGGAAAGGAGCGGGTTTCGTTAAATTTTTAGTAAAGGGGTACGTCCAGGTGCCTTTAAAGTAAATCGCATTTACCAGAAACAGGACGTGTTCCGGCCGTATTTCTTGCACAATGCTTGCGATTTTACCTTGCGTATAGTCTTTTACCCAATTGTTAATAGTATTTTTAGCGCTGGGCGAAGCAAAGTCCAATCCCTGTACGGTGGCGTTAAAGTAAGTTTTATTATTTTGAACAAAAGGAGCCTGCAACTGAAATTGCTGCGCGTACCAGATAGAATTAGCCGTGGTAAGCGTTACTTTCTTATCCATGTTTATCAAAAGTTCCGTTAAGCTTTTGTAGGCTTGGTTGATTTCAACATCGGTTTGGGGTTCAAAGCCCAGGGTCTGGCGCATGGCTTCTTTCGTGGTACCATCGGCCCCATTGTAGGTCATGGTCAGGGCCGAAGAAATACTTAAGGGCGATATAAACAAATTCTGCTCGCTTTCGACCGCGCGAAGAGCAGCGAAGGCCCGGAAGGCAAAATCGTTGGAGCTGCTAATAGTTTTAACTTCCTGGGTAGCCAGCGGACGTACTTTAGGATTATTGTTTTGGTCAGGAGCTACCATATCTTTTTGGCAGGAGCTAAGTAAACAAATAGCTCCGGCTACACCTAAAAAGCAAACTTTTATTAAATGCAGGTTCATATAAGTATAGTTTTAATACTTCCTTAGGAAAAGCCAAGTACTTTACTGCTCCGCCTTCCTTTCTTTAATATGACCCCTTGGCTCCTTAAATGGTTGCAAGCTACTTATATACCTGCTAGTGGTATTTTTACTACTAGGAGATTTCTTGTTTAAAGTACACTTGAAAGACCGAGCCTTTGCCCACTTCGCTTTCCACCGTAATTCGGTCGCCGGAGTTATCCAGAATTTTTTTAACTAAGTAAAGGCCCAATCCGGAACCTTCTACGTGGGTATGCGCCCGTTTATAAATAGAAAATATTTTATCGAGTTGGGTGTCGGCAATACCTAATCCATTATCGGCGACCGAAAGCACGTATTCGCCGGTGCTGGAAAAATATGTTTGAATTAGTATTGCCGGGGTTCTTTGCGGGTCGGCGTATTTAATGGCGTTTATCACCAGATTATACAAAATACTCCGCAAATTTTTCCGGGAGTATTCCAGGGTTTCAAAAGCTAAATCCGTAACTTTTATTTCGGATTTACTCGTGTTGATTATTTCACGTAAGTTATCTTTGGTTTCTTCGATTAGCTCCACCAAGTTTACCGTTTCCGGAGCTTCTTTTTCTTGCTGAAGTTTCGTAATGTCTCCTAAATCGTCTATTACTTTTTTCAGACTAACAATAGAACCTTGCATTAAAGTTAATATTTCCTGGTGTATATCTTTTTCCGGACCCATTTCTTCCGTTAAGGCATCCAGTAAACCTTCCAGGTTAGTAATCGGTGTTTTCAGGTCGTGCGAAGCGGTATAAACAAAATTGTCGAGGTCGTTATTAATTCGCGCTAATTCCTTGTTTTTCTGCATTAAATCCTCATTGCGGCGGCGTTCGGTTAAATCGCGGGTAATTTTAGCGAAGCCTAATAACCGGTTAGCCGAATTATAAATAGGCGTAAGAACTACATTTGCCCAAAACGCCGTGCCGTCTTTCTTGATGCGCCAGCCCTCGTCCTCGAAATGACCGTATTCTAAGGCTCTGGCTATTTCAAATTTAGGAAATCCTTGTTGAATGGCTTCGCGGGGATAAAAAATTGAAAAATGTTTGCCTATAATTTCCTGAACTTTGTACCCTTTCAGTCGCTCGGCCCCGGCGTTCCAGCTCACGATTATGCCCTCGGGGTTTAACATTAAAATAGCGTAATCCTGCACGCTGTTAATTAATAAGCGGCTTTTTTCTTCACTTTCTTTTAGTTCTTCGTTAATCCGGAATAATTGCTGTTCGAGTCTCTTCTTCTCGGTTAAGTCGCGGGTAATTTTTGAAAAACCAATTAGTTCGTGGTGCGGGTTGTAAATGGCGGTTAATACGGTATTTGCCCAAAAGGCCGAGCCATCTTTCCGGAATCGCCAGCCTTCGTCTTCAAACCGGCCTTCGGCTTTTGCCCGACTAAGTTCGTACTCCGGATAACCGCTTTGCACGGCTTCCTGGCTATAAAATTTAGAAAAAAACTTACCGATAATTTCGGCCGCTTCGTAACCTTTCAGCCGTCGGGCGCCTTCGTTCCAGGTGGCTACGTTACCGGCCGGGTCAAGCATAAATATGGCGTAATCGGTTACGCCTTCTATTAAAAGCCGAAAGCGTTCTTCGCTGTTTTTTAATTCTTCGTAGGCTTTAAATAAATCATCTTCTGCTTTTTTTCTTTCGGATAAGTTGCGGGTAATTTTCGAAAAGCCGATTAAGGTTTTTTGCTCGTTGTAAATGGGCGTGATAATAACGTTCGCCCAAAAAACGGAGCCATCTTTTCGGACGCGCCAACCTTCGTCTTCAAACTTACCTAAGCGCTGGGCTTCTCTTAGCTCCATCGCCGGGTAATCGCTGGCTTTTGCCTCGGCCGTATAAAAAGTAGAGAAATGTTTCCCGATAATTTCTTCGGGCTGGTATTGTTTAATTTGCTGCGCTCCTGGGTTCCAGGAAACTACCCGGCCCGTAGGATCTAGTAAAAAGATAGCGTAATCGGTGATACTATCCACCAGTAAGCGGTACTGTTCATGCGAGATGTTCTTGGGCGGTGAAATAGAAATGTTTTCTGATTCGGCGTTCATAGTACCCAGGGAGATTTCCTATTTATCTAATTTATTTTCCGGCTTTAAATTAAAGGAGGAAATATACGAGCCTTTTGGGGAATTATCCTATCAGAAGCCAGTTAAGTTGACACAGCCAAGCATTACCGGTTAGCTAGTTTAAAATTTTACCCGCAATAATATAATTTTAGTTTAGAATTTGAAATTTTTGCCAGAATAGATAAAATAACGCAGGCGCCAATTAGGTAAAAGAGGCTAGTGAAACTAATTTTAACTTAGTTAGGTATTGTATGGCAAATCTTTTATTTAGTTATACCATAACCGGGTAATTCTTCATCTTATCCCATTTTTACTATTTACGGTTATATGTTTCTCTTAACTATAGCCGCTTAATCGCTAAAAAGAAAATTTTTTGGAATTACTTTTAATTGTAAACGATAGTTGTAATCTTATGCCGGTGGAAAACTTTCCGGGAAAAATACGAAAATTAAGCCCCCTAATTTGTGAAATTTATTTGGCTAACCTTCAAAAATCTATGATCCAAACATTACCTCGTTCGACTTTCTTTTCTAAATACCTCTGTTTTTGTTTGCTGCTGCTCTGGTGCGTGCGTGTCGCCGGGCAGCCTACCGAAAAAATTGTTAAAGTAGTAGTGGCGCCTGACCACGCCAATTGGGAATATAAAACCGGGGAACCGGTAAAATTTACCATTACCGTGTTACAATACGGCCATCCTTTGCCTAATGTAAAAGTAAAATACGAGGTTATGCCGGAAAAAATGTCCGCCACTAAAACCGAAACCTTAACGCTGGCTAACGGCAGCAAAGTAGTTGCGGGGGGAACTTTAAAAAAGCCCGGCTTTCTAAGGTGTATGGCTACTGCCACCGTAGAAGGGAAAGAATACATTGGTTTAGCTACTGCCGGGTTTGACCCTTTGAAAATAGAACCTACGACTAATGTGCCCGCCGATTTTCAGGCGTTTTGGGACAAAGCCAAAGCTGAGGCTGCTGCAATTCCGCTGGATGCCCGCATGACTTTGCTACCCGAGCGTTGCATCGAAACGGTAAATGTGTACCACGTAAATATTCAAAATTTTGCGCTTAATACCCGGGTATACGGCATCTTGTGCGTACCAAAAAAAGAAGGAAAATACCCGGCAATTTTGAAAGTTCCGGGAGCGGGTGCCCGTCCGTATAACGGTGATGTGGCCGCGGCCGAAAAAGGCTTTATTACCTTGGAAATTGGCATTCACGGCGTGCCGGTTACCATGGAGGCAAGCGTGTACAATAATTTAATGGCGGGCGCCCTTCGTAATTACTGGACCCACGGCCTCGACGACAAAGATCAGTATTATTATAAACGCGTGTATTTGGGCTGCGTGCGGGCCAATGATTTTATATTTACTTTACCGCAGTTCGATGGGCAAAACCTGGGAGTAACCGGCGGCAGCCAGGGAGGCGCTTTAAGCATTGTTACCGCCGCTTTAGATAACCGCGTAAAATACCTGGTAGCCTATTATCCGGCCTTGAGCGACTTAACCGGTTACTTACACGATCGGGCTGGCGGCTGGCCGCATTTGTTCAGTAAAGAAAATTACGCCTTTAACGGTAAAAAAGATAAAATTGAAACTTCTAAGTATTACGACGTGGTAAACTTTGCCCGCTTACTGAAAGTGCCGGGTTGTTATTCCTGGGGCTTCAACGACGAAACTTGTCCGCCTACTTCTATGTACGCTGCCTATAACGTAATCAAAGCGCCCAAAGAATTATACCTGGCCTTAGAAACCGGCCATTGGACCTATCCCGAACAATACGAAAAAACCAATCCCTGGCTGTATTCTAAACTTCAGAAGAAATAAGACTAGATTCTCTTTCTATTTTCTGTGGTACGTAGAGTAAGCAAAGCGCTATATGTATTTACCGGAAAGTCAATCTCCGGATCAATGCCAGTAAGTTAAGCAAATTAGGTGAAAAAAGTTTCCTTCGAAGGTAGAGTCGTTAAGTTCTACTGGTAAAAGTTGGTATAATGCGAGTGTCCTCGCTCGTGTTGCGCATCGTCCGGCCTCTGGCCGGTGGGAATAGGTACAGGGCCTCGTTCAAGAGACAATCTGTTCGCCTGGCCAGCGGCCTTTCAGATAATCTTCACGAGCGTAGACGCTCGCGGAAGTAGTATTTTTTAGAACTTAACGGCCCTACCCCTTCGGAGTAATCTTGTAAGAAAAAGTTTCTAATCTGCTATTAGATGAAAATAAAGCCGATTTTGACAATTGGTTAAACAGGAAAAAAGTGGTTTCATTTAATTGAAAAACACTTTTAATTCTTTCCCTACAAGGTTAGCTTCGAAGGGGATTGGGAATGATAATCGGTAGCTGGTTAAAATTTCTGAAGAGTACCATTCCTTAACTTAACGACATTGCGCTCCCGATTAGCGTAGCAAGGTTAATTCAGTTTTTTAATCTGCCATAAGGCAAGCCGTTGTTTTATATTTAATTGAACGCTTAATATATCTTATCTGTAGTTTTTCTAAGCTAATAAATGCGCATGGGCATCTATTAACCCAGGTACTACAGTAGCCTAACCCGCCTCCGGTATTGGGGTATTTTTAAGTACTTGTAAATGAAGGCCTACTGCCTGAATTATATTGCCCTTTATTAAAATTTCCTGATTAGATAAAAAGGCGTTTTGCTCGGCATCGTACCATTTGCCGGCTTTAATAAGGTAAGGAGGGAGGCTTTTTTTTGCGGAAAAACAGGTAAGACACTGGTAAAAAGCAGAAGAAATAAAAGTAGGTTATTTATTTTAAAGCTTAACTATTTTGCGGAATAAAAATGATAAAACTAGTGCCTACACCCGCTTTGCTACTCACCTGGATGCTTCCGCCGTAATTTTCGAGGATCCGTTTTACAATGTACAAGCCCACGCCGCTGCCTTCTACGTGGCTATGGAAGCGTTTAAAAATGGAAAATAATTTAGCTTGCTGGTCTTCGGTAAGGCCTAATCCATTGTCGGTTATTTGTATTTGTACGCCATCAGGTATTGCTTCCACGCGAATTTTTATGGTGGGTACCCGCTCCGGGGAACGGTATTTTATAGCATTCGAGAGTAAATTAAACAAAATACTGCGCAGATGAATGCGCGAAAATACAATCTCTTTCGTGTATAACTGCCACTCTATTAGGGCACTTGTAGCCGTAATTTCGCGATCTAACTCCTGGTGAATTTCCTGCAGTACCTGGTCGATCAGAACGAGTTCGGCCGCCGCCGTGTTCGTTTGCTGCGACCGAATAATCTGCGTTAAATCGTTAATGGTACGTTTTAGTCGGCTCACGGAATCTATGCCCATAGTAATTAATTGCTGATCGTCGGGAGGTAAATGATTAGCGGTTACTTGCCGCAGTTCTTCAAAGATGACCTGCAGGTTATGGATGGGGGTTTTTAGGTCGTGACTCGTCATGTAAACCACATCGTCGAGGCCTTGGTTAAGGTGGGTTAATTCCTGGTTACGCTTCTCCAGAGCCAGACTTTTTACCTTTATTTCCTGCGCCAAGGTCGCGAGTTCCTGGTTACCGGCTTTTACTTCCTCTAAAGCTTGGTTTAATTCAATATTACGGCCGGCTAAATCAGCGTTGGTTTTTTGCAGGTTTTGGTTCGCTTGCTGTAAGGCCGCATCTAAATTATTTAGGCGATGCAGGAAAATATAGGCAATAGGAATAGTAATCAGGCAAATAATTAAAAACGAATTAATAATACCTAACGCAGGAGTAAATTGCCATTGTTTTAACCCGTACAGGTAAATGCCCATAAATACGGGTACTGTCAACATAAAATAACTATAGGAAAGCCGGGCTAATTTACCTCCCATAAAGGGGCTCGAAAACGTCTTCATCCAACCCGAATCGGAACGGTATAGTAAAACACTCAGGTTGATAAAAAGTAAAGCCAGCGCCGTGTGGCCCGCAATAGTTGCGAAACGGCCGAAGCTGTAAAAACGGGTAATATCAAAAATATGCCCCAGAAAAGTAGCGTAAGATAGAATAAACAAAAAGGCGGTTACTAGTTGCGCCAGACCAAATTTCCGGTAAGATAGGGCCAAAAGCGACAGAGCTACACCAAATAAATTTACCGCTGTTAGAAGCGACATGCGACCCGGTGGCTCTAGTTTGGGGTCGGTGTCCGGATCCAGTAAAAATAATTCGTCTATGCCCAAGTTCAGATTAAGTGCATATTCCAGGATTGTTATAACGGTAAGGAATAGAATGCTTAAAGCAAACAGGCGGGTAAAGGTAAATTTCCGAAGATGGAGAAGAATTAAAGTTAACCCTGCCAGAAAAAGGCAAAGACCGGTGTTAAATTTCATGGTTCCGCTGGTGCCAAAACCCCGACGTAAGGTAGGTGAATGAAAAAACCAGCCGGCCAATCCTATACAAGCAATGCTCAGGGTGAGCACGGCCAAAATTAAAGAAAAACGCTGCCAACGATTTTGTAAATCAATGTTCGGTTGTTCCATGCAAAGCCAACTATCCTTTCCGACTAAGGTAAGGAATAATTGCAACCGACGCGGTAATATTTAAAAGCAGTTGCTGTATTTTGTAAGCTCTGCTAGGTGCAGCATTACTAGTTTATGACTAACAAGATAGCCAATCTTTGGATTGACGTGATTAGAATTCATAAAGCATTGCTTTAGTCTGCCTTAGTGTAACAGCTAGGCTGGGGTGAAGACCACTTTCGCAAAATGTACGCATTATACAGAAATAAAGAAGTTTTTTATATAGCGCTAACAAGCATAAAAATTCTTCCTAACTTCTGCGACTTTTCCATTACTCCGGGCTCTAATAGGCAAATAAAAAGAAAAGAATTATGCCCCAAACTCCGGATGAATTCTTAAACTTGCTGCAGCCGCATTACTGCGATGCCCTGCAGTATTGCCGTGCCCTCTGCCACCATCCCGACGAAGCCCAGGATTTGCTGCAGCAATCGCTGGTGCAGGCTCTGGAAAAACTGCCGGGCTTGCGCGAGCCGGCTAAGTTTAAGTCGTGGTATTTTAAAATTATTACCCGCACTTTTTACCGGCAATGCCGCCAAAAGTTTTGGCGTCGTTTCTTGCCCTTGCCGGCTACCGTGCCGGAAACCCAATTGGAACTGCCGCCGGTTTTTCCGGAAAATGACGAACCCGCGAACGAACGAAAAAACCGCCTTTTACATGGCTTGGCACAATTAAAACCGAAAGAACGAGCGGCCTTGCTGTTGTTTGAGTTAGGTAATTTTTCCATCCCCGACATTGCCGAAATCCAGGAAGAAAATAGCCTTTCGGCAATTAAATCGCGGCTAAGCCGTACCCGCCAGAAGTTAAAGGAATTGATTCTGGCCGCCGAAAAAAATAATGTAAACCCTCAAAATTATACAGGAGATTTAACCGATGAAACCAAAAAGCTGGCCGCCGCTTTCTCCGGCCGCCGATAATAACTCTGAATTGGAAACTTACTTTAAGACCTTACAGGAAGTAGATTACACCGCCTCCTTTCCCCAAACGGCGGCCTGGGTGCGTCAGCGGCATTATTCTAAGGTAGCTGCCATACCGTGGTGGTTAGCTTTGAGGCTATTCTTATTTGGTTCAACTTTCCGGGTAGCTTATACCGTTCTGTTTTTAGTAAGCCTGGTGGGCGCCTGCAATTACCCCGTAGAAGTAAACGAACCAATAGGAACCGTATTACGCTGGGAAGTAAACGATCCGAACGAAGCAACAGTTACGGCCATTAATCAACTGCCTTGGTTGCAGGAAGACCAATTGGTAGTAAAGAAAATGAAACAAAATGGTCACCCTGCGCTGGAATATACCTATACTCTGCCCGCCTTAAAGAAAGAAGTAGTACAAAATTACCAACAAAACCTGGCGCAAATCTCCGGAGTTCGGAACCTGGCCGTTTTGCCCATCACCCACCAAACTTCACAGCCTTTGTACGAAACTGCCTTAGAAAATTTGCTGCGAATAGAAATGGACGCTACCCATATCTCGGATGCCGACCTGAAGAAAACGGTGGAAGCCAAATTTCAGGAGCAAGGTCTTACCGGCATAGACATTAATATTATTCGTGATGCCAGCGGCCAACGTATGATTACCACTAAATTACCCGAAAAACCCGGCCGAAATTACGGTTTTGATTTAACCCTGAAAGATGGGCAACGCCACACCCGCCTAAAAGAGCAGGTAAAGTTCCGCAACGACCCGGCCTCGCCGGATTTTAAAACCATGACGGATGAGCAAATTAAAGCCTTTATTATCCGGGATCATCCTAATCTGCCGCTCGCGGCCGAAGATATTAAAATAACCCGCAACGGCGATGATATCTTAATTTCTATTAACGACAAGAAAGGAAATCAATTAAAGCTGCGGGTGAAATAAGCTAAATTAACAAAAAATTCCCGCTCACCGCTCGATTAAATACACGCGAGGGCTTAATAAAAAAGCGGGTTAGCAGAAATGCTAACCCGCTTTTTTATTAAGCCCTATTTTATAAACCAAGTGCTATTAATCAGACAAAAAAGTTTAAGAGGAGGCTTTAATTAAATTACAAGGAAATAAGTTTTACGCGATTTTGTTTTTTTACTGCACTCCTTTTACCAACATGGGTAATTTAAAAACTGCCTCAGAAGCCGTAATAAATAACAGGCTGCGGTCTTTACCGCCAAAGGTAACGTTGGCCGTCCAGCCAGCGGGTACGGGAATGTTGGTTATTTTTTCGCCGGCAGGAGAGTAAACCGTTACACCTTTACCTGTCAGGTATACGTTGCCTTGGTTATCTATCGTCATGCCGTCGGAGCCTTGTTCTACAAATAATTGGCGGTTCGTTAATTTGCCATCCGGGGCAATTTGGTATTTATACGTTTTGTTGGCTTTAATATCCGCTACGTAAAGGGTTTTACCATCACCCGAGCCAATAATGCCGTTGGGTTGTTCCAGATTTTCGTCGGCTACCAGGGGCTCGGATTTACCTTTGGGCAGGAAGTAAACTTTTTGACCGGTTATTTCGGGCGTTTTGCGGGTCCAGTAATCGCGTTGGTAATACGGATCGGTAAAGTAAATACCGCCACTCTGCGGATGTACCCATAAATCGTTCGGGCCATTTAGTTTTTGCCCTTTTAAATCTTTCACCAGCACCGTAACTTTTCCTTGGGGACTAATCGACCACAACTGATTATTTTCGTCGGCGCAAGCCAGTAAATTGCCTTTTTTATCAAAGTACAAACCATTGGAGCGGCCCGTTTTTTCCATGAAAACCGACAGTTTACCATCCGTAGAGTATTTCCAAATTTTATCGTTGGGCTGATCGGTAAAAAATACATTTCCTTGCTTATCCACAGCTGGTCCTTCGGTAAATTTAAACTGCTTGGCTATTAATTCGGGTTGCGCTCCCGCCGCGAAAAGAGTATGCGTAGAATCCGCAACGATAGTAGAATCCGCTGAGTGAATGGGGTAGCGCTCAGCGTTATTTTCGGTAACTAGTATAAAAGAACTAATAGCCAGCGAAGTTAAAACAATAACCAGACTGGATTTTATGGAATGTTGCATGGATTGTGAAGTTTACGACGTATTAATATAACTTCGCAAGAAAACTAAAAGCCGATAATAATAAAAAGAAAATAAAGGAAACAATTTCTAAAAATTTAAAAGGAGTATGTATCTAGGGTGTTTTCAGGAAAATAGAATTTGATATAAAACAAAAAGCATCTTAACCTGTGCTATTGGTTAAGATGCTTTTTAACAATACGAATTACTTGTTACCCCCGGTTATACAACGAAGTCCATTCTTTCAGAATATTTTCCGCT
Source organism: Adhaeribacter arboris (assembly GCF_003023845.1). Taxonomy (NCBI): domain Bacteria; kingdom Pseudomonadati; phylum Bacteroidota; class Cytophagia; order Cytophagales; family Hymenobacteraceae; genus Adhaeribacter; species Adhaeribacter arboris. The sequence goes on along the minus strand of NZ_PYFT01000001.1, from coordinate 2,016,307 downwards.
TCCGGAGTAATCTGGCCGGGCAGTAAACGCCAACCCCAATTGCCTTCGCCTTGGCCGGGCGTGTTCATGCGGCCTTGTTCGTCGATACCTAATACGTCTTGCAGGGGCAGGATAGCAGTTTTCGCGACGGAGGCATACGCTAAGCGGCTCATAACCCAGTACATATCGTCTTCGGTGAGGTTACGGCCAACGTAATGTTCCATTTGATCGTGGTATTTATGGCCTTCCTGGCGGTACCAACCCAGCACGGTGTTGTTGTCGTGGGTGCCGGTGTAGGCAATAAAGTTTCTACCGTAGTTATGCGGAATGTAATCGTTCTGCGGCATTTCGTCGCCGAAAGCAAATTGCAGAATTTTCATGCCCGGTAAATTAAAATCGTCGCGTAATTTTAGTACCAGGTCGTTAATTTCGCCTAAGTCTTCGGCTACAAACGGCAGACTGCCCAATTCTTTTTCCATGCAAGTAAAAAAGTCGGTGCCCGGCCCGGTTTTCCATTCGCCGTTGCGGGCCGTAGTATCGCAGGCGGGAACTTCCCAGTAATCGGCAAATGCCCGGAAGTGGTCTAAACGCACTATATCGTACAATTCCATGTTCTTGCGTAAACGACCGACCCACCAATCATAGTTACGTTTTTTCAACTCGTCCCATTTAAACACGGGCATTCCCCAGAGCTGGCCATCGTCGCTGAACGCATCGGGTGGTACGCCGGCTACGCCGGTCATGTTGCCTTCTTCGTCCAAAGCAAAAATATCCGGGTTGGACCAAACATCTACCGAGTCGTAAGAAATATAAAACGGCATGTCGCCGAAAAGCTGAATGCCCCGGTTATTGCAATACGTGCGCAGCCGTTTCCATTGCTTTGCAAATATAAATTGCACCCATTTAATTTTATCCAGGGTTTCCTGGTGTTGTTCGGTCAGGTCGGCCAGGGCTTTCAATTCCCGTTGTTTAAATTCTTCCGGCCACTGGAACCAGGCCGAGCCGCCGTTTTGGCTTTTAAGTACCATATACAAAGCAAAATCGTCGAGCCAGGCCGCTTCGGTCAGGCAGTAATCCAAAAACTGCTGTTGTAAGGTAGTAAATTCCCCGGCTTTAAAATTTTGCCAGGCTTGATCTAAAATTTCGTCTTTTACTCGCTGCGCTTCCTGAAAATCTACGGAACCGGTTTGGGGTAAATAATATTGGTGCAAATCAACGCCGGGCAATAAACCTTCTTTCGCCAGTAATTCCGGACTAATAAGCAAGGGATTACCGGCCCGGCTGGAGATGGACGAATAAGGAGAATAACCCTGACCTTGTTCAATGGGGTTTAGTGGCAGTAGCTGCCAATATTTTTGCTTGCTACGGTGGAGGAAGTTCGCAAAATGCCGGGCTTCCGGACCTAAATCGCCAATACCAAAAGGCGAGGGCAAGGAAGTAATGTGCAGCAAAATACCGGCTCCGCGCTCGTTTACGGCTTGTAATTTTAGCAAAGCCAGCGGCAATACACTAAATAAATCCTGCGCCGATAATTCGTGGGCGTATTTACCTGAAGTCCGGAGCAGCATATTTTGCCAATCGGCGGGGGCTGCTTTCGGTAAAATAATTTTAGTGTCTTTCCAATCGATAGCAGCTACCTCTACCCCTTGCTCCTGGCAAATAGCGGCTACATGCAAAGGAACCGCCACCACGTACCAGGTCCGTAAATGCTGCCGCGCAAAAGCAAAAACATTATCTTTGTAAGTGCCTTCTACTGCCAGAGGAATATACTTTCCTTTGGCAAAAAGATCGGCGTTGTTCCGGCGTTCCAGCAATAAATTACGCGTTAGCCAGAGTTTAAGGCGGGCATCGTGGCGGTTTTGCCATAAGTCCGACCAGAGAGCTTCCTGTTTGTTCAAATCGTAAGCGTCCAGTTCTTCGAGGTAGCGGTTCCGTTGCTCATAATCCACCGGCCGGCGATTATCCGGATCTACCAAACTCAAATCCCATAATTCCGTTCCTTGGTAAGTATCCGGAATACCGGGACAAGTAAATTTTAGTAAAACCTTGGCTAATGAATTCGCAATACCTAAATCAGCTACTTTTTTATAAAAAGGTTCGAAACTTTGCCAAAAGGGAGTGCTTTTATCTAATAATTTGACCGCGAATGCTTTGGTGACCTGCTCGTATTTTTCGTTGGGAGTGGTCCAGTTAGAATTTATTTTCGCTTCGCGCAATGCTTTTTGTAAATACTCTTCTAGGCGCGGACCAAAGTTTTCCTCTTCTTCGCTTAGTATTGGGTAAGCGCCAATTATTGTTTGGTAGATAAAATATTCATCGTTGCTGTCCGGTTGATTTTCTTGTTTTAATTCGGCGGTGAGTTGCTGCCATTCCTGAACTTTTTTTAACCATTCTTCCGGCAAGTCGGTGAGCACATTTAGGCGGGCCCGCACGTCTTCGCCGCGTTTGGTGTCGTGGGTAGAAGTAGCGTTTATACTCAATGGCCAGTTTTTTTGTCGGTCCAACATGCGTTCGTGGAATTCTTCGGGCGTATGGCCAAAAGCTTCCGGGGAGTCGCCTACTTCGTTGTGCCCCACAAAGCGGTGGTACGTGTACATAAGCGTGTCTTCCACGCCTTTGGCCATTAACGGACCGCTAAACTGCAACCAACGTTGGTAAAACTTTTGCACCCGTTGGTTATATTCTGCGTCGGCTTTTAATGGTTTTTTCAGCAGTATTTCTTCCAGCATGTCGGCAGCAGGAGCCAAGTCGGGTTTACCATTTTGAATACGGTTCAAAACTTCTTTCACCTCAGCTGTTTCAGATTCGGATAATGGGAATTTATTGTCGTAAAACCGATAAATGGGGCACTGTATCAAGAATTCGCCAATGGTTTGTTTTAAAACATTTGGCTCCACAGAATTCAGGTAATTTTCTTCCAGTAGGTCTAAATCTTGGAAAAGTTGATACAAATTCTCGAGTTCGCCACCCATGTGTTCTTGCAGAATATAGGCCTTCTTTTCGTGAATTTGTTCCTGCACCTCGGCTCCTTCCCCTACCAACTGGTGGTAAAATTGCGTAAAAGCTTCTTCGCTGCTTTTTTGGGTAAATAAGTTATTTACCAGCGACAGAAAATCGTAACCGGTGTTTCCTTGAATGGGCCAGTTGGTAGGAATATCTTCACCGGGTTCCAGTATTTTTTCCACGATCAGGTAGGTTTCTTCGCCCGTCGATTGTCGTAATTGTTCTAAGTAGCCACTTGGGTCGTAAAGCCCGTCGATGTGGTCGATGCGCAAACCTTGGAAAATACCTTCTTCGCGCAAAGCCTGAATGTACCGGTGGTAGGTATCAAAAACTTCCGGCTCCTGCATATTTAAGCAGATGAGGCCATTCACGGTAAAGAAGCGCCGGTAATTAATTTGTCGGTCCGTTTCCTGCCAATAACACAAACGGTACGTCTGCTCATCGGCAATTTTCTTTAACTTTTCGGGGTTACTATTTATTTCCGCGAGTGATTTTTCTATCGAAGATTTTACGACCTCATTCTTCATTAAACCAGCCAGTTGTTGCTGAAAATCGGTAAAAGCCGCGGTATAGGAAGTAGCTTCTTCGGTTTGGTGCAATTGCTCCAGGGTAGCCAAAATTTGCTGAATAGCCTGGGTGGGTTCTCCATATTCCAGAATGGTTTCGTAGGAGTGGAAGCCCAAAGGGTAAGCACTGTTGTAGTATTGTAACACCAGTCGCTGCTGTTCTTCGTGGTAGGCTACTTTTAACTCTTTATTCTGGATCACCTCCTCCAAGGTTGCTCCCAGGAAAGGTACCATTAGCCGGCCCTTCATGGTATCGCTGGTTTGCGTTATATCAAAAAATGGGGCATATTCCGACTGCGGCCCTTTTTCCAGCACATCCATCAACCAGGCATTCTGCGGATGAAAAGCCATGTGATTGGGAACAATATCCTGCAGCCAGCCCACGCCGTGTTCTTTTAATTTTTTGCTTAAGTCTTTTAACTGCTCTTCGTTCCCGATTTCCGGGTTCAGGCGGTGCGGATTAACACCGTCGTAGCCGTGGGTACTACCGGGAGTAGCTTCCAGAATTGGGGAGGCGTAAATAGTACTTACTCCCAGTTTTTGCAGGTAAGGAATTATTTTTTCAAAATCCTGGAAAGTAAATTCTTTATGAAATTGTAGTCGGTAAGTGGCGACAGGGTTATACATAGTTTAATTTTGATTTTTCACCTCTCCGCCTGCGGCACCTCCCTAAAAGCAGGGGAGGAAAGGCCGCATAAGCTGCGTAGATAGGCTTGTTATTTATTATACACGTACTATTTAATTCGATTAATCAGAAAAGAATTTTAAAAGATTCTTCTTAAATGATTTAGATGATAAAGCCAAAACTAACAATGCCAGTAAGTAGCTAACCGGAATAACTTCCTTTAATGCGACAAGCGGCCTCTCCGGCGCTATTTTTAGAGGAAGTGGCCTTTAGACCGGAAGGGTCATTCGTTACGGTAAATAATTAATGATTCCGGTTGTAACGAGATTGCCCTTCCACTGGTGATAGAATTAGGCGTGCCGGCCGGCCCGCGCCACTGTAAGTCAGCAGAATCGAAAAGCTTTTGCCAGTTTTCGGCGTAAGTAGGTAAGGTTACCGGTTGTAAGACATTTGAAAAATTCATTAGGCAGAGTACGTGTTGATTTTCGTGCCAGCGGTGCAAGAGTAAAGTTTTGGTGTCTTCGTTATAAACGACATCCAGTTGTTGCCGGTTAAGTTGCTTTAGAGCCGGATGTTGTTTGCGGAGAGAAATGAGAGCCTGGTAGTACCGGAATAGTACCTGGTGCTGGTCCTGGGTTATTAAATCCCATTGTAACTTGGAGCGGTGAAAGGTATCTTCGGATTGCGGATCGGGAGCTTCGCCCAGCGCGTGAAAAGCGGCAAATTCGGCTTTACGGCCTTTGCGTACAGCTTCTACCAAATCCGGGTCGGTGTGGCTAACGAAGTACAGAAATGGGTTAGGCTCGGCGTATTCTTCCCCCATAAACAACATCGGAATATACGGACTTACCAATACCGCCCCCGCTAGTAACTTTTGCATTTCAAAACTGACTAATTCGCTGGTACGCTCGCCTAACATGCGGTTACCTACCTGGTCGTGGTTCTGCGAGAACACAATAAACTGCTGTCCCGGATTATTTTCGGCTTTTAGTCCAAACTTCTTAAAACGGTGAGGCGAGTATTGTCCATCGTACACGTAGGCATCCTGGTAAGCTTTCGCTAAATGACCAATACCAGAAAAATCAGAATAATACCCGGTTTGCTCGCCGGTGGCCGTAACCCGTAAAGCATGATGAAACTCATCAATCCATTGGGCATCCATGCCATAGCCTTGTTCTTCCAGGGGGTTTATAAACTTAGGGTCGTTTAAGTCTAATTCTACAATCAGGTGGTGCGTGCGGCCGGTTTTTTTCATTAGTTGATTCACGCGTATTTTGATTTCCCGCAGAATATGCACCGCGCTAAAATCTTTAATCGCGTGCACAGCATCTAACCGCAAGGCATCCACGTGAAAATCCCGAAACCACATTAATACATTCTGAATGAAAAACTCGCGCACCCCATCGCACCAGGCATCATCAAAATTTAAAGCATTGCCCCAGGGCGTATTGTATTTGTCGGTAAAATAAGGGCCGTAAGCGCCTAAGTAATTTCCTTCGGGTCCCAGGTGGTTATATACCACATCCAGCACTACCGCAATTCCTTTCTGGTGACAAATATCTACTAATTGCTGCAGACCACGGGCGCCACCATAGGAATGCTGCACGGCAAAAGGGAAAACGCCATCGTAGCCCCAGTTGCGGGAACCCGGGAATTGTGCTACCGGCATTATTTCAATTGCATTTACGCCTAATTCTTTCAGGTAATCCAGTTTTTCGGCCAAGCTAGCAAAAGTACCGTCCGGGGTAAAAGTGCCGGTGTGCAGTTCGTAGAGGATATAATCGGCGAGCGGGATATTATTCCATTGGGAATCCGTCCAGGGAAAATCAGTAATATCCATGGCTTCGGAGTGGCCATGAACCCCTTCCGGCTGGGCCAGCGAAGCCGGGTCAGGAAACTCCTTTTCGCCGTTTAAGACAAACTTGTACCGGTCGCCGGGCTGGATCTGATGCGTGATTAGTTGCCAGTAGCCATACTCTTGTTTCTGGAGCGGCAGTTTTTCTTTCCCCACAACTTGTATCGCAGCATCTTTTAAAAGCGGTGCCCATAAAATTACGGAAGCCTCGCCAAAAGGAGTAAAATTAACGCCCAGAGTTCTATGGGAGATAGAAGTATAATTCATTTTGTAGTTGTTAGTAGTCGATGGTTGATAGTGGTTAGTTGCTAGTTATTAGTTGTTTGGCCACAAGCCTGGACGATGGACAATAATCCTGAGAACTAACAACCAGCAACTAGCAACCAGCAACTAAATGATGGGGTGTTGCAACAATACTATCGAGCGGGAGTCTACCCGAATAGATTCTTCGTCTTTGTATACAGCTATAGGCTCGTCGACCACGTTTTCGCTAGTATCGAGTATTTTGGTCCATTTGTCACCGTATTTTTTAACCGGCAACTTAAAGTCCAGCGGAATATCCGAAGCGTTGAAAATGATGAAAAACGAATCATCGAATACGTGTTCGCCTTTTGGTCCTTTGGAGTGGAGACCTACGCCACTCAGATATACGGCTAACGATTTGGCGTAATCCTGGTTCCAGTGTTCTTCGCTCATTTCGGAGCCGTCGGGTAAAAACCAGGCAATATCTTCCACGCCAATTCCTTTAATGGGTTGCCCCTGGAACCAGCGCCGCCGCCGGAAGATAGGATGATTTCTACGCAGGTGAATCAGCTTGCGGGTAAAATGAAGTAAATCGGTATCTGCCTTGTCCCAATTTAGCCACGAGATTTCGTTATCCTGGCAATACGCGTTGTTGTTGCCATTCTGGGTCCGGCTGATTTCGTCGCCGGCCACGAGCATGGGAACGCCTTGCGATAAAAACAGCGTCGTTAAAAAATTGCGTTTCTGGCGGTTCCGTAGGTTAATAATTTCTTTGTTATCGGTCGGGCCTTCCGCCCCGCAGTTCCAGGAACGGTTATGATCTTCGCCATCGTTATTTTCTTCGCCGTTGTCCCAGTTGTGCTTTTCGTTGTACGATACCAAATCGTGGAGGGTAAAACCATCGTGAGCGGTGATAAAATTAACGCTGGCGGTAGGGCGGCGGTAGTCGTCGAAATACAAGTCGGAGCTGCCGGTAAGGCGATTGGCAAACTCCGGTAGCATGGCGTGTTCGCCGCGCCAGAAATCGCGCATGCAGTCGCGGTATTTTCCGTTCCACTCGGTCCAGCCCGGCGGAAACTTTCCTACCTGGTAACCGCCTTCCCCAATGTCCCAGGGCTCGGCAATTAATTTAACCTGCGAAATAACCGGGTCTTGGTGAATAATATCGAAGAAAGAACCTAAGCGGTCTACATCGTGCAGTTCGCGGGCTAAAGCCGAAGCCAAATCAAAGCGGAATCCATCGACGTGCATTTCCAGAATCCAATAACGCAGGCTATCCATAATCAAGCGCAAGGCACTGGGCAACATGGCATTGAGCGTATTGCCGGTGCCGGTATAATCCATGTAATACCGTTTGTCTTCTTGCACTAACCGGTAATACGCAGCATTATCAATCCCCCGGAAAGACAGAGTAGGCCCTAGGTGGTTGCCTTCGCCGGTATGGTTATACACGACATCCAGAATTACTTCAATGCCCGCCTTGTGGAACTCCTTCACCATATTTTTGAATTCGTATACCTGTTCTCCTAAAACACCCCCACTGGAGTAGCGGACATCGGGCGCAAAAAAGCCCAAGGTATTGTAGCCCCAGTAATTGGAGAGGCCTTTATCCTGTAAAATGCTGTCGTTTACAAAATGATGAACGGGCATTAGTTCAATGGCAGTAATGCCCAGCGAAGTAAGGTATTGAATGGATACCGGGTTAGCTAAACCGGCATAAGTACCCCGGACTTCTTCCGGAATAGCCGGATGTAGTTTCGTGAAGCCTTTTACGTGTGTTTCGTAAATAATAGATTTATGGTAAGGAGTGCGCGGTGGCTTATCGCCATCCCAATCAAAATAAGGGTCAATTACTACGGATTTAGGAATATATGGTGCATTATCTTTATCATTAAAACTTAAATCCTCGTCCGGGTGATTCATTTCGTAGCCAAACATTGATTCATGCCACTGGATGGTACCGGATATAGCTTTGGCATAAGGGTCAATCAGTACCTTGTTCGGGTTAAACCGGTGCCCGTTTTGGGGGTCAAAAGGACCGTGAACGCGGTAGCCGTATAATTGCCCGGGTTTGGCCCAGGGTAAATACACGTGCCATACCTGGTGGGTGCGTTCGGAAATTAAAATAATATGACTTTCTCGCTGGCTATCTTCTGCATCAAATAAACAAAGTTCCACACCGGTGGCATTCTCGGCGTAAAGGGCAAAATTAACTCCTTCTCCGTCCCAGGTAGCGCCTAAAGGATACGGTTTGCCAGGATATATAGCAGGACTTTTAGTCATTACTGGTTCATACGAATAAAATAACGGGTCGTTTTCACTCATAATTATATAAAAATAAATTTGGATTGCATGTACGATAAAGGGATAAAATAGTCTGGACAATGAGGAGCAAGGTTGGTCCAGTAAAATGGTTCCTGCTTAAAATCAGCAGCATAAAAAATAAAAGTTTTTCTGAAAAATAGGGTCCCAAACGGCAAGTTCAACGCTTTACTACGAAAAACCGGACATCCCTTCCGCGCAAAAAGGAGTAGAAAGGTAAAAAGCAGTATTTAAACCAATCTTTCCGTAATAACAATAAAACTAATACGGAGTTTGAAAGACCTTATCCGGGAATATACGGAGTACGAAATAAGAGCAGGTATTACATAGCACGAATGCCGTTCTGCTCTAATAACCTTTGTAAGCAGGAAGAAGTAAAGCAACTAGAACCTTAACCGGTAGTAGCGGGCAAGCAATAAGTAACCTTTCCTAAAAAATATAAAAACAATATTGCGGCTATTATTATAGTTATGACCAAAAATGCCAAAATAGCAGAAACCGGCAAGCCCCGGGTAATTATTATCGGCGGCGGCTTCGCCGGATTGGAACTGGTAAAGGCCCTACGCCACGCCGACGTACAAGTGGTTTTAATTGATAAACAGAATTTTCATACGTTCCAGCCTTTGTTGTACCAGGTGGGCACGGCGGCCGTAGAAGCGGATTCTATTGTGTATCCTTTCCGGAAAATTTTTGATGAACAACAAAATTTTTATTTCCGGCTGGCCGAAGTGCAATCCGTAGATACCGGTAAGCAACTGGTGGAAACCTCGATCGGATTGCTCCGCTACGATTACCTGGTAATTGCCACGGGGGCAACTACCAATTTTTACGGCGACGAAGAGATTCAGAAAACAGCCATTTCCATTAAAAACATTCCGGATGCCCTTTCCCTGCGCAATACCATTCTGAGTAATTTTGAAAAAGCCCTGCAAATCGATGATGAGGAGCAGTTGAACAGTTTAATGGACTACGTAATTGTGGGCGGCGGACCGACGGGCGTGGAATTGGCCGGCGCTTTGAGCGAGTTGCGGAAACACGTGTTTCCGAAGGATTACAAAGAACTGGATTTTATCAAAATGGATATCCATTTAATTCAGAGCGGCGATTTGTTGTTAAAAGGGATGTCGGCGGAAGCTTCGCAGAAAGCACGGGAGTACCTGGAAAAATTTGGGGTGAAAATCTGGTTTAACCGGCGGGTAAAAGCGTACGATGGCTACACGGTATTATTGGATTCCGGCGAAAAATTAATTAGCCGGACTTTAATCTGGGCAGCGGGCGTTACCGGCGCTCCGATTGCGGGCATCCGGAAAGAAAGCTTACTTAAAGGCAACCGCTTGCAAGTAGATGAATATAACCGGGTTACGGGCTACGAAAATATTTTTGCTATTGGCGATATTGCCGCCATGGTTACTCCCGGAAACCCCGAAGGGCATCCCATGCTGGCTCAACCCGCTTTGCAGCAAGGTCACCACCTCGGAAAGAATTTAAATTATTTGATCACGGGCAAACCGCTTAAGCCGTTTCATTACCACGATAGAGGTACCATGGCTACCATTGGCCGCAACCAGGCCGTTGCCGATTTAAAACTATTTTCGAAAGAATATAAAACCCAGGGTTTTCTGGCTTGGTTTATCTGGGCGTTTATTCACCTGATTTCCATCATTGGTTTCCGGAACCGGCTGTTTGTGCTGGTAAACTGGTTGGGTAGTTATTTTACTTATGATAAAGGCATCCGTTTAATTGTGGGTAAAACCAAAGAAAATATTCCGGTAGAAGCCGTAACAGAAAAAACCGTAGGGTAGGAGTTAGCTATTTGCTGTTTTTACTACTTCCGCGCCTTAGTTGCTGGTTAATATACAAGATTGAAATAGGTAAGACGTATTAAGAAGAGTTTATCCGTTGAAACTGTTCCCGTCTCAATATAGCGGTGCGGATGCAATTTGAAGCGTAACCCGTTTGCCTCTTGGCCGGCGGGCCTGGTTTGACCCCTCCGCCTTTGGCACCTCCCCTAACAACAGGGGAGGAGAGGCGGCTGTTACCTTTTCCTCCTACCTCGCAATGCTCAAGCACCGGAACCTTTGAAGGCCCTCCATCGCCAAATGGCTGTCGTTTATTCTTGGCTACTGCTTCTTACTAATACGTCTTATTCCTTTCTGTTGGGTATTGGGTATTGGGTATTGGTTGTTCGTTGTTCGTTGTTCGATTGGGAAATTGCTGGTAATTATTTAAAAACAATAAACTATTATTTAAACTAATTTCGTCGAAGTACCTACGTACACTATGAACGAAATAAGTTAATAAAAAAGTTATTAGTGGAAAGTCCCCCTTTAGAGATAGAGCCGTTAAGTTCTATTGTCAAAAACTGGAATAATGCGAGCAGCTTCGCTCGGGTTGCGCATCGTCCGGCCTCCCCGAACTACTTCGGGATTTGCAACTGGCAGGTAGAAATTTGTTGCTGATTTACTTTTAAAATAAGGTTTATTGGTTTGCCCGGCCAGAGGCCTCCTGAATAATCTTCACGAGCGAAGACGCTCGCGAAAGTAGTAGTATTAGAACGTAACGGCTCTACCCTTTGGAGGAAATAGGCGAAGGGAAATACCTCTAAATTAGCTGTAATGTTATTTTTTGAAACCTTCACTTACTTTGTTCCCAGAGTACTTAAGTGCCCGACCAGAATTACTTTGCTAATAAGCTTTAAGCAAGTGATTGTTTGATAGAAGTTTATAAACGTATAACCTATAACCTAAAACTTTCCACTTAGTAATTATCCCGGAAAATGTAAAATCAGGTTTCATTTTTAAAAATATTGCCTAACATTGCGGCGTTTTCCGGAAGGTGAACTTACTTGTTCCGCAAACAAGATTGCGGTTCTTAACTCCGGAATTTTATTTACTCAAGATAACTTAAATACTTTATTAGAATGGAGTATAAGTTTTACTTGCTATAAATATTAAAATGCAGTTGTGTGAAAACGTACAACCTATAACTTAAAACGTACTACCAACTTACCTATGAAAGCCTATATTTTCCCCGGTCAGGGTTCCCAATTTTCCGGCATGGGCCGCGACTTATACGAGCAATATCCGGCTGCCCGGGCCTTATTCGACAAAGCCAATGAATGGCTGGGGTTTAATATAACCCAAACTATGTTTACCGGCACCGACGAAGAGCTGAAGCAAACCAACGTAACCCAGCCGGCCATTTTTTTACATTCCGTGGCTATAGCTACTGTAGCACCCGATTTTCAGCCGGAAATGGTAGCCGGGCATTCTTTAGGTGAGTTTTCGGCGTTGGTGGCGAACAAGGTGCTGGCCTTTGAAGATGCACTCTTACTTGTAGCCAAACGGGCGCAAGCCATGCAGAAAGCCTGCGAGGCGAATCCTTCGGCAATGGCGGCCATTCTGGGTTTAGACGATAGAACCGTGGAAGAAGTATGCAGCCAGATAGAAAACGAAATAGTGGTAGCAGCTAATTATAACTCGCCGGGGCAACTGGTAATTTCGGGAAGTAACCAGGGCGTGGCATTGGCTTGCGAAAAATTAAAAGTGGCAGGGGCAAAAAGAGCTTTACCTTTACCCGTAGGCGGCGCTTTCCATTCGCCGCTGATGCAACCCGCCGAAGCGGAACTGGCCGAAGCCATCAAAAACACAAAATTTAACGAGGCCATCTGCCCGGTTTACCAGAACGTAGACGCCCGGCCTTACACCGATCCGGAACAGATAAAGCAAAATTTAATCAAACAATTAACCGCACCCGTGCGCTGGACCCAAACCGTACAAAATATGATAACGGATGGCGCTACCTTATTTGTGGAATGCGGTCCCGGTAAGGTTTTGCAAGGATTGGTGAAGAAAATAAATAAAGACGTGGAAGTAACTTCGGCGCTGTAAGTAGTAGGTGGTAAATAGTAGGTTTTACGTTGTACGTAGCCAGAATATAGTGATTGGTTCAAGCTCATGTAAACGTAAAACCTATCACCTAAAACCTACCGCTTACTGAAAGCGCTTTACTGTTAAATCATCCGGACATTGTTCCAGTAATTGCTGGTTGCTGAGTTCCAGAATTGGATGCGTAAAATCAGGGGCAATTTCGGTGAGAGGAACTAAAGTAAAACGCCGGTTTTGTAACTCGGGGTGCGGAATAGTGAGGCGTTGCGTTTGCAGAACTACGTTGGCGTAATAAAGAATATCCATATCAATAACGCGGGCTCCCCAGCGTTCCCGCCGTACCCGGCCTAGTTCGGCTTCCAGAAAATTTATTTCTCTTAAAAGTTCTTCGGGCGCTAAAGTTGTTTCTACGGCCAGCACCTGGTTCAGGAAAGCTTGTTGATTTTTCACGCCCCAGGCAGCGGTTTCGTAAATTCCGGATTGTTGCTGTATTTCTCCTATTTGAGCCCCAATTAAATTTCGGGCTTGTAATAAATAATCTTCGCGGTTGCACAGGTTACTACCTAATAATAAATAAGTGGTTGGCATAAGTTAGTGGGTAGTAATAGGTTAGTTGACCATTAGGATAATTAATTTAAAAATGATTATGGCTGGTAAAGCAAACGGGTAAATGTAGCTAGTTCATCTGTAAATACTAGTAAACGTAAAGTTATCGACAGTAGATTTTTTCGGCCAGTTAGATCCTTCCCGGAGGACAGGAAGGAGGAGCCAACCGGTAAATGAGTATTATCCAAAACACATTGCGGCTAATCTAGTTTTTAAAACCTGCCGGGTTTGCTTCCCTTTACACTATTTTACGGAAACCCATAAGTATGATTTGGTATAACAGATTAGCTATTCAAGATTATTGTTTATTCTCGTATCTTTTAAAGTAGCATCCGTATTTTTACAGAGTTTCCGGGTAAAAAATACCCGTGTTTATAGCAGTGTCCGGTTAATTTCCTATAAGTGTACTGGATTTGTTCTATTCTTGTTCTTAGTTTAAAAGTATAAAGAATATACCTTTTCATTTTGAAATGCACTCATTACATAAAATTTTAATAGTAGACGATGATAGTGTGACCCGCTATTTAATTTCCAGGGTTATTAAACAAGCGGGTATAAGTCAGCAAATTCTACAAGCGGGTAACGGCGAAGAGGCCCTCCAGGTACTTTATCAAGCTTGCTCCGTCCAGGCCTGCCCTAATTTGATATTTCTGGACATTAACATGCCTTTAATGGATGGATTTGAGTTCTTAAGCGCCTTGCAAAAGTCAACTTTGGCTGATTCTTCTTTTAAAATTGTTATACTCACTACTTCTCAGAATCCGAAAGATGTGGAAAAAGCTAAGCAGTACCCAATCACTGCTTATTTAGAAAAACCTTTTACGGCCGATCAACTAAACAGGATTATAGCAGCTTAAACTAGCATAGATATAGTACATTAACTCTGTTTCGGGTATTATTCCTACCAGATAAAATTAGCTTTACACATTCGTACGGACAACTTCCTTTACAGTTTCCGGAAGAAAGTAATGGTTTGGTCGGCTACAAATTGAGCAGCGGGAGGCAAAGTAGTTTCGGGGAAAGGATGTTTACCGCCGAAAGTATGTCCGCCTGCCGGTAGAATAATTACTTCGGTAGCGGGCTGGTTGGCTTTTAGTTCGTGCGCCATGCTTACGGGCAGGGTTTCGTCGTCTTCCGCATGAATGATAAATAAAGGTTGCTTTAAACGGGTTACTACCGAGGGTATATCCAGGCGAGAATGGTTAGCCCGGAAATCTTCGACTAATTGGTAGTAAAGCGGCATATCCTGGTTAATGCGGGAGTTGTAGATGTAGTGTACCCCATTTTTTTGCCAATCCGTGAGTACCTGTTCGGGCCAACGCATCGCCAAATCGCTGATGGGTGCCCAACCTGCTACGGCTTTTACCCGCGGTTCTTCGGCCGCTTTTAAAATTACCAAACCACCACCCCGGCTATGGCCAATTAAGTAAAGTTTATCCAGGTTTACTTCTTCTGGCGGTAAATCATTGGGCGAGCGAAATAAATAATCGATTAAGGTACGCAAATCTTCTAGTTCAATCGAAAAATTATTTTGCCCAAAAGCTTCCATGTCCGTTAAGTCCTCGCTGTCGAGGGTAGTGCCGTTATGCGATAAGTTAAGTTTGATAAACACAAATTCTTGCTGCGCAAAATAATCGGCGAGCAGATTAAAATGTCCCCAATCTTTAAAACCTTTAAAACCATGCACAAAAATCACTACCGGTTTAGCTTGCCCGCTACGGATTAAGCGGGCATCTACCCCGAAAGACCGGCCATGCGCCGGGGTTAATACAAAATCTATTTTTTGAATGGAGTTCATGAAGTAAATCAATTATTTGAAAACAGTATAAAATGTATTTTAATAGGTGTCTCTAATGTTTACATTTGTTTTTATGCTATTTTTCATCTTATTTTTAATTCGCCTTTCATTATTTTTATACTCGTCCTTTAAGTATTGTAATTCAAACTCTAGGGTAAATGTTTCAACACCACATCTTGATAATTTATTTGCCTTCATTAAGCTAAACTGTGAATTTTCAATATAAATGTCTTTAACATCATTCTGAATAGATTCAAAATCTATACTTTCAATAAAATGAAAGTCATCTCGAGGATTTGAGTAAGTCAACTCAACTAATTCTTTAGGCAGTTCATGTCCTTGTCCTATTTTAAATTGATTTTTAATTGAAAAACCGATCAAGAAAATCAAGTTATCTGCTCCAAATAATGGATCTTTAGGAGGTTTCAATACTGGAGGAGCATATATTTTATTTACAAAGAGAAGATTAATAATAGGTGCTACGTTCTGATGGATTTGAAATGCTGCTCTTTTTATAGATGAATTATTAGAACGGTTTATAGATTGATAAAATAATGTATGATGTAAAGACTTAGGATCATAAATTACTCCTTGATTGAAGTATTTGTATTTATAAACATCTGAATGAGTTACGTATCCTCTAAGTTCTTTATAGTTTAGAAGATTGATAGCTTCTATTTTTGTTGATTTAGGAACCTGTACAACTTGAGAGCAATAGAAATTTACGTCACTCAATATTTTAATGATTAAACCATATAATTGAGTTGAAAACATAATGTACTTTGTCTCGAGAACATAGTTCTTTTGTGTTCCCTGAAGAGTATTTTTTAAATAGAATAATAACGTTGTAGCATCACTACTTCCTTCTTGTGATAAGTAATAAATGTCTTTTATATCTCTAAGGACTGATTCAATATCCTCTTTAGCTATAATTTTATCATTAAATGTAGAGGGTAAATAAGTATCGCATAACTTTTGGCTTTGTTTATGGATTTCTCGATTTGTTTCTTGTATTTTATTTAAAGCACTTATAATATGATTCTCTATAAGCTTTCTCTTAAGTAATGGATAAGCTAAAATCAGACCTAACAGAGCTACTAATGACCCTAAATTTTCTGTAATAATTTTAACCGTTTTATCAAAATTTGAATCTGCTTCTTTAGGTTCAAATTTTAATAATATTTGATTTGTATTAGTTGTTAGCGAGTCATTTACCCCTGCATTTACATCTTTTATACTAACTACAAAAATAGCTATTTTAATATAAATTATAAGATAAAACCGTTTCATTAGTAATTTTTTGTTTTAAATATAACACTCTTGATAAATCATGTTCAATTTAAGCAATAAAAAACCCGACTACTTATAATAGCCGGGTTTTATTCTAGTTCTAATTTACTTATAAGTAAGTTTTAAAAATATTTTTTAGTTTTTGGCCGTTGCTCGTTTCAGAGAGCTTAAATATTCCACCAGGTTCATCAACTCCTTCTCCGAAATTCCTTGTTGCAGGTTGGCCGGCATCAGCGATTTATCCATTTGTTTTTTAGACGCAATATCTTTCATGGCATAGCTCATTACCGCTCCACCGGGCAAACGCAAATCTAATTTATCTTCGGTTTGGCTCGAAATAATGCCTACCACCTGGCTGCCGTCTTTTAGTTTTAAAGTATAGCCTTCGTAGCCAAAACTAATGCCGGCATCGGGGTGCAAAATAGCGGTGTATAAAGCTTGTTTTGGTAATTTGCTGCCAATTTCCGATAATTCCGGACCAAACCAGGCGCCTTCGTTGTTTACTTTGTGGCAAACGCTGCACGTTTGGGCAAAAACTGCTTTCCCGTTTGCCGGGTCACCGGTTAAGGTAGCTAACTGAGCAATAGGAGGTAAGGGTTTGCCTTCCCGGCTAGGTTTTTTAAAGTAAATAGCCGCTACTTCTTTAATATCTGGTCGCCAGGCGCGTAACAGAATGGTACCCGCTGTTTCTTCTAATTCAGTGGGAATTTGTTTATTTTTAACCAGTTCTACTAAGCGATCTTCGCCGCTGCCACCGGAGCCCAGTTTACGCAAAGCTAATTGCCGGATTTCCAGCGGGCGTTTGGTATCCAGCATTACCGCTTGCAACAAATCTTTTACTTTACCGCTCTCATAATTTCCTACGGCCGTCATCATGCCTAAGGCAACCTGCTGGTCTTTACTGTTAAAAGCTTTGGCTACGGCATCTATTCCGCCGGGAGCTTTTACTAGGGCGCGAGCCGCATCCCGGGCCATTTCGCTTTCCGGGTTGGTTAGAGCCAGGGCTTGTAAATCTTGATTAAATTCCGGTAAACCGTATTGCTCCAACAGCATTACAAATTGCTTGGTGCCCCGCGAAGCTTCAATGGTCCGGCGCAGAGCCGCCTGGAACTTCGCATCTTTCTGGGCCGACTGATCGCTGGCTTGTAAAGCCAAGGTAGTAATCTGATTTTGCACCGGGCTATTGCCCTCCAGTAAACTGGCTAAGGCTTGTTGTTTCGCCGGTGAATTAGCCTGAAAGTCGAAAGCCCGGAAATAATGCGGCAGTTCAGCAGCATTGCTGGTATTTTGAATAATCTGAGCTAATTTAGGTAAAGCTTCCGCGGACCGGGAACGCCAGATAATGTCGCGATCAGCCGCTTTGGTTATATCGCCACCGTTCTTGCTGGTCCAGGCCGTAAAGAAAGCATCCGCTTGTAAATCAGAACTAATTCCTAAAGTTTCCAGGTACCAACGGTCCTTGCCATCGTATTGGCTGGCTAAATCGGCCCAAATAGCGGGCGCTTCCGGGGATTTATTGTATCGTAAAGCCAAGGCTACTTCCCGGCGAACCTGCGGATTCGCATCCTTCGCCCAGGCTTTTAAAGTTGGGATAACATCCAGCTTTAGTTCCTGTGCCGCCCGCAGAGCCGTAATCCGGATATTATCATCTTTATCCTGGTAAGCTTGTTTTAAATATTTCTCGCCCCGGCCGTTTATTTTGCTGAGTAACCACAAAGTCCGGGCCCGCTGGCGGGATTCCCCGGTTTTCCAGAGTTTAGCCAGTGCTTTTTCGCCTTTCCGGCCCATTTGCTGCAGTGTCGTATACGCCTGATAACGGGTATCCAGGTTTGGGCTTTGCAAAGCTTTAACGGCTCCGGCGGCATTACTTAAATCCATTTTAGGCACCGTGTAAGGCGTATTTGGTGGCGCCACCCGGAAAACGCGTCCTTTCTGCGTTTCACCTTGCTGGTGACCACCTACTCCCGGATCGTACCAGTCGGCAATGAACAAAGAACCATCCGGAGCTACGGTAACATCCGAAGGCCGGAACCACTGATCTTTCACGCCTTTCACAATATTTACAATCTCGGCTTTGTAACCGGCGCCATCGGGAGTTACCGGATAAGCCCGTACTACGTTAGGACCGGCATCGGAATGAATCATTTGGTTCTGAAACTGGGCGGGCAATAATTTGCCTTCGTAAATGAGCATCCCGGTAGGGCTGCCCGCGCCGGTTTGCAGTAAATTGGGTACGGCTCCCGGGTCGTTCAAATGCCAATGGCGCAAAGGTATTTCGGTTTCTAAGCCGGTACGGTAAGCGCTCCAGCCGGCGCCGGTCTTCTCGTCCTGGTAGCCGTAATTACCGTAGGGCAGCACGTAGTTAATCCGCACGCCCCGGTTGCCATCATCGTCATTATCCGATTGCCACAAGGTACCGTACGAATCCACGGCTACTTCGTAGTTATTCCGGAAATTATGCGCCAATACCTCAAACTCACTGACATCGGGGTTGCACCGGAAAACCATGCCCTGGCGGTAAGGTTTGCCGTTATCGGCTACTACGTTACCAGCCTGGTCTACAATGGGAGTTCCGTTCTTGTCTTTGATTTGCTTGCCTTCGTTACCGAAATTAAAATACAATTTACCGTCCGGTCCGAAAGTGAAAGTGTGCATGCCGTGGTCGTGCTGCACGCCGCCAATACCGGTAAACAAAACTTCTTTTTTATCGGCTTTGTCATCGCCGTCGGTATCGGTAAACACAAATACATTCGGGGAAGCCGAGACCATCACTTTGTTGCCCATGACGGCAATGCCTAGAGCTGCGTCTACGTCTTTACCCTGGTAAAATACTTTTTGTTTATCCGCTTTGCCGTCGCCGTCCACGTCTTCCAGAATTAAAATCCGGTCGCCTTCGGTCCGGGCTTTATTTTCCGGATTATGCTGGAGCCGGTAATTAACGGCTTCGGTTACCCATACCCGACCTTTGGCATCAATATCCATGTTGGTTAGGTTCAGGGTCATGGGAGCAGTGGCAAACGTTTTGGTTTCCAGGCCGGCAGCGGTTTCTAGTCCATCGGTATCCGGGTCGGCGAAAAATAAATTGGCTTTGTTCAGGTTAAAAGCCAAGCTGGCGCTAAGCACCGCAGTCAGAACGAGTCCGGCCCCGGGTTTAAAGAATGGGTGCTGCGTAAAGGAGGACTGGGTACGGGATAAATTTTTAAATTTCATTTTTTAGTGATTAATGAATACCATTCCATAATTAATTATTCGGTAGCCTTATGCCACATCGCAAATCTGAACGCCTTGTTTTAAAGAAGCTAGTTTATCTTCGCGTTTCGGAATAAATTCCTGGGCCACAAAACCTTTGTAACCGGTAGCTACAATTGCTTTCATGATGGCGGGGTAGTTTAGTTCCTGGGTATCATCAATTTCGTTGCGGCCCGGTACGCCACCCGTGTGGTAATGCGAAATGTAATTCTGGTATTTATTAATGGTGGCAATTACGTCGCCTTCCATAATCTGCATGTGGTAAATATCGTAGAGCAATTTAAACCGGTCGGAGCCTACTTTGTCGGCCAGAGCAGCCCCCCAAGGAGTACGGTCGCACATGTAATCTTTGTGGTTTACCTTGCTATTAAGCAATTCCATCACCATGGTTACTTTGTATTTCTCGGCGGTAGGCATTAAACGTTTTAAACCCACCGCACAATTTTCCATCCCTTTCTCATCGTCCATACCCCGGCGGTTACCCGAAAAGCAAATAATCTGGTTAAAACCGGCAGCAGCAGCTTTAGGGATAACTTCTTCAAAACTTTTAACTAAAGCATCGTGGTACTGCGGATCGTTGAATCCTTTGTCAATGCCCATGCCTGCTCCCCAAGGCAATGCCGAAGTCAGACCGTATTTTTTAAGCGTGGGCCATTCCTCAGGGCCAACCAGTTCAATAGAAGTTAATCCAATTTTAGTCGCTGCTTTACACAAATCATCTAACGGAATTTTGTCGTAGCACCAGCGGCATACCGAATGGTTTACTTTGCCTTTCAACTTTTCACCCATTTGCGCATCGGCAGCGACTAAGCGATTAGTGAGGGAACTGCCCAGGGTAGCGACAGCTATCGAACCAGCCATTTTTTTTAGTGCCTTCCGGCGGGAATTATTTTCAGCCACGGATTAAATATTTAAAATTTTAAAAATAATGCTTGTTTGCAGAGGAAAAGGTAAGCCTCCAAACTGTTTGGTTTGGAGGCTTTTACTTAAAATAAAGTATTAATATTACTTACTTTTCTGCTTGAATCAAATAAAAACTTGGTTTAATAAAGCGGGTTTTGGATTAGCTTATTATTCCGGTTAGTTTCGTCGAGTTTAATGGGGAGAAAATAAAACCGGGGGTTCCATTCTCGGTCCTGAATTTTTATCGGCGCATACGTACGGTTAGTGATAGTGCCATCAGCATTCATATTACCGGTAACACTTACTCCTGCCGCATCAACATAGGCCTGGTCGGCAATCATCCAGCGGCGAACATCAAAATAGCGGTGCTCCTCGTAACCCAGCTCTACGCTGCGCTCGTTTCTATAACGGTCAATTAAGGCCTGACCCGTTTCCGTTACCGGGGGCATACCCGCCCGGGCTCTTACCTTATTGATATACGTGCGGGCTTCTTCTTCCTGGCCCAATTCCAGACAGGCTTCGGCATAATTTAAAAGTATCTCCGCATACCGGAAACGGCGGAAAGGATAGGTTTGCTTGTTATACTGATGATCGATATTAGGGTCAATGAACTTACGCAAATAATAACCGGTGTACGAGCCGTTCCAATCTTCAATAGGACCTTTACGGGTATCCAGGCCGGCAACGGTGGTGCCATCCGGTTTTTTATAATTTCCTACCTGTACAATGCCTAAAGGATCGGCGGCTTTTACATCGGCCGGGCGAGGCCGCCATTGGGCGCCTTCGTATAACACGCTGGCGTAAAAACGGGGATCGCGGTTTTGGTAAGGATTGGCTTTATGAGTGGGATTATTCCAATCAAACATACTGCCGTCCTGCATTTCGAACCGATCTACAAATTGCCCGACAGGAGAGCTTTCGCCCCAGTTGTGCCAGCCATTGGGTCCGGTAAAAAGGCCGGGATTAGGCGCGTCCCAGTTCGCATTGCGTAAGTTATCGTTAAACTGCAGGAAAATATCCTCGGCGTTCCCATTGTTCAAAAACAGGTTTGCGAAGTTTTTAGTAGCTTCGGCAGCGTTAGCCGGACTTTCACCCCCGAACAAGCTGTATTGATTCAAATCTATTACGGCTTTAGCGGCATCTTTCGCCGCTTGCCAACGAGCCTGCTGATCGCCGCCCACGTAACTCACCAGTTCTTTATTGGCGTAACCACCGGCCCAAGCGGCATTGCTGTTGTATAAATCGCTGGCCGCGTACAATAAGACTCGGGATTTTAAAGCTAGAGCCGCTCCTTTGGTGGCCCGCGCTTTATCTCCGGTAACCGGCAACAAGGTGGCTGCTTTATCCAGCTCTTCGGTAATAAATTTAATGCAGTTTTCGTAAGATTCCCGGGTAATGGTATAATCTTCATTCAGAGCGTACGATTTCGTGATCAGAGGTACTCCCCCGTAGAGCGACACCAGCTGGTGATAAAAATAAGCTCTTAGAAATAATACTTCCCCGGTAATAGTACTTTTTGCGGAGGCTTCATCATAAGGAACTGCTTCAATTTTTTCGAGGAAAATATTACAGGCCCGAATATTTTTATACGTATTGTCCCAGGTGATGTAGCGTTCGTGCGATACCCAAAAATTATTGTCGAAAACAAGTAAATTGCTGGGAGTGATTAAGCTCTTCGTTACGTTTTCGGTGTCCCAGTTAGCGTTGAACTGCGCCTCGTCCACCAGATTACTTAACATAATGGTATGAAACGGAGAAGGTATTCCGGTATAAATATTATTCACAAAGGCTTGAACTAAGGCTGGGTCATTCCATACCGACTCACCCGGATACTTATCAATTGGCTCTTGTTCCAAGAAATCTTTATCGCAGGAAAATGTGGTACTGGTGAGAGCTAAAGCTAAAATTATTTTATGTATTTTTTTCATGATTATTCATTCACTAATTAAAAGGTAACGGAAATACCGCCATTCACAATTTTTTGCAAAGGATAACCCTGGCCCGAGCCGGAGCTTAGTTCCGGATCAAAATCTTTGTAGTCGGGGCTGTAGGTTAATAAGTTGAAGGCATTTACATACACTCTAAGTTTTTGAATGCCCCACTTCTGGGTAATTTGCGGTAGGCTGTAGCCAAGCTCAATGTTTTTTAACCGGATGTAATCGGTTTTGTGCAGCCAATAGGTATTGCGGTTGCCTACCCAGTATTCATTGCTCCGGTTAAAAGTACGGGGGCCGGAAGCATTTATATTATCCGGAGTCCAGCGGTTTTCGTAGAAGCTTTGCAGGAAGTTGCCAATTTCGCCGGATTCGGTGCTGATGTAATTTACCGCGCCGGTAGCACTTTGAATTAAAGCCGAGAAGTCGAAACCTTTGTAGCCTAAACGAGCGGTTAAACCGGCCGTAAGCCTGGGGATATTGCTCTTATTATTACGTACCCGGTCGTTGGCATCTATTTTTCCGTCTTCATTTACATCTTTAAAAATGATATCACCCGGGCGGGCGCCGGGCCAATGCGGGTAAGCATCTACGGCAGCCTGGTCTTTGAATATACCCATTGCTTGATAATACAAGTCGTTATCCGGAGCGTAGGGATCCGTAGGAATCGGTCGGCCGGTAGTAAGCTGGTATTCCGGACGGCCAGGAGTTTCGTCCCAGAAAACAATGCGGTTTTTCGCGTAGCCGGCGTTAATACCTACTTCGTAAGTAAGTTCATTTTCAGTCCGATTATTGTAGGTTACACTAAAGTCAAAACCGCGGTTACCGGATTTACCGATGTTTTCGGGCGGTAACGACATACCCGTTGAAGTTGGAATAGAAGCGCTTCTTCTCCATAAAATATCGGAGCGCAGGTTATCAAAATAATCGGCGGTTACCACCAGGTGATTGTTCAGGAACTCCGCATCAATACCCACATTGCGCTGAATAGCTTTTTCCCAGGTAGTATTGGCATTCGGAACACCTGTTTCGTACAAAGTTGGGCTAAGCGTCGCTCCTCCATTATTAACGAAAGCATTACCGGCCGCTCCTAAACTGTAAGTAGAAAGGAAAGCATATTCCTGTAATACATTATTAAAGTAAACTTCATCCCAACCAGTTTTACCCCAGGATGCCCGCAGTTTAAAATAATTAATAAAACTCAGGTTATTTTTCCAGAAATCTTCTTCTGAAATATTATAACCTAACGATACCCCCGGGAAGAAACCAAAACGAGTGGCTTTTTCAAAAATGTAAGAGCCTTGGTACCGCCATACAAACTCGGCCAGGTACTTATTTTTGAAATTATAATTTACCCGCCCAAAATAATTTAAACGAGCATTGGCACTACCCGAACCGCCATTGGTTAAGTACTGGTCGGTAGCTCCGGCAAACATTTGATCGAGAGCGGTAGAAACAAAATTGCGGCGGTACGCATCAAACCGGTCCAGGCCACCGGTAATTTTTTCAATTCCTACCAGTAAGTTTACATTATGATCGGTTAAGAAAGTGCGGTCGTATTTTATTAAACCGTTCAGCAGTATCCGGTAATCATCTTCCATTCGTTCGGTTAAAGCCGGGCTATCGAAACCTTTTTTACCTTTAATTAGCACTGGCTGGCCGTTGGTATCGCGGGTCTGACCATCCCAGGAGTATAAATACCAGGGAGTTTGCCAGGTTTTCTGAAACCGGAAGTTTTTATCGATAGCCGCGTTTCCGGAAACGGAAAGGCCTTTTACCCAAGGAATATTTACATTTAATTTAAAGTTGGTATTGGCTACGTAGCGTTTGTCTCTATCGTAACCGGTAGCTTTGGTACTAACTACCACCGGGTTGTCGCCGTACTCAATATCCGGACCAGGAGTGCCATCGGGCCAGTAAGCCGGCAAGTTGGGTTTGCCCCGCATTACCATTCTAAAAATACTGCCGGCACTTCGGGTGGGGTAATTACGGTCTTCCATCCAGCCGGCTAAATCTACCCCAAAGCTGATGTTTTTGGTAATGTTTCCGTCCACGTTAGATCGTAAGTCGTATTGATTGTACTTGGCGCCGCTGTTATAATAATACCCTTGTTGCTCTCTGGAAGTAAGCGAAACAAAATACTTCATGGTTTCGCTGCCGCCGGATACCGATACGTTCGCTTGATTTTGACCCGACCAAGGTTTTAAAACTTCTTTGAACCAATCGGTGTTCGGGTGACCCCATGGATCAGAACCGTCCCGGAATTTTTGGATATCATCAGGTGAAAAACGCGGAGGATTACCGGCGTATTGGTCAATTTCAGTTAACATGGTTGCGTAACCTGCAGCATCTGCCATTTCCGGCAAGCGGGTAGGGCGACCAAAGCCCTGGTTAAAGGAAGCAGTAATGGTAGGTTTGCCCACTTTCCCTCTTTTAGTGGTTACTAGAATAACGCCGTTAGCAGCCTGGGCGCCGTAAATAGCCGCCGAAGCATCTTTCAGTACCGAAATGTTTTCGATGGTATTCGGGTCAATTCTTTCCAGTGACCGGCCGGGTACCCCATCTACTACAATTAACGGGTCTGATTTGCCGAATGAATTTAAACCCCGGATTCTTAACCGGGAGGCATCATTCCCCGGTTCGCCGCTGGCGGCTACGGCCGTTAAACCGGGTAAGCGCCCGGCTAAATTATTAGTTACGTTCAGAGAAGGACTTTTCGTAACTTCTTCTCCTTTTACAGCTGTTACCGAACCAGTCAAGGTTTCTTTCTTCTGGGTACCATAACCTACTACCACTACTTCCTGCAAGGTTTTAGTATCCGAAGAAAGCGCTACATTAATTACCGCTTGGTTATTAATAGCCACTTCTTTGTTCTGGTAACCAATAAAAGAAACAATTAAAGTACCATTGCCATTGGGAACGGCCAGTTGGTAATTGCCTTCCACATCGGTAACCGTACCGGTGGTAGTTCCTTTTAACAAAATAGTTACTCCAGGGAGAGATTCTCCTCCGTCGCCGGTAACTTTGCCTTTAATGGTAAGCCCTTGGGCTTGCAACCCTAAAGCTGCGAAAAGTACTAGTTGAAGAGTAAGAATAAACTTTAACTTTTTACGTAAGCAAATTTGCATAAATTGATAAAATTTGGTGAATAAATAAGTGATAGACTAGTTATTGTAAGTTAAAATATATACTTATCATATATTGTATTTAATACAATAACCGCTACCTAAGTTAAAATGAAAGTTTAAAAAATGCTATAAGGGTTTAAAAATTTAGAATTTATGTGGCAGAAAAGGGTTTGATCTTGTATGATTTACAATAACTTCTTTAATTCTTTAGTTTATTTTTAATGAAATTCGCCATTAAACGGGTATTGCTCGCCTAAAAATGAAAGATTTGAAAAATTAGTAGGGGAGGAAAGCAGGGAAATTTAAAAATTACTGCCTTACTTAAACGGAAAGTAGGTTCGTTCTGAAAATTGTACTTTGGGAAATCTGATCTTTATATAATGCTTAGGATTTCTTACCTATCCCTTTTGCCGGATTAATGCCAAAACTAAGGATGCTCCTATTAGAAAAACTTGGTAATAAGATGGGCTTTAAGTTCGTGCCAGTTAACTGGGGAATCTCTTAATTGTAAGAAAATGATCTCTTCAGAAATTTTAACCAGTTTACTATTATCCTCCCCAACCTCCTTCGAAGGGGGAGTATTTTCACCTGATTGGCTTAAACGATAGGAATATCCCGATTGGTGTAAGTACTTTTCTGATTATTAACTTTATCTTATATTATTTATTATTAGCAATATTCTTGGCTTCGTTGACGACTAACAAACTATCTACAACTAAAAACATAAAAATATTTTCTCACAACTACTTAACGTAAATTTAATCTGCCTACGAGCCGAAAATTTTGTAAAACAGTATTAAATAAATTAGTTTTATTCCCGTTTTTAAGTAGTCGCCTAATCCGGTGCCATACTTTCCGAGGAGACTCTTTTGATTTTTCGTGGGCTTGCCTCTCTTTTATATAACCGGCTAATAAGCTTTGCTTAACCAGTAAATTTTTTAGTGCAAATTTAAGGTGTTTACAGGGTAAGGTGCCTTCTAAAATAAAGGTACAACCGCTACTCGCCTTATCTAATACTTTGCTTTGCCCAACACTTAATTTCATAGTTTGCTTATATCGGTTACCATGAAACACTTTATCACGATTATTTTCTTTAGTTTTATTGGTTACTCTATTACGCGTGCCCAGGATATTGTACCCGCAGCTCCTGGCCTGAACGGCACTGTTAAAGGCATAATCCAGGATTCCCTGAAGCAGGAGCCATTGGGTTATGTTACCGTTATTATCTTGGAAAAAGGTAAAAATGAACCCGTAAAAACTGCTTTAACGAAAGACAACGGTTCTTTTGAAATCAGTGGCTTGTCTGCCAAATCGTATCAGTTAGCGTTGGCTTTTGTAGGCTACAGCAATAAGAAAATGGATTTGCTGGCTTTTACGCCCGAAAAACTGGTGGCAGACGTGGGTACCATTTTACTAAGCACCACTACTAAGCAGTTGAAAGAAGTGGAAATTGTAACTGAGCGACCCCTGGTAAAACAAGATATAGATAAAATTACCTACGACGTAAGCGCCGACCCGGAAAGCAAAACTTTAAACGCGCTGGATATGCTCCGCAAAGTGCCCCTTATTACCGTAGATGCCGACGACAACATTGAGTTAAAAGGCAATAGTAACTACAAAGTGCTGGTAAACGGCAAAACTTCCTCGTTGTTTGTGCGCAACCCTAAAGATGTTTTTAAAAGTATGCCGGCTAGTTCCATCAAAAACATCGAGGTTATTACTAACCCCCCGTCTAAGTACGAGGCCGAAGGCGTGGGAGGCATCATCAATATTATTACTCATAAAAAAACCATGGGCGGCTATAATGGTTCCGTTAACATTGGGGCCGGGCAACCACAAAGCTACCAATTAGGCGGCTATGTAACCGCTAAGGTTAAAAAGTTGGGCGTTACGGGTAATTATTTTTACAACGATTATAAATCCCCGGCCGGTCGCAATAACTTATTCCGGCGCGATGCTGTCAATAATCAGTTAAACCAAGTAGGCGAAAGCCAGTACGAAGGCGATTACCAGTACGCCGGGGGCGAGTTGAGCTACGAAATTGATACTTTAAATTTGCTTACCGGTAATTTAGGTTTTAACCGGGGCCGTAACAACAACGACTTAACCCAGAAAGTACAAAACCTGAATAGTGCGGGCACTTTAACCCAAGCCTATGACCGCTTAAACAATGGTAGCGGCCAATGGCGGGGCATAGATGTGGGTTTAGATTACCAACGTACGTTTAAACGCAACAAAGACCAGATTTTAACTTTTTCCTACAAATTCAATCAGAACGGCGACGACTCGTATTCGGATTTTCGGGTAGTACCCGTTCTGAACTACCCGGATGATATTATCAGCAAAACTGAAAATAACGGCAAAACCAACGAGCATACGTATCAGGCGGATTACGTACAGCCCATTAAAAAGCAAACCCTGGAGCTGGGGGTAAAATCCATTCTTCGGAATAGCAAAAGCGATTATTACTATTCTGATCTAGAGGAAAGCAGCCAGTCGTATGTAGTGGATCCTAGCCGCACCAATAATTTTGAGTACCAGCAGGATATTTACGCGGCATATACTTCTTTCAATTTAAAGAAAGATAAATGGGGTTTACGGGTAGGTAGCCGATTAGAAGAAACCCGGATTGACGCTAATTTTAAATCGTCCGGCGAATTCGTGAAGCAAGATTATTTTAACTTAATTCCGAGCGTAGCCCTCTCTAGGCAGTTAAAAGGAACGGCGGCCATAAAAGGCTCGTACACGCAACGCATTGAACGGCCCGGACTTTGGTATTTAAACCCGTACCGCAACGAGATTGACCCCCGCAATATTTATTTCGGAAATCCGGCCCTCCAGCCCGCCGTGAATCATGCTTTTGATGTATCGTACAGCAATTTTATAAAAGGCTCTTCTATTAACGGCAGCTTATTTTACAATTTTACCAACGAGTCTATCCAACCCTTTACCACTTTAAACGGCGATACGGCTATTACTACCTACGGCAATATCGGTAAAAACCATACGTTGGGTTTATCGCTCAACGGCAATGTGGCCATTACCAAAAAGTTTAATGTTAACCTGAACGGTAGTCTCAACTACGTGCGCTTAAGCAGCTTCTTAAGGGGTTTACCGGTAAACAACGAAGGTTTGATGGCCAATGTTTTTGGTTACGCCAGTTACCGCCTGGAGAAAGGCTGGCGTTTGAGCGCGAACGTGGGGGTAAATTCGCCGCGTATAACTTTGCAAGGCACCTCGGCGTCGTATTCGTACCATTCGTTCTCCGTGAACAAGCAATTGTTTAAAGGCGAAAAAGGCGGTATTTCTTTCTCGGTAAGTAGTCCATTTCAGAAGCGCCGCCGTTGGTTGAGCGAAATCAACGACCTCCAATTTTACCAGCGCCAGGAATCCTACTACGTCATGCGCCGGTTTAACCTGTCTTTTAATTACCGTTTTGGGAAACTGGAAAGCGGCATTGCCCGCAAAAAACGCGGCATCCAGAACGACGACGTAAAAAGCGGCGGTGGCCAAAGCACTGGAACCGGGAATTAGAAGAGGAAGTATTGTTGGATTTAGATCAATTATTATATATCTAGTAAGAAATGCCTTCGTTAAGTTATAGAGGTGAGAATAAATAAATTATAAGGATTTTTAGATTTAAGAAAACTTAAATTATGGTAACTATTATAAAAAAAGGAACTCCCAAAGACAAAATTAAAAAACGCGTAGCGGAAGTTGTAGCCAAAGTTCCTAAAAATGGTATTAGGCAATACGCGGGTAAGTTACCTATGGAGATTGATCCTTTAGAATACCAAAGAAACGTAAGAAATGAGAGGGAATAAACTTTTTGTTGATACCAACATTTTGCTGTATTTCTTAAAAGGAGAATCAGAAGTAATAGAAATGCTAGCGGATAAAGATTTGATTATATCGTTCGTTACCGAATTAGAGTTACTTTCCTTTCCTAAAATCTCACCAAATTCAGAAGAAGTTATTCAAGGATTATTAAAGAATTGTTCTATAATTGATTTAACCGCAGAAATCAAAGAGTTAATTATCCGATTTAGGAGAGAATCAAAACTAAAGCTACCAGATGCTATTGTTGCCGCTACAGCATGTTATTTAAAATTACCCTTACCTACTGCTGATAAACAATTCTGATTATTCAGGATTTGGAGTTAATTCTATATGAAATGTGAAACAGGAGCCATTTCTCCCTATGCTTCAACGTGGTCGGATGCGGCTGTTGCCATCGACCTGGTGGCCGATATTACGAAATATGAAACGGCAAGAAGGAAAGCCTATTTTCGCTCATGGTGGAGTTAGCTTTGCCCAGAACCTCGTGAAGCATGGACTGGTGGACGAATTCAGGTTCTCCATTCACTCGGTTGCAATAGGAAAAGGAATTTCAGGGTGTGTGACCATCCCCATCTGATAGACTTACAATTGGTGAGTTCTACTCCCTTTCCTTCGGGAGCTAGTGTAAACATTTAGACTGCGAAATATATAGTAAAGCAACCAATAGGCGGTTGGATAATATGGCGGGATGACGAATAGGTGCGATACAAGAGAACACTTAATAAAAGTTTTTGATAAATTTAAGCTAATGAAATACTAACGCCGGTACATCAGCAAGCCTTTTCTTGTTACCAGCACTATTAAACGACAGTAAACGCTAATATACCAGCTATGAACACATCTACCACCCACCATCAGCGTATCGCCAAAATGCTTTTTTCCACGGTTTACCCTTTGTATCTGGCAAAAATAGAGAAGAAAGGCCGATCCAAAGTAGAATTAAATCAGGTAATTGAGTGGTTAACCGGCTTCGACCCTAATAAGGTGCAGAACCTGATAAATGAAAAGGTAACTTTTGAAGTATTCTTCCGACAGGCTACGCTCAACCCCAGTGCAAATCTTATTACCGGTGTAATTTGTGGGTACCGGGTAGAGGAAATTGAAGATACTTTAACGCAGCAGGTCAGGTATTTGGATAAGTTGGTGGATGAGTTGGCCAAGGGCAGAAAGATGGAAAAAATTTTGCGCGGCTTGTAGTTTATGCGGAAGCAATATTGTTGCGGTGGACGGCTCCTAAATCTGGAAGAGTAATAAAAAGCAAGGTAAACCACCAGAAGGAAGCACTACTGTTAACGGCGGCTTTGCGCAATGGCGGGTAACGAGAACTTTTTACTTTTACGGTTCTTTTAATACATTCGTGTTGGCCCACAGTTGGTTTCTTTAAAACCGCCGCCGAAGGAAAGCCCCAGAGCTATTATAATGAAAATACAACAAGAAATTACATGAAAGTTCATACGACCAATTACCCAAACACCTTTATCCAAATAGCGGAGGATTGCCCGGCAGCAAGGGGAGAAATTCCGCCCGTGAAAGGAGATACCAAAACGGTGGCGAATATTCAATTTGAACTCGTTCGAAAAAATCCTTATAAGTTTACTTCGGATGAGGTGCTTTTCCGGGTATTTGCGGAACGTAAGGAGTTAACCGAAGCTGAACTGGAACAAGCCAGAGCCCAATTTTTTTCCAAAGGGCAACCTTGCTTTCGAGCTTCCCCCTTACCAAAGCGGTATGGCTGGGGAGTGCACAGCGATAAAGACGGGAAAATTGCCTTAGTAGCCTGTGATACTCCTGAATACGCAAAATTATCATCCGACAAAAATTTGAAGATTTTTAATGCAATGCGGTCCAGTAAGTAATAATAAGATAGCTTTAGTTGTATTTTTTATAAATTTAGGAGAAAAAGCTTCGCAGTTGTTGGATCAGATAAGAGTATACCACAATCAACCAAATACATTCAGATTAATCAATACAAAGTAACAGAACTATGGAGCAAACAAAAATTACGGTAGATGCCACTATTGCAGCGCACATCAGCAAAGTTTGGGAATATTATACCCAGCCCGAACATATTACGAAATGGAATTTTGCCACCAGTGATTGGCAATGCCCAAAAGCAGAGAACGATTTAAAACCGGGCGGAAAATACAGCGCCCGAATGGAAGCGAAAGACGGAAGTTTTGGTTTCGACTTTGAAGCCATTTATGATGAAGTTATTGACCAAAAGAAGCTTACTTACACCATGGGTGACGGCAGGCAAGCAACCACTGATTTTGAGAACCTGGAGGGAACCACCAAAGTAACGACAACTTTTGACGCGGAAAATACCAATGAGGTAGAAATGCAACGAGCCGGTTGGCAGGCAATCCTAAACAATTTTAAAAAATACGCCGAAACCAACTAACAAACTTAAGTAGCCAACTACTAACAGGGGCATTGCGTTCGGAGCAGCTTGAGAATAGAACTTGTTGTCAGGTTTTCTATTAAGACTTTATTTTGAAATTGGCCTGATAACAAATTATTGCTGCCCCGAACGCAATCCTCCAACTTTTGCGCGAACTACTAAACTAAACCCATGGATGGCGACAGAGAAAAAAGTATTTATTTTATTACGGGGGCTTCTGGGGTAGGAAAAACAACTTTAATTAATCAACTCGGGAACAAGTACAAAAGTAAGCCTTGGGCATTTTTTCACTTTGATTCAATCGGGGTTCCTTCACTACTCGAAATGACGAATGCGTTTGGATCACCTAACCGTTGGCAGGAAGTTAAAACTCATGCGTGGATAACTAGAATCTTGCACGAACCTTGGAAGGAGAAAATCTTTTTAGAGGGGCAGGTAAATTTAGAATTTATTCGCGCGGGTTTTGCCAAACAGGGTTTTGAGGAATACACGATTATACTATTGGATTGCAGCGAAGAAGAAATGAGAAAAAGACTCACTTACCATCGTATGCAACCCGAGTTATTTACGGCAGATATGAGAAACTGGCTTAAATTCCTGAGAAAACAAGCCGAAGAATTAGGAACCCTGCGCATCGATACCAGCCACTTGACCAAAGAAGAGGTAATAAAGACATTCGAGGAAAAGCTCCACCTGTATGGTTAAATATTATTTCCAGAAATACCTTAATCGCACTGAAATATACTTTTCGCTCTTAATATGTTTTATTGTAAAGCAAGCTTAGTGTTTTGGATAACATACACCACCATTTCCCGCCTGGTTTGAAAGCCGATTTTAGCGTATAAGTTATAAGCTGGACTATTTTCGCTATTTAAATGCAGAATGGGGATTCGGGACTCGGCCAGTATTTGGCTAACCTGATGCATAACCAGTTTTTTAGCCAACCCTTTACCAGTATAACCGGCATCCGTGCAAACCGCGCTTATTTCGGTATACATACCTGGCTTCAGGCGCTGCCCGGCCATGGCAATTAATTTACTTTCTTCAAAAAAACCGAAGTAACTTCCTAATTGGATAGTACCGGATAAAAAAGGGCCGGGCTTGGTTCTTTGCGTTAAATTGAGCATAGCCGGAACATCGGTTTCTTTTAAAGCCACCAGGTTTTTATCGACTTCCCATAATGGGGGAGCAGAATGCGGGTATACCATTTGCGTGATAGCCTTCTCCACCAGAGTTTTCCAGCCCGTCGGTACCTGCATTTTACCGGGAGTAAAAAGTATAAAGGAATCTTCCGGCGAACTTTGTTCCTGTAAGTATTTAAAATTACTTTCGGAGTACACGTCCATCGCCGCAAAAAGGCCAACATCCCTTTGCATAAATTTAACCTGCGTATTGCCGTAGGCTATATTTTTATTTCCGGATTGAAGCGCCATCCAGATTGGATTATCGAGGGGGTGTTCCAATGTTCTTAAATTGGCTTTGGGATTTTAATCGTAAATGCCCCGCAAAATAGACAGAAATACGAAACGTTGATTAGGGCAAGTAATACATTTCTGCTAAAAACCATTATTTTAACCGGAAATTTTACTCCACCTTAGCTAGAAAATCAAAATAGCTAATTCCCTGGGTAGCTAGGTAGAAATTATTTTCTGGCCCGAATGCGGCTCAGGGTTTCCGGAGTAATGCCCAAGTACGAAGCGATGTAAACTAAAGGCACACGCTGCAGAATAAACGGTTGCCGCTGGAGTAATTGCCGGTAGCGGTCTTCGGGCGTGTCGAGTAAAAAAGATTCTTCGCGGAGGGTTTTGCGGTTAAACAATCCTTCAATAACCAATCGACCCAACTTTTGCCAGTTAGGGTAGCGCTCGTATAAATCCAGAATGGTGCTGCGGTTAAAAGTAACGAGGGTAGTAGGTTCCATGGCTACAATATTAAACCGCACCGGCATTTGAGTAATAAAGCTCTGGTAACCGCCCGTAGACATGTGCTCGAAATTAAAATCGTTGGTAACTTCTTTGCCCTCCACGAGGTAATAATGCCGTACATACCCTTTGGCCACGTAAGCACAATGCAAACATACCGCGTCTTGCCTTAAAAAATGTTCTTTCCGGTTCAAATACCGGATTAGGGTTCGTTCCCGGAAGGCCTGCCACTCTTCGTTGGTAAATACCACTAATCGGGCATAACTTTTCCGGGCCTGCGCATAGATTTCGTCGTCTGTCAAAGTTCTTTAAACTGTTTTATCATGGAATAAGCCACCCTGTTCCGGATGGTGGTAAATTTTGATTTGCATCAAGGTTTTAGAGCAGCTGCTCCTTTTACTTTGCCTTATCAAAATACTTAAAATACAAGTAATGATGAGGCAAATATGTAAAATTTTTGGCAGTGTTTTGCTGTTGGGTCTGAGCAGTTGTTATACTCCTCAACCGGTAGCTGGGCCGGATGTACCGGCTACTTTATCTAACAAAAGCTGGGTAAAATATCCGGGTTTAAAATTGCATGTGTTTAATACCGGCACGAACCGGGTTCCCGATATGCTGGCAGGCCCTAACCAACCCTGGCGGCCGGTGCCGGCTTTTGTTATAGAACACCCGCAGCGCGGCTTAGTAGTTTTTGATTGCGGATTAGGTCCGGAAATCGCGGAAAAACAAGAAGGGGCCTTGCATCCGCTGGTAGGTTTATTATTTAAATCGCGGTCGGCAGTTGGTGGTGATTTGGTCAGCCAGATGCGCCGCGACGGCTGGCTTCCCCAAAAAGTAAATACC
This sequence comes from Adhaeribacter arboris, assembly GCF_003023845.1. Lineage (NCBI taxonomy): Bacteria > Pseudomonadati > Bacteroidota > Cytophagia > Cytophagales > Hymenobacteraceae > Adhaeribacter > Adhaeribacter arboris. The sequence goes on along the minus strand of NZ_PYFT01000001.1, from coordinate 1,981,913 downwards.
GTTATTTTATCGCATTTGCATTTCGACCATACCGGTGCGGCGCCCGCTTTTACCAACGCTACTTTTGTAACCGCCAAAGGAGTGAAATTCAAAAATACTTCCCGCCTGGCTGGCTTCGAACCAACTCATACTGCCTGGATTGCTCCCACGCGCCACCAAGAAATTGATTTTACCAAGGGTAAGCCTTACGCCACTTTCCCCCGCACGGTAGACCTTTTCGGTGATGGCAGCATTATTTTGGTGCAGGGCGAGGGTCACTCGGAAGGCGACATGGCCGCTATTGTGCATTTACCCCAGGGCCCGGTATTGTTAACCGGCGATGCGGTTGTTCATTTTGATTGGTTGAACTCCCAGGATATACAAAAAATAGCGCACCACCCGCAAGAAGCCGCTATCGTGCGTAATCAGGTAAGGGCATTGCGCCGGGCAGAACCAGCGGTAGTAGTAATACCCGGCCATGACCTTTCGGAAGTTCCGGAAAAACGCCCCGATATTATGCGGCACCACAAGCAACTTTTTCAACCGGAAACCTGGCTTTCTCAACCTAAATCCTCAAAACAACTCGTTCAAGGCTTGAATTAATAATAGGCACGGGTTCAATGTCCTTAAACTTAAATATTTTTTTAAGTATTTTAATTGGATGTCGGTTATTGTGCTCTTACTCCTTTCAAAATGATAAACCCGGTAAGTTCTCCAGAATAAAAAAAGCTGGCGCGAGGCTCCAGCCGCGTGGCTAACTATTTGGTAGTCCTCTTGCCGGGCAAGTCGATAAAACTGAGCTATGAGGATGAAAGTTAATTCCAGCCAGCCAGAGGCCGGACGATACTCCTCACGAGCGGGACGCTCGCGATAGAAAAGACCAAACAGTTTAACTAAAGCACATTAAAAACCGGCTTCCAGAGCATTCCCGATTAAAAAATAAAATAATAGACATCCAAATGCAGAGAACCGCACAGTTGACAAGATTTGGTATAAAAGTAAAAGTTTATAAATGCCATCAAGCTTGTAATAATAAAAGACGTACTATTAGCGGTTTGTCTTAGGAACGGATGCCTGTTTTTAGGTGCTGGTATTAGAAAAGAGCTGTAAAAGAGCAAACTTCTTTTTAAAATAATAAATTTTTACTCTCCCGGATGGTAGGTTTTTTCCGCGTGCTTGGCCACATCTTCCCGGTAAAATAATACCTCCTTGAACTGGCCTTTCGTGTACATAATTGCCTGATCATCGAAATGCTTGGATTTAGGGTCGCCGCTGTTACCGCCGGCCAGTAAAGATTTTGCTTTTATTCTTTTGCCAAATTCTACGGCGCACACAAAACTGTTGCCATTGTAGCCGTAGCGTTTATTCGTGCCGGGATAGGTGCGGCTAACGAAAGAAGGCAAACAACCCCACGTGGAAGGCGCAAAGCCGCTGGGCAAACTAGGCTGCGCATCGTCAAATTTCTGGTCGAGGTCACCGGAAAGGCGCTGATAACGGTTTATTTCGCCCCAGGCTACCTGCCATTTACCAAACTTACTTTGCAGTTCCAGTTTTACCTCGAGTAACGGACCTAATAATTGATCAGCGGAAGCAGTTTGAGCAAATTTCTGGGTTTTCTGTACCTGGTCGGCCTCGCCTTGATCCACGTACACCTGCCGGATAGCGGGACTTAGTTTCTGCGCCCATTCAATGGCTAATGTAGTAGCTACGGAGGTTTCGGAAGAATTGCGGTCCCAGTCGGTTAATAGTTTCATGGGTTCCGCTAGAGGTTGGTAAGTAGCGGTACCTTTATTCTCTTCGTAGGCTTTTAGTAAAGCGGGTAGCAGCACATCAAAAGCGACTAGATGGGTGTTATAAGCCGCGGCAATTACTTTATCTAGGGTGTATTTCTCACTGCTCCCGAAAATTTTAACGGCGTTAATGCCCCGAAAATTTTCCCCGTCCGGCGCCATGTAGGCGGGGTAGTTTTCTTTCTTCGGACTGCTCGGGCCAGAAGCGGTAAAAGGCGTAGAGTTGCAGTTCTGAATCCAGCCGCTGGACGGGTTATACAAGTGCACCGATTCGTCTACCTTGTGCAATCCCTGCCATTCGGTAGCCGCCACGCTGCCATCTATCGGTTTCGACCAATTAAGTTTAGGGTCCCGGATGGGAATAAAATTGCCGTGCCAGTAAGCAATGTTGCCTTTATTATCGGCATAAACCGTGTTATTGGAAGTGTTGGCTTTTAAATCCATAACTTTTTTGTATTCATCCAAGCTTTTGGCCTTGGTTCGCTGCCAACTTTGGATTAAACTGGTCAGGGAACGATTATAAGATTTTAAGCTGAGCCATTTGCCGTTGCGTTGCGCCATTACCGGCCCGTGGTGGGTATAGTAGGCAGTGATAATTTTAGTTTTCAGGGCGTTGCCTTCGCGGTAACGAAGAGTAATTTTTTTCTGGGTAACGGGCTTTAGCGAATTATTAAACTGGTAGAATAAGGCCTTGTTTTTCTTGATTATTTTCTCTTCGTACAAATCAGCAACGTCGGTGTTGCCGGAAGTATGCATCCAGCCGCAATGTTCGTTAAAACCTTGATAAACAAAAAACTGCCCCCAGGTAACCGCGCCGTAGGCATTTAAACCTTCCTGACTTTGCACTTGCACTTCGGGCCGGAAATAAAAGGTAACGTGCGGATTAATGTACAAAATAGCGTTACCCGATTCGGTTTTTGCCGGCGCAAAAGCAAACCCGTTGGAACCGCTGGGCAATTCGGCATTTTTAGGAATAGCGCTCGAAAAATCCTGCGAGCCGGTGTAAAAATTTTTTAATTCAGTTACTGTAACATCGGCGGTATTAATGGCGCCAATGCTGCCGTCGGTCCAGAGCAACGGGTACCAGGGTTTAAACCGGTGCAGCAAAGCGGGTTTTACCTGCGAATTTTTGTACAAGTAATAATTAATACCGTCGGCGTAAGCGTTTAACAATTTCTTGAGCCAAGGCTCGGCTTTGTTATAATCCGCAACCGCTTCGGTAGAATCAATGAGTAAGCGAATGAGCAAATCATTGTACAATTCCGATTCACCTTTTACTTCGGCCAGCCGACCTAGTTTCTCGATGTAATTCATTTCTACCCGCTTAAAATCATCTTCGCACTGGGCGTACAACAGTCCAAAAACTGCATCCGCATCGGTAGTACCGTAGATATGCGGAATACCAAAGTTGTCGCGGATAATGGTAGTTTGTTTGGCCTTCTGCTGCCAGCGATTAATTTCCGTAGGAGTAAAGGATTGGGCAAGCAGTTGCAGCGGGAGGAACAAAAGAAAAAAAACTTTTTTCATAAGCTAAACGCAAATTCTGAGTCTAAAATCGGAGAAGCAAGAAAGGGCCTCTGCCTAAATACATATTTAAAACATAGACCTTAAGAAACCTATCTATTCGAATAACTCTCTAAAAATTTAGTTTGTTCTCAGAAAATTCTGCCAGTTACTTTTATTTTAAAGTATTCATCAAATATTTGTTAGGTGGCGGCGGAAACTAGAGATTAAGTATTAGTTATTTTTCAATTGGGAAAGATTAAAACAAATCACCTCCCTGGGTAAAAAGGGGATTCTACTTTTCCCCTTGTTCACTAGTTTTCACTTGAACAGGTATTTAAATTTAGTTCTTCTTTATTTATTATTGTCATTCACAAGGAAACTTATTAAACTCCTGGACTCAAACTGCTACTAAGAAATTTCCATTTGAATTAAAGGCTAATATCATTTTTTCGGTGGCTTGGCGACTTATCAGCAAATCTCCCTTTGCATGACAAAAGTTGACTCTTGCTGAAAGATGAATTTATATTTTTTGGAATAACCGGCTATCAAAAGAAAAAGGGGCCGGCTCTCCCACCAAGGTTACCTGATGGATTAACGGATGTAGGGGATTTATCAGGTAGTTAAAATCACCGGGTACTACTGCCGAAGGAACTTTCAGAACGAGCGATTTTCCGGTTTTTACAAAATTATCTCCGAATTGTTGGGTAGAAAAAGAACGAGGAAAGGCGTTCCAGTCAGGTGGTAAATTACTTTGTTCTACTTCCGTTACCGAATCATCCGGAATACGTAGGCTTACCAGAAAATAATCTTTGGGTAGAATTCCTACCGGAATATGAACGGCTACTTCGGCCATACTCAGTGCCCGCGAATCGGCGGTATAAACCAGTGCTGTGCCTTTACTGTTCCAACGACCTCCAACTTTAAACGCACCGGTTCCTGAAAGGTCGGTGCAGTACATTTGTTTGCTCAACCGGAAAACAATCATGCAAATACACCGTATTCGATCCGGATTAATTCGTCTTGCAATAATTGAATGCCAAAGCTGCTGTCCAGTAAATCTTTTGGCTTTCCATTTCCTAAAACAATATTGCTGGTATTTAACCAGGTATTAAAATGATTCTTATCTCCAAAAACGGCAATACCTTTTTTAAATAATTGCATTATTTCTAAAATTCTTTCGGATTGCAGCGGGTCGAAGGTGCTTTTTTCTTTTTTATAGCGTTGTAAGGTTTTTTCGGACAAGTGCAGGTATTGCGACCACTCGGCTTGCGAGAAAGATACTTCAGCGGCAAAATCCTGAAATAAATTAAAATGAACACCGGCCCTAACGGCTTTAATCAGGTAAAATACATTTTTGCCATCCTTTTCATCTACGGAGTTGCTTAACGCAGGAACGGGTTCTTCTTTTAATAAAGTAGTTACGTTCGTTGCCCGTTTTTTTCTACTAGCCGGATCAGAAGCTGGCCTTTTCTCCCTGGTAGCTTTCATAGGTGTGTTGCTTTTTGTAAATGTAAGGAATTTTGTCTAAATTATAACGACAATTGTCTTGATAAAGTTTGGAAATGAAAATTCGTCTTTTAATATTTCATGTCATCCGTATTTTAAAAGATGAGTAACTACTATTGGCAACAAATAAAAAGCAACCCTTACCCTATAAAGTAAAGGCTGCCTGTATAAAAGCTATATGAAAATTATATAAATAGCTAGTACGTACAAGGTTGTTTTACCTAAGAATTCCTGCTTTAAAATTAGGAGAATAAACAAGAATGGTAGTTTCTATAAGTAAATAGAACTTTTACTAAAATTTATTTAAAAATAGTTAGCAACGAATAATCAGCAACGACTAACTAATTCCAGGATGGCTCCGGCAACACCCCGGTGAGTTGGTTCACGTATTGTTCGCACAAAAGCGGAGCATTGTATTGCGTAAATTCAGCGGCTAAGGCGCGTACATTTTCCCGGTAAGTTTTATTGGTAAGTACCTGTTCTACGGCAACTTTAATTTGTTGCTGGGCCGGAGTTTCGGTTTTCAGGTTTATACCAAGTTTAAAATATCCTACCCGGGCGCAAATCTCGTTTTTGCCTTCGTGCTGACCGCCAACCACCATGGGTAAATGATTAGCAATGCTGAGTAAAACCCCGCCGTAGCCGCCATTAGAAACGTACACGTCCACCAAAGGCATAATCTGGCTAAACGGAATAAAGTCTTCGATTAGGCAATTAGCGTAAGGGTATTTCGCGCGGAGTTCAGCGGTGTGCCAACCAGCAGTAGTAACAATTACCAGATAATCCGAATTTTTATACGCTTCTAAAGTGGGAATAATTAATTTAGAACTATCCGCTTCGAAAGTGCCTTGCGTTACCAGAATTACTTTTTTATACGATTTCAATTTGTCCAGGAAAGGTAAGGGTTGGTAAGCAGATTCGGAGTAAGGCAGCAAAGGACCGATAAAATGGATATGAGAACTCAGGTCGCTGCGCTGGTATTCGAAACCGGGGGTACCGCTTTGCAAAAACACCGTTGATTTCTGAATGAGGGCGTCGAAAATATTGTATCGTCCGGTATCAATACCGTGCGCGCCCAATACCCGGCGCATAACTTTGTTTGGTTCGCGGAACAAGATTTTTTCAGCTAAGAAACGTTGCAAGGCTTGCTTGCCCCGACCGAAAATTCCCTTGGTCGGCGTAAGGCCCAGTAGGGCAGGCGGTAAATCTTTGGAAGTTTCGGTAAGAGGCGTGACTCCCACGGCAATAACGGGCTTGTTCAGCTTTTCTTTGACAAAAGGAATCCCGGTAAAAGCAGAATCGGCAATCAAGATATCAAACGGAAATGCTTGTTCCATTTCTTTAATGTCGGCGTAAAATTCCGGGCCGCGCAAAATGAAGTAATGACAAATATCAAAACTTAATTTTTTAACCTGACTTTTTATTTCCCGGCGCTGCGGATATACTTCGTCGATGTTCTGGACCGTAATTTCTTGAGCGTGTTTAAACGGTAAGTAGGGAATTTGCAGAGCTGCGAGTTTCTTAGCGAAGATAGAACCGGTATACCAACGCACGTCGTGCCCGGCCGCTTTCAGGTGAACCGCCAGACTGGTAAGCGGATTAAAATGGCCGTCGGCGGGCATGCAAGCAAATAAAATTCGTTTTTGGGAGCTTACGCTGGGTGTTACTACGGAGATAGTAGTTTGAATGGTAGCGGGCATAAAATTAGGTTTTAAAGGTCTAAAGGTTAGTGTTTTGTACCAGCAAAGTAACGGTTGGATTTACCCGGTAAAAAGGTTATATTGTGATAAAAACAATGCATTTTACGCCATGTCGTTACAAGCAACCGTAATCCGCGATATTTTACATCACGCTCCCACCTATGGAGCTGCCTATGACCAATTAAGTGCCCTTAGTGGCTTTAGGAAAGAAGATTTTACAGATTCGGAAAAACTGGTAGAGTGGGAGAAATCGGCGAAGTTGTGGGATTTACTGGTCAACCTGACTGGGGACGAGCTGATTGGTTTGCACATGGGCCTGGAAATTACCCCGGCTACCCTGGGCATGGTGGGGCTGTTGGTGCAAAGCAGTAAAAATGTAAGCGAAGCTTTTCAAGTGTATGCGCAATATGGCTACATGGTTTGCGCCATGATGGATATAACCTACACCGAAGCGGGTCGTACGGCTACCGTAGAATTTCACCAGAACAGCTTTTGGCAATCGAAATACCCCGTTAGTGCCCGGCAAGGAATGGATAATTCGCTTTCTGGTACCTTAAACATTCTCCGGGTTTTAACCGGTAAAAATATTTACCCCCTTGCCGTAGAAACCGAATATTCCAAAAAGAATATTAGTGAGTATACCCGCTTGCTTCAAACCACGGTCGTCTTTAACGCGCCGGTTACCAAAATAATTTTTCACCTCGACGATATGCTTTGTTCTTTAATAACCAGCGATAAATCGGTGTACGAGTTATTCACCAATATCCTGGGACAAAAGAAAGCTCTTTACCTGCAAAGCAGTTGCAGCAAAGCTTTAAAACAATTGCTGTTGATGCAGTTTAAAGGGCAAATTCCCACCATTGAAGAAGCAGCGGCTAATTTAAAAATGAGCCCGCGTAGCCTCCAACGCAAATTGCTCGAAGAAAAAACCAGCTACCGCCAACTAGCCAATGAAGTAAAAAAAGATATTGCCTTACAGCTTTTACGTCACTCCCCGCACAACATTACCCAAGTGGCCGGTATTTTAGGCTACTCCGACTTGCCCGCTTTCCGGCGCGCCTTTAAAAGCTGGACCCAGGAAACTCCCAAATCTCTGAAACGCCGCAACACGGAACAGCCGGAGTTGATGTAGAAAATTACTCTTTTTTAGTATTTTTGACAAATAGAAGAATACTCTATTTAACGGAAATTTTAGTGGGTTTAAAAATTACTGGCATAACCTTACATTATTTCGTTTAACCTTTTAATTAATTTTGAAAAATGGAGTTACAAGGCACCTGGACGAAGGATAACGAAGGATTTATGGAGTTTAGTTTATCGCAACTGCAACGTTTGTACGAAGCGGTTACCGATGCTTACCATGAGAGATACAACCAATACCTGGACGAACTGGACGATGAGGAAGAAGCGCATTATCAGGCTTTAGCGGAAGGTTACGAAATGGTAAACGATTACAAAACCATCGACGGCCAGGAAGAATTTGCCACTACCTATTACACACCTACTTACGTGCTCGATGTTTGGTACGAGTTGGACCCGGTAACCCAAAAAAGAATTTATGACCAAGGTTTTATCCGGATAAGCAGCAAAAACAACCCGGAGGTTTAGGTACAAGTAACAGGGAGAAAGGAGTAACATTACGCTACTCCTTTCTCCCTGTTATTTTCCAGTTCCTACTACTAGGGTTGTCCGGCTCCACCGGTAGCGCCGTAAATCTGCCCCGTAGCGTAGCTGGCATCACTGGCGGCTAACTGCACGTAAATCGAAGCTAATTCAACGGGTTGTCCGGGCCGACCCATAGGCGTATCGCCACCGAATTTTTTTAATTTTTCCTGGGTGGCGCCGCCACTTACCTGTAAAGGCGTCCAGATAGGACCGGGAGCTACTCCGTTTACCCGAATGCCTTTAGGAGCTAGTTGTTTGGCCAAAGATCGTACGTAATTAGTGGTAGCCGCTTTGGTTTGGGCGTAGTCGTATAATTCCGGCGAAGGGTCGGTGGCTTGCTCCGAGGTAGTTCCAATAATGACCGAGCCGGGTGGCAAATGCGGCAGGGCCGCTTTAATTATCCAGAAAGGCGCGTAGATATTGGTTTTCATGGTAGCATCAAAATCTTCCGACGAAACTTCCAGAATAGAAGCCCGGGTTTGTTGCCGCGCCGCGTTGCTCACCAAAATATCTAATCCGCCTAAACCTTTTACGGCTTCAGCTACCATTTTCTGGCAAAAAGCTTCTTCGCGCAGATCGCCGGGAATGGCAATGGCTTTCCGGCCTTCGGCTTTAATCAGCTCGACTACTTCTTTGGCATCCGCTTCTTCGGATGGATAATAGTTAATGGCTACATCGGCCCCTTCGCGGGCATAAGCAATGGCGGCCGCACGTCCCATGCCGGAATCCCCGCCGGTTATTAAGGCTTTTCTACCTTTTAATCTGCCGGAACCTTTATAACTTTTCTCCCCGTGATCCGGACGCGGGTCCATTTGGCTGGCCAGACCCGGCCAAGGCTGCGACTGCCCTTTAAAAGGAGGCTTTGGATATTTAGTATTAGGATTTTCGAGGGGTGCCGCCGTGGAATTTACTGGGTTTAGTTCGCCGTTAGCGGATAAAACCGGACTCATCGCCGCAGTAGCTAACCCGGCTCCCAAGCCGCTTAAAGCTTTCCGGCGGCTCATTTTAACTGTTTCTTTCATAGTTTAGTAAAATTTTGGCTATTTTCTGTTTAAACTACTGAGAAAGCATATTGTTTAGCTAAATAGGAATTTAACCGGATTTTTATCTGCCAGGAATAAATTTTTCAACCTTAAAACCTCCGCCTTAATGGGCTAACTAAATGAAAAATAGCTAAGCCGAACTTAGCCCGTTGAGATATTTTCGCTGAAATTTTAATTTTTAATGTACTAGTGCTTTAAGAGAAAGGCTTGGGTGAATGCTTGACTAACTTTTCAGTTAAAAATAATTTGATTTAATTCCTGAATTTCTTGGGAAGACAAATAGCGCCATTCGCCGGGTTTTAGCAAACCTAATTCTAGGTTTACCATCCGTAAGCGGACGAGCTGTTGTACCTGGTACCCAAGCTTATAACACATGCGCCGGATCTGGCGGTTAAGACCTTGCGTAAGAATAATCCGGAACGTAGTTGCACTTATTTGCTGTACCTGAGCCGGCCGGGTTTTTTGGCCCATAATAATAACACCTTCGCTTAGTTGGGCTAATGCTTCCGGCGTTAAAGGCTTATTTACGGTTACCAAATACTCTTTTTCCTGGTGGCTCTTGGCATGGATAATTTTATCGTAAATATTTCCGTTATTAGTCAGCAGCATTAATCCTTCCGAATCTTTATCTAAGCGCCCAACCGGAAATACGGGGTGTTCTACATGTAAAGCAGCTGCCAGGTTGTTCTGGATGTTCGTATTTAAGGTGGATTCAATACCCCGCGGTTTGTAATACGCCAGGTAAATAAAAGCTTGCGGCTCTTTCAGCACCTGCGCACCAAACGTAACTTTATCTGCTGGCTGCAAGGCTTGCTGCACCTGGCCTTTTTCCCCGTTTACCTGCACCCGGCCCGAAGTGATGTATGCGATTGCTTGCTTATTTGAAATTCTTAATTTCTGCACGATTAAATGCTTCAGCGAAGCCGTCAGAATTTTCATCCTACTTGAAAAATTTTATAAAAATGCTAATACTCCTAATTTAAAAACTTAGGAGTATAGGTGAATAGATCCGCTTGTAGGATAAGGTTTACTTGAATTAAAATAAGATGCTGTTTTTTAATGTTTTTAACTAAATAATTAAAATTTAAACCCTCCTCTTCAATCTTAGATTACTTTTATTTTTATTTGTTAAATAAATTTCAAGTACCAAAACCCAGCGCAATTATTCAAAGGTTTCCTCAACAGGTTTAACTTGGTAAATATCCCATAAAGACGAACTAGGTTTTGCTTCTTTCATTTGAGCCATAATAATACTATCACCGTTACTTCGAAGGTTAATCATACCAAACTGAATAAGATTTTTCTTAACATTGGTGGAACGGGCAAGTTCCGTTGAAAATACTAACGGTTTTTGAGCTCGCGAATATTTACCAGCGCATCCAATGGCATCGGCTCTGGGATGGGAATAAGATTCATTATCACCGGAAGAAATAATAGTTGCTAATGGATTAATAGATGCCATAAATTCTACGGTAAATTCGGAGGCACCATGATGGCAGGACTTAGCTACATCCACTTCAAATGGATTGTTTCTTTGATAATGCTGAAGAAGGTGTTTCTCACTAGGAATATTCAGATCGCCACCAAATAAAAGGGTTGATTCGCCATATTTTATTTTAAGAACCAAGCTATGTCCATTAACCGTATGTGATTCATCTTCAAAAAAATGGAAAGCTAATCCACCATTGTGTTCACTAGGGATAGGACCTAAAAATTCTATGGTAAAGTCTTTATTAGCAATATTTCTATGTATAATAGGTGTTTGAAAATCGGCACGAATAAAATTCTGAGCACGTCCTTGGGTGATAGCATTCGTTACAGCTAAGGTAAACTTTTCCATCATAGCCTGTAGAATGTCCCTTTCTTTAAAAACATTTAATTCATCTATAGAATCAAATGTAGTTATTAGCAGTTTTTCATTTGCTTCATTTGCCTCTCCGTGAGTTTCCCCTAGAGTTGTTCTCCAATCAGCAGGAAAATCAGATTTTTTAGTATCAAACTTTGCAATTCCGTTATGATATATAGTGCCAAAAGTATACCGATCGTCATTTAATATGTCTATAAGACCATTATAATGGTCTTTATCGAAATGACTAACAAAAACATAATCAAAATGCACTTTTTCGTTTCTCTTAAAATAATAAAGATACTGCCATTTACTGAGGTAATTGGCTAAATTATTACCTGGGCCCCCATCTATAAGCATTTTAAAAGAATTTCCGATTTCAATAAGCGCACCATCCCCTTGACCAACATCTACATAAAAAACTTTAAGGCCAGGTTCATCACCGATTTTATGCTGTTCTATCCAGCCAGTTTTGCTAAAAGCCTTTACCTTGGTCCAGATGCCCTTATTTTCATTTAAAAGCTGCACATAGGAACCCATTAGAATTGTATTATTCTTGTTTTTACCATTACCATTAACATCAATGGTTTTATAGGTATGAGCAAAAAGGTCAGTTACAATTTTATAGCTCATAGTTTTTAAAATAAATTCATTGAATATAAGGTATTTAGCCCTAATTTTTTACTTATTATCTTATAAATATCCCGCAATACTTTATTTATATAATTAAAAGTGGTGGAAGTTCTGTCACGCCAGGTAATATCATTAGACATTCTCTCCCGTTTCTTTATTTTAGATAAAAATCAAATAAAAGGTCTGTGCCGTCACAGACCTTAGGAAATGAATTATTAAAAGTAATTAGAAGTGCTTACACGTTAAGCTTTCCTTCAATGGAGTCGTCGAGGGTTTGGCCAATAACAGCTCCTATAGCTATTTTAGCAAAAGCAACCGTGTTGCCGTGTTTGTTATCCCAATAATAACCCTCTTTCGCCTTGATTTCTAAAACCGTAATTCTTGGGTCATCTTCGCCTTCGGTAAACCAGGTTTTTAAAATGGGATTCCAAAGTTCTTTTATTTTTCTTTATCCTGACTGATAGTGGCCGTACCAAATACGCTTAAGTAGTCGCTGTGCGCGGAGCCCTGAAATAAAAGATGCACATTGGGGTCGGCTTGAATGTCGGCGTTTTTATGGCTATCCGAAGCGCTCAAAAAGTAAAAATTCCCGTTTTCTTCTACTTTTCGCAGCGACATAGGCCGAACTTTAAGCGGTAAACCGGTCGTTATTTTAGTACAGAAGAAGCAGGTATCTGCCTTTTCGGCTAATTCTTTTATTTTTTGGCCGGCCGATTGGCCTTGTAAATCCTGGTGGTTCTTTTCGGGTTGCTGTTGATTGATGCTATCCATAGTTTTTGATTTTTGATAAATCCGTTTATCTCTAAACTCCCCCGTACCTAAAAAGTTATTAAGAAATTATGAATTCGGGCAGCATTCAAAAATCTATAAATTTCCCTTTGAAGAATCTAATTACAACTTTTGCCTCTGGTCCATAAGCATTGTAATTCTACTTGTTACTGCTTACTTTTATTCGGATAGTATTTGGCAAAAGAAATATGAAAAAACTCCTACTGCTTGTTTTCCTCCTTTTTATATTTAGCTCATTTAATTACAAAACAATTAGTTGGGTTGCTCTAGGCGATTCTATCACTTATCTGAACGATCATCCCAACGAAACCGGCAACCGCATTACCAAAGGCTATCTAACCGGCGTTACCGAAGAATTACCCGAATTGAAGTATGTAAATAAAGGCTATAATGGCTGGACTGCTGTCCGGATGGCGGAGGAAATAGAAAATCTGGAACTAGAAAAGGCAGAAGTATATTCTATTTTTTGGGTACTAACGATTGGTGGCAGGGAAAACTTATAGGCACGCTTCCGGACTACCAAAATAACACTGGTAACCATACTTTTTACGGAGCTTACCGGATTATTATAAATAAACTGCGGGGATTAAATAAAAAAGCATCTATAATTTTAATAACACCCATGCAGCGCGGGGATTTTGTGTACATCAACAACATGAAAAACAATGCCTACGGCTCCTATAAAGATAAAAACGGGCAATCGCTGGCGGCTTTTGCCGAAGCCGTAAATACCATTGGTAAACTAGAAAAATTACCGGTGGTAGATTTATATAACCAAAGCGGCATTACCCCGGAAACGCTGGTAAAATTTAAAAAGCTGAAAGACCCTGCCACTGGTACTTACAAAAATTATTCTTATCCGGATTTTATCGATGTTCCTTTCAACCCGGAAACCGACGAATACCCGTACCCACCCGAAGCCATTGCTAACACCTACGATGGCCTGCATCCCTCGGATAAAGGCTACGAAATAATAACCAACCTGCTCGTGAAAACCATGAAAAAAGAACTAAAACAGGTGAAAGTTAGTAAGCAGTAGGCTGGTTCGGGAGGCTACTATCATTTAAAATCATAATTTGGTCATTTTAATAATAAATACTAGAGCTCATTAACCGGTAAAAAAGCTTCAGATTATCTAGTTTCAAATGAGTGATTTGCCGGTTATACTAGCCTCGGTTTCAGCTAAGCTTAAGGTAATCCGCAGAAAAGAAAACGCATGAAACGGCTCCTTTTTATATTTTTCTTTTGCTGCGTGCTTATTATTGCCACCTTTCTTATGTTCGGAGACCTGGAGCAATGGATGGCCGTTAACCTGCATTCCGAAAAATCAATTGCCACGTATACGTGTCTTAGCTTTAGTTTTATGGCTCTCGATACGCTTTTACCGGTGCCATCGAGTTTGCTCATGATTTTAAACGGGAAGATTCTAGGTCTTTTTTGGGGTACTTTAATGTCCTGGAGTTCAAGTTTGTTAGCCTCAGTTTTTGGATTTTACCTGGGGCGGAGTGCCAACCCGTATTTCGATAAGTTTTTTTCCGGGCAGGATAAAGCCTTTAGTAATAACTTTTTTCAGAAGTTCGGGAATTTGGCTATTACTATTTCCAAAGCTCTCCCTATCCTTTCCGAAGCGATTTCTTTTGTGGCTGGCACCACGGCTATCTCCTTTAAGACTTTTCTGTTATACTCTTCTCTTGGCCATTTAGTAGTGTCGGTGATATACGCGTACTTGGGCAACTTTTCAAATACAATTAATTCGGGCTTAGTAACGGTTATGGTAATTGTAAGTACCGTTATTATAGGCTGGGTTGTTCAGAAAATCTTGAAGTACAAACAAAAAGAAACCAATACATAGAATGTAGATTAAGCAGTTTTTAACCTTTTTTACGATGGATTTCTGACTACCTGATTTTAATACGGATGAAATGTATACTAAAGAAAAGTCATTCGGAGCTTGTTAGAAAAACCTTAACCACCTGATTCCGCGATTTAGGTTCTTCAAGACAAGCCCCGAATGACTTAGAAAAGTTATCAGACTAATTTACCTGAAATATATGCTGTTTTTAACTAAAAATTCGGCAGTAAAGGAAGTAAACCAACCTTTATGATAAATTATAAGATTTTTAGCTTCAACTTTCTCATCAAGCTTGGGTCAATTTTATTGATTCGTAACTTTTACTATTTTACCATCAGCTAAGCTGTTTACATAATAGGTGAGCGGACCGCTTCTGACAATAGCAGTGGGTTGGTTTAAACCGGTTATTAATTTGGCTGGGCCATTGGTGGTAGCTACTACCATTCTTCCCGTATTAGGGGCAAATCCTTGTTGCGTAAATTGAGCGTGCTCTACCACCACCGGGTTATACACCGGGTCAAACGTCATATTGGTTAAGGTAGTAAATCCATCTTGATAAAGAGAAACCTTACCCGATAGGTCTACGCTAAAAATCCGGGCCTGACCGGTGGGAAAAGGAAAGCCGGTTAAGGTAGTAACATAAAAAGTTTGCTTGTTAAAGGCAATGCTGGTAGGCACCGCATGAATACTCGGAGGACCAACTGGAGTAGGGTTTGCAATGTTGGGGAAGGTAGTAAATACGCTTAACTCACCGGATAAACTCCGACGTATAACCGCATTAGCCGCCGCATCGGTAATAAAAATATCGCCCACCGGACCAGCCGTTAAATTATAAGGATTTGACTCCTCGGTATCTGCTTCAAAATCATAATCCAGAACAAAAGCACCGATATTTTCTTTTTCTAAATTCTTGGCTTTTAAGGGAGTGTCGCCGGGGGTAAAAGAGCTTATATCTGCTTTGTATAAGTACCCATTGGTGTGTAATATGTAGGCCATACCATCTTTTACTAATAAATGATTCAATCCCACTAAACCCTCATCGCCAATAGTAGAAGGGAAGTCTTCGATAACTACATTTTTTTTTCCGTTTACAAACACCGAAACAGTACCATCATCCTTACCGGTTCCTAATTCGGTAACCCATAATTGTTGTTTGGCATCCAAAGCTAAACCTAAAGGAGACTTAAGTCCGGAAGCATAATCTTTTACCTTCAGAACTTTTGGCTCAACACTATCAAAATATTCATAAAATTCACGACAGCCCGTTACAACCAAGAGGCAAAGGCTTAAAAGCAGGATAGATAGTTTTTGTTTCATAAAGAAAAGCAGGGTTTAAGTGGGAAGATGAGTTTAAGCCTATAAGTTATTGATAATGAGTCAAACTATCCTAATTCTTAGTAGTATTTTATTCGTCCCGCTTTAAACCTATCCGGCTCATTTGATTACAGGTGTTTTTAAGAAAGTATAGGATGGTTTTATTTGAAGGAAAAATTCATCATTAAGACTAACAATAAATTTGATAAGGCTTTTACAAGACTTTAAACCTTGTTTTAGAAAATAAAAAATAACCGGCAGAATTTAAGATTCATTATCTCTAATTCTGCCGATTATTCCAAGAAAGACCTACCGCAGAAAATCTGGTCTTATAGAAAAGTAAAAGGCTGCGGTATTCGGCAAATATTATTATATCAAGCTAAGGAATGTTTTTCCTGATAGGTCGGGGTTTCCAATGTCGATTGTTTTTTATGATACGTAACATAGGAAACAAGCAGAAGAGCTAAAAAGATAAGGGGAGCTATTCGGTTGCTAATTGGGTCGCCAACGGCGGAGTGCGCAATAAAAGCCGAAATAAAATTAATAACAAAGCCCGCGTACGCCCATTCTTTAATCCGTCCGGACACCGGTGCCAATAATACTATTATCCCGATTAATTTGGCAATAGCAAGTTCCACCCGAAAATAATCCGGAAAACCTAAATGCTCAAAACCTTGCTGCATGACAGGATTAGTTAAATAAGAATACGCCGAATACGTCATCATAAGAGCTACTACAGCTGTGGTAACCCAATAAGTAATTTTTAAAATTTTCATGGTCTTTTTTTTACAAATTTACTTACCTTTACTATGCAAAAGATACTACTATCCCAAAGGATACCAGTATCCTTTGGGATAGTAGCCCGATTATTACTATGGAAACGGATAGCAAAATTCATAACACGCAGGCCTGTAAAGTAAGCGTACTGGCCGTAAAAGACGCTTTGTACGTACTAAATGGTAAATGGAAACTACCGTTAATCTTGGTGTTATCGGAAGGCCCACAGCGGTTTAATGAAATTCAAAGGACCTTAGGGGATATTACCCCCAAAATTTTAGCTAAAGAGTTGCGGGATTTGGAACAGAATGACTTTGTAGAGCGCAAAGTATTTGCTACTACGCCGGTAACGGTAACTTACGAGCTGACTCCGTATAGTAAGTCGCTGGACCGAGTATTGGATGAATTACGGGATTGGGGATTGCAACACCGCCAACGAATAATGAAAGCCGAACCCAAATAGCACTTGCTAAATCAACTGTTACTATATAATCGAAAAAAGGGTTAATAGGTGCTACATGAGGAAAGAAGCTAAGAAATTTTAAATGAACAACTTTAGAAGATAGGTATTAAGCCCCTTTCATTTATTAAGTAATAGCCATATCAACTTTATCTACCTTCCTTCATCTTTCGGAGTAAATACACTTTAACTTAAATAAAAAAGCTGCTTTTCCATTAAAATGGAGAAAGCAGCTTTTAAAATATGGGTAAAGAACAGTGCTGGGTTATACAGCCACTTTAATTCAAGTAGAAGGGGGAAATTGCTATTAAGCAGCAGTGCCCCATTGCAGGCGTTCGGTATCCGGGAATAAAGGAGCCACTTTTTCGCGTAAGCGAGCACTCACAAAACTGTTTTGCAGGTGAGCCGGTAAAGTAGTTACTATTTCCTGGTATTTTTCCAAACCAATAGCCTGGGCCACATAACTCTCGTGAATAGCATTTAGATAACTCACAATATTGAGCAACGATTCGTGAAATAACTTAAAATCAATAGCTGCTTCCACGAAACGATCAATTTCTTTATTGCTTGAGGAGATACGTAAGCGACTAAGCAAATCAAAAATAGAGGTATACCCTAATCGCCAGGTAATCTGATCCCAGTGGTGCGCACTCCATTTATCCAGTACTAAACCGGTTTTGGTGCTGCGGATAGCTGTAGCTGGATTACCTTGTACCTGCTGACGAGTAGTTATGGCCTGCAGCTTACGAGTAGTCCGTAGGAATTGGCCAATTTGAGCTTGCGCTTCAATCCCTTTCTCCGGAATATGTAAACCTGGTTTATAACCCGCCAAAGGCAAACGATGAACGCTGAAGTCGTAATAAGGCCCGGCAGCGTAATAGCCGATAGCCCGCGGGTAGGCATTTTTAACAACCAAACGGCCTGCTTCCCGGCGCATTATAGTGGCATTAGTAGTCTTTACCTCCAACGTATACAGAAACGCCTGTAATCCGGCAAAAACGGAATAATAAGCCTGCGGGAAGGTCCAGTGTAAGGCATTACGTAAATACTCGTCGTTACCAAGTTCAGCGGTGGCCCGCAACGCATATTCGGTGCTCCAGCAGCTATGCAGCAGTTTCGTAATCGCCACTAAATCTTTCTCGTCGAGTTTTGCCCGATGCTCCCGAAAGAAAGATAAATGTTGTAATCCGAAAGCATCATCAGTATGCTGAATATGGTAGTTGATAGCAAAAAAATAATTCAGAAAAACCTGGGCCGGAATGGATTTACGCCATACTTCGTCCGGCTTTTTCGGCTCTTCTGCAAATAATGGAATTATGTTTTCGTCCGTTAGTTTTTTCATACTCTATTAACAATATTACTAGTATTTTTAGTTGCAATTTTAAGCGGTTTTTACAAGAAAATTATAAAATTATACGATTGATTTACAGCAATTTATAAATTAAAGTAAATTAGTTAATACTGTATTTAAAAATAATAAGTTTCAACGAAAACTAAAAATATTAGGCAATAATTTATTTGTTAATACTAATTTAATTAGCTTAAATATTGGGTTATTAGGTATCTTTTATAATTCAAAAGCTAGTAAACTAAAAATAGATATGATTAAGGCAAAGAAGTAGGAGGGGAGGGTTTAGAAAAGCTTATAAAAACAAAAGGCCGGTTAATTTACCGGCCTTTTGTTTTTATAATTAAATAAGATTTCTACTCGTTAAACTGATCTTTTACAACGTTTAATGCTTCTTCTAAATAGATATCTTTCTTCAGGTTTTTAGCAAACCGATTAATGCGGTTTACTTTGACTGAATCTGATTTTGCCTGATCTAAGTCGACTTTTAAAGCCGTAACGGTAATTTCGGGAGCGCTTTTTTGCAGAGCTTCGTATTTCTTCGATTCTTCTTTCGCCTTCTTCTGCATGGCCCGGTAATTAGTCAATTTTAAGGAATAATACGTCATATCGGCGCGAGCTTTAAAGTTTTTAGCCTGTTGGGTAATCGCGTTAAATAACTCGTTACTGGCTACCCGTTGTTTGCTGTTGGCTTTAATGCGCTCAATGTTTAAAGCTGGTTTCGACCAAACCTGGTAACCGGCTGGTTTAATTTCGTCCCAAGGCAGAGCATATTCCTGTTCTTTTTCACCTTGTTCAATGTACGTGTATAAATCCGGTAAAATTACATCCGGAGTAACCCCTTTTAACTGAGTAGCGCCTCCGTTAATCCGGTAAAATTTCTGGGTAGTTAATTTTAACGAACCAAATGGTTTTAAAGCATCATATTCGGAAGGCAAAACTTGGTCGAAATCGAAAACTTGTTGTACGGTGCCTTTGCCGTAGGTAGAAGAGGATCCCAGAATAATCGCCCGTTTGTAATCTTGTAAGGCCGCTGCCAGAATTTCGGAAGCCGACGCACTAAAAGAATTTACCATTACTACTACCGGACCATCGAACTGAGTAGCAGCATCCCGGTCGCGTAAAACGTTAGGCGCCGCTCCGCTGGATTCTACTTGCACAACCGGGCCTTCCGGAATGAACAAACCGGTCATTTCTACCGCATCCGGTAAAGAACCACCGCCATTATTGCGTAAATCCAGAATAATACCGGTAGCGCCTTCTCTTTTTAATTTAGCAATTTCATTTTTAACGTCTTCCCCGCTGTTACGGCCACCTTTACGGGCAAAATCGGCGTAAAATCCAGGCAGATTTATGTAGCCAACTTTGCGTTTGTCTTGGATTAAAGCCGACTGGGCATAGGTGTCTTCTTTAATAATTACATCCCGTATTAAAGAAATAACTTTTATAGTAGCATCGGGTTTTTTAATGGTTAAACGTACTTCGGTACCTTTTTTACCGCGGATTAACTGCACGGCTTTATCTACGCGCATGCCTTCTACGTTAACGGGTTCCTGTTTGCCCTGCCCCACTTTTAAGATAATATCACCGGCTTTTAAATCGCCTTGGCGGTAAGACGGAGTGCCGGGCATTACTTCCATTACTCTAATCTGGCCATCTTTGTCCTGCAATTGAGCGCCAATACCTTCCAGGCGACCACTAATTTCTAAATCAAAATCTTCTTTGGCTTTAGGCGGGAAATATTGAGTGTGCGGATCGTACAGGTTCGTAATAGAATTGACGTAACGGGCGAGCCACTCATCTTTTTCGTATTGGTTTAACTGGCGGTAAAAGTTCTCGTAGGTTTTAACTACTTTTTTACGGGCTTCTTCTTCCAAAGCCGCCATGGATTTCAGCTCTACTTTGGAGTCTTTATTTTCTTTCGCTTTTTCCTGAATGTCTACCAAGTCGGATAACTGCAGCATGGTCTGAAATTTCAGGTATTTGCGCCAGGCTTCTTTTAGCGCTGCTTTATCGGCCGGATATTTTAACTTATCGGTGTCCGTTTCTACCGTTTCCTCCACGTTAAAGTCAAAAGGTTTCGCTAATATTTCTTTATAATAGGTTTCCGATTCTTTTAACCGGGATTGGTACAAATTGGTAGCAAAATCAAAAAACTCGTAAGTTCCTTTTTTTACTTCGTCGTCAATATCCGTTTCGTATTTACTCATTTGGGAAATGTCCGCCTGCGTGAATAATAATTTATTAAAGGGTAATTGCTCCAGGTAGGTTTTATACACATCCTTCGAAAAAGTATCGTCCACTTTTTTCGGGTGAAAATGGGCAGAAGTAAGGCCCTGCATTAACACCTTCATTAACACGGAGTTTTTATCGGCGATGCTATCGGGTCGGTGAATTAATTTATAAGAAGCTAATACTACTACCAGCAACAGCACGGCAGCATACGCTAAAAATTTGGTTTTCAATTTGAACATATTAGGTAAGTTTAAACAAAATACTAATCAAAAGTGGTGCCCGTTGCGAAAGTGGCAGTATTGATTTTAATTACGTTAAATTTAAAAAATCGGGTAAGCTTTTCTGCCAGATATTCTGAGATTCGGGAACAGATATAACGCTCCTCTAAAGATTGGATTAGTAACAGTATCAATCATTTCTGGTTAAGATAAAACCTTTCTCTTAAACGAAACAAGATGCGCAAAATATTGTTTCAAAACTATTTTATCTACTACATTTATTTCCTTCTCCGAATACAGCGGTGTTTTAAATTCAAGTTATTTAAATACAACCGACAAATTTACGACTTGCGCAATTTTTTGCTTTTGTTGGCTGGCGGGTTGCCAGGCCGGTCCTTTTTTTACTAAATCAATAGCTGCCTGATCGGTAGCTTTTTCTACACTTTGTATTATTTTAAAATTACTCAGGCTGCTATCGGGGTTTACGGTAAAACTGAGGATTACCCGGCCTTTCCGGGAAGCTCCCGCAGGCAATTGGGCGTGTTGTTTTAAATACGATTGCAAGTGACTGTAGCCTTGAACCGGTTGGGCAGATAAATCAGAATTAGAAGCTCCCGCCTTAGAATCGGATGGCACCGGTGGAGTGTTGGCAGTATGAACGGCATTCCAAACAATAGCTGCCGAAATCAAGATCAGAAAAACAATGGCGGTAGCTACCCCCCAAGCTTTAATATCGGTTAATAAAGTACGCGTTTTGCGGCGAGCGGTGCGCTTTTTAATTAAATGATTAAGCTCCAGTAAGGTGGCTTGCGACACTGAGGTATCCGCCCGGGTAAATCCTTCCAGAGCATCGGTGCAAAGCGAGCATTGCTGCAAATGAGCTTCCAACTGCTGTCTTTCGTCCGGGGTTACCTGACCGGCCAATAACTGAAAAAGCTTTTCCTGCGACAAATGGACGCCTATAGGTCCGGTATGAAATAAGGGTGGTTGGTCAATCATGGCGGCGATCAATGTATATTTTTAAATTTCTTTTCCCATTTTGGATGTAGCTTTTAATCTTATTTAAGTCGTAGCCCGTTAGTTCCGCAATTTCTTTGTACGATTTTTTATGCAGATAAAACAGTTCCACGCATTGCCGCTGTTCCGGAGGAATATGAGCTAAACCTTTTTCCAAAGTTTCTATTTTAGCATCCAGTATCAGTTCGGGCATTTCGGTATCTGGGCTTGCTTCGGTCAGCAATCCGTTGCGGGCTAGGGCTTTTACTTTTTCTTCTTTGGTTTTATCTGCCCGAAGTTTCATGAGGCAATGATTACGCGTAAGAACGTGCAGCCAGTTATAAAAATGAGTAACCTCTTGCTTTTTTAACACCCCCAATAATTGCTCAAAAATCTGCATTACCGCATCTTTGCTTTCTTCCGGATCTTTCAGGTATTTCAGGCACACGCCATATACCAGGTGCGTATAGCGCCGGTAAAGTTCTCCCACGTACGTATTGTCTTTGGTTTGCTGGTACAGGCGAATAAGCTCTTCGTCTTTTAGCAGCGACCCAGAAGATGATTTTCGGAACAGCATAGTATTCTAATTGGCGGCATTCTCATGGGCTTAAATACGGGCAAAATCAGGAAAAGAAAAAATTTTTTTTCTTATGGAAACCACCACCCAAGGGCATCTTACATATATACCATTAAACAGAAAGGAGGTAAGCCGCCATTACACCGAAGACGAGTGAAACACCCCAATGCATGAATAGCTATGTACCCTTTACCTTAATTTTTTACTCTTATGAAATTCTTGCCCGCTCCCGATTATTCCTTGGATGATATTGTTTTTGAAGGTCGTCATCAGGCTTACGGTGCTTACGCCCTCCGCAAAGCCTACCCGCAACATGTATTAAAAGATACCACTTATATGTTTGCGGCCGTAGGTTTGTTTATAACCGTTGCGCACGTCAGCCATTTACTATTCTCTGATCCGCTACCAGCTACCAGACCTCAGAATAATGTTATCCGGATGGAAACCGTAGTTTTGCCGAAAGTGGAAGAACGAATTATTCAACAACCAATTACGAAACATACTACTAAGTTAGTACCGGCCGGTGCTACTAAACGTTTTGTAACAAACCGGATAGTTCCGGATGCGGTTCCTGTTAAAGATAATATGCCTGACCAAACTTTACTTACCGAGGCAGAGCCTGGTTTAAAAGATGCGTTAGGAGAAATTAATAACGGAGCTACTCCCGCGGTTGATTTATCGGGAAGCTTAGGCAACAGCGATGCGGCCGGTTCGGAAAATGAAATAAGAGATTTTGTAGAGAAAATGCCCGAATTTCCGGGCGGGATGAAACAAATGTACGAGTTTATCCGGCAGAATTTACGCTACCCCCACGAAGCAAGCCGACTAGGGTTGGAAGGTTTGGTAGTAGTAACGTTTGTGGTAGATAAAGCCGGTCAAATTTCGGATATTAAGGTAATTAAAGACGTCGGCGGTGGTACCGCCGAAGAAGCTATCCGGGTGATCCGTAGCATGAAACCCTGGCAACCAGGACGGCAAAATGGCCAGCCGGTTTCGGTGCGTTTTACTTTGCCGTTGCGGTTTTCGCTGTCTTCCTGAAAGTATTTGTTTTACGTCATTTTTCCTAACTAAAAAAGCCTCACCAATATGGTAAGGCTTTTTTTTGTGGAAGTATGTAATTACTCAAAAAATTATCGGTAAATGCTTTCGCCGTGGCTGTTCCGCCACTCACTTTCCAGAAGGCGGGCATCATCTTCGGAACGGGGGTGAACACCCATTACAATACCGCCTTCTTTTACACCAGATTCATACTCTTTGGCGCGATCTTCCGGAATTCCGGAACCAACTAAAGCTCCCAGTAAACCGCCCGTTAATCCGCCCGCTCCAGCGCCTGCTAAACCGGCTGCTAATGGGCCCGCTATTATCAAACCTAAACCTGGTAAAGCTACCGAGGTACCAATGGCGGCTACCGCCCCTACAATTGCTCCTAAAGTACCGCCAATGGCAGACCCGGCTCCGGCTCCTTCTAAAGCTTTATCGCCTAAGTCAGAATCGGGAGTATGGTTACCAAAATGTTTTTTCCGGGTTTCATCCGACATTACCAAGTTTACATCATCTCTGCTGTAACCCCGGCTTTGTAACGAAGAATAAGCGCGCTCCGCACTATCCCGGTCCCGGAACATGCCCGTCATCATTCGGGATGTACCTGAAGAAGAAAAGCTGCCCGAGTTTGAACCACTTGAGGCACTGCTGCCTATAGTAGAACCTCCCACAGAAGAACCACTTAAGGCGGAATCACTTAAAGAAGAGCCCGCATTAGAGGAACTTCCGGCAGTGTTGAAATCGGAATTAGAAGTATTAAAAGGATTACTTGAATTATTAGGATTATCGTAGCTTCCGCCAGTCTGGTTGTTATTACCTGTTGTGTTTTCCATAGTTTTATCATTATTAGGGTTTAGAACTATATTTAGACAATTAAATTTATGTAAGTTAATTATCTGAATTTGTCTATGACTAAACGATGTACAAACTAATAAGTTACAAACTTTACTTAAACTTTACATAGAAGATACGAACAAGAAAGTAATATGAAAATATATATAAATAAGGATACTTAAAGGTTGTTGAAATTAATAAAATATTTACATCGCCCTGTTGCAGGACTTAGATGCGTTTGGGCTAATACTTTGTAAATTAATAAAGGAAAGTAATAAACTTAATCTGATAGTCTGGTTTGAAAGTAACTGTACATAGGAATTATCGCTAAGAGTCAATTTAATAAGGGTAGATTTTTAAAAATAAATCCTGGTAATATATATGTTTCCTGTACCTAAGCCATTAATTTGTATAGCAAGACATGCTATAGTTTAGAATTTAAACAAAAGGAAGAGCTCCTATCTAAAATTTACCCAATAACTTAAAAGCCTTCCCTTATTTACATTTGAAATAAGGGAAGGCTTTTGTTCTTTTATTATCCTTTCTAAGCTTTTAGCCTTTAAAGCTTTAAAAGGAAACTTACTTTGCCGCTTTACGTCGTTGCAATTCTTTTTTGATTAAGTTAAATTCCCGGCTGCTTTGGCCGGCAATGGCGGTATTTTCTTCAGCCCGGCGCAGTAAATAAGGTATAACCGCATCCACCGGTCCATAAGGTACGTATTTGGCTACATTGTAACCCGCGTGCGCCAGATTGAAAGATAAATTATCGCTCATGCCGTATAATTGCGCGAAGTAAATGCGCTTGTCGTTGGGAGCAATACCGTGCTTTGCCATTAAATCCACGAGTAAATAAGAACTAGCCTCATTATGCGTACCGGCACAAATGGCAATCCTATCGATATTTTCGATGCAGAAAGTTAAAGCTTCATTAAAGAGTGCATCCGAAGCTTCTTTGGTGGGGTTAATGGGATTGTCGTAGCCTTGTTCTGCCGCACGGCGAGCTTCTTTTTCCATGTAAGCCCCGCGCACTAATTTAGCTCCTAAATAGTAATTATGATCTACTGCATTCTGGTAATCGCGTTGAAGAATTTCCAACCGATCATGGCGATACAACTGGTACGTATTATAAACAATGGCTTTTTCTTTATTGTATTTCGCCATCATTTCGTAAGTTAAATTATCTACCACTTCCTGAAACCAACTCTCCTCGGCGTCTACAAAAATAGAAATGCCATATTGATGCGCCCGTTGGCAAAGAATGTCCATTCGGGCGTGGGCGCGGGTAAAAGCTTTTTCTTCCGCCGGACTAAGGGTTATTTTTCCTTGAACTTTTTCCAGGATGCGACTATCCGCAATACCGCTTACTTTAAAAACGGAGAAGGGAATGTGTTTAGAAGTATTTGCTTTCTCAATGGTAGCTAAAACTTCCTTAGTAGTGCGGTCAAAACTGTTCTCATCGTTTTCGCCCTCTACCGAATAGTCGAGAATAGTACCAATGTTGGCCTGCCCTAAACTTTGAATAGCCTGGTTACATTCGAGTAAGTTTTCGCCGCCGCAAAAGTGTTGGAAAATTGTAGGCTTAATTAAAAATTTAACGGGTAAGCCCCATTTAAAGGCCCGTTGTACCAAATTGCCACCGGTTTTTACCAGAAAATTATTATTCATGGTAGCAAAGAGCGTGTACATCTTCATTAATTCAGCGTTTGATTTAGAAGCAAACGCTATGGCTGTATCATCAAAAGAAAGCTTCCTTTCGGTTATCATGCACAAGTAATTAGAGTAAGTAAAATTTAGTATAAGGAATAGAGTACCTTTAAATGAAATGGCTATTGCCGGCTACGTTTTATTAACTGGTAAACAGCCAAAAAAGTTAAGTAGTTTATTTTCTTAGGTAAGTTAAACTCAAATAAGACACCAAGTTTTAAATAAAGTATGTTCCTTTATATAAAGTTTAAACTTTTACATAAGTAATTGACAAAGGTTAAATTTAATAGCTATTTTTAAGCCGAGAACTTTAGATTTATATTATTTTGTTAGAAAATATTTATATCGGACCGGAAGCCGGAGTGCAGCTGCAAACTTTTCTGAAGAACCGGGCATTTGATAAAGTTGCGGTTTTGATAGACGAAAATACGCGGGTGCATTGCTACCCTTTGCTGCGGCCGTACTTACCCGAACATACCCTGATTCAAATAAAAAGCGGGGAAGAACATAAAACTCTGGCCACTTGCGAGCAGGTTTGGCAAAAATTAACGGATTTAGCGGCTAGTCGCTGGTCAGTGCTGGTAAATATGGGGGGTGGCGTAATTGGCGATTTAGGCGGATTCTGCGCGGGTATTTTTAAACGAGGCATTTACTTTGTGCAAGTTCCTACTACTTTACTGGCCCAGGTAGATGCCAGCATTGGTGGTAAAACTGGTATCGACTTTAACGGTTTAAAAAATCATTTAGGGGTGTTTCAGGAACCTTTAAAAGTTTTTATTTACCCTGAATTTTTGAACACCTTATCGGAACGGGAAATAAAATCGGGTTACGCCGAAATTATAAAACATTGGTTAATTGCGGATGCGGCTTCGTTTGAAGAGCAAAGATACGTGGGTCTGATGACGGAAGACTGGACGAAATTAATTCAGGATTCGGTAGCGGTAAAAGCCCGCGTAGTAACCGCCGACCCCCGGGAACAAGGCTTGCGTAAAATTTTAAACTTCGGTCATACGATTGGCCACGCCTTGGAAACGTATTTACTATCTCAGCCGGAACGCCGCTTATTGCACGGCGAAGCCATTGCGGTGGGAATGCTTGGCGAAAGTTATTTATCCTTCCGGAAAGGCTTATTAACCCAAGCTGAATTAGCTAAAATAGAAACCTTTCTGTTTTCAATCTACGAAAAAGTAATGCTCCGAGGCAATGAGTTTTCGGCAATTGCGGCTTTGGCTTTACAAGATAAAAAAAATACCGGCACCACTATTAACTGCACTTTATTGGCGGGCATCGGGAAGGCGGTTTACGACCAACCGATTACTTTAGCGGAAATAGAAGCCGCACTAAAATATTATACTTCATTATGAGCCATTCTGGAATAATTATTTCGCATTCTACCGGGGTACTCCGCGGGTCGGTTAACTTACCCGCTTCGAAAAGTGAGAGTAACCGGGCCCAAATAATTAATGCGCTTTCGGGCGGAATGTCTACACTCGATAATTTGTCCGAAGCGAACGATACCAAAGTAATTACCCGATTGTTACAATCCGCAGCCGAAGAATTAAACGCCGAAGATGCGGGCACCGTCATGCGTTTTATGACCGCTTACCTGGCGGTAACGGATCAACGGAAAATAATAACCGGAACAGCCCGTATGCAGCAGCGCCCGATTAAAGTATTGGTAGATGCCTTGCACCAACTCGGAGCCAAAATTGAGTACCTGGGTCAGGAAGGTTATCCGCCTTTAAAATTTAACGGCATTGATCGGCAACAAGATTATCCTGCTACGTTACAAGTGCGCGGGGATATTAGCAGCCAATACGTTTCGGCTTTATTGATGGTAGCCCCGCTTTTTCCGCAAGGATTAACGCTGGAATTACAAGGTAAAATTGGTTCGCGGCCTTACATTCTCATGACTTTATCGCTGATGAAGCATTTTGGGGTGAAAGGCACTTTTGATGGAACTACAATCACCATTCCGCCGCAAAAATACCACGTGAACCAGTACACCATTGAATCGGACTGGTCAGGCGCCAGTTATTGGTACAGCATGGTAGCCCTGGCGCCGGAAGCTACCGTTGAATTAAAAGGTCTCCGTTCCGAGTCATTCCAGGGCGATAGTGTCATTGCCACGATTATGGAGCATTTGGGGGTGCGCACAACGTACGTAGGAGGAGAAGTAATTTTAACCAAAAGCGATAAATTAGAGCCGTTCCGCTTTGATTTTACCGATTGCCCGGATTTAGCTCAAACAGTTGCGGTGGTGGCGGTAGCCAAAGGTATGGCCGTAGAAATGACTGGTCTGGAAAGTTTACGCATTAAAGAAACCGACCGGATTGCCGCCCTACAACAAGAATTAGCTAAAATTGGCGGCGGCCTGGAAGATAAAAGCGGTGGATTATTCAGAGTGAAACCAGCCAGTACTATTTCCAATAATCCGGTTTTTAAAACGTACGAAGACCACCGAATGGCAATGGCTTTAGCGCCCATTGCTTTACTTACACCCATTACCATAGAAGAACCCGCAGTGGTAAAAAAATCTTACCCTGGTTTTTGGCAGGATTTAACACAACTAGGTTTTACAATTCAAAACGTAGAGAAATAAACCGTAAAATACTCTCTGACTTCAAATGGAAAGCCTAAACTTCTGAATAAAGATTTAGAAGAAATAAAAAAGTCCTCAAACATAAATGAGGACTTTTTATTTAACTAAAAGTTATTTTAGCTGTTTGGCAAAATGCTTCATCGCTTTGTTTAGGAACTGAGCAAAAACCGGGTTCGGTTTACCTTCCTGACTAGTATAACGCTCATCGCTTACGTATAAGTCGCCTAAACCGGCATACGCCTTTGCCTGTTTGTCTGGGGTGGCTGATGTTC
The DNA here is from genome assembly GCF_003023845.1 of Adhaeribacter arboris. Classification (NCBI taxonomy): domain Bacteria; kingdom Pseudomonadati; phylum Bacteroidota; class Cytophagia; order Cytophagales; family Hymenobacteraceae; genus Adhaeribacter; species Adhaeribacter arboris. The sequence continues at coordinate 1,953,226 of NZ_PYFT01000001.1, read as the reverse complement.
CCCAAAACTCCCGAATAATTTCGTAATGCTCGGCAATTTCCTTTTGTACTTTTTCGCTCGTTGGTTCTTCGTTCATTAAACTTAAAAGTTTCTTCAGATTGGCATTGGCCTGTTCTTTTAAGCGTTCAAAATCAGGTTTTGTTTTGTTGCGCAGGTGGTTTTCAGAATGTTCGAACGCGGAACCCCATTTTTCCTGGGCTTCTTTTCGCCACGTTTCGGTAGTTTCCTTGGGTAAACCTTCGTATAATTCTTCGGTAGATAACATGGTTTTGTTTTTTAGGTGATCAATCGTTTTGTCAATGGTTTGCAATAAGGTGTCCAGCCGTTTTTTTCGTTGCTGTAGTTCTTTTTTATGAAGTTCTAACGCCGACAAAGTATTAAAGTGCGGATCGTCTAGAATTTCCGCAATCTCTTTTAAAGGCATTTGTAATTCTTTGTAAAAGAGTATTTGCTGCAACCGTAAGGCCTCCGCCTTTCCGTACATCCGGTATTTTTTCTCGGTACGGATAGAGGGTTTGAGTAAACCGATTTGGTCGTAAAGGTGAAGCGTCCGGACACTTACCCCCGCCAATGCAGCCAGCTTTTTTACAGAATAACGTTCCACGACTTATTGCTTATTTACCGAACAAACATAAGGTATGACGTAAGGGGAGAGTCAATGATTTTTTGAAAAATTTTGGGAAAATACAAACGGCGGAAAACGTAAAACAAATTAGGAAGATAAAATAGTAGAAGATTTTTCGCGCCGAGCGGCCGTTTTATAAAATTATTGATTTAACAGAACTAATGTCGAATCTTTTTTTCCCTCCGGTTTGTAGTGAATAACAGCGTAAATATTTTTAACTACTTCCAATTTTGAGATTTCGGTGGGCTCATGTACAGATCGAAACTCGGCTACTGTTTTTTCAAATAGCCATAACTTGTTTTCTTTTATCGTATAGGAACAACACCCGCCTAAAAAGCCAGTAAATTCCCGGCGAATTTGGTAGTTTTTATCCGCTAATACATAAGTAGGAGGCACTAAGAACGCCAATAACAGGGAACCGATTAGTCCTGCGAGTATTCCATCTGCCAGCCTTGCTAAGAATATACCAATCGGGGCCAGGATATAGAAAGAGGTATAGAAGGCTATTCGTTTATGTTTTTTGATAGATATAAAGAATAATAAAATTCCGGATAGATAGGTTTCTACTTTCCATACGTAAACTAACCAGCCATTTAAACCGAATCCTATCAATACAAAGGTAAATAAGTGAATTATAAGAATAATTAACATGCTGAAATGTAGCCGCTTCAATATTTGATGGAATTTCATAGCTAATAACTTTATAAGTTATAAGGGTTGGTTGGCAGATTTATCATTCCGGCAATTTGAGTTCTTAAAGTTTAGCTCGGCTTTTACTTCTTCCACTAAATTCTCAAAATACTCCGCCGAATATTGCAGACGACTGCCGTACCACGAGAAGAGCTCACCATCCACTAGCTTGACTATTGCATGCGGGCAAATATTTCGGAATTCTTGGATGTGTTTTTCTTTGAATGGGTAAGGCTCCGATGATAGTAAAATTAATGTAGGATTAGCGGCTTGTAGCTGTTCAGCATTAATTTCCGGATAGCGGTTGTAGGCGCTAAAAGCATTCAGGAAACCACAAATTTTCAACATTTCATGGATGAAGGTATCCGGACCCACACTCATATAAGGCTTTCGCCAGATAAAATATGCCGTGGGTAAATCAAGAGTAGAGTTAATTTTTTGAAAAAAAGTCTTTATTTTTTGCGTAAGCTTTTCCGCGGCGACGGCGGTGTTGGTAACAAGGCCAATTTGTTGCATCATTTCTAATGCTTCTGCCAGGTTAGAAATATCACTCATCCAAACCGGGTAATTTTCTTTTAATTGTAAAATACCATCTCGGTAATTTTCTTCTTTGTTGCCAATAATAAAATCCGGTTGTAAGGCATTTATTACATCAAAATGAAAGTTCTTGGTCCCGCCAATAATCGTTTTATTTTTAACTTTTTCGGCCGGGTGGATGCAAAATTTAGTAATTCCTACCATTTGTTCACCTAAACCCAAATCAAATAATAGCTCTGTTTGCGAAGGAACTAACGAAATAATGCGTTGGGGCCGGCTAGGTACTTCCACTTCGAAGCCCATCTGATCTCTTACTAACATGATTGTTTTAGTTGGCAATGTACAGAAACAAAAACACCTCACCATTTTAGTAAAGGTGAGGTACTATATGGAAGACATCTTTTGTAAAACAGAAGATTAACTCAAATACCGGAAATCGTAACCAGCTGATAACTGAATTAAAAATTCATACATTAATTTGGAAACGTTTTCTACATCGTCGAAGTGAACCGTTTCTACGGTAGTATGCATGTACTTAAGAGGCAACGAAATTAAAGCGGAAGCAACTCCCTCGTTCGAATAAGCAAAGGCATCGGTGTCGGTGCCGGTACTGCGGGTGGCGGCGGCTCGTTGGAAAGGTATTTCGGTTTTCTGGGCCACGTCGAAGAGCATGTCGCGTAGATTGTTCTGCACCGCCGGACCGTACGTAATTACCGGGCCCTTGCCGCAATAAATATCGCCACTTACTTTTTTCTCGTACATGGGCGCTTGCGTATCGTGGGTTACATCCGTGATGAGCGCTACATTGGGTTTTATGCGGTGAGCAATCATCTCGGCGCCTCGTAAGCCGATTTCTTCCTGCACGGCGTTTACGATATACAAGCCAAAAGGTAATTTCTTCTTATTTTCCCGCAGCATTCGGGCTACTTCGGCAATCATAAAACCCCCGATACGATTATCGAGCGCGCGGCCTACCAGGTATTTTTCGTTTAATACCATTACTTCGTCCTCGAAGGTAATAACCGAACCCACGTGTATTCCCAGGTTTTCTACTTCTTCGCGGGAATTAGCACCGCAATCCAGGAAAATGGTTTCGATAGCGGGGGCTTTATCCTGCTCTACTTTGCGAACGTGGATAGCCGGCCAGCCAAAAACTGCTTTTACGATACCTTTACGAGTGTGAATGTTAACACGTTTAGAAGGAGCAATTAAAGCATCCGAGCCGCCGTTGCGACGGACGTAAATGTACCCTTGATCGGTAATATAATTAACAAACCAACTAATTTCGTCGGCATGCGCTTCAATAACAACTTTATATTCTGACTCCGGATTTATTACCCCTACTACGGTACCGTACGTATCTACAAAATATTCCTCAATGTAGGGCTTTAAATAGTCGAGCCAAATTTTCTGACCTTCCGCTTCAAATCCCGTTGGGGCTGCCGTATTTAAGTATTTCTGTAAAAAATCAAAGCTTTCCTGTCGCATGTGTTAGTCGATAGTCCATAGTCGATAGACCACAGACTTTAATTTTAAATGTTGAACGGGTAAATTATTAAATAGTTAAATTGTGGGATTGTAACATTGTTGAACAAATGAATTGTTAAACTAAAAAATGATTTAACTTTCTCACTTGCAACCTGACAACCTGTAACTACAAAGGTATATTCCCGTGCTTTTTACGGGGAAGCTGGTCTACTTTGTTTTCCAACATCTTAAATGCTTTTATTAATTTAGCCCGCGTTTGCTCCGGCAAAATTACTTCATCAATAAATCCCCGGTGAGCTGCCCGGTAAGGAGTAGCAAATTTCTTCTGGTATTCTTCCACTTTTTCGGCCAGTTTGGCTTCCGGATCCGGATCTGCCGCAATCTCGCGCTTAAATATAATTTCGGCGGCACCTTTAGCACCCATTACCGCAATTTCGGCCGTAGGCCAGGCATAATTTAAATCAGCCCCAATATGTTTAGAGTTCATAACATCGTAGGCACCGCCGTAGGCTTTGCGCGTAATAACTGTAATACGGGGAACCGTGGCTTCACAGAAAGCATACAATAATTTAGCTCCATTTGTTATAATGCCCCGCCATTCTTGGTCGGTGCCCGGTAAAAATCCCGGTACATCTTCCAGCACAAGTAAGGGTATATTAAAGCAATCGCAAAATCGTACAAAACGCGCCGCTTTGGTGCTGGCATTTATGTCTAAAACCCCGGCTAAAACCGCGGGTTGATTTCCCACAATACCAATGCTGCGGCCGGCTAAACGGGCAAATCCTACTACAATGTTTTCCCCAAAGTTTTGGTGTACTTCTAGAAAGGAATCGGTATCGATGATACCTGTAATTACTTCCCGAATATCGTAAGGTTGGTTAGGATTATCCGGAATAATGTTATTTAATTCCGGACGGGTTTCTTCTTCCTTAGAATCGTAGGGGAGAGGGGGCGTGGTATCTTCGCAGTTTTGGGGAATATAACTAATTAATTTTTTTATGGTATTCAGGCACTCTACCTCGTTGGCACAAGAAAAATGTGTTACCCCACTTTTCATACTGTGCGTGCTGGCTCCACCTAATTCTTCGGAAGTTACATTTTCGTGGGTTACGGTTTTTACCACATTAGGGCCAGTTACAAACATATAAGAGGTATTCTCGACCATTAAAATAAAATCTGTAATGGCCGGCGAATAAACGGCACCTCCCGCGCAAGGCCCCATTACGGCAGAAATCTGGGGTATTACACCGGATGCTAAAGTATTTTTGTAAAAAATATCGGCGTACCCACCCAATGAAACCACTCCTTCCTGAATACGGGCTCCACCGGAATCATTCAAGCCAATTACCGGAGCCCCGTTCTTCATGGCTAAATCCATGATCTTAACTATTTTCTCGGCGTGAGTTTCGGAAAGAGAACCGCCAAAGACGGTAAAATCCTGCGAAAATACGTATACCAATCTGCCGTTTACCGTGCCATAACCGGTTACCACCCCATCACCTAAATAATACTCTTTGTCCAGGCCAAAATCTTTGGAGCGATGCATGACAAATTTTCCGATTTCTTCAAAAGAGCCTGGATCCAGAAATAAATCAACCCGCTCGCGGGCAGTAAGTTTCCCTTTAGCGTGTTGAGCATTAATGCGGGCTTGGCCCCCACCTAATAAAGCCTCCGCGTTCTTTTGTTCTAAAATTTCTATTTTACTTAAGCCGGTTGTGTCTGCCATGTAATGCGCTGCTCGGGTGGGTTTAGATAGTTACGTGTGTAAATTTATAAAAAGATGAACTACCACCAGAATAAATTTTTAATAATATTAAGTTAACGTTAACAAACAAAAAAGGCTGACAATACTGTCAGCCTTTCTATTAAAACTCTATTATATTTTTACTCGGTTGCTTTTGGATCCGTAGTTCTAGGCTCCGTTTCCGGCAATTCATCTTTTTTATCGGTAGTGCCTTTACCACTGTTCTTCGACTGGAACGTTAAAGTTTCCTTGCCTTCTTCGTGGTCGATGATAATGGTATCGCCGTGGGTCAATTCCGCTTTCAGAATTTCTTCGGCAATCGGATCTTCCAGGTATTTCTGAATCGCCCGGTTCAACGGACGAGCACCGTACTTAGGATCATAACCTTTTTCGGCTACAAAATCTTTAGCTTTATCCGTTAATTCAATTTTGTACCCTAAGGCATCCACGCGGTGCAGCAATTTGCCCAACGAAATATCGATGATTTTATGAATATCTTCGCGATTAAGCGAGTTAAACACAATTACATCGTCCAGACGGTTCATAAATTCCGGCGAGAAGGTTTTCTTCAGCGCACTGGCGATAGTGCCTTTCATGATTTCGTCCATGTTTTCTTGCTTGGCTTTAGAGGCGAAACCGATACCCGCGCCAAAATCCTGTAAATCGCGGGCTCCAATGTTCGACGTCATAATGATAATGGTATTCCGAAAATCTACCTTACGGCCTAAACCATCCGTTAAAATACCATCATCCAGTACTTGTAACAATAAGTTATAAATATCCGGATGCGCTTTCTCAATCTCATCTAATAATACCACTGAATACGGTTTCCGACGGATTTTCTCGGTTAACTGACCACCTTCTTCGTAACCTACGTAGCCAGGAGGCGCTCCCACTAAGCGCGATACGCTGAATTTCTCCATGTATTCGCTCATGTCAATCCGAACTAAAGCATCCTCTTTATCGAACAAATAAGTAGCGAGAACTTTAGCTAACTCGGTTTTACCTACCCCGGTCGGACCTAAGAATACAAAAGAACCAATTGGCTTTTTCGGATCTTTCAAACCTACCCGGGTGCGCTGAATGGCTTTTACTAACTGCGCAATGGCTTTATCCTGACCGATAACTCTACCACGCAGTTCTTCGCCCATGTTCAACAGTTTTACACCTTCTTTCTGAGCAATACGTTTTACCGGAATACCTGTCATCATAGCGATTACTTCGGCCACGTTTTCTTCCTTAACGGTATAACGTTTCTTCTTGGTTTCTTCTTCCCAGCTTCTTTTAGCGGCATCCAACTGATCGATTAATTTTTTCTCTTTATCGCGCAACTGAGCCGCTTCTTCGTATTTCTGCGATTTTACTACCCGGTTTTTCTCAGTTTTGATATTCTCAATTTGCTCTTCGAGTTTTAGAATATCTTCCGGTACTATAATGTTGTTAATGTGTACGCGGGCACCCGCTTCGTCCAAGATATCAATCGCTTTGTCTGGTAAGAAACGGTCACTCATGTAACGATCTGATAACTTCACGCAAGCCTCAATCGCTTTGTCGGTGTACAATACGTGGTGGTGATCCTGGTATTTATCTTTAATGTTGTTCAGAATCTCGATGGTTTCTTCCGGCGATGTTGGATCTACCATTACAATCTGGAAACGACGGGCTAAAGCGCCATCTTTCTCGATGTACTGACGGTATTCATCTAAGGTAGTAGCCCCGATGCATTGAATTTCGCCGCGAGCCAGAGCCGGTTTAAACATGTTGCTGGCATCTAAGGAGCCAGAAGCGCCACCCGCACCCACAATGGTATGCAGCTCATCAATGAACAAAATTACATCCGGTGATTTTTCCAATTCGTTCATCACGGCTTTCATACGCTCTTCGAACTGACCCCGGTATTTGGTGCCAGCAACCAAAGAAGCTAGATCCAAAGTAACGACGCGTTTGTTAAACAACACGCGCGATACCTTTTTCTGCACAATACGTAAGGCTAAACCTTCGGCGATAGCGGTTTTACCTACCCCGGGTTCCCCAATTAAAATCGGGTTGTTCTTTTTACGCCGACTTAGTACCTGGGCAACGCGTTCGATTTCTTTTTCGCGGCCTACTATGGGGTCAAGTTTGTCTTCTTCGGCCAATTTGGTTAAATCGCGACCAAAGTTATCCAATACGGGAGTCCGGGATTTTTCGCCAGGTTTTTTGGCAGTACTACCTTTGCTGGAGCTGCTGCCAAATAATTTATCGTTGTCGTCGTTGTCGTCGGTATCGGAAGACGCCATGGGATTATTGTTTTGATAATCCAAGGAATCTCTTATGGTTTCGTAGTTCACGTTAAATTTGGCTAAAGTTTGCGAAGATATGTTATCTTCATCCCGCAGGATGGAGAGCAATAAATGTTCGGTGCCAATAATATCGCTTTTAAATATTTTGGCTTCCAGGTAAGTAATCTTCAATACCTTTTCGGTTTGTTTCGTGAGCGGAATGCTGCCAGTGATGCTGGTGCCGGGGCTCGCCGTATTACGGGTAGCCTGCTCTAAAGCATACTTCAACTCGTCGATCGAAATACCCAGTTTTTTCAGCAAGGTAATAGCAGTACCTTCGCCTTCGCGAATCATACCTAAAAGCAAGTGTTCTGTACCTATATAATCATGACCAAGTCGAATAGCTTCTTCACGGCTAAGCGAGATGACCTCTTTTACTCGGTTTGAGAATTTAGCTTCCATGTATATTAATTAAAAATAAAAAATGCATTCCATTTGATTGCCGCCGTAACAAGATAAGCGTTTATATTTTAAAAACAAGCATTTGTACGTAATTGTTCAGTGTAATAATAACTGAAATTACAGGTAGTTTTTCGCTGCTGGACCTTGTGAAAACAACAAATCAATTATACTCAAATTAGGGGCAAATTGTTTGCCAAACACCTGTTGGTAAGGTTTAATGTCCAAAATGGCAGACTTCTTCTTCGGGTGAATCTGATTTCGTAAGTCTAGTACCCCGTTTGGGTACAAAGTGATATACTCCTTTGTGTAGGTAATAGGTTTGCGGATTTGCAAACTTTTTAGATAAAAGTTTAAAAGAGCTTCATTTAACCCGAATAATGTAGGAACGCGCTGCTCTAAAATTTGTTGTAATAAATCGCTGTAGTAAGTAAAATAAGGAGCGCTCCCGTAGCCCGATTTAATAGTTCGCCAGTGGGTATTTAGCCATTTCTGGTCGTAATCAATTTCAACTTCTGTTATTAATGTTTTACGGTTGCCTTTTTTTACCGGGATAGTTAAATCTTTTACGCCTTGTGCCGTTAAAATAGAACAGCGATTGCGATAACTTTGTTTTAGGTAATGCTCGTGCTGTTCGAGCCAGATTTCATCGGTTTTATTTACCCGCTGAAAATAAGCAATACACGGGTTATAATGAATTTCAGATAATAGCGGCATATACAAATCGGCTTCAATACCGCTATATTAGCATCTTTTATGAGAAATCGTGTGGAAGGTACTAAATCTTCTAAATCAAACCAATTGCCCTCATGAAGAAATTACCCGTCCGGAAACGGTATTATTTGCTTTGGTGGCTGTTGATAGCCATTGCTTGGCTGCCTTTCCCGGTTCTTTACTTTATTTCCGATGGATTATACGTTTTAATATACCATATAATTGGTTATCGCAAGAAAGTAGTTTTGCAGAATCTACATCGGGCTTTTCCGGAAAAGAGTAAGGCACAACATTTAAAAATTGCCAAACGGTTTTATCGTAACCTGACCGATATTATTATAGAAACCATAAAACTGGCTTCTATTTCGCTGCCGCAATTAAAAAAACGCGTACAAATACTTAATCCGGAGATAATTGAAGCGGAAACGAATAAAGGGAATTTGGTTTTAGCCCTGGGCGGCCACCAGGGAAATTGGGAATGGGCTCCTTCGGGCGGAATTCCTTTCTTAAGTTGCCCTATTGACGTGGTTTATAAACCTTTGAGCAATAGCTTTTTCGAAGCATTCGTGTGGCATATTCGTACCCGATTAGGTCCTGATTTAGTGCGCATGAAAGATAGTTTGCGGCATTTAATTCAATATAAAAATCGGCCGCGGCTTTTCTGTATGTTATCGGACCAAACCCCGCCCAAAAGCGAAATTCAGTATTGGACTACCTTTATGAACCAGGATGCCGGTTTTTTTGTAGGCGGCGAAAAACTAGCCAAGGCTTTTAATATGACGGTGTTTTTTATTCATGCGCAACGAGTGGGCCGGGGTTATTACCATTTTAAATTTATTCCGATGGAGCCCACCGAAGCCGCTTTACAAACAGCCTTTCCCCTGACGGAACAATTTGCCCGCATGCTGGAAAACTGGATTCACGAAAACCCCGCCGATTATCTTTGGTCGCACCGTCGCTGGAAACATGCCCGCCCGGTGGGCAGTTGAGAGTTAAAAGTTATGAGTTATGAGTTTCGGAGCGATTTTATCGCTAAAATTTATGAAAGCTAAATAAACTTTTAAGTATTCTTTTCATTAAATTTTAGATAGATTTTAAACTCATAACTCTTAACTTATTAGTCAAACGAAGTTTGCTATATCGCCGGCTCCCTGCCGAAGAACCTCAAACTGCTCATCTTCGCAAATAACAACCGTAGAGGGTACGTTCTTGCCGTAGCCCCCATCTACTACGGCATCTACTAAATGCCGAAATTTTTCATAAATTAGCTCCGGATCAGTAGCATATTCGATTATTTCATCGTCGTCGTGGATAGAGGTTGAAATAATGGGATTACCTAGTTCCCGGACAATGCATAATGGAATCTGATTATCCGGTACCCGGATACCAACGGTTTTTTTGCGGATGCCCCCGAGTCGGGGTACTTTGCTGCTTGCTTCCAGTACAAAAGTAAAAGGACCCGGAAGGGCTTTTTTCATTACTTTGTAAACCGAAGTAGAAATATTACGGGCATAATCAGCAATATGCGTCAGGTCGGCACAAATAAAAGACAAATTGGCTTTATCGGGTTTAATGCCTTTGAGTTGACAAAGCCGTTCTAAAGCTCGGGCATTATGCAAATCACAACCCATTCCGTAGATGGTATCAGTAGGGTAAATTACAATTCCTCCTTTGCGTAGAATATCTACCACCTGCATAATTTTGTTCAGAGGCGGATTATCCGGATGAATTTTTAATAAAGTAGCATTTGCCATAAAAATTTTTAATTAAGTATAAACTATTGCTTATTCTACCGCCTAAGTAAAAATTGGTTTATTTTTTTACCGAACTATTTCGGCTGGTACCTGGTTTTCAGGTCCAAATGCATTAATTCCCTGATTTAATTGCCCCATTGTAGTTTAAACCGGATTTATATTCTAACAAGAAAAGCGTGGTGTTTTTGTTTTATTTAAATAAGATTAACTCGCCGTCAAAAAATTAAATTTGCATTTTTACGGTTTCATTACAAAACAGGCAGGTTGGTACGAGTAAAAATATGCAAACAAATCTATTGGATCAAATACAGGAATTACAAATTAAACTAGCGAAAGCCGAAGAAGATAATCAACTGTTAAATGAACAATTAATACAAAAAGAACCAATCCTTGCGCGCTACACAACAGCTCAGCCAACGAACCAGCTAGTAGCTAAGCCATCTTACACGTACGACACGGTTTTCCGGCAATTATTTCAGGAAAGCCCGGAGGCTATGGTTATTTTGTCTTTAGAAGGAACTATTCTGGGCGTGAATCATACATTTTGTACTTTATTGCAATATTCTGAATCAGAACTGCTTCGCCTCAATTACTACGATGTAGTAGATATAACCGATCCCAAACAGGTGGTTTTCCGGCAGGAAAAAAGCCGGACGGGCAAGTTCCGAGGAGAAATGGTTTTGGTCCGCAAAGATGGTAGCCGGTTTTTAGCCGATATTAGTTCGAACGATTACATGGATCAAGACGGCCAGTTTAAATGTTGGGGAATAATAAGGGATATTTCGGGTGAGCGAGAAGCTTTACTACGTTCCGAACGGGATTACCGCGATCTTTTTAACAAAGCCAATGATGCTATCCTCATATTTGATCCGGAAACAGAACAAATTTTTGATGCTAACCACAAAGCCTGCCAACTTTACGGCTATTCCCTGCCGGAGTTTACGAACATGAGTTTGCAGGGTATTTCTAAAGATATTGTCCGGGGTAAGGCCTATTTACAACAACTTATTCGTACCGGTACCCTGGAAAATGTAGAAACTACTCAATACCGAAAAGATGGTAATGAAATTCATTTTTCGGTAAGTGCTTCGTTTATCACTTACCAAGGAAAAAAAGCAGTATTATCTATTAACCACGACATAACAGAACAGAAAAAATCTGAAAAAATATTGCTGGAAAGTGAAGAACGCTTTGCGGCGTTTATGGACAATAGCCCGGTACTAGCCTGGATGAAAAGCACCCGCGACTGGTGCTATAGTTATGTGAACTTAACTCATAAACATGTTTTGGGGCTATCGCGCGAGATGGTAGCTAATAAAACGGATTTTGACTTATGGCCAGAACCAATAGCTGCTTCTTTGCACCAAAATGATGTAAAAGTGGCAGAAAGTCAGCAGGCAATGGAATGCCGCGAACAGGTAATCCTGCCGAATGGATCTAAAAGGCAATTTTTAGTACATAAATTTCCCATTCATACTTTAAATGGTGCTTCGTTTGTTGCCGGTACAGCGATAGATATTACCGATTTGGTTCATACCCAACAGGCTTTACAGGAAAGCGAAACCCGCAATAAGGCGGTGTTGGCGACGGCAATGGAAAGTATTATTAGTATGGACCATAGTGGTAATATTATAGAATTTAACCTGGCAGCTGAAAAAACTTTTGGCTACCGCCGGCAAGAGGTAATAGGTAAAAAACTTCATGATATTATTCTTCCACCTTATTTACGGGAAGGGCATGCTTCGGGTCTGTTGCACTACTTTAGAACCGACGAAACTCAAATTATGGGTAAGAGGGTAGAATTAACTGCCATGCGCGCCAACGGCGAAGAATTTCCGGTGGAGATTTCTATTACGGCCAGCGGTAATTCTAAAACTCCTGTTTTTACCGGTATTATCCAGGATATTAGCGAACGCAAAGCGGCGGAGAATACATTGCGGAAAAGCGAAAAACAGTTCCGGTTAATAACCGAGAACATGACCGATTTAGTTTGTTTGCATGACCCCGAAGGAAAAATCATTTATGCTTCGCCTTCCGCCCAAGATATTTTAGGTTATGCTCCGGAAGATATGATGGATGTTTCGCCGTACGAGTTTATTCACCCGAAAGATAAGAAACGAGTAATCGAACAGGTAGTAGCGGTGCTGGAAAGAGGCAAATCAACTAAAAACATTGAATACCGGATTCGCCGGAAGGATAATCAATACATTTGGGTAGATAGTGGCTTACGTCCCATATTTAATTCAAACCGGGACGTAATTGAAGTACAAACCGTGTCGCGGGATATTACTGCCCGCAAAAAAACGGAACGTAAGCTTAAAAAGGCAAAAGTAGCCGCCGAAATCTCGGCGGTGGCAAAGAAAAATTTCTTAGCGAATATGAGTCACGAAATTCGGACCCCGCTTAATGGTATTTTGGGCATGGCCGGTTTGTTAAATAAATCCCTCCTGAACGACCTGCAACAAAGATACCTGAACATTATTGATTATTCGGCCCGTAACTTATTAGTCATTATCAACGATATCTTGGACCTGGCGAAAATTGAATCGGGTAAGTTGGTGCTGGAACAAATTCCTTTTAATATTCAGGAGATTTTGCAGGGTGTGCAGCAAGCCTTGGAGTACAAAGCAGAAGAAAAAGATATTCTCTTAATTGTAAAAAGTTTTAATTTAAATCAGCCGTTTTTAATTGGCGATCCGCATCGTCTTACCCAAGTATTGCTGAATTTAGTAAGTAATGCTATTAAGTTTACGAACCAAGGAGTAGTCATTATTCAAACAGAAGTTCTGGAGGAAAACGATACTGCGCTTACCTTACAATTTGCGGTAAAAGATTCGGGTATTGGCATACCATTCGAAAAACAGGAAAGTATTTTCGAAGGCTTTATGCAGGCGCATGCCCATACTTCCCGCAATTATGGGGGCACTGGCTTAGGTCTTACTATCTGTAAAAATTTAGTAGAGAAGCAAGGAGGCCGTATTTGGGTGGAAAGTATCCCGGGTAAGGGGAGTAAGTTTACGTTTGAACTTACGTTTCAAAAAGCGGCCGCTGCTCTAATTGAAAGTGCTTTTGCGGAAGAACAAACCATTGATTTTACTAGTTTAGGACAATTAAAAATACTACTGGCCGAAGACAATGCGGTTAATCAGTTTTTAGCCCAATCTATTATGCACAATTGGGGTTTTACCGTGGATATAGCCAAAAACGGTAAAGAAGCCGTGGAATTAGCTTCTCATCAATACTACGATTTAGTATTAATGGACATCCAAATGCCCGAAGTAAGTGGCATGGAAGCAACGCAGCAGATCCGGCGCCTAACTGATCCCCGGAAGGCCAATATCCCCATCATTGCGTTAACGGCCAATGCTTTAAAAGGAGATGCCGAGCAATACATTGCTGGTGGTATGAACGATTACCTGGCTAAGCCTTTTGAAGAATGTAAACTTTTTCAGAAAATAGCAGCTAATATAGCTCCAACTAAACCCAAGCAGGCTGATTCCTTATTAATTATAAAAAACGCAATAAATTTGACTATATCCCACAATGCAATGCCCGAAAAAGTTTGTAACCTAGCCATATTGCAAAGCATGGCCAATGGAAATACCGAGTTTTTAATAAAGTTTTTGCAAATGTTTATTGAGCAGGTACCCCCGCAGGTTCAGACCATGCAGGAAGCCGTGGCCCAAGCCGATTGGGCGAAAGCAGGTAATCTGGCGCATCAGCTAAAAGCAAATTTTGATACTGTAGGAATTTCTGCCTTGCACCAGCCCATTCGGGATCTGGAAACGAACGCCCGGCAACAAACCAATTTAGATGGCATTCCCAACTTAATGGCTATTATTCAAACTGTAACCAAACAAGCTATTACAGAATTACAAGCCGAAATGGATCACTTGCAAAAGCAATAGGCTGCTTCTTCACAACGTTTAATATTTTACGGCAGCAATTTTTGGTTTTAACTTAGTCGATTCATTCGTTAAAAAATGAATAAGAAAGGGCTATTAACCAGAAATTTGCTGCCCTTTATTCCTTGCCTCCGTTTACCTATCTCCATTAACGATTTTTTTTAAATCCTGCCAGATGTATTACTTTTGTTAGAATTCCGGCAAACAGGGAAGGTGGCGCTGGTAAGTAGATTATTGTCTAAAATATGGATGTTCAGAAAAAAGCCCGTAAAAAATCAAATTTACTCCGCAACCTACTGGTGGTAGGGGGAATATTATTCGTTAGTTTCTCGTATTACGCTTACCAAATTGTATATACGCCTAATGTCGATACCCACGGTAAGCACGTCTACATCCGGATTCCGCGGGACGCTTCGTTTGAGCAAGTAATGGACTCCATCGAAAACGAAAAAGTAATAATTGATGAATTATCTTTTCGCTTTCTGGCTAAGTTAATGGATTATCCAAAATTAATTAAACCAGGCCACTACGAGTTAATTAACGGAGCTACCAATTATTACCAGATTGGTAGGTTACGAGCGGGTATTCAATCGCCGGTGCGGCTTACATTTAATAATATCCGCATAAAAAAAGACCTTACCGCCAAATTAAGCAGCGATATTTCGGCCACCCAAACGGAACTGGATTCATTGTTGCGCGATGAGAAATACGTAAAAAACCTGGGCTTTGATACCACTACTATCATGACGATGTTTATTCCGAACACCTACGAGTTATACTGGAATACTTCGGGAAAAGAGTTGCTGAAGCGCATGAAGAAAGAATACGATGCTTTCTGGACTCCCGCCCGCGAAGCGAAAGCCAAAGCACAGGGTTTAAGTAAAAGTGAAGTTTCTACTTTGGCCTCTATTGTGGAGGCGGAACAGGCAGTACACCCGGATGAGCGCCGCCGAATAGCCGGTGTTTACCTGAATCGCTTAAAAATTGGTTTGCCTTTACAGGCTGATCCAACCGTAGTTTTTGCCGTGGGAGATTTTAGTATTCGGCGCGTTTTAAATGAGCACCTGCGCTTTGATTCTCCTTATAATACTTACAAATACAAAGGTTTGCCCCCCGGACCTATTAATTTGCCTTCTATAACTTCGATTGATGCGGTATTGAATCCAGAGAAACACGATTATATTTACTTCTGCGCGAAAGAGGATTTTTCGGGGTATCACAACTTTGCCGCTACCGAAGCCGAACACATCCGCAATGCCCGTCGCTACCAACAAGCGTTAAACGAACGGAATATACTGCGTTAGTCTCTGGTCGATAGTGTATAGATCACGGACGATAGTTCATAGACCACAGATTAAAGCGAATAGATTTGGTTGTTAGATGGATGGCTAGTTAAATGGCTGTATTTTGGTGTGACTTAATTTATTTAGGACCAGTTATCTGCTTACTTTGCGATTTAAAAAAATTAACCGTATAATCATTTAATTATTACTATGGCCTGTCGACTGTGGACTATCGACTATGGACCATGCATGGACTCGACTAGAAACATGTTTCAATCGGAAATACAAGTGCGCGTACGTTATTCGGAAACCGACCAAATGGGGTATGTTTATTACGGTAATTTTGCGGCTTATTACGAGGTGGCGCGGACCGAAACCTTCCGGAATTTAGGGGTAAATTATAAAGAAATGGAAAAAGCGGGCGTTATGATGCCCGTTTTAGATTTACGCTGCAAGTATATCCGGCCGGCCCGGTACGACGATTTACTCACCATAAAAGTAATGATTCCGAACAAACCGCATGGTTCGCGTATAAAGTTTGAATACGAGGTTTATAACGAAGCGAGAGAACTTTTGAACATTGGCGAAACTACCCTAGTATTTGTGGATATGCGCTCAGGTAAGCCAACGGCTATTCCCGAAAGTTTAATTTCGTTGTTGGAAAGTTATTACTAAGGTATGGGATTACAACAGAAATACGTAGAAGAGCGACGGCCGTACCGTAAGTTCATTGTGTTTCTGAAGCGGCTTCGCTTTAGCCAAGGCAGGCTTTCGGTTTACGATATTCTGGAGGTACTGATTCGGGAGCTACGGCTGGATTCACTCACCAAACGAGCTTCGTACATGGCCTTTAACTTTACCTTGTCTATTTTTCCTACCATCATATTTTTGTTTACCTTAATCCCGTACATTCCTATTCCGGATCTAAATAACAGCATTCTTACCTTTTTGCAGGATTTTATGCCGAAAGAAATGTACGCGGCGGCTTCCGGTACTATCGAAGATATTGTAAATATTCCGCGAGGGGGGTTATTGTCGGTTAACTTTTTATTTGCCCTGGTGCTTTCCACAAATGGCATTATGTCGCTGATGGATGCTTTTGATAAGAAGTATAAAACTTTTCGGCAACGGTCTTACCTGCGCAAACGCTTGATTGCTACTGGCCTCACGCTAATGTTATCGTTCATTCTTATTACGTCCATCGGGATTATTTTCTTCGGTACGTACCTGCTCGATGTGCTGGTTTTTTACGAAATTGTTACGGAAGCATTTACCTATACTTTAATTGTCGCGCTTAAGTACCTGGCCATTATTTTTCTTTTTTTACTGGCTACTTGTTCTATTTATTACTACGTACCCGCCATTCACGATAAATGGCCTTTCTTTTCGGCGGGAGCAGTAGTAGCCACTTTGCTAATCTTCCTGGTGTCCTGGCTATTTTCTCTTTATATCCGGATATTCGATACCTATAATCATTTTTACGGTTCTATTGGGGCTTTAGTCGGCTTAATGATCTGGCTTGACTTTATTTCCATGACCTTAGTATTAGGTTTTGAAATTAACATTAGCATTGATTCGATTACCAAGCGGGTTTCACGGGTTAATTCTTAAAAGGTGAGTTGCTTAATTGATTTGTTTAGGAAAGTAAATGCAGCTTGGTTTATTGTTTTATCCGGATTTCTTTAAAATAGAATGAAAAGAAAAACTTAACATTGTCAAGTGAACGGAAGATTATGCATTGTCTTTTTACTTCTGCTGCATATTTCAGCTAAAATGCTACCTTGCACAATACCTGTTTTATAAGACTATAAGTTGAATTCCAGAAAGAAGCGATGAAAATACATAAGAAATCTTTCTTCAAAGATTCGGTGCTGGATAGAGAATGGTTGGAGAGTTGGGTGCAGCAATTAGAAAAAAATAACAAAAGGCAATACGACCGAATAACTCTGAACACAACTTTAGGTAAAACCCATATTTGGGGTTTAAACACCCATGAACCTAATTGGGAAACTTTGGTTATTTTTCCCGGCGCCCGTACCAGTTCTTTGTTCTGGGATTTTGATAATGGACTCGACAATATCCGCCACAACTTACGAATCTACCTGGTAGAGACAAATGGGTTACCTAATTTGAGTGACGGCCATACGCCGGATATAAAATCCTTGGATTATGGAATATGGGCCGCCGAAATTCTGGATAAACTTAGAATTGAAAAAACCTTTGTGGCGGGTGCTTCTTTTGGCGGTCTTATTTGCCTGAAACTAGGAATAGTGCATCCGGAAAAAGTAAAAGCAATTTTTCTTTTGAACCCCGGTTGTTTGCAACCCTTTTCTTTAACGTTTAAAAATCTTTATTATAATCTGCTACCTATTTTTGCGCCAAGTAAAAAGAATGTACAAAAGTTTTTAGATAAAGCGGTTTTCTGTAAACCTAATCACCAATTATCCGAAGCTTCGGAAAAACTGATTGTGGATTACGAGTTATTTGCCATAACCCGTTATAAAGATAATACGCAGAAACCTTATTACATGGCCGACCAGCTTACCCAAGTAACGGTGGCTACTTATTTACTGGAAGGAACAAAAGATTTACTGTTTCCTTACCAGAAATCGATTGCGAATGCTAAAAACAAAATAAGCAGTTTAAAGGAAGTAGTCGTTTTTAAGAATGTTGGCCATGGTATTGAAACGTATGACAAAGCCCTCCAATTTATCGGGGAAACCATTAAGAGTTACGCATAAAGGCGGTTTAGATTCAGTTATGCAAACTCCCAGGTAAACAACGCGAGTAAGAAAATTCCTGCCAATTAGCCTCGTTATTATAAGCTTAAACCTGATTTACAACAGCGGCTTAAATAATATGGCTTCTATCACCTATACAAGTTTTAATCGGAACTTGTTGTACCCTTCTATACGAACAATATTTTCGCTAGCTAATTCTTGAAAATTTACTGGATTAACAAATAGCAGAAGCTTCTTAAATGTAATAACTCAACAAATACGGTAGCGTTTACCTAGCTATTTACGAAAGCCTTTATTCAGGACAGTTCAGGATAGTTGGTTTAGATTTAATACCTATATTTAGTTTTCTCTTCATTAATAGGAGATGAATAAGAACCGAAGCGTGCAGCTCAGCTAAAAGCCAGGTGAACTACTATAGTATTGAGTGGTCGGGCTACTAAGATTAAAAATCTTCCCAGAAAAAAGAAAACGTAAAGTAACCACATAAAAAGAACTATGAATAAAATTGGATTTAATGTTTTGGCCTGGTCGGCGGTTATGTCGGATGCCATATTGCCGATTGTAGATCGGTTAAAAGAAACCGGGTACGAGGGAGTGGAATTTTTTGTGGGTTCGCCGGATATTGCCGCCTACAAACGCATCGGGGATCATTGCCGTCATTTGGGTTTAGAGGTAACTACTGTTTCGGTGGTAGGCAGAGAAGAAAATCCAATCAGTCCGGAGGCGACCGTACGGGCCAAGAGCTTAGACCGGCTTAAATGGGTAATTGATCGAACCCACGACTTACAAGCCAAAATTCTTTGCGGGCCGCTGCATTCCGCCCACGCGGTGTTTGCCCAACATGCACCCGAAGATCAGGAATACGGCTGGGGAGCCGAGGTATTACACGCGGCCGGGGAACATGCGGCTCAAGCTGGCGTAACCTTAGGCTTAGAAGCTCTTAACCGTTTCGAGAGTTACCTGTGCAATACAATGGCGCAACTTACCCGCTTACTTGAGCAGGCTCAACATCCCAACGTAAGAGCCATGTTTGATACGCACCACGCTAACATCGAAGAAAAGAAATTTACTCAGGCTATCCAAACTATTGCGCCTTACCTGGTACACGTGCACATCAGTGAAAACGACCGTGGAACTCCCGGCGATGGTCATATAAATTTTGATGAGGCTTTCGCGGCATTAGCTCAAATTAAGTATAAAGGAATGCTTACCATTGAAGCTTTTTCCCGGAACGATCCGGATTTTGCCAATTCTATCGGTGTCTGGCGGGAATTTTCTCCGCCCTGGGATATTGCCGAGAAAGGCTTAACTTTTATCCGGCAAATGTGCCAAAAACACGGTTTGTAATCTATTTGGTTTGTATCTAGTAGTAAGTTTTTTATGAAGAAATATTTTCTGCCGGTAGCGTTTTTTGCTTTTGTAAGTGTCTCGCTTCGGGCGCAAACACCCACCAAAAAGTTTGAGCCGGTAAGCTTTTCGCAGGTAACTATTACCGATAATTTCTGGAAACCTAAATTAGATAAAGTAGCCACTACTACCTTACAGGCCTGTATTTACCAAACCGAAGGTAAGACCGCCCGCATCCGGAACTTCGAGAAGGTTGCCCGCAAACAAAACGAAAAGCACGAGGGTATTTATTACGACGACAGCGATGTGTACAAAGCCCTTGAAGCAATAGCTTATTCCTTGAAAAATCACCCCGATGCGGCCCTGGAAAAAAAAGCCGATGAATGGATTGATAAAATTGCGGCGGCCCAGTTACCCGACGGTTATTTAAATACTTATTATACCTTAACCGACCTGAGTAAACGCTGGACCGATATGGAAAAGCACGAAGATTATAATGCCGGCCATTTACTCGAAGCGGCTGTTGCGTATTATAACACCACCGGTAAAAGAAAATTGCTGGACGTAGCCATCCGGTTTGCCGATCACATTGATAATACTTTTCGCTTACAGAACCGCCATTGGGTAAGTGGCCACCAGGAAATAGAACTGGCTCTAATGAAATTATACCATGCTACGCACAACGATCGCTACCTGAAACTGGCGGATTGGTATTTAGAACAGCGGGGCCACGGATACGGCAAGGGAGTTATCTGGGACCAATGGAAAGACCCAAAATATTGCCAGGATGATGTTCCGGTGAAAGAACAAAAAGAAATTACGGGTCATGCCGTGCGGGCCATGTACTTATACACCGGTGCCGCCGATGTAGCCGCTGCCACCAAAGATGCCGGTTACCTGCAAGCCATGAATAACGTGTGGGAAGACGTCATTTTCCGGAACATGTATATTACCGGCGGCATTGGCTCCTCGGGTAAAAACGAAGGCTTCTCGAAAGATTTCGATTTGCCGAACGAAGAAGCTTACTGCGAAACTTGCGCCTCCGTAGGCATGGTATTCTGGAACCAACGCATGAATTTACTAACCGGCGACGCCAAGTACGTGGATGTTTTGGAACGAAGCCTGTACAATGGAGCCTTGGACGGCTTAAGTTTAAGCGGCGATCGTTTCTTTTACGGCAACCCGTTGGCTTCCAGCGGCCAACATGCACGGAGTGAGTGGTTTGGAACGGCCTGCTGTCCTTCTAATATTTCTCGCTTAGTCGCCTCGCTGGGTGATTATATTTACGGACAATCGGCTAAAGGGCTTTGGGTGAATTTATTTGTAGGCAGCCATACCACGATAAAAGTGGGTAAAAGTACTATCCCCGTGAAAATGGAAACCAATTACCCTTGGAACGGAAACGTAAAAGTAATCCTAAACCCGACCAAGCCCGTGAAGTATGCGGTAAACCTGCGAATTCCCGGTTGGGTGAAAGGAACGCCGGCTCCCGGAAATTTGTATTCTTTTACTTCCCATGCAGCTTCGGCATTTAAGGTTTCGGTAAACGGCAAACCAGCTACTTACCGCGAAGAAAACGGCTATGCAGTATTAGACCGGAATTGGCGCCAAGGCGATGTAGTAGAATTGAATTTACCCATGGAAATAAAAAGAGTTACGGCTAAAACCGATTTAACTTACACCAACGATCGCGTGGCTTTACAACGCGGACCTTTGGTGTATTGCGTAGAAGGAGCCGATAACAATGGCCAGGCCTGGAACATTATTCTTCCGGAAAATACCGCTTTAGAAGCAAAGCAGTATACCGTTTTAAACGAACCCGTCATGGCTATTCAGGCCAAAGCCCCGGTAATTATCACTTCTGCAGATGGTACTGGAGTACAAACCCAGCAAAAAGAAGTAATTGCTATTCCGTATTACACCTGGGCTAACCGGGGCAAAAATCCGATGCAGGTATGGTTGCCCACCAAAGTAAAAGAGGTGAAAATTAACAGCGGAAATTGATTCAATATTTAATACAGGAAAATGTTTCTTTAAGGAATTATTCTGGTTGGATAAAGTTATCAAAGTGGCCTATAACTTTAATGGAAAGCCAATCAGCCAATTGGCGGGTTGGCATTACAAAAAGTGTGGATTTTGCTTTTGGTGAATTCTGTACCTAACGGAGTTTAGGTTGTTAAGTCTACAAAAACATCAACTTATTGCCTTATAAAAAACAATTAGCGAAGAAAAAATAAAAAATATAGCAAGCCTGTAAGCCGGGTTCTGTCATTCGGAAGCAAGCTCCCGAACGTCTTACCATTTATCTAGGCCCCACCTCGCGGCGGGGCTCCATCAACCTACCCACTGGCATCGGACGAGCCGCCCTTATCTTTTACCAGATATCCTTTACCAATTACCGCAATAACCGGGAAAAAGATAATCTAAGCTAAATGAGCTGCCAGCCTATTTGGTCTTTCAACGCCTAAGGTTTACCCAGCTACAACGGTCGCCCGCGTACTGGTGCGCTCTTACCGCACCTTTTCACCCTTACCGGTACAGTTACATTTACCAGGTACCATTTTCCAATGACCAAGTTTTGGTAAATGGTGCCTGGTAAATGTAACTGTACCGGCGGTTATTTTCTGTGGCACTGGCTGTATCCCGGATTTTGCCGGAATCCTTCCCGTTAGGAAGTAGACTGCTCTGTGTTGCCCGGACTTTCCTCTCCGCCTCGCGGCGCAGCGATAAGACGGCTTGCTATATTTTTACAAATTAACTTAAATTTATTGATTTTGGTTCTGATCTAGAAAAAGCAGTTTACATCCATTAACTAGATTAGATATTTATAAAAAAATAAATCTGAAATCTGCTCGTATTATAGTAAAGGTGAAGAAGGACGAGTAAAACTTTGATTACGTTGAGTTTAGTAATCAAATATGTATTTTAGCGTTCAGGTATGTTAGTGGTTGTTTTAAAATGGAATTGTTTTTCCGCCGTTATTCTTTTGAACTATTAAAAAAGGTTTGTCTGAATCAATTCTTTTCCCGCTCATAACAGCATCTACCTGTTTTGAATTAGCCAAATAAATTTTTGTTCCTTCCTTAAATTTTACTTCTTTTTCAGATTTAGGAGCAACAGTAACGGATTCGGTTCCATTTCCGGGGTCTCCTGGCTGGTAGGAGATAATGGTAATTCTTTTAGGAAGAAGTGAGGCATTTTTAAGTTTAAACTGTACTAAAGCCGGCTCTTTTTGTTGTGCTAAGCAAGTTGAGCCATAAAATGTAACAATCGCTAAAAACAAGGTTAAACTTTTCATCCTTAATTATTTGTAATGAGATCTCGGAATTTTCAGTGGTTCAATAACCGCCAAGGAACAAGTATGACCAATGGTAGGAGATTTGAGATACCTCTGCTTGGCGACTGTAGCTCAATGTACATCTAAAATTGATAAATTTAATCTGTTGTTCAAAATAATAACTTCAACTTAAACCAAAGCGGATGGTGATATGTAGCTTTAAGCTTTAATACCCAGCGCTTCTATTAGCTAAAAGCAGGCATTACTACTGCTATCCATTCACGAAAGCTTTTTAGCTATTTCGATTGAAAGACTTGGCTTATAAGGAGAGTTAAAAATTAATCTGGTGTAAAACCCGGGTTTGTATGGTAGAAAAATATGATTAACGTACTCCGTTTGCCGGAAATTTAGCGGTTTTAGTCCGGTAAAAGGCCAGAATTTCTTCTAAATCTTTCTCGATGTTACCGGTAGGATAGAAGATGGGTCCCACTCCCGCTTCTTTTTTGGCGTAGTCGAGGTAGCCTAAGCAAATGGGTACCTTAGCACCTACCGCGGCGTGGTAAAAGCCCCGCCGCCAACGTGGCTGGTATTTACGGGTTCCTTCCGGCGTAATTAGAATTACCATTTTCTCGTTCTGGTTAAAAATATCGATCATGGCTTGTACCAGGCTGTTGTTTTTACTTCTGTCTACGGGTAAGGCTCCCATATATTGAATCCAGGGACCCAGCAAAGGCCATTTAACTGCTTCTTTCTTAATGGTAAAACGAACATCTACCCCCATAATATAAAAAGCACAACGGGCATACAAGAAATCCCAATTACTCGTATGTGGTGCCGCAATCATAATACATTTAGGAACGCTCGCCGGAATGCGGCCAATTACTTTCCAGCCCGAAACTTTAAATATTATTTTTGATAAAAATTTTGCCAGCATTTTTTAGGTAGAAATAAACAGTAAAAAGCCAGTCCTAACCCATCAGACTGGCTTTTCTTGTTAAAATTAATGAAATTATTCTAATTATATACTTTCGGTGTAATTTATCCTTTTAAATCTGGTTTGATCAAATAAGTTATTTTAGTACAAATAGCCTAATTATAAATCTACTAACTTTGAAAATAGTATTCGCGTGCTCACTTATCGTATTTTACCAATTTTTGGGTAAAAAATTTAGTACCGTAATTTATTTGTAGATAGTAAATGCCGGGTTTTAGCTGATGCGTATTCACTTGTGCGGTTGAAAATTCTGCTTTATCAAATAAAGATCGGATTACTAGTTTACCCTTACTATCCCGCAATATTACTTCAACAGGTAAGGCAACTGGTTGATTGGCTTGGATAGTTATTTGATTTTGAATGGGATTGGGATAAACAGTAAAAAATGTTTCCGCGAGAGCGTTGGTTGAAGCCGGATTTAAGGAGTTATACATAGTAGCAACTTCGTTGTTAGTAGTACTGCTAGCATTTGTGATGAAACAAACCCAGTCTTGCTTATTTTTTTCGGGGGGCAGGCCCAAAGATTTTATACCCGGACCCGTAATTTGCCGAACGGAGCCAGTTTGTAAGGCGCCACCCAACCGGGGATTGTACCATTGCACTAGGTACTTACCGGTATTTTTTCCTAAATTCAGGGTTGTGCCGCCGCCCTGAGGTAGATAAACGGCATAAATTTTACCCGCTAAACTCAGGCAGTAATCATTAGGGTCAGCGGTAAGATTATCGGCACTATGCATTTGCCAGAAAGGAAGGTATTGCTTGAAAAACTGCAGGGCAAAGCGGGTTAAATTCCACATTTGGTCGCGGGAACGCCAGTCCTGAGCCGTTAAATCAGAATTCGGGTATCGGTAACCAAAATACCATTCTACGCCGCCGCCGCCCGCCATTAAATTTCCCCATAAAGCATGCTTCCGCACTAAATCATGGTCATAATCAGCGGCATCCGGCTTTACTCCGGTAGTAGAAGGTCCAATCTCATCCAGAGTCACAATCCATTTATGCCCGCTTTTCGCCGATTGATCAAGCCAATATAAAGTTTCCGCGTGGGTATCTTCGGGGTGAACTATCTGCAAAGAAGGGCCTTCCAGGGGAGTGTAACCCAACAAGGGTGTATACACCGCCGCTCTTTGAGCCGGATGCGAATGAACGTTAATGGGGCTTTTATAAGGGTCTAACTGCCGGATATACTGGCTGAAGGCTTTTCGTTGCGCATCGGTATTCGTGCTTTCTTCGCCTAGGTTCCAGGTAATCGCTAAATGATGGCCGAAGCGGGCAATTAATTCGCGGTAATATAATTTGCGTTGCGTGCCTAATTCCCCGTTATCGAGTAATTGATCATTTTCCTGTTCCTGGGTAACGACGTGGAGCATCAAACCGAGTTTATCCATGTGCGAGAAAACAATTTCCCATTGATCCAGCTTGGAAACATCGTATCTAACCATTTCGGTGGGCAAAGTCCAGGGCCAGACATCTTTACCATCGCCGTTCACGTTCAGGGTTAAGAAATAAACCGTGTTCATACCTTTGCCAGCCAGGTAATTAAGTGCCCCAATGATGCCTTTTCCTTTTCCGGCTTGCCACGTAGGATCTCCGGGTTGCCAATCAGTTAAATGCGAACCATACGTTTTGGTGTAATCCGCGGCCGGATTCTGACTGTAGGTATTATCAAATTCTTGATAAGCTAAAAAGTTTTCCGGACTATCGGCGCCGCCTTTTAAAAAGTATTTCCCAGTTTCGGCGAATTGCAAATAATGCTGGCCCACATACCGTAAACGCCCTTGCGCCCGTAAATCAGACCCGGTTTTATTAGTAGGCGCAACGGTAAAACTGCCGGTTACGCCGTCGAACGCAACCGCACTGCCGGCGTTAACCGCACTACTTACGGCCACATTTTTTCCTTCCCGGAAAGAGGCCCGGTACGTCCATTTGCCGGTTTCGTCCGGAGAAAAATGAACCCGCCATTTAGCACCGTTGGTAGTGCTGCTTTCCCCGGCATTTCCGTCGGCGGCATAATACCCCGGCACCACCAGTTTTCGGCTTCCCTTACTAAAAACAACGTTCAGGCGGTAATTTAAAAAAGGATTAACAACATCGGTTTCGCTCGCTGAAGGGCCATTAAAAGTGAGCGTTATCTTGTGCCATTTCTTTAATTCACCCGAAATAACTGGGGGAGTGGGTCGCCGAACTAAAATCCGAAAATTGATAGTTACCGAAGCCTGGTCTTTATCGGTAACCGTTACCAGCACCGTTAAATCTGTTTCAATGGCGGGAGCCGTACCGCTAAAAGTAAGGGTACCGGCATTAAATTTCAACCAGGCGGGTAAGTGGCTTTTATCGGCCAGAGTAGCCCGAAAGGATAAGGTGTCGCTGGCATCAGGATCGGTGTACTGGCCCGCGGAAAAAGAAAAAAATTTCTCTGTTATAAGCGCTTGGTTGGTGGGTGGTCTTACTACATCTGGTGGTGAGTTAGGGGGAATATTTGCTTTGATATTTACGTTTTTGGTGGGTAAGGCTTCTAAATGATGAATCGCGCCATGATTAAGAGTCTGAATGGGCTGATCGATATCGGCATTAACATGCGAAAAACTGACTACTTGCTCCTTAGCTAAAATAATTGCTTCACGCGCATTGTTCGCGCGAATGAATGTACTAGTTTTTGGGAGAGGAGTGCTAGCATTACCCTGAGTAAGTGGTAGGATACCTATTAAAAACATAAAGCACCATTTTACTATAAACCCAAATACTAAGGACAGATAAGCGGTATTCATCTTTTGCATGCCGGGAAGGTTTAGGTATTTCGATAAAACGACTTTGGAAAACCGATTTATTTTTAAATAAACAGAAAATAAAGGCAGAAATTCTACTTGTATTCACATTAGAAAGGCACTTGACTGTTCTAAAGTCAGAAGTAGTTACATAGTAGTAAAATGTAACGCCCATTAACTTGTAAATCCATTAAAAGTTTAGAGTATTTTTAAAATTTTTAAGAGCTAATTTTAAAAAGAAGGTAAAATATAAGTTTACTGATTTTCAGAAGGTTAATTCATTCTGTTTCTGAATGGATGGCTCCAGTAGGCTGCCAATTGAAATTGAAGCAAGGGTTGAAGCCGCTACTTTCACTAAGTAAGGGAAATATTTCCTAACAAAACAAGTGTTAAAAAGCTGACTCAAGGCAATCAACCGCATTCGTTAGATAATCTCTAATTGTACAACCTTTAAAATTTAAACATCCTCTTATCCGATTATTGACAAAGACAAAGTGATAAAAAAGTTTTTGAAAAAATACTCGCTTGAAAACAAAGAGATAATTTATGTGGGCGATGAAGCCCGGGATATTGTAGCTTGTAAAAAAAATCAAGTATTATCTATTTGGGTAAATTGGCGATACGATATTCCAGAAGTAGCCGGCAAAGAAAATCCTGATTTTATTGCCGGTACTCCCGCCGACATTTTAGAAATTGTAAAATCGGAACAGCCTAATTTAAAGCGGCAAGAAGATTAACCCACTAATTTTATTTAAATCAGTAAACTTTTAAAGCTGATTTTCTACAGCCAAAAAGGAAGAATATTATCAGCAAGTAATGTTATTTTAATGTATGGCGAGCTTTTTAAATAGTAAGTATTTTTCTTAAATAAAACAGTGTAGTCCTTCATCTTAATTTGTATTCTATTCTTATTAATTTGTTTATAAATCAGGGTATGAAAAGCTTGTTTAATTAAGCTGATATTTTTTCTTAATTTCAGGCATTGCATATCTCAGATGAATGGATACGAACGAATACGAGCGGCTAGAACAATCGCCGAATAACCGAAACTGGAAAAGCTGGGGACCTTACCTGGCGGAGCGTCAATGGGGAACCGTTCGCGAAGATTATAGCCCAAACGGGGATGCCTGGAACTTTATCACCCACGATTTAGCCCGTAGCAATGCCTACCGTTGGGGCGAAGAAGGAATTGCCGGCTTCTGCGATTACCAGCAAATTCTATGTTTAGCTCCGGTTTTCTGGAATGGTCAGGATCCCATTTTAAAAGAGCGGCTCTTCGGACTGACCAACGGACAAGGCAACCACGGCGAAGATGTAAAAGAAATTTATTTTCACCTGGATTCTTCCCCCACGCATTCTTACTGCCAGTATTTGTATAAATACCCGCAAACGCCTTTTCCGTACGATGATTTAATCCAGAAAAACCGGCTCGACCGATTTCAGCCGGAATATGAAATTTTGGATACGGGAGCTTTTAACCATAACCGGTATTTTGACATATTTATTGAATACGCGAAAGCCGATACGCACGACATTCTCCTGCAGATTACCGTGCATAACCGGGCCGAAGAACCGGCGCCCATTCACGTGCTGCCGCATTTGTGGTTTCGGAATTACTGGAAGCACAGTCCGGAATATGCCGTACCCCGCATTACTTCCATATCTTCGGATTGTTTAAAAACTTACTCTACGCGCAACGGCGCTTTTTTCTTGTACCACGATGCCGTGGGGCAACAATTGTTCTGCGAGAACGAAACGAATAACGAGCGCATTTACCGGTCGGCTAATCCTACTCCTTTTGTAAAAGACGGCATTAACAATCACGTGGTAAACGGCCTGAATACCATTAATCCGGAGCAACAAGGTACCAAAGCGGCCATTTGGCTGCAAGCTACGGTTCCCGCAAAATCTTCAGTGGTATTTAAGGTGCGTTTAGTCCGGAACCGGATTATTGAACCCTGGACCAATTTTAATCGAATTTTTGAGCGCCGGCGCGCCGAAACCGATACTTTTTACCGCGAGTTTATTATTCCCGAAAAGTTAGCCCCGACTCACCAGTCCATTGTACGCAAGGCTTTTGGCGGTTTACTCTGGACGAAGCAGTTTTATTATTTCGACGTGTATAAATGGTTAAATGGGGAAATAAAAGATAAATTACCTTACCGCACCGATAAGCGGAATGCAGGTTGGGAACACCTCACTAACCGCAATATTATTTCCATGCCCGATAAGTGGGAATATCCTTGGTACGCCGCCTGGGATTTAGCTTTCCACGCCACTACGTTCGTGCACATCGACCCAAACTTTGCCAAGCAGCAATTATTACTCATGCTCCGGGAGTATTACATGCACCCCAATGGGCAAATACCCTCTTACGAGTGGAACTTTAGCGACGTAAACCCCCCGGTACATGCCTGGGGGGTTTGGCAGGTATATGACATTGATAAGAAAAAAACCGGCGTACCGGATTGGGACTTTCTGGAACGGGCTTTTCAGAAACTGCTGATGAACTTTACCTGGTGGGTAAACCGGAAAGACGTGAACGGGAATGATATTTTTGAAGGTGGCTTCTTGGGGCTGGATAATATCGGGGTTTTCGACCGTAATCAAATGCCGCCAGGTATTAAAAGTTTACAACAGGCCGATGCTACCAGTTGGATGGCCATGTTTTCTTTAAATATGCTGCGGATGTCGCTGGAGTTAGCGAAGCGCAATCCGGCTTACGAAGAATCGGCCGCTAAATTTTTCCGGCATTTCTTGAATATAGGCTGGGCCATGGATAATATCGGGAAAAAAAATATATCGCTGTGGGACGATGATGATAATTTCTATTACGATGCGGTACAATTAGATAATGGCAAAAGCCAGCGCCTTAAAATTCGTTCGCTGGTGGGCATTATACCGTTGTTGGCCGTGGAAATTATTAACAGCAAAATTTTCAATCAGATGAGTGAATTTAAACGCCGGGCCGTAGGTATTATTCGTACCCGGCCGGATTTAGCCGAACTTATTTCGCACATCGAAGTTCAGAACGGAAACGGTTATCACCTTTTTTCCATTATGCGCGGTTTCCGGTTAGAGAATGTCTTAAAACGGCTACTCGATGAAGCCGAATTTTTATCGGAGTTTGGGATACGATCCTTATCGAAATACCACGAGCAAAATCCGTATATTTTTACGTATCAAGGCCGCCAACATGTGATTCAGTACGAGCCCGGCGAAAGTACCAGTTCTATGTTCGGCGGTAATTCTAACTGGCGCGGCCCGATTTGGTTTCCCATGAATTATTTAATTATTCAGGCGCTCCGGAAATACTATAAATACTACGGCAAAGAATACATTTATGAATTCCCGACTGGTTCCGGTAATAAGTTAAATTTAAAGCAAATTGCCCGTGCGTTAACTACCCGTTTGCTGCATTTATTCGAAAAAGACGAAAACGGCAAAACGCATTACCATTCTGCCCACGAGCCTTTTACAAAAGATCCGCACTTTAAAGACCACCATTTTTTCTACGAATTTTTTAACGGCGATACCGGCCAAGGCTTAGGCGCTTCGCACCAAACCGGCTGGACGGCTTTAATGGCAAATCTGCTGCTGGAGATGGCGGAAGAAGAAGAGTAAACCAGGTAAAGTAAATAAGGTAAACTTTAAAAAGGGTCAATCTTATACGGGGTGAAATAGAGGTGATATTTCTTTAAATTTTTATAATTGGCAAACCAATTATAGCTGCCAGCTATAAATCTGTTATTCTGCGGCCTTCCTCGAAACTTTGCCAAATTTGGTAATGTTTTTCCGCATGATAAGAATTATGCCTTTTAATAATAGGAGCTGCATTGCTGGCTAGCTGGAATACAACCTCGACAAACCCAATAAAATTTACGTTTTATAAAGAATCGCCCGGCACCTGGTACATTGATTTACCCGATTACCCCGGACCTAAAGGCAACCTGGCCATGGTAGCCGGCACCGATGACATGCTCGATTTTCTGGCCAAAGGAAAAAACCGGGTAGTAGTAAAAATGAGTGAACAACCATTTGCCGGGGCGTTAGCTTTAGATCGCGTTAAGGTGGGAGAACCTGGCGGTGGCGCGTATTACAAGCCCTTAAACCACGCTATTCAGTCGGTATGGCTCTGCGACGTTACTTTGTTTGCCCTGGGTAAGTTCCCGGAACATATTTACTTCCAGGCGCTAGAGTAAATTTTATTTTAAGTATTAAATATTCTCTCCTGTTTACCAGTTAGCGTTAAATGCTTGAGTTTTAAAAATTGGTGGATAGGGTAGAAGTAGGAAAAAGCAGCGAATTTTATTAAGTAATTTATTAAAGTCGCTGCTTTTACTTTTAAAAAAGATAACATTTCATCCCTGATAAGAAATAATAAATCCTACCAGATCCTTTCTGTAAGTAAATAGTTTTTTTTCTTCTTTAAGAAATGCGGATGATGACTATTCTTTGAATCTAACTTTAGAACTTTTCACGTTGATTGGAAAATGGTTTTTTCCTTATAGCAGTTGTCAACTTAAGACGGCTCTTCTACTAAAGAACAACTTTATACCTAAAAGCTAATTTAGCTCCCTGCTACTAATTGCTAGAGGTAGCTAGCTGTTCAATTATATTTTTTAACTGTTGGGTATGTCTTTGGGTATGGTAAATAACAAAATAAATGGCCTCCAAGCGGGTTAAAAAACCAAATACCGGCACTTCAAATGCTAAGCAGGCTGGAGTGAGATCTGAGATTTGAATAACGTGATGAACAGCAACCCGTATATTTTCCAGAGCATGTAATAATTCTTCTTTTTGGTAAGTTTTATTTTCGGGCGTTACAAAATCACCGGCTCTACGTTTCGTCGTGAAATCTAATAAATTGGCTTTTATATTTGCTACTTGTTCTGCCGGATTTCGCTCTGTTTCTTTAACCGGTCCATTCAGGATTCTTAAAAAACCGGAATTTACTTTTAGTACGTGCTGAATAAGTTGCCCCGCGGTCCAGTTACCTGCCGATGAGTTTTGATTAATTTCGTCCGGTGATAAAGAGGAAAAAAGCTGCGCGAGTTCTTGCGTTGTTTTTTCAAATTCAGGTCCGACGTGGGCTATGTAGTCCGCCAGATTTTTAGTTTCTGGGGTTTTTACTTTTACCAGGCAAATCATTTCCTCGCTATTTTTGTAAATTTCTACGCAAGGTTTATTGCGG
The DNA here is from genome assembly GCF_003023845.1 of Adhaeribacter arboris. Taxonomy (NCBI): domain Bacteria; kingdom Pseudomonadati; phylum Bacteroidota; class Cytophagia; order Cytophagales; family Hymenobacteraceae; genus Adhaeribacter; species Adhaeribacter arboris. The sequence goes on along the minus strand of NZ_PYFT01000001.1, from coordinate 1,921,448 downwards.
TCGCTCCGCTCATCGGTAAACATTTGCGTAAAAACATTTTTAATGCTATCGGTTTTGGTGAGCCAATCGCGTACGATTACGGCTAAGTAGTCGCCCTTTTCTATGATATAGGGATTATACCCGTATTTTTCCGGCTCATTTTCTGTTTTCTGCAAAGTAGTCGCCAGGTAAACTATTCCCGCAGGAGTACATTCGCTAATACCATAAAAGGGCCGGTTGTCTTTTGGTAGTTGGTTTTGTAAAGCGTCGAAAGCCTCGCCAATACCTAGCGGAAAGGTTTTTACCGGCAAGCCGAATACGGCTACGTCTTGTTCCAGATAGTAATTTTCCATTGAATATTAATCTTTCAGAAGTTTAACAACTAGTTTAGAACTGTTGGTTTAAGCCGCCTCCGTTTCCAGCACCGATAAAATATTGCCGGCGGGGTCGGTGAACCAGGCAATGAGAGGCCCACCGCCTCGGAAAATATTATCCGCATCGGTCTTGAAGTGTTCGTAATCGTAACTCTCAAAAATAACCCCGCGGCTTTTGAGTTCTGCTACTGCCTGGTTAATATCTATCACCGGAAAATTAAGAATAGTAAAAGTTGCGGGGGTATGATTGGGTTTGGGATAGATGAGAACTTTAGCTCCACCGGCCAGGTGTAAGGTTAATAAGCCCATCGAGGAATCTTCAACAACTTCCAGTTCCAGTACCTGGCGGTAAAATTGTTTGGCTTTTTCGAGGTCGTTAACCGAAAAGCCACTGAATGCTTGGGTGTTTCTAAACATAATCGGAGAAAGAGTTAAGAGTAAGTAAGAATTTAGATAAGGCCATCCAATGGCATAAGGCTGTTATTCATCGGGTAATACTTCGGCGTAAAAGCCCGATTCTTGGAGTAACTTAATTAAACAAGCAACTTGAATAAACTCAGTGGCGGAGGCTACCCGCAGGATATTATCACAATCTTCGAGGTCAAAATTAGCTTTGTATTCCCGAAAAGTTTGGTGAATAAGACAGAGCAGCCGATTGGCGTGGCGCTGGTCTTTTACATTGGTTTTAAAAACTTCTACCATTCTTATTCAATCTCCAGCTAAGCGTTAAATTTTGTGGTTGTACTCCCGACGGAATTTAATTACCCGATAAACTCACTTTAGGTAAAGTGTCGGATTCAGTACTTTTTTGCAGCTTGTGGTGGTAAACATAAGATCCGGCTATCAGGAGTAAAGGGATAAAAATAAATATCCAGTTGCCGGTAGCATCTCCCTTAGAAATATGCGAATACATGGCGCCAATTAAATCGAAAACAAGACCGGCGTAAGCCCATTCTTTTAAGCGCGGAAAACCTGGAACCAAGATAGCGAGGATGCCTAACAACTTGGCCACGCCTAAAAAGGGAACCAGATAGCCAGGATAACCTAAACGGGTAACGTAATCCACCGCCTCCGGCGCAGAAATAGCATCGAAAATAGAGCCGACTCCTAACATAGCGGCTACCAGGCCGGTGAAAACCCAGTAAATAATTTTTGTCTTTTTCATGATGAGTAATAATTTGAGTTTTAATGATTTTATTTGTGAAGCACTTGATTAGCTGAATTTTAGAAATAGAAAAGAAGTTGGGTACATTCGATTTAATTTTACCCTTGTTGAACGGCGCTCGGGTCCATGTACATTACTTCCCACAGGTGGCCATCTAAATCCTGGAAGCCCCAGCCATACATAAAACCCTGGTCTTGCTTATCGTTGGGCGTAGTAGCCCCGGCAGCAATTGCCTTGTTTACTAAATCATCCACTCCCTCCCGGCTTTCGGCGGATAAAGCAAGAATTACCTGGGCGTTTTGAGTAGTATCCGGGATAGCTTTTTTGGTGAAAGATTTAAAGAACGGCTCCACGAGCAACATCACGTAAATAGTGTCGCTGATAATCAGGCAGGTAGCGTTCTCGTCGGTAAATTGCGGATTAAACGAGTAACCGAGGTTCTTGAAAAATTCAATAGATTTATTTAAATCTTTAACGGGTAAATTCACGAAAATTTGAGTTGCCATAGTTTTAATCGGATTTATTTAGTTTATAAATTCTTTATTTAATGCTTAATCATTGGGGATATATTTATTTAGTTGATGCAAGTAATTTTCTAATGAGTCGAGTTTAGCATTCCAAAATGGACGGTAGGATTCTACCCAATCGGCCACTTCGCTTAATTTTTTCAATTGAGCTTCGCAGTACCGTTCGCGACCTTGGTTTTTAATAGTTACTAATCCGCATTGGGTTAATATTTTAACGTGTTTGTAAATAGCCGTCCGGCTTACCGCAAAATTATTGGCTACCGCTTCCATGTTCAGCGATTGGTACGCCACCAGGTGTAAGATTTCTCTCCGGGTTGGGTCCGCAATGGCTTGAAATACATCTCTTCGCATAAGTGAAATCTGATGGAACAAAGGTATAGGAAACCTTTTGGTTGCATGGGGTAAAATCGCGACAGAAAAAGGGTGAATCACGACAATTACTTTATTCCTTCGAAAGATGCTTTTAAAGCTTTATTTTACTAGATTCAAATAGAGTATATAGTTCGTCTTTCTATATAGCTTTTCTTTGGAGGCTTTTTCAGTCTCCAGGGATTGGTGCTATCTTATTTGAGCCGTAACCCGTTTACCTCGGGGCCTGCGACACCGGAACCTTAGAAGGCCCTCCCTAGCCAAATTGCTGTCAGTTGCTTGTAGCTAGTAATTCTCTTATCAAACCCTGTTTCCAGTTTTTAACTGGGAACTACTTATCGCCGCCCGTTTGCAACGGGCGGGAGGCCCAAAACACGTTGTTAAGCGAACAGGCACGTGTCCATTCCGGTTTCGCCAGTTACAAACGGACGGAACAGAAAGCTCCTAGTTACAAACTGGAAGCCGGAAAATGCAGGAAAGATACTAGTCTAATTACCTGTCCTAATCGGAGCATAGACAAACTGGTGTTAGTAGCTTGTAGCAAGTGGTACTACCATTTAGCGGTAAGGAGGACTGGTTTCTCTTTTTCTTTATCTATTTTTGGAGCTATACTTAAAGTTTAACTAGCGCTAGGAGAATTAATCGCTTAAACTAAAACCAGAACTCTGCTGCTGTTTTTAAACTCTTAAAAGAGAAATCTTGAAAAAATGAGACTCTACTTTTAAATTGGCAACAATCAAAAGAAATGTTAAAGGAAAAGAAGCAAGACTAACCAGTTATTTATAGTACTTGGATTTTACTAATTAACAGAAGCTGTAAAGTTTAAGGAGAAGGGTTCGTGTCAGGTAAAATTGCTTGACACGAACAGGAGTAAATCTTACTTATTGTTTAAGCCGACTGTTTTTCATCGTAACTAACCATCCAGTGCACCCCAAACTTATCGGTAACCATGCCGAAGTAAGCTCCCCAAAAAGTTTTATTCAGGGGCATTTTAACCTGACCGCCAGCGGCAAGGCCGTTAAATAGTTGATCAGCCTCTTCTTCGCTGTCGGTATCCAACGATAAATGAATATTATTTCCCATCGTTAAAGTGTGACCCATGGATTCTAAAGCGTCGGTGGCCATGAGAATAGTACCTTTTACGGGGAGGGCCACGTGCATTATTTTGTCTTGATCCGCGGCCGAAATCTTGTTGGCTTCGGGGGTATCTTTATAACGCTGGATACCTAAAAACGCACCACCGAAAACGGATTTGTAAAAGTTAAAAGCTTCTTCTGTGTTTCCGTTAAAGTTTAAATAAGGATGGATGCCTGCCATGTCTGATTTTATTTAAGGGTGAAAGAATTTAAAATTTACTTTTGTTATTAGGGTTTTGTCCATAGTCGACAGTTCGCAGATGAACTTTTTGATTATTAGGTAATTGTAAGCTGAATACCCGCCCACTTACCATTGCCTTACCACTAGGGTTTAGATCACAATAATAGAGCGCGTTGGTTTACAAAATCAAGCTAACATTCCGGAAATTGGACTATGACTATCGTCGATTAATTCATTTACCTGTTCGGTTTGGTTCAAAGAGGTTTAGCTTTCATATAAATTTACTAGAATTTACACGAAAGCAGAACGGGATTCAGGATTCTGCGACAAGGTAGTAGAGCGAGTATTCTCGGTTTCTAAAATATCTTTCAGAGTCTGCAAGCTAATCTCCAGGTCTTTGCTCAACATTCCGCGTAAAAAAGAATGCATTAAGTTAAAGGGATATCGGTTAATGCCGTTCATGCCCCATTTAACTTTGGTCTGGTTCGGTGAAATAGCCTCGGTGGTGAAAGGAGTATGCGCCGTGGCGGCGAAAGGCCGGATAAACCGGATTTCTATTTCCAGTCGTTCTCCTTCTGTAATTGCATTAATTTCTTGTTCGCCTTTACCCGCTTTATCGTTGCCGTCCCAGGCATATACAAAACCGACGGTACCGTCCAGGCCCCGGAATTCTTTTTTCATGTTAGGGTCCGTTTTAACCCATTTGCTGTAGTAATCCTGATTTTTCAGGTATTTCAGATAATTAAAAACGTCGGCCTTGGGGCGGTTAATGAGTATTTCCCGCTCAAGGGTGTATTGTTTTTTTACGAATAAGGCAGCTATTAACAAAACAGCAACAAGGCCGACGACGGCGAATAGAATAATCAGGAGAATGTTCATGTTCTTTTTTCGGGTTAAGGAGGATTGAGGATATTTAGTAGTTTTGTAATTAGAAATGAGCCACTCTGGTAATTAAGCTATTTTCAGGTATTCGATGACCTTTGGTTCGGCTTGCATGGGGACAATAATTGTTTTTCCGACTTGTTTCCATAGAAAATAAGACAAGAACATAACCGACAAAAATATTAAGGGCGATAGAATCAAACCTATACTATCGCCGGCGTAAGCCCTGGCCACAAAAGCGCCAATGAGGTTAAAAGTAATACCCGCGTAAGCCCATTCTTTAATTACCCGGAATCTGGTTTGCACCAAGGCTACGACTGCCAAAATTTTGCCTACCCCAATCACGAGCATGATGTGCACCGGATACCCTAAGTGTTGCATAATCTGCCGGCCCGATTCGGGTTGAATGGCTTCGGTGATACCCGCCATCAGGAGTAAAAGGGAGAAAAGACCGGTAACGGTCCAGTAAAGTATTTTAACTGTTTTCGGTTTCATGAGCTTTAGAATTTAAGATAAGGGTTTACTCAGATAAATGCAGGTAATCCGGATTAAATATTTATAAACTTTACTGGCGGAGAAAAACAAATGGAGTGGAGAATTACCGAGTGGCCGGAGCGCACCCGGTTAAAAAATATTTTCCTACGCTTCCGCTAATTCTTTAATTTTCTGCAAGGCTTTGTCCCAGGCTCCCGCCATCATCTCGTACATTTCCTCACCCATGTCTACTTCGATGTCTAACTGGGTAGCGTCCTGGTTTTCCGTTAAGCGGTAAATTTCCCGGCCGCCTTTTACTCCCTGGGCTTCCTCGCTGTCGTAATCTTCGACGTTGGCTTTTACAATACCGTTGTATTTAATGGAAAGTAATTTGCCAATTTGGTTGGCAACGATGGTGCCGATAATGCCGCTGCCGCTCTCGTCTTTAAAGATAACTTTGCTGCCTTCTTGCCAGGTGGTTTCGGCGAATGCTCCCGGGCTGAACTCAGCGAACCAAATGCGGTTATACTCGTCCTGTAGCAATACATCCCAGATTTTATTTGCTGGAGCGTTAATTTCAATGTTTTTTTTAATAATGAGAGCTTCCATAGTATTTGTTTTATAGTTAAAAAATTAAAGTATCGGGTTAAGTATAGTCTCCGGTTTCAAAGTAATGCGGCCTCTTTATTTATTTGCTAAATGAATTAGATTAAGACAAATTTATTAGTAAATTGCCGAAACAAGGGGGTATATTTCCGACAATCTAAGGGGTTGATTGCGACAACATTTCTGTTTATTTTAGAAACAATATAATTACATTTAGCCATCCATTCAAACTTATTTAAACCTATGAAACATATATCGATCCTAGTTCCGAAAGGAGCCGTTTTAGGCAGTATTGAGGGACCGCGCCAGGTTTTTACCGAAGTGAACAAACTTTTGAAAAGCATGGATAAGCCGGCTTTGTTTAATGTGCAGTTGGTGGGTTTGGAGAAAGAAGTACCGGCTGCCGGCGGTATTTACACGATTTACACCGATGTAGTAGCCCAGGATATTGAAAAAACGGATTTAATTATTATTCCGGCGCTGGATGGCGATATGGTAAAAACTTTAGCAAATAACCAGGAATTTATTCCCTGGATTGTAAAGCAATACCAGGCGGGAGCCGAGGTGGGTAGTTTATGCGTGGGAGCGTTTATGTTGGCTGCTACCGGCTTGGTAACGGGTAAAAAATGCGCGACCCATTGGATGGCAGCCAAAGATTTCCGGAAGATGTTCCCGGAAGTGAACCTGGTGGAAGACAAAATTATTACCGATGAGCAAGGTATTTATTCCAGTGGCGGGGCCTTCTCCTACCTGAATTTAATTTTATACCTCATTGAGAAATACGTGGGCCGGGACATTGCCGTGTTTATGTCCAAAGCTTTCCAGATTGATATAGCACGCCGGAGCCAATCGCCGTTCGTTATTTTTGCCGGTCAAAAAGACCACGAAGACGAAGTAATTAGAAAAGCCCAGGAAATAATCGAAAAAAATGTGCCCGAGAAATTAACCGTTGACCAGTTAGCCGATACCCTCGCACTGAGCCGTCGTAACCTGGAACGACGCTTTAAAAAAGCCACCGCCAATACGGTAGTAGAATACATTCAGCGGGTAAAAATAGAAGCCGCGAAAATGAGCTTGGAAACGTCCCGCGAAAACGTGAACGAAGTAATGTACAACGTAGGTTACTCCGACCCCAAAGCTTTCCGGGATACTTTCAAAAAAATTACCGGATTATCGCCGGTGCAATACCGTAGTAAATACAACCGGGAAATGGTAGCGTAAAAATGTATTTCTGTAAGTCGCCAGCGCAGAGATTGACAAAGCCGACCGGGCTCAGGTAATTACCAACAGTTAACTCGTATTCGCATCCTTGCGAGTAGCTAGAAATCGACATTAAGAATAAACAGCAAATAGCAGGTATTTTATAGCTTAATTTATTAGTATCAAAATAAAAAGAGGCGTTGTACGTAACGCATCTTTCTCCAACGGCCCTGCAAGAATCAAACTACTACTTTTTTGCGTAATTTTATTTAGGTTCAGCAACCAAGTAATAAACAAGGAAATGCCAAATGTAAATACTGCCATTAAAAAATTTAACCAACGCCGGTAAAGCGGATAGAGGATAGATAAGGTCGTAGGCTAGTTGTACGAAAACAAAGTGACAAAGAAATACGCCGAAAGTAAGGGCGGCCATCTTCGTTAATAAAGCAGAATTTTTAAGGCTTATCTTCTGAATAAGAATAAAGACCGCAAAAGTCATTAGAAAAACCTTGATGCCCTAGAAATACCAGATTATTTCCGGGTTGGCCCAGCTGCCGGGGAAATACTTTTGGGTAAGAACCAAGCCCAACGCCGTAACCGCGTACCCCAACAAAAACAAAGGTAGGGCTACCAGCAGCGTGCGGCTCCAGGATTAATTAAAGGGGTGCTAAATAAGCTAATACGCCAGAACCAGGTAGCCCAGAAATCCGGAAAAATAATAAAGCAGACCATACGCATTCCAGTAACTTACCCCTAAAATGCCCCTACTGTCGAAATTACCCGTGTACCCTAACAGCGGCGCCAGCATTTCTACGTAAGGCAAAAACATGCGTATTGGCTAGGGAGAGTCTGCAAAGGTTCTGGTGCTTGAGCATTCCGAGGCAGGAGGAAAAGGGAACAGCCGTCTCTCCTGTTGTTAGGGGAGGTTCTGAAGGCGGAGGGAGCAAACGAGGTTCGCCGGCCACGAGGCAAACAGGGTACTCATCAAACAAGATAGCACCGTCACCTAGAGACGGGAACCAGCTCCAAAGACAAGCCATTTAGTCTATTTAAATCCTGAATTAGTCATTTGAAAGTTCATACCCAATCGCTTCAAGGAGCGGCCATAACGCAGGATATGAAATCCGGCGGATTTTCAAAACCCGCCGGGTTGGCGCAGTTTTTTACATCAACCTGATGGAAGGTAACTCATACTATTGGGTATCATATTCTGCGGGATAGCAGATTAAAAATGAAGTTTTCTCTTTAAAAACTAAGCAACTAAAAAAAGCTTATATAAGCTAATAGCAACCATTAGGCTTGATGGTTAATGAAAATAGGAAGGATGAGAAAGATAACTTTATCTATTTAAGCGCCGGAACTCTAAATCTATTTTATTTTGTAAACTTTTCGCGTTGAGCCAGATACAAGCCGGCAATAACTAAAGCAGTTCCGGCAAAAGTGTAGGTAGTAATAGGCTCGCCGAGTAAAGTGTAAGAATAAAAAAAGCCAAATATCGGGCACATAAACAACCACAACGAAGCCCGGACCGCATCTTGTTTTATCAGGAAAAACCAAAGTTGCAGCGATACAATTGAAACCGGGCCAATTAACCAGAAAACTGCGCCCCAAAAATCGGCGTTGAAGTGAGCCGTTTGTAAATTAGTGAAGTAAATTGTAAAGGGCAGTAAACAAATACCCCCGAGTAAAACCTGCCAGCCGTTAATCACCAAACTGGATAGTTTCCATTTAACCTGGGCGTAATATACCGTAGCCGCCGATACCGAAATCATGCCGGCAAGTAAAATGAATAAACCTTTGAGTGTGGCGTAACTATTTTGCAGCAAAGGATAAGTAGCCAAAGCTACTCCGGCTAGTCCCAGCAAAATGCCCCAACCTTCCCGTACTCGCAAGGGCCGCCGGAGCCAAACGGCCGAAAGTAACGTGATAAAAAGCGGATTGGTTGCTACACTTAAACTGCCGATGCCGGCCGATACTTCTTTTAATGCCAGAACAAAAGCGCCTAAATAAATAGTAGTATTCAGCAATGAAAAAATAAGTAAATGCTTCCATTCCAGGCCGCGCGGAAGTGTATTTTTACTCCCTTGCAACCCGTAAGCATAACCTAACATTAACCCACCGGCAATAAAAAAACGGATATTAGCTAATAAAAGCGGATGCACCTGCGCGACGCCAACTTTAGTAGCTACCGAGGCCGATGCCCACAACATGGCAAATAATAAACCGAGCACCACATTCCGCATAAGACTAACAATTGTTGGACCGGGCGCAAAGGTATTTATTCCAATGTTAAGAAGGAATGAGTTTGTAACAAAGCTGCTGGTTTCTCTTTACTTACTTGAATGACCTATGAATAAGGGGCGTAATTTTAGCCAACTCTTTCTGGAGCCTTTTTAGGTCTTTAAGCGAAAGTGCGGGGCGGGGGAGCAGTACCCTGTTTTCCGGCACCGGCTAAGAAGCAAACGGGATACTGCTCAAACAAGATTGCGCCTTAGTATGGAGACTAGCACAGTCTCAACGGAGTAAATAAGTAATGCCGCTTTTAATCCAGCAGTATGATGCTAAAACAAAGCATTAAATACCTGATTCATGCTGCCGTATTTTAAAAACACTTTTAATCAATAAAACATTTTCACCGCACCATGCAACCCTTACTAGGTAGTAGTACTCATCTAAATGAGCAGCAAAACCCATTTCGGTAAGGGCGGCAATACCATACTTTTGTTGTTTAACAGGTAACCTCCGAAATCATCCAAAATAATTAAAAATCGCTGCGAAACTAACCAGCAGCGACCCGCAAAAACGTATGAAAAAGATAGCCTTCTTTTTGGTATTCTTCCTGGGAGTGTACGCGGTACAAGCCCAGGACATTATTTTTAAAACTTCCGGCGATCAGCTCCCGGCTAAAGTTACCGAAGTGAAAGAGTCCACTATTTTTTATACCCTCTCCGATTCCGCGCAAGGTCCCGTTTTGTCATTGCCAAAAACCGAGGTGTTTATGATTCAGTACGCTAACGGCACCACCGAATTAATAAAGATAGAAATACCCCTGGATACCTTAGGCTTACCCGTAAAATCGGCGGCGGAATTTTCCCGGGATGGCCGCCGGGATGCCCGCTTGCTGTACAAAGGCAAAGGAGTATTCTGGGGATCGGCCGCAGCGGGCGCTATGTCGTGGTTTACCGGCGGTGCTACTTTAGCCATTCCGGTAGCAATGGCCGTTACCCCGCCCAGCTCCCGCACTTTACGGGTGGCCGATCCGCGACTTGCCCAGAACCGGGATTACATGCAAGGCTACCGCAAACAAGCGCATTGGCGGAAAGTAGGCAAAGCCGCCGCCGGCACCGGCACGGGAATTTTGGCTAGTGCCGCCTTGGTAGTAGCGGTAGTACTAATTGTATTTTTATAATCTCATTTATATTTACTTCCGAAAGAATCAATTCTCCTGCTACTTTTTTAAAGGAAAATGCGGGAGTATTTTTCATAAATCAGCCACCTCTTAGTTGAGAAACAAACAAAACAAACTTTATCAAGGGTGTTTAAAAATCAACCATCGCTCACTCTCCTAAGCTTAGGAGGGAAGCTTTTAACTTATTATTTTTGGACTTACGCCAAATGAACGTCTTTACTTCCTCATCCTCCCTCTACCCCATTCGAAGAAAGACTTTTTGCCTGAACTTGCTGCTTTAGAGGGACAAGAAGTGAAGAGAAAAACAAATAACGTAGCGCTATGGCTCAAGAAAGAAATTAAATAAAGAGATTAAGCTAATAACCGGGAGCTTAGCAAGACTAGCCAGAAGGAATCAGGCTGAAGCGAAGGTTTTGGTTTTTTATTCAGACTAGGCGGACAGGATGCTTGTGAGGCGTTCCGAAAAGAACAACAAGCTTATTGTTTCATTTGTCAGAGCAGGAGATTGTTTTAGATGCTGCCGTGGCCGAGAGCTTTTTCAAAACCTGAAAACAAAAAGCGGGAATAGCCGCCAATCTGAAAATTAAAAGTCGGCCGCTAGTACCATCTTTAAATGTATTTAAAAATAGAATAACCGCGAAAGGTTACATTCTGGTTTGGGCTATCGTACCCCACCACAAAAGGAAGAACTACTAAAGCTATAACTCTACTTTTTTAACCAGTACCGGATAGGGTAAATATTAACTGTAGTCATTTGGTTTTAAAAGGCGTGAGTGGAAGTTGTCTTGAATATTTTCCGGGATTGTGCGGGTTAGGCGCTCATTAATTATCAATAATATTCATTTAGTAGGCTTCTTTTCTGATTACCAGCAATTACGGCTGGTAATTTGGTTTCAGTTTTATAAATTACCTTCTTCTTTTACCGGTACCTTCTTCTCACTATTTACTTGTGGCAAAATGAAATACTGCTTAAAAGTCTCACTCGCTATTTATATTCTGTTTTCCGGTACTACGGCGCTGCGAGCCGCCGATTTTACTTTAAAAATTACCAAGCGGTACTTAAATATTCCGGTGTCGCAGCAAGAAGAACGGGGCACGATGCAATTTACCTTGGGCGGCAAAAAAGAACGTTCTTTTAAAATCAGGTTGGCCAGTAATAAACCAGAATACTGGGTGTTTTGCGACGTAACCGCTTTTAAAGGGAAAACCTTGGCTATTTCGTATTCGGGAAATACGGCCGGGCTAAGTAAAATATACCAGGACGATAAAATTGCCGGGCAAGATTCACTGTACGCCGAAAGCAAAAGGCCTCAATTCCATTTTACCACCCGTCGCGGCTGGATAAACGACCCCAATGGGCTTATATTTCACGAAGGCGAATACCATCTTTTTTACCAGCACAACCCCTACGAACGCGAGTGGGAAAACATGCATTGGGGCCACGCCGTGAGTAAAGATTTGGTGCATTGGCAGGAATTACCCATTGCCTTATACCCTGACCAATTGGGCACTATGTTTTCCGGCTCTACGGTAATTGATTACAACAACACCGCCGGTTTTAACAAAGGAAATACCCCGGCTATGATAGCCGTTTACACCGCCGATAACCCCGACAAGCAAATTCAATGCCTGGCGTATAGCCTGGACAAAGGCCGCACCTGGACGAAATATGCCCAAAATCCCCTCATTGATTCGAAAGCCAAATGGAACAGCAAAGACACCCGCGACCCGCGCGTATTCTGGTATAAACCCGGTAACCACTGGGTACTCGTCCTCAACGAACGCGACGGTCACTCCATTTACACTTCTAAAAACCTGAAAGACTGGAATTTTGAAAGTCATGTTACCGGCTTCTGGGAATGCCCGGATTTATTTGAACTACCCGTAGACGGGAATAAAAACAATACCAAATGGGTCATGCTTGGCGCTTCTAATACCTACATGCTGGGTTCTTTTAACGGAAAAACCTTTACGCCCGAAAGTGGCAAGCATTATTTTAACACCGGTTCTATTTATGCCGCGCAAACCTACACCAACATTCCGGAAACCGACGGCCGCCGCATTCAAATTGGCTGGGGACGCGTACCGCAAACGGGGATGCCTTTTAATAACATGATGCTCTTGCCCACCGAACTAACTTTGCACACCACGAAAGAAGGCGTGCGTATGTTCAGCGTGCCGGTAAAAGAAACCGAACAACTCTTTAAAAAAATACAGCAAGACAATACTCTTGCGGCTGAGGAAGCCAATCAGAAATTACAATCCTTTAGTAAATCTGACCGCTTACGGATTAAAGCCACCTTGCAATTAAGCCATGCCACCAGCGCCGGTTTAAATCTTTTTGGCCAGCGCCTCCTGGATTATGATTTGAATTTCAACAAAGTAAACAATGTCTTCTACTCGCCGGAAGACAGGACGAGCATGGAAATTTCGGCGGATATTTACCTGGATCGTACTTCTATTGAGATATTCATCGACGGCGGCGCGTATTCGTATTCCATGGAGCGGAAGCCGGAATTAAATAACCAGGAGGGCTTTCATATCTGGGGTAATAACATCAAAATTAAAAACCTGGAAGTATATTCCGCCGATTCTATCTGGCAAAATTCTTTGGCTAAATAAGACCAATTGCGAGCAACGCCATTAAGCATTTCGCTAATTTGCTATTCCGCTTTTTTGCTTTTTGCTGGCGTAAGCGTACCGTCATTCCGTTAAGCAAAGAGCCAGCCGTGAAAATTTTCCTGATCAAAGCGGGTATAACGTGAGCGAGGACTTCTTGTCCTGTTCTATAACTTAACGGGAGAGCGAGTTTGTAGCCATGCTAAAAACTAGAGAAGATCTTCCGGGCTCCCCAAATGGTTTTTATCCGGGAAGGGCTGCTTTTTAAAAGGAGTGAACCCGACCTAAGCTGCTAGGGCTAACAGCGTCTGCCGGCGGGCGAGTTTGCCCGGAGTATTCGCCAGCACGGGTCTATTGAGAACTGCCTCCACTAGGTGAAGGATGTAGTCTTCGTCGGGAATAGGAGCCGGACCAGAATAGGTAATGGCGGCCATATTTTCGCTGCTGTGGTACTTTGCCATTAGCGTGTTGGCCAAGGCCGAACGTTCAACTACCTAGATTATGAGATTAGTGAGCAAAAACCTCAACAAAATCATTCAATTACTAGAATAAATCCTCCCTACCTCCGAGGGGATACTTTTCTGCTTCATAATCAACCATCTCTAATCTCTTTTCAGGCATCGAGATTATAAAATGCCCGATCCGGCAAGGTTGGGTAAACGAAACCCACGATGAGGCGGATAAAAGAAAAATTTAATTAAATATAAACCACCGCGGCCAAGTTGCCTTATGTGCCTCATAAGGGCACATTCGCTAGGTACTGCGCCTCGTCAGCGGAAACCTGGACTTTTCCGAAAAAAAGCAACTCCGCCGCATTTAAAAAAACGGAAAGCCCACCACTAGCAGTTTATACCGAATACGAAGAATTGTTTAAATGAATTGGTTAAATAGCAGAAATTTTAGCTGTTCCATAGACTAAAGCTTTTATAGTTCATTAAGTTAATTTATTCAAAATAAAGAACTTTGTTTTTAAATAATTCACTGCGGAAGAGCTTTGGTAGATACTATTTCCCCTTGGTTTTATAATTGGCAAAACATTTGCCTTTCAGCTGGAATGTTCAGTAAACTTCTTTTACACCGGTGAACCCGTTTAAACGTATATCTGTCAACCAAATACAGCAACCATTTTTCCCAAATTAGAATTATAAACCCCCTAGATTAAGATGAAAACAATTTTTACCCTTTTATTTACAATAGTACTTTCATTACCCATTCTGGCACAAGATACTGCTAAAGCTAAGGATATAAGGAAACTTTTAGAATTAACCGGATCTATAAAAGTGGGTATCCAGGCAATGGATGCGGGCATTGAATTACAGAAAAAAACCAATACCACTATTCCGGCAGAATTTTGGGTGGAGTTCAGAAAAGGAATAACGGAAGATGCGTTTGCCCAAATGATTGTGCCGATCTACGACAAGCATTTTACCCACCAAGAAATTACTGAACTAATAGCTTTTTATCAAACTCCTATAGGTCAGAAAACAACGCAGGTATTGCCTATATTAACGCAGGAATCAATGACAGCCGGGCAAGAACTAGGCAAAAGAATTGGGCAGAATGTAGTGGAAAAGTTAAAAGCCGAAGGCAAACTATAAGCATAATTTTTATTTGGTGTGCCTAGCCATTTAGGTATAACAAAGTAATAATCAAATGCGCAAAAGAGGAGTATAAATAAGTTGATAGTAAAAAAGCACCGGGAATAAATTCAAATATTCCCGGTGCTTTTTTTATTCGTGCTTCAACCTGTTACTGGATGAGTTTAACCATAAAGTTTTGACGGTTAATCTTTTTGATAAAAGTTTTTACTTTTAAATGAATATCTGCAGCCATAAGTTTCTTTCAAATCAAAAGCGTGCAGGCTCTGAATCAAATTCAAATGCATCATACTACCGGGAAGATGGTGGTTGTACCGTAGTAGTAAAGTTTACGACCTTGGTCGTTTATTAATAATGTATCTTCTATTACTTGGAGCCTCAAACTCGATAGCACCGCAGGCTTGTAAGATGAAATCTTTCAAAAGTAAAGCCGTAAAAAACTCACCTAAAAACCCTCCAAAAACGGACTTTTTCTTTTTTCCAAAAATAATAAATAGGTAAACTCTATTGCTCTACAGAAGTCCAATCAAAAGTTTTGTTTTCCGATGGGGTTTTGGCTTGCACCATTAAGGCTTTTAACTCCTTTACTTTGGTGGGGTTTTTAGCCGCTAAGTTGCTTTTTTCGCTCAGGTCATTTTGCAGATTGTAGAGTTCCAATAGTTCGGGTTTGCCTTCTTCTTTAAACCGGATTAACTTCCAGTAGCCTTGGGTTACCGCTTCTTTTAACTCGCCTTCTTTAAACTGCCAGTAGAAGTAGTCGTGTTTTTTTACCGGGGTTTTTCCGGCCAAGGCTTCAGCAAAGGAGATGCCGTCGATGTTAGCTGGAGTAGGAGTGGCGGTTAGTTGCCCCACGGTGGGCAGAATATCCCAGAAGGCCCAGGGTTGGTCGCTTACTTTGCCGGCGGGTAC
The DNA here is from genome assembly GCF_003023845.1 of Adhaeribacter arboris. Taxonomy (NCBI): domain Bacteria; kingdom Pseudomonadati; phylum Bacteroidota; class Cytophagia; order Cytophagales; family Hymenobacteraceae; genus Adhaeribacter; species Adhaeribacter arboris. The sequence goes on along the minus strand of NZ_PYFT01000001.1, from coordinate 1,906,020 downwards.
GCGGCCGGGTGCGCGCACCAGTAAAGGAACCCGGATACCTCCTTCGTACAAATCGCGTTTTACCCCACGCAACGGGCCGCTGCTGTTAAAGAATACCGGATCGCCGCCACCTTCTTTATGCGGGCCGTTGTCGCTGGTGAAAAAGATGTAGGTGTTGTCGTCCAAACCGAGTTGTTTTACCAGTTCCACTATTTTTCCAACGTCGCCGTCCAGTTTAGAAACCATGGCGGCAAAAGCGGCGCGGGGTTGCGGTTGGCTGTCGTAATTATTCTTTTTCTGGAAAGGTGTTTCGGGACCAAACTTGCTGCTGCCATCCGCCTTCTGGAATTTTTTTAGCAGTTCTTTTGGTACTTTCAATTCGGCATGCGGTAAGGTTAATGGCAGGTACAGGAAAAATGGATCTTCTTTATGATTTTTTAAAAAAGCCAGGGCTTTGTTCACGATTAAATCCTGCGTGTACTGGGTAGTATCTACTTTTACCGTTTGGGTCTTGTTGTCCCGGATTTCCAGTAAGCGGTTAGTATAATAATCGTGGGCGTGCGCCTGGTCTAGGTACCCGTAAAACTCGTTGAAGCCTTTTAGGTGGGGAGCACCCTGGGTTTCTTCGTCGCCTAGTCCCCATTTCCCGAACATACCGGTTACGTAGCCGTTTTGCTGCAACCTTTGCGCCATGGTGGTATCCTGAGCCCGTAAGGCACCGGTACCATCTTTAGCTTTGCTGTTGCCCCGCACGTAGGCGTGGCCCATGTGGTAGCCGGTCATTAAGGCGCAGCGGGAAGGCGCGCACACCGTACTGCCGGAATAAAACCGGGTAAACTTGGTTCCTTCTTTCGCCAGGCGGTCGATGTTGGGCGTGGGAATCGGCGACTTTTGGTTGTAACTGGTTAAGTTCCCATAACCCAGATCATCGGCCACAATAAAAATAATGTTAGGCTTCTTGGATTTCATCGTTTGCGCCTGCGTTTGCCCCGTGAGGAGAATTCCGGCTAGGACTAGTGCTCTTAAGATAAGTTTCATAGAAATAAATTTAAAGAAATAGATTAATTACCGTATCCCGGGTTTTGCTTTAAAGCCGGATTGTTCTGAATAGCAATAGAGGGGATGGGCCAAAGATAATCGCGGGTGGCGTTAAACATCCGGTTATCAATGCGGCCGCCTTTGTTATTAAAAACATCGGTATTTAAAACCTGATCCGCTATTTTCCAGCGGCGAATGTCGTAGTAATACAAACCTTCGGCAGCCAGTTCCACGCGGCGTTCGTGGCGGATTTCGGCCCGCATTTGTACCTGCGTTAAGCCCGCCGGTAAAGCGGGCATTTGTACCCGTTGGCGCACCAGGTTCACCGCTTGCGCTACGGTTAAATTTTTGTCGGTCCCTGATTCCGGACCGAAAGCTTCGTTCTGAGCTTCGGCGTACATCAATAACACATCGGCGTAGCGCAAAATAATAAAATTTAACTCGGAAGTATTACTGGTGGGTACAATGGTCGGCTTTTCGTTGTCTTTAAAGATCGTGTATTTTTTTAAGCCGTAGCCGGTGCTGGGGTATTGAATATCGGTAACGGTGGCGCCTTTAAAGGTAGTGCCCGGAATGATAACGGTAGCTTGTAAACGGGGGTCGCGGTTTTCGTAGGGTTTAGCCGGATTGTAAACAGCCGAGCTGGTGATAGGTAAGCCATCGGTGGCGTAATAATCGGCTACCAAACCCGGTAAAGGCGCCGACCCTAATTGCTGGTCCAAGCTCACGTCTAAGGAATGGGTAAATTCCGGAAACTTGTACTGGGCGTCAAAAATTACTTCGGTGTTGCCTTCGTTTTCGAGGTAAAACAAACCCCGGTAGTTTGGGAAAAGCGAATATACGTTTAAATCAATCACTTTTTTAGCGGCGGTGGCCGCTTCTTCCCAGCGGCTGGCGTACAACAGTATACGGGCTTTGAGCGCGTATACGGCGCCGCGAGTTACGCGGCCTTTATCGGCGCCGGAGTAGGTAAGCGGTAATACATCCCCGGCCGCCGCTTCGTCTAAATCTTTTAAAATCTGGGTCAACACTTCCTCTGCAGAGTTCCGGGGTAAGCTGGCTTGGGTTGCGTAATCCGTGGCTTCGGTGATGAGCGGCGCACCACCGTATAAGTTCCACAACGGAAAGTAAAACAGCGCCCTTAAAAACTTTGCTTCGGCTTTGTACCGATTTTTCAGCGCTTCATCCATGGTTACTTTATCGATATTAGCCAAAAAATTATTGGCCCGGCCGATACCGAGGTAGCTGGTGTTCCAGGTGGTATTAAATATACCGGTAGCCGCATTGTGCAAGCCCCGCGAAATAATGTTTTCGTCGCGGTTGTACTGGTAGGTATTGGGCGTGAGTGCATCCAGATAAACGGTGTTACCCGCCGAGTACAGCGAATTGGAATTTACAATGACGGCATAGGTCGCGTTTAAAGCAGCTTCGGCCTGTTCTTTGGTGTTCCAGTACGTTTCCTGGGTAAACCGGTCGGTGGGCGTTACATCCAGAAACGAGTCCTGGCAACTGCTGAGGCAAAAAAGCGCAAAGGTATAAATAAGGTATTTTTTCATGGACAAGTAAAAATTAAAACGAAACATTTAAACCGGCCGTGAAACTTTTGGCCACCGGATATTCGATTAAGTCAGCCCGGATTAAATTTCTTTCCGGATCGCTGAATTTGAATTTTGTAAAGGTTAAGTAGTTCTGCGCGTTGACAAATACCTTTAATTGGGTAAGGCCGGCTTTGGCGTATAAACTTTTCGGCAAATTGTAGCTCAACTGCACATTCTTTAATCGTAAATACGACGCATCGCGCACCCAGAAACTGGACGTAAGATAATTCTGCGGATAGCCGTTAGAAGTGGTTAAGCGGGGTAATTTAGCCGAGGGGTTTTCCGGCGTCCAGGAGTCCGTGAGCCATTCGCGGGTAACGCCGGCGCCGTTTTTATAAGGCTGGGCCAGGTTGCCGGTCAGGTAGGTGTCCACATCGGCCAATCCCTGAAAAATAGCGCTTAACTCCAAGTCTTTGTAGCCGGCACTTACATTAAAGCCATAAGTGTATTTCGGAATGCTGTTGCCGATTACTACCCGGTCGTTATTGTCGATAACTTTGTTGCCGTCCGTGTCGCGGTATTTTAAATCGCCGGGCTTGGTGCCGGCGTTCTGGAAGGCATGGTTGTTAATTTCTTCCTGCGTCTGAAAGATACCTTCGGCTTCTAGACCAAAGAAAGCATTAATGGGAGAACCTTCTTGCGTAATCGTATTGGGATTATAATAAACCTGATTATTTAAGTTAGTTACCTCATTTTTTAAATACGTAACGTTGGCATCTACACCGTACCGGAATTGCTGAATGGTATTCCGGAAACTAAGGTTCACTTCTATCCCTTGGTTAGCTACCGAGCCAATGTTGCGGAAAGGTCCATCCAGATTGCCGACCTGGGCCGGAACGGCAACCTGGCGTAAAATGTTAGAAGTCTTTTTATCGAACCAATCTATTTCGAAAGTTAAGCGATTATCGAAGAAGCCACCTTCCAGACCAAAGTCCAGCATGGTGGTGGTTTCCCAGGTAATGTTCGGGTCGCTGAGTTGCGTAATAGCGGCCCCGCTCACCAGCGTATTGTTAAAGTTATAGCCCTGGCCCAAGGAAATAGCATCGACGTAGCTAAACAAAGGAATCAACTGATTGCCCAGGCGACCGTACGAGCCGCGCAGTTTTAAATTGCTCACCACGCGGTTATTTTTTAAAAATTCTTCTTCGCTCAAACGCCAGCCTGCCGAGAACGACGGGAAGAATCCCCAGCGGTTACCCGGCGCGAAACGCGAAGAGCCATCGTAGCGGAAGTTGGCTTCGAGTAAATACTTTTCGGCGTAGTTGTAATTAACCCGGCCAAAGTAAGAAAGTAGCTTCGATTGCCCGGAGGTTCCGGTAACCTGCGGTGAGGTACTACCGGCGTTTAATTCCGTTAAATCGTTGCCCAAGTAGCCCTGGTTATAAGCCGAGAAATCACCATTGTTAAACGTTTCCACACTAAAGCCACCGAGTGCCGTTAGCGTGTGCTGGTTAAAAGTTTGCTCCCAGTTTAAGGTGTGGAAATTGGTTAAGTTAATATTGTTCTGGCTAATCTGCCGGATACCACGCAAGGGCGTATTGCCAATCGGGCTAATGACGCCGGTTTTAGGGTTGGTTAAATTAATTTGGGGGTAAGAGTATTTTTCCACCCCGAACAAAATATTGGTAGCTATTGTGGTTTTGTACCGAATGTTAAACGGCAACTGGTATTCCAGAAATAAATTGGCCAGGGTGCGGTATTGATTGTTTTTCCGGAAGCCTTCGTTGGCTAAAGCTACCGGGTTCCGGAAAAAATTATGGCCTGGCACCCGTATCCATTGGTCGGCGTAGGTGCCGTTTTGGGCGTAGGGTGTTTGCATGGGCAAGCCCCGGTAAATCAAACCCATTAAGCCGCCTTCGCCGTTGCCTTCATCGGCGCTGTAAGCACTTTCCTGGTTTACCCAATAATTACCAATTAAGCTGGCGCCAATTTTTACTTTTTTGCTGATGTCCGCGGAAACGTTCGTGTTGAGCGAGTAGCGTTTCCCCGAAGTTTGAATCAGAATACCTTCCTGGTTTAAATAGCCTAACGAAACCGAAAAAGCGGTTTTTTCGCCGCCGCCGGAAAGCCGTAAGTTATGTTCCTGAATAGGAGCCGAGCGGAACATCAGATCAAACCAGTTGGTGTTGGGGTAAATATAAGGATCGGTGCCGGCCCGGTATTCTTCCAGCAAAGCGGGGGTGCTTTCGGCGGGTTTGCCTTCGTTGGCCAGCGCGCGGTTTTTTCCTTCCATGTATTCGAGGGAGTTGGTAACGGCATCCGGAAACTGGGTGGCTTCTTGTTTGCCCCAGTAAAAGTTATAATCCACCCGGAAAGTACCTTTTTGCCCGCTTTTGGTTTTTACCAGAATAACCCCGTTAGCCGCGCGGTTACCGTAAATAGCCGCCGAAGCCGCATCTTTCAACACCGTAATACTTTCAATATCGTTCGGGTTTACGTCGCCCAGCGGAAACTCGACGCCATCTACCAACACCAGCGGGTTGCTGTTATTTAAAGTACCCACGCCCCTAATCCGGATGGTGGCCGCATCCGCGCCGGGCCTGCCTTTGGTTTGGTTCGTGAAAACCCCGGGTAAATTTTGCAGAGCCTGGGTAGAATTGGTAATAGGGCGATTCGCCAGAACTTTTTGGTCTAGGCTGGCGACCGAGCCGGTTACATTTACTTTTTTCTGAGAGCCATAACCCACCACTACCACTTCGTTCAGTTGTTCCTGGTCGGGCAGTAATTTTACAGTTAGCTGACCTTGTGCCTGGGTAGCGGGAATTTCCTGGGTTTTGTACCCGATAAAAGAAAATATCAATACGCTGTTTTCCGGTACGGATAATTCAAAATCGCCGGTGGGCGAAGTGGTGGTTCCCTGCTGGGTTCCTTTAACGCGAACGCTGACGCCCGGCAGTTCTTCTCCTTTATCGCCGGTAACTTTTCCTTTTACATGTTGATCTGGAAAGTTGATGGTGACACTTGTTGCAGATTTAGTTAAAGAAAAAGCCCTTACTTCGGGGCTCATGGCTAAAACCAGAATCGCCAAAGTAGATATTTTTCCCGTTTTTAGAAGAATTGATAGCTTCCAAAAGCTATTTTTTTTCATAAATTTAAAATTTTTTTGTTGATGATGCACGCATGGACAAAGGCGGGATGATTCACCAGCAAGTGATACGAGCTGATTTTTCATCTGACAAGAGCCGGTAAGGAAGTTTCCGGCTTTTATGACAAGTAGTAGAATTATCTCATGTTATATAGTTAAGGGTAGTTTAACTTTTCTAAATTTTAAATTTTAAGTGATTTCCAGTTTCTGTGTTCAAGCAACTTATCCTAATACTGGCCTAATACTGAAGCAATATTGGTCCATTAATTACGAGTAGGTTTTAGTTTCTTCTTTTTAGATTATCTACTTTGTTCTGATTTTCCTTAGATGATTTTTACGTCTTTCGGGCAATACTTAGATAAATTTTGAATTCTGATGAGGCAAAGATAAAAATTAGATCTAAATACAAAATAAATTCTATAGAATTAGTAGAGATTAATTAGCAAATTATTGATTCTGAAAGAGGTAAATTGATTTAAAATTCAAGCGGAAAATAGTAGGGCCTTAAGCAGGAAACTTGAAGAGTAGACACTGGAAATAATAAAGAGGTAACGAGTAACCTGGTAAGCAAGCAATTTTAATTACATTCCGGCACGCCGCACTAAAATATCGGCAATGTCATCGCCGTCTTCCCGGTGTTTGTCCATTTCTAAAATGCGGGTGCGGCAGCCTACTTCTTTTAAAATGGCCTGCATGCGCAGGGCGCCTTCCCGACCGGTTTGGTGCATGTCCGGAATAATCATGACTTTACGCCCTTGCAGTACCTTGGCTTTTTCTTTTTTTAAACTCACCGCTCCACCGGTAGCTACCCAAATAAAATCCGGAAAATGTACGTGCCCGATTATAGCCGATTTTTCACTTTCTACCATTACTACCTTGGCGGAAGCAGGGTACCGGATTAATTGAAATTCGCCGAATAAGCAGTATTCGTAACCTGCCTGGTTGGTAAATGCTAAAGGGCTAGGTTTGCTTTTTGCTTCGTCTTCGGTGGCTTTTACCCGGTGGCCGTTGGATTGGTAGTAAATTCTTTTGGGCTTGCGGTACTGTCCGGCTTTGTCCTGGTACCAGAATAAGGTGCCGCCCGCTCTGGTAGTGCCAATGGAAAAATACTGCAACAAATAATCGGCGGTAGTAGGATATTTAGCTTGCAGCCAAATTGCGAAATTATTTATGGAATAGCTTTTTAACGTTTTTTGAACCAGGTCGGCGGCAATAATACGGAGCGGCGCTTTAGGAGCCGGGGTAAAATTCAGGTTTACCGAAATAGCTTTAGCCGGAAGATGGGGAAAAAAGCTATTACCACAGCTATAGCAGTGCCCAAGGTCAGGATTTGTAACGCCGTCCAGAATAAGCGGGGAAAACTTGCCGTCTTTGTTATTTTTGCCGCACGGGCAGGTAGGAGCCACCTTAAACCGGTTCGACTGGACAAATGTATAATTCATAAGCTAAAAGATGACTAGGTAATTTTAATCATTTTTCACCTATATAACACTACCTTCACTCAAAGATTATCCGGTAAAATTTAAACGAAAGCAGAAAACTAATGCTCCGGAAATTTTACACATACCTATTATGCATACCTCTAAAAGCAAGAGTATTTTACTTTAAAACTAAGTAACTGGAACAGAAAATTATCATTTTCTTTTATAGTAAAGTTGTGGTTGCCATAGGCTGCTTCCTGCATCCGTTTATGTATCAGTAGAGGCAATTAGCTGGGTATATTTACTTAGGTATAACTATTCCGGTATTGTCTCGGGAAAGGAAAAGCTATAAAACCCGGGTTGATAGCTCCAGATTATCCACTTTCATTTACAGGACCCCACCTGACGCATTTCAACCACTTACGAAACAACTTTATAACTTGGTTAAAAATTAAAACTAGGAATCTAATTTCTCTGAACTTTTGCTTACATTATTTTAAAAAGGCCACTAACCAAACTAAGTTTTCTTTCTTTTAGTGGAATAGCTAAGGTAGCGATTGGATTTACAAACCGACCGGTAATCGCCTGCGGGTATTTGGTAATTATATTTCTGAGCGGTTGCGCCACTTCAATAGTAGGGCATTCTGGACAGCAAAAAACAGCGGGTAAAACCTTCGTGATTGTGGGAGCTGCGAGTGGTTTTGGCCGGGGAGTAGCCGAACAACTAGGAACTTATAAAGCCAACGTAGTTCTGGCGGTCCGCCGCACCGATTTACTCGAAGAAATTGCCACCAACATACGGACTGCCGGCGGAACGGCCCTAGTGGTTAGTACCGACATCAGCAAACCCGAAGAAGTAGAACGCCTGCTGGAAACCACTCTCCGGGAGTATAAAAAAGTAGACGTTTGCATTAATATGGCCGGTGTAGGTGGTATTGGCTGTTTTTGAGAAATTCTGCTGGCCGACCAGGGTGCCATTGTGGATATTGACCGGAAAGAAGTAATTTACGGAAGCTACGCCGCCATAAAACAGTTCCAGACTCAAGGTTACGGCACCTTAATTAATCTGGGTTCCATTGAAATCGAAAATCCCCTATCCTTATATAATTTGTGCGCCAGCGTGCCGAGGAACGAACAAAGGAAGTTTAGAAACTTTCTTCAGGCAAACACAAACTATTCCATTGCATGAACAACGCCATAAAGAGAAAACTTTTCATCCATGTTAATTAGAAAACATCTTCCATTTAATCCTACTAAAAGTGAATGTAAAAGATACCAGAGAATTTAGATTATTCTTGTTAAAGTTATAAGGATGCCCGAACTATCCGGAAAATAGCTAGAACTAAAAACAATAAATGCAAGTAAATAGAGTATAAGAAGGCATTTAAAAAGTTTTGAAGATAATTCTTCGGGACCTGTTTTTATGATTTTAAATAACATTTACTTTAGTTAGATTAATAAAGTTATAGGATTGAAAGTAAGTCAGAAAGGTTAAAACTGAGCTATATATTCTCTGTAAACAAGAAACTGCATTAGCTTGATGTAAAAGAATGTACTAGTACCTGGGTTGATTAAAATTATGTTACCAGAATACAAATAAAAGCCACCACTTAAACCTATTAATTACTTTATCATGTAAATTGGGGTATGATGTACCTATTTATAAACCCATATCCGGAACTAAGGAGGCGGCGCTGTTTCCTTTTTTTCAATTTTTAAATTCAGTTACCGGTAATTACACTAAATATTTTCCAAACTGATTTTACTCTTTCAAATTTCTATGATTTAGTTGAAAGGCAATGAGTTCTACCATCAGTTAGGAGCCATTCTAAAATTATTGCTATCTAGTAAATCTACTTATTGCGTTATGGTTACGTTTTCATTTTACCCTAGATTCTTACTTTTTTTGCTGTTCGGATTAGGAGGTGTAATTCCTTTAACTTCTTTCGCAAATGCTGTGGCAATTAATCGCGTAAAAGCAGCGTCCCACAAATCCGCCATAGTTACGGCTACCAACTCTTTTACAAGTTCTTTTTCCCTGGTTTTTGGTGCATCGCCTGCTTTTGAAAACAAGCAATATACTTTTACTTTGCCGGAAAATTCTGCGCTGGGTACCAGTGTGGGAACCATAAAAGCCACAGCTGCCGATGGCGCCAGTTTAACCTATAAAATAACCGCCGGCAATACTAACCAAGCTTTTGCCCTGGATTCTACCACCGGCGCCTTAACCTTAGCCAAATTCCTAAATCGGCACACGCAGAGTAGTTATCAGTTGAGCGTGCGGGCCTCGGATAGCACCGGACTTGCGGATAGTGCCAGCGTAGCTATTACCCTGATTGCCCCAACCGAAGAAATTGCCGTGGACAAAGTTACCTGGAGTTCCTTATCCGATCAGCCTTATATATTTTACGAAGGACAAGGTAAAAGCGTGAATGGCAAATGGTATACTTTTAGTGGTTTCGATAGCGAAAAGCCGAGCTTTACTCCCACAAGCCGATCTTATTATTTTGACCCGGCCATTAACACCTGGGAACCCATCGCGCCCATGCCCCCCATGAACGGCACTAATTACGGCGGCGTAACGCACGCCGGTTTTACCACCGATAATAACGACATTTACTTTGCCGGCGGCTATACTGCCAATGAAAGCGGTAAAGGACAGATTTTAGGTACGAAAGAAGTTTGGAAATACGTAGTAAACAAAGATCGTTACGAACGTTTACCGGACCTGCCCCGGATTAGCGCTACCGGGCAATTAGAATACCTCCAGGGCAAACTGCATTATATTGCCGGTACCGACCGGGTAAAAAAAATTGACCTGGACGACCATTACGTGCTGGATTTAGATAACCTAGCGGCCGGTTGGGATACTCTGGCACCTCTGCCCAGTGCGCGGCAGCACGCGGGCTCGGCGGTATACGAAGGAAAAATTTACTTTATCGGGGGGCAAACCGGCCACGACGAAGGTTCGGTAGCTACCCGTTTGGTGCACGTGTACGATCCGCAAACCAATAACTGGACCCGGGTTGCCGATATTCCCGTGCAGGAAAACACCGTCGGTATTGCGCATATTTCGTCGTCGGTAGTAGTAAGAGGTAACCAGATAATTGTCATTGGGGGCGAATACGAGTTTCAGAAAGGAACCCGGCTGGTTTCGGCGTATTCCCCGGCCACTGATACCTGGGACGATCTTACTCCTTTACCTCTCATTATGCGCGGAGGGGTGGCTACGCTTATAGGAGGTAAACTATATTATACTGGTGGCAAAAACGTGCGGCGCACCTATGTGGGCGAACCCTTATCGGAACAAAAAATTATCCGCTTAGCCTTGGTAAACGCCGAAAATGGCGAAGAAATCCGGTTAATTGGGAAAGGAGCAACCGTAAACCTGGCTAATTTACCTACAAGTAAGGTAAGTATTCGCGCTACTACCAGTCCGAATGCCGTGGGCAGTGTGGTATTTCAATTGAGCGGCGCTCAAACGGTAACGCAAACGGAATCTAAGTTGCCTTACGCCTTATTAGGTGATCGGCCGGATTCTACTTATGTGCCCTGGAACCCGGTGCCAGGAGAATATACCTTAGATGTTACTCCTTATTCGGCAGCAGGAGGCAAGGGATTACCGGGGACTACTTTAAAAATTAATTTTACTATTACCGATGCGCCTTTAGTAACCAATTTAACAACTACTAACAATTTAAAGTATGAGTTAGATACTCTTAACCTGGGAGTTCCCATTTACACCGACCGTACTTATGTAACGACTTCGGTGCCGGAGCATTTAATAAATTCAGTTATTGTTAAAACGCCAAACGATGACAAATACAATAACGGGGCGGGAGTATTTGCTTTGGAGCTAACCCGGCCGGCAACGGTTTATGTAGCTTACGACCCACGGGTAAAGGTTTTACCGGGCTGGTTAGAAAATTGGCAAAAACAGAAGGAGGAGATTTTAGTAAATGATGAGAAAAATAACCGTTACCAGCTTTATAGCCAATCCTTTACTGCGGGCCCCATCACTTTCGACGGCAACCGGGCTAGTCCGGCGGCGGGTTCTTTAAGTAATTACTTTGTGGTTATTAAAGCACAACAGGATACGTCCAAGTTAGTTACCGGCATTGACAAGCAAGCTGGCAGTGTAAATCAAAACAACCGGCTGCTTAAGGTTTATCCTAATCCCATTAACAAAGGTGAAAAGTTATCTTTAACTCTGGAAAACTTCGGCAAAAAAGAAGAAGTATCGCTTACCTTATACGATGTAGCGGGTCGGACGATGCTTACCCAAAATTTAATGACTAACTACCTGGGGAATGCCAATTTAATTATTCCGGTACCGTCGTTGCTCCGATCGGGGGTATATATTATAAAAATTGTAAGCGCATCGGGTACCCGACAGCAGAAACTGGTTGTTCAGTAAAAGGTTAAGACAATTATAAATAACTTTATTTATGATTTTTTTGGAAAGAACCGGTTTAAAAAGCTAAACCTAAACGAATTTCAGTCATTAGGTCAATCCGGTTTTTTGTGGCGGGGTAGGCTTTTATTTTGTTGCGGAGGCCAAGGTCGAAATCCACGAATGCCCAACGACCTAACCTTCGCTGAATGCCGTAAACTAGGTCAATCGAAAGCTGTTGCTGATTTTCGCCCGGCCGGGTGCGCCCGTTCAAATAAGCGCCCAGGTAATTGGCCGAAAAGTTGTTCGCGCTTTTTCCTTTCAAAATACGATTATTCTGGTTGTAGTAATACCGTAATCCTCCACTGATACCTACGTCACGTACCCGATCGCGGTCGGCCTGCAAAGTAGGACTGACGATCCAGGACCAGTTGGGCCGGATTTTTCTTTCGTAAGCCAGGCGTAATACGTTCGACTTCACAGAGTCTTTATTCCCACCTAACGAAAACAAGAATAAGGCAGGTCCGATTAAATCAATTTTAAAAAGTTGGAGCTCTTCTTCCTGTACCCGGATCAGGTGGTTATAGGTTTGCACTAAGTTCGAAAAATGAGTGGTATCCATTTCCTCTTCACTAGTTTTGATCGTTACTTTTTCCTGAGCAGAGAGAATTGCCGGGAAAGAAACAAATAACCAAGTAGCTAAAAACAGTATCTTTTTCATTCGGTTTCCAGGGTAATTTTGCCAAAAGTGGTTTTAACATGTATGGCCGGCAAATGGGCGGCACCGTATTGCCAGGTAGCCGACTCGTTCGGTTTGCGCTTAATTGGCGTGCGAAAACTTTCCGGGACCGTGATATTCCCAAATTCAGTGGTAAAGTAGTATTGATTCGCTTGGGCATTGGTAGCAGCCAAACTGATATCGGATTTAGACGCATCAATTTTTAAACTTTGAATACCCGTTAAATCGCCTAAACTCATATCGCCTAAAGTAGTATTAAATTCTGCTTTGCCCGATAAACCCTGTATGCTGGTTTTGGTGTGATTGAATTGGGCCCGGATTTGCCCGCCTAGGTTTTTTGCGGTAAAATCGCCGAAATAATTTTTAAAAATATTGTTTCCTTTTACCTGGTCCAGGGTAATATTGCCATAGCGGGTATCTACTTCCGTTTCGCCATTTTTATTTGATATAGTGGTATTTCCGTATTGATTTTTAATTTTTAAAGAAGATTCCCGGGGTACCCATATTTCATACTCAGCCAATAAAAGGGCTTTTATGGGAAATTTGCCACCAGGAACGGCAAAGTAGTTTTTTACCTGCACAGCGTCTCTCTTTTTCTCCAGAATATAGCGTTGGTATTCGAGGGCTTCCCGGGCGACTTCGGTAGTAGGAGCTTTGGCAACCAGCCGGAGTACTACTTTTACTTCCTGACTAGTCCAGCCCATTACCTGGATGCTGGCTTTCTCACCTTGTATAAAAATAATTTCACCGGCTTTATAAGGAAAGGATTGCTCCACCGTTTTGGTAACTACTTGTACCTTACTTTGCGCCAGCAACCGCCCCACCGAAAAAAAGTGCAGAAGTAAAAACCCGTATGTTCGTATATAGTGCATGATGGTATTCGGGTAGAATCAATTTATTTTAAAATCAAATGAGCAAAAGTTGTAAGAGTTGCTTGCCCACTTCCGTTTTTTCTTTTTCAATGCGCACCAGGTAATTCATTAATTGGGTTTGTTCCTGGTGTTGGTTTAGCTGGCCCGTTAGTTCGTGTCGGGCGGCTTCCAGTTCCAGGTACTCGTTAAGTAAACCCCTGAATTTAGAATTAGTACATTTTTCCTGGAGGGTCTGGCAGTTTTCGCGAACAAAATCTAGCACCTCATCTTCGTCGCTCAACGAAGCTTCAAATAAAGTTAAGTTTAAGGGGGCAACTATTTCCTGGGAATAAGTAAGACTTGGCTCTTGGGGTAATTCTATAGTTTGATAATACCAAAAGACACCCAGAAATAGTAAAATACAGGCAACTACCGCATAGAAAACGTACCCTCTGGCAAATACTGGTTGGGCGGCTTTGCCGGCCCTTTTCCTCATTCCCCGGAAAATGCTTGGGGTTGTTTTCCCTTCTGGCACTGTATTTTTATCCGCTACTAACTCTTCTTGCTGATTCAGTTTCTCTTCCAAATTTTCCCAAGCAAGGGGAGCAAGTAAGATTGTTGTTTTTAATTCCTGAACAGCTTGGTGCAATGGCTGGGGGTTTCGTTCCTGATCTAATGTCTGCTCCATTAAGGGCCAAACCTTTGCCGGAGCGGGGTAGGAGGGCAGTTGGGCAATGGCTCGCTGGAGAATATCTTGCGGCTCCTTCATTATTTTACATCCTTTAATAAGCGTTGCAATAATTTTTTAGCCTGAAAAAGCTGCGACTTGGAAGTTCCTTCGGCAATGTTCAATAAATCAGCTACTTCGCGGTGGGTATATCCTTCTACTTCTACCAGTAAAAACACATTCCGGTAACCATCCGGTAATTGGCGAATCGCCTTATCCAAGTATTCACCCGTTAAATTCTGGTCCCATTCAATCGGCGAACGAAAGGCAACCTGTTCTTCTAAAGGCTCCAGGAAAAGCGTTTTGCGTTGTTTTTTCAGACCAGCCCGTACAACAATGGTTTTAATCCAGGCTCCCAGGGAAGATTGAGCCTTAAAGCTTGACAAACTGCGAAATACTTCCAGAAAACCTTCCTGCAAAGCATCAGCGGCTTCTTCTTCGTTGTTCAACATCCGGAACAAAATGGTGTACATGGCATCTTTGTATTTTTCGTACAAATGGCGCTGAGCCTGCCGGTTGTTTTGCAGACAGCCTTGTAAAAGCACGGGTTCGGCAGGGTCCGGATAATACGCCACGAGTGGTTATAATTTTACTTCTATACCAAAGTGGTAAATTCCGGAGAAAGGGTTGTATTAAAAATAAAAAAAGCTGTAATCAGCTTAAAAGAAGTCAGTTAAAAAAATGTAAGAATTTAAAAACCGCTAAAAGTTTTAGAAGAAAGAAAAACAAACAGATTAGAAAAAAGAAAAGCGAGGAAGGAAAATAACCGGCATTTGGAAGAAGCAAATACTAAGTAAAGAGACAGATTTTTTGATCAATTCATGAAAACAGGAAGACAAGATTTATCTATTATTTTCTAGTGAAATTCTGATTTAGCTCGTCGATAATTGTATCAAAAGCCTCTTTACCTTAGTACCGCCCAAATTAATAATTATAGTTTTTAATTCTCTTCTTATTTAATTTAAATAAAAGAGAATACCGGAAGAATAAAAAAGTCAGATTTTAGCTTCTGACGGGTATTAGAGCAAGCGCTGGTTGTTGAACCATGTATTTGCTTTTAACCACGGTGAAAATTCTAATAAGCGGATTTACTATATAAGCTAATACTTGCATAATCTATTTAAGTTAGGTATTCTGTACTTGTTAACGATGAATTTCTAAAAACAACTATAACTGCCAGAGAAAAATTTTATTTTACTTGAAAAATACAATTAACAAAGTAGTATAATTCAAAATGGTACATTTATCAAAATAATAAGTTATTCTGGTCAATTATAATTTCTGTTTAATTTATAACCATTTTCCGCTCCCTTATGTTTCAATTTACCCGCACTTATTATTTCAGATTAAAATTACTTTATTTTAAGAATTTTATTCGATTATATGTATTTTGTTCTATTTATCTGATGAAATAAGCGAGCATAAATAACCTTTTAGTAGCGCCTTTTAAGAAGAGAAAGAGGTAATTAACTGGACGTAAGCACCTTATTATATTGCCTCCAATACTTCGTCAAAACTAAAGTAGACGCTTACTTATTAGATTAATTACACAAATATCAGCTTTTCTTTTGCTTTCGGGCAGGAAGAAGAAATCCTTAAAGTTTAAGCAAAATGTTCTAAAGCAAAGCGGAGCAGGGAGTTCTTACCCGTTAAATTTAATTTTTTAGAAATATTCATGCGGTGGTTAAAAACCGTTTTCTCGCTGATGAACAACTCATCCGCAATTTCTTTGCTGGTTTTATACTGGGCAATTAGTTGGGTAATTTGTCTTTCCGCGGGAGTAAGTAATTCCATGGCCTCCTGCGTTTTTTGTTTCTGCACCGTCTGCGGTTTCCGGAGTAAAAATGCCGACATTTCCGGGCTAATGTACGGGTTTCCTTCGGCTACCATCCGAATAGCGTGCATAATATCGGTAACGGCATTTTCTTTTAGTACGTAGCCGCAAATACCTAATTCCAGCGCTTTAAGCAGCGGCGCTTTTTCTTTGTGCATGGTAAGCAGGATAATAGGTAATTTGGGATTTTGTTCGAGCATTTTTTCGGCTGCTTCTAAACCGTTCATCCGGGGCATGTCAATGTCGAGCACTACCACATCGGCACGGTGGGTTTGCACGGCGTGCCAAGCTTCCAGACCGTTATTGGCTTGCGCCACCACTTTAAAATCATCTTCCATTTCCAGTCCTTCCCGTAAACCTTTCAAAAAAATGGGATGATCATCGGCAATAATTAAGTTAAGCTGTTTCATGAGTATCAGGCATTGGTTGGATAGGTATTGTTAAATGAATGGTAGTAACCTGGGGAGCAGCAGCGGTAAACGTAATGGTTCCTTTAATAATTTTAAGTTGTTCCTGCAGGCGTAAAAGATTAAAATCAGTGGTACTATTCTTTTTAAGGAATAAACAGAAAGAGGCTGACCCGGTAACCTGGATCGTACACGCAACTGCTTCGGGCTTAGAATGAACCGTTAAATGCACTTCCCAAGCTGCCGCATTTTTTTCGACTATTTCTAAGCATTGTTGAATAACCCGGTAAACGTAAATTTCGTGTTCTTTTAAAAATACGTTATCGATTTTCGGTAAATCTAAGGTTAAACGCCAGGCGGCCGCATCGGCTACTTCTTCCGTCAGGCTGCGAAGGGCTTGGGTTAAACCAAATAAGTTTAGTTCGTAGGGTCTTAAACCGTACGATATTTCTCTTATTTTTTGCAGCGTGTCGGTTACCATTTCGGCTAAGGTATTTATTTGCTCGCTGGTTTCGGCGGATTCGGGTAAATTATTTTTTAGCTTCAGAATATGATTCTTCATCAAAATTACACTTTGCCCCAAAGTATCGTGCAGTTCATTAGCCAGACTTTGGCGCTCTTGCTCCTGAGCTTGTATAAGTTCCTGCGAAAAAGTATTCTCCTGCCTTTCTTTCTTAAAACCAGTTGTTTTACCAGTAGTGAAGTGGCAATTTACTGGATATTCACTTTTTGTTCCTTGTTGATTTACAGGTAAACCGACTGGCAATTTGCCAAAATGTTGAAACAAAGATTTGGGCTTTTGCACCCAGGTTCGGTCCGAATTAAACTTTAGCGGAGCCTTATATATAGTACTTACAAACAGGTTCAAAGATGCAGAAGAATTATTACTATCTGTTCCTCTACCTGGTTCTGGATGGCCATTTACCCTGGATGCAGTAAGGGCATGGCTTGGCCAAACCGGATTTACCGGCAACCAATAAGCAGAAGTTTTTTTTGCGGGCGCAGCCATGTTATTTTATAATCAAAAACCCTTCGCTTCCTTTTAAACGGGGCAAGGGTAGTTACGGTAATAGATTAATTTATGTATTTTATTTTTCCGATATTCGGATGTAACAAATCTACCCAGGCAAAACCAGGAAGAAAATAGGTACTGGCACTCATATTTATGGGTAGTACTACCTATATAAACTCAATCGGTTTGGGGTTAAATCAAGTAATAAAGCTTTAGGATTTCAATCTTTACTGCTTTCCTATTAGTATTCTGATTAAGTTGGAGGTTAACTCTTTTTTTAATTTTTTCTGGATTATAATCATTAGGTGGTGATTCTATATACCAAAACTCACCAAGCTTGATGGCCGGTGAGTTTTCGGTTGGGTTTAATTTGGATTAGATTTGGATTGGATTAATTGTTAAATTCAGAGGATTCTACTTAAATAGCATAGGGGAAATTACGGGAGACTTTGCGCATCATGCGTTCAACTAAGTCATCGGTAGCAGAGGTAAAATCATCGTCCATGGTCTTGAAAAAGCGCCACAACAGCTCTCCATCCTGTCCGTTGTGGAGGGTCATGGTTAAGGAACCCGAACCGGTCTTCCCCGCATAGCCCCCGAATACCACGGCCGTGGCGAAAGCCGTCCCATCCGAACGGGTCTGCTCCATGTCGAACTTCCCGCTGATTACCGCATCCACGCCCAAGGCTTTGGCGATCTCCTCTCTCGTAAACTCCTCTAACTTGCCGTACATGCCCGCTTTTTTGAGTAAGCTGTTGGTTTTCTCCACCTCCTGGAACGTAACCGAGTACGACTTGGCTTTGCGCAGCAGGTAGGTATACAGGCTACTCTGAATATTTTGGGCTAAAGTAGTTTCTTGTTCCTGGTGGGCTTGGGGGTTGAAGTTCTTGGGTGGTTTGCGGTAGGTGATCTTGGCGGTAAAGGGCAGAATAGCCACGGTTTGGTGTTGCTGAATGGCCGAGGCAAGTTGGGGACTGGCAAAGATTTGTTTAGAACCTTCCCCGAGCAGCACTTGGGCTGGGCTCATCAGGGTAGTGGCAAAGAAGAATAACAGGAGCGTACAAAAGGTTTTCATCGGAGGGAAGAAGTAAAAGTTTAGAGTTAGAAGTTGAGAGTTAGAAGTAAGAAAAAAGACTAGCACGAAGAAAGAAAAAGGGAGCCAACTTACGGGTGTGCTCCCCTGGAAAGATGTTAGTTGCTGGCTTTGGCGTTAGTAGTAGAGTTAGAACCAGTGTTCGCGTTAGAATTAGTGTTGGTGGCAGTACTGGTTTTCGCTTGGGGCTTGTAGATGGCGCCGGTAGCAAAGTCAATGGCTAAGCCGGGCCAGAAAAGCAGCACGTCGGCCACTAAAGCCCCGACCCGGATTTCGCGTTGGGGCTGACCATCGGCCGGGCGGGTTTTCTGGTACTGGGTTACTTTGCCGCCAAATACGGTAGCACAGCTCGACATCGATACGGTTAATAAGACAACAGCGGCTACTTGGGTAATCTTTTTCATTTTCAGTTGAGAGTTAAGGATGGATGAATTGTTTTCTAAGTTATTTGGATGATTAAGTTGTTTTCTATGTTCGGTAAGTGCTTTGTTTTAAGAACATGACAAAGGTACTACCACGAACTACCCTAAGGAAATAAGCTGCACTGCTCATTTTTATGGGTAGTACTGCTTAGTTGCTGATTCCTAAAGAATGGGAATGGTGAATTTTGAGTATCGAATATCGAATAGCAGTATAACCAATTGCTAATTAGCTATTTGCAAAGTATCCATTCAGAGCGTCTTCATCCGTAATGCCTATTGTCCGGTTTTCCCGGAATTATTCAATATTTTCAACTGGCTGCTAGGAATTTGAACTGATTGCTTTTAAGGAAAGTATATCGGGTAGCCCAGCCGGAGGCCTGCTACATGATGAACCACAAGCGAAGACGCTCGCGGTAGAAGAAATTCAATTTTTAAAGAGAGAGTAGGAGAACTATATAAGGGAGGTTAGGCGATTATTCTTGCTAACTGGTTGTGGGCTGTTCGCCGTGAAAAACTTATTAATTTGATGGAATTTGGCGGGCAAAAAACTGCCAGGATTCGGTAAAACCATCTATGTCTGCCGGAAAAGTATGTTCGCCGCCTTTTACTTCTAAGAGCACTATTTCGGGCTTATTTTTTTCTTGGTACGTGAAGCGGGTAATACTTTGTTTATTGCGGGTATTTTTATCGGGTACATTTTCCACATTAGGTTCACCTTGATAACCCGCTAAGCCGGCCCAATAACGAAAGGTACCGTTAGTAGAATGTACACTGCCAAAGGAACTTCCGTTTACCACCACGGGGCCGCCCTGGTACGGATTAATGGGGTCTTGGGTGCCGTTGGTAATCATAACGGCCACCGGCTTTTTGGATTCAATACAATCCAGGTTAGGAGTATCCGGTAAGTTGGCGACGAAGGCGCTAATGCCTTTACATTTATCCGGCATGGTCAGGGCCAGTTTAAAAGCCATGTGCCCACCGCCGGAAAGACCAATGGCAAAAAAACGTTGGTTATTTATCCCGTACTTATGCGCGAAATACCGCAACATAGCCTCAAAAAAAGCTTGTTCGTTCATGTTTTCCAGGTTTGCCGCGCTGGTGGCCGCTTTCCGGCATTCGTTCCAGTATTTTTTATAACCATCCGGATACACCAAGAAAATAGGTTGCGGACCGGATTGTTTTTCCAGACTCATTGCTGCTTTCATTATGCCTTTTCCATCACCGCCTGAGCCGTGCAGCACAAAAATTAAGTTGTAATTTTGTGGTTTAATTTTCGGTTTATTAAAATGGAAAGTTCGGTAATGACTTTCTATTAAAACAGAGTCCGTTAGTACTTGGCATTTTGCTTCTAACAAGCATATTAGAAATAAAATTAAGCCAATACAAAATCCTTTCATTTTCCTGGTAAATCGTTTAGGTTAAGTAGTCGGGTAAGAGCGTATTTTCCGGCAATTAATGGTAATATCTAAAAGATAAATAAAATTAGGAACTTGGTCGGAAGTCTGCCATAAAAGTCGGGTTTATTCAAGAATAAGCCTAAAATAAATTAATGTTTGGCCGGCTACGAAGGTAAATCGAATCAAACAGAATTAAGGTCTGTTTGCCTTATTGACTGATTTCAGCCATAAATTTAGTTAGCTGAATTTACATTAGCCTTGAGAACGGGCTTAAGTAATAGAATTTTTAAGTTTTATAGGTATCCAAATTTCTTCTTCTGAACTCGGATCTTCATTTTTATACTTTTCGCCTAAAATCTCGAAATGTGGCCTGGTATCCAGCTCGTATTCAGAAGCGGGTAGCCAGGTTTCGAAAATATAACGGAAAGTTTTTTCTCCGGTACTGGCGGCACCTTTATGCCTAAAAATGGCGTACAGCCCACCTGGTAAAAGGAAAGATTCCATACCGTCCGGAACTTCATTTAAGTGCAAAACTTCTAATGCGGCCCACTTTTCAAATTCAGTGTGGGAGTTCATATTGTTCAGGGTAAAAGATGGGGCGTAAACCTGCATCGAAATAAAGTCGGAGTTTTTCCTGTTTTTTATTTGGTGGCGGTGAGGCATAAAAGATTGCCATAGTTCAGTGGTTCGATTAGCTGCCAAGCTCATTTTTAGGTGTTTGCCCACTAATTTCTTTTCGGGGATAGTTTCTATTCGGGGTATTTTATTCACGGTTCAAGTATTTAAAAGTTTGTCGGATGAAAATAGAATTATTCCTTTTTATTTTAGTAGCGGCATTTCCGTAGTTGCTGTTCCCTGCGTTAAAGACACTAAATCAGCTAGTTCGAAAATACTTTCTTCTAAAAATTAAATCTAACCATAAGATTGAAATTTTACTGTTCAAAGAAGTTTTCCTGGGCTGGTATAAACCCTATAGTCGTTCAATTTATATAAGTAAATCGCTTCAGGAGATAGAATTATTTTATGATTTACCTGAAGAATGAAGGTTAAAAACAGGTTATTCTAAAAATTCACCGGCAAATCACCCGTATTTACCGATTTTAATTTACCGGTTACCTTTAACTAGTTGGTAAACTCCTAATGCAAATACTACCTTCCGGAAAATATTCAGCAACGTTAATGGCAAAATCTCGTCTTATGGTAAAGTAGTAATTGACTGAATAATTTTTAACGTAAATGCGTTTTTTTTTACGTTACTTGTTAAATTATCTATTATCTATTGATTTTTTATCTGACTAATGATTTTTTTTGTGATTGAATTTCAATAAGGATAGTTAAATTATCTTTAGTCGATGAAATTGACCAATTCTATCTAGGAAACAAGCCGGTTCATCTATTTACCAAATGAAATTGTATGGGTTAAGCTAAGTTTGTATCGTGCATCAGGTTAAGTAGCCTGAAAACTTGAATTTTTAAAACTTAATATAGCTATGAAAGCATTCTTACCAGTTTTATTGCTGGCTTTTAGTAGTCCGATTGTAATGGCTCAAAGCCCGATCGGGTCGGCAAATTCTCAAACTTTAACGGCAGCTGTAACCAGTGCTGTTTCTACTACGCCAAAAGGAGATGCCAATATTTCCGGAACCATAGTAGATGCTGCTAACCAGCAAGGGGTAGGCTTTGCCACCATTACCCTGAACGACCCGGCTTCGGGCAAAGCCGTAGACGGAACCTTAGCCGACGAAAAAGGAAAATTCACCATCCCGAAAGTAGGAGCCGGTACTTACCAGGTAGTGGTAACGTTTATCGGTTACGAAACCCGCACCATCGACAACGTAAAAGTAGGCGAGAAAGATAAAAACGTTGACTTGGGAGAATTAAAAATCAACTCCAGCGCTATTGCCTTAAAAGCGGTTGAAATTCAAACCCAACGGGCTTTAGTCGAAGAAAAGGTAGACCGTACCGTCTACAACGCCGAAAACGATGCTTCTAACCGGGGCGGTGATGCCTCCGATGTATTGCGTAAAGTACCCATGCTGTCCGTGGATTTAGACGGCAACGTTTCGTTGCGCGGTAACCAGAATATTAAAGTTTTAATTAATAACCGTCCATCTACTATTACCGCCGGAAGTGTGGGGGATGCTCTAAAGCAAATTCCTTCGGATTTAATTAAATCGGTAGAAGTAATTACGTCGCCCTCGGCTAAATACGACGCCGAAGGTTCAGCGGGTATAGTAAATATTATCCTGAAGAAAAATAACTTGCAAGGCGGTAGTTTAGGAATTGATACCGGCATTGGCTTGCGGGGCACAAACCTGGGGTTAAATGGTTCTTACCGGTCAGGTAAAATGGGCTTTTCTTTGGGTGGATTTGGCCGTACCGGTTACAATACTCCCGGCAGTTTCGAAAACACCCAAATCACCACTAATACTACCGGCGACCAATTGACCACGCTGCAAAATGCCGATACCCGCACGAAAAACCTGATGGGCCGGTATACTTTGGGCTGGGATTATGATATAAACGAGAAGAACTATCTAAACTCTTCGGTAATGTTTGGCACCTTTAACGGACATTCTTTTCAGGATGATTTACTTACCCAAAGTTTCCGAAATGGAGCTCCGCTGAGTACTTTAAATCAGGAGGCGGAAAATAAAAATAACTCCGGCCAGGTAGACGTAAATGTGAACTATACGCATTTGTTCGCCAAGCCGCAGCAGGAACTCAGTATTTTAACTCAGTTTAGCCGCAACAACCGCACCAACGACTTCTTAAACCATACTTTAAATCCGGATGCTTTTACCCCGGCCCGTTTGAAAAACCTGAACGAGAGTTCTAACCAGGAAAGCACCGTACAAATAGACTATCAAAATCCGATTGGCAAAACCCAGATGGTAGAAGTAGGCGTGAAAGGGATTATGCGCCGGGTTTCCAGCGATTTCCAACGCTTTACCGCCGAGGCTACCGGCGATTATGTGCGCAGCGCAAATGCGCAGCTTAATAACGTTTTTAACTACAACCAGAATGTAATGGGTAGTTATTTATCGTATACTTTAACCACACCTAAACAATACAGTTTGAAAGTGGGTGGCCGTTATGAATACACCAATATAGACGCCGATTTTAAAAATAATCAGGAAACCACCAAGGACATTCCTTCTTACGGGGTGTTGGTTCCCAGTATTAATTTATCTAAAAAATTAAAAGGCGGCAACACCGTTAAAGCATCTTACACCCGCCGGATTCAGCGGCCTTCGTTGCAGTTCCTGAACCCGGCCATTCAAATTGCGGGTTCTAGCTTTGGCGCGAGTGGTAGTACCAAAAACATTACCCAGGGTAATCCTAATTTAGACCCGGAGTATACCAACAATTTTGAATTGGGTTACAGCGCCTTTATTAAACGGACTTCGCTCAACTTCTCGGTTTTTACCCGCAACACCAATAATTCTATCCAAAGTATCCGGGATGTGGTGGGTTTAGATACCGTACGGACTACTTATGCTAATATTGGCCAAGAAAATGCCTATGGGTTTAGTATTAACGGCAATGTGAATGTAGGTAAGCTCATGTTGATGGGTGGTACGGATACGTATTATTCCGTTATAGATAACAACGTGGCCGACCCTATTTACAACGCTAATAACAAAGGCTGGGTGTACAACTTACGGGCTTTTGGTTCTTATAACTTAGGTCAGGGCTGGGGTTTGCAAGGTTTTGGTTTTTACCGGGGCCGGCAAGTACAGTTGCAAGGTTACCAAGGTGGTTTTGGTATTTATAGCTTAAACGTTAAAAAAGATATCAACGACAAAAAAGGTAGCATTGGCTTTGGCGCCGAAAACTTTTTTACTACCACTATAAAGGTAAGAAGCGAGCAAACCTCACCCATCTTTAGCCAAAAGAGTACGAACGTTTTCCATAACCTAAACCTGAAAGTAAACTTTAGCTACCGCATTGGTAAAATGAGCAACGATAATGCGCCCCGTAAAAATAGAAAATCGGTAACCAACGATGATTTAAAAGGTGGTGAAAGTGGCGGTGGCCAGGATGCTGGTGCCAGCACAGGCGGAAGTGCTCCTGCAGGAGGTGGTGCCCCAGGAGGTGGTGCTCCTGCCGGTGGCCGACCAGGAGGAATGCCAGCAGGCGGACAAAGACCAGCCGGTGTACCTGCTCCCACAACCGGAATCACGCCGGGTCAAGCGCCCGCCAATGCTCCAGCCGCCGTGGATAGTTTAGCCACTCCCGGCCAACCAGCCAACATCAACGGTACCTGGCAGGCCAAAATGGGCGACTTTGAAATGAACTTGCAATTACAAGCCGAAGGAGAAACTTTAACGGGTACCATGCAAACTCCCAGAGGTGTTAACCCTATTGCTAACGGTAAAATAATTGGCAATGAAGTTAGCTTTACCCTGAACATTATGGGAACGGACGTGCCGAACAAAGGAAAAGTAGAAGGAGATACGCTTACGCTTTCGTCTAACTTCCAGGGTCAGGAGAGAGTCATTACCTTTACCCGGGTGAAATAAGCCGATTTTACAATTTGATTTTTATAGAAAAGACCTGGTTAAACCAGGTCTTTTTTTGCTTTAGGGTGAAGGTTTTAGTCTAAAACGCGCATTAATTTCAATCAGTGAAAGTTAAAATTCTTTATATACTAAAGAACTTGTCTTCTTCCCATTTTGCAGGATTATTCATAATATATTCCGAAATGGTTTGATACGCTTGTTCGTTCCGAATGATATGTTCGTAATAATTACGTTGCCAGATTATCTGGCCAGAACATAATAAATTTATTTGTTTGGTCACCACCCATTTATACCCCCGAACAATCGCCCCAACAGTATTGGATAGTGAACGTAGGGGCGAATCGCATTCGCCCTTATTGTTGAATTGTAATTGGATTTTATTCCAGGCCATATCATCCAAAATGGGCGAATGCGATTCGCCCGTATCATTAATGATTACGATTCCGTGCAGGTGATTGGGCATAATGACAAAAACATCCAATGCTACATTTGAGCGCTTTACCGGGGTTCTGACCCATTCATTAAATGCAATTTGTCCGTATTCACTCAGCACCGTATTTCCATTTACAATTTCTCCAAACAGATGTTCCCGGTGGTAGGGGCAGAGGGTAATAAAATAAGCACCCGACTGGCTGTAATCGTAGCCTTTGAGCCGGATGGAACGGCGGTGATGAATAAGAGGATTGTAGGCCATAGAGTAAAGGATGGGCGAATACAATTCGCTCGTACGGCCCGTATGAGCAATATGTATGCTAAAATAGCTTAAGCCATGTTGGGGCGTATAGCTATATACGCCCTTACTGGTTGATAATTTCGTTGGGGGAGTATGGCATACGCCTTTTCTTCCTTTCTTGGTAAATAGACCCGCAGTATATTTCTCCTACAACTTAAATAAATTGGCTACCGTTAGGGAACGATTAAAAAACAAGCTTATACCTGCAGGAATAGCTTAATTTTGTATTTTTAAGTTTGCCTGATGTTTGGCTTAAAAAAAACTTTTATGACCAACAAAACCGACGAAGAACTTGAAAATTATCTGGTTAATATTTGGAGTTACTCTTCCCGAACTATTTCTGCTGCACTAAATGAGTTACAAAATAGAGGCCGGTCATTTACCGAAGAGGAACTAGCCGAAATCCACGATATTATTAGGGCTAAGAAAGAAACCGAGCCTAAGGAGCGGAAAGAGGAGGATATTATGTTTACCAGCCAATGGCCGCGCAACCTGGTTACCGACCCGGATGCACCCGCTTACTATTCACCAAGAGTTATTTGGGGCTTCTCCATTTTTCTTTCCGTTCTTTTTGGGGCAGTGTTACTTTCTCTGAATATTGTAACTAAAAAAGCGAAATGGATCGTTATTGGTTTTGGCTTTTTATACACAACTGCCTTCGCATATATTTTTAATAGTTATGGTAGAACTATGTTTATTTCATTCATTATAAATGCTATTGGCGCTTCCATTTTAACCAACTTCTTCTGGAACAAATACATAGGAAGAGAAACTATATACCGAGCCCGTTCTATTAAAACACCCGTTATATTTGCCCTTATAATTTTAGGTATTTTTATCTTGTCTGATAGGTTAAGTAGAGGTTATTAACTGCCATATATGGATTAAATAAGTCTCCATTTTTTAAAAAACCGTAACTAAGTTCTTTTATTTCAAGCTTTGCTTAAGTATACTCTTTAGCTTTTCTAAATTAGCTTACATTATAATTTATAGTTGTAGAGGTTTGTGTTTTAATTACTTTTCTAAGCCATCTATCCCAGATTTTTAATTGCTGCGGGCAATACTGCTTAGAAAAAGTATCTTGGCTATTATGGATTAGCTGGAATCATCTGACCTACCTACTTAAGAGTAATTACCGGTTTTTCATATAACTAGTTTTTCTAAAGATAAACCAGTAGCTTTTGCGTAGTCGGCTCTACCTTTGCTCTCTGAAAAGTAAAACCAAGCCACATGACAAATACCTATTACTTGCTCTTTCTCCTGGTTACGAGTATTGGTTTTATTATCTGGATTACGGCTTACAAAAAAGTAAATGCTTTTTTTGCCTTAACCTTGGCCGCATTAGGAGTTGGTTTACTGAGTGGTTTGCCCTTAGCGGAAATTGTAACCGTACTAAAAACGGGTTTCGGCCATACCATGGAGAAAATCGGCTTGTTAATAATTCTGGGCACCACGCTGGGCGTTATCCTGGAAAAAACCGGCGCGACGATAAGCATGGCCAATGCCATTTTAAGAATGGTAAAAGAGGAAAATGCCCCCACAGCTATTGCCTTAACCGGCTTTATCATTGGCATTCCCATCTTTTGCGACAGCGGTTTTATTATTTTAAGTGGTTTAAATCATTCACTGGTTAAAAAATCGCACCACAAAATGCCGGTAATGGCGGCTGCTTTAGCTACCTCTTTGTACGCGGTGCATTGTCTGGTGCCGCCTCACCCGGGTATTACGGCCGCCGTTGGTACTTCTGGCGGAGATTTAGGCATGGTGATGCTGTATGGTTTATTGCTGGCGGTACCAGCGGCTTTGGTAGGGTTCGGATGGAGTGTTTGGCGGGGACGAAAGGTTGCCCACGAATACATCGACCATGAACCGGAGCTAAATCTGGCCCCAGGAATACCATTACCTTTGGCTTTTCTTTCTTTTTTACCCATCCTGGTGCCGATTGCTTTGATTGCTTGTAAATCAATTGTTTTTCTGTATGCTACTAAACAAACCATGGATCAAAGTATACTGTTGCAGATTATTTCTTTTATCGGAGAACCAGTAGTGGCGTTAGCAATCGGCATTGTTTTATCCTTTCGCCTGATTCAAAAACAAAACAAAAAAGAGCTGTCGCATTGGTTGACGGATGGGGTAGACAAGGCCGGAATGATACTAGCCATTATTGCGGCGGGTGGGATGTTCGGGGAAATGTTACAAGCCACCGGCATGGGTAAAAATCTGGGTGACCTGCTCAGCGGTTTTTCCCTGGGTATTTTCTTTCCTTTTTTAATTGCTACCATTCTAAAAACGGCCCAAGGTTCTTCCACGGTGGCGATTATCACGGCGGCTTCCCTGGTAACACCTTTGCTAGCCCATTTAGGCTTACAGTCGCCAACCGGATTAACTTTAGCCTTGTTGAGCATGGGAGCGGGGAGTATGATGATTAGCCACGCCAACGATGCTTATTTTTGGGTGATCAGTCGTTTTTCTAATTTGTCTACTTCGGCTACTTTAAAAGTTTACAGCGTAGCTACTTTATTAATGGGTGTTACCGTACAATTTATTATTTGGATCCTTTTTATGGTTTTAACGTAAGCTTGTTGTTATTTAATTAAAGGAATATAATTAATATTGAATGTAATTATTCAATCTGCCTTATTAAAAGTTTATCTGTGGAGCCTTTTCAAGTCTCCAGTTGGTGGTGCTATCTTATTTGTACCGTAACCCGTTTGCCTCGTGGCCGGCGGGTCCCGTTTGGCTCTTTCGAGCGGGTGGGAACGTGCGCAGCACGCCCCTACACGTCGGAATGCCTGCGGCACCGAAACCTTAGAAGGCCCTCTCTAGCCAAACTGCTGTCAATTGCTCGTAGCTACTAATTTTTACCTCTTAAGTAGTAATAAAGCCAGTAATTACATCTTGTTTTAATGGTTTCAAGTTGGTTAATATAACCTGTGCTGCCGGGGGAAACCATTTTGCTACATAACTAAACCGATTTTCCGGAAGAAAAATAGGAGAGGCTTTTCCATTTTAAATGGATATTGTGCTTTTACTTAACGGATAATA
Organism: Adhaeribacter arboris; assembly: GCF_003023845.1. Classification (NCBI taxonomy): domain Bacteria; kingdom Pseudomonadati; phylum Bacteroidota; class Cytophagia; order Cytophagales; family Hymenobacteraceae; genus Adhaeribacter; species Adhaeribacter arboris. The sequence continues at coordinate 1,877,720 of NZ_PYFT01000001.1, read as the reverse complement.
CTTTCACGGGCCCTAACAAGCCGGCTGGTAACAGTTCTGAATTAGCCTGGTAAAACGGCATGGTGGTGTAGGTAATTTTCTGCTTCACCTCTGTTTGTTGATCGCCAATTAAGCGGTTTACCCATAAATTGGTAACTTTTACCTCTACCTTATTATTCCCTGCTTTTAGCGCATTGGTAGCATCAACCCGGAAGGGCTTTTTCCAGACAATGCCCAATGATTTTCCGTTTACGATTATTTCGGCTAAATTCTTGACTTCGCCCAAATCCAACCAGATTTGCGAGCCCTTGCTGATCTGGCCGGTTGGAATCGTAACGGTTTTGTTATAGGTAGCGGTACCGGAAAAGTACTTGATTCCGGCCTCGGGATTTTCGGTGTAAGAAGTTAATTGATTAAAAGTTGCCCCCGCGGGTGCTCCCCGGTTAGGTTGAAAAGTTACCTGCCAATTGCCCGCAACGGTAACAATCTCTTTTTCGGATGTTGGCGTTAAGGAAAAAGAGGATTTGGTGGTTGGTTCCTGAAAAATCACAAATACCGCATCGTTGGGCGTAAGGTTTAGGGTTATAGCGGTACGGCCTTTCGTGGTTTGGTAAGAAGTAGGTTCTGTTTTTCCGGTTTCCGGATGCCAGATTTGCGGTATTCTTCCACTCACCCGAAAACTTGCTTCTACTTTTTCAAAGCGGTCGCTACGATTATTTACCCAGTAAATTTCCCCATCTGGTAGTTGACGGTGCACATACAAAATTTTGGTATCGTTTTGCGGTTTCGTATAAGTAAAATCAGGCGCAATATTTAACGCCGGCAGCACTTCGCTTAATTCTTTACCCGTCATCACTTTTGGATTGCCCGAATTCCAGATTTCATTCACTAGCCGTTGAAATTCCTGCTTATCGTCTTTCAGGCTGGGTGTGTTTTCGGGTTTTACCCCGCTGATAGTAGCCCCGGCTTTTACCAAATGCGCTATTTTGCGCAATATTTTTAGCGACATGTGGCGGGCATTGTTGTCCAGATATAATACCTGATAGCTCATGCCGGATGGGGTAACCAGCTTGCCATCTTTTACCGATAACAAATTTAGGAGAGCGTGAGGATTGATAAAATCGTAATTGTAGCCTTCGGGAATAGCGGGTAGCTGGTTGCCGAATAAACCGGTAATGTTATTGTCTTCGCCGTAATAGTACACCACATCGGCTACAAATTTTCCTTGTTGCAATAAATAACTGTTGCGCGCCAGGTAATCGGTCCAGGCCTTCGCCTGATCGGACCAGGTTTCGTGGCGGTTGAACCACTGACCAAATGGCCCCAAGCCTAAACCGGGAATTTTATCATCCACCGGCTGGTGTACCGAAGTATGAATGACAAAGCGGTTTAAACCATTAGCTAATTCTAAATCAGCGGTAGGTTTTAATTGTTCCGGGGAGTAGGACCAGGCCTTGCCACCTAGGCCTATGGCTGTCAGGGATTCGGCGGCGGCTAAATTTTGCCCGTAGATATGAGCTACCGAAGCTGATTCCCGAATATCGGCCTGGGCCATCGTTATGGAGGAACCACCAATTCCGGGTATCCAGATAGCCGACATGGGAACGGCCGCAGTTCGTTTTACATCCATACCATCCCCGATAAAAACCCGGCCATTCTCATGCGATTCAGTGTAACGTTTCATGCCGTATTTTTCCAGGATGGTGGTGAGTTGGTCATAGTGGTTCTCGGCTATAAGTTCAGCGATGGTTTGGCGAAAATCCCATAGAAACTGATCGCTTGCTTCGGCGCTTTTAACAATGGCGCCCGTTAGTACCGGCATCCAAGTTAGCAAACTGTAACCCCGCCGTTTCTCAAATTCCTGGGTCATTAAGGGAGTCCAGGTCTCCTGCCCCGATTCGTAACTATCCGTAACCATAAATTGCAGACCTTGGCTGCCCATTAATCCGCCGGTGGCCTCTTTGTATTGGTTCAGGTAATTTTCAAAATAATCTTTTACCGCCCGCGCATCTAATTTGTCTACCTCCAAGCCGGTTGCTTCCGGAGAAGCCGGGTGGTTTTTTTTACCGGTGAGGGAATAGCCAAACCGTACAATCTTCCATTCGCCGGCGGGTGGGGTCCAGTTCAGAGTACCATTCTGACCCATTTTGCCGGTTATGTCTATCACATTCGCTTCGGAAATTACCTCGGTAGTAGGGGGAGTAGGATGCTGCGTTAAGTCCGTGGCGGTGGCAAAACCGGCTTTTTCTTCTAAGTGGTTCACCCGGGGAACCGGGTGCAGCATTATTTCGGCAATATCAGTGCCCGCCGGCGGTTTCGGCACTTCGCCGCCTTCCAGGGCAGCAAAGCTAAAGGGCGGTGGCGGATTCTTAAATGTGACGCGGTAAAATTTGGCGGTAGTAGCCGGAATAGTAATGGTTTGTTGCGGAACGCCGGTAAGAGGAATAAAAGCTACTTGCTTAAAATTTATGCCGTCACTGCTCACTTCTAAACTACGATTTTCCGAAGGACTGGCCAGGCCGAAAGGAGATTTGCTGCCCCCACCTACTACCGTAATGGCTTTAATGGTTTGAGGTTTGGTAAATTCAAATTGAATCCAGGCGTACCCTTTATTTGCATCGGAAGGTAAAAGATTGGTCTTATTTAAATCTCCATCGGTAAGTTGCGTTAAGGTAAAACTACCCGCACTGGAAGAAACTTTAGGGTTTAGTTCTGTTAAAGCTAAATCAGCTGTTGGCAAACGATAGGCTATTACGGCTACATCTTCGTAATACTCCGGTGGCGGAGCAGTCTTGGCCGTGAAAACACTCGCTTCTTCCGGAATGGGTAAGTTCTGAAAGGAACCAGTAGTAGCGGGTGGTTTGGGTAAGCTGCCGTTAAAATTCTGGCCGCCTTTTACCCGAATCTCCCGCCAGACTAATTTTTTCATGCCGTCTTTAGCCGGAACCCAGGGGCCACCGCTTTCGCTCCAACCCGGTGAACCGGCAATCGCCATTTCTAGTTTTAAAGAGTCGGCTAGTTTAGTGGTGAAACGGAAAGCATCTTTCCAGTCGGGTGTCATGTAGGTAAGCCGTTTCTCCACAATTTGGGGGGTGGTTAAACCCGCATCAAAATTCTGAAAACCGGCAATGCCCGAACGGTGCATCCAAAGCAGATCTTTGCGGATGCCGTCTTTCGTAATATTGCCGTTCATCCAATGCCACCAAACCCGAGGGCGCGCCGCACTGGCAGGATTTTGAAAGCCGGCCCGTAAATTGTTCGGTTTTGGCTGCTGGGCATAAACGACAAGAGCGCCGGAAGCAAATAAAAAACTTAAAAGAATTTTACGGAAGGCGGTCATAATGCTATAAGCTTGCTTAGAGTAAAGATAAGGGCATTAAGGTGTACACTGTTTGAACATGTATACCAGTTCTGAATTTTTGCTTTGCAACTCAGCCGGTTATCGAAGGTCAATTCAGGTAATGTGTCAGAACAGGGAAAATTAAAATTTCCCGGAAAGGTTGTTTTACCAGTTTCAGGTTAGTAAAGCCTTTTTTACCCTCATGTATACAGGTAATAATGAAAGTTTTTAAATTCAAATTTAGCGAAGTTTCACCTTGTAAATGAAAACAGTACCCACTATCCAGGCGCACAATAACCAGGGATTTAACACGCTCTCGTACCAGGCCGCCCCATTTACCCAGGCTATGGTATTCGTAATCAGTACGGCAATCAGAAATAGGAAAGGTAATAAACGGACCAGCCGAACCAGCTCTTGCTTTGCTTTTAATTTTTTTACCAGGCGAGCCGTGTATTGTTGTACCATTTGGGTATTTTACGTAATCACTTTTCTCGCCGTTTACATGCAAAGGCGGAACTTGAACAGTAAGCTTTTAAATTTACTATTTAATGCGTGCTTTTCTACTTAAATGTTTTAATTTTTTAGATAAATCTGCCTTAGCTTCCGCTTCATTGATATTACATTTTAGACTTTCCGGGCTTTATCAACCAGGTTTATTCTAATGCAAAAGAGTGTTCGGCCCAGCCTTCGGTTTCCAGGGGATGATGCGTAACCACCAGACAAGTAGTTTGCAATTCGGTAAACAGTTGTTTTAAATCAAGGAGCAAGCTCTGTTTTAAGGCGTAATCCAATGCCGAAAAAGGTTCATCCAGTAAAAGCAACCTCGGCTTTGTAGAAAGAGCCCGCAGAATAGCTAACCGCTGTTGCTGTCCGCCCGATAAGAATTTGGGTTTATGCCGATAAAAAGCTTGCATTTTACCTATGGCCAGCAAACGTTGTACGTAACTCGTATCGGAAGTGCCAAATAACAAGTGTTGCTCCACGGTTAAATGCGGGAAAAGGGCGTAATCCTGGAAAACAAAACCGGTTTGTCTTTTTTGGGGCGACCAGTTAATTTGGATTCGCGTATTTAACCAAATTTCATTTTCCACGCTTATGTAGCCTTGTTCGGGCTGCACCAGCCCGGCCAGTATTTTTAAGAAAGTAGTTTTACCGGCGCCGGAGGGGCCAAAAATTTGCGTAATTGTATTCGTGGCAAACGTAGTATTAATTAGCAGCTGGTTGTTACCGTTGTACGTTTTAATATTTTTTTGAATAGCTACCTCTATCATTCCAACGGGCTTTTGGCCGATTTCCGGTTTAAAACAAAAACTGTTACTACTATAACAAAGGTAATGGTAAATAAAAGCAAGGAATAGTAATTGGCGCTGGTATAATCCATGCTTTCCACAGAATCATAAATAGCAATGGAAGCTACTTTGGTTATACCGGGAATATTGCCGCCAATCATGAGTACTACGCCAAATTCGCCCAGGGTATGCGCAAAGGTGAGCACAGCCGCCGTTATCAGCGAAGCTTTGATATTGGGTAACAAAATATGAAAAAAGGTTTGCAGGCGGGATTTTCCCATGGTATACGAAGCCTCGGCCATAGAACGGGGTAAATGATCGAACGCCGACTTTACCGGGCTAATCATAAAGGGCAGGCTATAAATTACCGAAGCTAAAACCAGTCCTTTAAAAGAAAAAACCAACTGCAGGGCAAAAGTTTCTTGTAGCCAATTCCCCAGCGTATTCTGCGGACTAAAAGCCAATAGCAAATAAAAGCCTAAAACCGAGGGCGGTAATACCAAGGGCATCGTAATAACTGCCTCCAGAATAAGTTTAGGAATGGAGTTACTTCCGGATAACCAATAAGCGACCGGCAACCCAATGAAGAGCAAAATTATAGTGGTAATAAACGAAAGTTTTAAACTAAGCAGGATAGGAGTCCAATCCATAGTATTCTGATTTACCCGTTACGGCACCCGGTACCCATTTTGCCGGAATATTTGTTGAGCGGCCGGGCTGGAAAGATAAGCGTAAAATTGCATTGCGTGGGCATAATTTCCTTTTTTAGCGTGGCTCAGTACTACCATGCCTTGCTCCATCGTAGAATAAACTTTATTTTCTACCCGTACCCATTTAAATTTATTTTTATTTGGATTTTCGTAAATCAAGGCTTCGCTGGTAAAACCTATTTTTACGGCCCCAGTAGTAATATAGGTATTTACCTGGGCAATACTTTCGCCGTAAACTAATTTGGGTTGCACTTTTTCCCATATACCGTAATGCTGCAAAGCTTCCCGGGCGGCTTGGCCGTAGGGGGCCAGCGCCGGATTAGCCAGGGCAATCTTATTGATGGAACTAGTAGTAAGCAACTGGCGCCAGTTTTCTAGGGTTAAATCAGCAGTACTGCACACAATTAAGCTACCCAGAGCATATACTTTTGGGGCATTTAAGCCAAATCCGGATTTAAACAGGTTAGTAGGATATGCCATGTCGGCGGATAGAAATATATCGTAAGGTGCTCCGTTTTTAATTTGGGCGGTTATTTTGCCCGAAGAACCGGTAATAATTTCGGTTTTAACTCCGGTTTTCTTTTCAAAATCTTTTTGTAAAATTTTTATCACAAATTGGGCGTTCGCGGCTACGGCCACTCTTACCGGCTGCGCCCTACTAACCAGACTTAGCCCTAAAAACAACAGAATCCACGTGAATAAGCTTTTCATAATAGTTGAAGGAATAACTACTTCCGGCAAGGAAATGGGGTTATTTAGAATTTATTTTTGAAATTGTATGGTTACCACCGATCTCGCATCTTTTCTGAACCCGGAGCCATCTGGATAAGTATCGTTCCAGGTTTCCCGTTGCCAGGTCATATTGCTTTCGGTAAGTAAAGCCAACTCAAAGCTGGAGCTTAAGCCGTAACCAGCTACGTGAATGTACTTTTTGTTTTGTTGTTCGCTTAAACTGTACGTAGCCCAAGGATTAGTGGTAGTACCATCGGAAATAGCAATGCTTTGCCCCGAAATAATATAGATGGAATTATTCTGGGTAGTATCCGTGTAAACTTTAACGTTTGACGCATCGTAGCCTTCATAGGTATTGGAGACTACCTTCCAGGCTCCCTGCAAGAGGTCAGCGGTAGATTTAGGGTTTACGTCGTCCTTTTTACATCCTAACAAAAAAAAGAAAATCCAGGCAAGAAGTAGTAATTTTTTCATACCCGAATTTACAATTTTTATGGATTGGTTCTTGGAAAACGGTTTAGGTATTGCCGAAGGCGGAAATTTCATCATTACCGTTTATGAGCATTATATAGGTTGATTTACTTCCGTCAGCCGAATAATAGGGGGTTAGCCTACTTTTGTTAATATTCTATTAGCGGTTTGTTGTGGTTGACTTCGTTGCTTTCATCCATTTATTTACGATATCTTCCAGTTCCAATTTTGATTTTTGTATACCGTTACTATCCTGAAAAGAAACTACTGCTCGATCATTCTCTTTCCAAACAAGAAGTCCTGAATTGTCGACAATAATTTTGTCTTTAGGTTGAGTTAGTTTTTTGACGCCTCTGTGAAAAATTAATTGAATTTGTTTGGGTGGATGAATTCTCATTGTTATTCGGTCTTCGTTCTCCAAACAATAATTTGGTCCATTCCATTTTATGTTTTCTGTTATTCTACCATCAGCGTTTAAAATTGTTCGTCGTAACTGTTCTATTTCGGCTCTCAAAGGGTGATGCAAGTCGTCAAGAAATTTAGTTACTTCCCTGTTTAAGTTATCCATATAGTGTTTTTTGTTGTTTTGATTTAAATTGATGGCTTTTCTGCGTTCAAAAATGACCTTCAACAATTGGTATTACTTTCGGCAAATTACTTTTAATTAAAAAAACAGCACGCATTAGGTTTCTCTATGGCAGTAAACGAACGATAACTACTTAAGCAGAACGTACCCTTTTTCGGCCCTGCCCCTTTAATAAAAGAGCATTTTATTGATTTTGTCAATTGATTAAACTGATAAAACTTTAACGGATTTAATTTAAATCCAAAACCCAATAATCGCTCGTATTTCATTTTTACCTTTTGCAGTTCTAACTCACGTTATTTACAAAATCAAGCAAAAAATTAAAACAATAAATCGGGTCTTACGGAATAATGATGAAACATAAAGTAAGTATAAACTTTTTCTAACCATCAGGGTGCGTAGGGTACTATAAGAAATAATCTATTTGTTTCTGAAAAGAAAAAAATTACTGTTGAATTTGAAACAACTTACATAAACAGTTAAACGTCTAAATTATATTAGTTTTTTTTAAGATTATATAAAGAAAGTAACTTAAGTTTATCTAATTTTGTTTGTATAAAGAGGCGTGAGCCGGGCTACTCATTTTTTATTTCGTCATTTCATTCATGCGAGCAATTCAGAAAATCATTCACTACACCTTAATTCTGGCCATCACTTTGGCTTCTGCCGGATTTCGGATAGCGGTTTCGAATTGCTCTTCTAACGAAATGGAAAAAGCAATTACTACTTCTACCCATTCCAATTGTTGCTGTAAAAAGCCGGCTCCAAAATCTAAAACTACCAGCGAGGATTGCGGTTTGGGTACTTGTGTTGTGCCAACCTCCGTTTATTGCTCTTTAAACTCGCGCCAAGCCTATGAGCAAGTAGCAAAATTGCTGCGGCCAATTAATACGTATGCGGTTTACGCCGAGGTTATTTATCCGGCATTGCAAGAGGCGCAACCTTATTTTACGTTGCCCCCGCCTTCTTCCGGTCGGTTGCGCGGTATTCTACACCAAGTTTTCTTAATATAATTTCCTTTCTTCTGGTAGAAGTTATCCGGCTATTGTCTCCCTTAAGCCCGGCTTCTACTAAGCCTTATCCTTTTTAATTTTCAGGTAAAGTAATTTTTCTGGCTTTAGGTTACCTTACTGATAGTAGTAGGGTTAGGGTATTGGTAATTGGTAGCCATACTAATGCCATGTATTCCGACAACCTGGTTTAAAGTTAAAAAGCTTATCGGCTTAATCATTTAAAACTGTGGCTTTTCAGCCATTGTAAAATCTTGTATTATACCTTTTTAAAGACAAATGCGCTTTAGTGAAAGCGCCTGATTTTTAGGTAGATAACTTCTTCAACTTAGATTTTTAAACACTCTTCATCATGAAAGCAATTCTTTTTACTGTCTCCTTTTTCCTACTTGGATTTATCTCTATTACCGCTTGTAACAACGCCAACTCCAGTCGAAATGCCACGGAACAAACTACCGTAAAAGCGGATTCCAGCGGGCAAGCTGGTTCGGAATTAGCCGCCGTGTATTCCTGCTCCATGCACCCGGAAGTAACCAGCAACGAACCCGGTAAATGCTCAAAATGCGGCATGAACTTAGAAAAAGTAGCTGCTAAAGACCACGAGCACGAGGAACAGCATTAATTTAAAATTTTCTCCTGGGCCTCAATCCGGGAGAATCATTCTCTTCTGGCTATGATTGGCAACTTAATTTCTTTTTCTCTCCGGAACCGGCTGGTGGTTTTGCTGCTGGCGGCCGGATTATTTGGTTGGGGCGTATACTCCATTTCCGTTAACAAAGTAGATGCTATTCCGGATTTATCTGAAAACCAGGTAATTGTATTTACCGAATGGATGGGCCGCAGCCCGCAGATTATGGAAGACCAGGTAACCTATCCCTTGGTTACGAATTTGCAGGGCATGCCCCTGGTAAAGTATGTGCGCGGCGTATCTATGTTTGGGATGAGTTTTATTTACATCATTTTTGAAGATAAAACCGATGTTTATTGGGCCCGGGAAAGAGTACTGGAACGCCTGAACTACGCGAACCGCTTATTGCCGGAAGGCGCCGTTCCTACCTTAGGGCCGGATGGAACCGGAGTAGGGCATATCTTGTGGTATACCTTAGATGCACCCGGCCTGGACTTAGGCGAACAGCGGGCTATCCAGGATTGGTACGTGAAATTTTCGCTGCAAAATGTTGCGGGGGTAAGCGAAATTGCATCGTTCGGCGGCTTCCAGAAACAATACCAGATCACCTTAGACCCGAATAAACTAACTTATTTCAATTTATCGGTACCTCAAGTAATTGGCGCCGTGCGGGCAAACAATAACGAGAGCGGCGGCCGCAAGTTCGAAAGGAGTGCTATCGGGTATATCATTAAAACTACCGGTTACCTGCAATCCACGGAGCAAATCGAAAATATTCCGGTTGTAACTTCGAATACCATTCCGGTACGGGTAAAGGACGTTGCTACCGTGCAAATGACCGGGGAATCGCGCTTAGGAATTTTTGACCTGAACGGAGAAGGCGAAGCTGTGGGGGGAATAGTGGTAATGCGCTACGGGGAAAATGCCGCCGAAGTAATTGCCAACGTGAAGGCCAAAATGAAAGAAGTAGCGGTGGGTTTACCCAAAGGCGTAAAATTTAATATTGTGTATGACCGCAGCGGTTTAATTACCGAATCGGTCGATTCGGTAAAAGCCACCTTAATCGATGAGATGGTAGTAGCCTCGGTTTTAGTTTTCATTTTTCTCTTTCACTGGCGCAGTGCCCTCATTATTATTATTCAACTGCCGCTCTCCGTTGCTATCGGGTTTATTCTTTTAAATGCCTTTGATATTTCCTCTAACATCATGTCCCTTACTGGTATAGCCTTGGCCATTGGGGTAATTGTAGATGATGCCATTGTAATGGTCGAGAATGCTTACCGGCATTTAGCAGATGCGCAGAATAGTTAATGAGTGAGTTTTGAATGAGTGAATGAGCGAATTCTGAATAATTAAATGAAATAATTACAATTAGAACAATGGAAGAATCTGGGAGATTATCTAAAGAACAATTTGTGGAACGCTTCCGTCAGAAGACTAAAAATTTAGCTTTGGATGTAATTCGTTTGGCACAAAGCCTACCTAAAACGGAAGAGGCAAGCATCTTAAAACGACAACTTTTACGTTCAGCCACATCGGTCGCCGCAAATTACCGTGCCGCTTGTCGTGCCCGTTCCTCCGCCGAATTCTACGCTAAATGTAGCATTGTGATTGAAGAAGCTGATGAAACCTTGTTTTGGCTGGAATTACTTACCGAAGCCAACATTATACCGGAAGTTAAAGTGGCAAATCTTATGAAAGAAGCAACTGAAATCTTATCCGTAATGGCGAAAGCCAGAAAAAATACTAGCAAGTAATAAATGGACGAGTGAATGTTGAATGAGTGATTGAGTGAATGTGTGAATGAATAGTAGTTATAATCAAATAAATCAATGAATCTATTTTAAAAAAGACTATGATCCATATTCTATATTTTTAATTTCATTATTCAAAATTCACTTATTCACTCAATCACTCATTCAACATTCACTCATTCTCACATTCCCTTATTTCCTCATTCAAAATTTAAAAAGATGAACCTATCCGATTCCGAAAGATTAGCTATCATCGAAAAAGCATCGAAGCAAGTGGGGCCCAGCGTGTTTTGGAGTACCGTTATCATTATTACTTCTTTTCTGCCGGTGTTTTTACTGACGGGGCAGGAGGGAAGATTATTTAGTCCCTTGGCCTGGACCAAGACCTTTATATTAATTGTGGATGCCTTCGTAGCCATAACGGTTACGCCGGTGCTGCTTTCTCTGTTTCTAAAAGGAAAGTTTAAGCCGGAGAGCAGTAATCCCATTAACCGGGGTTTGGAGCGGGTGTACGGACCTATTTTACGCTGGTGTTTGGAATGGCGTAAAACTACCATTGGCATCAATATTATCGCTTTATTTATTGCCATTCCGATGATGCTGCGTTTAGGTTCGGAGTTTATGCCACCCTTAGATGAAAGCTCCATTTTGTTTATGCCCATCACGCTCCCGGATATTTCTAATTCCGAAGCTAAGCGCATACTACAGGTGCAGGATAAGATTATTAAATCAGTGCCGGAAGTAGCGCAGGTTCTGGGTAAAGCGGGCCGGGCGAGTACCGCAACGGACAATTCTCCCATCAGCATGATCGAAACTATTATTCAGCTGAAACCCGAATCGGAATGGCGGGAAGGCATGACCAAAGCTAAAATTATAGCCGAACTTGACCAAAAACTACAAATCCCAGGGGTAATAAACGGCTGGACCCAGCCTATCATTAACCGAATAAATATGCTGGCTACCGGCATCCGTACCGATGTAGGAGTAAAAGTGTATGGGCAAAGTCTCGATTCTATTGCTTTGCTATCAGAAAGAATAAGAAACGCGCTTCAGGAAATTCCAGGAGTTAAAGATTTGTACATCGAGCCGGTTACTGGCGGTAAATATTTGGAAATTCAGCCGAAACGGGAGGAACTGGGCCGGTACGGATTGTCGGTGAATGATGTGAATGCGGTGGTCGAATCTGCTTTAGGCGGCATACCCATTGGAAATACTGTAGAAGGCCGCCAGCGTTTTTCCATTAACGTACGATTAGCCCAGGAGTACCGCAACAGTTTAGACCGGATCCGCCGCATTCCCATTCAATCCGTTTCTTTGGGTTCCGTACCTTTATCGGCGGTGGCAGACGTACAGTTTGTGGAAGGTCCGCCCATGATTGCCTCCGAAAATGCCCAGTTACGCGGTGCGGTGCTTTTCAACGTACGGGAGCGGGATTTAGGCAGCACCGTGCAGGAAGCAATTCAGAAAATAAACCAGGAAGTAACCGGTATCCCAACGGGCTACCACCTGGAATGGAGCGGCCAATGGGAAAATCAAATCCGGGCCAATCAGACTCTAAAAATTATTATTCCCCTGGTGCTTGTAATTATTTTCCTGATTCTGTATTTCTCCTTTAGATCGTTAAAAGAAGCTTTACTTAATTTAATTACCATTCCCTTTGCCATGATAGGAGGCGTATTTATCGTGTACTTCTACGGTATAAATCTATCGGTTGCGGTGGCAGTTGGGTTTATTGCTTTGTTTGGCTTGGCGGTGGAAACGGCCATGGTGATGGTGGTTTACCTCAACGAAGCCATGAACCAGTTAGTAGCCGAAAAAGGTAATTCTGGTCAAAGCATCACCAAGCAGGACATCCGGGAATATGTTTTTAGGGGAGCCGCCAAACGCTTGCGGCCCAAAATCATGACGGTTTCGGTTTCCTTGTTTGGTTTAATTCCGGTACTGTGGGCTACCGGGGTAGGTACCGATGTAATGCTGCCCATTGTGTTGCCCCTGATTGGCGGCGTTTTTACTTCTTCTATCCATATTTTGTTGGTTACGCCGGTCGTTTTTGAAATGACGAAAGAGTACGAATTAAGAAAACACGGTAAAATTGAAATTTACGATGTTAAACAATAAGTATAAATATGGCTTGGCTATTGGGCTTTTTCTGGTGGCGTTTTTACCTCTGCGGGCGCAGAACCGGGTAATGAACCTCGACAGTGTTCTGCTTTATATACATCATTATAACCTGATGTTGCAGGAACATGACTTACAAACCGAGGCCATCAAGACGTACGCGGAAGGAGCCAAAAGCTGGATGTCACCTATGATAGGAGCCGGCGTGTTTATGTATCCTTATCCGGGGCAGCGGATTATGGAAGACCGGGATAAAGGCATGCTTATGACCGCTGCCCAACAGGAAATTCCTAATCCAGCTAAACTGAAAGCCCAAGAAAAGTATATGCAATCGCGAGTGGCAGTTGAGGAGGAAGGTCACGAAGTTATGTACAATCAGTTGCGGGCCCAGGCTAAAATTGCCTATTACCAATGGGTAGTTTTAGAGAAAAAAAAATCGATTCTCCGGGAAAGTCAGCGCATTATGGGGTTTATGCTCAAACTCGCCAAAGTACGGTACCCTTACAACCAAAGCACTTTAGGCAGTATCTACAAGGCCGAAGCACGGTTGCACGAAGTGGAAAATATGCTGCTGATGAATGAAAGCGAAATCGGGATGAAGAATATTCAATTAAATATTCTGATGAATCTGCCCAGAGATACCCGTTTTCAGATTGATACCGTGGTAAAGGTTCCAGAAGTAGCTATTCAAACGGATACTTCTTATTTCAATTCAGCCCGCAGCGATGTGCGGCAGTTAGATAGAAAAATTGAATCCATGCGGCTCAACCTACTCCTCGAAAATAGCCAGCGCCTGCCGGATTTTAGTATCCGATTCGAAAACATGCTGCCCCGCGACCGGATGATGCCGCAGGTGTTTACCGCTATGGGTATGGTATCTATCCCTTTTGCGCCTTGGTCGAACCGGATGTATAAAGCCAATTCTAAAGCCATGAATTTGGAAATTCAATCCATGCAAATAGGCCGGGAGAACTTATTGAAAGAAGCCCAGGGCATGGCGGCCAATATGGCTTTGGAGTTAAAATCAAAGAAAACCCAGGTCCAGAACTATCAAACAAAAATTATCCCGGCTCTCCGGCGAAACTACGAAACTACCTTGCTGAGCTACGAGCAGAATACCGGGCAATTACTCTTAGTAATGGATGCCTGGGAAGCGCTGAACATGGCCCAAATGGAATACCTGAATAACCTGGAACAACTCTATCTGATAGGGGTGAATTATGAGAAAGAACTGGAAAAATAACTCAAAAAATAATTTAGGTATGTTGTCTTTCTATTTATTAAAAAGGCTTCTTTTGGCGGAGGTTGGGAGAGGATTTCTTTTTACCAGAGTACTTCTAAATGGCGCGAGCATCCTCGCTCGTGTTTATTATCTGGTAGGCCTCTGGCCGGATGAAAGAGTAAAACTTTGTTATAAGCAAGTAAGGGATTCTTATCTCGGCCGGAGAACGGACGATGACAAGATACGAGCGAGGACGTTCGCGCCATTTATACTTTTCCCAACAAAAGCCAATCGTTCTGAGAGGCGTCGGGGAGAACTACTTATTACCAAAATCCAAGTCATCTTGTTCCTTTTTCTAGCTTTTGCAATCACCAGTTGCCGCGAAAATCTTAACCATGCTGCTGAAACCGCCACCGAAGTGCCGTATACCTGCCCCATGCACCCGCAAATTGTACGTAACCAACCCGGCAGTTGTCCGGTATGCGGCATGACCTTGGTAGCCAAACAAACCGCAAATACACCTGCTCTTACAACAACTTCCAACCTGAATTACCTTTTGCAACCGGTTAACCAAGCCGTGGTGGCAGATTTAAAAACCATTCAACCAATGCAAAAACAAGTTCAGAATGAAATTATTTTGAGCGGAATAATAACGTATGACACCCGGCAGCAAAACATTATTCCGGCCCGGTTTGGGGGCCGAATTGAAAAATTGTACGTGCAGTTTAATTACCAGCCGGTACGTAAAGGGCAGAAGTTGTTTGATATATACAGTCCCGAACTGGTAACGGCTCAAAAAGAATTGCTGTACCTGTTACAAAATGATCCTACCAATACGGCTCTAATAAACGGGGCTCGCCAAAAATTAAAGTTTTTAGGCGCCACCGCCGCGCAATTAAATACTTTAGCCCAGAATCGTCGGGAGTCCTACGTTTTTTCGGTGTACAGCCCCTACACGGGTTATGTACTCGACCCGGCAATTACTGCAACTCCGGCTAACGTTCCTACTGCTTCGGCCCCCACAGCCGGAGGAGATAATATGGCAGGGATGGGTAATGCGGGTAGTACGGGTATTAATACAAGTGCGGTAGCGACCCCAACAAATCTAACAACCAGTAATGGTTTTGCCGTCCGGGAAGGAATGTACGTAACCACCGGCCAGGCACTGTTAAAAGTAGTGGATGCTTCGCAAGTATGGGCGCAATTCAGGGTACCCAGTAATCAAATTAATCAATTAACCCCAGGGACTCCTATATCCATTTATTTTAATCAAATACCGGGCGATTCGGTGCGCACCCGGGTGAGCTTGGTAGCACCGGTTTATGACGGCGGCGAAAATTTTGCCCAGGTACGTGCTTCTCTTTCGGCTCAAAATAAAGTAACGCAAATTGGTCAATTAATCACCGGAAAAGCTACTTACAATACCGGAGTAACTCTTTGGATACCGAAGGAAGCAGTGTTAGATGTGGGTACCCAGGCCGTAGCCTTCCAAAAAGTAAATAATGTTTTTAAACCGGTTGCGGTTCAGGTGGGGCAACAAGCAAACGGCCAGGTAGAAATAGTATCGGGATTAACGGCCAAGGATGTAATAGCCGCCAACGCCCAGTTTTTAGTGGACAGCGAAAGCTTTATCCGGGTGGAGAAGAATAATCAATGAAAAAGATTTTTAATAGAGTTTTCTTATTTTTAATGGTATTGGCATTCGTTTCCTGCCTCAGAAAAGACAAACACGTGCACCACGAAACCGAAAACGCAACTGGGCAAGCCGCCGCTGATACAACCTATACTTGTCCGATGCACCCGCAAATTGTGGAAAGCGAACCTGGTTCCTGCCCCATCTGCGGCATGAATCTGGAGCCGGTTACGAAACAGATTTATAAAGATAAGGTAACCAGTATTATGTTGAGTGATACACAAATGAAGCTCGGCAATATAACTGCACGACTAGTACAAACAGGCCAGGTGGGGAACAATACCATCTTACCCGGTCGATTAGTGCCAGATGAAACGCAGACGGATGTAATCAGCAGTCGCGCCGCTGGCCGTATTGAAAAGTTATATATTAAGGAAACCGGGCGACCCATCCGGAAAGGGCAGCCACTTTACGACTTGTACAGCGAATCCTTACTCACCCTGGAACAAGAATATCTACTGGCGCTGGACCAGGTAAAAGCGTTTCCCGAACAGAAGCAGTTTGTTTCTATTCTGGAAGCAGCAGAACGTAAATTGCAGTTAGTTGGCTTAACGAAGGCCCAGATATACAAAATAGCCAATTCCCGCCAATTAGATGCCCGGATTACTTTTCTGGCTCCCACTTCCGGTACAATCACGGAAATTGCCGCCGCAGAAGGAGTTTATATAGCCGAAGGAAGTTTACTTTACCGACTCAACCGATTTTCTACCATTTGGGTAGAAGTTGAATTGTACGCGCCGGAAGCTAGCCAATTAAAAATAGGTACGCCCATTGAGGTAAGATTACCAGGTAAATCGGAGGCTATAAAAACTAAAATTGCCTTTATCAATCCGGAATTCCGGCAAAATAGTCAGGTATTAATAGCCCGGGCAGAAATACCCAATCCGAAGGGGCAGTTGATTGCCGGTACCCAGGCCACTATCACGCTTCCTGGTGCAACAAAACAGATCCTGATTTTGCCAATAGATGCGGTCATCCGCGATTCCCGGGGAGCGCATGTGTGGTTGCAAACCGCCAAAAATACCTTTTCTCCTAAAATGGTTACGCTGGGAGAAGAAAGTGCCAACCAGGTAGCCATTGCCAGCGGATTGAATGCCAAAGATACCGTGGTAGCAACCGGAGCTTATCTCCTGCACAGCGAATCAGTTTTAAAAAACGGAGCTAACCAGATGGCGGACCATAACCATTAAAAAGATTTTGCCTTATGAATTTATTTCTATATTTAAAATAATAAAAACAAGAGTTTCTGGATTCAGATAACCGGAGTCTGTTCCGTTTATCCGGTTCATTCGGGTGGAAAAACGGAGTAGTTCCATATATACATAAGTTAGCAAAAATTTAATCAAGGACACCGTATTGAAATTAATTAAAACATTTACCTCTTTAGTATTCTTCCTTGCATTATCGTCATGTGACCTTAACTACCTAGAATATATTCAACACGTGGAATCACCTGATGGGAAGTTTTACTATGGCTTGTATTCCGATTTTAGTATTGGTGACCCTGGGTTTATGGTTCTAAAACTTGACAAGAAATTAAATCCAAAAGAACTAAAGATAGACTACAGTTTAAAAAATGGAATTTCAGACAAGGATGCTGAATGGATGCGTACTAGGGAAATTTTTTATAACTATGACGAGGCAGGTTACTTTTGTGATAACCCGAAATTAGAATTTATAAATAACAGATTTTTAGTTTTTTCAAGAGGCGGATACATGTTTAGCCTTTATGACATAAAGATTGAAAAAGACACCTTTAATATAGGCTCACCATGGAATGAATGGTATTCTCAAAGTCAACTGACAGATGAAAGTTCTAATAGGGAAAAAGAGAAACAAGATTATGGGCGATGGATTCAACAGAATCTGCATAATAAAATTAAGGAGTATATATTGACAAATAAATAAAAACGTTTGCTAACACTGCACATAAGTTAAGCTGCGGCTACGCCTGGCTCAACTCATGTACTACCCGTTAGCGGTAATATTCAATAAGAGAATATTGAAAAATATTAAATGAATGTAGTAAATAAAATAATAGCAGGTTTATACCAAAAAGAACAAGCAAGTATGCAGTTCTCAGGAGGTAAAGCCCGTCTATTTATAGCGAAATGTGTTTTCTGCCTGTTAATATGGATATGGTTACTACCAGTGTTTGGGATTTTGGAAAACAACTTAGGTATAATTGAAATCAGCTTCCAGAAACCTAGTCACCGAATAGGATACCTACCAATTTTGCTTTTAATGTATTTTATCTTAAATTATTTTACGGCAAAGGTAAATGAGATAGATGTTTTCTTAGTAGAAGAGGAAAATAGAGAAGCCGTAAAGAAGGCAAGGAAATTATTTTTACTTCTCATTGTATTAGGATTTATATTTCTAGTAATAATTGCAAAATATAACGAAGGTAATCCTTTGTCTGACTAAGTGGTTCAACATTTTTAAGAAATAAAATACTTCCGCAAATAACATTTAAACGTCAGCCTTTGGCCGATGGCCTCGTACGCCGTTTAGCCCAATCCGTTAGCAGGAATTTAAAATAAATACAGCCATTCTAACGTTGGCAATGTCACCTGCATGTTTTTTAATATTACCAACCAAAAAATCAGCCGTTAAAAATTGAATTCTCCTGATTATTGATTCAAAGATTTAAAATAGATATATTCGTTGGCCTAATTTGCTGGTTTTAAGAAGTTAAGCCGGATTTTCCTTCCTTTTTTAGCCCAATTGAATCACTATGAAATACGCATCTATTTTATTTGGAAATTGGAAAGAAGGTATTTTCAAAAATCTTCTTTATCTCTTTATTTTTACCTCACTAGTGGCATTAAACGCCTGTAATTCGAGTAATTCCGGAACCAAAGCCGTACAGGTGGGAGAAGGTGATTTGGGAGGCGTAGTTACGGGTCCTAATGGTCCGGAAGCCGGGGTGTGGGTAATTGCCGAAACGCATGATTTGCCTACCCGATTTGCTAAAATAGTAGTTACCGATGAGAAAGGGCGTTATGTAATACCCGGCTTGCCCAAGGCTAATTATTCCGTTTGGGTACGCGGGTATGGGTTGATTGATTCGCCGAAGCAACAAGTTAAACCCGGCCGGAATCTAGACCTGACAGCCGTAGTAGCACCCACCCCGCAAGCCGCCGCTGAATACTACCCGGCGGGTTACTGGTTTTCCCTGCTGCATGTACCTGATAAAAGTAAATTTCCGGGGACCGGTCCCGATGGCAATGGTATCTTGTCGAATGTTAAAACCCAGGCTAATTTTCTGTCCAGTATAAAATCAGGAACTTGTTTGGCCTGCCACCAATTGGGCAGCAAAGGCACCCGGGAATTTCAAAAATCCTTAGGTACTTTTAATAATTCGGTGGAAGCCTGGGAACGCCGGTTACGCTCCGGGCAAGCCGGACCTATTATGACCTCCGCCATACACCAAATCGGGAAAGAAGAAGTCCTCCGTATGTTTGCCGACTGGACCGACCGGATGAAGGCCGGGGAACTACCGCCAACTCCCCCGCGTCCCGCAGGAATCGAGCGGAACGTGGTCATTACCCAATGGGATTGGGCCGATCCGAAAGCGTATCTGCATGACCTGGTTTCTACGGACCGGAGAAACCCCACCGTAAACGCGAACGGGCCTTTATACGGTGCCCTGGAAGCCAGCGCCGATTACCTGCCCGTTCTGGACCCCATAACCCACACTACTAGCCGGATACCGCTAACCGTACGCGACCCGAAAACTCCCGTTATATCCGGGGAAGTACTGGAGGCTTCGCCTTACTGGGGTACGGAGGCCATCTGGAACAGTAAAACCAACGTGCATAACCCAATGCTAGATGCCGAAGGCAATGTTTGGATTACCGCCGCCGTAAGGCCGCCCGACAATCCGGATGATTTTAAGGACCATCCATCGGCCAAGCTTTTCCCGTTAAAAAGGGCCAGCCGCCATTTAGGTGTGTATAATCCGAAAACCAAAAAATATACCCCTATTAGCACCAACTTTAGTACCCACCACCTGATGTTCGCGGAGGATAGCAAAAATACTCTTTGGACCAGCGGCGGGGGAGAAGTTATTGGCTGGTTCGATACGAAAAAATACCAGGAAACCGGCGACGAAAAAGCGTCCCAGGGATGGACAGCTCTTATTTTGGATACGAATGGCAATGGCAAACGCGATGCTTACGTGGAGCCGGACCAACCCGTTGACCCTAAAAAAGACAAACGAATTGCGAAAGGACTTTACTCGGTAGCTCCGGCTCCGGACGGATCGGTTTGGGGATCCACTTTAGGGTATCCGGGTGGTATTATCCGGCTTAATCCGGGCTCTAATCCACCCGAAACAGCGTTGGTCGAATATTACGAGCTGCCGTTAGATGACAAAGGCGAACCGATTGAGGGATTCTCCCCAAGGGGCATGGACATCGACCGGAATGGCGTGGCTTGGGTAGCTTTAGCCAGCGGCCATTTAGCCAGTTTCGACCGGCGCAAGAGCAAAGATCCGCTAAACGGCCCGAAAGCCACCGGCCAACACGCGCGGGATGGCTGGACCTTTTACCCCGAACCTTTGCCGCAACTAAAAGGCGTAAACTACAAGGGAAGCGCCGAATCCAGTTATTACACCTGGGTAGACCAGTTTAATACTTTTGGTCTGGGAGAAAATATTCCCATTAATACCGGGAATGAGTCGGAAGCTTTGCTGGCGCTTAAAGAGGGCAAATGGGTGAAACTGCGCGTACCTTATCCCCTGGGTTTTTATACTAAATGGCTGGATGGCCGGATTGATGATCCGAAGGGTGGTTGGAAAGGACGGGGACTCTGGGCTACCATTAGTACCCGGGCACCTTTTCACATGGAGGGCGGCAAAGGCACTACCAGCAAAGTATTTAAATTCCAGCTACGGCCGGATCCCTTGGCCAAATAAAAATATACCCTGTATTTATCAGGAAAGGGCTTCGGGCGCGGGGCTGCCGGCCGGCCTGGATTTATCTTCCGGCAGTGGAATAAACTCTAGATTATCAGTAGGAGGTAAAAGTATTCGGCCTTCCTTCCAGTCAGCTTTGGCTTGCTCGATGCGTTCTTTCCGCGACGAAACAAAATTCCACCAGATAAAACGTTCGCCTAAGGGTTCGCCTCCTAAAAATAGGAGAGTAGCAGGTTCTTTGGCTACAATCACCGGGTCCACTCCTTTAGAAAAAACCAGCATTTGACCCACCGAATAAGTGCGGCTAGAAAGTTCTATGCTTCCTTTGGCTACATAAATTCCCCGTTCGGTGTGTTCCCGGGGCAAACCGAACCGGGCTCCGGGTTGCAATACGACGTGCAGGTAAAACAAAGGCGAATGGGTTTTTACATGGTTCTTTAAACCAAAGGCATCGCCGGCAATTAACCGCATCCATACGCCGGAATCCGTAAAAATGGGTAATTGCCCGGGTTGGTAATTATCGAAAGTTGGTGCTGATTCTTCGTCTTTTTCGGGAAGTGCTACCCAGGTCTGAATCATTTCTAACTGGCCCCCAGCTAAGGCCGCCGGATCTTCAAAGCGTTCCGAATGTGCAATACCGCTGCCGGCCGTCATCCAGTTTACTTCGCCCGGACGAATTACCTGCTGGACACCCAAACTATCGCGATGGGTAACTTGGCCGCCAAATAAGTAGCTAACCGTGGATAAACCAATATGCGGATGCGGCAACACATCCATTGAAGGTACTAAAGAGGGAGGCATTTCTATTGGCCCAGCATGATCCATAAAAATAAAAGGACCCACCATCCGCCGCAACCGGAAAGGAAGAATCCGGCGAACGTTCATTCCCGGACCAATAGCCGCTTTACGGGCTTCAATTACAATATCCAGCATGCTTTTCTGATTGTTTGTAACCTTGGTAAAAACGGAAATACCCAGCTAAAAGGCAAAATAATTTGCAGAAAACAAGCAAGTAGGAGTACAAATAAAAAAATATTTTTTATTCATAAAGTCACGATGGCGCGGATTTACTTCCGTGACTTTTGCACTTTCAATTTTTTAATTAACCAAACTATCAGGTTACATTCTGGTACAGCAAGATTTCTATTTTTTGAATTTATTAAAATTTATCCTTTTTACCCTAATTATATTGACGCTAATGGGAAAGTACAGGTTGGCTAAGTCGAGCAGTGGGTTAAAAAGGCACCGAAATAAATCCGCGCCATAAAGAGGGACTTATCATTTAAAAAACCAAAGAATTATGAATCAATAGTTACTTCAAAAACACCGCCTTTATAAAGACCTAAGTACAATTTGGTTTTTTCGCCTTCTTTTACCTGCACCATGTCCCAAACACCGCCAAAAAGAGAATCATCCTTGTATTTGTATTCCTTCCAGGTTGTTCCGGCATTTTCTGAAATGTACAATAGTAAAGGCTGCGGATCGCTGAAGTTCTTCAGCCAACTGGCCGCGTAAATTTTATTGCTGTTATCCAGGTCAAAATCCACCCCAAAATAAAAGCGGGCGGAGTGCGGTTCATGCTTGATGGTGGTCCAGGTGGTACCGTTATCTTCGGTTTTAATAATACCGTCTTCGCCGCCAATGATTAACCGTTTGGCGTTATTTTTATCAAAAGCTATGTCTTTCGCCGTACTCGGCGACTCAATTAAATTAGTCCAGTTTTGCCAAGTGTTACTTGCTTTCGAAAATTGAACCAGGTTAAATCCTTCAATACCGTTTTGGCCCCCAGCCCAAATATCTCCATTCTTTTGGTTGAGCTGAACAAAATCCAAGCCCGAGGCCAGGTAATGCCAGTCACCGTAAATGGGAGTCCAAGTGGTGCCTTTATCCGTAGATTTAGCTACTACATTATAACCCACGCCTAATATTTCGTTCGTGGCTGGGTTAAAAGCCATATTATTGATGGGCTCGGGTTCTGTACCCCCAAAATTTGTATTTACCTGTTGAAAGTTAAAGGTGTTATTTTCTGCTTTGTACAATTGGTGCTCCTCTTTAGCTGGATTAGAAACGGATACCAGGCAAGTACCGTCCGGAATAAACAAAATTGTTTTAACCATTTGGCCTTGTAAGCCCAATTCCTGCCAGTTCGAGGAAGCGGAAAGTGATTTTACAAATACACCATTATCCGTAGCGGCATATAGCTTATTATCCTGCACCGTCAGTTCATATACAATTCGGTTGGACAGGCCGATGGGTTTAAAAGTAATGGATTTTTTAGCTGGATTTTCGATTTCGGAATCGGTACAAGAGAGGAGAAGAAGGAAGAACGGTAAATAATATAAAAGTTTAAAGCGCAGATTTTTCATTGTTTTTAGTTCTATAGGTCTTTTGTCATAATGATTCCTTCTGGAAATAAAAGGTTGCATGTTTCGGTGGATTCCGAAGCGTTGAATAGCGCCTACATGCACTCCGGGTAGTAAAATTAATTTACCGGATTACAATTTGTTTTTGAAGTACGAAGAAATGGAGTCAAACGAAAGCTAAATTTTAAGCCATCTATCTGAAACATTCGTTCTTATAACTTGTTTTGCTTTATTTATAGGTAAACAATGTAGCTACATATATTATAATGGAAATAGGCATCACTACCTTCGTTGAAAATACACCCGACCCCTCAACCGGCAAACTTTTAGCTCCGCACGAAAGAATGAGCAACCTGATAGAGGAAATAGAACTAGCCGACCAGGTAGGTCTGGATGTTTTTGCCATTGGGGAGCATCATCGGCCCGATTTTGTAGTATCGGCTCCGGCCGTAGTTTTAGGAGCCGCGGCGGTAAAAACCAAACACATTAAGCTTTCCAGTGCGGTAACAGTGTTAAGTTCCGATGATCCAGTGCGGGTTTTTCAAGATTTTGCCCACGTCGATTTGCTATCAAAAGGACGGGCCGAAATTATGGCCGGCCGGGGTTCTTTCATAGAATCGTTTCCTCTGTTTGGCAACGATTTGAAAGATTATAATTCCCTTTTTTCCGAAAAATTAGAATTGCTGATAAAATTAAATAAAAGTGAAAAAATAACCTGGCAAGGCCATCACCGGCCTTCCATTGATAACCGTGGCGTGTATCCCCGGCCATACCAAGCCGAATTGCCCATTTGGGTGGCTATTGGCGGTACCCCGGAATCGGTGGTGCGGGCCGCCAACTACGGTTTACCGATGGCTTTGGCTATAATTGGCGGTATGCCGGAGCGGTTTGTACCTTTTACCGATTTGTATAAAGCCACCTATAAAAAAGCCGGTCATGAGGAAAGTAAGTTTCAACTGGGTATTAATTCGCACGGGTATATCGCCGACGATTCGAAAAAAGCCGCCGATGAATTCTACGGTCCTTATGCCTTGGTGATGAGCCGGATCGGGCAGGAGCGGGGCTGGTCGCCGATGAACCGGCAACAATACGAATGGATGCGGTCGCCGGAAGGCTCTTTACTCGTGGGCAGCCCGCAACAGGTAACTGATAAAATTTTATTTAACTACGAGCTTTTCGGCAATACCCGTTTTCTGCTGCATATAAGCGTAGGAACCTTACCTCACGCCAAAGTTTTACGAGCGATAGAATTGCTGGGAACAGTAGTATCGCCAACGGTAAAGAAAGAAGTGGAAAAGCAACAACAGGTAACTGTGAAATAAAGGATAAGCAAGAAAAGCTCTAACGGGTTAATAGATTTTTCTAGTTTAATTATTCTAAATTTCTGAAACTGTTATTGTTGTAATTTCTTTAACAGTTTTTAAACGTATATCATTTGTTAAAAAGTAAGCTGCATTAGGTTCTAATGCTGTTGCCATTTGAATAGTATCCGGCGTTTTAAGGTTATATTTTGCTCTTAGTTCTGCGGCTTTAACGGCAATAGTTGTATTTATTTCTATTACTTCCATGTTAGATGCATTATTTAAAAGGTACTTATATTGCTCCACTAAATCCAGGCGATTTACCTTTATAGGTTGAACCAATACTTCTAGGAGAGTTCAAATGGTAGTAATAAAGGAAAAATCACCGTTGTCGGCAGCAGTAAAAAGGCTATTTAATTGTTCCTGATAAGGTGTATTACCTTCGATAAAATAGATCAAAGGAGCAGTATCCAGAAAGACTTTTGGGGAATCAAATGTACTTAATCCCATTGTCTTTCATTTTCTACAAATTTATCTATATCTACGTTTTTCCAGATTTCAGAACCTAGCCCGTTTAGAGAGGATAATTTTACTAATTCTTTATTATGTGCTTCATTTTCAATAAGTAAAATTATTTTTTCTAGAATACTAATTCTACCCAAATAATCTAGCTTCTTTACTTGATTTAATATATTTTCTATTTCAGCAGTACTTGGGGGCATAAACTTGATTTTGTAAACTTTTACTAAATATACGTAGATTTCTTTTAACAGATAAATCAAGTAATTCAATACTTGGATAGCAATAGCCCTAGTATTAAATAGCCATAGTTTATGTTTCCATTCATGGATGGATTTCAATAATTGAGAATTAAAAAAGCCTTTGAACATTAATTCAAGGGCTTTTTTAATTTTATTTAATCAAAGTTACTTCGATTCAAGTGCCTTTTTCAACAAAGCTTGTAACTCATGACTTTGATGAGAATGATCGTTGGCGTCGAGGCGTTGCTGGAAGCCTTGTAAAGTTTTTAACGACTCGGCCGATTTCATGTCGCTGATTCTTTTTACCGTGTAGGGTAAAATATTCGGCACTTTGGCTTTTTGGGCTACTTCTAAGGCTTTGTTCATGTCGGTTGGTACGGTTGGTTCAAAGGCGTACCACAGCATTAAAGGCAAATTATGGTCTTCTTTGTCTTCTTCGTGCTGCATCAAAGCCGCCAGAGTTTCCCATCTTTTCTCGGGAGTCGTTCTTTGGATAGCCGAAGCTAGATACAACCTTACCACCGCTGATTTATCATTTTTCGCCATTTCGGCAAAGCGCTTTAAAGCCGCCTCCGATAAGTTTTTGTCTTCGGCTAAAAGCTGAATGGCCCAGCTTCTGACGTGTTCGTTATCGTTGTCCAACAAAGCCAGTAATTCTTTCTCGCTGCTACCTTTGGTTACGTGCAAGGCCCATAAGGCGCGTAGTTTACGGGTAGGATCTTGATTTTCGTTCAGGATTTTCTTTAAGGCTTTGTGTACTTTTTTATTCGGGCCGCGTTCCTGCAAAATTAACCGGGCATTGCGTACGTACCATTCATTCGGGTACAGTTGGTAGTTAACCAGTTCCATATCCGAAGCTTTGGTTAAATCTACCTGCACGAACTTATCCGACTCATGGCTGATTTTAAAAATACGACCCATGGTTTTTTGGTGCACATCGGGGTTGGAACTGTGGCATTGGTTTTTGTCGTACCAGTCAATGGCGAAAACCGAGCCGCTGGCATCGTACCGGAAGTTTAACCACTGCGACCAGGTATCGTTCGTTTCCAGGAAATCTTTCCCGTGTCCCACCTGGTAGCCGGAACCTTTCGGGTTCAGTAAATCCATGTTTATCCGGCTACCGTGAATGTTATTCATGAAAATTTGATTACGCAATTCCTTTGGCCAGTTTTCGCTGCCTAAATAAATCATAGCGCCGGCGTGAGCGTGGCCGCCCCCTTTGGCGTTAGATCTAAAGTTACCCGCATGCGGTCCGCGATCGCCAATCCAATGCACGTGGTCGCCGGATTGTTTAATATCGTCGTAGGTAAATTTGTTAAAGTGTTCACCGGCCTGGCGCTGATAACGCGCTCCCTGAATAACGTGGAACATGTGCGGAATTACGCAAACGGTGATAAACGAATGGCCGTAATCATTCCAATCAATTCCCCAGGGGTTACTGGTTCCTTCGGCAAATAATTCAAATTTCTTGGTAGTCGGGTGAAAACGCCATACTCCGGCATTTAACTTGGTTCTCTCAGAATCCGGCGCTCCGGGTTTGCCCACGTTCGATTTCGTAAATACCCCGTGCGTACCGTACAACCAGCCATCTGGCCCCCACCGGAAGTTGTTCAGCATTTCGTGCGTATCTTCGTAACCCCAGCCATCTAACAAAATTTGCGGCGGACCAGCTGGTTTATCACCGGTTTTATCAATCGGGATGAATAAAAGGTGAGGAGCAGAACCTAACCAAACACCTCCCATACCTATTTCAATGGCGCTGATCAGGTTTAAGCCTTCGGTAAATACTTTCCGGCTATCCAGCGTTCCGTCGCCGTTGGTATCTTCAAAAATCAAAATACGGTCCTTGCCTTGGCCTTCGGGAGCCCGCACCGGATAAGTATGCGCTTCGGCTACCCATAATCTTCCCTTGGCATCAATCGTAAAACTGATCGGGCGAATAATCTCCGGCTCGGAGGCAGCTAATTTAACGGAAAAACCGGGCGCCAGGGTCATAGCTTTGGCGGCTTCTATCCCGGAAAGTCCGGAATGCGTCACCGGATCCAAGGGCGGCAGAATAATAATATCGCTTTGCTTTAATTCATTAGTAAAATTCGGACGAGTGGCGTGAAACTGAAAGTCATCGAAGTTAATATGGGCCCAAATATCGTCTTTAATATAGGGAATGGTAGAAATACCGGTTTCGTTATCTACCAAGCGAATAAAAATATCTTTGTTCATGACGGGTGATAAATCCACCACCACCGGTTGCAAGGTAGCCCGGCCACTTCCGGTAATCTGAAAAAATACTTCTTTGTTATCGGCCCGTACTAATTCTACCCGGGTATCTTGCAAAGCGCCGCCGGAAACTTTAAACGAAGCAAAAGGTTGGGTAACGGTAAAAGGTACCGAGGTAAGAGTACCGGTCCGTTTATAGTTTTTGGTGCCGCCGCTGCTCACAAAGTACTTACCTGATTTATTAATAGGCATGTCTTTTTCGTGCATGGGAGAAGGATCACTAGATACCAGCGGATTAGTAAACGCATCGCCTTCGCTGGTCCAATCAAGCAGGCTGCCTTTTTCAAAGTTTACGTTTAAGGCTTTACCGGTTTTTTTAGGAATTATGCCCGCAATAGTTTCCTCGGTAGCGGCAATTTGGGCTACCACTTCAAATTTGCCTACCATACCGGCTGCCCGGTGACCCGGAATGGTACAGAAGTAGGTATCGCTTTGCGTGGCTTTAAAAACTACACTGGCCGTATCGCCTTTTTCCACGAGTACTTTACTTTTAACGCCAATTTTCTCCAAGGCAATATCGTGGGTCATTAGCTCGCCGTTCACAATTTTAATGCGCACGGTTTCTCCCTTTTTGGCCTGAAGTACCGGGTTTCGTTTTCCCTCGGGGCTGTAATAACCTAAAATGGTGGTTTGCAAGGTATAATCCCGATCGTATTTAGCCGCCTTTTTCACCTTAAGAGCTTTAGGGTTTGGCTTGGCTATTATGGGGGAATTAAGAAATAAAGTAAGCAAAATTAAAATAAACGAACGGGGTAGGTTCATAATAACGGTATTGTTTTAAGTTTATATTAGATTAAAAAGCACATCCACTTAAAATTAATAAAGGCTTGAAGAAAAAGGCAAGAAATACCGGTTTACTTACAGATTTTTTTACAAGCAAAAATGACCCGAGTTGCAATAATACTAGATTGAAATAGGACAGACATATTAAGGACAGATTATCTTTGGAGCCTTTTCCAGTCTCCCGTTGGCGGTGCTGTTGCGGTGGAGCAGTAACCAGTTTGCCTCGTGGCCGGCGGGCCTCGTTTAACTCTTCCGAGCGGGTGGGAACGTGCGCAGCACGCCCCTACCCGTCGGAATGCCTGCGGGACCGGAACCTTAGAAGGCCCTCTACAGCCAAACTGACTTCATTTATTCTTAGCTACTGCTCCTTGCGAATACGTCTTATTCCTTTCCATTGGGTATAAATTATAGATTAAGATCAGGAAGTTAAGAATAAACCTTATAAAAAATAGAGGAATTTGGATTTAAAATAATAATCTGCTTGATAATTTTTGGTTAGAGGGTTTACTTTAATTACTGTACTTTTTTCTAGGTATTTCTGTCAGTTGGATATCTTTATAATACACCTCTACTTTACCACCACCGTGCGTTTGTAAAGCAATCAAACCGGATTGGGGAATACTGGCATCTTCTTCGGTGTAATCTACGGTTTGTTTGCCGTTTAAATATATTTGAATGCGCTTTCCTTGCGTTCTTACTTCGTAATCGTTCCAGTCATTCGGTTTCAGTACTTGTTTTACCAGCAGGGAATCGGCAGTAGCAAGTAACTTATCGCGGCGGGATTCGTCGTACAAACTAGCCCAGTAACCTTTACCCAGGTCGGCCTGGTAACCGGTCATTTCGTGGGGTGGGTTAGCAATGCGTTGGCTGTGAAACTGGACGCCCCCGTTTATAAAACCCTCGGTGCCGGTTAGTTTAAATTTTAACTTTAAGATGTAATGGGAGTAGCTTTTAGTTGTGCTGAGAAACTCGTTGTGCGGTACTTTTTCGGTGAGCGATCCTCCCACTAAAGCCCCTTCCTGAATACGCCAGGTATGGAGCGTATCGCCTTGCCAACCCTTAAAGTTTTTGCCGTTGAATAAAGAAATGGATTTTGGCTTGGGGGGAATTAGGGAAAGGCAGAAATAACTTACCAAAAGAACGAGCGGGAAAATTTTTTCATAACAGGAAGGTTAAGACAATTTGTCCAGGAAACTTACTAAATTTTAAAACCTTCGAAATTAAAATTTCCGGATAAAA
Organism: Adhaeribacter arboris; assembly: GCF_003023845.1. Classification (NCBI taxonomy): domain Bacteria; kingdom Pseudomonadati; phylum Bacteroidota; class Cytophagia; order Cytophagales; family Hymenobacteraceae; genus Adhaeribacter; species Adhaeribacter arboris. Next base: position 1,848,543 of record NZ_PYFT01000001.1, on the reverse strand, counting down.
TTTCTTTTATTCTGTTAAAAGAAATTTCTCACGAAGCTCACATAGTTTATTATTCGAGTAAAGAGGAAGAGAGGTATGATACAAAATGAGAAAAAGTGCTATAACGCGGATTTACTTCCGTGCATTACTCGAATAATACCCTACTTACAAGCTATAGATGGCTTTCGTGCTTTTTCTACCATTTACAAAAGACAGATGCAAAACAAGAAGGTTTAAACTCGACCCAACTTACCGTTCCTGAATAGTATCTTTTATAATTTGGTAGCGAATCCATAAAAAGTCGCCGTATATCTACTCCACCGATTTGATTTTGAATTGGGTAGCTTTCCGGGCGCCGTAACCTTCTTCTACTTCAAAAACCGTAGGAGAACCAATGGCGCCATCGGCCACCGGAGCCAAAACCAGGCTAAATTCATCTATTAAGTTGGCTTTCAGGAAAGAGCCGTTTACGTGTCCGCCGCCATCTATCCGAAGAATTTGAATGTTAAAAAGATCGTGCAATTTATTTAATACCCGTTCCCAATTTAGTTCTTCTTTCCCGCCGAAAACATAAGAAACGTTTTTGCTTCGAAGGTGCTCCAAGTAACCAATTGGTATATTTTCGGTGAGTACTTCAATTACATGTTCCGTAGAAACCCTATTGGTATCCCAGAAACATTTGCCGGCGGGGTCAATTACTGCCGCGAAAGTTTTTGCCGGCTGATCGGCAACAAAGTCTTTTTTGGGAAAATCTTCCTTTCCGGATTCCAGAACATACGGTTGTTTACTCGAAAACTCCTGCATCGTTACCTGGCCTACCAACCAGGCGTCGGCCGGAATTTTTTCGGCGGTTTCTTCAAAATACTTGTGGTAGTCTTTAAACCCCCAGCTATTTTGTTTAATCCGGCCATCTACGGATCCCTGCATGTGGCAAATAACGTAAGGCTTCCTATTTATAAAAAGTTAAACTGTTGAAAGGCTCCTTATCCGTACTTTTTACCGGAACAATCCGTAAGGCTCTCGGTTATTACATTCTAATAAGTTTCTGGAGCTTTTGGCTTTACTGGCTTGCTTTACGTAACTATTTTCCTCCGGAGCATATTTATTCTAAAATCCGGTTTGAACATTATAAAACTATGATCTATGCGCTTTGGCTACGCCTCCATTAATTTAACTTTAGCCGCTCAAAAAATTCAGGTAAACCGCTCCATGATGAAACGGACTTTTCTGGAGAAAGGAGTTCCGTACGCTTCGGCGCTGGCGTTGGCTAATTTTACCGATTTTGAAAAGGTATTGGATTGGAATATTGAGCATAATATCTTGTTTTTCCGGATGAGTTCGGATATGTTGCCCTGGATGAGTCAGTACCAGGTGGCAGATTTACCAGATTACGAGCAACTTAGTGCTATTCTTAAACGCTGTGGTGAAAAAGCAGCCCTAAGCGGACTCCGACTTACTTACCATCCGGGTCCGTTTAACGTTTTAGCGGCGCAGTCGGAGAATGTGGTAACTAAAACCTTGCACGAGCTAAACCAACACGCCGTGGTGATGGATTTGTTGAACTTACCGCAAACGCCTTACGCGAAAATAAATATTCACGTGGGGGGCGCTTTCGGGGATAAAGCAGCGGCTTTGGCCCGGTTCGCCGAAAATTACCTGCGCTTACCGGATAATGTCCGGAGAAGATTGGCGGTAGAAAACGACGACAAGGCCAACATGTTCAGCGTGCGCGATTTATTGTGGCTGCACGAACAAACCCATATTCCCGTTACTTTCGATTATTTTCATCATCCATTTTGCCCGGGCGGTTTAAACGAAGAAGAAGCTTTACTAGCCGCCGTAAGCACTTGGCCCAAAGAGATAACCCCAGTGGTCCATTATTCCAGTTCCAAGAAAAAGTACGAAGACCCGGCATCCGTACCCACCGCTCACGCCGATTATTTATACGAAGAAGTTAAAACTTACAATCAGGAAATAGATATTATGTTCGAAGCCAAAGCCAAAGAACTAGCCGTGAATAAATACTTGCAGGATTATAAAGTAGAACAGAAGGTTAGCCAAATTGATTAATTCCATAGCATTTAATAACTATAAAAAGCCTCGAGCGGGTTAATTTTCTAAAATAGGTTAGTCGAATTGTAGATTTATTTCCGAAGAAAAATCAATTTATTTTAAAAAAAAGTTTGAGCGCTTCGGTCAGACGAATAAATTCTGTATTTTAGTGTAAGATGTTGATGCGCTTAACATTGATTGGTACCCTGCGTAGTAATTATTTTATTCACTTAAACAGTCGGTAATTATGGATAACGGAGTATTACTGAATGAAATCAACAACCAGTTTTTTACTTACCTGGCCAACGACTTCGGCCTGACGCACCCCTCGCACAAGCTGGAAAAATGGTATGACCTTAGCTTCGACGACTTTAAGCAAGAGCTTATTAACCGTAACATTACCTTCGACGACACCACCATCTCGGACTGGGAAGAGTATTTTACCATCCAGCAGGAGAAAGTAAAAAAACTGCAGCAATAAACGTAAATAACAAAACCCGCCAAATTTCAAAATCTGGCGGGTTTCTTTTTGAGTATCGAAGCAAATGAACTACTTACATCTTTTCAAAATTTTATCAAGGAAAAATTCCCAACGATAAATAACTAACCGCTATTTTCTCGGTAGCACTGTAAAACGCCGCCGTTCGTAAATCCGAAATGGTAGGGTGCTGCCGCATTACTTCGCGCATTTCGTGGTAAGCCTGAATCATGGTATCTTCTAAACCCGAATGCACTAAGGTAATTTCATCGGCTCCCCGGATAATTAATTGCCTTTCTTTGGTCGAAATACTTTTACCGGTAGAGGTTTCAATGGTATCAATAATCCGGCGCAAACTAGCTTCTTCGGCGCGTTTTCCCATCCGGCCAAAGCGTACATTCGACAGGTTTTTCAGCCATTCAAAATACGATACCGTTACACCGCCCGCGTTCAGGTACAAGTCCGGTAAGATATAAATATTGCGGCTCAGTAAAATTTGCTCCGCCGGTTGCGTAACGGGTCCGTTGGCGCCTTCGGCAATGATTTTTGTTTTGATGCGAGCCGCATTTTTTTCGTCGATTTGATTTTCTAAAGCGGCCGGCAGCAAAATATCACATTCGTATTCGAGCAAGTCTACCGATTTTTCCACGTTCGTAGCTCCCGGATAGTTTAAAATGGAACCTGATTCTTTGCGGTGCTTCATAACCGCTTCAATGTCCAGGCCATCCGGATTATAAATGCCGCCTTCCCGCTCCGCAATGCCGGTAATAATGACGCCGTCTTGCTGGCAGAAATGAGCAGCGTGATAACCTACGTTTCCTAAGCCTTGCAAAATCATGCGTTTACCGGCCATACCGGGCGTAATTTTTAGCTGGTTTAAAATTTCCACGTCCTGCAAAGCTTCCCGCAAACCAAAATAAATGCCTAAGCCGGTTGCTTCGGTCCGCCCCCGGATACCCCCTTGACCCACCGGTTTCCCCGTAACGCAGCCCAAAGCGCTGGTTTCGCCGTATTTAAAAGTATGATACGTATCGGCAATCCAAGCCATTTCGCGGCTACCGGTACCATAATCGGGGGCGGGAACGTCCATACCCGGGCCAATTAAATTTTTCTTGATGAGTTCACTGGCGTAGCGGCGGGTAACTTTTTCGAGCACTTCCACCGGGGTGGTCCGGGGATTTATTTTAACGCCGCCTTTGGCGCCGCCAAACGGAACATCCACCAGGGCACATTTAAAAGTCATGAGTGTAGCCAAGGCAATTACCTCGTCTTCATCTACGTGCATGCTGTACCGGATTCCCCCCTTGGTAGGTAGTTTGTGGTGGCTGTGCTGCGCCCGGATACCTTCAATTACCTCTACTTTGCCGTTTACTTCTACCGGAAAGTTTACCTTATAAACACTGTTACAAATTTTAATTTGTTCCAGTATGCCGGGCGGTAAGGTAGAATGCCGCGCGGCTTCGTCGAAATAATGATGGACGCTAGTTAAAAATTGTTTTCCCTGAGATTCCTGGTAGATCATAGTTTTCGGGTAAAAATTGAGGTGATACTAAATGAATGTAAAACGAACCAAGCCAGCGGATTGTTTAAGTGAACTTTGCAAGTGTTTCATTGGCAAAGTATTACTCTTGAAAATCTATCTAACTGGTTCTGCTAAATAAAATAAATGCTGATTGCCTATTTACCTAAATCGAAAATATGCAATTAACCAGCTTTTAACCTGGGTCTGATTATTAAATTTTCAAAGAAACGAAAATTTTTAGCAAATCTTTACGTCCAAGTGAAAAATATTCGGCTTGCATACTTTTTTACGTAAAGCCTCAATTTAGGTGCCAACTACCAAAGACAAATGCTGAATTGTGGATTACTGCGGGTTATCAACGAGTTATCCACATTGTTAATGGTATTTAAGTAAGGTGAAATCTCAATAACTGTTATTTTTTAAGCCAACGAATTGATTCGATTGTGGAAAAAATTTGCCACATGTATTTATTCAATAATTCTAAACATTTAAATGTACAAGTTAAAAAATCACCGTGGCTTTGGTAAATTATCCAACTTACTTAGCATTTTTACTAAGCTGTTATTTTTATTACAGTATAGAACCAGATGTAAGAAGAAATTCTTATTTTAAATAAATTTTAAAATATTTGATTAACCCAGGCAACCATCGCTTAAAACCATCCGTGCTGGTGGGGCAAAACAGAAGTACGTGGCTGAAAAAAGTTTTGAAGATATTCGACTCCTGATTCAGGGCTGCTTGCAGTCGGACCGGGATGCGCAGCGAAAGTTGTATCAATACTTCTATGGCTACGCCATGAGCATTTGCGTGCGCTATTCCAAAAGTAACGAAGAAGCCCGCGAAGTGCTCAATGATGGGTTTATGAAAGTGTTCACCAAAATTGAAAAATACGACACCGAAAAATCGTTTAAAGGATGGTTGCGCCGGGTAATGATAAATACTGCCCTGGATAATTACCGCCATAATTACAAACATTACCACCACCGTGATATAGAAGAAGCCGAAAAAGAAACAACTGCCGAAAATATTACCCATCAGTTGAGCCACGCCGACTTGATGCAATTAATTCAGCGGTTGTCGCCGGGTTATCGAACCGTTTTTAACCTGTATGCCATTGACGGCTATACCCACGAAGAAATTTCGGAATTGCTGAATATTTCGGTAGGTACTTCTAAATCAAACTTGTCGAAGGCCCGCGCGAATTTGCAGGCCATGTTAAAAAAAAGTCAACCGGATGAATTCAAGAAATATGCCTGAGGAAGAAGAACTGGATAATATGTTCCGGCAGGCAGCGGAATCGTTTCAACCGGAATTTGAACCTGAGGCCTGGCAGGAAATGGAGAAAAAGCTGGATGCAGCCGATCGGCCAAAGCCGGCTTATGCCACCTGGATGAAGCGATCGGTGCTGGTATTTTTGTTATTAGTTTCCGGATGGCTGGTGTACCACTTTGTTGATCGGGAAAGTAACTTAAATAAAGAAGAATCAGAAATTCAGGCGGAAAAACCTGTGGTGGTTACCAGCCCCAAATTAGCAAACAAAGTTAAACCGACGATAAATTTTGATAAGGAAGCCATTAAAAGTTCCACCGAAAACAGCCGGGCTTCTGCTTCATTGCCTAAAGTAAAAGAGCAAAAAAAGGGGGAAACTCAAATTTTAGGTCAGGTTAATGGGGTTACAGCAAAGCAAAAAATAGCAACTTATTCCCGTAATACGAATCGGGTAAACAAAATTTCCGGAGTAAGAAATAAGGTAGGAGCCAAAAGTGCCGGCGAAAACAATACTAGTAGTACCAATACACCTAACGATCGAGCTTTAACCTTTAACAATAACCAACAAAAGCCGGAAACGAAGGCTTTAGAAGCTGATTCATTGAACAATAATTTAAATGTAGTGGTAGCGGCGGACTCCATTCAGCAACCAACAAAAGCGGTTATTCAAAGCCAGAAACCCGTGTTAGATTCGGCGCAGTTGCAAGCCGTGGCTGATTCGGCAATCCGGAAAACGAGTAAACGATTTATTTCTAAATTAGGCCTAACCCTGGTATTAGGACCGGATTTTAGTACCGTGGGATTTGTGAAACCCGAAAAAGCCAGTACCAACATTGGGGTTATACTAAGCTATCAGGTAAGCAAGCGTTGGACAATTGCCACCGGGTTGGTGCGGGCCCGCAAAGTGTACGGCGCTAAACTGGAAGATTATCATCCCGGGCCTAATTACTGGCAACCGGGTGCTCATTTACCCGACGATATAAATGCAGTTTGTAAAGTATTAGATATTCCGTTGAATGTACGGTATTCGTTTTTGGCTTTACCAACGCACGTGGCTTATGTGCAAACGGGCTTGTCCAGTTATATTATGCTGCACGAAGATTACCGTTATTATTACGAAAATTATGGTAACCCTTACAGCAAACATTGGATTGTAGCTAACCAGAACCGGCATTTTTTCCAGGTACTAAACTTATCGGCCGGTTATAGCCGCCAGATGAGTCGGGGTATTTCGCTAGGAGCAGAACCTTTTGTTAAAATTCCGCTTTCGGGTATTGGAGCCGGTAAGGTAAATCTAACCAGTATGGGAATATTCTTTAACGTTGGATATAGTTTTCACTAAAACGAATTTGAGAAAGAAATTTTAATTTTTCCGGTACTATTTAAAAATAGCCTGGGGCAAGGCAGCCAATTTATAAGCCCCGAGCAAGTAATTAACTAACTAGAACATACACTAAAAAAAGTAAGCAGATGAGCGCAAAATTGTTTCTCATGGCTTTTCCTACGGCCCAAAACGAGCTCTACTTTGGTCCTGACAACGGTAGATCTGCATAAAGATCTAACCACTGGTATTAACAAGAAACTATTTAAATGAAACGTATGCACCATTTAAAATGGCGAACGGCCTTTCTATGGCTGAGCCTGTTGAATTTAGGATTATTGGCTAGCTGTGCCAGCGATAACGAAGAAGATTTGTATCCTACTACGGGTACCTGCGATACCTCGGCGGTTACTTTTTCCGGTACGGTTACCTCCATCTTAGAAAATCGGGGTTGTGTTGGTTGTCACGGGGTAGCTGCTCCCTCGGGGGGGTAATTCTGGATTCTTACGCGGAAGTGCAAAAACGGGCCGCTAGCGGTCAGTTAATGGGCGCTATAACCCATGCCCCAGGTTATACCCCAATGCCGTTTGGCGGTACAAAAATATCCGACTGCGAAATTGCCAGCATAAAAAAGTGGATCGACAACGGAACACCTAATAATTAACATAGCTTCTTACCTGAGGCATAGTAATAACTTCCTCTGGTACGCTTTCCTTCTATTTAAAAATTTTTACTGAATACCTATTACCTAAAACTTATTTTCTCATTCCTTAACTAGTATTCCATGAAAGTTTTCCTGTTGCTAATGTGGCTGCTAGTGCTGGGCAGTGGTGAAGGAGTGGCGCAGAACCGCTACTTCACCCGGGCCGGGCACATTTGGTTTTTCTCCGAAACACCAATCGAAAACATCGAAGCACACAATAAAGCCGTTTCTTCTATTTTATCTTTTGATACCGGCGAGCTGGTATTTTCGGTAAACATGAAAAATTTTGAATTTCGAAAGTCGCTGATGCAGGAGCATTTTAACGAAAACTTCCTGGAAACCGATAAATACCCCAAAGGCACTTTCAAAGGCACTATAACCAATATTCAAAGCATCGATTTTCGGAAAGATGGCGTATATCCCGCTAAAGTAACCGGTACCCTCACTATTCACGGGGTATCCAGGCAAGTTTCCGCCGATGGCACTTTAGATGTAAAAGGTAATCGCATTGGTGCCAAATCCACCTTTACTATTACTCCCCAGGAATACAATATCCAAATTCCGTTGCTGGTGCGCAGTCACATCGCCAAAATTATCCAGATTAACGTGGATATGCAGTATGAGCCCTATGTTGCCAAACAATAAACTGTAAAATTGTTATTCTATGCGTCAGAAATATTACTTGTTCCTGTTCTTGATTTTTTGTAGTGGGTTTGCCCGCCAGGCTTCGGCCCAGGACGATGATTTACTAAAGTTGGCCGAAGCCGCCGATAGCACTAGTAGTAATGCTAGTTATACCACGGGTATTTTTAAGGGCACGCGCATTATTACCGGCCACTCTGTGCAGACGAATGCACAAAAAGAATTAGTTCTGATCATCTCGCACCGGTTTGGTACCTTAAACAGTGGGGCTTATAATTTCTTTGGTTTAGATAATGCCGTTATGCGATTAGCTCTGGAATATGGCCTTACCGACAATTTAAACGTAGGGGTTGGGCGGAGTTCTTACCAAAAAACTTTCGATGGCTTTCTAAAATACCGTTTTTTGCGGCAGCAGGAGGGAGGTTGGCAGCGTCCTGTTTCGGCGGTTTTATTTGGCAGCGCGGCTTTAAATTCTTTACGTCCCGGCGATCCCGAGCGGGATGTTATGTTTAAATCCCGGCTTACGTATACCACCCAGCTGTTAATTGCCCGCAAATTTAACCAGAACTTATCCTTACAACTAGCGCCCACCTGGATTCACCGCAACCTAGTTCCGACGCGTCGCGATGAGAGTGATGTTTACGCTATTGGTTTGGCTGGTCGGCACAAACTAACGAAACGCACTTCTTTTAACGCCGAATACTTTTACCTTTTACCCAGTCATACCGCCGATACTTACACCAATGCTTTATCATTAAGTTTTGATATTGAAACGGGTGGCCACGTTTTTCAGTTATTGTTCAGTAATTCCATTGGTATGATCGAAAAAAATCTAATTGCCGACAATATGGGTACCTGGAAAAATGGGGATATTTTCTTTGGTTTTAATATTTCCCGCGTTTTTGATCTGGATAAGAGCCGGAAAATGGATAAGAAAAAATATTAAAATTTTACTACTTTAGAATTAAGGAATAATACTGTATTTATCTCAAAGCAGTTTTGCAAAAAGGTAGAATAAAAATTTAGAAACCAATTTAGCCTAAATTTTTCTTCTACCTTTTCTTTTAATTTCTATGAGCTAAGAGCAAATATTTATTTTAAATTGTAAAGCTAACTCTTACCCAATCCCTTTCGTTACGGCCTTCATCTTGTTAAGAGCAGTTTGCGCTACCAGTAGTGGTTCCTGGGTGTAATATTTTTTATTAAATACTTCGAACGAAATAACTAACGGCCGGTCCGGTGCTTTCACTGCTTGTAAGATTTTACGAATAGGAGCCACTCCATCGCCGGTGTAAATACGGTCGGCATCGGTGATGGTAGCTACGGGCATATCGGCGGCGTAATCGTTCACGTGAAAAATTTCTAATGCGGGTTTGCCTACCAAAGCCAGACTTTCAATACTGGAACCTCCTTTGTATAAATGATACACGTCCAGTAATACCCGGGCTTTCGGATGGCCGCTTTCCAGGGCTACGTACATTACTTCGCTCACCCGGCTCAGGTTTTTCGAAAAGCCCCACATTTCCAGTTGCGGCATAACAGTGGTTTTTTCTCCTAATTCCAAAATTGTCCGGTACCGCTCGGCTGCTTTCTTTAAATCTAATCCGGGTTGTTCGGTAGCTCCCATGGGAGGAGCGGCGGTACGGTGGCAACCTATTTGGGCCAACAATTCCATTTCCTGTTTCAATTGCTCTAAGCCTTTGTTACGGGTGGTATCATCGTCCACAATCCAGGTGGCAAAACCAATGGCATTTTCTATTTTTAATCCTAAATCGCTGATTCTTTTGCGGGCATCTTGCACGGTGCCGCCTTCTTTCAGGTAATTTTGCAAGGTGTCCATCCAGATTTCTACGGAGCGAAAACCCGCCTTGGAAGCTACTTCCAGTTCTTTCACGAAGCCTAATTTATGGCCACGGATAGTACTTAAATTTAAGCAATAAGTTAAAGGACCAGGAGCTACTACCGGTTCGGCCTGGGTCTGACCGGGTAGCAACGACAGGCCGACAGAAGCACCTAATAATTTGAGAGAATCACGTCGGGAAAAAGAAGTAGTGGACATAGCGTTAGAGTATAATGCGACCCCTAAATTATTCCACTCTTTTGAAATTACAAATTTTACCCGGCTCCTTGCAAAATAAATCTGAAAGAGGCCTTAATGAGCCGGTATATATTGCCCCCATTAGCTACTGACTGACCGTTTAAAGTAGTTCCTATTTCAACTATACTTTATTAGTTCATTATGCCTTGTATTCTAAAAGCAAACACTACATAAATAAAAAACCGGTCAGTTTACTGAGCCGGCTTTAATTTATCTACGGTGTTACATTTAGCAAGAAGTCGCAGCATCTGGTTTTTAATTTCATCCAGAAGATGAGGATCACGTACACGGCGGCTCAGGTATCTTAAAACGGTAACAAAAGCTTCCCGATCCTGCCACTGCAAGGAATTTACATCCAGGCTTTGTATTTTATACAAATAATCCACAACCATATTTTAATCTTTTTTAGCTTGTTAAAAGTAATTTATATCCACTAATGCTAATTAAATAAGCTTTTAAGACTTCTAAATCCATTAAAGACCTTAACTATTTCTCCAACTATCACAAGAAGTCAATTCTCTTTTCTAAATGGCCAAGAGAACGGAGTAAGTAGTAGTATTATACGTGTAAAGTAACAATATGTAACGCAAATAAATGTTACGATTATGTTACTATTGCGGGTTGTCTAGAATTTGATTCAAAATAAAAAAAATTATATAGAAAAACCAGTTAGAGGCAGCAAAATACGTTTTTATTTGGTAAAATCCGTATTTATTTATAAACCTAACCGATGTTAATATTTAGTTTTTATTATATATAAAATAAAATATTTTCTGGAATTGCCTATATTAAATTTAAGAGCTTATTTAGAATTTTACTTGAAAAAAGATAAATTCATCCGTTAAATGCCAGCTCTGCCTATTTTTTCCGAATATTCAAAAACAACTAAAATTCAAATGAAACAAAACTTCGGCTCATCGGAATAATATAGGCAACGGAAGGTAAGACCGAACTCTGTTGAAATTTAGATAACCAAATGCCCTTGTAATTGTTCCTTCATAAATTTATAATTAAAACTTAAAACTATGTCGCTTAAGTACCTTTTCGTTCTATTATTGGCTATTACGTATAACCAGGTGCAGGCTCAAAGAGCTGCCGCCGACCAGCTTGATACTAAAAAGGGCAAGGTAACCCTGCAACCCGTTTTGCACGGTTCGGTGGTATTTACCTGGAATAACAAAACCATTTATGTAGACCCGTACGGTGGAGCAGAGGCTTTTACCGGTTTAGCCGCTCCCGACCTTATTTTAATTACCGATATTCACGGCGATCACGCGGATGTAAAAACTCTGGAAGCCATTAATACTAGTAAAGCTAAATTTATTGTGCCGGCTGCCGTAGCCGAAATGTTGCCCGCTGCGCTTAAGCCAAAAGCCACCATCCTGAAAAACGGCGATCAAACCATTCAGTTGGGTATAGGCATCACTGCCCTGCCCATGTATAACTTACCCGAAGCGCCCGATTCGCGCCACCCAAAAGGCCGGGGCAATGGCTACGTACTAAATATTGGCGGTAAAAATATTTACTTGTCCGGCGATACCGAAGACATTCCGGAGATGCGGGCTTTGCAAAATATCGACGTCGCTTTTGTATGCATGAACCTACCTTTCACCATGGATATAAACCAGGCCGCCGATGCCGTTTTAGCTTTTAAACCAAAAGTAGTTTACCCGTACCATTACCGGGGTCAGGAGGGTTTAAGTGATGTTGAAGCGTTTAAGAAGTTGGTAAATGATAAAAATCCCCAAATCGAGGTTCGCCTTCGGAACTGGTACCCAACTAAATAATTAATAAAATTTTTAATTTTTTGTTTAGAAAGCACGTACATAGCCGGTTTCCTGTAGGAGTTTAAGCCACAAGGAAACTGGCTCTTTTTCTAAGTTAATTTTATTGACAAACTTTTCAAAAGTTAGTGTATGCTGCAGCCAGTCTACGAAGAACAGGTTTTACACGAACTTAGGTCCTGGCAAAAACAAATGTTGCGCAAACCAACTTTGGCAAACTGGTTGGCCAAACGCGCTCAGCAAAAAATAAATGCTATCATTCCGGAAAAAGTACACCAGGTAATTACCGCCACCATTAAGCAAATGATTCGGGCGGTTTTATTCGGGGCCGAATTTACTACCCGTACCCCAACGTATAACTACTCCTTAGAACTACAAGAAGTCATTATTAAGGAACGCATAGAATTTTACAAAAAAACGGCCGCGGCCGAAGGCGGGATTACCGGGGCGGGAGGCATTTTGCTGGGCTTAGCCGATTTTCCGTTGTTACTCAGTCTAAAATTAAAAATGCTCTACGACATTGCCGCGCTTTACGGCCATAATATAAGCCATTATAAAGAACGGCTTTATTTACTGTACATCTTTCAATTAGCTTTTAGCAGTCAGGAACAACGCACCTACATCTACCAACAAATAATTAACTGGGAAGAACAAAAGCATCTTTTACCCGATGATATTCACCAGTTCGATTGGCGTACTTTTCAGCAAGAATACCGCGATTACATTGATTTGGCTAAAATGGCGCAATTAATCCCAATAATTGGCGCTCCCGTGGGAGCCGTAGTCAACTACCGTTTGCTCGATAAATTAGGTCGCTTTGCGATGAATGCTTACCGGATGCGGTGGCAGGAGCAGAAGAAGAGAGTAGGCGGAAACATCGTCTAACCAACCCACTTTAAAGGTATAAATGATAAAAAAAGAAAGAAGAGTAACGATTGTTTCCGTTTAACCGTCTTAAGGTTAATAGGATGAAAAACTTTTAATAGCCTTACCCTGCCGGAGTGAAAATGCTGACTTATTTGTTATAATTTTAAATAGTAAAATAGCTACCATTGAAATAGTACTTTTATGTGGGGTTATATATATTTGCGCAAATTGGATTTGCGTGGGTCAAAAACTGTTTTGGCTTAGTTAAAATTAATTTTCACAACAACAACCAATATTATGGCATTTGATATAGATATGATTAAGGCAGTGTATGCCGGATTAGGGGAAAAGATTACGGCCGCGCGTCAGGTGGTAGGCCGTCCGCTCACCCAGACAGAAAAAATATTATACGCTCATTTATATAATGGCCCGGCTACGCAAGCGTACGAGCGCGGCAAATCGTACGTCGATTTTGCCCCGGACCGGGTGGCCATGCAGGATGCTACGGCCCAGATGGCTTTGCTGCAATTTATGCAAGCGGGTAAACCTAGAGCGGCGGTGCCTTCTTCGGTACACTGCGACCACTTAATTCAGGCCCGGGTTGGAGCGAACCAGGATTTGTCCGAGGCTTACACCGAAAACAAAGAAGTGTATGATTTCTTAGCTTCCGTTTCTAATAAATACGGTATTGGTTTCTGGAAACCGGGCGCCGGTATTATTCACACGGTAGTGCAGGAAAATTACGCTTTCCCGGGCGGAATGATGATTGGTACCGATTCGCATACCCCTAATGCGGGTGGAGTAGGTATGATTGCGATCGGCGTGGGAGGAGCAGATGCGGTGGACGTCATGTCGGGTATGGCCTGGGAACTGAAGTTTCCGAAAGTAATTGGGGTGAAACTAACCGGTAAACTGAGCGGCTGGACTGCTCCCAAAGATGTCATTTTAAAAGTGGCCGGTATTTTAACCGTAAAAGGTGGTACCGGTGCTATTGTAGAGTATTTTGGTGAAGGTGCTAACAATATTTCTTGTTCCGGTAAATCTACCATTTGTAACATGGGCGCGGAAATTGGCGCTACCACATCTGTTTTTGGCTACGATAATGAAATGAGAGAATACCTGATTCATACGGATCGGGCAGATGTAGCAGAATTGGCGGATCAAGTGGCGGAGCACCTGCGCGCCGATGAGGAAGTATACGCAAATCCGGAAGCTTACTACGACCAATTAATTGAAATTAACCTGAGCGAACTGGAGCCGCACGTAAATGGACCGTTTACGCCCGATGCGGCCTGGCCGATTTCTCTTTTCGCGGATGCCGTACGAGAACACAACTGGCCCTCTAAATTAGAAGTAGGTTTGATTGGGTCTTGTACTAACTCTTCTTACGAAGATCTTACCCGGGCAGCCTCACTGGCGCAACAAGCTATCGACAAAGGTCTTACCGTTAACGCGGAATATACTATTACCCCTGGCTCCGAAGTGGTACGTTACACTGCCGAGCGCGATGGTATCCTGGATACTTTCTCCAAGATTGGTGGAGTTGTATTGGCAAATGCCTGCGGTCCGTGCATTGGACAGTGGGCGCGTCATACGGATGATCCGAAACGTAAAAATTCCATTATTACTTCTTTTAACCGGAACTTTGCTAAACGGAATGATGGTAACCCGAATACCCACGCGTTTGTGGCTTCGCCGGAAATTGTAACTGCTTTTGCCATTGCCGGTGACTTAACCTTTAACCCACTTACCGATACTCTGCCGAATAAAAACGGAGAACAGGTAAAATTAGACGAACCAAAAGGTATTCCTTTCCCGGAAAAAGGATACGATGTAGAAGATGCTGGTTACGTAGCGCCAGCCGAAGATCCGAACCAGGTAGATGTTATTGTAGATCCAAATTCCGATCGTTTGCAGTTACTCGAAGGTTTTGCGCCTTGGTCAGGTGGTAATTTAACGGGTTTGCGCTTATTAATTAAAGCCCAGGGAAAATGTACTACCGACCATATTTCCATGGCTGGTCCTTGGCTAAAATACCGGGGACACTTAGATAATATTTCTAATAACATGTTAATTGGAGCCATTAATGCCTTTAACGGCGAAGCCAATAACGTGAAAAATCAACTTACGGGTGGTTACGGCGAAGTGCCGGCCGTAGCCCGGGCGTATAAAGCAGCTGGAGTTGGATCAGTGGTGGTGGGTGATGAAAACTACGGCGAAGGCTCCAGCCGGGAACACGCCGCTATGGAGCCGCGTCATTTAGGAGTTCTGGCCGTACTGGTAAAATCATTTGCCCGTATTCACGAAACCAACCTGAAGAAACAAGGGATGCTGGCCTTAACCTTCGCGAACAAAGAAGATTACGATCATATTCAGGAAGATGATACTTTAGACATTATTGGCCTGACTGAATTTGCTCCGGGTAGTCCGTTGCAGGTAGTATTGCACCATGCCGATGGTACAACCCATACCTTTGAAGTAAATCATACCTACAACGAAGGACAGATTGCCTGGTTTAAAGCCGGTTCTGCCCTGAACCTTATCCGGATGCAAGAGCAAAGTGCTCCGGCTCCCATGCAAGGGTAAGCACAAACGTGTTAATTTTAAATTTAAACGTACAGCCCTCTTTCGAGGGCTGTACGTTTTATGGTGGGTTTTTGGTTAAATGTGCAATGCGATAAGAACCAATCAACCGTTAGTCTTTGGAGTTTTTTCAAGTTTCCAAGAAACCTCAGTCAAAAGTACAGCTTTGTATTACCTGCAATAGTAACCAGATAGTAAAGAATTATATTAAATCAAACTAAAAATAGTTACGAGAGAATGGCTGATTTTATCATCGTACTACTTCTATCCGGCGAGTAACAAGTCCGTCTCTACCCTGGATGCGCAAATAATAAATACCATTCGCTAGTTTACTTAAATCTAATTGCTGTTTCCCAGTCTGGTGTATTACTTTCTTTAATATGGATTGCCCAATAACATTCACGAGACTTACTGAAAGTCCTTGGGTAGCATCCATCCCGGCCGATATATTAATCTTTATAAATTCAGAAGCAGGAATAGGATAGACCAAAATGTCTTTTTCCTGCCATTGCCGAATATATTCCAGGTATTTGATTTCAATGGTTTGCGTGAGAGAATCAATACAGCCGTATTGATTTGTTACCCGCAGAGTTACCGGATACGTTCCGGGTTGGGTGTATTGGATAGTGGGGTTCTGTTCCCGACTGTGCGTGCCATTGCCAAAGTTCCAGTTCCATTGTTGGGTACCTGTTGTTAAGTTGGTAAAAGTAACTCGTCCGTTTGCACCGGGAGAAACTGGATTGGGAGAAAAAGCAAACTGTACCTGGCTATTAGCGGGAACAATTCGCACGGCAGTCAACGGACTTTCATATAGTGAATCAGTGTTGCTGACGTAATAAGTGGTAGCTTGCTGCATGGGAGGAGTGGTAAAATCTGTCCCGGTACTTAATAATTGTTTACCAGTAGAATCGGCGTAAAATTTAAAATTCCGACCACCTATTGGTTTTATAAGTGCGGTTTCACCCAGGCAAACGGCATCTATTTGTTTTACCAGCACCGGACCAGCTTTTATTAACTGGTATTTATGGCGGGCAGTCCGGGCAGCTTCTTGTAAATCGGGCACCCCTTCGGCTCCTAGCAAGGCAAAGGCCACTGTAGTACTTTCCCCCGGCGGTAAATCCGTAAGTACGCCACCCACTACCTGCGACACGTCGTTATTGGAACCTTCGGTATTTTGGTTTTGCCGCGAGGTATTGCTTAAAACGGTAAACTTCTCGGCATTACTAAATCCATCGGTCAGGTTAATGGACTCGGGACCACTGGCCGGGTTGCGGATAGCATAAGTAGTGGTTTGCTGATCGGTAAGTAAGGTAATTCCCGCGTATACTTCTGGATTGTCCGGATTATAAGTGTAGCCTGTTCGGGTAGCAGAATCCCACACAGCAGCATTATCGGTATAATCACCAATATCCCAGTCGGCAAATAGACCCGCGTGCAGGTTGGTTAACGGCTCTGAAGTAGTATTAGTAAGTTGGTATTCCAGAATGATATAGGGAGCACTTTGCCAGGCAAAAGCCCGTTGTTTTACGCTTACCCCTACTGCTCCATTACTCGGATATCTATCTTCAAAAGAGCCGTATGCTTCTTCATCCGCCCGCTTACTAGTATCCGCGAACCGGATTCCAGAGGTTACGGTAAAATCTTCGTCGGTTTCCGGAGGAATAGTGCGCAGGTGATCCGATACTTTTTCGGGCGAAGTACCCACGAGTAAACCTCCTTCGCTTAACATCTGGTCAAAGTTTTTATAAATTACGCTTTCCCCTTGTTTCAAATTTAGCCCATTAAAGCCAATGTTTCCCCGGCTTGTAATGGTAGCGTCTAAATCACCGGTTTTTAAAGTCACGTAATCTGAATTAAGAATAAGAGTAAAATATTGGTAGTCGGTGTAAGTTCCGTCGGTAAAACCATACCGGAAAGTAACACCTTGATTAGCGGGAATGTCTTCCTGAATGAGAACTTGAAACGGTTGCCCGGAATTGGTTTTAGAAGATAAGGTAGCCATAGCGCCGGCGGCATAGGTGCTCCGGATAATAGACACGTAAGGCGAAGGTGAAGAAAGAGTAACCTGCAAATTTTCCGTGGGCGATAGTACGTTCTCAAACGTTCCGGTAATCGGCAAAATGTTGCCGGCTAAGGTACGCTGATAATCGTAGGTGTTGTTGGTATTCCGGACGGCCTTTGATTGTACCGCGGTTAAGGCCCGGTATATGTTTAACCGGCCATAGCCTAATTTTTCCAGGTACGAGTTATTTGTTCCGGCCCCGTAAATATTGTCGGCCGTTACGCGAAGTTGTTCTGCCACTTGCCGGGCGGTATAGGTCGGAAATTTTTTTCGGAGCAAGCCGGCGGCGCCTGCAACCTGGGGAGTGGCCATAGAAGAACCGCCCACGCTTGCATACGTGCTAATGCCGTTGCTGCTGGAAGTCGTAATATTAATGCCTGGAGCCGTTAAATCAATGGCGTAGTTAAAAGTTTGACTAGCTACTTTTACGTCATTCGGATCGACGCTACTAACCGCCAGTACATTTTCGTAAGAAGCCGGATAAAAATATATTTCTTTAGGAGTATTGCCACCAGCAGCCACTACCAGCGCGTTTTTGTTCAGAACGGCATAGTTAATTACATCCTGCTCAAACTGCGAATACGGATTATCTCCCCCCCAGGATAAATTAATTACCTGGCAACCATGGTCAGCGGCGTATTTAATGCCTTCATAACCTCCAAATGGTCCATCTGCATCAGAAGAGAAAACTTTAACGGGTAAATAGCGGCAATTAAAACCTGCTCCCGCCACACCGGTGTTATTATCCGGGGTTCCTGATGCAATTCCGGTTACCAAGGTTCCGTGCCCACCGGAATAGGGATCATTGTCCTGGTCGGCAGTATCCCAACCGGTAAAATTATCTCTATAGCCGTCGTTATCGTTATCTGTTCCATCAATTGGATCGGCGTAATTATGTTTTATATTTTTAATTAAATCTTCGTGATCCAGGCGGGTTCCGGTATCCAGAATCCCGATGACAATAGTGGAATCACCTTTTTCTATATCCCAGGCCTGGTACGCATGAATCTGTTTCAAATAATACTGATTGCCGGTAACGGAATCGGCCAAAGGATCATTAGGTTGATACAAGATTTCAGGTAAATAAACCGGCTCTACCTGGTCGACCAGGCCGGTGGCGAGCAGCATCCGGCGTAATTGCGGGAAAGTGAATTTTGTGTTTTGGTATTGAACTTCGTACCACAGCGATAAATCAACCTGCCCAGGTTTTAAGTTAGCAGAAGAGCTGGTTTCAGGAAATTTTTGCCGGTACGAACTGGTTTTTATTTGCGCCAGCACTTGTTGTAAGGAGTTAGTAGGCGCACTGGACGGTTGGCGGTTAGCCCCAACTGACCAGTGCTCTGATTTAAGTTTAATTAACAAAAAATTAGGTTGGGTGCGTGCCGGAGAAGAATTCTTATCAACTGAACGTAAATTTTGCGCCCAAGAAGGAGTACAGCTTAAAGTAAAAAGGAAGAAAAAAGCGAGTAAACAATGAAAAAATCGGGTAATCATGCCAACATAGAAAATCAGGAAAGTAAGTAAAAGCCAGATTTAAAAAAGAACTGTTTAAAACTGGAAAATAATTTGGATTAGCGTAAATTTAAGAGATTCAGCCACTCCGAAATAGTACGAATTTAAACTGAAATGTATCTAAAAATGGCTATTATTAATAAAGAAAAAAACGAAACGCTTTTGCAACGGGCTATGCGCGCTTTGCACGAACGTACTTTTTTTGCCGCTTACCCCGAAAATCCCACCCCGGATGTATACGGCGAAACTGCCGAGCAGGAGGGAAGAATGGCCTTCGAAGCTGCTTTACAAAAGCCATTTACGGAGTTATGGCAACCTGATCCAGCGGACTGGGTGGGGCAGGAAGAATCACCCTATGAGCAGCAATCTCTCGGTATTACGTATCCCTATTTTGAAGTACAAACCCTTATAGAACGAGGCGAAAAGGCTTTTCATACCTGGCGAAAAGTTGCTCCAGCCGAACGAGCTGCTTTGCTGGTAGAAGCCCTGGAGTACATAAAGAAGCGTTTTTTTCAGATTGCTTACGCCACCATGCATACTACCGGCCAGTCTTTCCTGATGTCGTTCCAGGCATCCGGACCCCACGCGGCTGATCGGGCTCTAGAAGCAATCGCGGCCGGTTTAGAGGAACAAACCCGTTTCCCGTCGCAAACGGAATGGGAGAAGCCCATGGGGAAATACAGTATTAAGTTGCAGAAAAGCTGGGTGGCGGTGCCAAAAGGTATTAGTGTGGTAATTGGGTGTTCTACCTTCCCGACCTGGAATACCGTACCGGGTATGTTTGCCAGTTTGGTAACCGGCAATCCGGTAATTATTAAACCACATCCCAAGGCAGTTTTACCTATTGCCATAATAGTGGCCGAAGTACAAAAAGTATTGCAGGAACAAAACCTGGATCCAACTATTTGTCAGTTAGCGGTGGATGCCCGCGAATGCTTGATCACGAAAGAATTGGCCGAACACCCGAAAGTAAAATTGATTGATTATACAGGTAGTACGGCATTTGGCAATTACCTGGAAAAATTGCCCGGCAAAACCGTATTCACGGAAAAAGCTGGTGTTAATTCAGTTATTTTAGATTCGGTTACGGACTTGGATAAAGTAGTACAAAATCTGGCTTTTTCCATTTCGTTGTATTCCGGGCAAATGTGCACCGCGCCGCAAAATTTCTTTATTCCTGAAGCTGGAATAGTAGCCAATGGGGAAGTTATATCGTACGAAGTAATTACTCAGAAGCTTAGCGAGGCTATTGCTAACCTGGTAAATAATCCAAAAGCTGGCCCGCAAATCCTGGGTGCTATCCAAAACACTGCTACGGGGCAGCGCGTGAAAGATGCAGCCGAAGGTCACGGAAAAGTGCTTTTATCAACCTGTGATATAGTAAATCCAAATTTTACCAATGCCCGCATGTGCAGCCCGGTTTTATACGAAGTAACCGCCGCGCATAAGGAAATTTATAACCAGGAATTATTCGGCCCAATAGCCTTGATTATTAAAACTAAAAATACTGCTGAATCTATTGCGCTGGCTAGAGAGTTAGCCGAAACCCAGGGAGCTATTTCCTGCGCGGCTTATTCCACCGATGCGGAAATTAAAGAACAGATAAAAGATGAAATGAGTTTGGCCGGTACTCCCGTTAGTTTTAACCTTACCGGAAATATTTACGTGAACCAAAACGCGGGTTTCTCTGATTTTCATGTAACCGGCGGTAATCCGGCGGGTAATGCTTCCTTTACTAACCCCGAATTTGTCATAAAACGTTTTACCTGGGTCGGATTCCGGGAGCCCGCTCCTATGAGTTAAAGAATTAAATCAAAATAACTTTTACAATTTAAATCTTTACCAAGCAGAAGCAGAGCTTAAGTTTAAAATTTAAAAATCATTTTTTTAATACTTGACTTAGTAAAGTGGTATATGAATTTTGGAAAGATCCGGTAAAAAGAAGGGGCTAGTAGCCTAATTTTGATTTATATAGTAAAAACAGTCGTATAAGATTAATTTTTATCCTTTTTGAAGACGAATTTATTAAAGTACTAGAATTTAGTTTTTTAACAACCGAAAAGTCTACTATCTAAAATCTTGATACTAGTGTGTCTTTAATTCTTCAGTTTTAACAAATCAAGAAATAAACTGAAGGAATCAATGCGGGAGCCGGAGTGGTTCCCAAACGTATCAAACGTTAAAGGTTTTTCGATGTAACCGCTCACTTCTAAATCCTCGGCTTTGGTCCGGTCCGAATCTTCCATGGAAGTAGTAGTGATAAACACGTTTAAGTACTGTAGATCAATGTCTCTCCGGATTTCAGAGAGTAATTCCAAGCCATTCATTTTCGGCATATTTATGTCGAGCATTACTACGCTCGGTAAAGGGTTTAAAGGCGCCTGACCTTCTCCTTTTAACATCGATAAAGCTTCGCGACCATTACGGGCAATATGCAGAGGTAAATTTATGTTTAACTTACGTAGTTCACGCTCTACGCTCATAATGTCCAGATAATCATCTTCAACCAAAAGTATGCTGGGTAGTGTTTCGTTCATAAGATTAAGATTGTAAGACAGAAGTAATAATTCTGTGGTATTATTCTTAGCTTATTTCAAAATCCGGGCCAGAATTTTGGTTTTTTGGCCAGGTAAATATAAACGAGGAACCTTTTCCCGGACTAGACTTGACGGTGATTTTTCCACCCTGCTGCTCAATAATTTTTTTAACAATGGCCAGGCCTACACCGGTACTTTCCAGGGCGTCGCGTTCTTGTAAAGTCTGGAATATTACAAATATACGTTGGTGGTATTCTTCCTCTATTCCGGGTCCATCATCCGTAACGGTAAATTGATGAGCATCTAGCAACTCGGTGTGTTTCACCTGAATTAAACCTTGGGATTGGTGATGATATTTAATGGCATTACTTATTAAATTGGTAAATACCTGTTGCAAATACACCCGCACCGTAAATAAAACGGGAAGATTATCACTAACCTGCCATTTAATCCCTGCCGGAGGAGCCAGCATTTCGAAAATTTCAGATAAAAGCTGGGAAATATCAACCGCTTCTTCCGTTAGTTTACGCCGGCCAATTCGGGCTAGGGCCAATATGCCGTTAATCAGGTTTTCCATCCGGTGAACCCGAGTCCGCATTAATTTTAAATATTCCTGGATGTGAGCGGGTAAATCTTTGCCCATATCTTCCTCTACCCAGCGCGAAGCATTTTCAATACCCCGTAAAGGCGCTTTTAAATCGTGCGAAACTACGTAGGCAAACTGGTCTAATTCCTTGTTTTTGCTTTCTAACTCGGTTATCGTCTGGTTGATTTTGTTGGCCATTACATTTAACGAATAAGAGAGCCGGCTCAACTCATCGCGCGAGGTATCTAATATCTGCGTTTTATATTCACCCAAGGAAATTTTTTCTGCTAAACGAACCATGGAACCTATGCGGCGGGTAATTAACCGAGCAATGTAATACGTCCAGCCTAAGCCAATTAAAATTGAAAGAATAGTAATTACAGTAGAAAGTAACCGGGTATTGTTGATACTATTACGCAGGCGCGTTAACCGGGCTTCGCGTACTTGGTTTTCAATAGCATTAAGTCCGATAAACATGGAACGCATGGAATCCATCATTTTTTTGCCGCTGGAATTCATGGCGTTATCGGCATTTTTTAAATTTTGTAAACCCGTATTTTTTAATTGGTCATTTTCGAGGGTTTGATTTCTTTTTTGGGTTATTAATGCTTCGGTAAAAGTAGTTACCCAACGATTGTGCGTATTTTTGATTTGCTGCACCTGCCGGATTTGCACCGGCGAATTTTTCACTAGCGTTTCTAAATTCGAGAACATGGCCGGTATTTGCTTTTTGGCGGCGTAATAAGGTTCTAAAAAAATTTCGTTACCGGTCAGCAAAAAACCTCGCATTCCTGTTTCCATATCTACAATGTTGCGTTGCAAAGCCGATGATGCCCTCACTACCGTTTGCGAATGCGAAACCCACTGGCTGTTTTCGAGCACTTCTTCGGAGAGTTGGAAATTTATGTAAATAACCAAGGTAAATATGAAAGAGATAATGACAAACCCGGCAAAGATTCTGGTAGATAATTTCATGGAAAGTAAATGGCAGGGTGAGTGGAGTTGCAGAAAAGTGAAGCGTAAATTTACTACTTAAAATCTGGTGATAAAAGTTATAAATTTTTCTGAATCGCAGATTACCGCGGATGAAAGGATTTCATAGAGTATGTGTTAGATTTTGTGTAAGTAATAAGATAAACTAAATTATACGTGATAAGTTGAGGTAAAACTTCCCTCCTAAGTTTAGGAGGGACAGGGGTAATTGTTTTTGTCCTGGTACTTAGATATAAGAGGGTTATCTGTTTCATTCAATATAATGTTATGGTAAATACAGGTAATAATTTTATGGTAATTTATTCTATCTTAGACACCCGTGTAATCCATTAATCTGCAGTAATCCGCGATTCGAAAAACAGTTTTCAGAACCTGTTTAAAATTTCTACTTTTGCGGCGGCAGCAGCTACTCAAATTTATGGATGAATTAAAAAAAGTCGCGCTAAACGACGTGCATACCGCCTTAGGCGCCAAAATGGTACCCTTTGCGGGCTACAACATGCCGGTACGGTACTCTTCTGATCTGGAAGAACACCACGCCGTGCGGCAAAACGTAGGGATTTTTGATGTTTCGCACATGGGCGAGTTTATAGTACGCGGACCGCAAGCTTTAGATTTAATCCAGCGAATTACGACAAACGATGCGGCTAAACTAACCGATGGCAAAGTGCAATACTCTTGTTTCCCGAACGAGCAGGGTGGAATTGTGGATGACTTGTTGGTTTATCGCTTTAAAGAGGAAGAGTACATGTTGGTGGTAAATGCTTCTAATATTCAGAAAGATTGGGATTGGCTGAATCAGTATAACACCCAAGGAGCGGAACTGGAAAATATTTCGGATGCTATTTCGCTGTTTGCCGTTCAAGGCCCGAAAGCAATTGCCGCTTTGCAGCCGCTTACGGCGGTAAATCTTTCCGAGATGGTGTATTATACTTTTACGGTAGCGGAGTTTGCCGGCGTTCCGGATGTAATTATATCCGCCACTGGTTATACCGGGGCGGGTGGTTTTGAAATTTACGTTCCCAATGCTCATGCTCGACAGGTTTGGGATAAAATTATGGCCGCAGGTGCTTCCTTTGGTATTAAACCAATCGGCTTAGGAGCCCGCGATACATTACGTTTGGAAATGGGCTATTGCCTGTACGGCAACGATATTACCGATTCTACTTCGCCGCTGGAAGGTGGATTAAGTTGGATTACCAAATTTTCGAAAGAATTTACGAATTCCCCTTTTTTAAAAGAGCAAAAAGAGAAAGGCTTAACTAAAAAATTAGTCGGTTTTGAAATGCAGGAACAGGGGATTCCGCGAGCGCATTACGAGATTTTAAACCAGACCGGCGAAAAAATTGGAGAGGTAACTTCTGGTACTCAATCGCCTACTTTGAGCAAAGGTATTGGTTTAGGTTACGTAATTACCAGTTACAGCCAGCCCGATCAGGAAATTTTTATCAAAGTCCGAAATAAATCGTTGCGGGCGAAAATAGTAAAATTGCCTTTTGTAAAACAAGTTGCCAGTTAGTAACGGTAAAGTAAGTCAAGCGAAAACCTTGTAAGATGGAAAACAAGGTTTTTGTTTATCGTATTCACCATATAACCTTTTTATTTTTTATTCTAAAAAATTAGAAGTTTAAACTTTTTAACTTTTAACTCATAAATTTTTCATGCCTTTTTTAGATGTTTGTTTTAGCCCCGAATTGATTCATTTGTACGAGTTAAAGGGTAGAGTAGTAGTAGTAGTGGATATTTTACGGGCTACCTCATCCATGGTAACGGGTTTAGCGCACGGTCTGGAAAGAATTGTACCGGTGAGTAGTTTAGAGGATTGCAAGCTTTATTCGCAACAAGGTTATCTAACCGCGGCCGAGCGGGATGGTAAAATGGCTTCAGATTTTGACTTGGGTAATTCTCCTTTCAGTTACATGTCAGAATTGGTAAAAGGCCGGACTTTAGCTATGACCACAACTAACGGTACCCGGGCCATCCGGTTATCGGCCGCAGCCGATAAAGTAGTAGTAGGCGCTTTTTTAAATCTGAGCAGCGTAGCTGCTTACTTACTAGAGCAGCAAAAAAATGTATTGGTAGTGTGCGCCGGCTGGAAAGGGAAATTTAATTTAGAAGATACTTTATTTGCGGGAGCATTGGCGCACAAATTACAAGATTCTTTTGAACCGGAAAACGACGCTACATTGGCCGCCTGGCATTTGTACGAAACCGCTAAAAACGATCTAGAGGGATTTTTAAGTAAAGCCTCGCACGTCCAACGCTTACGAAACCTGGATATTTTTAAAGATATTACCTTCTGTTTGCAACCCGATGTTTATGATATTGTACCGGTAATGGAAGGAGACTACCTGGTACCTTACACTCCCGAGGTAATAAAGAGTTAAAAGTATAACTCCAGAACTAAGGCGAAATGCTACTTAGATTATTTAGGTGTGTACTAGGTTTGGGTTTATTTTAATTTCTCGTTCTCTTTATGACGATTTTGATCGCGGCTGGTTTTTTTGGCCAGGTTGTTCGTTAAGGCAGTGGTTAAATCAATTCCGGTTTGATTGGCTAAACAAATTAAGACAAATAAAACATCTGCCAGTTCATCGCCTAGATTTTTTCCTTCGTCCGATTTTTTGAAAGATTGTTCGCCGTACTGGCGAGCGATAATGCGAGCCACTTCCCCTACTTCTTCCGTTAAAATAGCCAGGTTCGTTAATTCATTAAAATAACGGACGCCATTTTCTTTAATCCATTTATCTACGGTTTGCTGGGCTTCGGCTAAGGTCATATTTTTAGTTGAAAGGTTAGAAGGTTGGATTAAGTTAAAAGGTTAGAAGGTTGAAAAGTTGCAAGTTAGAAGTTAAAAGATTTTTATGTAATAAGTTTTCCTAAATCATCCAAACTTTTACTTATTTAACCACTCAATGAGTGGTTTGTCGTCTGTGGACTATGGACCATCGACTAGACACTAACTTCGGTTCTTAGAATCTATAATTATAGTTACGGGGCCGTCGTTTATTAAGGATACTTTCATATCAGCTCCGAAAAGGCCCGTGGCTATTTTTTTACCTAGTTCTGATTCTAGTTCGCTTATTAATTTTTCGTACAAGGGAATGGCGAGAGCAGGGGGTGCGGCTTCGATAAAAGACGGACGATTGCCTTTTTTAGTGTTGGCCATTAAAGTAAACTGACTAATAAGTAAAATGTTGCCGGCAATGTCTTGCACGCTGCGGTTCATTTTACCTTCATCATCGCCGAATATCCGCATTTGCACCACCTTTCGGCTAATCCAGCGAATATCTTCTTCGGTATCATCGGGAGTTATTCCCGCCAGAATCAGTAAACCCATTTCAATTTGGCCGACCAAATTACCTTCAATGCGAACCGCCGCTTCGCTTACCCGTTGAATGACTAGTCTCATACGTGTTTAAAGCTGTTTTCTGAAAGTTCTATTTATAGAGTTTAATTTTTATCTGCTCGAAAATATAGAAAGTTATTCTGGTTAAAATTACGGGTAATCCCGGCAAGCAGCTTTAAGTAAGGCTTTCTTTTATGTTTCAGGTGCTTTGTTTGTAGCATTGGTACGATTAAGTTTAATTTCTATTTTTGTAAGCGAATAATCCGATTGAATGCCAAAAAAATATATTTTTTACCTGGTAGGTTTTATTTTGCTGGCCGCTGCCGGATTCTATGGCTATTATAAGTGGAGCGAAGCGCAGGAGAAAGTAGATCTCTGGACTTTAGTACCCGACGATGCTGTTTTTGTAGTAGAAACTAACCGCCACGAACGGTTTATCAGCCAGTTAAAACAAACGGATATTTGGGTAAATCTATCGAGGCTGCCTTATTTTACCAACCTGCAAGAAGATATTCATTTTTTAGATAGTGCCTCGGCGCGGCGGTTAACTCTTCGGGATTTTCTCCGGCAGAAGAAAATAGTAACGTCCATTCACGTAACCAGTAAAAACGATTTCGATTTTGTGGTTTACTTACCCGTTAGCTCGGTAGCAGAACACCGGTACATCCGGAATTTTATTGAAAACGTTGCAAAAAGTAATCTGTTTAAAACCGAAGAACAAGATTACCAAGGTTACGTGCTCACCCGCGTGCAAAATGTGCAAAATAAAGATGCTTTCACTTTTTTTACTTACCGCAACAATATCGTTTTTAGTTCAAATACCGGCCTGCTCCAACAAGTTATCCGCAAAATAAACCGGGCAAAACTGGAGTCTCCGGTTTATGAATTTGATAAAATAAATTTCCTGAAAGAACGTGGGGTGTACGCTAGTATCTTTATAAACTACCGGCACCTGGCCCCTTTTATCTCCCTTTTTTTAAAACCAGAGATTCACCCGGATGTAGATTATTTGGTAAGTTTATGCCGGACTAGTTTACTGGCTTTACAGCTGGATGATCAGAAATTTTCCTTAAATGGTTTTTCTAAACCGGAAATTTTAACGGGTTCTTTGTATCAACAACTAAATCCCCAACAGCCGCAAACCTCGCGCCTTAGCGGCTTAGTTCCAGATAGAACAGCCATCTTACTTTTATTCGGTAGCCAACAATTTTCTAATTTAAACAAAAGTAAAAGTCAAGCAGGAACATTGCCTTTCCCGGCATTAACGCCTTGGCTGGATTCTTTGCGACAAACCTTGCAACAAGAACTAGCTTTGTGTTATTTGGCGATGCCTACTGAAAATATTCCGCCCGAAAAAGTTGTGCTGGCATTTACGCCTAAACCCGAGCAAGCGCAACGGGTTTTGCAGAATTTAAATGCAGCGGCTGATGTACGCTTTGCCCCAGAGCGGGCTGGCCGTTACCGCATTCAAGAAATAGGAGTGCCGGAGTTACCAATGCAGCTTTTTGGACAAGGTTTTAGGGGGTTTCCGAGGTGTTTTGCGGCGCAGGTAGATAGCTTTTTACTTTTTGCGGCCAGCGAAGAAACCTTGCGCGGGTACGTGCAAAATATCCGGGACAAGAAAACCTGGGCGAATAAAGACCAGCAACAAAATTTTCTTCAACAAACTTTACTCCAGAGTAATCTGAGTATTATTTTAAATACCCAGAATACCTGGAACCTCCTCAATCAATACTTGCCGGAAGATAAAAAAGTAAGCTTGCTACGTTACGAATCTTTAATCCGGAAATTTGGCCAAGTGAGCTGGCAGTTTTCCCGGCAAAACGAACAATTTGTCACCCGGATTTTACTCCAACACAAAGTAAAAGCCAGTTCGACCGATGAAATAGAAGAAAAGTTTAGGCTGGAGCAGGAAATTGCTTTTGCCGCACCTCTTATTACCGGTCCCGATTTGTTAAACCGCCGGCTAAATAATACAAATGGTTTATTCATGCAGGATTCGGCCTTCGTGCTGCACCAGGTTACTACCGAAGGAAAAATAGCGTGGTCCGATTCCCTAGATAGTAAACTTACCAGTGTAGTTTACCCCCTTACTTTAGAATCCGAGCCGCAGCCCAAATACGTTTTTTCTACCCGTAACCACATTTATTGCCTCAACCAGGCCGGGAAAGACGTTGAAAATTTTCCTTTTAATTTAAGCGATTCTACCTTTATTCAAAACCTGACGGTTATAGAACGGGAGGAGCCCAATAATTACAATTTTCTGGTAAATGATACTCGTGGTAACGTATACATTTACGATCGGCAAGGCAACTTATTACCGGGTTGGGAACCAAAAGAAATGCCTGCAAAGTTGGCTCTAGCGCCCGCTTATTTAAAAGTTAAAGGCCGCGAAGTAATTGTGTTGGTACTGGAAAACGGATACGTGTACGCGCTAGATGGTAATGGTTTAAATTATCCTGGGTTCCCGATAAATCTGAAAGGTTCATTTACTTCGTCGCTCATCGCGCAGCCTAGTGCCAGTTTACGCGATTCTAAAATAATAGTACTTTCGCAAGCCGGCGAACTCATAACCTTTAATTTAGCCGGCCAAATGGAGAAAAGAATGGCTTTTGCCCGGCCTTCCCGTCGAACTACTTTCGAGTTAATTCCGGAAAATAGCGGTCCATCTTTTTTGATTGCCCGCCAGGATTTAGGCCGGGTAAATTTGTACGATGCGAATCAGAAATTGGTAATGGAAAAAACGTATGTTACCTCTGCTCCCAAACTGATTCAATATTTCTACTTCGATCCGGCTAATAGAGTGTACGTAATAACGGAAAGAGGTCCCCAAAAAACTTATTTGTACGACATTAACATAAAACTGATTGGCGACCGGCCTTTTACCAACAACCTACCCGTACACCTAGAATATAATCCCATTCTCCAGCAATACCAATTGTATAAAGCAGCCGATAATTTGTTGCAAGAACTTACTTTTAGAACGCGCCCTTAATTAAAACGAACGCAACCAGCCTTTTCGATAAAAGAAATACAACTGGCCCAGCAAAATCAGCAACATAATAGCCAGCAAGATTATGTAACCATACGGATGATATAATTCGGGCATGTTCAGGTAATTGATTGTACCATCCGGATTTTCGCGCGAAAAATTCATGCCGTACACCCCGGCGACAAAACTTAGCGGAATAAAAATGCTGGAAATAATGGTAAGTACCTTCATGATTTCGTTCATGCGATTGCTTACATTGGATAGGTATAATTCGGTTAAGTTGCCCATTAATTCGCGGTAATTATCTACAATATCCAGGACCTGCACAATATGATCGTACACATCTTTAAAGTAAATTTTAATATCGTCCGGAATGGTGTTATTGTCGCTGCGCAGGATTTCATTTAATTTATCGCGCTCCGACCAGGCAATGCGCCGCACCTTTAACATTTCCCGCTTCATGTTGAGGATTTCGTTTAACAGTTTTTTGTTTGGTTGCCCAAACAAGGTATCTTCTAATTCTTCGAGGTAATCACCTACCTGGGCCAGTACCGGAAAATAATTATCAATGGTAACATCCATAATGGCGTAGGCAATGTAATGGACCGGGCTTTTACGTACTACACCGCGCCCCGCCTTAATACGGGTGCGCAGTACGTCCAGGCAATCTTCGTAATCACTCTGAAACGTGATAATATAATTAGCGCCCACGAAGATAGAAATTTGGTCATCGTCGAGGCAATGATCGGGCAAAAACGTAATCATCCGAGAAATAAAGAACAAATTCTTTCCTTCCGTGTCCATTTTGGGCCGCTGGTAATCGCTAATCACGTCTTCCATCTGTAGAGGATGAATCTGAAAATCAGCTAATATTTTTTCTAATAAAGTTATATCGCGGTAGCCCCTAATATCAATCCAGTGCTGCAGCTGGGGATTTGCCCGGAAGTATTGCAGTAACTCGTTGTAATCAGAATATTCTTTCTGCTCGAATACTTCTTCGTTAAACGAAAGTAAAAACATACGGGGGCCATGCGCATTTTCCGGTACGTACAGGTAACCCGGGCGCTGGCCTACTTTTTTAGCAAAAGTATTTTCTTGAAGAGCTTTAAACTTTTTAAGACGGGGAAAAACTTTCATATTTAAGCTTCGGCAAAAGAGTTTATTTAATTAAAAAATTTTTATGAAATGCAGAACTTAAGCTTTCCGACTTATTACGTAATTAAGGAGGAACCGGCAATGAATCTGTTAGTCGAACTTCTTTTATTTTAGATAACCTGGCCCGTATAATTGGTTCCTGAATTTTCGGAAACTGAATTACCAGCAAACAAGTCTGGTGGAACTCTTGCTGCCTGATTACTAATCCTGGTTCCTTGGTCAAACGCATCACCTCGTTTAATTGCTCGTAAGTAAAATGCAGGGTTAATTGCGCTTGTTCTGCTTTCTGAACAATAGTGGCGGCAGCTAGGGCTTCTTGGGCGGCCGTTTTGTAAGCCTGAATCAAACCACTTACGCCTAATTTAAATCCCCCGAAATACCGGATTACCACGAGTAAAATATCCGTGAGGTTCGCCGATTTCAGCTGCCCCAAAATAGGATCGCCGGCCGAATGGTTTGGTTCCCCGTCGTCGTTGGCCCGGTATAGGTTGCCGCTCGGGCCTAAGCGGTAGGCATAACAATAATGGCGGGCATCGTAATATTCTTTTCGTAAACCAGCCATAATTTCTTTGATTTCGGCTTCGGTAATTACCGGGTACGCGTAGGCCAGAAACTTACTGCCTTTTTCTTTATAAATGCCCGTACTGGGAGCCGCTATGGTAAGGTATTGACTCATAAAGTTTTAATTCTTAAACCCATGTGCCATTTGGGTAAAGAGGTTTTTATTTCCATTTTTACTTATGCTTTCTACCTTGCTTGTCTGGATTTATATCGCATTTCTATCTTTTACTTACGGTTGGCTGTGGTTAAATCTTTTATCTAAAACAGGCTACCTCGAGTGTAAAACCCAAGTACCCTTAGAAATTATTTTAGTAGCCGGTAGTGGGGTTCTTTCCATAATTATAGGGGTTTTGCATGTATGGTTGCCCGTTTCTTTTATTATGCAGCTTATAATCTTAGCCGGCAGTTTGTTCTTACTTTGGCACTGGAAAAAGGATTTACGTTCGTTTTTTGCTTCCCGTAAAAAAATAAACGGTTATAAGGTACTTTACTATGTTATCCTGTTTACTTTTTCTATTCTGATTTTAATTCATGCGGCCCAACCCGCCACGAACCCAGATACGGGCCTTTATCATGCCCAAACCATTAAATGGCTGAATACCTGCCGGATTGTACCCGGACTAGGAAATTTGTACGGTCCCTTGGCTTTAAATTCCCATGCCCATTTATTGATGAGCTTTTTTAACTTTTCTTTCATTACCACTAAAATACTTAATCAGACCTGGAGCAGTTTTATATTTCTGTTATATTGTTCTTACGCTTTACGCGAAGGGTTTCGTAGTTTCAAATACCGGCCCGTGTTTTCGATTTATTATTTTGGCTCCCTGTTCTGGGGCATGGTTTTTTTTCGCAATTGGATTTCTTCGCCTACTCCAGATACCGGGGTGATGTTCTTTTTCTTCTTTTTATTTGGCGTACTATTAACGGCTGACCGAAGCCGTAAGTTAAGTTGGCAAGTAGCGTTTATGTTCTTTTTGTTGCCGGTAGTAATAAGTTTTAAACTTTCGGCAATTTTTAGCGGTGCTGCAGGGCTAGCTTGGTTGCTATTGATCAGAAAGCAAGTAAACTCTCGCTTCATCCAAATTATTGTTCTACAAGGCTTATTTGTTTTAGTACCTTATTGTACCCGGAATGTAATTTTAACCGGCCACATTCTTTATCCTTTGCCGGCCCTAAATCTTTTTAATTTTGATTGGGTAGTGCCGCAACCTTGGTTAAGCAGCTACCAAGAAGGAGTAGCTGCTTATTCTCGGGTACCTACCGTAAATTGGAGTTTTTATGTAAATAAACCCTTTATCAATTGGATTCCGGTAT
The DNA here is from genome assembly GCF_003023845.1 of Adhaeribacter arboris. Lineage (NCBI taxonomy): Bacteria > Pseudomonadati > Bacteroidota > Cytophagia > Cytophagales > Hymenobacteraceae > Adhaeribacter > Adhaeribacter arboris. The sequence goes on along the minus strand of NZ_PYFT01000001.1, from coordinate 1,816,184 downwards.
GGTGGGTAAATCAGGATAAGCCTGTTCAAATATTTATGCTTATTCTAGTAATTCTGCTTCCATTTATAATATGGCGAGTTATCCGGAACATAAAATTTAAATTGGATCTTGTTTTAAGCACCGTGTGGCTAAGCGCCCTTATTGCCAGCTTGGCTTGGTTTTTTTTTGCTCCGGCTCCCAGATTTGGTTTTGGTTACTTAGTGCCTACTTTGTTAATAGGAACAATACTGCTTGTCCGCGGTCGCATTTCATTCAAGTTGGGTTTATTTATGGGTTTATTGTTGGGCATTTACGCGTTAAATGGGATTTACAAACAAGTTTACCGGCAAGCTTTTTCCTTTATATGGCCGGCTGGTTATCCAACGCCAATAACAGAAATAAGGCAAATAGGAAAGATAAAAATCCGGGTTGCTCTTGGTATAGGCAGGTGTTACAATCTCTTGCCTTGCACAGTTCCCGAACCTCATCCAGGTTTGGAAAGGCGAGGCGAAAAGTTAGAAGATGGCTTTCGGATTTCTAAAAATTAAGCAGTAGAATTCTATATAGGTTATTTCTTCATCTCTTGGTAAAAAAATCTTTGATCTTACCGCAAACATATTGGACTGTTTCCTCGGTCATGCCCGGCCAAATAGGTAAACTTAAACAGGTTTGAGCTAGTTTTTCGGTAATCGGGAAGGCTCCTTTACGGTACCCTAAATGTTGGTAAGCAGCTTGCAGGTGCGGGGGCAAAGGGTAATGAATAGCGGTCTCAATCTGGTGCGTTCGTAAATATTGCTGCAAGGCGTCACGGTGGTTCGTCCGGATTACAAATAAATGGTAAACCGGCTCGGCTGCGGATAATACAGCCGGTAATGTAATTTTGGTTACCTGGTTTAAATAACTAAAATAATAGGCTGCTATTTGCCGGCGAGCAGCATTCCAAGTTGGTACATAAGGTAATTTTACGTTTAAATAAGCGGCTTGCAATTCATCGAGCCGGGAATTTCGGCCAATTAATGCGTTATAATTTTTAATTTCGGATCCGTAATTCCGCCGCAAACGAGCCTGGTAGTTAAAATCCGGGTGGTTGGTAGTTATAGCCCCACCATCGCCTAGGGCGCCTAAATTTTTAGTGGGATAAAAACTAGTGGCATTAATATGTCCGAAACTGCCGGTTAGTTGCCCTGCCCAACGAGCTCCGTGCGCCTGCGCATTATCCTCGATTATAAACAAGCTGTGCTTATCGGCGATGGCCTGAAGGGCTGTCATGTTACAAGGTTGGCCGTATAGATGCACGGGCATAATAGCCTTGGTTTTAGGAGTAAGAGCCGCTTCTATTTTAGTTGGATCGAGGTTATAGGTGGTTTCTTCGGGCTCTATGGGCACCGGCACGGCACCCACCTGCGATACGGCTAACCAACTGGCAATGTAAGTGTTGGCTGGTACAATTACTTCCTCCCCTGGTTTTATGCCCGCTGTTTCCAAGCAAATGATTAAGGCATCTAAGCCATTGCCAACGCCAATGCAGTATTGCGTTTGATTGAAAGCAGCGTAATTCTTTTCAAAAGCAGTAACTTCCGGACCTAAAACGTACTTTTCAGAATCCAAAAAACGCAGGCTTTTCTCTTGAATAGCCGATCGGATTTGTGTGTTCTGGTAAGTAAAGGATAAAAAAGGTACGTGCATCATCAAAAGTACAGTTAAAACTAAGACCAAATCTGGTAAAAAATTAAAACTTATTGTTGGGTAAAACCGATATGTAGTATTACTAGTATCTTTGGCCGGAAGATGAATCAATTTTTAAATTTTCTTTTTAGAACAGTTGCTTTAATACATGTTGGAACAACTAATTTATGGACCGGAACCGATTTTATTTGCGGCTGATTTTACGGGTAATAACCAACGTGGTTTTATTGTTTCGACGCAACAAGCGGCAAAATTACCATTTACCATTCAGCGGGTATTCTGGTCGTTTGGAGTGCCCGATAATCTGCTGAAAGGGAATCACGCGCACCGTCTGGATCGTAAAATATTAATAGCTGTACAAGGTAGTATTACCATCGAGACTGAAACAAATCAAATAAAGAATTATATACTGGATTCTCCTTTTCAGGCGCTGTACGTGCCGGCTCTTTGCTGGATTAAGCTCCAGTATACGGCCGGTAGCATTTTGCTGGCTTTATCGTCTACGGATTATGCGGAGCAAGATTACATTTACAACTACTTCGAATTTAAGCAGTTGCGTCAATTAGCTAATTCTTAAGTATGTGGAAGCGGCTTTCCTCTTCCCGCATTAACAAAGGTTACTGGGATGCTTGTGTTCAGAGCGACCCAGCCGGATTGGTCTATGCTTTATCGTGGTACCTGGATGCGGTTGCTCCGGCTTGGGAAGGTTGGGTAAAAGAAGAAAATGAACAATACACGGCAGTTATCCCAATAGTGAAACGAAAAATAGCCGGAATTCCGGTTATTACGCAACCATTACTCACGCAGCAGTTGGGCTTATTTACCCGCGACCATTCTTTTTCTTCAGCAAAACCATGGCAAGAGTTATTGCCTGCGGTTTTTAAATCGAGCACAGCCACGGAGCAGTATAGTTTTAACTCTGGCAATTACCAAAATTTAAAGTATTTACTTCCTTTAAAAGAAAGAATTAACCTGATTTTACCTTTAGCTTCCGGTTACAACACTTTAAAAGCAGCTTTCCGTTTAAACCGTATCCGTGATTTGCAGAAGGCCGCCGCTACGCAGTTACAAGTACAAACTGGTAACAAACTTTGGCCGCAAGTTTTCGAATTATATCAAGCAAACGTATTTCCCCGCTTAAATAAAAAACACCAATTAATATTAAAAAAAATAATCCCAAAGTTGATTGAGGCGGCAACAGTCAGAGGCTGTGGACTCACGTTTACGGTTACTTTACCCTCCGGGCAAATAGTGGCGGGTGCTTTTTTTATCCGGCACCAAAACCGACTGACTTATTTGCTGCCGGCTGCTTCGGAGGTGGGAAAAAAATGCGGGGCCAGTACTTTTTTACTCGATCAGGTTTGCCAGCAATTTGCCGGCTCAAAGGTAATTTTAGATTTTGAAGGCAGTGCTCATTCGGGTATAGCTCTTTTTTACAAATCCTTCGGGGCTCAGTGCGAAGGATACGGTTTGCTGGAAAACTATAACTTTTCGCTACCTTTAAAATTGCTTTACTCCTTAAAGGGCTGGCTCAATAAATTTAATTTGCCCAGGTAAAAGTCCACTTGCTAATCATTAGATGTTTTCATTTTTTAAAAATTCTGTTTTTGGCGTAATATCGGTAGCATCGCGGCTGGCAAGCAGTTTCTTTTTAAATAAAATGGTGGCTCTTTATTTTGGCCCGGCGGGAATAGTGCAATTAGCTCATTTTCAGAATTTAGTTACTTTTTTTACTTTAGTTCCGAACGACGGCATAAGCCGGGGATTAATTAAATACCTAGCGGGGAATGATACACAATCCTTAACTTTTCGCACTTATTTCCGCTCCGGCTTTTATCTAACTCTTACCGTTTTCTTTGCCATAACCCTGTTGCTGGTAAGTGCCCGTTCCTTTTTTTTACCTTATTTTCCTTCTGGAGCTACGTGGCTAATTTTATTTTTAATTGGTGTTTTTTTATTGGTGTTGCAGAGTTTTTTAAACGCCGTGTTGCTGGCCCGGCAAAAAAATGGTTGGTTGTTAGTAGTTAATACCTTGGCGGCCTTGGGTGTGTTGGGCTACGTGGCTTTGGCGACCGGTAAAATACCTTTGCCTTATTTCTTAAATGGTTATCTGCTGCTTTTAGGTTGTATTGGCTTAATAACGGTGCCATTTAGCTTAAAAGGTCTGCCTAAAATTCCACTTTTTCAACCACGTATATCCAAGGCAGCCTGGCAACAATTAAGTAAGTTTATTTTAATGGCCGGCACTGTTATGCTCTTTTCCAAAGGTTTAGAATATTATATCCGGGATTATTCCATTCAACATTTTACGATTCAGCAAACCGGATTATGGCAAGGTGTGGTGCGTATTTCGGATAGTTATACGGCGGTGTATACGGCCGTACTCGCATTTGCCTTTTACCCGAAAGTCGCGGCCTTGCTCCAACAAGAACCAGAACTAAAATTGTTCGTGCGGCAAGCCTTAAAGTTATTAGCTCCGGTGGTAGCCGCTGGCTTGTGCTTGGTATATTTTACCCGCGATTATTTATTTACGTGGTTATTGAGCGCTCAATTTAAAGCCGCCGAAGCGTTCTTGCCTTTCCAACTTACCGGTGATTTTTGCAAATTAATATCCTGGCTGCTCGCGAATATTCTGGTAGCGCAAGCTAAATTTAAAATAACGCTGCTATTCGAAGCAATTAGTGCGTTTTTTTACCTGGGCTTTTTTTATTTTTTTACTCATTTATACGGTATTCAGGGCAATCCCATGGCGCATTGTGCGCATTATCTCATTTTCCTGCTGCTCAACCTTGTTTATTTTCGTAAACTGTTACTGGCATGACGTATCCGGTAGTATCCGTAATTTGTCTTTGTTATAACCACGAGCAATTTTTAGAAGAAGCTTTAAACTCGGTAGTGGCCCAAACTTACCCGAACCTGGAAATTATTATTGCCGATGATGCCAGTACGGATAAAAGCGTATCGTTTATTTTAGAGTATTGCCGCCGATTCCCGCAAATTAAATTTATTCAGATAAGCCAGAATGTAGGTAATTGCACGGCTTTTAACCGCGCGCAAGCGCACGCTACCGGCGAGTACCTGATTGATTTTGCCACCGATGATGTAATGTTGGCCAACCGGGTAGCCGACCAGGTAAAATGCTTCGAAAGTTTGGGTCCGGATTACGGCGTCATTTTTAGCGATGCCGAATTAATGGACGAAGATTCCAGGCCCATCCGTAACTTTTACCGCCGGAATGCGGCTGGTCAGGTAATTTCTTTGGTGGCCAGCGGCGATGTGTATGCCGCTGCATTGGAGCGGTATTTTATTTGTACGCCCACCCTGATGTTCCGTAAAGTGGTTTTTGATCGCCTGCAAGGTTACGACGAAACGCTGGCTTACGAAGATTTTGACTTTATTGTACGCGCTGCCCGGGAATACAAATTCTTTTTTCAGGATAAAATACTTACCAAACGCCGTTTACATCCGCATTCCCTTTCCTCGGGTTGGTACAAAATAGGAGATAAGCAATTATTATCTACCATTAAAGTTTGTTACAAGGCCTTACAACTAAACCGCAACGAACGGGAAAAGATGGCGCTCATTCGGCGGGTAGAATGGGAAATGAAGCAGGCGTTTTTTACCCGGAATTATACAGAAGCCGAAGCTCTATTTGCTATCTTAGATAAAATAAAAGCAGTTTCCCTTAAGAGTCGTCTTTTGTATCTACTGGTGCATTACCGGGTAAATTTGTCGTTTATTCACCGGCTTTATTACCGCTTGGTGCACGGCAAAGTTTAAGAAACGCGTCGCCAAAAACGAATTTCTACCGATATTCGGGTAGTATCTTCGGATAAATTAGCCGCTCCCCCGTGAATTAAATAAGGCGTGAAGAGTAAAGCCTGGTTTTTAACCGGGTTGGGCCGGATTAATTTTAATTCATTGCTGGTGGCAGTAAGCCCCGGCACCGTATATTGGCTGCCATTCATAATCGCGCCACTTAAAGTGCGCTCTACGGTATTTTCGGACCAATAATGGCTGCCCGGAATCAAACATAAAGAAGTTAATTCGTTGCTGCCGGCCACGGGCAAATACAAATTCAAACAATTTTTCAGTTCCGGATGCCAGGCATCGCGGTGCAAGGCATTAAAATCGGATTTTCTTGGCCGCACTATCCGGTAACTAAAATGATATTCCTGGGTATTCGGGTTTAAAACCGTTAGTGGCATTTTTACTTCCTCTTCTATCCGTTCTATTATGGTTAGAATGGGTACAGGAAAATCTTTATAGTCAACTTGTTTGGCTTCGTTTATAATAGCAATATGCAATTCCTGATTATCAGCTACGGCCTCATGGTATTTCTCCATGTTAAAGGTAGAAGGTATATTTACGCCGAACGTACGGATTAACTCCCGCAAATACTGTTTAAGACCCGCATTCAAAAAGTCAAAATCAGTTGGGTTCAAAAAGGGAAATAAAGTAAAACCTTCTTTTTGCCAGGAAGTTTGAGCAATTAAGTTATCATCTTGTAAAAACAGAACGGCATCTTTACCGAAGGCGCGTTCTCCTTTTACCTCTATCTGAAAATCTTTATTATTAATCTGATATTTCATTTTGATCTAAAATTTGACTCTAAAATAAAGAATGTAGAATAATAAGTTTGTTTTACAGTAAACGGAAGTTTTCTTTTAAATAATTATAATTACCAGATGGAATAAATTTCTGCTATGGGCAACATTGTTAAACTCAAAGCCAAAGAAGTAAAATAAATATAATTTGTGCCAGCAATTTGTTACGCTTAATGATACAAATAGAACGTTACCAGAGTAGTTTAAAATCAGTTTGGGATAATTTTAACGAACAGGCTTTAAACGGAACCTTCTTTTTTAACCGTAATTTTATTGAATATCACGGCGAACGTTTTACAGATCATTCCCTGCTATTTTACTTGAACGATCAATTAGTGGCTTTACTACCTTTGCACGAAAAGGATGGAGTAGTTGCCTCCCATCTGGGCTTAAGTTTTGGTGGCATCCTGGTTTCCAGAAAAGTAGACACTTTGCTCATGCTGCGACTTTTTGAAAAATTAGTCGATTATTTAAAAATCCAGCACTTTCATAGCTTCGTTTACAAACCACAACCGTATATTTATTTACCCCAACCTGCTCAGGAAGATTTATTTGCTTTGTATCAATTCGGGGCTCAACTTACCCAACGGGCAAATATTTCGGTGCTTGATGTAACGGGCCCATCTCATTATTCTAAGTTGCGGCAGCGCTGTTTAAAAGAAGCCCAAAAAAATCAAATTACCGTAGCTATTTCGGATAAGGTGAAAGAATTTATGCAATTAGTAGAAAATATTTACCTTACGGCTGGTATCGATTCTCCCACGCACACGGTTTCTGAAATACAATTACTTACAAAACTTTTTCCGGAACACATTACCTTATGGGCCGCCCATTTAGGGGAAGAATTAGTGGGGGGACTTATTTTATTTGACCATCGGCAAGTAGTAAATCTGCAATACATCGCTACCTCCTTGAAAGGCCGGCAATTACACGCGCTGGATTTGCTGGTTCACTCCGTAATTCAACAGTATAAAAACCAAAAGAAATACCTAAGTTTCGGAACGTCACACGACGAAAGAAAACCTTATGGCTTAAGCCACAACTTACTCCGGAATAAAATAAGCTACGGAACGCGAACCGTGGTGCAGGACACGTACCAATTAACTTTGTAAAATATATTGTCATTGTATAAACCAATTCTGTTGAAGAATTTTCTATTTACTGGTTTTTTTTCCTTGCTAGCGCTTACCAGTGTACTTTTCGGCGGAACATTTTGGTTAACCGGTTGTTTTTACGAAACCAACGACGATATAATCCTTACTTTATTAATCAGTGGCTTTTCGGGTGGGGAACCAATCTCCGATTTAACCCTTTATCTGCACGGAATTAGTGTTCTGATTTCTAAATTATACCAGAATTTACCCGGTGTCCCTTGGTATGGTTTCAGTTTGTACAGTTTGCTTTTTATAATAACTATCCTGGCTTTCCGGTTTATGTATCAGGTGTTAAAGCCAATGGTAGAGCCGCGAGTTATTTATGGAATCATTCTTTTATTTTATCTGGCTAATTGGTACGAACACGTATTTTGGTTTAATTACTCGCGTTTAGCTATTCTTTTAGCCGGAGTTGCCAGCTTGAATGCTTGGTTAGATTTGCGGCTACACCATTCGGGAATTAAAAAAAGACTACTAGCTTATGGCAGTTTATTTTTTTTGGCACTTTGCCTCCGGCCAAGTTTTGCGGTTTTCGGCATAGGCTTAACTTTACCATTTTTATTATTGAATAAGCAATTTTACCGCGTAAGTTTTAAAAGAACCGCTTATTTACTCCTGCCTTTTTTATTGGCGGGAGTTTTTTTCAGCGCCTGGTTAAAAATTAAAAGTACCCCTGCGCAAACAAATTACCGACACTTAGATGTTCAGAAATCGCAAATTTTAGATTATAATTGGTGTTGCCCTTTACCCTCAAAACCCAACGAAAAGCTTTTATATACGGGCCTTAGCAATTGGTTTTTAGCCGATAAGAACATTCAGAATTTTTTGCAGCAACAACGGCCGGATGGGAAATATTTTCAAAAAGAAGTTCTGGTATTTAAATTTCAACAGTTTCTGCCGGAGTTAATCAGGAGCCAGTTTTTAATTATAATTTTACTAGCCGCCCATATTGTTTGGCTTATTCGATCTAAAGCCACAAACAACCTATTTCGTTTATTTAGTTATCATTTTTATTTCTGGAGTTTACTTTTTGCTACCGGAATACTCCTGAAAACACCGCCCCGGGTTTTAACTCCCGCCATTAGTTTGCTGCTGTTAATGCACCTGACTTTTCCTTTACCTTTTAGTAAATCTATCAAATGGCCCTTATTATTTAAATTTTGTGGTTTACTGCTGCTTGTCCTTCCAATCTATAGAATAAACCATCGGGCAAATTGGCAACAGCAACGCCAAAAACAATCAGAAGCAGTAATAGCCGCAATTCAAAATAATTTTCCGCATTATGTAATTGTAACGGCCGGTTTAGAAAACGAATTACGGGCGCTATCACCGTTTAAGAATTATTTTGCTCGTAAAAACCGCCTTTTATTTCTCACGGGTTGGCAAACGCTAGACCCGCATTATCCCGGATATTTGCAATCTTTAGCGGGTAAGACTAACTTAGCCGGTGCTTTAGAAATCCTGAGTCGAAGAGAAAAAGTGGTTTGGGTGAGTAACCCGCAAATGACTATATTTCTGGTGAGGTACTTTAATTATTTTTATCAAACAACTTTTAAGTTTACCCTGATTAAACCGGTAAAAGGCGCTTCATTGCCCAATAATCTAAACTTTTACCAGGTTGAAAAAGTTATTTAAAGCCTTAATCAGTAAGTGATTTACTTACAAACGTATTTATAAAATGAACAAGTTCGTACTTTTAATTTTTCTTCTGATTTGGGCTAGTAATCATCATTCATCTGTTGCTCAAACTCCCGGCTCAGATAAGAAAAGCCTTTATGTAAATTGCAAAGCGCCTCTGCGACCAAACCCATACCTGGAACTACCATTAGGCGCCATCAAACCGAAGGGCTGGTTAAAAGAAATGCTCGTACGGCAGAAAAATGGGGCAACGGGCCACTTAGATAAATTGTATCCCTTGGTGATGAACCAGCGGAACGGTTGGTTAGGCGGGGAGGGTGACCAGTGGGAGCGGGGACCTTATTGGATAGACGGTTTGTTACCCTTGGCTTATATTCTGGACGACAAAGAATTAATCTCTAAAACTAAACCTTGGGTGGAATGGACTTTAAACAGCCAGGATGCCGATGGTTATTTTGGCCCTAAAAAAGATTACGGTCCGGAGCCGGGTTTGCAACGGGATAACAGCCGGGATTGGTGGCCGAAGATGGTAATGCTCAAAATATTAAAGCAGTACTATTCCGCCACCGGCGACAAACGGGTAATTACCGTAATGACCAATTATTTTAAATACCAGTTAAAACAATTACCGAAGAACCCGCTCGACCATTGGACTTTTTGGGCGCGTTACCGCGGCGGCGATAATCTAATGGTAGTGTATTGGTTGTACAATATTACCGGCGATTCTTTCTTGCTCGACCTAGCGAATCTTATTCACCGGCAAACCTTTGATTATACCGGCGAATTTTTGAAAGGCGAAATGCTGGCTACCCCAGGAAGTATTCATTGCGTAAATTTGGCTCAGGGCATAAAAGAACCTCTCATCTATTACCAGCAACACCCCGAGCAAAAATACCTGGCTGCGACCAATAAGGCCTTTGCCGACATCCGGAAATTTAACGGCCAGGCGCAAGGTTTATACGGCGGCGACGAAGCCCTGCACGGCAACAATCCTACCCAAGGTTCGGAGCTATGCAGTGCCGTGGAAATGATGTTTTCCCTGGAAAGTATGTTGGGCATTACCGGTCAGGTAAGTTTTGCCGATCACCTGGAAAAAATTGCTTTTAATGCTTTACCTACCCAATCCACGGATGATTACATGGGCCGCCAGTATTTCCAGCAAGCTAACCAGGTAATGCTCACCCGCCATATTCGTAATTTTGACCAAAATCACGGCGGCACCGATGTTTGTTACGGCTTGCTGACTGGATACCCGTGCTGTACCTCCAACATGCACCAGGGCTGGCCAAAGTTCACCCAAAATTTGTGGTACGCTACCCCCGACCATGGAATAGCGGCACTGCTATTCTCTCCGAGTGAAGTAAAAGCAAAGGTGGCTAATGGTGCGGAAGTAAAGTTCACCGAAGAAACGAATTATCCATTTAACGAAACCATAAATTTTACCTTAACCACCGATAAAAATACAAAATCGGTAACTTTCCCTTTCCATTTGCGCATTCCTGCGTGGTGCCAAAAAGCCACTATAACCATAAACGGTAAAACCTGGCAAGAAGTAACCGGTAACCAAATTACCGTAATTAATCGGACCTGGAAATCTGGGGATGCGGTGCAATTGCAATTGCCCATGCATCTTTTTAAAACCACCTGGTACGAAAATTCGGTAGCCGTAGAACGGGGCCCCATTACCTACGCGCTAAAAATGGGCGAAGAATGGAAAACCATAAAAAATGAAAAAGATCCGATTGCGTTTGGGCAGGAGTATAAGGAAGTTCGCCCCACTACCCCCTGGAATTACGGTTTGTTGCAAGTGCCGGATAACCAATTAGAAGCAAGCATGCAGGTAGTAAAACGCGAACAAGTTTCTACTTATCCCTGGAGTATAAGCAATGCTCCCGTCGAAATAAAAGTAAAAGCAAAACGCATTCCTTCGTGGCAGTTATACAACGATATGGCCGGGCCTTTACCGTACAGCCTTACTTCTAACCTGGAAACCGGAAATGAAGAAGAAATAACGCTTATTCCGTACGGATGTACTACTTTACGCATTTCTCAGTTTCCCGAAATCAGAAAATAGAAATTATTCACATTATCAGTGATAAGAAATAAGAAATTACGGCAGTTACTAAACAGATTTTCATTCCATACTAATCAGGAGAGATAATTTAAATGGGTAGGTCTTGCGTGCAGGGTATATTCTGAAACAGATTAATTATAAATTACTTACATCAGAATATTAATTTTCTGAAAAAAATAAAATCTTTCCGTGTAAATACTGATATACCTAAAACATTTTATACGGCTTACGTACAATATAAACATTCCAACTTTCTTCGCGGGTAATTTGATTTAATTGCTAGACAATCACTTACCAAGAACTTGAGTAAATAAAAAATACTAATTATTGATGAAGATAGTTAGCTAACTTTACCTATAAATTTAAAATAAAAATGATTGCAACTTTAGCTTCCAAAGTAGAAGTATTAAAATACCTGGAGTCGTTCGTTTCGGAGAGTATCACTAAATTTTTAAAAACGGTAGAAGATTCGTGGCAACCCTCTGACTTTTTGCCGGATGCCAGCCTGGAGTCTTTCTTTGAAGAAGTCAAAAACTTACAAGAAAGAGCCAAAGAATTATCCTACGATTTATTAGCCGTATTAATTGGGGATACTATTACCGAAGAAGCCCTCCCCACTTACGAAAGCTGGCTTTTTGCCATTAGTGATATTAATACCGCCGAAGATAGCCCCTGGACCAAATGGAACCGGGCCTGGACCGCCGAAGAAAACCGCCACGGCGATTTATTAAACCGGTACCTGTATTTAAGCGGCCGTGTAAATATGCGCGAGATGGAAGCCTCTACCCAGTACTTAATTGCGGATGGTTTTGATTTACAAACCGGCCACGACCCGTATCGGGCTTTTGTGTACACCAGTTACCAGGAAACAGCCACCAATATCTCGCACCGCCGGGTGGCACAATTAGCCAAGAAAGACGGCGATTTGCTGCTGGCTAAAATCTGCGGTAACATTGCTTCCGACGAAGCGCGTCACGCGAAAGTTTATAAATCGTTTGTCAGCCAGGTTTTTGAAGTTGATGCGAATAACATGATGCTGGCCTTCGAAGATATGATGCGAAAAAAAATTGTGATGCCCGCGCATTACATGCGTGAATTAGGAGTTGAAATGGGTAAAACTTTTGGTCATTTTACCGATGCTGCCCAACGGATTGGCGTATATACCGCTCGCGACTACACCGATATTTTAGAGGAATTAATTGAGGACTGGAAAATTGCCAGTTTAACCGGTTTAAACGAGGCCGGCGAAAAAGCCCGTGATTACGTAATGGCTTTACCCGACCGTTTAAAAAGAGTAGCTGATCGCATGAAAGTGCCGCAATTAGAGTACAAATTCCGCTGGATTCGTTAACAAAGTTTAACTAACTTACCAATAGATTTTAAAACGCTCCGTTTATAAACTAACGGAGCGTTTTCGTTTTTGAATAAAGTTATTTTTATTTCCGAGACCTGAATTCCGAACATCGAATGCAGGTTTGTTGTTATCTTAGTATACTTAAGCATTAAATTTATGGCAGTTGGATTTCGATTTACCGATTATATTCCGCCCCAATCTCAAAATCCTGGTTTTGGATCACTCCTGAAAATTTTTTTACAGCTGATTACCATTACTTCCGGCGATGTGGGCGAAGCTCTTTCCTGGCTAAGTTCTCTGGATAAGCAATACAAAATGACATCCGACGAATACGGGATTGGTGATTTTATTCAGGATTTAAAAGAAAAGGGCTACCTCAGCGAAGATGCGGGTAGCGGTGAAATTAAAATTACCCCGAAAAGCGAGCAAAATATCCGGAAAAGTGCCCTGGAAGAAATCTTCGGCAAATTGAAAAAGTCGGGTAAAGGCAACCACAATACCCCGCATACCGGCATTGGCGACGAAACTTCTACGGATCGGCGGGAATTCCGGTTTGGCGACTCCGTGGAGCAAATTGCCATGACCGATTCTATCCGGAATGCCCAGGTGAATCATGGTTTAGGTGAATTTTACCTAACCGAAAAAGACCTGGAAGTAACCGAAACCGAGCACAAAACGCAGAGTTCTACCGTACTGATGATTGATATTTCGCATTCTATGATTCTGTACGGGGAGGACAGGATTACGCCGGCTAAAAAAGTGGCCATGGCCTTAGCCGAGTTAGTAACGCAAAAATACCCGAAAGATACCTTGGACATTATTGTGTTCGGCAACGATGCCTGGCAGATTAACGTGAAAGACTTACCTTACTTGAATGTGGGACCGTACCATACCAATACGGTAGCCGGGTTAGAGTTAGCCATGGATATTCTGCGGAAAAGAAAAACACCGAACAAGCAAATTTTTATGATTACCGATGGTAAACCTACTTGCTTGAAAGAAGGTACTAAATATTATAAAAACTCTTTTGGCTTGGACCGGAAAGTAGTGAACAAAACCCTGAATCTGGCGGCTCAGTGCCGACGAATTAAAATACCGGTTACTACTTTTATGATTGCCACGGATCCTTACTTAAAGCAATTTGTAGAAGAGTTTACCGCCGTTAACCAAGGCAAAGCTTATTTCAGCAGCTTGCAGGGTTTAGGCCACCTTATTTTTGAAGATTACAAACAAAATCGCCGGAAAAATTTATAGTTAATTAATGGATTGTTAAATGGCTGGATTGTTATTTTATGCAAAATCTTAGATTAGGCAGCAACCGTTGGCTAAGTAGTGGCCAATTGGCGAAAAGCAATCAGCAGTTTACCTAATTAGAAAATTTACTCTTTGTACTTATCCAACAATCCAGCCATTTAACCATCTAACAATCCAATCTTTCAACATTTAAAACAACTTGCAATCTGCAACCTGTAACTTGTAACTTATAGAAATGAATTATAAAAACATCACGCCCCAAGACCTGCAAAAAATAACTACGCTAGGTCAATTAAAAGCAGCCGGCTACGAACCGCGGTCGGTGAAACAAGAACTGCGCGATAACTTGATTCAGAAATTACGCCGCAACGAAAACGTTTTCCCGGGTATTTACGGTTACGAAGAAACCGTAATTCCGGAACTGCAGCAGGCGATTCTGGCCATGCACCACATTAATTTATTAGGCTTACGGGGGCAGGCCAAAACCCGGATTGCCCGTTTATTGGTGGAATTGCTGGATGAGTACATTCCGGTAGTAAAAGGTTCTGAATTAAACGACGATCCGCTGCAGCCCTTATCCGTATTTGCCAAAGATTTAATTTCTACGCACGGGGCCGATACTCCGGTGGCCTGGCTACATCGTTCGGAGCGCTACACCGAAAAACTGGCTACTCCGGATGTATCCGTAGCCGATTTAATTGGCGATGCGGACCCCATTAAAGCCGCTACCTTAAAATTACCTTATTCTGATGAGCGGGTAATCCATTTTGGTTTGATTCCGCGTTCGCACCGGGGAATTTTCGTAATAAACGAATTGCCCGATTTGCAGGCCCGGATTCAAGTATCCTTGTTTAATATTTTACAGGAAGGGGATATTCAAATCCGCGGTTTTAAAGTGCGTTTGCCTTTAGATATTCAATTCGTGTTTACGGCTAACCCGGAAGATTATACCAATCGGGGCTCTATTGTTACTCCGCTCAAAGACCGGATTGATTCCCAGATTATTACGCATTATCCTAAGACTCTGGAAATTGGTAAGCAAATTACTTTACAAGAAGCCAAAATTAAACCCGAGCAACAGCAATTGGTAAAAACCAATCAGTTGGTAAATGATTTAATTGAACAAGTGGCCATTGAAGCTCGCGACAGCGAATATGTAGACGCCAAAAGCGGAGTTTCGGCCCGTTTAACTATTTCGGCTTACGAAAACGTCATGAGCGCCGCGGAGCGCCGGGTTTTATTAAACGGCGAAAGTAAAACCTACATCCGGGTGTCGGATTTTCTGGCGGCAGTACCGGCTATAACGGGTAAGGTAGAGTTGGTTTACGAAGGGGAGCAGGAGGGAGCCGCTATAGTGGCGCAGAATTTAATGGGAAAAGCCCTCCGGAGCCAATTTTTAAATTATTTTCCCGATCCGGATAAACAAAAAAAGCAAAAAGATAAAAATCCTTACAAACCTGTTACCGATTGGTTCGGCGAAGGCCATACGTTAGATATATTAAGCAACATGAACACGGCCGAATACAAAAAAGCGTTGAACAGTGTTCCGGGTTTATCCAGTTTAGTGCAAAAGTTTCATCCGGAAAAAGAGGAAGCCGAAAAGCTTTTCTTAATGGAATTCTGCTTACACGGGTTGGCGGAGCATAGTTTAATCAGCCGGAACAAGTTAACGGCTGGTACGCAGTTTAAAGATTTGCTGAGCAGTATGTTTAGCATGCCTGGTTTCGGGGCCGACGATGACGACGAAGATAATTATAAATAGCTATTCCAGTAAACTTGGTATAACCTTAAAAGCCGCTTTTCTAAAGAGCGGCTTTTTCTTTTGGTGGCAGCATGAAGAACTAAAAACAAAGACAGCCTAAACTAAAGAACACGCCAGGCGTAAGTGGAAGCATTGTTCCGTTACCAAAAAAATAGAATATGATAGCACCTTGGCTTCAAGCGGGCTTGTGGGGATTAGTAGCCGGCTCGGCCTTATTGTTAGGGGCGGCAATTGGGTATTTTGCTCCCATCCAGCAAAGAATAGTTTCTGGAGTAATGGCTTTTGGAAGTGGCGTTTTAATTTCGGCGCTTTCTTTTGATTTAATGAACGAGGCTTACGAACAAGGTGGCTTTGCTGCCACCGCCATTGGGTTTATTTCGGGAGCGGCTATTTATACCATTGCTAATTATATTCTTGCCCGGCAGGGAGCCAAACACCGCAAACGATCCGGTGGCCAGCAATTATCCGACAAAGATAGTTCGGGCAGCGGTACGGCTTTGGCCATTGGCGCTTTAATCGATGGCATTCCGGAATCCATTGTTATTGGCATTAGCATGATAAAAGGCGGAACGGTAAGTTTAGTAGCCGTTATTGCTATTTTTTTATCTAATTTGCCCGAAGGCCTTTCTAGTTCGGCGGGTATGAAAAAAGCGGGACGCTCGAAGCAATACATTTTTGGAGTGTGGGCTTTTATTGCCCTGGCATCCGGCTTAGCTTCATTAGCGGGTTACACGATTTTCGGGCAATTTCAGCAAGAAGTAATATCCGCTATAACGGCCTTGGCGGCCGGTGCAATATTGGCGATGCTCTCCGATACCATGATACCCGAAGCTTTTGAACACGCGCATGATTTTACGGGTTTGATAACGGTACTCGGCTTCTTAACTGCTTTTATCTTGAGTCGTTTAACCGAAGGTTAATAAAAAAGGTCGTTCTCTGCTATTACAAAGAACGACCTTTTACATTTTTTAGAAAATTATTCTGTTTCTTTTACTTCAATTTTCTCGATCCGGTCGCCGGGTTTTATTTGGTCGATTACTTCTAAACCTTCTACCACTTTGCCGAAGCAAGTATGGTTCCGATCCAGGTGAGCCGTGTTGTTGCGGCTATGACAGATAAAGAACTGAGAGCCTCCGGTATTCCGGCCCGCGTGAGCCATAGATAAAACTCCCCGGTCGTGGTACTGATTGCCACCGGTTAATTCGCAATCTATTTTGTAACCAGGTCCGCCGGTGCCAGGTACTCCTTTAGCACCTTCACGAGAATTAGGGCAGCCACCCTGAATTACAAAATCCGGAATAACCCGGTGGAAGGTAAGGCCATCGTAATAGCCCTTCTGGGCCAAATCAATAAAATTCTGAACGGTGTTCGGAGCGTCTTTCTCGTAAAACTCCACTTTCATCACGCCTTTAGCCGTTTTTATTTCCGCAGTTTTCATGGTAGATTCATTTAATTGAAAACGGCAAAATTAGACATTATTCTTGAGTACAAAAATAAAGTGTTCTTATTCTGTTCTTCACTAAAAAAGGAAACCTTATTGTTGTGGTTTAAAGTATTAACAATGAAAGTACTATAAAAAATAAGAATGAAGCTTATTTCTATTTTCTATTGGATAATAATTGTAACGGGAAGTTGCCGGCCAAAACAACAGGTAAAAGAATCGCGTGAAATAAGCGGGATTAGCGGCGAAACATCAGATATTATTATTTCGGATAGTGCGGCGAAACAAACCAGGGGAGTAGCGGTAGGAGGAGCCTGGATGGTGCCCAACCACGTTCTTCTGGAAAATATCAGCGAGCCGACTAATATCCGAAAATTTAACCAGCTTTTACAAGGAACCGATCTGAAAGAAAAACTATCGGACAAAGGCCCATTTACTTTATTTATACCCACTGATGCCGCTTTTCAGAAATTATCTCCGGTAATGGCTAAGCAGTTATTCTCCGCCACCAATAATGAACAGAAGAACCATTTTATTAAGCGTCATTTGGTACCCGGTAAAATATTAGCTACCGACTTAAAAGATGAAGTAGTATTAAAAGCGGCGGATGGCCATAATTTACACATCCGGAATAATAAGCAAACTATTCTAGTAGATGGGGCAACTATTATCGTGAAAGATGGCGTGTCCAACAACGGGGTGGTGCATATTATAGACCGGGTGCTATCATCCGGAGTAGCACCTTAAAAATACGATTTACTTTTACCGACGATTATCGGTTTCGTCCATTATACTGCGGTAGCTTTCGTAGCGGGTTAGGGAAATTTTACCGACTTTTAAATCCTGCAAAACGGCGCAATTAGGCTCATTAATATGCAAACAATTATAATATTTACATAAGTTAAGCCGCTCCCGCATTTCCGGAAAAAAATAACTTAATTCTTCTTTGGGAATATCCACCAAGCCTAATTCTTTAATGCCGGGAGTATCAATAATAAAGGTATCGGGCGCCAGCTCAAACATTTCGGCGTAAGTGGTCGTGTGCTTACCTTTGTCAGAATAGTCAGATATTTCGTTGGTTTTTAATTCTAAACCAGGAGCTAACCGGTTAATCAGAGTGGATTTACCCACCCCGGAATGACCGGAGAAAAGCGTTTTATGATTGGCTAATATTTCCTGGATTTCCGGAAGGCCTTGCCCCGAAACCGTTGAACAAATAATTCCGGGATATCCAATCTGAGCGTACATATTTAAAATTTGCTGCTGATACTCGGCCGTTTCCGCATCATACAAGTCCGATTTATTGTACAGAAGCGTTACCGGAATATCGTATGCTTCGGCGGTTACCAGAAAACGGTCCATAAACCCAAATGAAGTTCTAGGCGAAACCAGCGTAACTACCAGCAAAGCCCGGTCAATGTTAGCGGCAATAATGTGGGAATGCGCGGTTTTATGGGTTGATTTCCGGATAATATAATTTTCGCGTTCCGTAATCTGGTATATAGCTCCGGTAGATTCGCCGCCTTCTTCCAGCTCGAATGCCACTACATCGCCTACTGCTACGGGATTGCTTACTTTTAAATCTTTTAACTTGATCTTACCCCGTAAACGACACCGGTATAATTCCCCATCATTCGTCCGGACTAAATACCAGGACCCCGTTGATTTCATTACTAAACCTTCCATGCGGTATTTGTTAGCCATTGCTGGCAAGCTGCTAAAATTTTGGTAGTAGCTCCGGCATGTTGCGCCAGGTATTTTTCTGCTGTTTCTTTTATTAAAATTTGTTTATGCGGATCGGAATTTACTTGCCCAAATTTCTTGCTTAGTTCCGCCGTATTATGAACGGGAAAAGCACACTCTAAAGTTACTAAATCTATTGCTTCCTGAAATTTAGTAAAATTTGGTCCAAAGAAAAGCGGTAAGCCAAAAACGGCGGCTTCCAGGGTATTATGCAAACCTTTGCCAAAAGCGCCGCCAATGTACGCGTACGTTCCGTACTGGTACAAAGAAGCCAATAAACCCACATTATCTATTACTAAAACGCGGTAATCGGATACGGTAGCTGCTTCCGCTAAGGAATACCGGATAGCTTGACCGGCAAAATTTTGGATCAATTTATTAATTTCAGTAGAATGTATTTCGTGCGGGGCGATGATGAACCGGAGGGTAGCTAAATTTTCCTGAATAAACGGCAACAATACCTGCATATCGGCGGGCCAGCTACTCCCAATAATAAATACGTTTTCCTGGTTTTTAAAACTAGCTACCAAGGGTATTTTCTGGGCCTGCGCGGCGGTTTGCAGCACCCGATCGAAGCGGGTATCGCCGGCTACCGTAACCTGGTTTATACCCGCCTGCCGGAGTAATTGGGCGGAACTTTCGTTTTGCGTAAAAATATGGGTGAATAGTTTTAAAATATTCCGGTAAAAGCTACCGTAAGATTTAAAAAAAAGTTGGTTCTCCCGAAAAACGGCCGATATGGAAATTGCCGGAATTTGCCGCTTATCTAATTCGAACAAATAATGGTACCAAAACTCGTATTTAACAAACACTGCTAGATGGGGCTGTAATAACTTTATGAACTTCTGCGCGTTCGCAGCGGTATCAAGCGGTAGGTAAAAAATGTAATCGGCCCCGGCATAATTCTTCCGTACTTCGTAGCCCGAAGGAGAAAAAAAAGTAAGGGCTATTTTGTAAGCTTGATACTCTTGTTTTATTCTTTCTATAACGGGTCTGCCCTGTTCAAATTCGCCCAATGAGGCACAATGAAACCAGATAACTGGCTGCTTATTTCCGGCTAGCTTTTCGGTCATAGCCGGGAAAAATTTTTGTCGGCCACCTACCCATTTGCCCGCCTTCGCATGAAAAGGAGCAGTAGTTTGCAGCAATAAGCCGTAAAATTGAATTCCCAAGTTATAAAAAAGCTTCGTCATGCAGTTGTTGGTTGGAAGGTTGAAAAGTTTTAAGGTTGGAAAGTTGGAAGGTTAAACGTATAATATCGGAAAATTAATAAAGAGAGAAATCGTTCTAGTAATTCATATACAAGCGAAAAATTAAATTAAAATATAAAATCCCTCTTTTTTTCAGTAAGAAACTTTTTAACCTTCCAACTTTCTAACTTTCCAACCTTAAAACCATGCAACTTGCAACCTGTAACCTTTAACTTCTTACTTTCCCTTAAAATTTGGTTTGCGTTTTTCTATAAAGGCGGCCACGCCTTCTTTTTGATCTTCGGAAGCAAAAGCCAGGTAGAAGTTCTTGCGTTCCAGAATTAATCCTTCCTCCAAGTGCGTTTCGAAAGATCGTAAAACAACTTCTTTGGCTAATTTAACGGCAATCGGCGATAGAGCGGCAATTTGGGCTGCCAACTTTACCGCTTCGGATAAATAAAGTTCTACGGGTACTACCCGGTTAATAAGGCCGTGTTTTTCCGCTTCATCTGCCGGCATAAATTTACCGGTTAAAACCATTTCCATGGCTTTAACTTTACCAATGGCTTTGGTTAAACGTTGGGTGCCACCTGCTCCCGGAATCACGCCAATTTTAATTTCCGGCTGCCCAAAAATAGCGGTTTCGGAGGCAATTATCATATCGCAGAGCATGGCTAATTCGCAACCCCCACCAAGAGCAAAACCAGAAACCGCCGCAATGATGGGCTTCTTAATTTTTTTTATGTGATCCCAGGTGGCAAACTGGTCCAGCTGGTACATATCCATCGCTGATTTACCGGCCATTTGTTTAATATCGGCTCCGGCGGCAAAAGCTTTTTCATTACCGGTTATAACAATAACCCGCACGTTACTATCCGCATCTAATTCTTGTAAAGTAGCACGCAACTCACTCATTAAAGCCACGCTCAAAGCATTTAACTCTTTGGGGCGGTTTAATTGGATTAAAGCGACATACGGCTGTACCGTGTTGGTTACTTTTATAAATTCCATAAGCTAAAATCAAATAAGTGCCAGAATACCAAGTACGTAATAGAGTATAATTTAAATTTTTTTCGTTTACCAATACTTAAACAATGGTTTGATTTTGACTAAATAGAATGGCAGACTTTAACTTTCCATTTAGTCGGACAGAATTTGGTAAAAGCTCAGTTTAACTAAAAATGGGGGGTTTATAAACTTTTATTTTTTTAGTAATACCTGCTAGCGCTGCCGCTAAAGTGTTTATGGTTGTACGGTAATTCCTGTTTTACTCACAAACTGAAACGTAGTGCGAGAGCGCTGTTCCAGTAATATTATTTTATCCTTAGTTAAATGGGTAATGCTCGCTTCGTCGTAGTTTTTGATGGTAAATAAAGTTAAATCCGTATTATAGTGGATATTAAATTGTTCCTGGAGAGATTGCATAAATAATGGGAGTCGGGTCGCATCAGAGTCCGTACAGACGGAAAACGAGATAGCGGAGTTTTGCATTAGATTTATTTTGAACCGGTAATTGGCTAGGGCGGCAAAGATGGTGCTCAGATTACTTTCGTTGATAAACGCGAAATCTTTCTCCTGAAAAGAAATCAAACATTGCTGCTGTTTCACGATAAAAGCGGGCGCAATTTTATCGTGCCGGCAATCATGAATAACGGTACCGGGAGCTTCGGGATGCAGAAAAGATTTTACATAGAGAGGTATATGACTAATGGCCAACGGCTTTATCGTTTTCGGATGAATGACGCTGGCCCCGTAGTAAGCCATTTCAATTGTTTCCTGAAAGGAAATTTCCTGGTACAAAACAGTATCGGAAAATAGTTTGGGGTCTGCATTTAATAAGCCCGCTACGTCTTTCCAGATAGTTACCGATTGAGCCGGGAGGCAGTAAGCAAATATAGCCGCAGTATAATCGGAGCCTTCCCGCCCTAAGGTAGTGGTAAATTCATCGAAAGTACCACCCAGAAAACCCTGCGTTACTACGTGCGTTTTTTGCAAAAGCGGTTTTACGCTATTCTGAATATTGTTTTGCGTTAAGTTCCAATCAACTTTCGCTTCGCGCCAAATGGGGTCCGTCCGGATTATGGGCCGGCAATCTAACCAGGTGCTGGGTACTTGCACATGGGTCAGGTATTCATTTAAAATAACGGAGGCCAGGAGTTCTCCATAGCTTACTACCTGATCGTATTGCTTATCGTATAAATCTGAGGAGTCAATAGTTGATAAATAGGCTTGCAGTTGCTGAAACAAATTTTCTACTTGTTGCTGAACCGGATGCTGCTCCGGAAATAATTCCCGGATAATTTGATAGTGATATTGTTGTAGGTTGCTCAGGGGGGCAGTAAAATCTTGCTGGTGAAAAGCTTTTTCAAATACCTGCTCTAAGGCATTAGTAGTTTTTCCCATGGCCGAAACTACCACTAAAATATAACTACTACCCGATTGTTGGGCTTGCAGAATAGTACCGACATTGCAAACGGCAGCCGCATCTTTTACCGAAGCACCGCCAAATTTAAATACTTTCATTCCAATCAGGTAAGTAGAAAACAATGCGTAAAATTCCGTTTTACTAACCCAGCCTTTTAGCAAAGGGCCGGGCAATAATACCCGAAAGGTAAACTTTTGGTAAAAAAAAATCCTCTTAAAAGAGGATTTTTAAATTAAGATTCTTTCGTATTTGGTTCTTTGTTGGTTTCGCTTAGGGCGGGTTCCGCGTGGGAAGTGTTTTCTGTCTCCGGGACTGGTTCTGCCTCGGTAAAAGGTACGTATTTGCTTACAATGCCATACCAGGTTATTATTTTTTTAATATCCGAAACGTATACCCGCGAGCGATCAAAATCCGGAATAATTTCCTGAATAAAAGAAAATAACTCAGCGTTACTCGATTTACTGCTTACTGTTAATTCCTGACCATATTTCTGACGAATACGTTCGAATACTTCGGCCAGCGGTACCGTAACTTCTGCGTCCTCGGTATAAATAGAAATTTCGTGCAGTAAAGAAATCCGGTGCTTGGATTGTGCTACCTGCCGGCTGGCCTTATCGTCTAAAGTCTCGATAATAACCCCGCTGCGGGTAGGGCTCACAATACGGTATAAGCCGCTCATACCGGCGATGGAAGCTATGTCTTTTAAATTAACAGGCATAAATAATTTTTTAATTAAAGTTTAAAGTTAATCGGAATGCTGTAGTTGGAAGCAAAACCAGGAGCATTAAATTTTAACAATTTTACAACCCGTAAAGCTTCATCGCCGCAGCCGCCGCCAATGTTTTTAAGAATTTTTGCGTTCGCCACGGTACCATCCTCATTCATCGTGAAACCAATAATCACCTGGCCCTGAATGCGATTACGTTTCGCTAAAGGAGGGTATTTTAGCTCTTGCGCGATAAAATCGTACATAGCCGTTTGGCCACCTTCGTGAAATTCGGCAAAAGGCAATACCTTATCCACTCCCACCTTATTCGTTTTTGGTGCGTCTGCCGGGGCAGTGGTTTGGGCCAAAGCGGAATGAGCGGCTGCAAAGAAAGCGAAACTTAAAAACAAAATCGAAAATTTTAATTGCATACTTTTTTATTAGATTAAAAGATGAAAGTAGAACGTCCCCGGGGTCAAGTTTAGTGCCAAAATTTTTAATTTTTCCCTAGTTCGGCATTCGTTTGCTCGATGAGTTGTAAGAGTTCCTCCCGTCCTTTTTTCTCCGCTGAGGAAGTAATAAATTGTTGGGGCAGCTCCTCCCAGGTTTGCAGTAAAGTGCGCCGGAAAGCCGCAATATTCGCCTGCGTTTTCTGTATTGATTGTTTATCCGTTTTAGTAAATACAAGCACAAAAGGTACTCCCATTTCACCGAGCAGTTGTATAAAGTCTAAGTCGGATTTTTGGGGTTCCAGGCGAGAATCTATCAACAGAAAAACGCAGGCCAGGTTACTCCGGTTGCGCAGGTAGGCTTTCACCATTTTCGACCATTTTTCGCGCGAGGTCTGGCTTACTCTGGCCCAGCCGTAACCCGGTAAATCTACCAGATACCAAGTGTCGTTGATTAAGAAATGATTGATTAACTGAGTTTTACCGGGTAAAGAAGATGTTTTAGCTAATTTGCTGCGTTCGGTGAGCATATTTATCAGCGAAGATTTTCCTACATTCGATCGGCCAATAAAAGCATACTCTGGTAATTTGGTTTCGGGACATTTGGCTACCTCGGTGTTGCTACTAATAAATTTCGCTTCTTTAATTATCATTGTGTTTTTGTTACGGTTAGACTAAACTTTGAACTTACAAATTAGTACGTAGCCGTTAGTTTAATTATTTAAAAGCGCAAATATACGTAAAGTAGAGGCAATGCTAAGCGTTCTTAAAACCTCTCTTCTGGTAAACAAGACTTTCCTTTTAAATAAAAACAAGTTGTAAAATAAAAAGCAGTAATTCGGGAACAGTTTTCGCTACTCACATTGTTGCTAACACAAGTACTTGTTCTTTTAGGTTTGATATTGAATAAATTATATTTTTTCTGTATTTATAAACTATCATGAGGTATCGATCTAAATTATAGTCAAAAAGCGGAAATATAAATCGAAGCTGATTTTTGTTCATAACAGTTCGATAATTCACTTTTTACGACGAAGCTTATTTGTTTACAAAGCACCGCTCAACAACAAAGGTATTTCATTTATTTAGTGCCTGTTCTATTAACTATTACTCTATGATTAAACTTTACGGAAAAACCGCCAAAGCTTTGGTACTCTTTACCGGTTCGTTTTTACTTTCATTCAGTAGCCAAGCTCAAAGTCTGCGCAACCTGATGAAAATAGGAGATAAGTTTTTTGCCTTAGAAAATTACCGGTCTGCTATTCCTTACTATGAGCAAATACTAAACGAAAACAGCGATAATGCCGAAGCCTTATTTAAGGCGGGCGTAAGTTATTTAGCCTACGATAAAGACAAAGCCAGCGATTACTTATATAAAGCCCAACGTTTAACCCCCAACGTTTCGCCGGATATTGAATACTGGCTTGGCCGGGTAGATCACGTAAATTACCGGTTCGAGGATGCCATTCAGCATTTTGAGCTATATGTTGGTACCCTTACAAAAAATGCACCTGCCCGGAAAGAAATAGCTTTATTAATGGAGCAAAGCCGGTTCGCGGATAAAATGGTAAGGAACCCGAAAGACCTTTTTGTGCGAAATTTGGGTCCTACCATCAATACTCCTTTTTCTGACCATAGTCCGGTAATAGCGCGGGACGGGAAAACCCTGATTTATACCACCCGCAGCAGCAACTTTACCAGTAATCATACGGAAACCGATGGGGAGTATGATGAAGAAATTGTAGAAGTGGTCCGTTTAGACGATAATAATTGGTCTGCGCCGCGTTCCTTAAGCTTGCATTTGAACAGTAGAGGGCACGATGCTTCCATTCAGCTTTTCGATAACGATACCAAATTGCTTTTGTATCGTCAAACGGAAAACGGCGATTTTTACTACTCCAAGAAAAATAATCAAGATTGGAGTAATCCGCAAAAATTATCGGGCAGTGTTAATAGCAGTGGTTACGAAAGCGACGCCTTTATCTCGGCGGATGGCTCTACCATGTATTTTGCTTCGAACCATTATTCCAAGGCAGGCGATAAAGATTTGTTTGTTTCCCAAAAAACGGCGCAAGGAGAATGGGGTAAACCTAAAAATTTAGGAAAAACTATTAATACCTCTATGGACGAAGACAGTCCTTTTTTAACGGCTGATGGTAAGACCCTGTATTTTACCTCGCGGGGGCATAATTCCATGGGGGGTAGCGATGTTTTTGTCACGCATTTTGATTTAAAAAGCCAGACTTGGTCGGAACCCGAGAACATGGGTTATCCGGTTAATTCGCCCGACGACGACACGTACTTTCGTTTAAGCGCCGACGGCACTATGGCTTATTTATCGTCGTACCGGATGGGTGGCTACGGAGAGAAAGATCTCTGGTCAATTGATTTGAGTAAGAATGTTTTAGTGCGGGGAAAAATTTCTGATTCCCTTGAAGACACAGCTACTGGTGAAATAGAAGTTGTTTTTAGCAGTAAGCCCCTACACAATAAAATGCTTTCCTATACGGTTACTTTAACTCCTGATACCCGTACCTTTGAATTACCAGTGCAATCGGGTCGAACTTACCAGGTTACTTTTTCGAAAAACGGACAAGTATTGGCTACGCAGGAATACGAAGTTCCGGCTACTGTTGCCGAAGATGTAGTTTTGAGTAAAGATTTTGCTTTATCCTTTGCCAAACTACCAAAAGAATCAGCTGCCAAGGGTAATTAAATTTTAAGTAAATCGTCGGGATTGGGGTGAAAGGCAAAATAAATAGCTTCCACCCGAAGGGAATAACATTAAGATACTTAATTCTAATTATATCGTAAAG
Organism: Adhaeribacter arboris; assembly: GCF_003023845.1. Taxonomy (NCBI): domain Bacteria; kingdom Pseudomonadati; phylum Bacteroidota; class Cytophagia; order Cytophagales; family Hymenobacteraceae; genus Adhaeribacter; species Adhaeribacter arboris. The sequence continues at coordinate 1,789,906 of NZ_PYFT01000001.1, read as the reverse complement.
AATTGTACTTAAAATACAATTTTCGCGTTTTAAAGGCTAAACTTTGGTTTAGCCTTTTTTTTGCACCGAAGCTACGTATTACTGGTAATCCATCGTACTTTTGGTTCCGGATTTAAAATTAAAATATGGCCGTTGTTCCTTATAAAGATACCGCAGAAAATAAGAAATCGCAGGTGGCGCACATGTTTAACAGCATTGCGGGCAAATACGATTTCCTGAATCATTTTTTAAGTGCCGGGGTAGATATTTACTGGCGCAAAAAGGCCATCGATTTGGTAGCGAAAACAAAGCCCGAGTATATTTTAGACATTGCTACCGGCACCGGCGATTTTGCTATTGAAGCATTAAGAATAAAGCCGAAGAAAATTGTCGGGGTTGATATTTCCGAAGGGATGCTGGCCGTAGGCCGCCAGAAGCTAGACAAAAAGCAAATCAGCCACTTAATTGAGTTAAAAACCGGCGATTCGGAAAATCTGGAATTTGAGGTGAATACGTTTGATGTGGTAATGGCCGCTTTTGGAGTACGAAATTTTGAAAACCTGGAAAAAGGACTTTCCGAAATGTTCCGGGTTTTAAAACCGGGCGGTCAAATTCTAATTCTGGAATTTTCTAAACCCAAAGCTTTCCCGTTTAAACAAAGCTATAATTTTTATTTTAAGCGCATATTACCGGTGTTCGGCAAACTAATCTCCAAAGACCGGGCGGCCTATACGTACTTGCCGGAATCGGTACAAGCTTTTCCGGACGGCCCGGATTTTATCAATATTTTAAAACAAGTCGGATTTAAATCAACCACATGGCATTCTCTTACTTTTGGCATCAGTTCCATTTACGTGGGTACCAAATAGCAGCAACTTTCTTTTTTTTGTTACTAGCGGCTATTTGCCAGCCTGTACAAGCACAGAAGAAAATTGAAAAAATTAATTTATCGAACCACGATGCCAAATCCATGCATTATGGGTTTCACCTGAGTGCCAATTTAGCCAAGTTTAAACTCGAACATTCCCAATATTTCGTGGATAGTGTCTACAAACCCGATGGCAGCACTCTTTTTTCGCAAGGCACCCCAGGTTTTAACATTGGCTTTGTTTTAAATAAAAAAATAACTCATTACGTAGATCTGCGCTTTTTACCGGGAGTCGGATTTTACTCGCGCCGCTTGAATTTCAAGAACGGCGAAGGCGAAGAAAGTACCCAGGAATTTGGCATTACGGCCGCGGAATTTCCTTTATTGGTAAAATTAAAATCGGAGCGGCGCAAAAATGTACGGGTATACGTAGTAGGAGGAGCCAAGGCCTCTATAAACGTGGGTAATAAAAAGAAAGGCGATGCCGCTACCCAGTTAGAAATTAACTCCAATGATTTTGCCATTGAATACGGGGTAGGGGTAGATTTATTTTACCCGTTCTTTAAATTTGCGCCGGAACTTCGTTTTTCAAACGGACTTACTAATTTGCGTTCGCCGGGTAATAACCTGGGCGCCAAAAGCCTGGACCGGGTTACTACTAATACGGTTACCTTGTATCTGTTTTTCGAAAACTAAACTAGTATTCAGCCAACTATGAAAGAGCGGGTTGTTTAATCTTACGTAAACGGATATATCATACATTATAACGGTGGACTGTCGTCTATCGACTAAGGACTAAACACTATGAAAAAAATTGCTTTTATAACCGGTGCTACTTCGGGTATTGGTTGGGCTACCGCGGTAGCCTTGGCAAAAGTAGGCTATCGCATTATAGCTACCGGTCGGCGGGCCGAACGATTAGACGCCCTACGAAAAGAAATTGATCAGGAAATTTTACCCTTGGTTTTTGATGTGCGCGATAAACAGGCCGTGAAAGCAGCCGTAGCCAGCCTACCTACCGAATGGCAGCAGATTGACGTACTCCTGAATAATGCCGGTAATGCCCACGGTTTAGCTCCCATTCAGGATGGCGACGAATTAGACTGGGAAATGATGCTTGATATTAATGTAAAAGGCTTACTGTACGTATCGAAGGAGATTATTCCGTTGATGTTACAGCAACAAGCCGGGCATATTATTAATATTGGTTCGGTAGCCGGCAAAGAAGTCTATGCTAACGGAAACGTTTATTGTGCTTCTAAATTTGCGGTAGATGCGCTCACCCAAGGCATGCGATTAGATTTAAACAAATCAGGTATTAAAGTTTCGGAAGTAAATCCGGGTTTGGTGCAAACCGAGTTTTCGGAAGTACGGTTTAAAGGCGATAAAGAACGGGCGGAGACAATTTACCAAGGCTTTCAACCTTTACGCGCCGAAGATATTGCCGATTTAATTACGTTTATGGTAACCCGCCCGGCGCACGTAAACCTGGCAGAAATCTTGATTTTACCAACGGCCCAGGCCAGCGCAACCACTGTTAAAAAAGCTTATTAATTCAATTATAAAGAATAGTAATTGATTTTATAAGCTGATTTAAATGTAAAATTCTTTAAAAATTTAAAAGCAGGGATCATTAAAATAGAAATTCTAAGTGAAGGTGGAATTCGCAAAAATTAAAGAAACCTGCCTTTACGTAACCGACTTGGAGCGTAGCAAAGAATTTTACCACGCGCAATTGGGATTACCTATTATAAGTGAAGTACCGGGCCGGCATTTATTTTTGCGGGCGGGTAGTTCGGTTTTGTTGTGTTTCCTTGCTGAAGTTTCCCGTCAATCTACTGAGGTGCCGCCGCATTTTGGTTCGGGGCAGTTGCATGTAGCTTTTGAAACTAGTCCGGCTGAATATCCTAAATGGAAAGAGAAAATAGAGGCCCTTCAAATTCCCATTGAGCACGAACATAACTGGGGTAATGGTTATTTGTCCTTTTATTTTCGCGATCCGGACCAGCATTGCCTGGAAATAGTGATGACGGGTATGTGGGAATAATCCTCTTTGATATTAATTACATCTGGCAGAGAAAATTCTAGAAAATACGAATCTTTTAGCCTTTAATAAGTAAGTTCTCCCGGGAAAACTGTAAAGGCAATAAATCACCTACCGAATGGCATTGGTAAAATAAGCTAGGAGCTACCTGAATTAAAATCTTAATGGGAGAATTCTGACGATTTTCGTATTCTGCCATTACTTGCCGGCAGGCTCCGCAAGGAGTAGCACCTATAAATAGTTCCTCACTTTTTCTACGAGCCGTAACAGCCATCGCCAAAATTTTTCTTTCTGGGAGCAATGCACTTAAGCCAAATAATGCTGTACGTTCGGCACACAGACCAGAGGGATAAGCGGCGTTTTCCTGATTGTTGCCAATGTGTACCGAGTTATCATCCAGCAATAAGGCGGTACCCACTAAAAAGCCAGAATAAGGCGCATATGCTTTTTCTGTAGCGTGTTGAGCATGTTTCAGCAAGTTTAGCTCTGCCGGAGTAAGTTCCGCTAGCGATTCTAAAACATCGAAAGTGAAAGTAAGCTGAAGCTGACGCGCCATGAATAAAATACTAGCTTAATTTTAAATGGTTAAGTAATATATGGTTTGTGGGAGAATATCACTAACTAAAAATTCATATCTTTTTAGGATAAATGTATTTTGTTCCAAATTAATGCTTTGATTAAGACTAAGCGAAACATACAATTAAAAACTTAGCCGTAACACCGTCTTTATTAACTTACACTACAACCTTTTGATATGAAGCAAATATTGTTGCTGGGTGCTGGCCGTTCGTCGGTTTACTTAATAGATTATTTGATAGAACAAGCACCTTCCCTGAATTGGCGGATTACTATTGCAGATTTGCAAACCCACCATTTACAAAAGCAAGTAGAACAATTTCCCTTTGTTTTGCTGGTTGATTTTAACATTCATATCCAAGAGCAATTAACAGTTCAGGTTGGGCAAGCAGATTTAATAATTTCCCTTTTACCCGCTGCTTTTCACCTGGTGGTAGCGCAAACCTGTTTGGACTTAGGCAAACATTTTTTAACCGCTTCTTACGTTTCTCCCGAAATTAAAGCCTTGCACGAAGCTGCCCAACAAAAAGGTTTGTTATTTCTAATGGAAGCTGGTCTGGACCCCGGAATGGATCACATGTCGGCTTTGGCGGCCATTGCTAAAATCAAGCACAAAGGAGGCGAGTTGCTAGCATTCAAGTCCTATACCGGAGGATTAGTGGCGCCCGAATCGGATACCAATCCGTGGCATTATAAAATATCCTGGAATCCGCGCAATGTGGTGCTGGCGGGTCAAGGTACCGCCCGGTTTCTGCAAAATAAGGCACCTAAATACATCCCGTATCCACAGCTGTTCCGGCGTACGGAAAAAATAGAAATAATTGGCTTAGGCGAATTAGAAGGATATGCCAACCGCGATTCGCTATCTTACCGGGAAGCTTATGGTTTGGAATCTATTGCTACATTAATACGCGGTACTTTGCGTTGGCCGGGGTTTTGCGCAGCCTGGCGGCAATTAATCCAACTAGGCCTCACCGACGATAGTTATACTTTGCTTCATTCGGGAGGTAGGACGTATGCCCAATGGTTGGAAAGTTACTTACCTGCTTCCTCCGAAAATTTACCGCTACTAACCCGATTAGCCAATTATTTAAACTTACCGGAAAATAGCGCCGAGATGGAGGCTCTACAATTTTTAGGCTTACTAGAAAATGAATTAATTAATCTAGAAAATGTTACGCCGGCGCAGATACTGGAACAAAGGTTAATTCAGAAATTACCTTTACAACCTACTGATAAAGATTTGGTGGTAATGCAGCACGAATTTAAGTATAAGTTAGGTAACGAAAATCGCCGGTTGAAATCGGCTTTAGTTGTGATCGGGCAGAATGCTACTTATACGGCTATGGCTAAAACGGTAGGTTTACCTTTGGGTATGGCCGCCCGCTTCATTTTACAAAATAAAAATTTTCTTACGGGAGTGCACATTCCAACTCACCCGGAAATTTACGAGCCTATCTTGGCTGAACTTAAAAAATTGGGAATATTATTTACCGAACAAGAAGAGCTGCTTTAAATATGTAAATAATACGGCCGCAGTAATTGTTGAAAGAATTCGGAATATTGGTTGTTTGTGGTTCGGATGTAAATAGGAGAGAGTACTTCTGGGGTTAAAACGGGCCCAAGCTGAAACTGTAAAATACTGCGGAAATGTTTACCCGTTTCGCTGGTAAATACCGGAAGTTCTTGCCGAAGAAAAAGTTGGTACGCTGGAGCTATTTTTTTTAAGGTTTGTGCTTCGTGCGGGGGTAATAAAAGGTATAAGAAACCAGTTGGTTGTAAAAATTTTTGACAAAACCGCAATAAATCCGAAAAAGGCAAATCAGTGGTATGCATCGCCCGGTTGCGGGCATTATCCGGAGATTTAAGCGACGCCTGGTAAAACGGGGGATTACTGATAATTACGTCGTAGCTTTCCTTATTAATATTTTCAAAATCTTGTAAGCTACCTGAATAGACGGATAGGCGATTGGCCCAGGAACTTGCGGCAAAATTTTCGGCTGCTTGCTTAGCGGCCTCAGAATCCAACTCCACGGCTTTAATTTTTGCTTGGGATCGTTGGGCGGTCATCAGGGCGAGCAAACCGGTACCGGTACCAATATCCAAAACAGAAGCTGCCTTCTCCACCGCTACATAAGCCCCGAATAAACAAGAATCCGTACAAACTTTCATGGCGCAACGGCTTTGCTCTACCCGGAACTGTTTAAACTGAAAATAAGAATTAGCCACGGTTACTTCGTTAATTTTTCGGCTGCTTCGTAACCGTAATCAATTAATAAATTGGGGCTTAAGGCGCTTTCCACCGCCATTTGGTCGCAGCGTTCGTTCTCTGGGTGCCCGGCGTGGCCTTTTAGCCAAACAAACTTTATATCAAACTTCCGGTAAAGCGGTAAAAATCGAGTCCATAAGTCGGCGTTGGCCTTACCGGCAAATCCTTTTTTTTGCCAACCAAACACCCATTTCTTTTCCACGGCATCTACCACGTATTTGGAGTCGGAGTAAATGGTTACTGGGATATTTTCGGTTTTAAGCGCCTCTAATCCGGCAATTACGGCCAGTAACTCCATGCGGTTATTCGTGGTCCGGCGGTAACCGGCCGTGAGTTCTTTTTCAAATTGCTTGTATTTTAAAATGGTACCGTAACCCCCCGGCCCCGGATTTCCCCGCGAAGCCCCATCCGTAAATATTTGAATCATGTTTTTAGTCCATAGACCATGCTCCAGAGCCTTTAAATTTTATACTGTATAATATTGTTGTAAGATAATGCGTGTTATGAGTTATATATTTTATACAAATAGACTTAATAAACTTAATTCATCTCTAACGACTATAATCTGTGGACCATGGACTATCGACTATCGACTAATCAAAAATGAATATTGCTTTTGAATAACTTAATGGCGATAGCCAGTAAAATCACCCCGAAAACTTTCCGGAGAATATCGGAACCGCTATCGCCTAGTTTTCGCTCTATCCAACTCGATGATTTGAGTACGATGTACACAAAAACTAGATTTAGGACGATACCAACTAAAATATTAGCTAAGGAGTAGGCGGCTCGTAAGGATAGTAGAGTAGTAAGCGTACCGGCCCCTACAATTAAAGGGAACGCCAAGGGCACAATAGAACCCGTTTTGGAATTCGGATTAGATTGAAACAAATGAATGCCCAATACCATTTCCATCCCGATCAGAAATAAAATAATTGCCCCGGCTAAAGCAAAAGATTCGAAATCTAAACCGAACAATCTAAGAATTTCCTGACCCAGAAACAGGAAAACAATCATCAGCACCCCGGCTACTAAAGTAGCTTTCTCCGATTGTATCACTCCTTCGCGTTTCCGTAATTCAATAATGATGGGAATAGAACCCAGGATATCAATAATGGCGAAAAGTATTAAGGTAACCGAAAGAATTTCTTTAAAATTAAACATGCAGCAAAATGAACCGTGGAGCCTGATTTTTCATGAAGCCACAAATTTAAGCGTAATATTTCAGAAAAAATTCTTTTAAGGTTTCATATTCCTCATCCGCAATAGCTGGGAAATTAGCAATCCGGAAGGTGTTTTTGGCCCAGGTTCCGTAACCATTACCTACGGTAATATTGTGCCGAGCGGCATTTTTCTTTATATCCTCTATCATTTTAGGATCGCTTTTTAAGGCCAGAACGGTATGGGAACGCACATCCGGGTTCTCGACGAGTAAGGCTATCCCCTCGCTGATTTGTTCCTGAAAAAAATCGTATAATTGCTGCGCCCGCATTGTTAATTCTTTATCTATTACTTTAATCAAAGGTCGCTGTTCCAGTACTTTATGCAGTAAATAAATATTTAATACGTTGGGAGTGTGCGTGGTTTGGTAATTCAGCATTTTCTCGTACATGGGCACAAGGCTATTATAATGATTCCGCTCGTTTATTTGTTTGGCCCGGAAAATGGTGCGCGGCGAACAAACCAATACGGCCATGCCGGCGGGCAACCCAAAACATTTTTGCACCGAAGCGTACCATATATCGGCTTTAATGTATTTTAAATTAATACCAGCCATGGAAGAAGTAGCATCTACCGCAATAAGTGGGTCCGGGAACCGGTTAAACAAGTTTAATATCGTACTTTCTTTAATTTGGGTACCGTTAGAAGTTTCGTTTTGAGTGATGCAAATCAGTTCGGTTTGGGCCGGAATAGGTAAATCATTCACGTTTATTTCGGCATTCAAATCAAATGCTACTCCGGTCGAGTCCGGCCGCAGCTTTCGGGCATATTCCAGCCATTTCTGACCAAAGGCTCCGTTGTAAACATGATAACTCCAACGCTTAACCAGGCTCTGAATTAAAATTTCCCAGCATTCGGTAGCCGAAGAAGTAAAAAACACATAGTAATCCTGCGGTATATTTAACTTCTTTTTCAGGAGAGTGACGGTATTTTTAGAAATCTCCACGAATTTTTCGCTGCGGTGTTGTATACCCAAAATACCTTCGTCGAAGGCCAAAGTTAAATAATCTTTAACTTGGTCGTACACTTTAGAAGGACCCGGGTAAAAGTTTAAGGGAGTAAGGGGCATGGTACTTTAGAAAATAGAGGATTCGTTAAAGCTGAAGTTAAGTTTACCAACGTGTTTTTAAGTGGTTTTGTATTCGAAACCGACTTTTTTTGGTTTCAAGTTGTGCAGATAAGTTAACCCAAGTCGGTAACCTTCCAGGCCAAAGCCCACAATACAGCCTTTGCAGTTCTTGCTAATATAACTTTTATGCCGAAACTCTTCGCGGGCGTACACATTAGAAATATGCACTTCAATCACCGGCGATTCAATAGCCGCAATGGCATCGGCTAAAGCAATGGAAGTATGCGTATAAGCGCCCGCATTCAGTAAAATACCTTTATAGCTAAATCCTACCTCGTGTAACTTGTTAATTAATTCGCCTTCCATGTTACTTTGGTAATACTCCAGATCCATGTCCGGAAAGGCATTTTTTAACTCCTCCAAGTAATTTTCGAAAGAACGGCTACCGTACACCGATTTTTCGCGGGTACCCAGTAAGTTCAGGTTAGGACCATTTAGTATGAGTATTTTCATAAAATTGTATTCCGTTTATTTTACTAAGCCAAAGGTAGAAAAAATTAGTCCCGCTGCCTACAACCCGATTAAAAATGGAGTGCCTGGCCGCAAGTAGATTTGTTTCTTTGTTCCTTATACTGCTTATTTGTCTTTTTATGTAAAATAGAACTATGAACTGGAGCACGGGACTGCAACAATTTAAAGCGTATCTGCAACTCGAAAAATCTTTATCGGATAATTCGGTAGAAGCTTACCTGCGGGATGTAAATAAGTTAATGCAATCGCTGGAAGCCAATAATCTTTCGGTGGGACCATTAGAGGTGCAATCCATGCATGTGCAGGCTTTATTAAAATGGGTGAATGAACTCGGCATGACGCCCCATTCGCAGGCCCGCACCCTTTCCGGAATCCGGGCTTTTTACAAGTTTCTGATCATGGAAGATTTGCTGGCCGCTGACCCTACCGAAACGATTGAAGCCCCAAAATTAGACCGTAAATTACCCGATACGCTCCGTTACGAAGAAATTACCCAGTTGTTGGAGGCCATTAATGTATCTACCCCCGAGGGAACCCGTAATAAAGCCATGCTCGAAACTTTGTATAGTTCCGGTTTACGGGTATCAGAGTTAGTGGAGCTACGGTTGAGTAATGTTTACCGCGATTTAGGTTTTGTAAGAGTTACCGGCAAAGGCAGCAAAGAACGGTTGGTTCCCATTGGTCGGGATGCTTTAAAATATGTTAAAATTTACCTCGAAGAAATCCGGTGCCATTTACCTATTAAAAAAGGACAGGAAGATTTTGTTTTTTTAAACCGCCGGGGAGCCGCACTTACCCGGGTGATGGTTTTTACCATTATAAAAAATTTAGCGCAAAAAGCTGGCCTGAACAAGATTATTAGCCCGCATACTTTCCGGCATTCCTTTGCTACGCACTTAATTGAAGGTGGCGCCGATCTACGGGCCGTTCAGGAAATGCTGGGTCACGAGTCGATTACTACTACCGAAATTTACACCCATTTAGACCGGGATTATTTAAAACAGATTATCCAGGATTTTCATCCGCGTAGTTAATATTGGGTAAGGTTATATTATTTTTTGTAACTGCTTATTATTAACAAAAAAATTAGTAAAATGCCAGCGTAATAATCAGATTTATCGAAAATTGCTGTCCGAATTATTTTTCTTTGATGAAAGTTTACTGCTGTTTTATATATTTTAGCTATTTACTTTTTTTTCATCCGCGAATCCAAGCCCAACCAGCGGCGCCTTCTACAGTTTCCCATCCGGATACAACTGTATTTATTTCAGTATCGGCTACCAACCAACCCTTACTTCAGGTTTTAACGGCTATTCAGGAGCAGTACAAAATAAAATTTTTTTATCGCCCGGAATGGCTGCAAGGGAAAGTGGTTAGCGTTACTAATAACCTAGTTTCCTTAAGACAAGGTTTGAAACAAATTCTCCAAGGAACCTCTCTAGATTTTATTATTTATCACCCAACGGCGGTGGTCATTTTACCGGATGTTTCTTCAACAGCTAGTAATCCTCCGGAAATGAAAGAAGATAAAGCATTAGTTGAAAGCGATAAAGTGGTTATTGGCGATCGCCGGTATGCCCGCGTTAATAAAAAATATACTTTAAAAGGTTTCCTGAAAGATAGTGTATCCGGGGAGCCAATTATTGGCGCCAACGTGGTAGAAACAAACCAGGGAATAGGTACAGCCACGGATAAAAATGGCTTTTATTCTTTAGTGCTTTCCACCGGTTATCATTCGCTTGCTTTTAGTTCTATTGGGTACGAAAGTGCCGAACGAGTTATTGCTTTGTATAGCAACGGCTCGTACAACCAATCCTTAGTTAAGTCCGCGGTTCAACTTTCCGAGGTCGAAATTAAAAGCAGAGCCAACAAACTTGATAACCTGGCAGCCATTCAATCGGGGGTAACCAAGCTCGATTTGAGCCAGGTAAAAAAACTACCGGCTTTTATGGGGGAGATAGATGTGGTTAAAACCTTAAAACTAATGCCAGGGGTGAGCTCTATTGGGGAGGCGGCCAGCGGGTTTAACGTACGCGGGGGAAACGTCGACCAAAATTTAATTTTAATGGATGAAGCCCCCATTTTTAATTCTTCGCACCTCTTTGGCTTTTTCTCGGTTTTTAATCCCGATGCTTTACAAGATATTACTTTGTACCGCGGCGGCATTCCGGCTCAGTACGGCGGCCGGATTTCTTCGGTGCTGGAAGTGAAGCAAAAAGAAGGAAATTTTGAAAAATGGGAGGGAAATGGTGGTATTGGTCCGATAACCGGCCGCTTGGCTTTGCAAGGGCCCATCATCAAAAATAAAACCTCGGTTTTAGTAGCGGGCCGTAGTTCGTATTCGAATTGGATTCTTAACCGCATGCACGACTCGGACCTGAGACAAAGTAGAGCTTCATTTTACGATGTTTCGGCCAAAATCAGCCACAAATTGTCGGCTAAAGATAAAATTACCTTAACGGCTTATTCCAGCCAGGATAAATTCGGTTTTGCCCGGGATACCATTTACAGTTGGCAAAACCAGGCCGCGAGTTTATTGTACGGTCATACCTTTACCGATCGTTTTTTTCTGGATGTAGCGGCCGTCTATTCCGATTATAATTTCCGGATTAACGTGGACGAGCCAAACAATGCTTCGGTTTACAAAAACGGAATTCGGCAACAAAGTTTAAAAGCCACTTTTACCTATTTAACCGGACCGCACGAGCTTCAATTTGGCGCTATGGTAAATAATTATTTATTCTCTCCTGGCCAAATAAGACCCAATTCCAGCTACTCGCAAATTATTCCTATAACTCTGGCGACTAAAAGAGCCCGGGAAGGAGGCATTTTTATTAACGATGAGTTTAACATAACTCCGCGGTTATCTATAATGGCGGGAGTTCGGTTTTCGGTTTATCAGCACTTAGGCCCCGGCCAGGTTTTTAGTTATGCCGAAGGTCAGCCCCAAAAAGAAGAAACAATAGTGGATACGTTGCAATACAGTTCCGGGCAAGTGATGAAGACCTACGGCGGACTAGAACCCCGAGTTTCTTTGCGGTTCCGGCTAACGGAAAATTCCTCTATAAAAGCGGGTTACAACCGTATCCGGCAATACATTCATTTAGTGTCGAATACTGCCGCCGCTTCACCCGTTGATACCTGGACTACCAGCAGCACTTCCGTTCAGCCCGAAATTGGCGACCAGGTTAGTTTAGGCATTTTCCAAAATCTGGCTCAGAATACTTTTGAAACTTCCGCCGAAATTTATTACAAAGACATTCAGCATATTCTGGATTACAAAAACGGAGCGGTTCTGTATTTAAATAATAATTTAGAAACGGAGTTGCTGCAAGGAAAAGGACGGGCTTACGGGGCTGAGTTTACCGTAAATAAAAAATCCGGACGCTTATCGGGGTGGGTAAATTATACTTACAGCCGCATTCAACTTCAGATAGAAGGAAAAACCTCGGAAGAGACGATTAATTACGGCCAGTACTATCCGGCTAATTACGAGAAACCGCATACGTTAAACCTGGTGAGTAATTACCAGTTTAATAAACGGGTAAATTTTGGCGCCAATTTTACTTACAGTACCGGTCGGCCTATTTCAGCTCCTATTTCTTATTACCAATACGATGTGTTTTCGGTACCAAACTATGCTTTGCGTAACCAATACCGCATTCCGGATTACCACCGCCTCGACTTGTCTATTGGCGTACAAACCGGTTATCGGAAAAAGAAAAAATGGGCCGGCTCCTGGAATTTTAGCGTGTATAATGCTTACGCTCGCAAAAATGCCTATTCCGTGTTTTTTAAGAAAATATACGGTGCGCCTCCTCAACCTTATCGTTTAGCCGTGGTTGGTACCCTAATTCCGTCTGTTACATATGATTTTAAATTTTAAAAAATGCAGCACCCTACTGTTTGGAAATACTTTTTAGTTTTATTGGCTTTAACCAGTTGCATTGATCCGGTGAATCTGAGCTTAAAACCAGAGCCCGACCAATTAATTGTAGAAGGATTAATTACAAACGAAAATACCCAAGCTCCCATAAAATTAGCTTATTCTCAGCCTTATACCCAGCAGCTTGGAGTAATACCTAAACCCCTTAAAAATGCCACCGTTTATGTTGAAGATCAGAATAACAACCGTTTTGATTATTACGAAAATGCTCCCGGCAACTACATTTCCCAAGCTTTTACCGGAGTAGTAGGCAATACCTATACGCTCACCATTATTACCGAAGGAAAAAAGGTCTACAAATCTAAACCCGAGAAAATGCTGGCCACTACCCCCGTTGACGGGTTGGCCGCTGAGATACGAGCGCGCCCGAAAGTAGATAGCCAAGGTGACGAAATAATTGAATATAACTTTCAAACCTTTGTCAATACCAGTGACCCGGCCGAAGAAAAAAATTATTACATGTGGCGATGGGTTGGAACCTACGAGGTGCACACCCAACCGCAGGACCATACCAAAGATGTAAAAGGAACGCCCGTACCCGATCCGCTGCCTTGCTGCGCGGTTTGCTGGGTAACCGAAGGACATCAAAATATTTCCGTTAGAAACGATGCTTTGATAAACGGAAATAAAATAATAAAACAGCCCATATCTTTAATTCCTATTTTACCCGAGAACTTTAATTTCAGGTATCATTTAAGAGTAAAGCAGTACTCCTTAACGGAATCCGCTTATAATTTTTGGCGGATTCTTACTTCTCAGGTAACGGGGGTGGGCTCGGTGCAAGATCCACCGCCCGCCTCGGTACCGGGTAATATTTACAATGAGGAGGATGAAAAGGAAATGGTGCTGGGTTATTTTGGTGCTTCAGCCGTTACCACCGATGCCTTTTTCATTGATAGGGGAGAAGTTCCGTTTGCTATTCCCCGCTTTATTTACGCCGACGATTGCCGGGTTCTTAAAAACAGCACCGCCATTAAACCAGATTTTTGGTAACCAGTTTAATTTATTTGCTTTCATGTTCCAAATTTACAAGAATTATTTGTTCACGAGTTTAATTTGGCTGGGCCTGTTAATAGCTAAACCAACTACCGCTCAAACTTTGCCCGAAAAATTAAACACTTTTTTAAAAGAGCGTACTTCCGAAAGACTGGTGTTGATTACCGATAAGCCGTATTACCAAGTAGGTGATACCGTTTATTTTCGGGTGAGCAGCAATCCAAATACTTCGGAAAATTTGGTGGAGATGCAGTTACTGGCGCCAGATACCCCTAACCCGAAATCAACAAAAGTTTTATTAAAAGACGGTTTAAGTATCAGCTATATAATCTTGCCAACTAATGGTACAAGCGGCGATTATGTTCTGCGGGCTTTTAGCCCGGTTGGTTGGGAGGCTTCGCAACTTATCCGGGTGTATACTACCACTCAAGCAGATGGGGTTTATAAAACGAGTAATTGGGCAAAATCAGGCAGTAATGAGAATTTAAAAGTTGTAAAAAATCAAAATAACTGGGAAATAAACTGGCAACTTTCCGGAAAGCCAAATGAATCTAAAGGATGGTTTTTAATCACGGATTTCAACCAGGTTATTTTTTCTCAAGAGATAGATTTTTCTGATTTAACCGGGAAAATTACCGTACCCACCGCAGCCATTACCACTAATCAGGTTCAATTAGTACTAGCCCAAAGTTCCGGTGAAATTCTTTTTAATTACTCGCTTTATCCTAATGAATCAGTAAAAAGCCTTTACCAAGTACAATTAAATAAAAACACTTTTAACCTTCGCGAAGAAGTAAAGGTATCACTTGTGGCCGAAAACTCTTCGGCTAAGCCGGCTAATTCACTGGTGTCGGTGCGGGTTTTAGAACAATTAGATTCTATTCCGTTCAGTTTTTCTGGAAATCACCCGGTTACGGAAAGTTTTAATTTGTACCAAAGCTTACCCACTTATAATCTTAAGAAAATTGTAGCGGCCAGTTCATCGGCTCCGGAAGAATATATTTTTAATTTAAAAGGTAAAATCGTTTCGGTAACGGATAAAAGGCCTATCGGGCATAGCTTAATTCATTTAATAGTACCCACTTCCAATCAGCTCGAAGTAGTTTATTCCGATAAGGACGGAAGAATTCAGGTGGAGTTGGATCCATTTGAAGGTATTAAACCCTTGGTATTTCGGGCAATTCAGGAAGGGATTGAATTACGTAACCTGGAATTTATTCCGGATTCTGCGCAAAGTGTCGTACCCTGGACACAAACGTATACTGCGGAGGCGTATACCCTCGCCCAGCAGGAGTTAATTACAAAATTTAAAATTCTTAACCGGATTAATCAAGCTTTTACTCTCGAAAGCGAGGCGAAGGTTGCTAGACGAAGCAATGATCTGAAACCGAGTCAGTTGGAAGAAAGTAAATTAAAGCCAACTACCAGCTATGACCTGCAGGCTTACGAAAAGTTTAGCAACGTAACCGAAATATTTCGGGAGTTAATTCCGGCTATTGAAATTGTGAAGCGAAAGGATGGCGTACACGCCCGCTTGTACGCCCGGCTTTTAAAAAGATTTTACACGAATTATCCTTTGTTTCTGGTAGATGGTATTCCGAGTTATGATGTCGAAACTATTTTAAATTTACCAGCCAGCCAGTTGGTTAAAATTGATGTATTCAATACTTCTACAGCCTTGGCGCCGTTTGACGTATTAAGTACGGGTGGGGTTGTTGCTTTGTACACCAAAGACCGCAATTTTAATCCGGCGGCTTTGCACGATAATAATATTACCGTAACCGGAACGGCTCCTTCTATTGTAGCCCCCCAATTTAACCGACCAGAACCAACCACCCCCGATTTCCGGCCATTAGTTTACTGGAACCCCGTACTTAAAACCAATGCCAACGGATCGGCTAACTTTTTGTTTTCCACCAACGATCAAATCGGGAAGTTTGTCATTGAAATTACTACTACCTCAAACAATGGTGAAGTAAAAACCGCTACTAGTCCTTACACCGTTGAAGCCCAAAAATAAAAATCAGGATCCTATTAAAGGAGAATTTAAAGTTCGCAAAAAGTTTTATAATTTGTTTTTGAATGGTTGCTAGTAGAATCTCCGGAAAGTTAAAATTTATATGGATAGTTAAGGTTAATGCTTCATTCGTTGGAGCTTAATTAGAATTAGAAGGACCATAACCGCCGAAGTTTTGGGCGATCCGGGCAAAAGGAACCTGTCTTTGCTGATAAGGATTTTTGGAAATTCTTGCGGCACAGCCCATGTATTGGTAATGAATACTTAAAAGGCTTTGGCGGTGCGGCGGAGAATGCAGCCAACCATCCACTACGGCTACGGCGTAGGCCAGGTAGGTATAAGGCTTAAATGGCTTTCGGGTATCGCAGTTCAAATAATTAAAATACATTTTAGATTCCCGCACAGGACAGTATTCCAAATCCGTATTTATTATGTCGTACTGGGCTATATTTTCCGCGGAATAATGGAAGAAGCCCCCGAATGCGGTTATACGTTTATCCGGAGTTAAATAAGCCAGTTGCTTTAAATTATAATGATCGTAAAAGTCCAGCTCAATCATAGCCTGCGCGTGAAAAGTGGCTGATCGGTGTAAAGCGGGTAAATACTGCAAAAGCGGTTTTCCTTCTTGAGTGCGAATTTTATTGGTAACTTGAAATATAGCGGCATCTAATAACGCGTAATCGGGTTGCTTTAACGGTATGGTTTTCCGAGCAGCGGGTAATTTTTCAAAATCCTGCCAAGCAATAGAATAATAAGCCGGCGCGCCTGGATCCAGCTGCGCAGCTGCCGAGTAAATAAGCCACGAAAAAAAGACCGCCAACAGGTACAATCTATTATAATTTTAAGGGTAAGTATAATTAATTAAAATTCAGGATAATAAATGAAAGGTTTAAAGAAACCACGGAATAAGTAAAAGCAGTACTTACATTTTTGCGCTTAGTGCCGTAACTTTACCGAATGTACAAGCCATTTATTCGCCCGCTGCTTTTTCAATTCGACCCGGAACAAATTCACGACCTTTCGTATTCGGGAATTAAAACAGCCTTTAAATTGCCGTTTGCCGCGGAACTAGGAAAGAAGATATTCCGGGTAGATCATCCCATTTTAGAACGTGAAGTGTTCGGGTTAAAGTTTCCGAATCCCGTAGGTTTAGCGGCTGGTTTTGATAAAGATGCGCGGTTGGTCGACGAATTCGAAACTTTTGGTTTTGGCTTTTTGGAGATAGGTACCTTAACCCCCATGCCTCAACCCGGAAACGACAAACCCCGGCTTTTCCGGTTGCCGAAAGACCAGGCCATCATTAACCGGATGGGGTTTAATAACCGGGGCGTGGAAGTGGCGGCGGCTCGGTTGCGGAACCGGAAAGGAACTACCATTATCGGCGGCAATATTGGCAAAAACAAGGTTACTCCCAATGAGCAGGCTTTGAAAGATTATTTATATTGTTTCGATGCCTTGTACGATGTAGTAGATTATTTTGTCGTAAATGTGAGCTCTCCCAATACTCCGGATTTGCGCGCTTTACAAGATAAAGAACCATTACAGCATTTGCTGTCGGAGCTGCAAAATCGTAACCAAAGCAAGCCTCAAGCCAAGCCATTGCTGTTGAAAATTGCTCCGGATTTAAATCAAAACCAACTGGATGATATTATTCAAATTGCCATAACTACCCAGCTCAGTGGCCTCATTGCTACCAACACCACCATTAGTCGCAATAACTTATTAACGAGTCAGGCAGAGGTTTCCGCCATGGGAGCCGGTGGGTTAAGCGGTAAACCTCTTACGCAGCGTTCCACCGAAATTATCCGTTACCTCCGGCAGCATTTACCGCAAAATATTCGCCTGATTGGCGTAGGAGGCATAATGACCGCATCGGACGCCTTGGAAAAACTGGATGCCGGAGCCGATTTAATTCAATTGTACACGGGTTTTATTTACGAAGGACCCGGTTTAGTTCGGCAAATAAACCAGGCTCTGCTCAGAAGATAAAAAGGGAGGAATGGTAAATTTTGTTCTGGCGAATTAAGATAAAAATGTAAATTAGAGTTTTCTATAAAAGCATGGCTACGAATACTTACAAACGTGAAGCAGGTAATGCGCCGAAAGCAAAAAATAGCCCCAAGGCCAGTGACGAGCCGGTAAACCGCTCCTTTAATGCTCCCAAACCCGCTAAAGCCCCTTCAGTGGGAAGAACTTTTCCGAAATTTAAGTTTATTAGCTTTGGGTTTCTGCGGGACCGTCGTTTTCATTTATTTATCGGCTTTACTTTGCTGCTGGCCGCCCTGTACTTGTTAATAGCTTTTGTGTCTTATTTATTTACCGGTCCGGCCGATCAAAGTGTAGTAGAATCTCTGCAAACCAGTGATTTAAAAGATTCTGGCCTCGAATCAGAAAACTGGCTGGGTTTGTTTGGCGCCTGGATCTCGAACTATTTTATCTATAAGTGGCTGGGCGTTGCTTCTTTCTTTCTGATTCCCATTATCTTTTTTAGCGGCTATAAAATCTTGTTTCGCCGCACCCAAGTCTCTCTTTCGTATACCTATACCGTTTGTACGTTTGCCATGCTATGGTGTAGTTTGCTGCTGGGGTATCTTGTGCTGCGTTTGAACCGGGTCGAAGATTTGTCTTATTTAAGTGGCGGCATTGGCTACGAAACGGCCCTTTGGTTCGAAAGCTTGATTGGTTTAGGTACCGCTTTTCTACTAGCTTTCCTGTTGATAATTTTTGTGGTTTTCTTTTTTAATATCACCAGTTTGTCAGTTAAAAAAGCTTCTGATAAAGCCACTACTTTATCTCCATCCGATAACCGAGCCGCGGTAAATGCTTATAATGCGGATACCTACGAACAACACTCATCGGGCATAAACCAATATGCCAATCCTACTGCTGATATTGAACAGGCAGAATTGCCCGAAGAAATTGAGGAAGAAGAACCAGAGATGGTTTTAAGTCAGAATTCTTTTACGGACAAGGCCAATGTTGAATTAACCATAGCTAAATCGCCTGGCTTTACCGTTGAGCCTATATTCCTAAGTCCGAGCAATCCCATTTCTCCCAATAAACCTTTAACTGGTGGTATTCATTTGGATATTGAGCCCATGGCTTACGACGAAGATGAACTTTTTGAGGAGGAAGATTTATTTTTGGAAGAGGAAGAACCCATTAAAAGCGCGACGACTCCTTTACCTGCTCCTGCCCCCGAATTTAAGATTACCGATTTACCCGTGGAACCTTTGGGCCAGGAAATGGCAAATTACGACCCTACCTTGGACCTGGCCCGTTACCAATACCCCAATATTGAGTTACTGAACGACTATAACTTAGGTAAAATTCAGGTTACGAAAGAAGAACTGGAGGCCAATAAAGATAAAATTGTGGAAACGCTGGGAAATTATGCTATTGGTATTGCCAGTATCAAAGCTACCATTGGCCCTACCGTAACCCTTTACGAAATTGTGCCCGATGCCGGAGTACGGATTTCTAAAATTAAAAATCTGGAGGATGATATAGCTTTGAGTTTGGCTGCTTTAGGTATTCGGATTATTGCGCCCATTCCGGGCAAAGGTACCATCGGGATTGAAGTACCGAACAAAAAGAAAGAAATGGTGTCCATAAAGTCTATTCTTTCTACCGAAAAGTTTCAAAAGAGCGAAATGGATTTGCCCATTGCTTTCGGTAAAACCATTACCAACGAAGTTTTTATTACTGATCTAGCCAAAATGCCGCACTTACTGATGGCGGGCGCGACCGGTCAGGGCAAGTCGGTGGGTTTAAACGCCATTCTTACTTCCTTGATTTACAAAAAGCACCCGAGCCAACTCAAGTTTGTGCTGGTCGACCCCAAGAAAGTGGAATTGTCCTTATTTAATAAAATTGAGCGTCACTTTTTAGCGAAATTGCCCGACAGCGACGAACCTATTATTACGGATACGAAAAAAGTTATTAATACCCTTAACTCGTTGTGCATGGAAATGGACATGCGCTACGATTTACTCAAAGATGCCGGTTGCCGTAACTTGAAAGAGTACAATCAAAAATTTGTGGAGCGCCGCTTGAATCCAAAGAAGGGTCACCGCTTTATGCCTTTTATTGTATTGGTAATTGATGAGTTAGCGGATTTAATGATGACGGCCGGCAAAGAAGTGGAAACTCCCATTGCTCGGTTAGCCCAATTAGCCCGGGCCATAGGTATTCACCTGGTGGTGGCTACGCAGCGGCCTTCGGTTAACGTAATTACGGGTATTATTAAAGCTAACTTTCCGTGCCGGATTTCTTTTAAAGTTACGTCTAAAATTGATTCGCGTACTATCTTGGATACCGGTGGCGCCGAACAGTTAGTAGGGCAGGGTGATATGCTGTTCTCGGTGGGTTCTGATTTAATCCGATTGCAGTGTGCTTTTGTCGATACACCGGAAGTAGACCGTATTTGCGATTTTATTGGGGAACAGCAAGGCTATAACGATGCTTATTTACTACCGGAATTCTTTGGGGATGAGAGTGGCAACGACAAAGCCGACTTTGACCCAAGCACCCGCGATTCTTTGTTTGAAGAGGCGGCCCGTATAATTGTAACGCACCAGCAAGGTAGTACTTCGTTGCTGCAACGTCGCCTGAAATTAGGTTATAACCGGGCCGGCCGTTTGATTGACCAGTTAGAGGCAGCTGGAGTAGTGGGGCCATTTGAGGGCAGTAAAGCCCGGGATGTTTTAATTCCGGACGAATACAGTTTGGAACAATTATTGAATACAATGGAAAAATAAGAAATATCCAATGTTACTTCCTTCAAAAAAATTATGAAAAGAATAACTTTATTCGTATTTATTATAGCATTAACCATAAACCAGTTTGCTCAGGCGCAAGACCCAAAGGCTCGCCAGATTTTGGATGCCATGAGTAAAAAATACCAATCCATGAAAGCTTTTCGGGCTAACTTTAATCAAACTCTGGAAAATACTACCAGTAAAGCCAAAGAAAACCTGGAAGGTGAAATTACGGTAATGGGCAATAAATTCCGCTTGAAAACCGAAGATCAGGAAATTATAAATAATGGCAATACCATTTGGACGTACATTAAATCCGAAAACGAAGTCAACATTTCGGAGAATGATCCGGATGATGAAGCCATGACCCCGAATAAAATCTTTACAATGTATAAAAAAGGTTATAAATCGGCGTACGTAGAAGAGGCCAAAGAAGACGGCGAATTGTGCGATGTAATAGAGCTTTCGCCGGAAGATAAAAACGATCCGGTTTTTAAAGTTCGTTTAAATATCAGTAAAAAAGACAAATCGTTAAAAAGCTGGAAAATGTTCCGCAACAACGGTAACCGGTATACTTACACCATTACTGATTTTACCCCTAATCCAAACGTAGACAACAACTACTTTGCCTTCGATAAATCGAAATTTAAGGGAGTTAAAGTAATTGATTTGCGGTAATCTGCTTTCAGATTTATTAAGAATAACTGCAAAAGCTGCTTACTAAGAGCAGCTTTTTTTATGGGCTGGTTTATTCCTTAGTAGTGGCATAGAGAAGCGAATCAATCAATTGTCCGTTTTTATAAACGCTTTTAAGTAGTTTACCTTCAAAATGGTAGCCAGCCTTTTCCAGTACTCTGGCCGATTTTAAATTCCAATCGAACACTGCCGCGTACATCCGTTCCAGTTTTAAGATTTCAAAACCGTATTTTGTCATGGCTTTTAATGCTTCCGTAACAATGCCCCGATTCCAGTATATTTCGCTTAACCAATAACCAATTTCGGCACTTTTACTGTATACATCTGGTTGTAAAACTAGGCCTATACCACCCACTGCTTCACCATTTACCTCCAAGGCAAAGTTAGTTACGGGTTCAATTGCATTGGCTAATATTATCCAATTCTGCGCATCTTGCAAGGTATACGGGTAGGGAAACGAGTTTCGCAGATTTATCCAAATATTGTAATTATTCGCGTGCTTAGCTAAAGCCAATTCATCTCCCAGTTGCCAGTATCGAATGGTGCAGGTTGTAAGAGTAAGGTGCATATGCTAAATCTAAAAATTACAGTTTTTTATTTCGAGATTTTTCTGGTTAGTATAATGAGTTAAGGTAAAGAAGATTTAGCTAAGATTTATAGGAAAAGAATACCAAAATTAAAGTGATCACTCATTTAAGGGGGAAAGTAAAAGGTAACCATTTTATTTAAAATTTTCCAAAAAGAAAGGTTTAACTTCAAAGTTGTTTCTTTAGCCAATATATTAGCGTTCTAAACCGGGCATTGTATTTAGCTTAAGCAGTGTTAGCGCCTTTGCCCTTTGTAAAAATGAATACAGACAAATTACAACAACTTGCCCGCCAGTTAACCGGCGAACTCCATTTTGATTCTACTATGCGTACGCTGTACGCCACCGATGCTTCGGCTTACCGGGAAATGCCGCTGGCAGTAGCTTTTCCGGCAAATAAAGAAGATATAAAAACTTTAATTCAATTTGCCCGCCGCGAAGGCACCTCGCTTATTCCGCGTACAGCCGGTACGTCCTTGGCCGGTCAGGTGGTTGGGAGTGGTATTGTGGTAGATGTCTCGCGTACCTTTACTCAAATATTAGAGATTAACCCAGAGGAAGGTTGGGTGCGGGTACAACCGGGCGTTATCCGGGATGAATTAAATTTGTTTTTAAAGCCATACGGTTTGTACTTCGGGCCGGAAACTTCTACCGCCAACCGGGCCATGATTGGGGGTATGGTCGGAAATAATTCTTGCGGCTCCAACTCGGTGGTATACCGCAGTACCCGGGAACATTTAGTATCGGTAAAAGCTATTTTGAGTGATGGCACCGAAACGGAGTTTACTCCATTATCCGCAGCCGAATTTGAAGCAAAATGTTTAGGCGAAACGGCTGTTAGTTCGTTAGAAACCCGGATTTATCAGGCAACCAAAGCCATGCTTTCTCATCCGGATACCCAAGAGGAAATTCGTAATGAATTTCCAAAAAAAACGGTAGAACGCCGCAATACCGGTTACGCCGTAGATTTACTTTTAGAAACCGAGCCTTTTACCCCGGGAGCTGATGCTTTTAATTTTTGTAAATTACTTGCAGGTTCTGAAGGAACATTGGCTTTTCTAACGGAGATAAAATTGAATGTGGTGCCCTTACCACCGCGGGAAATTGGCCTGCTTTGTATTCATTGTAATAGCGTAGATGAAGCCTTACGAGCCAACTTAGTCGCTTTAAAATACCAGCCCAGCGCCAGCGAACTCATGGACCATTACGTGCTGGAATGCACCAAAGCTAATATTGAACAAAGCCAGAACCGGTTTTTCGTGCAGGGTGATCCGGGAGCCATTTTGGTAGTTGAAATTGCTAAAAATAGTACTGTAGAAATAGAAACAGTAGCGGCTGCTTTAACCGCTGATCTTAAAACGCAAGGATTAGGTTATCATTATCCCTTGGTACTCGGCCCGGATACGAAAAAAGTGTGGACCTTACGGAAGGCTGGTTTAGGATTACTGTCTAATATTCCGGGTGATGCCAAACCAGTAGCAGTAATTGAGGATACAGCCGTAGATGTGCAGGATTTGCCGGATTTTATCACCGAGTTTAATCAAATTCTAAAACAGCACGATTTATTCTGCGTGCATTATGCGCATGCCGGTTCCGGAGAATTGCATTTGCGGCCCATCCTAAATTTAAAAACGGCTGCCGGAAACAAGCTTTTTAGGATTATTGCCGAAGAAATTGCCCGCTTGGTTAAAAAATACCGGGGTTCGCTCAGCGGCGAACACGGCGATGGGCGGTTACGCGGCGAGTTTATAAAATGGATGGTAGGGGAGAATAATTATCAGTTGCTGGAAGAGGTAAAACGCACCTGGGACCCGGACAATATCTTTAACCCCGGCAAAATTGTAAATACCCCGGCGATGGATACTTTTCTGCGGTACGAGCCCGGGCAGGAAAATCCGGAAATAGCTACTGTGTTTAAATTTAAAGATGCCCAAGGAATTTTAAGGGCCGCCGAATTATGTAACGGTTCCGGCGATTGCCGGAAAACGCATTTAACCGGCGGCACCATGTGCCCAAGTTATATGGTTACCCGCAACGAAAAAGATACTACCCGCGGGCGCGCGAACATGTTGCGCGAGTTTCTGACCCGTTCAGATAAGGCTAACCGGTTCGATCACCACGAAATCAAAGAAGCTATGGAGCTTTGCATTTCTTGCAAAGGTTGCAAGTCAGAGTGTCCTTCGAACGTAGATGTAGCCAAGCTCAAAGCGGAGTTTCTGCAGCATTACTACGATGCAAATGGCATCCCGCTCCGGACCCGTTTAGTAGGTAATTTCACTAATTTAAATAACCTGGCTTCGGTAGCCCCAGGTATCTACAACTTTGTTTTTACAAATAAATTTACCTCGCAGTTAGCCAAAAAAGTAGTAGGGTTTGCCCCCGACCGACCTTTGCCTTTATTGCATAAAACTACCCTGCGGCAATGGTTTAAGAAGCATCAACGGCAGAATACGCAGATTAAGGCATCTAAAGGTAAAGTCAATCTTTTTTGTGACGAATTTACCAACTTCAACGACGCCGAAATAGGCATGAAGGCCGTGCAGTTGCTGGAGCAATTAGGCTACGAAGTACATATCCCGGAACACGAAGAAAGCGGCCGCACGTATTTGTCGAAAGGGTTAGTGCGCGAAGCAAAGAAATTGGCGATTAAAAACGTATCTCAGTTAAGTAAAGTAGTTTCAGCAGATGCCCCATTAATTGGAATTGAACCGTCGGCTATTTTAACTTTTCGGGATGAGTACTTGGATTTAGTAGAGGATAATCAATACACCAGTGCGCAGAAATTAGCCCAAAATAGTTTCTTAATTGATGAGTTTCTTGCGGCCGAAATTGCGAAAGGAAACATTACGAAAGAACAATTTACCAAAGAAAAGCGCTTGATAAAGCTGCACGGGCATTGTCACCAGAAAGCATTATCATCGGTATTATTTACCCAGAAAATGTTGTCGTTACCGGAAAATTACAAGGTAGAAGTTATTCCTTCAGGTTGCTGCGGTATGGCGGGTTCGTTTGGCTACGAAACGGAACACTACGAAGTATCCATGAAAATTGGCGAATTGGTTTTATTCCCAACTGTTCGAAAACAACCTGAGCATGTTATAATTGCGGCTCCAGGAACTAGCTGTCGCCACCAAATAAAAGATGGTACAGGGCGAAAAGCTTTACATACTTTGGAAGTGTTGTGGGAAGCACTGATTTAGATTGTAGATGTAAGTGATAATAAACTATATTGCTAATCCTAAACAAAAATATTTTCCTTGGGATTAGCAATATAGTTTAATTAAATACCATATAGTGTTGCCCAATTCATCAGTATTTCTAAGCTATTTATCTAAGGAAAATTTAAACTCAAAATCATCAACTTTAAGGGAATCAAGAAATTTCAAATACTCGCGATTAGTTTTTGGATTGCCAATTATGTCTGGGCTATTATAGTAAATGGAATCTTTTTTACTATTAAAAATATAAAACTCATTATACTCTGTTTCTACAATAATAAACCCTTTAATCTCTCCCGCTCTTTTTACGTTAGCAACTCTTAAAATGGCATTACCGTCTGATAGATTATAATCGAGAGAATAAAAATTTCCTGCAGGATCTTTTGAAACAAAATACTTATCTGAAATTCTATGTTCTTTTTCAAATATATTAGTGCAAGAAGATATCAATAATCCAAAAAATAAATAATTAATAATTTGCCTTAACATCAATATTGCAACTAAATCAATTTATATATCTGGAATCTATATTCTTACTGGTACTGAATGTAATACGGCTTAGGAGTTAAGGTGAGTATTTCTTTGGGCTTCATCAAGCGCCATCCTTTTCTTTTAATATCGTTTTTATAGAAAATCTTCAGCCCGGAATATTGCACGGGCTCGGCTTTAATGTATTTCTGGTAGCTCCAACGCTTTATAGAAGGGCTGCCCCAGCCGTCCATGTGCATTACAATCTGGCAATTGGGATTTAATTTTATGTTTTTGTAATTGGTAATCATTTTTTGGGTAAATCGGTGCACAATTAACAATTTCGGCGGCAATTGATTTTGCTGAGCAAGATCGGCCAGATATTGCGAAGCAAAATTAATATCTGCGGCGTCGTACGAACCCACGTATCGCCCCGGAATACGATTGGGTTTTAAAGCAAATTCCGGGTCGATACCCAAGTGCACGTTCGGTAATTTTAAATAAGCTTCTAAAGGCGGTAATTCTTCCTCCAAAGTGCTGTGTCCGGCCTGAATATCTAAAAATACAAGAGCGTTCCGTTGTTGCGCTAAAGCCAGCACAGAATCAATCACCGAATTGGCCATACGAAGCCGGTATTTACCACTATTACCTGGCTCATCTAGGGCCGTAACAGCAATTACATGTAAGGCGGGTTGCACCGGAGTGCGGGGATCGGCCTTTTCCCAGCGGGCAACTTCCTGGTCTAATTTGGCCAGCATTTCATCCGGCGGCAGTTCGCCCAATATGCCCATTCGTTTAGATAAGGGATTCCCGTAAAAAGCAATAATTCGTTTACGGGGCAAAATAGAACCGGCCAAAGTATCCGGACCAATCACGGGTGAAGACGAAGGAGTAACTTCACTTTTTAGTTTTTCTTTTACCGCTAATTGGGCGGTTTTCAAGCTGTCTCCTTTCCTCTCGGGTTTTACAGAAACTTTCAATGAATCCTTATCTAAAAAATTAATAGCAGTTTCAGGAAGTACTAAAGTATCGGACTGTACTAATTGTTGAACATTTTTTTTGGTTTGAATTAAGTTCTCATTCTGCAAAACGGGAGAAATCCAGGGTGCAACAAAATAAGTTAGACTTAAAACCAGAGGGCAGAATAGAAAAAAAGTCTTCCGATTCACAATATAATTATATAAATAAGTTAGTTAAAAGACAATATCGGATTATAAAACGGATTTTCAAGTAAAATATAACGAAAATGTTATATTGGTAAGGCTCCTGAGAAAATCGAATTTTAAAATTTTTATACTTTACAGGTAAATTCTGCCTTTAAAAATCAAAGTAGCAAGCATTACAAGCCAGATTTATAAACAATAGTCATCTCCATTAATTATTAAAGACCGTAAAACTATTATTTAATCTTTGTTTAGGATAATGCTGAGTTCGGAAAGCTCCTTTTATTAGATTCGAGAATCTTTTAAGTTGGCAATAATGTAAGTTCTTTGGTTTACGGCAGGAGAAACCAGCTTTAAAATTTTGAAAAAAGAAAAATTAGCTAAACTTTTGATAATTATACGAGGATAAATGGCGAAAGAAAAAGATCGAATTAAGAAAAACGTCAACATAGTTAACCGGCGGGCTTCGTACGAGTATGAATTCTTGAGTAAATACATCGCGGGAATTATGCTTACGGGTACCGAAATAAAATCCATCCGCGAGGGGAACGTAAACCTGCAAGATGGTTTCTGCACTTTTTTACAAAACGAGTTGTGGCTGCACCAGGTAACTATTGCTAAATACACCGAAGGAACCTACAACAACCACGAGCCTACCCGCCCGCGCAAGCTGCTTTTAAATAAAAAGGAATTAAATCAGTTAAATAAAAAATCAGAAGAACAAGGACTTACCATTATTCCTATCCGGTTTTTTGTTAACGACCGTGGTTTCGCTAAAGTAGAAGTTGCTCTGGCTCGCGGTAAAAAGTTGTACGATAAACGCGAAGACATTAAAGAACGCGACGTAAAACGGGAATTGCAGCGCGAACGATTTTAAATTAGACGCTAGATATTAGATTTATAGATATTAGACAAAATTGCTTTATATGATTAATTTTGATAATAGGCTCTAAGTAAAACCAGAATATCTGTTCTAAGTCTAATATCTAAAATCTAGCATCTAACCTCTAAAAAAAACAGTGGATTACGGAATTTGCAGTTTAAGTTTAGTACCCGTACGGGCCGAACCTTCCGATAAAAGTGAATTAGTTACTCAGTTGCTTTACGGGGAATGTTATAAAATAATTGGTTCACAAGGAAACTGGTACCAGATTCAAATTGCGGCGGATGATTACATTGGTTGGATTGATTTTAAGCAAAACTGCCCGGTAACCACAGATTATTTTGAGGAGTGGAAAGAATTGCTGCATCCGCGGGCGGTAGATTTAGTGCAAACCATTAGCAGTCCGGAAACACGCATTCCAATAATGATTGGCAGCATACTTCCTTTTTTTGATGGTATCAACATTCGGATAAATAACCAAAAATACGTTTACAGTGGCCGGGCTACTAACAACTCTTTGCCTTTTAAAATCAACTTTTTTACTAAAATTGCCAGAAGTTACCTCAAAGCTCCTTACTTGTGGGGAGGCAAGTCTATTTTTGGCATAGATTGTTCCGGTTTTGTGCAGCAGGTTTACGGCATTTGCGGTTATTCTTTCCCCCGCGATGCCTGGCAACAAGTATCTTTAGGCGAAGAAGTTCATTTCGCCAACCAAACGCAACCCGGTGATTTAGCTTTTTTCGATAACGACGAAGGACGAATCATTCACGTAGGAGTCATGCTGGAAAACCCGCAGATTATTCACGCGCACGGCGAGGTAAGAATAGACGTACTCGATCATTATGGTATTTTTAATCAGCAGCGCAAACGGTATACCCACCGCTTGCGCATCATAAAAAGAATTCTGCCGGCAGCAAAATAAATCCTTTAACTTTTTTGTTCTTAAATGTACCACCTGTTCTTGCTAAACAAGTGAAAATTACGTAGGTTAGGCAAGCATCTTACACGTTTATGGATCAGAAAGTACTAATTCTTAATCAAGATTATTCCGCTATTTCTCTTTGCAGTATTCATAAAGCTTTTATTTTATTATTTCTGGATAAAGCCGAATTAGTAGAAAAACGGAAGGGCGCTTTGCGTACAGTTAGCAAATCATTTCCGGTACCCTCCATTATTCGGTTGCAACGCTACGTAAATGTGCCTTATAAGGGCATTGCCCTTAGCCGCCAGAATATTATGCGCCGCGATCAGTTTCGCTGTTTGTACTGCGATTCTACTAAAAATTTAACCATCGATCATATTATTCCGCGATCCAGGGGAGGAGAATCGAATTGGACGAATTTAGGTACGGCTTGTATGCGTTGTAATACCCGAAAAGGGGATCGTACGCCGGAGGAAGCCAATATGCAATTAAAGCAAAAACCGAAAAAGCCTAGTTTAACCTCCTTCCTGGTTTTACATTCCGATACTATTGATACTAGTTGGCATACTTATTTGCGCACGAAGAACTAGTAACATGGCATATGATGCGTTATGCCAGAATATTTTCTACTACCTAAAGCGAGTAGTATTTTGTGAGCTTTAGCTGTTGCGCAATGTTTTGCTTTTTAAGTTGTACTTACTATAACATATTAGTTAGTACAGAAAAAGTGATTCGTGGTTAACATAATCAACCACAAAGGCTTACACGGTCACTTCAAAACATTATTTTTATTTTTCCCTCAAATTGACTACTTTTGCCGTCCGTTCAAAATGAATGGTTCCGGCTAATCCGGAAGTTTTATAAACAAATTACCGGCAGAAAGCTCGGCTGTTGGTTAGTATTTCAGAGCTATTATTTATGAGTGCAAATATTGATGATTTTGATTGGGATAAATTTGAATCCCAAAAGTTTGGCGGTGCTTATTCCAAAGATCAGCGGACCGAACTAGAAAAAATGTACTCCGATACCCTGAATACCGTTCAGGAAGAAGAGGTAATTAAAGGTACTATTGTAGGTATCACCGATCGGGATGTTATTCTGAACATCGGTTTCAAATCAGATGGTTTAGTTCCCCTTTCTGAATTCCGCGATCAACCCGACATTAAAATCGGTGACGAAGTAGAAGTATTCATCGAAGATCAGGAAGACCCTAACGGTCAATTAATCTTGTCCCGGAAAAAAGCTAAAATTGTGAAGGCTTGGGACAATATTCACAAAGCATTAGAGCACGATACAGTACTGGAAGGTTTAGTAAAACGCCGGACTAAAGGTGGTTTAATTATGGACCTGTACGGTGTGGAAGCTTTCTTACCCGGCTCTCAAATTGATGTGAAGCCAATCCGTGATTTTGATATTTTCGTGGGTAAGAAAATGGAAGTTAAAGTAGTTAAAATTAATTCGGCTTTCGATAACGTAGTTGTTTCGCATAAGGTACTCATCGAGAAAGATCTGGAGCAGCAACGTCAGGGCATCCTGAACAACCTGGAAAAAGGTCAGGTACTCGAAGGAGTTATCAAGAACATGACTAATTTCGGGGTGTTTATCGATTTAGGTGGGGTAGATGGTTTACTGCACATCACCGATATTTCGTGGGGCCGCATCAACCATCCGCAAGAAGTACTGGAATTAGACCAGAAAGTAAACGTAGTAGTTTTAGACTTCGACGAGGACAAAAAGCGTATTTCGTTGGGTATGAAGCAATTAACGCCTCACCCATGGGATGCTTTATCGGCTGACATTGAAGTTGGTTCCCGGGTTAAAGGTAAAATTGTAAACGTAGCCGATTACGGTGCTTTCCTGGAAATTTTGCCTGGCGTAGAAGGATTGATTCACGTTTCCGAAATGAGTTGGTCGCAGCACTTGCGTAATCCGCAGGACTTCATTAAGCAAGGCGATGAAATTGAAGCAGTGGTGTTGACCTTGGACCGGGACGAGCGCAAAATGTCGTTGGGTATTAAGCAATTAACCGAAGATCCTTGGACCAAGCAAGATGTATTAGAGAAGTACGCCGTCGGAACCCGGCATACCGGGGTTGTCCGTAATCTGACTAACTTTGGCTTATTCATTGAGTTAGAAGAAGGCGTAGATGGTTTAGTACACGTTTCCGATTTATCCTGGACGAAGAAAATTAAACATCCTTCTGAGTTCGTGAAAGTAGGCGAGACCTTGGACGTAGTAGTATTAGAGTTGGATGTGCCAAACCGCCGTTTAGCTTTAGGTCATAAGCAACTGGAAGAAAACCCTTGGGATACTTTTGCAACGGTGTTCCACATAGGTTCTATCCACCGGGCTACTATCCTCGAGAAGAGCGATCGGGGTGCGGTACTGGAATTGCCTTACGGTATCGAAGGATTTGCTTATCCTAAAAACCTGGTTAAAGAAGATGGTGCAGTTGCCGAAGCTGGCGAGACTTTAGACTTTAAAGTAGTTGAGTTCTCGAAAGAAGATCGTAAGATTACTTTATCGCATAGCAACGTTTACCTGGATGCGAGAGAAGAAGCCTCTAAAGCCGATAAGTTTGCCAAGAAAAAACCGAGTCCGGTAGTAGGTGCTGCTCCCACTCAGCAAGGTGCTAAGCCGGTTGATATCAAGAAAAAAGAAGAAGTAAAATCTACTCTTGGTGATCTGGAAGCACTTTCGGCTTTAAGAGAGCAAATGCAGAATAACGAAAAAGAAGTTGGCGCTAAAAAGCTGCAGGCCGCGGCCGATGCTAAAGCAGCAACGGAAAACCCTAAACCGGAGACATCCGACGAAGAAGCAGAGGCTGAATAGTTTTTGCTTTAATTAAAATATAAAAGCGCTCTGTTTTCAGAGCGCTTTTTTTATGAACGTAATAAATAATGGTACATACCTAACTTACAGACTAACAAAAAATATTTTCCCGGCTTAGCGTTTTGAATCACGCAAATTTATGTCTATGTTTGCACTCGCAAATACACGGTAACGTGGCCGAGTGGCTAGGCTCAGCTCTGCAAAAGCTGCTACAGCGGTTCGAATCCGCTCGTTACCTCTACAATAAAAAAGGCTTGGTTAAAAACCAAGCCTTTTTTATTGTAGAGGTAACGCAGAGCGCTATTTAAATTGAGCGTATTTACACGATCAACCGTGGACTATCGACCATCGAATAGGGACCAATTAGTCTAATCAATAATGCCTTTTTCCAAAGCGAATTTTACTAAAGCCGCGGTATTTTTAGCCTGAGTTTTTTCAATTAAATGCTGTCGGTGCGATTCGATCGTTCGCTTACTGGTGAAAAGCTTATCGGCAATCTCGGCGTTAGTAAATCCTTCGGCAATTAACCTTAGTACTTCTATTTCGCGTTTTGATAAATCACCGTGCTGCCGGCTGCCGTTAGCTTCTGTTTTAGTGGCGGTTGATTGTACCCTTTTTAGTAGATTAAGAGCAATCTCGGTGCAGATAAATTGATTACCGGCGGCAACGGTAGTAATGGCATAAACCATCTCTTCGCGACCGGTATTTTTAAGAATATACCCCGAGGCACCCAAGTCCAGCACTTTTGAAATATAGTTTTCGTGATCCAACATGGATAGTACCAGTATTTTTATGTTCGGATAATTTTCCCGAATATATTTTGTGCCCTCAAATCCATCCATCAAGGGCATGTTTAAATCCATCAAAATTACATCAACCGGGTTGTTAGGTATAAAGTCCACCATCTCCAAGCCATTTGAAGCTTCTCCTACTACTTGAATGGTTGCTTCGTCTTTTAATAAAGATTGAATTCCATCCCTGATAATTTTGTGATCATCTACTAATAATATTTTAATCATTCTTAAATAGATTAAAAGCTAAACAAGGGTAGTGTACGCGAAAGTAACAGCATAATGCAATTTAAAACTGACTTTATACACGACAATCAACTCTTATACGAAAGAAAGTATTTTTTAGGCCTATTTATTAGATTAAAGTAAATGGATAAATTAGAAATTACGCACTTATTTTATTGGATCTATACTAACTTTATTACAAAATTAAATTTTCTAGTTTATACGCAAGAAGTATAAATACTGATTTAACTGCTATTAACACGGCTTTTTGAAATTCAGTAAATTATCGGCTTCTATATTCATTTAGATATAAGTAATTTACTAGTATTCAATAAGTAATATGACAGCAATGAAATTATAGAGTAAATTAATCTGGCTGAGAGTTTAATAAACATTTAGGCTAAAAAGCAGAATGGAAGTAAATACTATTTCACATCGTGATCATTTCCTCATTACTTTAATTGGTTGTGTAGATACAAATACAATTCTTTCGTTAAATCGTCAATTGGAACAATGTCTGCAATCAGATACTCCGGCCATTCTGGTAGATTGTAAGAACTTAACGCATGTTTGCATAGCTGGTTTACGCTCTTTACTGCACTATCAAAGATTACTTCAAAATAGAAAAAAGAAAATTATTGTATTTGAATTAAAAGCTACTATTAAATCAGTTTTTCTTGAAACTGGTTTAGACCGGTTTATTTCGGTAGCTTTTACTTACGAGCAAGCCTTGCACCTTATTCGCCAACGCTAAATAGTTGATTTTTGAAAAAGTTGGTTGTATTACCTGGTGATGGAAGCCTATGCTTGTCAATAAGAGTGGACTTTAATTGCTGTTGAGCTCCGCCATCATTCCCCTCTGCATCCAATTATTACAGAAAACAAAATGAATAGTACAAATATGTAATGCAAGATTATTGGATCTGTTCTTTTTATAATTTTCCGTATAAATACGTGCATAACGCATTAAATACCCAACCTTGTTTTTAGATTATCTTTTCTCTTTAGGCTGCGTATTTTATCTGCAAGCCAAAATGAATTAAATAAATAGGTGCCAAAAGCTACTGTTAGATTTAAATTATTAGAATAAGTTAATCCTACTATGACAAAAAAGCGGAAAGCGTTAGAACAAAGTTCGGAATGCCCAACTCCTAAAGGTGTTTTAATTGCCATTGGCGGAAAGGAAAATAAAGGACAGGCTCCCGAGGAAGGTTCCAATCAGGATAATAATGCGAATTTTGTTGAATTAGGTATTTTAAATTGTTTTAAAAGCGAGTTAAAGGGCGAAAATCCATTAGTGGTCGTGGTTCCTACGGCTAGTTCTGTACCCGAGGAATCGGCAGAAGATTATATAAAAGCTTTTAAAGAATTAGGATTAACCAATGTAAAGGTTATAGATATACGTTGCCGGGAAGACGTTAGCAAACCAGAATATATGGACCTGATTGAACAAGCTAATGGCGTTATGTTTACGGGGGGAGATCAGCTACGCTTAACCGCTATTTTGGGAGGTACCGATTTCTTAACCCTTCTCAAACATCGGTATACCTACGATGATATTGTAATTGCAGGTACTAGTGCCGGAGCAACAGCCCTGTCCACTCCCATGATTTATGAAGGAGCCTCTGCCGATAGTGGTATTTTAAAAGGCGATGTACGAATAACTACCGGATTGGAATTCTTGCGAGATATTGCTATTGATACTCATTTTATTGCCCGGGGCCGTATTGTACGCATGACCCAGGCTATTGCTACTAATCCGGGATGCATTGGCATTGGTTTGGAAGAAGATACCGGTGTAATTGTACGGGAAGGGCGGAATTTAGAAGTAATTGGGAGCGGCTTAATTGTTATTGTCGACGGACACCTCACTACCGAAACTAACGTACATATAGTACATACTGGTGCCCCGGTAACTATCCGCAATTTAATTGTTCATATGCTGGGAAAAGGCGATCAATACCAAATTACTACTGCGGAAAGCTATCATAAATAAGAATCCCGAGAAGAAAAATTAATTTTTGATTTGAAAATATAAATAATATTCCCATTCATGGAAATCGTCGATTTAAGGATCATGCGTGGTCCTAATTATTGGTCCGTAAAACATCCGAGGATTATAGTTTTAAAGATAAATTTAAACGAATACAGCGGTGTGTTAACGAATAGCTTAAATGGATTTGCTGATCGTCTGGAGCAAATGTTTCCGGGTTTATATGAGCACCGGAGCGCTGAAGGAGTAGAAGGGGGGTTTTTTAAAATAGTCAGAGAAGGAGCTAAGCTTAGCTACGTTATAGAACATATCGCGCTGGAGCTGCAAAATTTAGGCGGTATGGATTGTGGCTTTGGTCGAACCATGCCCTCACCGGATCAAAGCATGGATTATGTGCTGTTTTCTTACAGTGAAGAGCGGGCGGGAGAGTATGCGGCCCGTGCAGCGGTGAAGATTACCGAAGCTTTAATTAAAGGTACTAAATACAATTTGCAACGCGACATTGACCGGCTGCACGAAATCCGGGAAGATGAACACATTGGTCCGAGTACGTATTCCATTGTGGCAGAAGCAGTGAGCCGGAATATACCTTTTATTCGGCTGAATAAAAACTCTCTTATTCAGTTAGGTTATGGCGTGAACCAGAAGCGCATTCAGGCCACTATGACCTGCCGTACTTCGGTTTTTGCCGTGGAGTTAGCCGGTGATAAAAACGCAACCAAAGATATGCTCCGGGAAGGGGGAGTGCCTGTCCCTCAAGGTACTACTGTATACGATGCCACGGAACTGAAAAAGGCGGTAACCGAGTTAGGCTATCCGATGGTTATTAAACCCTTAGATGGCAATCATGGCAAAGGTGCCACGATTAACATTAAAAATTGGAAAGATGCTTTAAAAGGATTAAACGAGGCGCAAAGGTATTCGGAGGCTGTAATAGTAGAGCAATTTATCGAAGGATTTGATTTTCGGTTACTCGTAATAAACAAGAAATTTGTGGCCGCTGCGAAGCGTACTCCGGCTATGGTGGTAGGAGACGGGGTTTCTACAATCCAGGAACTAATTGATAAGGTAAACGAAGATCCACGACGCGGAGTGGGGCACGAAAAAGTGCTTACTAAAATTAAAGTAGATAAACAAACCAATGCCATTTTACGAGATAAAGAATTAACCACTAAATCGGTCTTATCTGCCGGTGAAATTCTTTATCTTAAAAGTACGGCTAATATTAGCACGGGCGGAACAGCTACGGACGTTACCGATATTATTGATCCTTATAATGTACTTATGGCCGAACGGATTGCCGGCATAATTGGTCTGGATGTATGCGGCATCGACGTAATGACGACCGATATTGCCATTCCCCTGAACGAAGCGCGCGGAGCTGTATTAGAAGTGAATGCAGCCCCTGGTTTCCGGATGCATATTTCGCCTACGGATGGTTTACCCCGCAACGTGGCCGAGCCTGTTATTGATATGTTGTTCCCTCGAGGTTGCCCCTCCCGCATCCCAATTATTGCGGTAACAGGAACCAACGGTAAAACGACAACTACCCGCTTAACCGCCCATATTATTAAATCTTGTGGTTATCAGGTAGGTTTTACTACTACCGATGGTATTTACATTCAGGACCGGATGCTGGAAAAAGGCGACACCACTGGTGCCCGTAGTACCGAATTTGTTTTGAAAGACCCAACCGTAAATTTCGCGGTGCTGGAGTGTGCCCGGGGCGGGATGTTACGTTCCGGTTTAGGATTTCAGCACTGTGATGTAGGCATTGTAACGAATGTAGCCGCTGACCATTTAGGGTTAAAAGACATTAACACCCTAGAAGATATGGCTCGAGTAAAAGCAGTGGTTCCTAAAACAGTAGTTCCCGATGGGTATGCTATTCTAAACGCGGATGATAATTTGGTGTATGCCATAGGTAAAGAACTCAGTTGTAAAATTGGGTATTTTAGTTTAGATGAAAATAATCCCCGAATTCTAAAACATATCTCAAAAGGAGGTTTAGCGGCGGTACTCGAAAACGGATACATTTCCATTTTTAAAAATAGTTATAAAATCCGGATAGACCGGGTAGCCGATATTCCTTTAACTTTCGGGGGACGAGCTCGTTTTAACATCGAAAACGTATTAGCGGCCACTTTAGCTGCTTATGTATCGCACGTAGCCGTCGATGATATTAAAACCGCGTTGCGCACTTTTATACCATCTCCCGCTAAAACACCCGGACGGATGAATTTATTTAAATTCTCTAATTTTGAGGTTCTGGTTGATTATGCGCATAATGCGGCCGGATTGAAAGCTATTGGTGAATTTTTAAAAAACACGCATGCGGCCCGTAAAGTGGGAATAATTGCCGGAGTAGGGGATCGCCGGCCAGAAGATACAATAGAATTAGGTAAAATGGCCGGTGAGTTGTTCGACGAGATTATTATCCGACAGGATGAGGATTTACGCGGTGCGAGTCCGGAAGAGATTATCAGCCTGCTCACGCAAGGAGTTAATTATTACGGCGAGAAGGAAGTAAAAATAATTCCCGAGGAAATGCGTGCTATTGCGTACGCACTAGAGAATGCTACGCGCGACTCATTTGTTTGTATCTTCTCCGAACAAATATCAGAAGCAATTAAATTAGTAGAAAATTTTAGAGTTATCCAAGATCGTCGGGTATTAGTGGAGTAGCCCTAACCGAAACAGAAAACCTTATAATAAGAGGCCCGATAAGATTACAATCTTATCGGGCCTCTTATTATAGTATTACCTTCTAATTATTTCAGAGTAAACGTTGATTTACCGATTAGAGCGCCATCCGCGTACAGTTCAATGGTGTGAGAGCCTTTTTTATAAGCCGCTCCTTTAGAATAAACGAACGAGACGGATTGCTGCGTATTATCAAATACTATATCGCGTTTAGCAGTGAAAAAGGTTTCCTGTCCGTCCAGCATAAAGGTACCTGAACCAGTAGCCAGGTTATACACTGCCGCCCCATCCGGCTCTATTAAACGCATTAAAATTTCTTTTCCTTCTTTAGGAGCCACATCATTCTTTGCTAACTTAAAAGAAACTTTAATTTTTTCCACTCTTTTCGCCCGGTATTCGGCATCATTGTCTTCTTTTTCTTTACCGCGTTTGTTGATAATGTTTACCTGAATATTTTCCGCTTCTAAGCGGGAAGCCAAAGCCACTTTTTCGGTTAAAGTAGTATTAGTTGATTTTAATGTTTTAAGGGTATCTGAAAGTTGGGTGCTGGTAGTTTTAAGTTTGGTATTTTCACCGTATAGAACCTGATTGTCTTCTTTTAATTTCGCTATTTCCGCATTTTTCTGCCGGAGTTGATTTTCGAGGTTAGCGGCGCGGGCTTTAAATAACCGCTGATCTTGTAAACTAAACGAGCTATTCCGGAAAGATTGCAGCTTAACTAAATCGGCATTAATCGAAGCAATTCGGGATTCGAGCGAATCGTTAGCTACCCCCAAGGCTTGTAACTCTCTACTCTGACGTTCAAAATCGGCTTTCAGCGCTTCGTAAACTTTAATTTGATTCTCCAGTTCACTGTTTTTTACCCGGATAATTTCTTCTTTTTCTTCTACCTGCTGGGTTTTTTGGTGCTGCATGTAAAAGAGTATGCCATTAATAGTTAATAACACAATTATCAGCCCCACTACCAACAATTTTCGATTGTTGTTAGGATTATTTCCGTCGGGTAAAGTTC
This sequence comes from Adhaeribacter arboris, assembly GCF_003023845.1. Taxonomy (NCBI): domain Bacteria; kingdom Pseudomonadati; phylum Bacteroidota; class Cytophagia; order Cytophagales; family Hymenobacteraceae; genus Adhaeribacter; species Adhaeribacter arboris. Next base: position 1,752,138 of record NZ_PYFT01000001.1, on the reverse strand, counting down.
CTGCCATTTTGCTCGTCGTTATTTTTTCCATTAGTTAATAATATGCACGTTATACAAAAATACTCTTATATCATTCGGATACAAATATCCAGTAAAAATACTTGACCGGAATATTCAAGGTTGAGGTAACAAAAAGGTCTTTTTCGCTTTTTAGGCTCAAGAACCTTGCCACTTGAGGAGAAGCGGGCTGGATACAATGAAAAAATTAAAAATAACGTATCTTGTTTTAGTACTATACCAGGTATGGTTTATCCGACACAAACAAGAAAATATTACATTTAAGCCATAGTAAAAATTATTTATAGAAAGAGAAAAATTATTTAGTTTACAAAGAATAGAGATTGAATAAGTCGATGCTTTTTTACAGAACCTTATTGTTGCGAATGTGAAATTTTGAAGCCAACATTTATACACTGGCATCTTCCAGAAAATTGAAAAGCTAAATAGAGGAAAATGGTATTGTCACTCCTGAAGAAATACTTATTTGCAAACAAAAGTTTATCTCCAAATTAATTTGAATACCTTTGCTTGTAAGTAGGCTGTTACTTTATCTTATTAGTAGTTCAGTACCCAATCAAAATTACTTTCATAAAGGCGATGTTGCTTTAATCATTAAATTGATTGTTACATCATTATATTAAGGAAAGCAAAGTCTACTATCCAGTGTCTTGATACTTGTATCTCTTTACTTAAGAACTCGAAATGATATCTATTCCGAAACTCAAACATGCTGATTCCGGTAATTTTTTCCTAATGGCGGGACCATGTGCTATTGAAGGAGAAGAGATGGCCTTGCAAATAGCCGAAAAAATAAAGGATATAACAGATAGATTGCAAATACCCTGGATTTTTAAAGGCTCATACCGAAAGGCGAATCGTTCCAGATTAGATTCTTTCACGGGCATTGGCGATGAAAAAGCTTTACGTATTTTACAAAAAGTAAGCCAGCAGTTTGAAGTGCCTACTGTAACCGATATTCACGAAACCAGTGAAGCAGCTATGGCGGCTGAATACGTAGATGTGCTGCAAATTCCGGCTTTTCTGTGCCGGCAAACCGATTTATTGGTGGCTGCTGCCCAAACGGGCAAAGTGATAAATGTTAAAAAGGGCCAGTTTCTTTCCGGCGAGTCCATGAAATTTGCCGTGGATAAAATTGTAGAATCGGGTAATCCAAACGTTATTTTAACGGACCGGGGTAATACTTTTGGATACTCCGACTTGGTAGTTGATTTTCGGAATATTATGGCCATGAAAGCGCACCAGGTACCGGTTGTGATGGATGTTACGCATTCCTTGCAGCAGCCTAATCAAACCTCGGGAGTTACGGGTGGAAAACCGGCCTTAATTGAAACAATTGCGAAGGCGGCTGTTGCCGTTGGAGCTGATGGTCTTTTTATCGAAACGCATCCTAACCCGAGGGTAGCTAAGTCCGATGGAGCGAACATGCTGCCGCTGGATCAATTAGAAGGTTTATTGCAGAAGTTACTAAAAATAAGGCAGGCTATTGCCGCTTAAAGCCGAATAGTAAAATGCTGCTTCGGCTGATTTTTCCGGAAAAAGACTAATCCCAGGTAAAACAAATCAATAGAAATCATTACTTCGGGGTGGGCGCATATTTGTCGCCAAGCTTGCTGCATTTCTTTCGACCAGTAAATATCGTCAAATACAAAAATACTAGTTTCTGTCGCCTTTACCCGGCACCATTCGAAATAGCGCAAAGTGGGTTCATAACGGTGGTTCCCATCGAATAGAACAAAATCGAGGGTGTTTATGGTAGTTAATAGCGCGGGTAAGGTATCGTCGAAGTTACCCGTTAGTACTTCTATGTTCTTTAATTTAAGTTTTTTAAAAAGAGATTGCGCCTGTTGCACCAGATCAAGGCAACCTTCCAGCGTATATACCCGGGCTTTTTTTTTTGCGGCGGCTAGGTAAGAAGTAGTAATACCTAAGTTGGTACCAATCTCCAGAATGGTGGCTGGTTGCTGAAAATTGATTAAGCGGAAAAGTAGTTGGGCAGTATGGGGTGGGTTGGCTGCCGTTCGGGCAATATGACTTATTGTTTTAGTGGGCGTATTACGAATTTGAGAGCCAGCACCAAAATCAATTATTTGAATTAGCTTGTTACTTTTGAATAGATCTTGTCGTATTTTTTCAATAACCGGAAAAATACGGTAAGTACCCGTATGAATAATTACCCGATTATAAAAATCAAAAACAAAGGGAGAGTGGATACCATGTAACCGGGTGGATTTAATAAAATGTAGAATATAGTAATATACCAGCCGGATTGCGAACACAAAAAAGGTAAAACTAATTTAGTTTGTAAGGCACAATTAACACAAATTCCGGAATATTTACGGTAAACAAACTTCCGTCTACTAATCTTTCCATGGTGTAGGTACCCCGCATTTTACCCAAGCCGGTTTTCAAATTACAACCAGATACATATTCATGCGATTCGCCGGGCTCCAACACAGGTTGCTGGCCAACTACACCTTCCCCTTCCACTTCCCGTACAACTGCGTTAGAATCGTAGATATACCAATGCCGCCTTAATAACTTTACCGTAAATTCGCTGTTATTTTCAATAACAATTTTGTAAGCAAAAACAAAATGCTGCTGCGAAGGGCTGGAATAGTCGGGTAAATAGTTGGTAGTAACCGTTATTTTTACCCCTTCAGTAGTGGTTGTATCCATATTGAAAGCCTTTTTGTTGGTTAATAACACCCAATTTTAGGCAATAGTTTTGGTAAAACAAGGAAATACCTAAAAATTACTGTTTTCAGAATAAAACTGTAAAAAATATAATTATGAACGTAAAAATAGAAAAAAGCTGGCAGGAAGAATTAATACAAGAGTTTGAGAAAGATTATTTTAGAAAGCTTATTTCGTTTGTAAAAGAAGAATACGCTGCGCACACGATCTACCCGCCAGGCGGTCAGATTTTTAATGCTTTTGATAAATGCCCGTTTGACCAAGTAAAAGTTGTTTTAATTGGACAAGATCCCTATCACGGACCTGGTCAGGCCCACGGTCTTGCTTTTTCGGTAAACGATGGCGTGGCTATACCTCCGTCCTTACGGAATATTTTTAAAGAAATTCAGGATGATTTAGGCAAGTCTATTCCGAAAAGTGGTAATCTGGAGCGCTGGGCAAAACAAGGAGTTTTATTGCTGAATGCCACTTTAACCGTCCGGGCTAATACTCCTGGTTCTCATCAGAAAAAAGGTTGGGAGGAGTTTACGGATGCGGTGATCGAGATTGTGTCAGAAAAAAAGGAAAATTTAGTCTTTATGCTTTGGGGAGCTTACGCGCAAAAGAAAGGAGTAATTATTGAACAGAAGAAAAAGCATTGTATCTTAAAGGCAGCGCACCCTTCGCCATTTGCGGCCGATAAAGGTTTTTTTGGTTGCCGGCATTTCAGTCAGGCTAACACTTACTTAAAGCAACATGCTTTAACCGAAATAGATTGGTAAAATCTAAAATTGCTACTTCTATTTTTCTATTTGCAAAAAAAGATATGCTGCCGAAAAACAAAAAAGTACTGACCTAAATCAATACTTTTTTGTTTTTTATTTTATATAAAGCATTAAAATGCAATAACTACCTTTCGGTCAACTATGAAATAGATATTGGTTAACTTAAAACCAATTCATATAAGATTAACTGTGGACTGTCGACTATGGACTAAACCCTAGTGAATAATATTGAATATCCGGTTCCAGCGAATTTTGCCTCCCAAGCCACCATTCGGATTGGCTGACATCCAGATGAGAACGGCTTTACCTACAATATGATCCTCGGGCACAAAACCCCAAAAACGGGAATCAGCCGAATTATGCCGGTTATCGCCCATCATAAAGTAATAGTTTTGCTTAAATGTATAGGTCTTAATTTCTTTTCCAGCAATAAAAATTTGATCGCCTTTTACTTCTACGTTTTCGTTTCCTTCGTACTTCCGGATAACAGTTTCGTAAAGGGGTACCGTCATGGAATCGAGGGTTATGGTTTGTCCTTCTTTCGGTACTTGTACCGGGCCGTAATTATCTTTGTTCCATTTAAAGCGGGAAGGTAGATTGGGGTACACACTAGGGTCCGCTACTCCGGCCGGATCTTTTAACAGATGAACTTCTTTGATAAAATCTAAAGCTTTTAATTTTTCGGCAGTTTCGGGCATAGTATGAACTATATACCCACCTTGCACCATATTAATATCGGTAATGTCGTATTCCTCAAACGTTTTCTCGTTAATCGCGTTTTCAGTCATTAAGTAATAGCTATACTGCAGCTTTTCGGGTTTAGTCGCTAAAATACCGTTTACGTAAACCTCCATGTCGCGCACCTCAACTTTATCACCGGCAATGCCAATACAACGTTTAATGTAATTGGTGCGCAGATCGGCGGGGTATTGATCTTCCGGCGGATAATTAAAAACCACCACGTCATTATTTTTTACTTTAGAAAAGCCAGGTAACCGATGTGATTTTAACTGAATAGCGCTGGAATAAGACGGTATATTAGTTCCCCAGATCGTTTGGTGCGTAAGAGGTACCTGCAAGGGGGTACGTGGCGTACGAGGGCCATAATGCAGCTTGCTCACGAATAAATAATCGCCTACTAAAAGCGATTTCTCCATGGAAGGAGTAGGAATGGTATACGCTTCGAAAGTAGCCCACCGGATAAGAGTTGCCGCTATTACCGCAAATAAAATAGCATCACCCCATTCCCGGAAGAAGCTTTTCTGCTTTTTGGGTTTTCTTTCTGGTTTCGTTAATAACTTGATATTCATACGTATGATATTGTAACTTACAAATTTAGCATATCTTTCATTCCAAACACACCTTTTTTATTTTGCAGCCATTCGGCCGCCATTACCGCACCTTCGGCAAAGCCGGTCCGGCTATGTGCATCGTGCAATAGTTCAATGGTGTCGTTTTCTGATTCGTAGCGTACCATGTGGGTTCCCACTACGTTACCTATGCGTTCGGAGGTAATTGCAATTTTATTATCTGCTTGTTCCGGTGCTAACACCCAACCTTTTTTATCTGAATAATGAGAAAGAATGCCGTCAACCGTAGTAATAGCTGTGCCACTAGGCTTATCTACCTTTTGGGTATGGTGTACTTCTTTCACCGAAATTTTAAAATTAGGATAAGCCTGCATTTTAGAGGCCAGATATTCGTTAAAATGAAAAAATAAATTTACGCCGACACTATAATTAGAGGCATAGAAAAACGCACCGTTCCTCGACTCACAAAGAACTTTGGCCTTGTTGAAATGATCTAACCAACCCGTAGAACCGCAAACAACGGGTATGCGGTTATTTAAACAATATTTTACATTTTCAAAGGCCGATTCAGGATGGGTAAACTCAATAGCCGCATCTACATTGCTATTATTGTACTGGCTTAAGGTATTCGTATTTGTTACGTCTATGGTGCCAACAATTTCATGATTCCGCTGTTTTGCTATTTGCTCAATGGTGCGGCCCATTTTACCGTAGCCAATTAATAGTATTCTCATTGTTTTTTAAGATTTAATTTTACCGCAAAGCCGGGAGTGTACCCAAAACCTGGACCGGTAATAATCGTGGGTTCAAACCGCATGGATAACTCATCACTAATATCAAAGCCTTTTAAATGAGCATCTACGTAGGCTTCACTTACATTAAGGCCATATAATAACATAGCAAAGATGATATTATAATCCCGATAACGACGATACTCGTCTCTTGCCCGAACAAGGTTCGGCGTATAAGTAGGGGCCGGGAACCGTTGGGCATATTGATCTGGCAGAGCTAAAGGTTTTTGACTAATCCTTACTTCGTAAGAAGACCGGAAAGATAGATAAAGCTTATGCCATTTATTAAAGAAATAACCGATAGTGACCCCACCCGTATAAATAATCGGTATTTTCCAGTAGCTTTTATTGTAAAATTGTCCGGCACCCGGTATAATAGCCGAGTATAAAGCTGCCCGCGAAGGTTTATCCCAACTTTTTAAACTTCCAAATATACCCCTAGAAAGAGTATCCGCGGGAGTGGAACTTACCTCAATAGAATCGTTGCCAGCCGTGATAACTTGTGCTTGAGCTTTACTAAGGCAGCAAAAAAATATTAAAAAAATAACAACACTCCGACGGGCAACAATCATAACTAATAATTTAAAATTTCCAAAATCCGGTTTAAATCATCAACGGAAACAAAAGGGATTTTAATCTCTCCTTTACCTTTAGAATTTGATTTTACCTGAATTTTGGTCCCGAAATGAGTAGATAAACGGGATTCTACCACTTTAATTTCGCCGGAGGGAGTCGGGGTTGGTTTTTCTACTTTTTTTGGTTCTTGATTGGATTCGTTATTTAAATGGCGGGCTAATTCTTCTACTTTCCGTACGGACAGTTCATCGGCTATAATGCGTTTATAAACCTCTAATTGTTTTTCAACGGTAGAAATATTAATTAAGGCGCGGGCGTGACCCATACTAATTTGATTGTCCCGTAAGCCAATTTGAATATCTGGCGGAAGTTTTAATAAGCGCAAGTAATTGGTAACGGTGGTCCGTTTTTTTCCTACCCGATCGCCGAGTTCTTCTTGCTTTAAATTACATTCACTCAGTAATCGCTGATATGAAAGGGCAATTTCAATAGCGTTCAGGTTTTCGCGCTGAATGTTTTCGATTAAAGCCATTTCCAGCATTTGCTGGTCATTGGCTTGTCGAATAAAAGCCGGAATAGTTTTTAGTCCGGCTAACTTAGAAGCCTGTAACCGGCGTTCGCCGGAAATTAGCTGGTAGGTATTTTCATCGAACTTGCGTACCGTAATAGGCTGGATAATACCTTGAATTTTAATGGATTCGGCTAATTCTTCTAGAGCTTCAACGTCGAAGTGCGTACGTGGCTGAAAAGGGTTTGTCTGAATAGTATCTAAAGGAATTTCAGCAATGGCATTTACGGGAGCTACCGCAACAGGAACAGCGGCTTCTTCTTTTTTATCGTAACTACCCGTTATAAGAGCGTTTAAGCCGCGACCCAATCCTCCTTTTTTCTTTACTTGATTTTTATTTTCGGACATTCGAATTAATACAATTTGAAACTGCTTTCCGGTAAAAGCCTAAATTAAGTAACAGGTAGCAGTAAATTATCGTGCTTGAACCACGGCATTTTTTTCCACAATTTCGCGGGCCAGGTTCAAATAACTAATGGCACCTTTGCTGTCAGCATCGTGCATAATGGCCGGCAAACCAAAACTCGGCGATTCACTCAGTTTCACGTTTCGCGGAATAATAGTTTCAAAAACCATTTGCTGAAAATGGAGCTTTACTTCCTCCACTACCTGGTTCGATAAGCGTAACCGTACATCGTACATGGTCAGCAAAATGCCTTCAATTTCTAATTCCTGGTTTAAGCGCGACTGAATAATTTTTATGGTATTAAGCAACTTACCTAAACCTTCCAAAGCAAAATACTCACATTGCACCGGAATAATTACGGAGTTGGCGGCTGTAAGCGAGTTTACGGTTATTAAGCCTAATGATGGGGAGCAATCAATAATAATAAAATCGTATTTGTCTTTAATCGGTGCTAAAGCTTCCTTCATCTTTTCCTCGCGGTTAGGCAGGTTAATCATCTCAACTTCAGCTCCAACTAAATCGATATGCGAAGGTATTAAGTCTAAAAAATTAATAGAAGAAGATATAATAATGTCCGCTGCGTTCAGCCCATCTACCATACACTCGTAGATACTAGTAGAAATATCTTTCGGATCGTATCCAATACCAGAGGTAGCGTTCGCCTGCGGATCAGCATCTACCAATAAGGTTTTATACTCCAACGCGGCTAGGCTGGCAGCCAGGTTAATCGCGGAAGTGGTTTTACCTACACCGCCTTTTTGGTTGGCTACTGCAATTATTTTTCCCATTTTATACGCTGTTCCTAAACTTAAATAGTTACGGTTTCTCCAATGGCTAGTAAAATTAATTCTTTACCTGCCTGTTGAGCAGCTTTAAAGGCCTGCTCTTTGTCTAATTTTATATTCGGAAAGGTATCATAGTGCATACCAATAATTTTGTTTGTATTCACCCATTCGGCGGCAATTAAGGCATCTTCTATATCCATCGTTAACCGATCACCAATAGGTAAGAAGGCTACATCCACCTGGCCGAATTTTTCGGCAATCAATTTCATGTCGTAAGTAAGAGCCGTATCACCGGCAAAATAAAATACTTTATCCACAGTTTGAATAACATAGCCCGCCGGGTTACCGCCATAGCTGCCATCGGGCAATACACTCGAATGCACCGCCGTTACCATTTTAACGGTGCCAAACGGTAAAGGTGCTTTACCGCCAATATTTAGGTGCACCAAGTTTTCCACGCCTTTTTGTTTAAACCATTCCGCAATATCGTATATGGCTATTAAAGTGGCATTGTCTTTTTTAGCGAAATATTCCGCATCGGCCATGTGGTCCTGGTGGCCATGGGATAAAAGAATGTATTCGCAGGTAATATTTTCTTTATCAATGGATTTAGCCAGATCATTATACGTTATAAATGGATCAACAAGCACTTTAACCCCATCAAAATCAAATAAAAAACACGAATGGCCCAGATATGTAACGGTCATGTTGGAATAATGTAATGGCAGCAATTTAATACCTAAAACTTGCGCAAAGATATACTATTTTAGGGAGAAATTTTTATTCTGCATGAAGAGACTACGGATATTTTTCTGCTGCTGGGCACTTGTAATTTGGGGCTGTAAAAGGCGGTTTACTGAAGAAACGAGCAAAAAAGTTTTTAAGTATAACCAACCGGAATCCTTAACCTCCCTAGACCCAGCGTACGCCCGCAATCAGGGAAATATATGGGCAGTTACCCAATTGTATAATGGGTTAGTAGAGCTGGATAATCAGCTTCAACCCGCTCCAGCCATTGCGCAATCCTGGGAAATTTCGCCGGATGGTCGCCGGTATTTATTTCACTTGCGCCATGATGTTTTTTTTCACGACAACATGGTTTTTGCAAATGGTAAAGGTCGCAGGGTGACCGCAAATGATTTTGTTTATTCTTTCAAACGAATCTTGGACCCTCCAACAGCCAGTACCGGTAGTTGGATATTTAAAGGGAAAGTGCTGGAAAATAGTGAAGGAGAAGTTGCAGACACTTGCTTTAAAGCTCTGAATGATAGTACGCTATTAGTTTATTTAAAAGAACCTTTTATTCCTTTCTTAGGGATTTTAAGTATGCCGTATGCCTTTGTGGTGCCCAAAGAAGGAGTTATAAAATACGGGAAAGATTTTCGTAGCCATCCTATTGGTACCGGGCCGTTTTTATTTAAAAGCTGGGACGAAGAGAACGCCATTATTTACCATAAAAATCCCCAGTACTGGAAGCTTGACGATCACCGGAAACGCTTACCCTATCTGGATGCCGTACAGATTTCTTTTATTAACGACCGGAAACTGGAATTTCTCACCTTTCAGCAAGGCAAGATTGATTTTTTGTCAGGAGTTAAAGGCAGTTCTAAAGATTTAATATTTAACCCGGATGGCACCGTGCAGGAAGATTTTGCCGGTAAATTTAAAGTAGAAAAAAGACCTTACCTGGATACCGAATACATAGGATTTCAGCTAGACCCGAAAAACTTACCGGAAGATAATCCGGCCTTGCGCGATAAGCGCGTGCGAAGAGCCTTAAACCTCTCTTTAAATAAAAAAGCACTTATTCTGTATTACCGCAATAATCTGGGTACTCCTGGGCACTCCGGCATGGTACCACCGGCTTTGCCTTCGTTTAATAATAAAGTAGTGATGGGATATTCCTATCAACCAGAAAAAGCCCGAAAATTATTGCAGGCCGCTGGTTTCGGACCGCAAAAACCTTTACGTATTCGCCTCAATACAGTAGCGGAGCACAAAGAGATAGCGGAATTCATGCAAAAAAACTGGGCTGAGGTAGGCGTGCAGGTTGATATTAACATCAACCAATTTCCGGCGCACCAGGAAGCGGTAGATAACGGACGTTCGGGATTTTTCATGAAATCTTGGTTTGGCGATTACCCGGATGCAGAAAACTTTCTGGCTTTATTTTACAGTCCTAATTTCTCGCCGGCTGGTCCTAATAAAACTCATTTTAAAAATGCAACCTTCGACCATTTATACGAACAAGCCCGATTGGAGCAGAATGAACAAAAACGTTATGCCTTGTATCAGGCTATGGATAAAATAGTGGTGGAGGAGTGTCCGGTGATTGTGTTGTTCTACGATGAAGTAATTCGTTTAACGCAAAATAACATTACAGGTCTGCAAGCCGATGCCATGAATAACCTGCGATTGGAAAAAGTAGATAAAATCTGAATCGCAGATTTATGCGAATTATAGGATTATTCAATCACAGATTCTCGCAGATTAAAGGATTACGCAGATTCTTGTTTAAACATCCGAAAATGCGTATTCTATGGAAGAATAACTTAGGAATTATACAAATTAGTATTTACTGCCTTCCATAAATTTGATTTGGAATGTTGCCCAAGCTTGGAGGGTTTTCAAAACCACCAAGATGCATCTCCTTCTTTATGGCAGCTGATTTAGGCGGTTTGCTATTAGTTATCTGATTTCAATATGCTATAGAGCTAAATTTATCGTGTAAAAGTAAATTTAAATTCTTAAGTATCAGTTATAAACAGAAAAGCCGTTCTTAGTCATTAAGAACGGCTTTTCTGTTTATAAATAATCTGCGTAATCCTTTAATCTGCGGAAATCCGCGATTCTATTTTTTGCTGCTTTTCTTTTGCTGAGCTTCGCGTTCAGAGGCAGCTTTCATGGCATCTTGCAAACGTTTCTGGAAACCACCCGGCTGTTTGTTTTTATTTTTTTCTTTATTGGCAATCAGTTTTGCCCGGATTTTATCTTCATCTACAAAACGCTTAATTAACTCTTGCTGGCCGAAAGTAATAATATTGGCCACAAAATAGTAGAAACTTAAACCAGCAGGAAGTGAATTAACCACAAATAAAAATACTAAAGGCATCAGGTAAGAATAGAACTTCATGGGTCCCTGGATGCTGGTATTTACCTGATTATTCGACCAGGTATACAGGATGGTCGAAGCCGTCATGAGAAGCGTAAACATACTCACGTGGTTGCCATAAAACGGAATGGTAAATGGCAAACGGGCAAAAACATCGTAGGTAGAAAGATCGCGGGCCCATAAAAACGGTTCTTGCCGCAGTTCAATCGAATTAGGGAAAAAGTTGAACAAGGCAAACAATACCGGAATCGAAAGCACCACCGGAATACAGCCACTCATGGGGTTTACGCCCACTTCGCTGTACAGCTTCATGGTTTCCGATTGAGTCTTTTGCATGTCGCCATCGTGCTTCTCTTTAATGGCGTCAATCTCGGGTTTTAATACCCGCATTTTAGCCATGGAAAGGTACGATTTGTAAGTAAGCGGCAGCAGTAAGGTTTTAATAAACAAAACCAGTAGAACAATGATAATACCGTAACTGCTAATAAATTTCTGTAGGAAGTGGAAAACCGGAATAATCAGAAACTTATTTACGTAAGCAAAAATGCCCCAGCCCAGTTCTAGATTACGCTCAAAATTGAAAGGCAATTTCTTCAGAACGGTGTAATCATTAGGCCCGAAAAAATAAGTAAATTCACCGCCGCTGCCCAGTACATCTTTGGCCGGAATGGCAAGCGTAGTAGCAAAAGTTTTAACTTCGGTTGTGTCCGCCTGGTTAAAAGAAGCTTTTACCTCGCCCCCAGAAAAAGTGTTTTTAGCAATAATAGCGGCCGAGAAAAAGTTTTGTTTATTAGACACCCACTTAACCGGAGTTTCTAATTTTTTTATTTCTGCTTGTTCGGGTTTGCCTACTAAGTAATCAAAGTCTTCTTCGGCGGTCATCAAGTTCAGGCGCGAATGATCCCGGTTTTGTTTCAGGTCAAATTCTGTCTTTTTTAATCGGTCGTTCCAACTTAAAATCAGAGGTTTATCGGTTAGTAGTTGATTTAAACCTTTAAAGCTAAGTTTGTAGTCCAAAGTAAACCCGTCTAGCGTTAAAGCGTAGGTCTGGTCGATAGATTGACCTGCTCCTAATTCCGCCCGGTAGGTAATAGCTTGAGTGCCATTCTGGTTCGAAACCGGCAAGGCTTTAAAGTATAAATCGGATAGCTTAACTGTTTTGCCGGAATTAGTTTGAAAACTTATGTCCGTTTGGCTGCTTTGCTTATCGAATAATACCAGCGGTTTTTTATCCCAGGTTTTATAATTCTTTAGTAGTACTTCTTCTACTTTACCGCCTTTGGTGCTTAAAGTAACACGCAGGTTTTTATTTTCCAGGTGGGCTTCCTCGGCAGTACCCACGGCTACCGTACCAAACTCGCCTAGAGCTTGGGCACGTACCGAATCCGGTATGTTAGCGGGAGTGGCAGCAATAGTAGTGGAGGAAGCACCAGCGGTAGTGGTTGGTTTTTCCTGAACAGGTTTTGGTGGCTCTTTGGGAGCAAAAAATGTCATGTAAACGATCAGCAGGACCGAAATAATAACTAAGCCTACTGCTTGATTTTTCTCCATAAAATAATATAGGTATTAACCTTTTAAATAATCGTTTTTAGTTTTGGTGTGATGAATAGCCGCTTTTATAAATTTCACAAACAGCGGGTGCGGATTAAGAACAGTACTTTTTAATTCGGGATGGTATTGGGCAGCGACAAACCAGGGGTGATTTTGCAATTCAATTACTTCTACCAGATTGGTTTCGGGGTTAATACCCGTGGCTAACATGCCTTTTTCTTCGAATGCTTGCAAGTATTGATTATTAAATTCGTAACGGTGCCGATGCCGTTCGCTGATTTTAGTTTTTCCGTAAATATGCTGCGCCCGGCTTCCTTTTTTTAACTCGCAAATATAGGCACCCAATCGCATAGTACCACCCTTCTGGGTAATATCTTTCTGCCCTTCCATTAAATCAATAACCGGATTAGTAGTGTCAGGGTTCATTTCCGTGGATGCTGCATCTGATAAGCCTAACACATTGCGGGCAAATTCAACGGCAGCGCACTGCATGCCCAGGCAAATACCTAGAAAAGGAATATTTCTTTCTCGCACGTATTTTATGGCTTCCAGTTTACCTTCAAAACCCCGGCTACCAAAACCGGGTGCTACTAAAATCCCATCACTTTTTCCTAACAGCATGTCGATATTGTCGGGAGTAATGTATTCGGATTGAATGGTTTTGATACGGACCTTACATTCATTGGCGGCACCACCATGAATAAACGCTTCAATAATGGATTTATAAGCATCTGGCAACTCCACGTATTTACCAACTAAGGCAATATTTACTTCTTCGGTGGGGTTTTTTAAACGGCCTAAAAACTCTTTCCAGGAGTCGAGATTTAACTCGTGTTTTCCCGCAACTTTAAGTTTTTTGATAACCCGGTCATCTAGCTTTTCTTTTTTCATCATCAGCGGCACGTCGTAAATAGTTTCGGCGTCCAGCGATTCTATTACAGAGTTTACCTTAACGTTACAGAAAAGGGCAATTTTCTTGCGCATCTCCAACGGTATAGGGTGCTCCGACCGGCAAACCAAAATATCGGGCTGTACTCCAGCTTCCGAAAGTGCTTTTACCGAGTGTTGGGTAGGTTTGGTTTTTAATTCACCGGCTGCTCTCAGGTAAGGCAGTAGCGTTAAATGAATTACCAACGAATCGCTTTGAGGCAATTCCCAACGTAACTGGCGCACGGCTTCAATAAAAGGCAACGATTCAATATCACCAACACAACCCCCAATTTCAGTAATCACAATATCGTATACGCCGGTTTGGCCGAGCAAAAGTAAACGCCGTTTAATTTCGTCGGTAATGTGCGGTACTACCTGCACGGTTTTCCCTAAGTAAGCTCCCTGGCGTTCCTGAGTAATAACGTGGTTATAAATTTTACCGGTAGTTACGTTATTGGCTTGTGAAGTTGGAATATTTAGAAACCGCTCGTAGTGGCCTAAATCCAAATCGGTTTCGGCGCCATCGTCGGTTACAAAACACTCACCGTGTTCGTAAGGATTTAAGGTACCGGGGTCGATGTTAATGTAAGGGTCGAATTTTTGAATAGTAACCGAGAGACCTCGGGCTTGTAAAAGTTTGGCGAGCGATGCGGAAATAATGCCTTTCCCGAGGGAGGAAGTTACCCCGCCCGTCACAAAAATATATTTAGAATCCATAAGTATTTTAAGGCTTATGGGATACAAAGATACGAGGAAATTATGAGTTATATCTTATTTCTATTCCGATTTACAAAATATACTAGCGGAAGCTAGTGGCAATTTACCAGAAGCTAGCAGTAACCAGTGACACCATGTAAAGTGAGAACGTTGAAAAGAATATGATAATTAACAGTTTTTTGGATACATACTATTAAATTGCCTCTAGCTTTAGATGGAGGAATTATTTAATAAAATAGTTAATCTTACCGGCCACCTTTATCGTCATTAGTGATTTTTTTACTTTGTTTGCCGCCACCTGCGGTCATCTGACCGAAACGCCATTCAAACGTTAGCCGTACCGAACGATTAACGAACGACCAACGATTATCGCTGATAAAGGTGGGCGCCGTTTGTTTGCCGTTTTGTTGAATACTTCGTTTGAACGGGTTGTTAACGCCTAAAGTAAGGCTGGCTTTTTTGTCCCAGAATTCACGCTTGCCGGCAAAGCCGTACCAATAATAGCCCGAGTTAGTACCTTGCAAACTAATCCAGCCAGAACCAAAATTGCCGTTGGCTTGTAATGAAAAATCTTTCGGTAATTTGTATGTGCTGTTAAAGTTTATACTCCAGACCATTCCATTGTTACTCTGATTTAAAGCCGGGCTGCGCAGGGCTACGTAGCGCAGGTCTAAACCTCCGTTCAGGTTCCATTCTTTATTAGGCTGACCGGATACATTTAAATTTAAGCCATACGCCTGACGGGTGGCAATGTTTTGGGGTTTACTGATGGTAACTCCATTTGGGTCGGCAACGGTTAAGTATTCAATGGCATTATCGGTGTAGCGCCAATAAAAAGCCGTATTAACCGATAATCCTTTTTTAGTGGTTACATTATAACCTAACTCGGTGGCGTGGTTTAACTCTGGTTTCAGGTAAGGATTGCCGGTATTTACATTTAAGGTATCGCTAGCATTGAGCCAAGGGTTTAAGTACCAGATAAGTGGCCGCTGAATTCGTTGCGTATAGCTTATTTTAAACGTTTGCGTTTTTATGCCTTTGGATAGGGTAATGCTCGGAATTAAATTATTGTATTGATTAGTTAATTTGGTTTGGGTTGTAACAAAATCACCTTTAATATCGGTGTGCTCCAGCCGGGCTCCTATGTTTAAGCCCCATTTTCTTTTGGTATCTAAACGCACTGAGGTGTACCCGGACGTAACCTGCTGCTTGTAATTAAAATCATTGGACTGGGAAGGATTCGGAATTAACTCACCGGCTCCGTCCAAAGATTCGGCGACCCGGTACTCACTGCCAATATCGCGCAGAATTCCTTTTACGCCCACTTCTAGTTTAATACTGGTAGTATCGTGGGCGCCTTTTACCGTGAAAGGATGCGTGTAATCGGTTTGTACTGTGTATTCTTTATTGCGACTGTAATTGGTGCTGTGTTGCCGGTAGGTTAATTGTTCCGCCAGCGAGTAGCTATCCGTATCGTAGAAATAATTATCGGGCATTCGGCTAAATTGGGTCAGTAAGGAAAATTCCTGTTCGGGTTTCTTAAAAGTTTTGGTATAACCTAAATCTAATTGTCCGTTGCCGTATGGATTCCGGAAACGCCGGTCGTTGCGGAAGGCTTGAATTTCCTGTCCGGCTGGATTAGTGAGGCGATTATAAAGCGTACTGTTGTTGGGGAAATTTCCGCCCCACACGTTGGCCGAGAAGTTAATCCGGCTCAGGGAATCCGGGTCAAAATCTAAGCTCATTTCGCCGTAGCCACCCGTACCCGTATTATCGGCAATGCTTCTTTGAATAAGAATGTTTTGTGGTTGATTGTTAAATAAAGTAGTGCGGGTGTTCTCACTTTCCCATTGGTTACGGTACTGATAGGTGTTGGCCGAGAGAGTTAAACCTATTTTCTTTTTTTTATAATTTATATTAGTGCCGATAGAGCGGTTAAAATTACCCGCCGTAATGTTGGTTGAGCCATTAAAACCTTGCAAACCTTTTTTAGTGATAATATTAATGACGCCGGCGGAGCCTTCGGCATCGTATTTAGCGCCGGGACTGGTAATAACTTCAACGGATTTAATAATGTTGGCGGGCATTTGCCGCAAGGCATCGGCCAGGTTGCGGGCCATCATGGCCGAAGGTTTGCCGTTTACCAAGACTTTCAGGTTGCTGTTGCCGCGCATCTGCACGTTGCCGTTTAAGTCAACGGTTAGCGTGGGAACTTTCCGGAGTACATCGGCCGCTGTTCCGCCCGCGTTGGAAATATCTTTTTCAGCGTTGTAGACCAACCGGTCGCCTTTATCTTCTACTAAAGCCTTCTGACCCGTAACAGTTACGCCGCTCAGTATTTTTGTATCCGGACTAAGTTGAATTTTTCCTAAATCCAGGGTGGTTTGCTCGGCGGTAAGAGTTACCGGAAAAGTTTTAGTACGATAACCCACAAAGGAAAGTTCCAGTTTATAATTACCGGTTGGCAGGTTGGTAATCAGGAAAGCTCCGGATGCCTCCGTAGTAGTGCCGGTAAAAAGCTTATTTTCTTTTTTGAGAGCCGCCGTAGCGTAGGCCACGGGTTTTGCCGTAACGGAATCAGTGAGGGAACCCGAAATTTTGCCCGGATTTACGGATTGAGCTACCACAGCACCAGGACCAATAAGAATTAATAAAAGAGTAATTAGATTTTTCATAAATTAAAACAGTTAAGGGGTTAAGCCTTGCGTTTAAATCCAATCTACTCCACCAACTCACCAGGACGCAGGTATACTCTTTGGTTATTACAAATAGGTAATGCAACAAGAAATAATAAATTTTAATACAGATAAGATTGCTTTTCCCGGATAGTAAAGGTGAAAAGCATGCTTAATGGCTTGTTTTTGAGTGGTATACAGGGTCTGTAAAGTAATAACTATTTCTAGGCACTGCGAATTGTATCTGCCATAACAAAAATTTGAAATTACAAGAGAAAGTCTTACCAGATTAAACTAGCCACAAGCTGTACCTAAAAATAGTGAAGACTTGGTACTATTACCAAGATGCACGACTGGTGCTTTTTGCATAAGTAACCAACGAAAATTTTTGTAGAATTTTAAATCGAATACTTCGAAAATACTGTAATGCTGGACTTAACACGCAACGCAGCTGAATTTTTTGCATTTATTGGTTGCTTCCATTCTAATAAAAGTTAAAAATATGGCTGCCATTAGTGCTTCTCCAAACTAATTGGTTGATATGAGATTAGCATCTATTCTAGCTTGAACCACTTTTTAGCCTAAATTTCTAATTCATAATCTAACGAAGCGCTAAAATTGTGGCTGATTATTTAGTAAGTTTCCGGAGATAGTTCTGGCAATCAGAATTGATATCCGTTTGCAGGAATTTTTAAAGTGAGGAAATCGAATAGCAGTAAAGTTTAAGTAATTATACCTGAAAAGTAATTGGTATTTACTCTTGTTTCGTTGAAGTTCGGGTTAAATGAAAAAGCATGGATGATTTAAAAATTACGATTGACTCTTTATCGGCCGAAGACAAAAAGGAATTTAGTAGTTTTATTCAGCGGCAGAAAAAGAAAACTAACCGGAAGGATTACGAATTATTTCTGCTTTTGCAGCAAAAGAAAAAATACAAACCCCAGGAACTGATTGCCCGCTTATATCCGGAAGAGCCTAATGCAGTAGCTTATTATGCCCTCCGGAAGCGCTTGATGCAGCACCTCACGGATTATGTGGTACTAAAACGCATGACCGAGGACCCCACGGCCAGTTCTTCTATTATGGGATTACTTTCGCTGGCGCGGTATTTATTTGAAGTACGGGCCGACCGGGTGGCTTGGAATACGTTGCGCAAAGCAGAAAAACTAGGCCGCGATAACGAGCAATTTGATTTGCTGAATGCAATATACAATCTGCAAATTGAAAAAGCGGATAATGAATTCGCCGATAACCTGGATAGCATCATTGCAAAGCGCAACGCCAATAAAGTAAACGCCGACCAAGACGAAAGAGCTAATATTGCCAATAGCCTGATTGCGCAACAGTTAAACGTAGCCCGCACCCAGGGTCGCAACTTAAAATTTGATGAAATAATCCAAAACGTGTTGCAAACCTACGGATTAACCGAGGCCGTAAGTCAACGGCCGGCCTTGTTTTACAAGTTAATGTCTATTGCCCGCAGTGCGGTGCTGGCCCGGAAAGATTTTTTTACCTTCGAGCCGTTCATCATTTCCGAATATCAAAAAATTACGGCCGAACCTGGGTTTTCAGCGGCGCAACAAATTTACCGGATTAATCTATTGTACATGATTGCCCACGTGCTGTACCGTAATCGTAAATTTAAGACTTCTAACCAATACCTGCACGAACTGTACGAAGCTCTGCAAAATGAAGGGAAGAGTTATTATTCGACTTTCTATCCGAAGTATATTTTCCTGAAAACCGCCAATGCTATTTTTCTGCAAAATTTACCAGAGTCGATAGTTTTAATGGAGGATTTAATAGAGCATAAAGCCCATTTACTAAACCAACGCGATACCTTAACGGCTCAATTAGGGTTGAGTTTTTTGTATTTCGCGCAAAAAGCTTATTCCAAAGCGAATCGCATTTTACTGCGTCAAAACCACTCGGATAAATGGTGCGAGAAAGTAATGGGCAAAGAATGGGTGTTAAAAAAGAACCTGGGCGAATTGATTATTCAGTACGAACTCGGGAATTTGGATATAGCTTTAGATATAAGAAAAGCCATTACCCGAAACTTTAGCTCTTTACTTAGTATGCCCGTTTACAAAAATGTAGCAAATTTTCTTTGGTTAGTAGAGCAAATAATTGTGCAGCCCCATACGGTTATCGGCAAAAATTTTAATAAACAAGTAGAAGAAAATTTAGATTTTTTACCGGCCGAACAAGAAGACTTACACGCCATGAGTTATTACGCCTGGCTTAAATCTAAAATGGTAAACCGGGATTATTACGAGGTGCTACTAGAATTAGCGAACAGCCGCTGAATAATTTGATAAACCTAATTGTTGCTTTGCCGCTAGGCGAGTGTAAGATTTACTATGAATGAAAATTGGGGAGTAAATTAGAAGAAGGGCCAATTGGCTAAAACGATTCAAAAAGCTCCTTAATGTCAACAAGGATTTTACTTTATGTAAAAAGCTAAATTTAGAATGAAAATTAATTTATTAAGTACTGATTCTGGTCTATGAATTAAAATTTTATAAAAAGCTTTCTCAAATAATGTTTACTGTAAGGTTTATTAATTTGTCCTAAGTTATCAAGTAGTAAAACTGTTTTAATATATGCAGATTAAATTTTTCCGGGCTATTTGGGGAATGGAAGAACCAACCTTGAGCGCCAATTTACTTAAAATAAAGCAAGCCGGTTACGAAGGCGTGGAGATGATGGTGCCTTTAGAACAGACTGCCCGGGAAGAACTACGAGATTTGTTAGAGGAATTCAATTTAGACTTAATCGCCTCGCAATGGGCCGCTAGCGGTAGTACTTTTTCAGACTACCTGCGTTCGTTCGAAGAACATTTGTACACCAATGCCTTATTAAAACCTCTTTTCAGTAACTCGCAAACGGGCAAAGATTATTATACCCTTGATCAAACCACCCAACTGATTCAACGAGCCGCCGAGATCGCGCAGGAAACCGGGGTGCCCGTCTTGCACGAAACACATCGCGGTAAATTTACTTTTCATACCCGCAACACGGAATATTTTTTACAAAAATTTCCGGATTTAAGATTAGCCGCTGATTTTTCGCACTGGTGCAACGTATGCGAATCTTACCTGGAAGATCAGCCGGAAATTATGGCTTTGGCGATTTCGCGGGTAGATCACCTGCACGCCCGAGTGGGACATACTCAATCGGCCCAGGTAAGCGATCCGCGGGCGCCGGAATGGCAGGAAGCATTGCAGCATCACTTAAATTGGTGGGATGCCATTGTCAACACCCATCGTCAAAAAGGTACCGAAGTTTTTACTATTTGCCCGGAATTTGGCCCCTACCCGTACATGCCTGAAGAACCTTATAGCCGCCAGCCATTAGCTAATTTGTGGGAAATTAACTTGTACATGAAAGATTTGCTGCAGAAAAGGTATGCCCAGGGATAAAGGAAAAACTTGGTGGCTTATTCTGCAATCTATCTCTATTTACTATAAAATTCCCAATTTATTCTTAAATTGATAATACAAAATTGATTTTCCGTATTGTATTATTGCTTGCTTAGCTTTATATTACCAAAATTAACTGCCCGATAAGTTAAAGTTGCTATTGAAACTAAATTACTTTATCACTTTAAGTAATCCGGCTACAACATTTTCAGAATCTTCGCTAAGAGAATAGTAGTGTCGTTCTCTTCTTCCGGCTGCCCGGTAACGTTTATCTTGTTTTAGTTTTTAGTAACAGTTAATTATACTGCCGGTTACGTTTGCTAAAAGGCCAATAGATTAAAAATTTTTACTAAGTTATTTTACACCAAGTATTTAACTGGCTACTTACCCGCGGTTACTAGTTGTTAACAAGTTAAATAAAGCTTTAACCGGAGCGGTTTTCTTTTTGATGTTTATCTGTTAGTAAACTTAACTTTTAACTCAAACTGTATGAAAGTAACTTTTCACCGTATCCAAATGCTTTTCTCTTTTTTAGCTACTTTAAGTTACTGGCGTCGCGGGCTCGCTATTACGCTTCTGCTTACCATTTATTTAGCGAGGGGAGCATACGCGCAAAGTAAAGAATGGGACCAGACGTATGGAGGAGTAATTACAAACACCAGTACGCAAACGTACGGCTCCTCTTACCTGCAAAGCGTGATTACTACCAATAATGGCTATTTACTGGGTGGACGATCAAACTCTAGCATGGGGAATGATAAAACCCAGGGACGCCGGGGAAGTTATGATTTTTGGCTAGTAAGTACGAATACCAGAGGTAATAAACTTTGGGATAAACGCTACGGTGGTTCCGGTGAAGAAAACTTGCAGGTAGTAGTTAATACCTCCGACGGCGGTTATGTACTAGGTGGTACATCATCCTCGGGTTTTAGTGGTGATGTAACGCAGGCGGGCCGAGGAGGCCAGGATTTCTGGATAATAAAAATTAATGCCGACGGCACCAAATTGTGGGATCAACGGTATGGCGGTAGCGGCAACGATGTGCTGAAAGCGCTGGTGGCAACTCCCGGAGGTGGATTTATTCTGGGCGGCTATTCTAATTCGGGATTAAACGGCGATAAAACTCAGGCGAGCCGGGGAGGTAATGATTATTGGATTTTAAAAATTGATGAAGATGGCAATAAAATCTGGGATAAACGCTTTGGCGGCTCGGGGAACGATGTATTTAAATCCTTGGTAATTACTCCGGATGGCCATTATTTATTAGCCGGATCATCGAGCTCCGGCGTAGGAGGTGATAAAAGTGAACCAGTTTGGGGAGGGGCTCAGGCAGATTATTGGGTCGTAAAAATTAACAGTACCGGAAATAAAATCTGGGATAAACGGTTTGGGGGTAAATCTTCGGACGACCTCGAAGCTTTAGTCGCTACCGCTGATGGCAGTTATTTATTAGGCGGCCTCTCTTATTCTTTTCCGGAAGGCGATAAAACCGATACCCAAGGTTGGTTTGAAGTGGGTATTGGCGAATATTGGTTAGTTAAAATAGATAGTAATGGTAATAAAATTTTAGATAAAGTTCTGAACGGTACCAGTCACGTCGTTACTTCTTTAATTCCTACTTCCGATGGTGGATTTTTAGCGGGCGGCGGTAATCCTACCGATGAAACCAATGACGTAGATGATTATTGGGTAGCAAAAGTAAACAGTTCTGGTAATACCATTTGGGAAAAGTATATTTCGGGTGCGGGTAGAGATTATTTAACTAGTATTCTGGCTACTAAATCCGGCGAAGTTTTATTGGGCGGGTGGTCTGATTCCGGAATGGGGAATGATAAAAGTGGGGCGAAAAAAGGCCTGGTTGATTATTGGCTGGTAAAACTCCAAGAAGTAAATTGCATTCCGGTAATTACGTATGGCTGCGATGATTTAAATATTATTCAGAGTTTTAATTTTAATACTTTATCTAATAATGCTTCGGGGTGCGATGCCCAAGGCAATGGCTATAGTAGTTATGCTCCCACCGGAAAATATACGACTACTGTAACCCGCGACCAGGCCTATCCTATTACCGTACAGGCTTCCCTCACCGGTGATTTTGAGCAAGGCTTTGGGGCGTGGATTGATTATAATAGCGATAATGATTTTGATGATCCCGGAGAATTTGTGTTTAGTTCGCCGATTGTCTCCGATGATTATACCGGTAGAGTTGTTATTCCGGCCAGCGCTACGGCTGGCCAGCACCGGTTGCGGGTTCGCTCGCATTTTGCTACCGAAGTTACCAGCGATCAATCCTGTACTGAATTTGACTACGGGGAAACGGAAGATTATATCATTACCATTACGAATCCCTCCATCTATGCCGCCTGGGACAAGCGCTATGGAGGTTCGGGTCGGGATAGTTATACCGACCTTATCCGAACCACCGATGGCGGGTACCTCATTGGGGGTACACCGATTCCGAAGATACCGGCGACAAGAGCCAGCCCAGCCGCGGCAGCATTGATTATTGGATCGTCAAAATCGATGCGCAAGGCAACAAACAATGGGACAAACGCTATGGCGGAACCGGTAACGACTACCTCAATCGCTTAATTCCCACTCTCGACGGCGGCTATCTTTTAGGGGGAAGTTCCGATTCGCCCAGCGGCGGGGATAAAACCCAAAACAGCCGGGGCGATCGGGATTACTGGTTGGTGAAAATCAACAGCACCGGAACCAAGCAATGGGACAAACGCTATGGGGGCAGCAGCTACGATGAGCTAAGTAAAATCAGTCAACTACCCACGGGCGAGTACTTCGTAGCGGGCTACAGCTCTTCCCCGGCCAGCGGCGATAAAACGCAAGGCTCCCAAGGTGGGCGGGACTACTGGGTAATCAAAATTAATGCGGCCGGTACTAAGCTCTGGGACCGGCGCTTTGGCGGCAATCTCAACGACAACCTGGAAAACTTTACCCTGACCCCCGACGGAGGCTACCTCTTGGGAGGAGCTTCGGCATCGGGTTTAAGCGGCGATCGCAGTCAGTTAAGCCGGGGCGGAGAAGACTACTGGGTGGTGCGCCTGGACGAAGCGGGAAACAAAATCTGGGACCGCCGTTTTGGCGGTAGCGATAAAGACCATCTGTTTTCGATGGGACGATTGTCGAACGGCTCCTTTTATTTAGGCGGGTATAGTCATTCGGGCCTAAGCGGCGATAAGAGCCAAGCGAGCCAGGGCGGAAAAGATTACTGGCTAGTCGTCATCAACGGTGAGGGAGAAAAACTCTGGGACCGGCGCTTTGGTGGCAGCCTCGACGATGAGTTGCGTTCGGTGATCCGGACCAGGGATGGAGGGTATTTGCTGGGCGGTAAATCTGATTCACCCCGCAGCGGGCATAAAAGTCAGAACAGCAGAGGCAGTACGGATTACTGGATTGTTAAAATCAGTAGCAATGGCAATAAGCAATGGGACCAGCGGTACGGTGGAGTAGGCATCGAAGAGCTGCGCAACCTGGTAGCCACGCCGGAAGGCGGGTATTTACTCGGAGGACGCACTGAATCGGGCATCAGCGGGGATAAAAGCCAGCCGAGTCAGGGAAAGCAGGATTACTGGTTGGTGCAAGTAGCCCTTTCTGGCCAGGAAGCTCCGGCAGTCGAAGAAACCACTGCCGTTACGGCCAACCGGGAGAGTACAGTTGCTCGCATAAATGTGAGGGAAAGCACAGAAACCCGCTTACAAGTACGACCGAATCCGTTCACGGAGCACCTGCAGGTGAGCCTGGCTCTAACCGAATCCGGGCCAGTCAGCCTGCAAGTGTACAATAGCCAGGGGCAGAGAGTAACAACTTTGTTTCAGGGGCAAGCGGAAGCGGGGAAAAACTACCAATTCCAATGGCAGCCTTCAGTCCAGCAAGCGGCTGGCTTGTACTTGCTGCGCCTACATACTCCTGCCAAAACCCAAACCACCAAAATTATTTTTACAAAATAAAAGCAATGTAAAAGGCTAAAATTAATTAGCTAAGGATTGCTGATTTGTTTCTTTAAGATTAGTGCCTGGTTGGAAATGAATTTTCAGCCAGGCTTTTTCATTTCAGGCGTGAAGTAAAATTCGGAATTTGAACAAAAATTTAAATCTACTTTACTCGCCCGGGATTGTCGGTAATAAAGCTTTTCCAGGATTTGGTACCGGCCTGGGTGTTAATGCCTTTCTGATAATGATGGCACATAGCTACGGCCAAAGCATCGGTAGCATCAAACAATTTAGGAGAGTCGGTGGGCAATTTTAAAATTTGGCCTAACATGAGCGCTACTTGTTCTTTTGAAGCATTCCCGTTCCCGGTGATAGATTGTTTTATCCGTTTGGGGGCATATTCCACGTACGGAATGTCGCGGGATAAAGCGGCGGCAATGGCTACCCCCTGGGCCCGGCCCAGTTTCAACATGCTTTGCACGTTATTCGAATAAAACTGAGCTTCAATAGCCATTTCATCGGGCAGGTATTTTTGGATTAGTAAGATAGTGTTATCAAAAATACGCTTTAATTTAACGGCATGATTGGGGGCATTTTTAAACGAAAGAGCATCGTACTCCAGTACTTTCACTTTAGAACCATTTACCTCAATAATGCTGTAACCCATTACATTGGTGCCCGGGTCAACGCCGAGGATTAATTTACTGGTAAGAAGGGTAGGGGTATTTCGTAACATGCCTCACAAAAATACAAACTTATTCCTAAACCAAAGGCAGGTTTGTACTACCACGCTAACAGCGATTACCGGAAAATAATTAACTTTAACGAATAAACTTTAAATATTATTTATGCGCACGGACCAACAGCGGTTTAACGCGGCCATTGCCCGTTTTGATGCCTTAAACAGCGAAGATCCAAATACGGAAGTTTACAAGGATAAAATTTACCCCAAAGAATTATTGTATGCTCAGCGCATGACGGACTGGTTGTTTCAAGTAGAGCCTAATCCTTCAGAGGCCTTGCAGCTAGCCGCACGGTGCCAGCACCTACGCCGCTGGACTATTCCGCGCCGCGACTATGCTATGGATTTAGCGGGTTATAATAAATGGCGTAATACCTTGCGGAAGTACCACGCCGATTTGGCCAGTCAGGTATTGCAGGAAGTGGGTTACGACCCGGAAATTATCGAAAGGGTTCAGTTTCTGGTTTTAAAGCGGCAGTTAAAGATTGACCCCGAAGTTCAATTGCTGGAAGATATTGTTTGTTTGGTATTTCTGGAAAATTATTTCCTCGACTTTGCCCGTCAGCACGAAGAAGAAAAAGTAGTGGATATTGTGCAAAAAACCTGGCGTAAGATGACTCCGCGCGGTCAGCAAATAGCTCTTACTTTACCTATGTCCGGAGAAGCTCAACGATTAGTAGGAAAAGCATTAGCAGGTTCTTAATCGGGTTAACTATATAGGATTTTCTGCTAATATCTAATACCTTGATACATGTGTTACATAAAGTGCGCCGCTTAGTTATGAAGAAAGCTGTTTCCCGATTTTTAGGCTTGGCTTTAATTGCTTTGCCGCTCCAAATTTGTTCTTCGCCTAAACCAATGGCGCTTGCGGCTACTAATCTGGCGGGCGGTTTAGACCCTGGTAAGAATAAAAAACAAGAACAAAATTTAACTTTTTATTGGATAGACGTAGAAGGAGGCGCTGCTACTTTAATTGTAACCCCCGCCGGCGAGTCGGTGCTGATAGATTCGGGCAACCCCGGGAACCGCGATGCCGATAGAATTTACCACGTTGCAAAAGAAGTAGCCGGATTAAATCAAATTGACCATTTAATAACTACCCACTGGCACATCGATCATTACGGTGGGGCAGCGGCATTAGCAAAAAAACTACCTCTTATAGAAGCGCACGATAAAGGCATTCCGGATAGGTTGCGGGAAGATAAAGAGTTTGCCAGCCGCATTCAGCCGTACCGCGACATGATAGTGAAAAAACGATCGCCATTGCAGCCAAACCAATTCCTAAATCTGAAAAATTTGCCCGCGGGCTTTTCTAAATTGAGCCTCCGTTTATTAGGTTTTAACAAAAATTTTACTCCCATAAGTAAGTCTAAATCCTTAAACGTTAATTGCGAAGTAACGGATAAGCCAACTGATACCTCCGACAATGCCAATAGTACCGTGCTAGTACTGGATTATGGTCCGTTCCGCTTTTTTGACGGGGGCGATCTAACCTGGAACGTGGAGAAAACTTTGGTATGTCCGGAAAATTTAGTGGGCACCGTGGATGTTTACCAGGTAAATCACCATGGCTTGGATCAGAGTAATAACCCCGCGCTCGTGAAAACTTTAGCCCCAGTAGTAGCCATTATGAACAACGGTCCGCGCAAAGGTTGTGGACCCGAAACCGTGGCTACTTTAAAAAGTATTCCCTCCTTGCAAGCAAGCTTTCAGCTTCACAAAAATGTGCGCGCCGATTCGCTCTATAATACCAGCCCTGATTTTATTGCCAACCTAAAAGAAAACTGCCAGGCCAATTTTATAAAAATGACGGTAGAACCAAACGGAAAGAAATATACGGTAAGCATTCCGGCGAAAAACTACACCAAAACTTTTACAACTAAATCGGCCCATTAAATTGGTATTTGCCTTAGCTTAAAAGGAAAAGCTGGGCTAAAACTACGCGTAAATAGTAAGGCAAGCGAAGAAAATAAAATAGGATTAATATAAAATTTTAGCTTAATAGCAATTCTGCAATAAATATAGAATACAATTAATATAATCAGTCAGAAGGTTTTCCCCCTATCATACGATAAATAGAAAAGTAGATAATTGAAAAATTTTATTTCCGCAAAGCTTCCTTTTGGTTCTAAAAACCGTACCGCAAGTAGTCATAAATAACTGAGCTTCAACCATCAAAATTCAACTTATTTACTTCTATTATTTAATATATTATAAAGAAACTATAATTAATTACAATAATACTTGCATAAGTCTAATAGTATGCGTAAACTTCCTAAATATTCCACAAAACTGTTAACTTATATAAACTGATTAGAAACTCTTATAACGAATAATTTATACTAAACCCGAAAACTTATTTAACGCGCCTAATCTCTCCGGTTAATTTTAAGTCAAAAAAGCTGTTCTGCCTTAAAAATTTTCGAAACACTGTTTTTTACTTATCAATAATGACTGGTAATCAATTCTACTTCTCCACCTTTCTAATGTAAATTTAGAAATACTATTGATTTGTATGTTTTAATACTTATAACTAATTAGATTACACCAGCTTACTTTACACATGAAAAAGCGTTCTACTTTTCCTTTATTATTCCAATCAAAACCTTTAGTTTACTTTTTCTTTAGCTTATTCCTTATACTCGAAAGTTTCAGTTATCAGGATGTGGCCGCACAAACAATTGCCGTAGAAAATACCGATAAATTTCCTGCTGCTGACGAAATGGTGCTTTCCCGGGTTCAAAATCCGTGGCGCCGCAAGAACGAAGACGGTACCTACACGCCTTACAATGCCAACCACGATAAGGTAAAACTTAAAATTTATAACCGGGGCTCCGGTACTCTTACTCTTAGTAAATTTACTTTGTCGAGTACTTCCCGCTGGAAAATTACGTTACCTAAAGCTTTGCCCATTTCTATTAGTGCCGGAGGTTCCATTGAGACCACAGTAGAATTTATTGCTAAAGACCAGGCTACCCGGGTGAAGGTGCTGCACGATCAGTTAACGATTTCTTCTAACGATAAATCTGCTCCGTCTAAAATTGTAAAGCTGCATGGCTTATGGCAAAGAACCGGGGAAGGCAACCGGGAACCTTGGGCGCAGGAAATTATTGATGCTTTTGGTTTTACTACGGAAACCGGCTACGCGCAACACGATGGAGATAGCGATGGAAATTATACCGTTCCAAATTCCGATGAAATTTTATCGGCCAACTTCGTGCGGGCCGATGGTAGTAAACCGGTTACGGTTACCCAACTGGGCGCTTACCATGGCTGCTGCTATTATGGCGAAAAAATTGCCTGGTACCCCAAAAATACGAATTCCGTAAAGATTGCAACCGCTCATTATTTCTTAGATAGCCAGTCTTTATTACCCAGAGAAACCGGATCTTCTGCGGAAATCGCCCAGGGATCTTTCAGCCCGAGTGGGGCCTTTGGCTTTAAAGTAGGTACGGCTTATTCCGATCGGGCTAAAAACTTCGAAAATAAAATTGGTATGCGGGTCTGGAAGGCGGTGAATGCTAGCGGCAGCATTATTCCAAATGCCTACATTATTGGCGCTGATTACCTGGGTACGGAATTTACCAATTACGATTATCAGGATAACGTATATTATGTTACCAATATCAAACCGGAATCTAGCCAGGGTAATACGGAATTAGCCGTAACACCATCTGACCTTGATTTTGGCTCAGTATTAAAAGGCAGCAGCAAAACTCTTTCCGCTACTATAAAAAACAATGGCAGATCTGGTCAGTCCAGCATTAAAATCAGCAGTGTAACTCTTACTGGTCCCAACAAAGCTGAATTTACGGTTAATGCAATTTCCACAACGTTATCGCCGCAGGCAAGTGTTAAGGCCAATGTATCCTTTAAACCTAGTTCTAAAGGCATTAAAAATGCGGCTTTGTTAGTGTACCATAATGCCCCTGGCTCTCCTACCCGAATTCCGCTTTATGGTATTGCCAACGAATCTGGTTCTACTATTACGGTAGTTAAGCGGATAAAAGGTGGATCAGATGCAAACTTGACTATTGCGGGTAAAGTTTGGGAATCGGATAAAAATTACCGCAAAGGTTCCGTTCGTTTAGATAAACAAGTAACTCCCGGCCCAATATCGGCTACTGATCAGGATGTACTGTATCAAACTTATCTTTCAGCCCAATCCAACCTGGCCGAAACCCGGGTGGAAGTTCCGCTGGCGAATGGTGCTTACTACGTGCGGCTACACTTTGCCGAAAACTTTTTCCCATCGAATAATTCCCGGGTATTTAACATTAATATCGAAGGAAAAACGGTCCTGACCGGTTTCGATATTCACAAAGAAGTAGGTTACCGTTCTGCTTTAGTGAAAGATTATGTTGTAACGGTAAGCGGAGGTGTTTTAAACTTGAAGTTCAATCCAACCGTAAACCGGTTAGCATTGTGCGGAGTGGAAATTTTCAAGTCTTCTGCTGGTGCCGTTGCCAATACCGTTGTTTCCGACGTGAACTTAACCGACGATGGTGGCGAAGAGAAGAAAACCTTATTGTTACACGTGTATCCTAATCCAAGCAATGGAGAGAAAGTATTTGTGGAAGCTTCTAACTTTACCCAACAAGAAGAAGTTACTCTTTCTTTACACGACTTGGTAGGACATACTTTAGAAGTAAAAACTTTAGTGGCAGATGAAAACGGTAGCGTTACTACTCAAATAGCCACGAATAAACGCTTAACCAGCGGTTTGTATATTCTGAGGGGTCGGGGAGCTGTTTCCGGCGAAACGCAGTCCCGGTTGGTTATTGAATAAGTAAGAAAATATTATAAAAATAAAAAAGAGCTGCCTAAGGCAGCTCTTTTTTATTTTCTGGGAGAAAAAAGTAAAAAGAATACTCTTCCATATTATAAATTTAATCAAGATAAAACCAATAGGGAAAATAAGTGGGAGGGACTTCAAGTGTTCGGGCAGTTCTTTTTGTAACTCCCCTGCATTTCTAATTTATAATTCATAATTTTAAATTCAAACTGCGTTCTGCTCCTCCCATAAAGTTCGGCTCTACATTTTTTACCTTTTATTGCGGTGACATTTGCCGCTGTTTTCCCACTACTTCCCGTACATGCGATATAGCGTACTCTATTTGTTCGGCAGTAGTAAATCGGCTTAAACCAAACCGGAGAGAAGCATAAGCTAAATCGTCGCTTAAACCGAGGGCTTTTAAAACGTAGGAAGGCTCTATTGAAGCAGAAGTACACGCCGAACCCGAAGAAACAGCCAGATCTTTTAATCCCAGCATTAATGCCTCTCCTTCCACGTATTTAAATGCAATATTGGTAACGTGGGGTAAACAGTGTTCTTTTGAGCCATTCCGCTGCGATTCTTCTATCTGAAGCAATTCAGCTTCTAAATAATCGCGTAGCTTCTTCATTCGCTTAGTATCAGACGCCATTTCTAGACGGCACAATTCGCAGGCTTTACCCAAACCCACAATTCCGGGCACGTTAAGCGTACCCGATCGCATACCGCGTTCGTGACCGCCGCCATCCATTTGAGCAGAAATTTTTACACGGGGGTCTTTACGGCGCACGTACAAAGCGCCTACACCCTTCGGACCATACATTTTGTGCCCGGAAAAAGCCATTAAATCCATTAAATCGGTTTCTACATCTACCGGAATTTTACCTACGGCCTGGGTAGCATCGGTCATAAAAAGAATTCCGTATTTCCGGGCAATAGCCGAAATTTCCCGGATGGGCTGAATCACCCCTGTTTCGTTATTGGCGTACATCACCGACAGCAAAATAGTTTCTGGTGTAATTGCGGCTTCCAGGGAATTTAAGTCGATTAACCCTGCCTGGTTTACCTCAAGGTAAGTAACCCGGACACCCATTTTCTCGAGGTGTTGGCAAGTGTCTAAAACAGCTTTGTGTTCGGTATTTACCGTAATTAGGTGATTACCCTTAGAAGCATACATTTCAAAAACTCCCTTGATTGCCAGGTTAATTGATTCGGTAGCGCCGGAAGTAAAAATTATTTCTTTTGGGTTGCTATTAATTAATGCTGCTACTTGCTCCCGGGCAAAATCTACTGCTTCTTTGGCCGCCCAGCCAAAAGCATGATCCCGGGAAGCTGCATTACCAAAATGTTCCGTCAGGTAAGGCATCATGGCTTCCAGAACCCGAGGGTCCAGGGGAGTAGTAGCGTTGTTATCTAAATAAATGGGTAATTTCAGCATGAGGTAAGAAATATAAAGGAACTAATTGCCCTTAAAAAACAGGGGCGAATCATTATACGTTTTAATTTACCATAAAAATAGTTAAAATGCTTAAAACAGTTAATCCTTGCTGGTAGATGAACAAAATAGAACACATTGGAATTGCCGTCCAGAATTTAGAAAAAGCAAATCTTATTTATACTCAAATTCTAGGATCTGAGCCCTATAAAACAGAACAAGTTGCCTCCGAAAAAGTAATGACTTCTTTTTTCCGGTGCGGTGAATCCAAAATTGAGTTACTGGCAGCTACCGACGAAACCAGCGTGATTGCTGGTTTTATTCAGAAGCGAGGAGAGGGAATGCACCACATTGCCTTTGCCGTAGAAGATATTGAGGCGGAAATGAACCGCTTAAGACAAGCCGGATTTACTTTACTCAACGAAACTCCCAAGCCCGGCGCTGATAATAAGCTAGTTTGCTTTGTTCATCCTAAAAGCACGAATGGCGTTTTAATAGAACTCTGCCAGGAAAGAAGGTAAACAATTACCATTTACCATTGGAAAATCAGTTGTTTTCACCAATTGCAGGTAGTATGAAATGAAAGGTCGTAGGTCTTAAAGGAATAAATTATTACAATCTTTAAAACGGATAAATATTATTGATTAAAACCGCTAATTGATAAATGGTAAATGTACCTGGTAAATGGCAAATGGTAAATGATAAATAATTACTTTTGCGGCACAAGTGTAGAATTGTATGCAAGCCATTTCATTACCCGAGCATCGTATTTTCCCGATTATTGCTGCTGCTGCCGAGCAATTGCAGGCAGAAACGTACGTAATTGGGGGGTTTGTGCGCGATTTAATTTTGCAACGGCCTTCTAAAGATATTGATGTGGTATGCGTGGGCGATGGTCCGGCACTCGCCCAGAAAGTAGCCGAGCTATTACCCGAAAAACCTACTGTTACCGTTTTTAAAAATTTTGGCACCGCTATGCTGTGCGCCGACGATTGGGAAGTAGAATTTGTGGGTGCCCGGAAAGAATCTTACCGCAGCCATTCCCGCAAACCCGAAGTAGAAGCAGGTACTTTAACGGATGATTTAAATCGGCGCGATTTTACGATTAATGCTTTAGGAATTTCCTTAAATAAGTCGGATTACGGAGCGCTTATCGACCAATTTGACGGTTTAAAAGATATTCGGCAAAAATTAATAAAAACTCCGCTCAACCCGGATATTACTTTTTCCGACGACCCTTTGCGCATGATGCGGGCAGTCCGTTTTGCCACCCAATTAAATTTTGATATTGATGCGGATACTTACGACGCTATTAGCCGCAATAAAGAGCGGATAAACATTATCTCCAAGGAGCGGATTACCGACGAATTAAATAAAATTATTTTAGCAACTACGCCTTCCTACGGTTTTAAATTATTGTTTCATTCAGGTTTGTTAGAGCTTATTTTTCCGAAAATGACCGCTTTGCACGGGGTAGAAACCATAAATAACAACTCGCATAAAGATAATTTTTACCATACCCTACAAGTACTCGATAACGTGGCAAAACAATCGAATGACTTATGGCTGCGTTGGGCGGCTATACTGCACGACATTGCCAAACCCGATACTAAGCGCTATTCCGATAAAGTAGGCTGGACTTTTCACGGCCACGAAGACCGGGGCGCCCGGATGGTACCGAAACTTTTTGCCGATTTAAAATTACCCTTAAACGAGCACATGCGGTTTGTGCAAAAACTAGTAAAATTACACTTACGACCCATTGCTTTGGTGAAAGAAACCGTAACCGATTCGGCGGTGCGGCGCCTGCTTTTTGAAGCTGGCAACGATATCGACGACTTAATGGTGCTTTGTAACGCCGATATCACGACCAAAGACCCGAATAAAGTAAAACGGTACCTGCAAAACTTTAAAAAAGTAAGTCAGAAAATTAAACAGGTAGAAGAAACCGATAAACTGCGCAACTTTCAACCGGTTATTACCGGCGAGATTATCATGGAAACTTTTGGGATAAAGCCGTCGCGGGAAGTTGGGATTATCAAAGAAAGTTTAACCGAAGCTATTCTGGAAGGCCACATCCGGAATGAATATGAGCAAGCTTTTGCTTATATGTTACAGAAAGGACAAGAAATGGGGTTGCAACCCGTACAGGCGAGTAATTGATTTTAGTATTCTATAAAACTACTATTCTGATTACCGGAAAGCTTTTTTAACCTGGTAAATTCTGAAAGTTTCAATGGGTTTTTTAGCTAATTTCCAGGGCGGATTGGCGTAATCAGAAGAGTACATACCTGGAATGTTCGAACCCGAGAAAAAAGTAATAAAGTTGCTTGGTATAGTTACCTCATCTACTTGAATTAAATTAGTTAAATTAACATCTGCTTTGGCGGTTAATTTAACTGGAATAACAAAATATTCCTTTGCTTTTACTATTGATTTGCCTTTGATATAAGGTTGCATCCCTGCTTTTTTGCTGTACCATTGCCAGCCCCAATATCCTACCGTCCAGGTAATAGCTTTGGGTGAAATTTTGCTTTTTAGTTCATTGGCCTGAGTTCGGTATATATCCGCCATTAGCCAATCCGAAATTCCTAAAAATAAACTTAGCGAACCTGAAAAAACTAGTGCTGCTATTTTAAATTTGGTGGTAGAATAAGTTAATAAAGGCGTTGCGAGTAAAATAAGGGGTGCTAGTACCAGAAGAATATGCCGGGTAGCAATAGCAGGAGCAAATAAAATAATAAAAGTGCTACCACTAATAACCCATAGATACAAAATAACCTGAGCAGGATTTGCCTTGTACGGGTTTTTGAGAAGAAAATTGGTAAAGGAGCACGAATCCCAAATAAAATACAAGAACGAAAAACCATTCGTAAAAAATAAGACCCATAAAATTCTTCTAGCATTATTCTCCCCTAATAAATCCAGATAAGTAAACAGGATAGTTGTTATGAATAAGCCAACTCCACTATAAATCAGAAACAAAAAGGCACGTCGGTATTTATTGAGGAAAGCTTCCCCATAAATAATCGTAAAAGGCATAATAGCGCCTAAAGCAAGTAGTAAAGCCGTAGTTTGTAGAAAACTACGTAAGAAAGTGAAGGAATAGATCGGTCGGTTTAGGTGAAGAGCGCCAAATTCGTGCACGTTCCATGCCGACCAGGCGGTAAGTGAAAGAATTGGAATAGCAGCAGTTACGACATATTTACTTTTCCTTAATAAAAGTGGATGAACAATTAAGATAATAAGGAAAGGAAGAGCAGAATATTTAATAAAAATTGCCAGGCTAAACACAAAGGCAGCTCCCAAATAGCGGGTCCATTCTGATTGAATATTTGGTTTTAATAGCAAATAGACAAAGCAAAGAATTAAACTTACCAATGGTAAATCCACCATCAAATTCTGATTAATAAGAAAAGCAGGATTTAGAACAAAAAAGGAAGTAACAAGTAAAGCAGAATCAGGAGTAGTAATTTTAGCTATTCGATAAAAGGAATAAATAGCTAAAAAGGTGAAACCAGATTGAAATAAGTGTAATGGAATTTCCTGATAGCCGAATAAGTGACCAACAAGAGCAATTAGAGACAAATACAAAGGGGGTAAGTTGCCTTCCGAGATATTGACATAATTGTTTTGCCAAAGAATTTTCCCGGACATGGGAGTAAATGGATGCTGTTCCATCCACTGGGCGGCTTCTAAATGAAAAATATCATCAATATGGAAAGCCTTGTTTATATTTAAAGAAGTAGCAATCAGCCACAAAAGACCCAATACAAAATAGGGATTCCTAAAAGAAAAAAATCGCCTACGTAAACTCTGACCACCAAAGTTATTAAGGCTGGAATAACTCCGGAAAAATCTGCCTCATAATATTAGAAAAAAGAAATTAATAGAACTCATAAATTTTGAATTGGAGAAAGTAATTTCCGGCTTTAGCATTTTACGATTAACTATTGTTCAATGGTCGTTTTAAGAAGTTTTAGTATTGGTTAAGCAGTCAAATTTTTGACTAATTCATCTAAAAACAAAAAAGACTAAGGCCCTTAAACCTTAGTCTTTAAACAAACATCCAGAAGCTTACTTATTTTCGCTGAATTTTAGAAGCGCCCGAAGCATCGGTAGATACATTGGCCGGATTACCGCTGTAACTAATATTACTAACACCGGAAGCGCCCGCTTTTAATTTTTCGGTTACGTACACGTTGGCTTTCGAAGCGCCGGATAAATCTAAATCGGCGGTTTTGGTCCGGAAGTTATTGGCTTGTACGGAACAGGCTCCCGAAGCACTTATTTTTAAATCGTTGGTTTGGCCGGTAAGAGTAGCTTTGGCTGCCCCGGATAAATCCAGTTCCAACCGATCGGTTTTCAGGGCCACGCTGGTTTGTACCGCGCCGGACTGACTAATACGAACGTTATCTTCGTCGAAGCCGGAAATTTCGGATTTAACGGCGCCGGACAGCTCTACCTTGTCTAAAGTGGGTAAGGTAATTTCAATTAAAACATTTCCCCGATCGTTTTTAGTAAAATCCCAGAAGCTTTCGTTAGACTTAAACTCAATGGTATTACCACTTTGATCGGCTCTTAAATTTGAAATTCCTTCCTGGTCGCCGCGGGCACGTACCGAAAACTCATCGCCTTTTTTAATCCGGGCATGATAAGCGCCGCCTACGGTTATGGCATCAAAATCCTTGAAATCAAAGGTTTTTTCTTCCGGGCCGTAATTATTCCAATCGGCCATTATATTATCATCTACCACGTTAATATCAATATCGGCCAAATCCGTAAAATCGCCTTCATTTTGATTATCGCCTTCCTTATTTTGTTCTTTCACGGGGCAAGTAGCGCAAACGAATTTATCGTTCCGGAACTCCCAAATGGCTCTTTTAGTAACTTGATTGTTAAAATCATAATCTTTGTCGAAATAATTAGTGGCCATGTTAGCGAATTCATCATTTAACCGGAATTTTTTGTTTTCGGGCAGGTAAATTCTCAGCGCTAATTCCTGCTCGCGGAAAGAAGCATTCTGGTTTAAACGAGCCTGACGATCGAAAATAAAGGTGGAATCGCGTTGTTGCATTCGGTAGGTTAGCATTTGGGCATTCCGGATAGCGTCCGATTCGGTTCGGCCTTTGGCCCGAAATTCCTGTACTACCCGGATATTAGAGCCCGATGTTCCTTCCAGTTCAACATGGTTTACCCAACGCTCCATTGACGAATTAACGTTGCGGGCTTGTAATTGTACGGTTTGATAACCTGTAACAGGGTATGATTTTTCAGTTATAAATTCGCCTTGTTCGTTAAAGTTTTGTTTAAATACAAAAATAGCGCTTCCCATTACAAATAAACTTACTACCCACACGGCAAACATCGACCAGCCAGCCAGTGGCTTCAGGAAAAAGCGTTTGGTTAGTAAACCCACCGCAATTATCAGCAAAAATAAACTGGGAATAAAGCCCGCCAGAAAACCGGCAAACATTCCGTAGCCCGGAAAATCGCGGGTAAATAACTGCATAGGTCCGTCCAAGTCTGTCTGGGAGATCTGCTCACTGAGGAGGCCAGTACCTGCTCCTAAACCGATAAATAAAGCAAAAATGCAGCTTAGGGAAGTAATCAATAAAATAATACCGGCAATAATGCGGATGGCAGAACCTAAGAAATTAATAAGGGGACGAAGCGCCTTGGATAATACTTCTAATACTTGGGCTACCAATCGTACGGGAAATAAAAGCACGCGGGCTAAGCCACTTTCCTGACCGTTTTCGTCGCGCATGCGCAAATTATTTTTTAAAGATTCTTCAATGCCGGATAAGGTTACTGGATTGCCCTGCATTTGCACCCGGTCGGTTATGGTGGTGGCTAGCGGAACCACTAGCCACAACACGATGTAAATGGGAATACCCAAACCACCGAAAAGTACGGAGAGTAAAAAGAGCAAGCGCACAATTCCGACGTCCATACCAAAGTAAAGCGCCAAACCACTGCAAACCCCGCCTAATTTTTTATCTTCGGGGTCGCGGAAAAGCTTTTTGGCATTTACTTCGGCCAAGGTGTAACTCTTGGGTAAAGCTATCCAGCAGATTACGTAAATAAACGCTACCAATCCGGCTGAAACGCCCGCAGTAAATACCCCTAGCAAAAAGAAGAAGACAAATACCAGGCGAACCCAGAGCGGATCAATGCCTAAATAGTTGGCCATACCGGCCGATACTCCTCCGATTACTTTTCGGGTTTCGTCGCGAAACAAGCGTTTAGGTCCGGCATTCGGGATAGGACCGCTTTGGGTATTATCCGAAGTTGTTTCGCTGGAAGCGCCGGAAGTACTCTGGGCAGGACCAGTTTTTTGGTTCAAGTCTTCTTCTTCTTCGAGTTGGGCAAAATCTTGTACGCTCCCCATCTGGGTTATGAGCCCTTGCACATCTTCTTGGGTAATTACCTGTTTGCCCGGGTTTAATTTACCCGAAAAAACTTCTGCTATTCTGCCTTCAATATCTGCTACAATCTCTTCGTGCCCAGCATAATTAGAAAAGTACGTTTTTATCGCGGCTAAATATTGCCGTAGTTGCTCGTAACCATCTTCCTCGATGTGGAAGATAAGGCCTTGCAGGTTGATACTTATATTCTTTTTCATGATGCTTGTTTTTTACGCTTGGTTATGAATTCGATGGAGGCAACTACTTCCAGCCAAGTTTGGCGTAACTGTTCCAGAAAATCTTTGCCCGTTTCGGTAAGGGTATAATATTTACGAGGTGGTCCAGCCGTGGACTCCACCCAGGAATAGTCGAGAAGTCCGGCATTTTTGAGGCGGGTAAGCAACGGATATAGCGTGCCTTCTACCACAATCATTTTCGCGGCGGTTAGCTCATCCAGCATATCCGACGCGTAGACTTCACCACGAGAGATAATTTCCAAAATGCAGAACTCCAGAATTCCCTTCCGCATCTGCACTTGTGTGTTTTCTACTTTCATGATGGTTTGGGTTTAATGTTCGATACAAATATAATGTAAGGTACTATGTAAAACAAGGTACTTGACAAATTTATTTTTTGTTTCATCTTTTTTTAAATTTTATTTTATGATTTTAGAAGAAAGCACCTTAAAATTTTATTTTACAGATTATAATTTCTAGAAGAATTAAATTAGTATATTGCTTTTAACTAAGGATTAAGTAGGATTTAAACTGGTTTAATTATGGCTTAATGTAAATTAGGCAGGCAGCCAATAAATTAGCTGCTGGTAGATGAGCGCTTAAAATTAAATTTTCTGACGGGTAAATAGTAGGAGAAGTCTCAAATTGTCTCCAGGTAAAAAAACGTAACACACTTTATCGTAAAAGTTCTGTTAAGGATCAGGGTAAATTTTATTCTAATCCAGCAGTTACTGCGAGGTTGGTTTAAATCTTTTAAGCCAGTGTTGTCGGTTATTTTTATTTTATTTCCTTTTGTCTTATTTGCCCAGATTTCGGCACCTAAGTATAGCAACGAGTTTCTGAATATCGGAATTGGCGGTCGGGCTTTAGGCATGGGGAATGTGCAGGTGGGGATAACCGACGATGCTACCGCCAGCTATTGGAATCCGGCGGGGTTACTACGGGTTAAAAATAAATACAACCTAGCTTTAATGCACGCGGAATTATTTGCGGGGATTGTTAAAAACGATTTTGCCGCTTTTGCTTTACCCTTAGATACCAACAGTACTTTAGGTTTTTCCGTTGTCCGGTCCGGGGTAGATGATATTGCCGATACGCGCCGGTTAAAAAATCACGAATATGGCTATTACCAGTACGATAGTATCCGTTTTTTTTCCGTAGCGGATTACGCTTTTCTCATATCTTACGCCCGCAAAAGCAATGTTATGAAAGGCTTGAGTTTGGGGGCAAACGCTAAAATTATTTACCGTAATGTGGGAGCTTTTGCCACCGCCTGGGGTTTCGGCCTGGATGCCGGGGCGCAGCTACAGCGGCAGAAATGGCAGTTTGGGTTAATGGCCCGCGATATAACTACTACTTTTAACGCCTGGAGTCATAACCCTGACGAAATAAAATACACGCAATTACTCGTGGATTCTACGGCGGCTTTGCCCAAAAATACCATTGAAATTACTTTACCCCGCTTAATATTGGGAGTAGCACGAACCATTTCCTTACCAAAAAAATTTCTTTTGCTGCTCGCCACTGATTTAGATTTTACTTTTGATGGCCAACGCAATGTGCTTTTTAAAACAAAGTTATTCTCGGTAGATCCTAAATTGGCCTTGGAGTTAAGTTATAACCAGTTGGTATTTGTGCGCGCCGGTATGAATAACCTGCAGCAAATAAAAGAATTTGATGGCCAGAATTCCTGGCAATTTCAACCTAATTTTGGAGTAGGGGTGGCTACCAATGGTTTACGATTAGACTTAGCTTTATCGAAAATAGCCGATAATGCCAATGTTTCGTCGATTATGGTTTCACTGGGTTACGCTTTTGATTAATGGCTGGCATTTATAATGTTTACTTTTAATTTTTCTTCTGGTTTACAAAAAATTGTTTTAAGCGGCTTCATGAGTCTGCTAGTAACTGTGTCTGGATTAGGGCAGGTGCGGTATGGCAATGAATGGATCAATTACGCGCAAACTTATTATAAAATTAAAATTACGAAAACCGGTATTTACCGGTTAGACCAAGCTTATTTGGCTAATGCGGGTTTAAGCAATGTAAATCCGCAAAATTTGCAGTTATGGCGTCGGGGCAGAGAAGTAGCCGTATACGTCGCCGGTCAGGAAGATGGAGCTATAAACCCGGGTGATTACCTGGAATTTTACGGGGAACGTAACAACGGCGAGCTCGACCGGGAACTATATAAAAATCCGCAAGACCATGTAAATCCTTATTTTAGCTTGTATACCGATACGGCCGCTTACTTTTTAACTGTGGCGCCTGTACCCGGCAAACGAGTAGAAAATCTGGATCTACCTGCTACTGGCCTACAACCGGAACCTTGGCACCAAGCCGAACGATTGAAACTCTATACCGCGGAATACCAAGCGGGCACTTTTTACGGGGATAACGCTATGTCGTGGGGTGATGCCAGCGAAGGATACGGCGATGTTTGGTTCGGAACGATTGGCGGCGGCGTACGAAGTCCGGTAAAAGATTTTGAAGTAGATTCAGTACTCCAAGTAGAGCCCGGCGGTCCACTACCCCAAATAGAAATTTTACTCGAAGGCGTTTTACGCGATGCGCACAACGTAACCATTGCGGTAGTTACCCCAACTGGAGCCATCAGAGCATTGGAAAGCAACATTATTTTTAGTCCCTGGGATAAAATCCAAAAGTTTTATTCCTTGCAAATGACGGATATTTCCGGGGAAGGCAAGGTGAAATTACGCATAACGGTGAATGTCCGCGGAGTGGCCGATATTGTCCGGGTCCGGTATCTTCGAGTACACTATTCCCGGAAAAACAGTTTCCCAGCCCTTAGTTTAACTATCTCGCCTCGTGATACCGTTAAAACTACACCTTCGTATTTTGTGCTGTCAAAAAGTAATACCCAAACTCTCCTGGGTTATGATATTAGTAATCCTTATGCTATCACTAAAATTAACGTTATAAATAATGCTACCGAGGCGGCTTTGGTTAGTCCGGCGCCCAACGGAAAAAGTCAAAAAATTTTAGTAATAAATTCCGCTGCTATTTACACCCCGGCTCCTCCTAGTCGAATTAACTTTCGCCATCTTGTTGGTAATTCCTCTGGTTTTATTTTACTATTTCATAAAAGATTAGCTAAACCAACTGGTGCTTACTCCAATCCGGTAAAAGCGTACGCCGAATACCGGGCGTCCGAGGCGGGAGGCAAACACGATACGTTATCTTTAGAAATCGAGCAGGTGTATGATCAGTTTCATTACGGCGAAAAATCAGCATTGGCGATTCGGCATTTAATGCAGTACTTACTGGTGCAAGGCAAACCGCAATACCTGCTGTTGTTAGGCTATAGTTTGCTGCCCGATTATGATAATTTTGGCCGTTCGCGTACTTTCCCTACGCCGGCATCCAGGCAACGAGACATGATTCCCACGGTGGCCCCGGCTTCCGATATATTTTTTACTTCCGATTGGGATAAAGACGAATACTTCCCGAAAGTAGCTACCGGGCGCGTAGCGGCCCAGAGTCCGGAGGAACTGGTAGCTTATTTCGATAAAGTAAAAGAACACGAAGCCTTGCCCGACAATCTGGAATGGCGAAAAAATATTCTGCATTTAGGCGGCGGCGACACCGAGCAACTAAAAACGTACATCCGTAATGCTTTAACCCGCTGGGAAAATATGGTGAAGAAAACTTTCCTGGGAGCTAAGGTAAAAACCATCTACCGCTTAACCACCGCCGGCACCGAAAAAATAAATGTTTCCGGCGACCTAAATGCCGGCGTTTCTTTAATTACCTTTTTTGGCCATTCTTCGCCTTCCATTAATGACATTGACATTGGTTTGGTTACCGATCCGGTAAATGGCTACAATAATACCGGCAAATACCCCATGATGATCATGAATGGCTGTGCCACCGGCAATCCTTTTCTGGACAATAGTTTCGGGGTAAATTGGTTGTTGGCGCCTAAAAAGGGAGTAATTTTATACTTAGCTCATAGCAGTATCGGCTACGCTAATGTTTTACAGTTATACAGCGAGAAATTTTACGAAGTAGCTTTTACCGATTCTACTTTCTACGGGAAACCAGTTGGCGTTATTCAGCAAGAAACCATCAAACGCTTTTTAGCCTTAACGCAAAGCCCGAATGCCGTTGCCCAAGCCATGCAAGTATTTTTACAAGGCGATCCGGCCATTCG
This sequence comes from Adhaeribacter arboris, assembly GCF_003023845.1. Classification (NCBI taxonomy): domain Bacteria; kingdom Pseudomonadati; phylum Bacteroidota; class Cytophagia; order Cytophagales; family Hymenobacteraceae; genus Adhaeribacter; species Adhaeribacter arboris. The sequence continues at coordinate 1,710,095 of NZ_PYFT01000001.1, read as the reverse complement.
GTTGTTTTCGCCGGCAAAACCGGATTACACCGTGCAGGAAAATGGGCCTTTTATTCAAACTTTTAATAACGAGCGCTTAACCGCAGCCTCTGATTCGTTTACCATTGCTATTCCGGTTAAAAATTTAGGGAAAGCAATTACGGATTCTATTTCTGTTTCGGTGAGGCGCAATACTGGTTTGGTGATGGATTCGGTATTGTTTCCACCAGTCTATAACCAGGATACGCTCTACTTTAAATTTGTAGATAAGAACGGCCACACCGCCGGAGTAAATCAATTTACCATTGTTTTAGATCATCTGAATAAAATTAATGAATCGGAGGAAACCAATAACAGCTATACTTTTGAATATTATTTCCCGGCTAATACGGTGCAAGCTCTTTACCCTCCCGAATATGCCATTGTTGGGGGGGCTAACGTAAAATTAATCGGGCAAGCCCTGGAGCGGCCAACCAAAACCCAGGATTATTACTTCGAGTTAGATACTTCGCCTCAATTTAATTCTCCTCAAAAACAATCTACTCTGGTGTCTGGCGCGGGACTTTTGCCAAGTTGGCAAATAACTTTACCCGCCAATACAGCTCCCGAAGATAGTGTGGTGTATTACTGGCGATTCCGGACGAGTGAATTAGCCCCCGGGCAGGACTCAGTAGTGTGGGGAACAAGCTCTTTCCGGTATATTCCGAGCAGTTCGGATGGTTGGTCGCAAAGCCAGCCCGCTCAATTACGCAGCGCCAGTACCAGAGGTATTACTTTGGAATCACCAGGTCAAAAATGGGAATTTACGCCCATCTCCCGGAAGTTAATCTTAAAAACCGGCGGGGGAAAAGTAGCCGCGGCGTATCCGCCCAGTGGTATTTTTATCGATGGCCGGACCCGGTTCGATGCTTCCTGCGGCTTTGGCCAACCCAATATCCTGGCCGTAGTTTTCAATGATAAAACCTTGGAACAACATAGTATGCCGGCTACATTAGGGGCCAGTCTTTGTGGCAATTTTCCTAGAGTTATGTACCAATTCGGCAATATTGCGGTTGTTCAGAATCAGGAAATTCTGCGCCAGTTTCTGGAAGCAGTGCCCTCCGGTTATTACGTAGCTTTAATTAGCGTGAATAACGTGCCGTTCAGTACCTTCACTCCTCAGCTTAAAGCAGAATTCCGGAACTTAGGTTCTCGCCTGATTGATAGTGTGCAAACGGGTTATCCTTTGGCACTAGTTGGCCGCAAGGGAGGCGCCATTGGAACGGCTCAGGAGAAAACTTATGTGCGAGGTGAACCCACCGAAGCTGCCCTGCAAATGGTTGAGCTAAGTACCGAAATTACTACGCGGGGTGTTTCCGGCGAAATAACGTCTACCTTCGTTGGCCCAGCAACCGAGTGGAACAAGATGCAAACGGTAATTAAAAGTAACGGGGCCGGAAAAGATAATTATTCCTTAACGGTACGAGGCTACGATGCGCAAAGAAATAAAGACACCCTGGTTTATGAAAATACGAACAGTCGGAATTTAGATTTAACAAAACTGAACGCCCGCCGGTATCCTTATTTACGATTGCAGTTGGCGGTTTCGGATACGCTCGACCGAACCGCTCCCCAACTTACCGATTGGCTGGTACTTTATAAAGGTACCCCGGAAGGTTTGGTTTTAGCCGACACTCTGGTAACCGATAAATACAAAAATTTAGGAACGCAAGCAACAGCCGGCAGTATTTCGACCAGTTTTACTTTCCAGAATATTTCGCAGCATAATTTCCCGGATTCTTTAGTAGCCCGCCTTAGTTTAATTGGAAATAGCGGTTTTACCCAGGATATAAAAGTAAAGCCAATAGCCAAAGGAGAACTCGTGGATATTCCGGTTACTTTTCCTACTCGGGGATTGAGCGGTAAATATACCTTGCGTTTTTTCGTTAATCCGTATCTGCAGCCCGAGCTAATTTACACGAATAACGTGTTTGAAGTACCCTTTACCGTAGGAGCTAATATTCCCCCCATTTTAGATGTTGCTTTTGATGGTCAGCATATTTTGGATGGGGACATTATTTCGCCCAATCCACAAATTACGGTTTCGGTGAAAGACGAAGATAAATTCTCTTTTTTAAAGGATACCGAGGGAATGGAAATGCTCTTGTTAAAACCCAATAGTCAGAATTATGAACAAATAAATTTAAGCGGCGGCGAGATAAAAGTATTTCCGGCTAATGAAAAGAATGATTTCCGGGTGGAGTATAATCCGCAAAATTTACCCAACGGACTTTATAAACTGCGGGTACAAGCCCGGGATGTAGCTAATAATGCCGCCGGTTTTGAACCTTACGAAATTAGTTTTAACGTAATTAACGAGTCTACCATTACAAATTTTTATCCGTACCCGAATCCGCTTTCGAGTAAAACCCGATTTGTATTTACGGTTACGGGAGCGCAAATTCCGCAAAATCTGAAAGTGCAAATTTTAACGGTAACGGGTAAAGTTGTTCGCGAAATAACCAAAGAAGAACTGGGCCCCATTAAGGTTGGCAACAACACCAGCGACTATGCCTGGGATGGCACCGATGAATTTGGCGATAAGTTAGCCAACGGGGTTTACTTGTACCGGGTAGTCATGGATACCGATTCGTTTACCCACCGTTCTACGGCCGGCGATAAAGCTTTTACGAAGGGCTACGGTAAATTGTATATTTTGCGGTAGGGAAAATTATACCACCGATTTATTCTCGCTAAAAAGCAATCCGTATAAATTATTAAATAAAAAAAGCGGCCATTTAAATATGGCCGCTTTTTTTATATCTAAGCTTTTATTTAGATCAGACGCTTACAAATTAGGGTTCCGATCTAAATCATCTAAATCCGTGGTGCGCGTAGTATTTGTAGTACCGGTGCGATTTACATCCGTACCCAAATTTTCTACTTCTACATCAGTGCGGCGAACGGTATCGTGAATGGTTTCTTCCCGTTCTTCTACTTCTTTACCTAATCTTACTTCTTCCACTACGCGGGCTTCTTTGCCTACTACCGGTACTTCGGCTTGTTCTCTAAGTTCAATTTCGCCTTCGCGGAAGTTAGCTAAATCTGCTTCGGTAGCCGGACGATTTACGGCGTTACGTTCTACCCGGACATGTTCTACGCGTAAACGTATACTTTCTTCAACCGGACGTTCAATAATGCGGCTCCGGATACGGGCGCCACCAGTTTCTACAACCCGCTTACCCACTTGCAATTCCTCTTCAATAATCGGAATAGCGCCGGAAGTAGCATCTGCCGTATTCGTATAAGATTGGTTCCGGTATTGCTGAGCGCGTTCATCAATATCCACAGCTCCGTATTGATCCAGAATTTGAGCGGCACTTTCGGCCTCTTGGGCAGATTGCGCGTGAACGGTAATAATAGAACCACGACGGCCTACTTCGCTGTAAGACCTTACGTTGTCATCATCGTCGGAACCGAATAAATTGCGGAAGAACCGACTTACGCTATCATCATCATCTCTATCGGTATTGTAACCAGAAGTGGTACTGCCACTATAATTGGCGGTAGTACTACCACTGCTAAAATCGGAAGAAGTAGTTCCGCTAGTGCTGGAACCAGATGCGCCGGGAGTGGAGATATCTATTCTATCTTGCGAAATGCCCGAGCTAATTAATTGCTGCAATGCTTGTTGCGCTTCTGTTGAATTGTCGAATATTCCTACTACTGTTTGTGCCATAGTTTTATGTGTTTTTAGTTTAGGTTAATAGAATTAGAATTATAAAAATTAAAAAGTTTCGTTAGTTAAATTATTCGTGTCTATTCGTTCTATTTTTACTTCTTCTTTCCGAAGCGTAATAGTTTCCGACACATTTGTATGTACTTGTTGTTTATGCACGCGAATTTCTTCTACCAGCATTAACCGCTTTTCAATTACCACTACTTCCTGGATTACCGGAATAATCATTACCTCGCCTTCATAGCGTACCGAAGGGGCGGTCTCAATGTATTGATTTACCGGAACCCGTTCTATTTGTACTTCTTCCTGTAACAACGGAGCTTCTACGTGTGCTTCTTCAGCGTGAACGGTTTTAATAATCCGTACGCGTCCGGTCTCTACTATCTTTTTGCCAACCTGTACGTGTTCTTCTATAACCGGAATAACGTGGGTAGCTTTTTCGGATTCGTTATGCCAATTCTCGTTCAGGTTTTCCTCCATTATTCGGATTTTATATTAAAATGTATGGTAAGTTATAGTATTGGTTACTAGTGTAAAGCTAATACGGGAGTAATGCGGTAATGTTTACTTTCGTATCGGAAATTTCTTATTTTTTATTATGGAAGGCGTAACAATTTAGTAATATTAAATCTGCTCTTTTGTGAGATTCTAAAATGATTTTATTAGGTAAATGGCTGTTAAATAACAAAATACTGGAATATCGCTTAGTGTTTTGTCTTTATTTTGCTTAATTTAAAATTAAAGAGGCATTTGAGGTAAAATTTTTAAAATATAAAAAAGTTATATTTTTATTTATTAATATAAAGTACTAACTATAAGGTAAAACCTTTATAAGTGCCAAAAACCTTATATTAATTTTATATTAAGAATGTAGAGCAGCCATGCGGAGGAAGATGGAACGAAGTTCTTTCCTTTTAAATAATCGATGAATAAAATTCAGGCAATTTTTTAGCAGATTAAGTTTTACTCTTTTAATTTGTTAATCATTATTTAGTTAATTAAACTTTTATTACAACGGTTACCTTGGCGAAAGAAAAAGCTACTTTGTTGGCTAATTACAGCGGTTTAAAATTGGAAGCTGGTTTGGATGAAGCCGGTCGGGGATGTTTGGCTGGTCCGGTAGTAGCGGCCGCCGTAATTTTACCTTTAGATTATTTCCACCCTATTTTAACGGATTCTAAGCTGCTCACTAAAAAACAACGGGAAACTTTACGCGAAGAAATTTGCCGGGAGGCCGTTAGTTGGGCGGTTAGCGAGGTATCACCGGGCGATATTGATCAAATAAATATTTCGAAAGCTTCATTTCTGGCGATGCATCAAGCGCTAAATCAGCTACCAACTCCCCCGGAATTTTTAATTGTAGACGGAAACCAATTTATTCCGTACCCAGGTATTCCGCACGCCTGTATTGTAAAAGGCGACCGCAAATATTTTTCTATTGCGGCGGCTTCGGTACTGGCCAAAACGTACCGGGACGACATCATGACAAAATTAGCCGAACAGTTTCCCGGGTATGGTTGGGAACAGAATGCCGGCTATCCGACGCGATTACACCGGCAGGCGATTCAGGAAGTGGGAACAACGCCTTATCACCGGTTGTCCTTCCGGTTATTACCCGAATCGGTCAATTTGTAAAAAAAAGCAACTTGCAGTTTGAGCCAGTTGGAAAATTTATTTCTCTTACGGTTGAAGATTATTTGCAAGGCTACCATAATCCACTTCTGCTTGTTAGAGGAAATCTTGTATTTACTGCTTAGAAAAGCAAAATTACACCAATCGCTGCTTAATGGCTTTGGCCACCACCTCGGTTAAGGAGGCCACGTGCAGCTTTTCGTAGATATTTTTTACGTGCGAGCGCACGGTTTCGTAACTGATAAACAGTTTGGCCGCAATCATTTTATAACTTAAACCATCAACCAAACAAGTCAGAATTTCTTTTTCCCGGCTGGTTAAATGATACGAGTCGTTCCGTTCCGGTGCTTCTACCGGGCTTCCGGATTTTAGTTTGTTGAGTACTTTGCGGGCAATGGTCGGCGACATGGGAGCGCCGCCGTATTGTAGCTCTTGGATAGCGTGAATTAAATTGGTGTTAAGGAAACTCTTTAAAATGTACCCCGAAGCCCCGTTGCATATAGAATCAAATACCCGTTCGTCGTCTTCAAAAACGGTTTGCATGAGCACGTGAATGTGCGGAAATTCTTGTTTTATCAGTTTCACGGCTTCAATCCCGGTCATTTCGGGCATGGCAATATCCATGAGAATAATATCGGGCTGGGTTTTGCGGATGTCCGCGAGGCAATTTAGTACATTACTGAAAGCGCCCACAACTTTAAAATCGCTTACGGTGCTTAAAAGCATGGTAATGCTTTCCCGAATATTGATGTTATCATCGAAAATAATAATTTTTAAAGGCATAGCTTCGGGTGTTTGGGAAATTAAGTATAAGATAAAGGTTTTTAGTTGATTGTAAATCAATAGTATAGAATATAATAGCAACCAACCAAACTTTGTCGGTTTCTTTAGATTATTTACAAAGCTGTTATTATTTCCGGTGGCAAACAATCCCCGAATTAGGTGATTCTAAAATCGATAACGAGCGTGGTACCGGTAGGCCCAGAAGTTACTTTTAATTGGCCCTTTAAATTATTTACCCGGTTTCTGATGTTGCGCAACCCGTTACCCGACAGCGAAGGAGTTAAATTAGGGCTGGTGGGCAATCCGCGGCCATCATCTTTTACTTGCATGACAATATGCTTGTGTTGCAGCTTTAAAGTAAGCTCTACATTTTTGGCGGCAGCATGTTTGGCGCAATTGGTTAAAGCTTCTTTTAGGATTAAATAAACATCTTTGCTTTTTTCCATTCCCACATCAATGGTGGGTGGTAAATCTTCGCGGTTAATGCTAAAGTTAATGTTATTGGCGCGCAGCAACGGCCGGCCGAATGACTCTATCCGGCCGATTATTTTATCCATCCCGTCGTTAACCGGGTTAATGGCCCACACAATATCATTCATTTCCGAAATCATCTCGTTGGAAATGGTGCTGATTTTAGTGAGTAAACTATTTAATTCCGGTCCTTCGGCGGCGGCATTTTTAATTTGGGCTACCTGGCTGTAAACCGAAATACTACTCAACGTAGAGCCAACCGAGTCGTGTAAGTCCTGGGCAATTTTGTTGCGGATGGCTTGTCTTTTTAAAAGTTGCTCGATGCGATAACGGTAAATAGAATAAATTATTAAAGAGATAAAACCTATCACCAAACCATAAAACCACCAAACTTGCCAGAAAGGAGGTACAATGGTAATAACTATGGTGCTTACCTGGTCCGAAGAACTGGCCGTGCCGGTATTGGCTTTTACTTTAAACAAATAATCACCGGGGGGCAAATTGGTGTAGCCGGCAATGTTGGTACTACCCACGTTGTGCCAGTTTTTATCGATACCTTCCAGTTGATAACTATAATTTATATTGTCGGGGCTTAAGTAATTAGGCGAAGAGAATTTAAGTGAAAAAAAGTTTTGATTGTAGTTAAGTTTAATGGCTTTTTGCCGCAGTAACTCATTACGATTAACATTAAATATCCGGAAATCAGTAAATACCGGCTTGCTCGGGGGCATTGGGTCTTTAATTTTTTCCGATTTAAATTGAACGAAATAATGGCCACTGCCGACGTAAATAGTACCGGCCGCATCCTGGTAAATGGTTCCATTAAGCCCCCCTGTATCTTCTACATCCAGTAAATGGTACGACGAAAAACGCTTTTTAGCCGGATCATACCCGTATAAATTGCCATTAGCTACCATCCATACTTTTCCTTTTTTATCCACCGCAATTCCCTGCAACAGATTAGGCGATTCCGAAATATGACGGAACGTTTGGGTGGCGCGTTCGAAGTAATTTAGGCCGCCGCCGTAAGTACTCACCCATAAGTTATGCCGGGAATCTTCGGCAATATCGTACACATTATCGCTGCTGAGGGATTTAAAGTTGGCAGGATCGTTCTGATAATAAATAAAATGGGGGTAAGGCAGAGAGATAAGTTCGGCTAAACCGTTTTTGGCGGTAGCCATCCATAATTTACCATCCCGACTTTTATATAGTTTACGAATTAAGTTATCCTTCAAATCCAGGCGCGTGACTATCTTCCGGGCACTATCGGCTCGAGAAACCCAGCTTTGTCGGGCATAGTCGTAATAAGAAAGATAGTGTCCGTAAGGCACCGCGAATAGAATTGGCTGCTGGTGAATTTTAAAATCTACCAGCGAAATAATGCGGGAAGCAATAATCTGGCTCATTACCAAATCATGAGCCTGGTCGGGTAAGAGGTTGATAGCGTGCGTAGCCGGATTAAATCTAAACAAAGAATAATTAGTACCTAAGTAAAAATCACCGTTGGTACTTTGGTGAAATTTGCTGACCGCCAGTTCTGTACCTTGATATTTTAAAACAATATGCTCAAAACCAGGCGCATTTTTTGGTTTCTTAAACATGCCGTCGCTGGTACCAATCCATAAAGTTTCTTGGGCATCCACGTAAAAATCAAAGATGCGGCCGGGTTGAGTAGCGTTGCTTTTTACCGGTAAAAATTGTGAAGTAAACTGTTGTTGGTACGGATTGTATTTACTTACTCCTTTATCCGTTCCTACCCACATGATGCCGTCGCGGTCGCGGTAAAGGCAATTAACTTTATTATGGATAAGCGAGCCAGCTTTTTGCGGGTCTGACCCCAGGTGCCGGAAAGAATTTTGCCGGTAATTATAAATATGTAAGCCTTCGTAACGGCCGCCAATCCAAAGATTACCCTGGTAGTCGTTGGCAAAAGTAGTGGCTTCGTCGGTAAAAGAGGCGGTAGGTGCCCCTATTATGGGAAACTTTTCTTCTTTTTTTACCTCCGCATGATAACGGTACAAAATATTATCCCAGGAGCCGTACCACACGTGATTTTTCTGGTCGGTATACAAGGAGGTAACCACAACGTGCGGCAGTTTAAGATAAGCACTTTTGTAATTCGCATCCGAAATTGAATGGGAGGTACGGGTATCTATTTTTAATAACCCGCTGCCCTGCATGCCGGCCCAAATAGTATCTTGCCTTACCGTCAGGGCAAGTGCGGTTTTTACGCCCTGGTATGTAATTTTATCAAATTTTTCGGAGTGTTTGTTAAACCGTAATATGCCGCCGCCGCTGGTGGCCAGCCACAAATACCCTTGCTTATCCTCAATCAGGGCGTTTATAATATTTACCGGAATAGAGGTGGAGTCGTGGGGCAGGTGCCGGTATCTTTTAAATTGCTGCTGGTAGGGCAAACGGTAATTGTAACGAGTTAATCCGCCGTCGGCGGTAGCAATCCACATAATATCGCTTTGGTCCAGGTGCAAACCAGTGATAATGTTGCCCGAAAGTCCGTAATTATCCTCCGGCCGGTTCCGGAATATAACCATTTCTTTGCCATCGTACCGGTTCAGGCCATCCTCGGTGCCAAACCAGATAAAGCCTCGCCGATCTTGGACGATGCAATTTACTTTATTGTTGGATAGTCCGTTTTGGGTAGTTAGCTTATCAAAAATAAAGGTTTGGGCGGAGACCGCATAAGAGCCATTGAGTAAAAACAGGCAGAACCCGAATGTTAAAAATTTACTCATTTTACAAACCGAATATTTAACCAATTACTCTTCTGCAATTAACAAAATTTTGAGATTCAGCGGGTTAGTTATTAATAAATATCCCCTTAATCGGGGATTATATGCCCGAATATTTTTACAGTTCTGGAAATCATCCTTTAAAATCTACCTTTTTCGGGGATTGTAGCCGCCGCCCTTAATGCCTCTCTTTGTGGTATAAACGCCGGGCTAATCCGGTACTTAAAACTAAAATCGAAAACCTTTAAACAATCATGAAAAAATTAGTTAGAAAATTCAGTTTCCTCGCCTTAGCCTTAGTTGGCTTAGTAAGTTGTGATGAAAAGGATAACGAAACGCCTAAATCCCCAACCGTTATGGTTTTCACGACCGCCGAGGACGTGGATGCCAAGTTAGCCGGGTTCAGATCTACTTTGGGAGATTCCTTAAACACGAAACCGGGTAAAACCAGCGGCCGCCGGGAAGTAAACTGGGATGCCGTACCCGCCACTTTTACCAACACGAACACTTTCCCTTTTGATTTCTTTAACTCCCCGGACCCCACTTTACCGGCCGGACGCAAAAGAGGCATTTTGTTCAACCATCCCGGTGCCACTTTCCGCATCAGCGATACTAATTTTAACGATGTAGACCCGAGTTACAGTACGCAGTTCGCCACTTTTAGCCCGGCAAAAACTTTTGCCACCATTAGCTCCACGGTTACAGAAGTTACTTTTAAGGTGCCTGGCACTAACCAAGATGCTTTTGTAAAAGGTTTCGGAGCTATTTTCTCGGATGTAGACCTGCCTAGTTCCACCACTATGGAGTTTTTTAACGGCGATAAAAGCTTGGGTATTTACCCGGTTAAACCCCGGTCGGGAGCCAGTAGTTTTTCATTTTTGGGAGTTTATTTCCCGGATGATAAAGTAACCTCAGTAAAGATTCACGCGGGTAATGCCAAAATAGCCGCCGGTAGTACGGATACCGCTACTTACGATGTGGTAGTTATGGATGATTTCTTGTACAACGAGCCTATAGCCAATACCAACCAGTAAGGCCTTTGGTTGCACAAATTTCTCCTTTAAATCCAGGGCAGAGGCATTTTGCCGGTGCAAACAACTACGGCAAAATGCCTCTGCCCGCCTTTCACAATAAAAAATTAAATTTTTTAAAAGTAATGTTACTCTCATCCACCCTCAAAACCGCTCTGTTAATTATTGCTTCGGCTTGGTTACTGATAAGCTGCAACAAGGCTCAGGGTTTAAACTCCGCTCCAGCTAAACTAAAAAATCCTACCGCCGCAGTAAAAAACCGGATAACTTTTAAAGTAAATGGAATTCCCGTGAAAACTTCGGGTTGGACAGTAAGCCGTTTTAAGTGGCAGGCCGGTGATGCCGTAACCTGGCTAAATATTACCACCAACATGCACGAAGAAAAACGCACGCTTAATGTAAACCTGAACGGCTCAGCACCCGCCGATTACACTTTTCAGGAAGGTGGGTCCTTTCGCCAAAAATCGCACGGCAGTTATAAACCAGATTACCTGGGCGATTTGCTTAATTCTTATTCTTTGGTGGCCGGCACCTTTCACTTAACCCAGGTAGATACTATCAACCAAGTAGTAAACGGCACTTTTAAATGTCAGGTAAAAAACACCGCCGGCGAAACGCTTTTCATTACCGAGGGCCAAATTATTAATGCTACGCTGTCGCGGGGTATTACTAAATATTAATGCTTTTTTCCGACACCTCTTCTTTATTCAATCAAATTTCCTCCTTTTAAAACATTTTAAAAATTCCGAAAAAATGCTACGCTCTATCTTAATTAAATATTACCGGGGATTAATTGCCCTGTTTCTTTCGCTTTTAGTTGGTTACAATGCTTTAGCGGGAGTGCCGCCGAAAACATCCAGACTTAATGCGGCCAATGTTGTTGTAGCCCCTACTATTACTTTTTCTAAACCGGAACTAAGCGGATTTACGGCCACTTTAGGAAAAAACTCTATCGCCCAAAAGTACACAATGTTCTGGAAAGACATGCCCGGTGGGAAAGATATAGAATTGTTTTTTCCGGCTGGTTTTGAAGGAAATACTTCGGGGCCAACGGGTGAATTCAAAACATTTGCTATTATCTCGGCTGCCTTTATTGCAAGAAATTCCAGTCAGGAAGTTTTTGTTCGATTAAAAGATAATATTCTTCCGGGAAGCCATAAAGGAGTCGTGCAGCATACTTTTATTACTTCTCCGAGCACTAGTATGGCTAACTTTCCGGTGAGCGGAACGGTTTTCTCGCTGCCCGCCAAAGTAGCCATGACTCAATTAGGTACTACTTCACCCACCCAAACCGACGGGCCTCCCAGCTATTTTGAAGGCGAAAGCCCGCGGGCCGATTCAGCTGCCGTGAGAGCCGATAACCTACTGAGTACGGGTTCCCAGAAAGTTTTTATCAATTTCCCGGAGAGCTTTGAAGTAAGTTTAAACCGGACATTTGGTTTTAGCCATTCCTTAGTTATTGCGCCGCCGACACCGGGTCAAGTAGTAAGTTATTCTAAAAAGATTTACTTCCGGTTAAAACCTAACTTAAAAACGGGGAACTATATTGAAGATGCTACTTTCTTTAACGACCAGGTCGGTACGGCTACCGTGCTTTTGCAAGGTGGAGTAGGTAAGATAAAAGCAACCATGGGCGTTTCGCCGGACAATATAACGGGACTTACGGCCATTAAAGCTACCGGAAAGCCTTCTGAGCCAAAAAATTATCTCTTTACCGCTTCGGATTTCCCAACGAACGACTGTCAGATTATAAATTCGTTTACGATAATTGCCCCGAAGAATTTTGAAGTAAGCGCGAAAAAAGAAGGTCCTTACCAAGAAGTTTTTACCATTGGAACGGATGCCGATGATGTTAGCGGGCAAGTAAACCTGAATAATTTACAGACTAGCTTATTCGTGCGATTAAAAGGTGACTTGGCCGTGGGAGATTACGCCGGCGATGTGCTGCACGTTCACCCGCTAACCGGTGTACGTAAGTTAAGCGTAAGTGGCAGCGTAAAAGCCGATATAGAACCTAAACTTGTATTGAGTATCACCAGCGCTACCAATTTAACGGCCGTTAAAAACCAGCCTTCGTTCCCCCGGGGTTACCGCACCTTCCTGAAAGAAGTAACCCCCAACACCGCTTTTACCATTACTTCTACGGCACCCGCGGGTTTTGAAGTAAGCAATTTGCAAAAAGGCACTTTTGGCAGTACCGCCTCCATAACCCTTACCACCGATAACTTAGGCAACGCCGAAGGAGCGCTATTTGTGCGCCTGAAAGCCAGTTCCACCGCTAAAACCGTTACCGGTTTTGTGCAACACGAAGTGGTCGGTACTACCCTAAACGCTTTCTTAAATGTAAAAGGCACCATTGCCACCAGTATAGCTACCGCCGCGCCAACGAATAAAAACCAGGTACTGGCGGGTTTAAACGCTTATCCCGTGCCGGTGCAGGACCAACTCACTGTAGCTTTCGAGGCACCCGCCCGGCAGGAAGTTCAAATCCGTTTGCTGGATTTGCAGGGAAACACGCAGTTAAAACACCACTTGGTAGCACCCGGCGGTAATCAACAAATAAAACTTTCCTTAACCGGACAGAAAGCTGGCCTCTATATCCTGGAAGTAATTACCGGCACAGAACGCCAGACGGTGGAAATAATAAAAAAATAATTCTCCGGTACGGCCATTTTGTTCCGCCCCCATTCTTTTCAAAATAATTAATCAAGTCTAATCCTTTTATACAAAATTATCATGTACCATTATTATAAGCGGAATGTTGTTTCATCGGCAACGTTATTCATTTTTCTTCTCCTATCCAATATAGGAGTACGGGCCAATCCCAAAGTTGCCCTAAAAAGAGTTGAACCTACTGTTGTTCTGGGTACAATTTCTAATAGTCCGTCTAGTTTATCTTTTGCTGTAGTACAGGGGCAAACAGCAGAACCGAAGGAAATGTCTATAACCATATCCGGTGTTTCTGCCGCGGCACAAACTAAGGTAAATGCTCCGGCAAATTTTATGGTAACCAGTACCGCCAATGGCTCTAATGGAAAGGAATTAATATTCACCGGTAATGGAACCTTTAAGTTTTTCGTCGCCTTCTCTCGGACTTTTGATATAGGGATTTTTACGCAGTCTCTGGTTATTACCGGAAGCGAGATTAATACGAAGACCATAACTTTAACTTGTGGGGTATCCTCTAATCCAGGAATTTTTCCCTCGTCCATTAATTTGACGGCCCAACCAGGACAATTGCCAATTGCGCAAGAACTAACCATTATTTTAGCGGGCCTAAGGGCCACGGAACAAACTTTTTTGCACGCGCCTGATTTTTTTCAAATTCTGGCCACGCCCACGGGTATAGCCGGAAAAATATTCACTTTTACGGGTAATGGTACTTTTAAAGTATTTATTTCTTTTGAGGGTAGTTCAGAGATTAAGACATTTACCGACGAACTATTCCTGGTTGGTAATGGTATCGAAACAAAATTTATTCCGGTAAAAGCTACCGTGCTGGCAAAACCCACTCCGGTAGTAAATCCCAGCAGTTTATCCGGTTTTACAGCCGTTCAGGCCGGCGCTACTTCTGCGGCGCAATCCTTTGATTTATTCGTAACGGGTTTACTTTTCCAGGAAGCGCAAAATGTGTTCGTAACCGCACCAACGGGGTTTTTGGTGAGCCTTTCTTCTAATCCGGCCACCTTTGTTAACTCGTTTGTTTTAACGCCCAGCAACGGTAAAGTAAATGCCAAGGTATTTGTGGCCATTAAGAATAACAGCCCGGTGGGTGCCATTAACGGAGATGTAAAAATTACCGGCAACCAGCTTAATACCAAAGCTGTTCCTTTAAGCGGCACGATTACCGCTAAACCGCAACCTGCCCTCACGGTAAGTAAAACCAGTATTACCGGCTTTTCTACGGTTACTAACAAAGCATCGGCGGCGCAATCGTACCAGTTACAAGCTTCGAATTTAGCGGCTAACGGGAGCGCCACCGTTACCGCCCCAACCGGTTACGAAGTAAGTTTAACGAATACTACCAACAGTGTATTTTCAACTATTAAAACCCTCGCGTCTTCGGCGGGAGCCATTAATGTAACGATATTTGTACGGCTAAAATCGCAATCAACTACGGGCAGTAAAACGGGGAACGTGGTAAACACCGTGGCGGGTATTACCAAAAACGTGAGTGTAAGCGGCACCGTTTCGCCGCAACCAACTATTACGGTGAACCCTACGAGTTTAGCGGGTTTTAATACGGTGAAGAACCAGGCATCGGCGGCTAAAACCTATACCGTTACAGCTACTAATTTAGCGGCGGGAGTTACCGGAACCGTAACGGCTCCGACGAATTTCGAAGTGCGCCTGCCAAACACCGGTTCTTTTGTTTCCACCCTCACGCTAACCCAAAGCAGTACCGGCACGATTAGCCGCACACTGGAAGTCCGCCTAAAAGCCACGACTACCACGGGTATTGTTACTGGAACGATTCAGAATAATATCGCGGGTTTTATTAAAAATATCGGTGTTAAGGGCTCGGTAGCCGCTCCGGCTTTGAGTATCCCGGCGTCTAGCTTAATCTTTACCGCGGTTAAAAACAAAGCTTCGGTACCTAAATCGTATAAAGTAGTGGCGGCTAACTTGGCTAGTGGCAATACGGCCAGCATTACCGCACCCAGCGGCTTCGAAATTAGTTTAAAAACCGATGGCGTATTTACCAGTACTTTAACCTTGCCGCAATATGTAACCAATGGCATTGCTACGGATGTATTCGTTCGGCTAAAAGCTACTGCTACAGCTGGAACCCTGAAAGGGAATCTAACTAACTCCGTAGCAGGACTAAGTAAATTAATCGCGCTTACCGGTACTGTTTTCGCCCCAACTCTTTCAGATCAGGGGGTACCTCCATCCATCCTGGTGTTAGAAACTTTGGCAGAACCTACGGCCTGGTCGGTAAAAGCCTTTCCGAATCCGGTTACCGATAAACTAATCTTAACTTACACCCGGCCGGCAAATCAGATTTTGGATGTGCAGCTCTTTACTTTGGAGGGGCACCCCGTTTGGCAGCAGGAAATAAAAGCTACCGGCGAACCAGAACAAATAGAATTGCCCATACGGGAGCAGCCAGTCGGGATATACTTGTTGAAAGTGGTAGCGGGCAATCAATGGGAAGTTACCCGGATTATAAAGCAATAAGCAAGTCGTAGGTTTAAAGAATAGAGATAAAGGTCCAACTATAAGCAGGTTTGAGTAAAACCGGGCCGAAACCCACAATACTACTCAAATCAGGAACAATGATTTGAATGGTATTGAGAATTTAGAATCCGGTAACGCCAATTGGCAAATACTTCGTGCTATTCCTACTGAGTACTAAAAATTAACTATTCTTCACGTAAAAGATACCGCGAGAACGGGAATAAAAAAGCATAATCCTCAGTGAGTCATTAACGATACGGTTAAAGCCAGTTTCTTTACAATACTAGCGGCTTATTACTTATAAGAAACAAGGGTGGCCGATTTTAATCCATGGTATTTCATTTTAGAAACCCATATCCTGCCCGTTACTACCCATTATTATGGAACCTCGAAACCAACGCTGAAAAATGGTACCTCCACGGTAGTTATGCCCAGCGAAGTTTTTGTGCACATGAGTAAATTAGATTTAACCGCCCTTATTTCTTACCTAAAACAATTGCCACCTGTTAACCTTCAGCTTCCGACCACGAAGTTTTACTACATGGGCCGAACGCTATTAGCCATGGGGAAATTAAACATTTTAGTAGCCGAAAAACGGAACAATTCGCCCTCCCGGATTCTGCTCAACCCAGTGTTGGTATTACGTATGGGCGCTACCTCGCCGATATGAGTGGGCGCCGGGGATGCCGCGGATTAAATTTACCCGGAGGAAAAGTAGCCGGGCCGCCAGGTGCGCCGCTTACCACTAATTTAATCCCGGTGGGCCAGGGCACTTGGCAGGAATCAGATTTAAAACGGGTCTTACGCGAAGGTAAGCGCCCGGATGGAACCAGTAGCAGTGACTTTATGCCCTGGAAATTAATAGGTAAAATGACCGGTGAAGAAATTCACGCGCTCTGGCTTTACTTAAAAAGCGTTCCTCCCAGGCAGACCGGAAACCGGTAACAGTTTAGCAAGTTTATATTAACAAGTTTATAAACACCGGCGCGGATAGTATTTCTATGAAGTAGTATTTGTGCCGGTATTTGAATTTTCAGGATTAATCTGATTTTAGGAAAATAATTAAAATTTCTACTTATTTTTTCTTATTTTTGCCATTGCATACGCAAGCTATGTCCATATTAAAGAAACATATTGCTTTAACTCCCTTCTTCTTTTTTGGCCCGCTCGGGGCTAGTATCTAATCTATGCTCCTGGCGGGAGTAGTTCTCTTGTAAGGAGTTCCACAAAAAATCACTTTGCTTACCAAAATCTTATAGTTCCTTAACTATAAATCATTTTCTCATGAACAATATTTCACCATCTATAGAAGAAAAAAGAAAGTTAAAGCTGCACAATAATTCAACCCATCCGGTTAGTCAGTTAAAAACAAAAATTCAAAACTATTTCCCGGATTTCACCTGTTTTGATACTTTACCGGAAGTAGTTACCCTAGACGAAAATTTCGATAGTTTGCTGATTCCGGCCAATCACCCGGCGCGGGCTGCCACGGATACTTATTACATGGATGGCAACCACGTTTTACGTACGCACACCTCGGCCCACCAAACTACTTTGCTAAAACAAGGAGAAACTAAATTCTTGGTTACCGGCGATGTTTACCGCAAAGACACCATCGACAAAACGCATTACCCCGTGTTCCACCAGATGGAAGGAGTGAAAGTTTTACCGGCTGGTACTGATGCCCTACAAGATTTAAAGCAAACCCTAGCGGGACTGATTCATCATCTTTTTCCGGGTAAAGAATACCGGTGGTTAGATGATTTTTTTCCTTTTACAGACCCTTCGGTTCAGATTGAAGTGCTGGATAACGGCAATTGGGTAGAAGTGTTAGGAGCAGGAGTCATTCATTCTCAAATTCTCCGGAATGGTGGTATTTCGGGTACCGGCTGGGCTTTTGGTTTAGGCATCGACCGCTTATTACTTACTTATTGTAGTATTCCGGATATCCGGTATTTATGGTCCAAGGATGAACGTTTTCTAAATCAGTTCAAGCACGGGTTACCAATTTTTCAGCCTTATTCTAAGTTTCCGGCGGTTATCCGGGACATTTCATTCTGGATACAAGACTACGCTGAAAATGCGGAGGGTCTTTGGAACCAACACAATGATTTTAGTGAGTTGTGCCGGGAAATCGGGCGGGATTTAATCGAAAGTATTACTGTTCTGGATAAATATACCAAAAATGGCTTGGTTTCGCTGGCTTACCGGATGGTTTACCAATCGAACGACCGAACATTGCTCAACGAAGAAGTGAACGAATACCAGGAAAAGGTTAGAGCCAAAGCCAGTCAACAATTCGGTTTGCTATTACGATAAGGAAAAAACAAACATTTTGGTTAATTATTTAATTTCCTAAAGCTTAAAAAATAACCGTTTTATTAAGCCGAGCCTGAGCCTGGTATAGACTCAGGCTCTCTGGTTTTTCTAATCTCGGGTAAAAGTAAAGGCGGTAACTACAACTCAACCAAGTATTACTTAAAAATACCTTCGTTATAACTAATGATACATTCTTGACCAAAACTTAAATTAAAGTTTTCCAGACATTACTTTTCTCGGGGAGAGCACGAATGGAAAAAGTATAATCATTAAATGACTTATTCTGAGTTATTTATTAACTATTGAAAATCCCCACTTTCGGGGATTTTTTTCTTTCCGGATTTAACAGGTTCCTTCTTTGCCCGCTAAAATCTACCTTTTTCGGGGATTGTAATCGGTCCTTCAAATCCTTCCCTTTGTAAAGAAGCGAATGCCTTATTCGGGCGACCAGAATTATAGGTTTTAGAAGTGAAATCAAGCATTACTCTTCCCACTTATTTAGTCACTTTAAATGAATAATAAAAATTTATGAACGCAGAATTAAAACCCATGAAAGCATCTTTTTCCATTGTGGTAGCCGATTTAGAAGCGAATAAGCAGTTGGTTCAAAGGCATTTTAACGAGGTGATTAACGGCAAGAACCTGGACGTTATTGCGCAGCTATTTGCGGAAGACTTTTACTCGGTAGCTCCCAACGGAAAAATAGTAACAGGTCGTGAAAACTTATCGAATTACCTAGGTTATTTTTTCTCGGCTTTCCCGGACCTGCACATGACAGTAGAAGAATTGATAGCCGAAAACGAGACGGTAGTGGCTCGGGTAAGGGTAACGGGTACCCAGCAAGGGGAGTTTTGGGGTATTGCTCCGACTAACAAATTTATTAGTATTCAGGAAGTTTTTATAGTAAAAGTTGTAAATAACTGGGTAGTAGAAGCCCGCCCTTTGCCGGACTTACATTCCTTATTTCAGCAGCTATCCGCCCATTAACTCATTCTAAAAATTTAAAAACAATTAATTATGTCTACTACTACCCTGGTCCGGAAGGCCGTAAACACCCGCGTTTCCAGCATTGATGTGCTGCGCGGTCTGGTTATGATTATTATGGCGCTGGACCATACCCGGGATTATCTGCATATAAATGCCATGTTTTATAATCCGGTTGATTTAGAGACGACAACGCCATTTTTGTTTTTTACGAGGTTTATTACCCACTTCTGCGCGCCTAGTTTTGTATTTCTATCCGGAATTTCGGCTTACCTGTCCGGGCAAAAGAAAACCCGGCAAGAGTTAAGTATCTTTTTATTAACCCGCGGCTTTTGGCTCCTATTTCTGGAGTTATCGGTTTTAAACTTTGCTTTTTGGTTCGATGTAACTTTTTCGATTATTCAACTACAAGTAATGTGGGCCATTGGAATAAGTATGCTGGTGCTTAGTAGTCTGATTTATCTGCCCAAAAAAGTAATTTTGGGAATTGGCTTAATCTTAGTGTTCGGTCATAACGCTCTCGACGGGATAACTTTTCCGGCCGGCACCCTGCTCGATTTTATTTGGTCTATTTTGCATCAGCCTAAATTAATTGCCCTTACCAATTCTACTAAATTAATTATCATGTATCCGGTATTGCCCTGGATCGGGATTATGGCCCTGGGTTATTGTGTCGGGGAATTGTACCGCAATTCATTTGATCCGGAACAGCGTCGGCGGATATTGTTAAAAACGGGTTTATTGGCCCTAGGTGTGTTCTTTTTGTTAAGGTTAGTCAATATTTACGGCGATTCTGCTTTGTGGAGCGTTCAGGCTACTGCTTTGTTTACGATAATATCTTTTTTAAATGTAACAAAATATCCCCCCTCGTTGCTGTATGCACTTATGACTCTCGGAGTGGGCCTTTTAATATTGTATGCCATAGATGGAAAGCGAAGTAAATGGACGAATTATTTGACTACCTACGGCCAGGTTCCGCTTTTTTATTATGTTTTGCATTTTTTCCTTATTCACCTGATTTCGGTAGCTAGTTTGTTGCTGGCAGGTAACTCCTGGGCACAAATAAATTTTCAAAACGGCACCGGCGGAATCATGCCTAATCAAGGCTTGCCTTTATTTGCTACCTACCTGATTTGGTTAATAGTTGTGCTGAGTTTTTATCCGATGTGTCATTGGTACTATTCATTTAAGAGTACTAAAAAAAGTAAAATCTGGAGTTATCTGTAAAGCATTCAACCATTTAATTTTTTTGAATAAACCTGTTCAAAGCGCCGGGTTGTTGTCCGAAAATACAGTAGCTAATCATGCTTCATCGGAAAGAACAGAAGAAATCGACCAGAAAGCAGTTGGCCTTACTAAATAGTTAAAGTACCTCGTGTTAATAGTAAAAAATATAAAATTAAATTCGATGCTCACGTTCGACTTTGCCCAAAAATTCGCCCGGGAATGGATTGCTTCCTGGAACGCGCATGATTTAAATGCGGTTTTAGCCTACTATTCTGCCGATTTTGTAATAGAAACGCCTATGACCTTGCTTATGAAACCTAATAGCCAGGGAAAGTTAGCCAACAAAGAAGCGGTAAAAGCTTACTGGACCATTGGGTTGCAGCGCATTCCGGATTTAGAATTTAAACTGTTAGACGTATTAATTGGCATGAACACTTTAACTATTTACTATTTAAATAAAGCAACCAAAAATAAGGCGGCGGAAATGCTTTTTTTCAACGAGGAGCTACAGGTTTGCAAATCCTTTGTGCATTACTCCTGATTAGATAATTCAATGTATACTTATCCCACCGTTTTGGACCAGCCAAGAAATTACGACGTTGATATTCTGGAAGATAAGCATCTCGTAATGCCTGGCAATATTGGAACAGCCGCCGGTTGTTTAGCGGCTATTAATCTGATGGAATGGGCCATTGAAAGACTTTACGACGAAAAAGTAAGATAAGAAGTAATCGCTTCGGTTTTGCCAGTCGGGTAAGGCAACTATGCATTTACTAAAACCAAAAACAAGATTACTCCTGATAGTCATTTTTAAAGTACCGCGTAAAAAGCTCCCCCAATCGGCCGTTTGTGTACCTAAAACGAATTTTCATGGAATAGTTGGATAGTGCGCCCCGATAACTCAATAAAAGTAATTAGTAAACCTTTATTAAATTCTATCTCCATGAAATTCGGAATTCATTATTTACTATCCTGCTCTCCCGAACAATCTCCCGTTCAGCGTTATCAAGATAGCATAGAGCAGGCCGTTCTGGCCGAGTCGCTGGGGTTTGAATCGGTGTGGCCGGTGGAACAGCATTTTAACCAAACTATGTCGGCTATGCCATGTCCTACTTTGCTGTTGGCCGCTATTGCCGCCCGCACCAAATCGCTGCGCTTGGGTACGGCCATTATACAATTGGGCTTAAACCATCCGTTGCGCGTTGCCGAAGAAATAGCAACTTTAGATGTGCTCAGTAAGGGGCGGGTAGAATTTGGCGTGGGTCGGGGTTCTAATCCTTCGCATTTTGCCGGCTTTAATATTTCTTTAACCGAGAGCCGGGAGCGCCTGGAGGAATCGTTGGCTTATGTCCAAAAGGCATTTTCCGAAGAAAAATTTACTTTTCAGGGGAAATTTTTCTCGGGCGAAGATATTTGTTTGGTACCTAAATCCGTGCAACGTCCCTCTCCACCAATAACCCTTGCGGCTAACAGCATGGATACCGCTAGACTGGCGGGTAAGTTAGGATTACCTATTGTAATGGCCTTGCACATTAACCCGCTCCCCAAAGCCAAAGAACTAATAACTATTTATAAAAATGCGTTGCAGGAAGCCGGGCAATCCACAAAAAATAAGATAAGTTTGTTGGTGCCTTTGTTCGTCGATGAAACGGAAGAGAAAGTGAGACGAGCGGCCGAACCGGCCGTAAAACACTTTACCTATGTAACTTCTTTGTTATTATCTTCTCAGGCAAACAAATGGACCAACCCGACCGAGAAGCAGCAAATGCAGGTACTTTTAGAAAGAATAGGTAAAACTACTTACGACTCTATGAACCAGAACATGGCCGTATTTGGTACCCCAAGCTATTGCCGGGAAAAGTTGCAGGAGTTAGAAGAATTGGGCGTAGAACGAATTATTTGTTGGTTTAACTTAGTGGGCGCTATTGCTCCTAACCAGGTGGTGCGCAACCTGGAGCTGTTTTCGGAAGAAGTAATGCCTTATTTTGGCGAACCGGTTCTGGCAACGGTTTAAATTAAATAAATCTCCTGCTATTTTGGGGTAAGTTGCCCGCCTGACTTTCGTTGCACCGGACATTATCTGAAAGTTAAAAAGTATGGTTGCAATAAAGCATTTGTTTGCTGATTTAGATTACAAGCTGATCCAGTTGTTAAAATCTTTACGTCCGGAAGATTGGGATAAACCAACCGTGGCCAAACTCTGGCGGGTGAAAGATGTAGCAGCGCACTTACTCGACGGCAATATCCGGGTACTTTCTACTCAGCGCGACCGGTATTTTGGCGAGCAACCGCCGGCAATCTCTTCGAATCAAGATTTAGTAAATTGGCTCAATCAATTAAATGCCGATTGGGTAAAAGCCAGCAAAAGAATAAGCCCTCACGTACTCATTCTACTGCACGAACTTACCGGACCTTTGGTTACTGCGTATTACCAAAGCTTGGATTTGCAGGAAAAAGCCGTATTTTCGGTGGCCTGGGCTGGCGAACAGGAAAGCTTAAATGAGTTGCACTTGGCCCGGGAATACACCGAGAAATGGCTGCACCAACAACAAATCCGCGACGCAGTAAACCAGCCCGGCATCCTCACCCGGCACTTTTTCTACCCGTTTATTGCCACTTTTATGCACGGGTTACCGGTTACTTACCAGTCTGTACAAGCAGATTCCGGAACGATTATTCAAATATCCATCACTACCGAAGCCGGCGGCGATTGGTTTTTAGTAAAAGAAGCGGATAAATGGACTTTGCAAAGTAATCCGACAGATACTCCCGCTACCCAAGTTATTATTCACCCGGATATAGCCTGGAAGTTGTTTTCCAAAAGTATCCGGCCCGAACAGATACTGGACCAGGTAGAAATTACGGGAAATAAAGCAGTGGGTGAAATAGCCCTGGGAATGGTTTCGGTTATGGCCTAGAAAAGATTTTTTTAAATTTCATACGTGATCCCTCTATTAAATACTTGTTATATTTTTTTATTGCTTTTCATTTTTAGATAAGCGTTTAGAATGAAGTATTTTAAAATCTTTCTATTGAAAACCTATTCCGGGCAAAAGCAAACTAATATATTGTGGTCTAAATAGCTTGTTTATGGGCCACTATAAGTTTACCCAAATTGATTGGAAAACGCACCTAATTACAATCATTCCGGTTCTAATATTTCGGGAGATGCAGGATAACGTAGGCACCGGATTGGCGATGTTGTTTGCCCTCGGTTTAGGAATTTTTCTGGAACTAGTAGCCATTAAGTGGTTTACTACTGTGGCAGAATTTCAGGATTCTAATTTGATTCTGAAGAAAAACTATTTTAGTAAAGCCATAAAAATACCTTACATCGAAATCGAAAAGTTTACCTACTCGAATGCTACGCAATTTTTAAAATTAACACTGCTTACGCCAGGCAATACCATCCATTTACCTCCACCCGCCCGGCTGGCCCAAGCCGAAGAACTTTTCGCCTATTTACGCACCAAAAGTCCAGCAATTGAGTTCGAAATCATTAAACCTGAGCCTGTTCTGGAACTTAGTTAATTTATTAGTTAAGTGTTTTAGCTATGTGCCTCAAAGTTTTTAATACCCGGAAGTTTGCTGTATGTTTAATATAACTTTACCTGTTTCCTTTCCGGAATACCTAGCTAAACCTGTGTTTTTTTTAAATTTTACCTTTTGGCTAGAAGACTGTATGGCTACGGTCAGCGCTAAAAACCAAAACCGGTATCGGCTTCCAGAAGCTCCTGGTATTTAGCGGTATTAAACCGGTATAAGAAAGGCGCCTTATACGTAACGTTGCTTTTTACTTCGTCCAGCCTTTCCAGAATTCCCAGCTTCAGCATCTTTTTTTCAAAATTTCCCCGGTCAATCGGGCGGCCCAGTATGGTTTCGTAGAGTCGCCGCAATTCCGTCATGGTAAATTTTTCGGGTAGCAAGTTAAAGCCGATGGGCTTGTTCGCCAAATGCCGCCGCAGAGCCTTTAAAGCATCTTTCACAATATCGGTATGGTCGAAAAGGAGGGGAGGCAAGGCCGTTAAATCCCACCAGCGGCATTCTTCCGAAAGCGTATCCGACGTAGGCGTTACTTTTTCGATATCTACCAAAGCGTAATATCCCATCGATACCATGCGCTGCAACAACCAGTTTTTTTCGTTTATATTTTTATCAATGGCCTGCACAATTCTTTTCGTGTCGGGCGTATTGTTGCGTTCCACCGATCCGAAAACTTTAAATTGTTCCAGAAAAATGTTTTCTAAACCGGTACGCTCCCGCAAAATGCGTTTGGCGGCCATATCCACCGACTCTTCTTTTCGAATAAACCCTCCCGGTAAACTCCACTGGCCTATATTGATTACTTTGGTTAGTAAGAGCTTTAATTGATTGTCGTGGAAGCCAAAGACGACGCAATCCACGGATAAATGGGTAAGATAGTGTTCGTGACCTTTATGAATAAACTCTAAAAACTCAGCATCTGAAATCATGAGATAAATTTAAAAAAATAATGCGTAAATATTACACACCGTAAAAATTATGTTTATATTGCGTAAACTTTACACATTCTAATTACTAGTTATTTACGGTTGTTTAAAGCTTTTATTACTCATTTACTTTTGTAACTCTTACCCGCACTCCCATGAAAAGTTACTTTTACCGCTCCAAATTCTTGCCTGTTTTTTTATTGTTCCTGGTAACCTTTATCGGATTGGCTTCTTTTGTTTTTTACCAGGAGCCACCGCGGGTGCTGGTTTTTAGTAAAACTACCGCCTTTCGGCATACGTCTATTGGGGCCGGTAAAACGGCCTTCATGAAATTGGGGAAAGAACACGGTTTTGCCGTTGATACTACCGAGGATGCCACTAAGTTTAATGAAGATAACCTGAAACGTTATCGCGCAGTAATTTTCCTGAGCACTACCGGCGACGTTTTAAACCCTGAACAACAAAACAGCTTCGAGCGGTACATTCAGGCGGGGGGCGGTTATTTAGGCGTACATGCCGCCGCCGATACCGAGTACGATTGGCCCTGGTACGGGAAATTAGCGGGGGCCTGGTTCGATAATCACCCCATGCCGGATAACGTGCAGAAAGGCACTTTTGTGGTAGTCGATAAAAATAATCCGGCTACCCGTTTTTTACCTGAACGCTGGGAGCGGGAAGACGAGTTTTATGCGTACAAAAATATTAGTCCGGATATAAAAGTTCTGCTTAAGATAGACGAGAAAACCTACCGCGGCGGAACCAACGGCGATAATCACCCAATGGCCTGGTACCAGGAATTTGACGGCGGACGGGCTTTTTATACCGCGGGCGGCCACACCGATGCTTCCTTTGCGGAACCTTTATTTTTAAAGCATTTAGTAGCGGGTGTAAAATTTACTATAGGCGGTGATAACCCGAAAGCCTTGAACTACGCGCAGGTTCGCACTCCGAAAATGCCCGAAGAAAACCGCTTCACCAAAGTAGTGCTCGACGAAAAGCTGGCCGAACCCATGGAGCTTACCGTTTTAAAAGATGGCCGCGTTTTGTTTATTGAACGCAGTGGAAAATTAAAAATGTATTCGCCCGGTACTAACCAAACCAAAGTAATTGCTACTATTCCGGTAAGCACCAAATACACGGATAAAGAAGGCAAAGTAACCGAAGGCGAAGACGGTTTGCTGGGCTTAACCCAGGACCCGCAGTTTGAGCAAAATCATTGGCTTTATTTGTATTACTCCGCGGTTGGTTCCGAAGCAAAGAATATTTTAACTCGCTACGAACTTCGCGGCGATGAACTAATAACGGAATCCAAGAAAGTACTCCTGGAAGTTCCTACCCAACGGGAACAATGCTGCCATACTGGCGGCTCCCTGGCATTTGATGCCCAAGGTAACTTATTCTTATCTACCGGCGACAATACCAGTCCGCGGGCAACCAGTTATGCACCCATCGACGAACGTCCGGAGCGTAGCCCCTGGGATGCACAGAAGTCATCCGGAAATACCAACGATTTACGCGGTAAAATTTTGCGTATTCACCCGGAGCCAGATGGTAGCTACACCATTCCGGCCGGCAATTTATTCCCTAAAGGTACGCCTAAAACCCGCCCCGAAATTTACACCATGGGCCACCGTAACCCATACCGCATTTCCGTGGACCGCAAAACCGGCTACGTGTACTGGGGCGAAATCGGCCCCGATGCCAACGACCCTTCGGAGCAAGGCCCGGAAGGTAATGATGAGGTAGGCCAGGCCCGGCAAGCGGGTAATTATGGCTGGCCATATTTTGTGGGCAATAACAAAGCGTACAGCAAGGTTGATTTTACCAATAACCAGGCGGGAGCTAAATTTGATGCTGCCAAACCCCAAAATAATTCGCCTAATAACACCGGATTAAATCAATTACCACCTGCGAAAAGTGCTTTTATCTGGTACCCGTACGGTGCTTCCAAGGAATTCCCGTTAGTAGGTTCCGGTGGCCGCAGTGCTATGGCCGGACCTGTTTATGACCAGGATCAGTTCGCGCAAGCCAAACGGTCTTTCCCGGCATATTATAACGGCAAACTATTTATTTACGAATGGATGCGCGGTTGGATTATGGCCGTAACTCTGGATAAAGCCGGTAATTACGTGTCGATGGAGCGTTTTATGCCGAGTTATAAGTTTAGTAACCCCGTGGATTTAGAATTTGGTCCGGAAGGCGATATGTATATGCTGGAATACGGTTCCGGCTGGTTCCAGGCCAACGACGATGCCCGTTTGGTGCGCATTGAATACAACGGTGGCAACCGCAAACCAGCCGTGGAAATAGCCGCTAATAAATTGGCGGGTGCATTGCCTTTAGCCGTGAACTTGTCGTCTAAAGGCACCCAGGATTTTGACCACGATGCTTTAGAATACAATTGGAAAATTACTTCGGCGGCCGGTACTTTTAAAACGTTTACCCAGGCAAATCCTACCGTAACCTTTACCAAGCCGGGCGTTTATAAAGCAACGCTTACCGTAACCGACGCCAAAGGAGAGAAGAGTAGCAAATCTTTAGAAATAAAAGCGGGCAATAATCCGCCGGTTTTAGCTTTTGATATTACGCAGGGCAATAAAAGTTTCTTTATCCCCGGCAAACCGCTCACCTACCAGGTAAAAATTTCGGATAAAGAAGATGGCAGCTTGGCGGCAGGTCAAATTTACCCGTCCCAGGTGGCGGTTACCATCGACTACTTGCCCGAAGGTTTTGACCAGGCGGCCATTGCTCCCGGCCACCGCGATGTGGAGGGCACTGCCCAATTTGCCACCGGCTTACGGTTAATGGAAAGCAGCGATTGCAAAGCTTGCCATAGTATCGATAAAAAATCAATTGGCCCGGCTTATAAACAAGTAGCTCTGAAATACCAAAAAGATAACGGTGCTGCGGAGCGTTTGGCGAAAAAAGTAATATCCGGAGGGAAAGGAGTTTGGGGCGAAGTACCGATGAGTGCCCATCCGCAGTTAGCGCTGAACGATGCTACCGAAATGGTAAAGTATGTTTTGAGTTTAGCCACTGAGAAAACCGCCACCAAATCTTTGCCCTTGAAAGGAAATTATACGCCGGTTTTACCCGCCACGGATCAGGGAAAAGGCGTTTACGTACTACGGGCCGCTTACCGCGACCGGGGAGCCAATGGCATACCTGGCATTTCCGCAGAGCAAACCCGGGTACTGCGTAACCCAAATGTGATAGCCAGTTCTGCTAAATTTACCCATCAAATTCAAAAGTTTAAATTGGCCGATCCACCGCTGGATCTGGTAATTGTATCGGGTTCGGGGGCGCATATCGGCTTTGAACAAGTTGATTTAACGGGAATACAGGAGCTCACTTTTGTGGTAATGGCGCCGAAAGAACAAGTGAATGCGGCCGGCGGTATTATTGAAGTGCACCAGGATTCGCCTACGGGTAAGTTACTCGGAACGTCAAAAGAGATTGTGCCGACCACTACCCCGGTAATGTCTACTCCACCGCAGTTTGTAAATGTTCCGCTAACGCCTGTCACTAATTTGCATGATCTGTACTTTGTCTTTAAAAACCCCAAAGCCCCGGCTACCCAATCATTGTTTGTAGTAACGAATGTGATCTTTAAAGCCAAGGAAAACGAAAACAAGGCAACCGGAAATGCTGTTGGGCAAGCTAAAAGCGGTGGCTCCAAATAAGGGCTACTCATTTTAGGCTAGCAGATTTACAGGAAAAATAAAAATTTAAAAAATTAAGATTTTAGCATGAAGCGCAGAAATTTTTTATTACAATCCGGGGCAATGGCTTTGGGTGGTTTGTTATCGGCTAATCAATTATCGGCCAGTAAATTGTTTAATCCAGCTGCCATGCGGCCCGTAGGCTTAGGATTATTCACCTTATTTAACATAATCGATGAGGATGTTACCGGAAATTTAAAAAAAGTGGCGGCTTTGGGCTATCAGGAAATAGAGTCGGCTTTTAGTAAAAAAGGCGGTTACTACGGCATGAAGGCTCAGGAGTTTGCGAAGTTTACCAAAGATATTGGCCTAGCCTGGCAATCGCACCACGTTTTGGGCGCTCCTTTTAAGTTGCCTCCAGGTGCCAAAATGCCTACCGGTGCCGATGGTAAACCAATCACTATCCCACCCATGCGTAACTTACGGGATAACTACCAGGAACTAGTGGATGAAGCAGCAGCCGGTGGCGTGAAATATTTAGTTTGCGCTAATACCCCTATTGGTACCCTAGACGAAGTAAAAGCTTCCATAGATGTTTTAAATAAATCGGCTGAAGCTGCTAAAAAGGCCGGTTTAATTTTCTGTTACCATAACCATGATGCTGAATTTAAAAAAGTAGAGGGGCAGGTACCGTACGAAATGCTATTAGCCCAAACAGATCCGAACAATTTAAAAATGGAATTAGATTTAGCCTGGGCGGTAAAAGGCGGTTACGATCCGGTGGCCTTATTCAAAAAGTATCCGGGGCGTTTTCCTTTGTGGCACGTAAAAGACTTAACCCAAGACCGGCAAACCATTCAACCCGTTGGGAGCGGAACCATCGACTTTAAAACCATTTTTGCCCAGGCAAAACAAGCTGGTATGCAGCACTTTTTTGTGGAACACGATATGCCCGCCGACCCGTTTGCCAGCATTACCACCAGTATGCAAAATTTAAAAAAACTTTTAAGCTAACCAGAAAGCTTTATGGTTAATCATTAGATTTACTCCAACATCTAAACTATTTGCCCTAAAAATTTAGAGATTAAACCCGGTAGGTTTTGAAAACTGCCGGGTTTAATTTTTTAAGGCTGGTATAGAAACTTGTAAATACGATTTATGACAAGGTCAGAATTTAAATAAATAGCTGCCTTAAGCTTAGTTAAACAAAGGACGAGAGTATAATTTATTCGCATCGACTTTTGCTGGAGCATCTTTCCGGCAATTATAACCACTCTACTAGCGAAACACTCAGGCCAATGGTACTTTGCCGATGGTTGTAGTCCACGAGTGTTTCGCCGTATCCATGCGAAAGTTGCAGATGCCCTCTTAAATTACCTGAAATCCGGTAAGTCCAGTCAAATAACAACTGTCCCCGGTTTTTATTACCGGTACGCAACGAATGACTGCCGGTTAGCGCATATAAACTCCGGCCGCCGTTGTACATCAGAGTGGCATCGGCTCTTCCCACGTAATCGGTAATGGCGGGATTTTCGTCGTCTGTATCTTTTAACCGGTACCAAGGGCGGAGATATACTATCCATTTCCCGCGCTCTAAGCCAATTTGAGCAATAACCCGGTTCCAACTGCGAGAAAGAGGCAAGGCACGGCCGTTAGATTGGTGGTTAAAGGCTAAGCCGAGCATACGAGTATTAAAACCAAGAAATTTGAAATGAGTGGCAAAATTAAGCAGCAGTTCCGGTTCGTAATTTGTTTCCCGAAATGGCCGGGAAAATCCGGTATTGTAAATTTGCCAATGCGATTTTTGAGTATAAGCAATCCATATATCGCCTTGCTTACCAATTAAGCCTTGCACAACTTTGGTTTTAAAACTAAGCTGAAATTTTGCTTCGTATTTGCCGTAATCGACTTTAAAGGGTAAGGAATATTTTGGATTTTCGCTAACTGGTTGCTCGTTGGGGTTACTCGACCATCTGCCGGCGGTGATGTAAACAGGCTTATATGGAGTAATCAGAAAGGTTCCTTTTTTAGTAGCTGAATCCAATTCCCATCGCTCCGACAAGCTATGGACATCGAGTTTTTTTGTAAAAAGCGGCGCATCCTGAGCGTTAACCTTGGAGAGGAAAAAACCTTGTAAACACACGCAAATAAATAAGCAACTGGATAATTTAAATTCATACATAGCTAGCTTGTTTATTATTAGCATACAGCTTAATGGTAGAAATAATCCTGCCGGTTGAAATTTAGCCAACAATGTTTCTCGTTACATCTTTATTTCAGTTTTTGCGCCAGGTAATAATAAGGCTGCAGCATGTGGTGGGTAAATACCTTCGTTTTGCTCTCCGGAAATTTTTGGTAATATGCCTGATCGGCTAGCAACACAATAAAAGTACCCGTGCGTACATAGTTATTTGAATTATAATACGCCGGAACCTGGATTTCTTTTAACTGCGACTGTACGTATTTGGAAGCTTTATTGCCCAAGTACTGTTGGTAGCGTTTTTGGGCTTTTAAGGTATGTTTGGTTAACTGCTTGTAAACATAATGCAGGGCAGCTCTTTTGGGGAATTTTTGCTTTTTAATGCCTTGTTTGGCATTTATAAACGGGTTTGTCGGGTTAAAATCATTTACCGTTTGAATGGAAATAGGTACTTCCGGTACCCAATCGGCGGAGTTGACGACGTTAAAGGCCCAGCCGCCTTGGGTGCGGTTTTCGTACTCGTAAGCGTAATATAAATTACCTGGTTTAGGGCCCGCGCTGCAATACGTTTTAAATCGGATATCAGTCGGCAATTTTCCGGTATCCTGTAAATGATGCAAATGAGAAGTAAGCAAATACGCGATGGCTCCGCCTTGGCTGTGACCTAAAATAATATATTCTTTAATGCCGGCCCGGTAACAAGAATCCAGACGAGGTAAAATATCATTGGCCAAAAAACCAAGGCTAATTAACCAGCCGGCATGCACGGCCGCTCGCGGATTAGTGGCTAACTGGTAGTTAAACGTTAAATTATCCGATAATTTAATGGAACCTGTGGCTGGTACCATGGCCGCGTAAAAATTGGCCAGCCAACTTACCGGATCGGCCGTGGTTCCCCGAATGCTGATGACGGCGACGGTATGCGCCTTATTTGTGTGCAGTTCCCAGCGGTTTTGCAGACCTACGGTAGGAGAACCGTAGGCTCGGGTATAATTTTCGGATTGGGCAATACCAGCGTAAAAAGTGGAATCGCCCCACCGGGAGTAAATTTTAAGTAGTTCCATGTATTCTTCTTTATCAAAGCCTGGCTTTAAAACCTGACTATAACTTACTTGCGAGAGGAGGTATAAGAGAAAAAATATAAATACCAAGTATAATTTGCGCATAGGTTACAAGGTTGATAGAAGAATAGATAATATAGATTTCAACTTTCCTGAAATTCAAAAGACGTACTTAACCCTAAGCACGCATTAGGCCTTTAACGGAGTAATGTTGCCTGAAGGAAAAAGATTTACGATAAAAGTTTTATTCGGAATGTATCTTTCATTATTGTTATTTAACGGCTATTTGCCGAAGAATATCCCGCATTTCGGTGAGTAGTACTTCTTCTTTGGTAGGAGCAGGAGGTACAAAAGGAGCCGCTATTTTCTTCCGGATTAAGCTGTTCATGCCTTTGACAACCAGAAAAATGATGAAGGCCAGAATAATAAAATTGATTAAAATGGTGAGAAAATTACCCCAGGCAAATACGGGTCCCAGCTTTTTGGCATCTACTAAGGCCAGGCCAGGAGTAATTTTGTCGGATAGAGGTACATACAAATTACTGAAATCTACGTTGCCAATTACTTTACCTACCAGCGGCATTACCAAATCATTCACAACAGAGTCGACAATGCGTCCGAAAGCAGCGCCAATAATTACGCCTACAGCTAGGTCAATTACGTTACCTCGCATGGCAAATTCCTTGAATTCTTTCAACATATCCGGTTAGATTTTAGAAGTTTATAATAAAGCAGTTTAATTTATGAAAGGTGGAAAATTAGATATTATCCGCGAAACTAGCTTAAAAGTTATTTCTTTGAAACAACATCAAATTAATTTTCAATGGGCATTTATTATACTTTTCTAAGTAACTAATGGAATGAGATTATGTTTGGTAAGGAGAGGGTTAAGGGATTAAAAAAATAAAGATTACCCGGCTCAACGGAATGGATATGGATTGACCTTACAAAGTGTTCCTTATAGGCTTATATGTTCTTGGGATTCGTTCTCTTCTCCGGGTAGTGCTGTGTTGGTAGATAAGGGTGAGTTTGCGTTCCAATTGGCTGGTTTCGGTTAAACACTCCAGGCTAAAGGACAAGTTCGAATCCAAGGAACTGAGGCAATTATTAGTTTCAGGCTTTCCTTGTTCCCGCTAGCACCCTAAAACCTTTAAAAACTATTTACATTTATAAAGAAGCATCGTAAACGTAACCTCGTTCGTACCAGTAATCGCGGGGTTGGACAAGAGAAAAAGTAAGGCTGCCAATGCGCTTTAAGCTTTTTACGCCGTATTTGGTAGGAATAATGAGCCGGAGGGGAGCGCCGTGTTTTAAAGCTAAGGTGGTACCGTTCATTTCGTAGCAAAGTAGTGTTTGCGGGTGCAGTACGCTAGCCATATCTAAGCCAACGTAATAACCCCCATCGGGAGTTTCCAGTCCCACGTACGGGTACCAGTCACCTGGCCGGTCAGGGTCAATGGCCTTACCGGATTGGGTACCTAATTGGTAAGCTTGCAGAAAATCTGAAAATTTAACCCCGCCGTAATGCACAATTTGGTTCCAACCTTCGATGCATTTAAAGTCAAAAATTAAATCTGTTTTAGGTAAACGTTGAATGTCACGAAGGGAAACAGAAAGCATTTGCGGGTTCCCCGGTACGTTAACCTGCAATTGCCAGGTTAACGGTTCAAAGGTTTTAGGTAATCCTGCGCGGCCATTTACGCGGGGTGCGCGGGCAGCCGCTTCCGGCGGGTAGGTGGGTGCTAAATGCTGGTTACTGAAAAGCTGCGCGTTTACTTTCTCGTTAAAGGCTAATATTCGTCGGGTTGGGGCAGCTAGGCCTTTCGCTGTTTTCGGTAAAGCCCGAAAAGCTTTCCAGAGACCTAAGCTACTGATTCCGGCTATGGTAAATACCGTAAAAGCCAGGAAAGTGCGGCGTTTTATTTTCTGCTCGGTAACTTGTTGGGTAGGTAAAGAATTATTTTCTTTCATCTCTTTGCAGATTATTCACTTGTTCTGATGTACCCGTCGGTTTAATTTCGAAGCCCGTAATCATCGCCTGAAAATTATTCCAGCCGGCCCGGATAACCTGTAAGATATGTATTAGGAAAAATAAAACGTAACCAATGGTTAAGGCAAAATGCAGCATCCGCGCGAAGGCGTAGCCACCCAACAGGGAACAAAGCCAGGAAAACTGAATCGGTTTATAAATAGCCAACCCCGTGAGCACGGAACCAAGTCCCATTACTACTACGCTGGTATAGGCAATTTGCTGCGCGCCGTTAAATTTACGCCCCGGCGGGTGAACTTTTGAAATTCCTAAATCAAACATCAATACTCGCCAGGCTTCCCGAAAAGAATACCGGTTCGGTAATAAATAACGCCATTCGCCGGAAAAGAAAGTATAAAGTACGTAAAATAAACCATTTAGCAGAAAGAGCCACATAAAAACAAAATGCAAGGACATGCCTTCGGCCAGCCGGAACGGAATTTTTAATGCTTTGTAAAAGGAATCGGGGAAAAATGCCAGTAGGGTAGTATTTCCCCAACCTAACCGGTAAACGTCGTTCGCCCAATAAATTAACAAGCCGCTCCAAATCATGATCATTAAAACCGGGAAGTTTACCCAATGAAACCAGCGGATAGCCAGTGGGTGCTTTTCTATGATCTGTTTCATGGAGATTATTAAAATTTTATTCAGAATTAATCTAAGGAGCTAGTACTGGTATTATCAAAATAGGTAAGTACTAATAATCAAATGTTTAACAAGTTATACTATAAAGTTGTTAGTTAGCTCCGAGAATAAAATATTTTTTAGATATTAGATATTATGACTTTACTGCTTTAACTGATTTGGTTTGTTTTTACGTAACTAGAACGTTCAAATCTGTTAAAAGAAAAACCTACCCGTATTACTGATAAACAGTAGTAGGGGTAGGTTTATTACTTAATCGGCCTTGGTTCTTTAATTTATCAAACCAGCAACTTCAGTTAGGCAGCACGTTTTAGGTATTCATTCCTTTCCCAATTTTTTTACTGCTTCAATAGATTTAGGTTTTGAAAGAAATTTGCGCCTTTTATTTGAATAATGTACTTGCCGGAGGCCAGGTTACTAATTTCTAACGGTAATAAATTACCGCCTTTACCAGAAGTTTGTTTTACCAATTTACCGGTGATGTTGATAATAGTAATACTAAATTCTTGTTCGGGTATAGCGGTTAAATCCAAGTGGGTAATTTCCGTTGCCGGATTAGGATAAACTTTGGCCCTAGGTACTATTTGATTCTGGTTATTACGGTTTATGGCAATGATGTGGCTGTAAACAAATTTACCGTCTACATCTACTTGTTTTAAGCGGTAGTAAACCACCTTGCCTGGGGCTTGTTTATCCAGAAAACTATATTGCATTAACTGGTTACTCGTACCATTACCTTTAACTTCCCCAATAGCTTCGAACGCTTTACCATCCTGACTTCTTTCCACTACAAAATAAGCATTGTTTTTCTCGGAGGCTGTACTCCAATTTAACCGGATACCCTCGGGTAAGTTACTGGCCGTAAACTCCACTAAAGTTACCGGTAACACCACAACTAAACTCGCAGAACGGAAATCGTACTCGTTGGTTCCGGTTTTGGTTTGGAAATTATTACGGCGGCCACCTGAAGTAGCGTCAAACAAATCTACTAAGCCATTTTGGTTAGTATCGTGGTAAAAGGTTGTTCCGGGTGTTAAAAATTGAGGATAATGACTGGTATTGTTCATTTCCAACCAATCCGGTACGTTGTTATTGTTCGAGTCTACGGTAGTGTAATAACCTGCCTGGCGAGTGGCTTCAAAGTTCTCTGCCCGGAGTTTTAAATCGGCAATAACAGAGTTATCCTGGTTATCGTCATAAGCTTCTATGTAATCGGCCGATATGTCATTATCGCTATCCAGATCCAGGTAATCCGGTTTATCCTGATTATCGGTATTTACCGGTGTAATAGTAACTCCGTTGGTACCGCAACCACAAGTTGGGTCATAACGGTCATCTAATCCATCTCGATCCGCATCCGTTGAAGAGCGGTTAATATAATTATTGGTTAGCTGAGCTTCTATTCCATCTATAATACCATCGTTGTCCGAATCTATATCTTCGTAATCGCGGCGACCATCACCATCTGTGTCTAAAGCGGGTAAGATGGATTGGTTATTCGTGCCCGGTTTTAAAATGGCTAGCGGAATTCCAAATTCATTTACATTGCCGGTAATGGTTCCGGTAGCTGGATCATAGTTTATACCCGCTGGTACGATACCGCCATAAGCTTCTATTACATTGGTAATTCCATCGCCGTCAATGTCTATGTCAAAGCCTCTAATTAATCCATCCAAGTCTAGATCAAAGCCATCATGAATGCCATCGCCGTTTCTGTCGATAAAAGCGCCGTAAATCGGATGCACAAAGTCCCGGTCTAAATAATTGTAAATGCCATCGTTATCGGCGTCTCCGGTTGGGTTGGTGGCACCAGGTTCGGTAATAACGCCATCGTTATTATCATCTAAATCAATATCATCGGCTACCCCGTCGTTGTCCCAGTCACCGGAAATAACGTATGTTACCTCATTACGGGTAACGCCACCGCCGGCGTCTACCGATTCAATGAGTAGTTTGTATACACCGGGTACAAGTTCGTATTGGTTAGTTACTTCCAGTTCGCCGTTGGACTCTAAACGGATACCAGCCGGTAACGACGAAATAGTAGTATTGTTTCGGGTTCCGCTAACAAAACTCGATGTTTGAATGGCTCCATCCGGATCGCTAACGGTGGCAATGTGCTGGCCAGTGGTGAAATAGAAATAGTGTTTACCCGTTAATAATACTTGATAAGCGGCGGGCCGGTCCGTAACATTAAGGACGATAATGGTACTATTATTTCCGTTGGTAGTGGTACCACCATTCGGGTCGTATTCTTTTTCAGCCAACTTATAACCAGCATTATTCAGGGTGCCGCTCGCGGTGGGTTCTACCAGAAGCGTTAAATTTCTTGATTCATTGATAGGTAGGTTTCCGATCAGCCACCGGCCAGTAGCCGGATCAATAGTGGTTCCCGGGGCGGGTGTGCCGCTTCCCGGCACTAACTTCAAACCCGTGGATACTAAGGAACCAATAACTACTTCGGTGGCGGCATCCGGCCCGTTATTGGTAGCTGTGATAGTTACCAGGTACTGACTTCCAATATAGTAAGGGCCCGGAGCAATGCTGCTGCTCAAGGCTATATCGGCGGAGGCACTTCCTTGCGTTTGTGCTGTCTGGCTGTTATTGGCTGTGTTCTTATCGTATTCAGTCGATTTAACGGAAGCAGTAGTGGTATAATTACTAGCCGCTTGGGGTTTAACCGTTAAAGTTAGGGTTTGAGCATTAGCAGCTCCAGGTAAAAGGCTTGTTCCTAGAGTCCATTTGCCAGTAGCAAGGTCGTAAGTACCCGCAGAAGAAGTAGCGCTCACAAAATTAAGACCCGATGGTAAGATGTCTTCTACAACTACGTTAGTGGCCGCATTCGTTTCATTATTCTGAACGGTAACCGTAAAAGTAACATTATCGCCATTCTGGAAAGTAGGGCTAGATACAGTGTTGGTAACCGCCACATCTACTACTGGTACCACATTTAAAAAGGCCCGGGCCGTATTATTTTCCGGAATGTTGTCGTATGGGTAAGTAGGTTTAGAAGTAACAGAGCCGCCTAAATATAATCGGCCCGTTGTATTAGGGATTCCTTTTACCGTAAGTTTTTTAGATTGGCCGGGTAATAAAGTGCCTACACTCCAAATACCGGTAGAGGTGTTGTAAGTAGTACCAGCTTCTGCGGCGGGTGTTGCCGTAAACGTGATCGTACCCGTTTGGGTGTCTCTACCTTCCAGATCGGTTATTACATCCGGCCCATTATTAGTAACGGTAATCTCAAAAGTAGCTTCGGTAATACCGCGATAAAAGGTACCATCCGGATTAGCGCCAGATACGGTAATACTAGTAGCCACATCGGCCCGTTTTTTCACCGTAATATCGGTAGTGCTGGAATTATCAGAAACATCATTATCGAACTGGGCGGGTGCGTCGGCGGTTCTCTCTGCTTTAAATTGGTAGGTTTTATCGCCAACTGCATTATCATCCCGGTTAGGTGTGCCCATCACGGTTAGCTCGGTAAAAGCTCCGTTAGCTAATGTCGGAATAGTCCAGATTTTGGTGGCGGCATCATAGGTGCCCACTTTGGGATTAAAGGATACAGCCGTCATGCCAGCCGGCAAAGGAGCATATATTTTTACGTTAGTAGCCGCATCCGGACCTTGGTTTGTGGCGCTAACGGTAAAAGTTACCGGATTGCCGGTATAATACGTAGCCGCATCAGCCGTAGTAGCTATATTAATATCCGCGGTGATAGTTCCGGAACCGGATTGAATACTATTAGAGGCACTGTTATTACCGTTTACATTATCATATTCGTTATGAAATTGAGATGCCGTGGTAGTTATAACGGCACTCTGGGTAATGGTGCCCGTTAACGAAAGTGTAGCTGAAGCGCCATTGGCCAAGGTTCCTACTGTCCAGCGTCCGGTGGTTGGATTATAGCTTGTGCCGGCTGAAGAATTATTGGAAATATTATTAAAGAGAGCCGTCGGCAGTTTATCATCAACGAGAACGCCGGTAGCGGTGCTGGGACCATTATTGGTAACCGTTACTAAATACGTCACTACATCGCCGTTGGCGTAGGTGCCTCCCGCCGGAGTGGGCGACGTAATAACATTCGTTACCTGGATATCAGCGGTAGGTTGTACCGTTATTGTTTGCGCTGCACTGTTATTCATATTATTGTTATCGCTCTCCGTATGAGTTTGTGCGGCAGTAAACGTAAAAGAGCCCGTAGCGGTAGGAGTGGCCGTGATGGTTAAGGTTTGGGTAGTATTAGTCAAAATAGTGCCTGCATTCCATATAAGATTTGAGTTAACCGCAGAAGCAGTTCCCACAGTTGTACTATAATTCGTGAAATTCAACCCGGCCGGAATAGCACCACTTACCACTACGTTGGTAGCACTGTTCGGCCCGTAGTTAGTTGCTTTAAGGGTGTACGTTATAGTCCCATTCTGATTAGGAGTTGCGTTTGAAACCACGTTGGTAACTTCCACATCAGCGGCAGAATTTACAGTTATGGTATTCGATGAGGTATTATTATTGGTATTTTCGTCGAGCTCATAACCGGTACGGCTACCCAAAGTGGCAGTAGTAGTGAAAGTTCCCACTGTTGAAGCTTTGGCTTGCAGCGTGATCGTTTTTGTTTCATTTACCGCTAGGGCGCCCACCGTCCAGTTACCCGAGGTGGCATCATAACCCGTTGGGGTAGTTCCTTGTAAGGTAAGCCCGGCCGGTAATTTATCCGTAACGACTACTCCGGTAGCGGCATTGGGGCCCAAATTACGAACCGTTAAGGTATACGGAATTACATTGCCGTTGTAATAGGTAGTTTGGGGTACCGTATTTTTTACTTCAATATCCGCCGAAGGTACTACGGTAATATTTACCGGCGCACTGTTGTTGGAAGCATTGTTATCTGCTTCGGTGTGGGTTTGGCTGGCGGTAGTAGTACTAGTACCCGTTACCAGGGGCTTTGCCGTAATAGTAAGCGTTCGGGAAGCGTTCACCGGTAAAGAACCAACCGACCATACGCCGGTAGAGGCATTATAATTGGTATTGTCCGAAGAAGTTATCTCTCCAAATTTAGTTGGATCTAGTTTGTCGGTTACGATGATATTGGAGGCAGGGATAGGACCGTTATTAGTAACCGTTACGGTATAAGTTAAAGCTTTGCCAATGGTATAGGGAGCTGCCGTTACAGTATTGGTTACGCCTACATCTGCGCTGCAATCGTAAGAATACGTACTGATTTGATCTTGCGTATTGGTGTAGCCATACGTCCAGGTATTAATGGTTTTTAAATCTCCCGCATTATAATTAGTAGCCGTAGTAGTAAAACTGCCCCAGTTATGCACTCCGGTAGTATTGGTACTCGCCGGGGCTACCCCAAATAGCTCAGATTGCGGAGCCGGAAAGGTGGTAGTAGATAAATTCCGGTCGTCCCAAAATAACAAACTATTGTAACTTGTACCAGCTAGTGGTCGCACATCCTCCACCCTAAAGCCATTGTTTACCTCGGCATCCCACATCGGAAAGTTAACGGGAGCGCAGCCATTCCGGAAAGAATAACTGATGGACGTATTATTAGGAACAACCTGGCCCAGACCATTTAAACCATTCCACTCCAGGACGCGGCTACCTTTCGGCCCACTTTGTTCCAGCAGTACATCAGTGGTACCCGATTGGTAACCTGCCGTACCATTTAAATTTATGAGAGCAATAAAAGTACTACGATCACTGCTGTTAATGGTAAAAATAGATTTACCTCCGCCGGTAGCGGTATTACACGATGAAGTAATATTTACACTAAAAGTAGGGGCAGTGGCGCTGGGCCAAATGGTTGGATCCGGATCGTTTACAAAGCTGTAAAACTCCGGATAGTCTGATTGAGTAGTCTGACTTTTTCTCTTTTCTTCAACGGTAGTACCCACCGTAGTACCGGCACTATTAGTAACAAATCTAAAATAATTTTGAGGAGCAATACCCGCTAGTTCTACCTTTTTAACAAAGTACTTTCCCCCTTGATCCTCGGCCGGCACTAAGGGAAACATGTTAAAAGTTTTAGAAAATAAATTGGTGGTTCCGCCCGCCGAAAAAGCCCAAAGCTTACTCCGCATACGTCCGGGTTTCTCCACACCATTAGCATCTACTACTGTAAAATCCCACAAATCATACACCGAAAAGCGTTGTTCATCCGACATATTTGCTTCCCCAACCTGCGTAAACTCTACATAATAATCATAATCGATAGTAGTAGAGTTTGTTACCGATAAAGGTGTGTAACCAGCTGTTATACTTCCCCGATCGGGACCATTAGCTGCTTCGGTTGCATTAGCGATTACTCCTCTTTGGGGAGTGGTGAGTAACATATCCCGGGTAGAAGCAGTGTTGTTGGTAAGGGTAGTAGCAGCAACAGGATTTACATCGTCGGTGCCATTAGCCGGATTCATCCGGCGTACGGTAATAGTTAAAGCTGCCTGATTTCCTGTTCCCTGGTCGTGCGTAGTCCGGTGTACACCATAGTATAAAGTTTCGCCGGCTTTCACGCGAATGTATAACCGATGGTCTTTGGAGTAAGTAGCGCCGTTTCGACTAAAGCCGGCGGGTTTTAAAAAACTAAGGGATGAAACGGCTATCCCCGTGGCAGAAGCTAAATTCGCATCGTGCGCTAAGTAGCCTGCTTTATCGTTATTGGGGTCCGTTAAAGCACTTGTCGACTGACCAGGAGTAAGTTGCCTGGAGCCTTCACCAAAAGTGCCGTGAATAGTGGTAATCAACAAAACGCACAATAAGAATAAGCGGGGTAATGAAAATCTCATAAGTTGCTATAGATGGTTGTAACTTGGAAATAACCAATTTTTAGGTTTGATTGTTCCTTTTTGTTTTTAGATTAAAAGTGTTCTCAAAAGTATTTTAAATACTTTATTATCAATATGTAAACAGAATATGAAAAAGCAGATTATAAATAAAGTATAATTTATTGGTAATTTAGTATAAAGTTAGGTTATAAATTTTCGGTAATACAATCAAAAATTTTATATATAAAATATAATATTTTTACTTTAACTCTGCCTTCTTTGTGCCCGATTATAAAAGTTTAACTTAACAGCAATATCAATAAATAGCTATGCCTTATACGGAGCAGGTGCTATAATATCTTGGGTAAATAATGGAAGAAGTAGAAAGTTTTAAAGTAAACCTTAACTTACCATTTGATATGAGGCAAATGGTAGTATATGTCCGTATTACTAAAGATGTATTTTGGATTATGTTATAAATATGATTGCACTTAACCCGGTATTAAAGGGTATAATGAAATTATAT
Source organism: Adhaeribacter arboris (assembly GCF_003023845.1). Lineage (NCBI taxonomy): Bacteria > Pseudomonadati > Bacteroidota > Cytophagia > Cytophagales > Hymenobacteraceae > Adhaeribacter > Adhaeribacter arboris. The sequence goes on along the minus strand of NZ_PYFT01000001.1, from coordinate 1,668,658 downwards.
TACTAGAACCTGTTATAAAGTTTAATTCATTAATTCATTTGTATAAGCATTTATTTACGGTATTTATTTAAGTTGTATGTTGTATTTAAACAATAAATCTTTCTAGTTCCGCAGGATTGATTTTGTACTTGAAATTCTTGAAAAGATAATATTAAAAAGGTTTTTCAAAGGGCTTGGTTTCATATGTATTACTATTTGTCTCGATTTATATTTGTTTGTGCATTATTTCTGGTAGCTGGCTTATACACAAAGGCACAGGTCTGTATCTCTCCCGGAAAGGATGGTTCACCCACTACTAATACTGCAACAGTTAATACGTATTATCCCGGTTCCGGAATCGTGGCTGCAGGCTCTACTTCTTTATCTCTAGGTACATCCACGGGTAGTACTACTCCTATTAATAAAGGCGATTTAATTTTAATTATTCAAATGCAGGGGGCAGATATAAGTACTAGTAATACCTCGGCCTACGGGGCAGGTACTACTACTGCTTCGGGAAATATATCTAATGCTAACTTTATTGCCGGTAAATATGAGTATGCTTTGGCAGCCAATAACGTTGCTACTTCTGGCGGTACACTTAACCTAACCAGCGGTACAGTTAATGCTTATAGCACTTCTGATTATGGAGCTGCAGGAACTACCGGCCAATTTCGTTACCAGGTAATTCGAGTACCGCAATTTAGTGCCATCACTTTAACAGCCGGGATAACTGCTACCCCTTGGAATGGAAGTACGGGCGGAGTAGTGGCAATGGATGTAGCCGGACGATTAAATTTTAACGGTCAAACCATTAATGCTGCGGGAGCGGGTTTTCGGGGAGGTGCCGGACGGGTGTTAGCAGGTACAACTGGTTTATTAAATGGCGATTACCGTTCTTTATCTACGCAGGCAGCTAATGCTCAAAAAGGGGAAGGTACGGCGGGTACGCCCGCCAACGTATTTGCTAACGGAGCTTTACTAAATACTGCCGTGGAAGGTTACGTAAATGGCAGCATGGGTCGCGGAGCGCCGGGTAATGCGGGTGGGGGTGGTAATGATGGTAACCCAACGGCTAATGACCAGAATTCTGGTGGTGGCGGTGGTGCTAATGGAGGAACTGGTGGAAAAGGTGGCAATGCCTGGAGTAGTGGTGCAACAGTAGGTGGTTTTGGAGGAACGGGTTTTAATGTTGTAGCACCTGGTAGGTTAGTGATGGGAGGTGGTGGCGGTGCGGGTTCCACCAATAATGGCTCGGGTAACTTGCTTAACGGTTTAGCCAGCAGTGGCGCCGCCGGTGGTGGTATTGTAATGGTGCGAGCGGGGACTATTACGGGAACAGGTACCATTAATGCTAACGGAGCTAGCGGCAACACTTCTGTTACCAACGATGGCAGTGGTGGAGGAGGAGCAGGGGGAAGCGTGTTGATTACCGCTGCCAGTGGTGCCATCAACACGATTACGGTAACAGCAACAGGTGGCACGGGAGGATCAAACACTGGGGGGGGCTCTTCGCACGGACCTGGCGGCGGAGGCGGGGGTGGGGTAATTTTTTCCTCTTCTGCCTTAGCGGCGGCAAGTAGCGTAGCCGGAGGAACTAACGGATTAACTTTAACTGCCACTGCTACTCCGGTTGCTTATGGCGCGACTTCTGGAACCACCGGAATTTTAAATAATGCTGTTACTTCTGGTCAATTAACCAATAGCGCTTCCGGGGCGGGTTGTTTACCTATTTTAACAGTTGTTAAATCAACTTCTACGCCAACAGTATACCGATTGTCGGGTGGTACCCAAGCAACTTATACCATTACGGTAAATAACACGGGGGGCAGTGCCCAAGGAGTAAGGGTTACAGATGCTCTGCCCGCCAATGTTACCTATAATGCTACTACTTCCATTACTTTGGGCACCGGTAGTTACGACGATGCCGGACTAACGGCTTCCAAAGCAGCTGTTTTAACTACTACTACTGCTACAATTTCTCCGGCGGCCGGAACCGCTACCCCTACTTGGGGAACGTTCTATATTCCCTCAGGAGGTTCGGTGCAAATTATATTTACGGTAAATATCAGCAATAGCGCTGCTTTAAATACCGCCATCCAGAATTCAGCCTCAGCCAGTTATTTAGACCCTACCCGAACTAGTTTTTCCAGGTTAGTAACAATGGATATTGTTTCTGCGGATAATAAAACCTATGAAACAGGTGCGAGTGCGGGTGCCGATGTACCCGGCAGCAATTATACCGGTACTTCGGCTACTTCCGAAGATGTAACCGTTAAATTGCCGGTGGATGTAGCGGTAACCAATACCGTAAGCGCCGGCGCTTATTACGTAGGCAAGGAAGTTACGTACACCGTAACTGCCACCAATAACAGCTCAGCCAGCTCCACCGGCTTAGTAATTACCGATTTATTACCAGCCGGCTTAACATTTGTGAGTGCTACTCCGGTTATTGGTTCCTATAATTCTACCAATGGAGCCTGGACAATTGGTAGTCTAGCGAATGGTGCCAGCACTACTTTAACTATAAAAGCAATACCTAATGCCGCAGGTAATATTACTACTTCTGCCACTATAACTAACCAAACGGAACCCGATGAGGTAACAACTAATAATTCGGCTTCTAATACCATAAGTGTCGGTACTCCCGCGGACGTAGCCGTAACCAATGCAGTAGCTGCTGGTCCTTACTACAACGGGGTTAATACTACTTTTACCGTAACAGCTAAAAACAACGGCCCAAATACAGCTACCGGGATTACTATTCTGGATCAACTACCGGCTAGTTTAGAACTAGTAAGTGCTACTCCTAGTACCGGAACGTATAATAGCACTAGCGGTAACTGGACCATAGCCAGTTTAGCGAACACCGCTACCGCTACCTTAACTTTATTGGTGAAACCTAAAACCATCGGTAATATTGGAACCACCGCTACTAAAACTGCCGAAAACGAGTTTGATAACAATACTGCAAACGATGCGGCAAGCGCCAGTATTAACGTAAGCGCTAATGCCGATTTAATAGTTACCAATTCTGTAGCTGCCGGACCTTATTACCGAGGCGTGCAAACAACTTACACCGTTACGGTAAATAATGCAGGTCCGGATGCAGCTTCCGGAGTAATAATTAAAGATTTGTTACCGGCAGGTTTAACTTTTAATAGTGCCACTCCTTCGGTGGGTACTTACGATAATACCACTGGTAATTGGTCTATCGGATCACTAGCGAAAGATGCTACTGTTACCCTTACTATTAGAGCTACTCCTAACACTACTAATTCCATAACTACTACGGCGGCAGTTGCGGCGCAAACGGAATACGATGCAGTACCAGCAAATAATTCATCTTCCAATACTATTTATCCAAATCCTTCCGCCGATATTGCCATCACCCATACCGCAGCAGCCGGACCTCACTACAATGGAGTAAATACCACTTTTACGGTTACGGCTAGAAACAATGGAATTAGTAATGCCACGAACGTAAGCGTACTGGATCAACTGCCAGCTGGTTTGCAACTAGTTAGTGCTACTCCCTCTGATGGTACCTACAATTCAGCCACAGGCATCTGGGACGTGGGTAATTTGGTGGTTAATACCCAGGCAACTTTAACTTTAGTGGTGAAACCTACTACTACCGGGCCTATTTCAACTACTGCCAGTAAGAACGGGGCTACTGAATTTGATAATGTACTTAGCAATGACCAAGCCACTGCCAGTATCAACGTAACGGCTAATGCTGATTTAGCGGTAACTAATACCGTATCGGCAAGTCCTTACGTAGTAGGTACCGATGTTACCTATACGGTAACAGTAACGAACAATGGTCCGGATGCCACCAGCGCCGTTTCTATAACCGATCAATTACCGGCCGGGCTTACTTTTAAAAGTTATACTGCTTCCACGGGTACCTATAATTCAACCACCGGGATATGGACGGTAGGTGCCCTGGCGAATGGTGCTTCTCAAACTTTAACCTTAGTGGCGGCTCCCAATACTACCAGTACAATTACTACTACGGCTTCGGTAAGTAATTCAAGTATTCACGATAGTCAAACCAGTAATAATGCCGCCTCCAATTCCATAAACGTGAATGCTAAACCAGTGGCAGATATTGTGGTAACCAATACAGCAGCACCTGGGCCTTATTACAACAAAGTGCAAACTACATTTACCGTTACCGCAAAGAATAACGGTCCGGATGCTACTTCTGGGGTGCAGGTTACAGATGTGTTACCAGCTGGTTTAACCTTAATTAGTGCCGTTCCCAGCGTAGGTACTTACAACAGTACATCCGGCGTTTGGAACATAGGGAGTATTGGCAGCGGGGTTACCCAAACTTTAGTGCTAACGGTAGAACCAAATACAATTGGCGACCAAGTTACCCTTGCTTCTAAAACCGCTCAAGCTACCACCGAGAATGATAATGTTCCGGGAAATAATTCGGAAGGCCGAACTATTTCGGTAAATCCAAATGCAGATATTGGAATAAACATAACGGTAGGAAACGGTCCTTTTTATGTCGGCGATTTCCCGGTATTTACCGCTAAAGTGCGCAACAATGGTCCCAATACAGCTACTAATGTTCAATTTTACGATAATCGGCCCGGAGCATTTGATATTCCTACCATAAACACGACCACTACTACCGGAACGTATAACCGTGCAACGGGTTATTGGGATATCCCGTCGCTGGCACCTGGTGAAGAGGCAACTATCACGCTCACCGGTAAACTTATTCGTTCGGGTGCCATATCCTTTTTAGTGAGTAAATCCGGCGAAACGCAGTACGATAGTAATCCGGGCAATAACGAAGATTTTGCCTCCATATATGTCAATCCCGCTTCTGATATTGAAGTAACTAACACCGTTTCGGCAGCTCCTTATAGCAACGGCACGGAAGTAACGTATACCGTAAGCGCTAAAAATTTAGGGCCAAGCCCTGGCTCGGGCATTAAAATTACCGATAAGTTACCTAATGGATTGCAATTCGTGCGCGCTACGGCTACTTCCGGTACCTACGATGTTACTAGCGGCATTTGGGACATAGGAAACATTGCGCTTAATGCTACTCAAACTCTTACTTTAGTGGCCAAACCTACGCAGGCGGGTACTTTTACTACTACCGCTACTAAAACCGCTCAAAACGAGAACGATAAAGTTAGTGCCAATAACAGTTCGGAGAATACTATTTCGGTAGGAGCCAGCGCGGATGTATCGGCTAGTTTTAGCGTTACTCCGGGTCCTTATTATAACGGGGTAACGCCAACTACTTTTACCGGCACTATTACTAACAATGGTCCAGATGCGGCAACAGGTATTATTTACTATGATAACCGCCCTTCCGGCAGTAATGTAAATGTCCAGGGAATTACTACCAGCCAAGGTACGTACGATCCGCTAACTGGTTACTGGAATGTGGGCACCTTAGCACCCGGAGCAAGCGCTACTTTTAAAGTTGAAACCCTACCTTCTGCCACAGGTACTACCAATATTATAATTTCTAAGACTGGTCAGAGTCAGACAGACCCTGTTCCGGCTAATAATGATGCTACTATCACGATTAATGTACAGGAAGCCGCCGATATTGCTTTAACCAGTGCGCAAAGCAGTCCTCCTTATTTCACTAGTCAGCAAGCAACATTTACCATTACCGCTACCAATAACGGCGCGAATGATGCTACTGCTTTGGCCGTTACGCACGTTTTACCGGCTGGTTTAACCTTGGTTAGCGCTAATCCTGCTGTAGGTTCTTATAATCCTTCTACCGGTATCTGGCAAATTGGAAACCTGGCCAAATCTACTTCTACAACAATTACTTTTACGGTGATACCAACTGCTGCCGGCCAATATACAGTTCAATCCAGTAAATCAGCTGCTACCGAATACGATGCTGTTGCCAGCAACAATTCCGTGAATACAGTTTTCAATAATGTTCTTATTCATCAGCCAGCCGTTTATACTGCAGTGGCGGCCCGCAACGTAGATTCGTATACTAACGGGCAAAGCCTAGCCACCGTTGCTGACCCGGACGGGGCTATTTCTACCGCCCAAATTACTTCCGGAACTTTGCCGGCGGGAGTAGCTTTTAATACTACCACCGGTGAATTTACCGTTGCCGATAAAAGTTTGTTGGTTCCCGGTTCGTATTCCTTTCAAGTAAAAACTACCGATCCTTTAGGTGGTCAATCTACCCCTTCGGTAACCTTAACTTTTCTACCGGATGCCGAAGCTGCTGTTATTGTATTCACCGCCAAAAACTTTTATGATTATAGAAACAACGACATACTGGCTACCTTCACCGACGATGACGGCGCTGTTACTAGCACTACTTTAATTGCTGGTCCACTTCCGAACGGGGTTACCATGCCCGACGGACATATTATTGTGAGCAACCGCTTCCTAGTACGTCCGGGATCTTACCCTATTACCGTGCGTACCTTAGATGCCACGGGTGGTACCACTGATAAAGCGATTACCTTAATTTTAACCCAGGACCGGGATGGGGATGGCATAAGCGACTTTTCGGATATAGATGATAATAACGATGGTATTACCGATCTTATTTCCAATAGCAATATTGATCCCTACGGCGACGCAAACAACGATGGTAATTTTAATTATTACGACCCTACTTTTGTACATCCCAAATACGGGGCCTTCCGCGATATAAATAACGACCAGATTAACGACTGGTTTGATATTGACCTGGACGGAATAATTAACAGCTTAGATTTAGATATGGACGGGGATGGTATTGCCAATACCCGGGAGGCTAATCGTGGCATAGCCCCTAGCAATTATAATGCAACGCTTGGCCGATATGGTGGTGTTGTGGGTACCAATGGTATGCCGGATTTTGCTGAAACCAGTGCGGATAATGGTATTACCAGCTTGCCCATGCCCGATTCAGATGGCGATTCTTTCTTGGATTTTCTGGATTTAGATGCAGATAATGACGGCATTCCGGATAACGTAGAAGCCCAAACAACCGCTGGTTACATTGCCCCGAACCAAATAGATGACGATAGTGATGGAATTGTGAGCGTTTACGATGGCACGGAAAATGGTCAGCCACTTATTCCTATTAATACCGATGGCGCTTATGTAATCAGCGACAACCTGCCCGATTATTTAGATTTGGATTCGGATAATGATACTAGTAGCGATTACTACGAAGCCTTCGATAGTAATCACGATAAGAAGGCATTGGATAATTTACTGCAAAGAGCTCAGGCTTTTGAAGCATCTTCTAATCGGGGATATTACCTGACTACCGATAGTAATACTTTTCAGGATGGAGATAATGTGCCCGACTGGCTCGAAAAACAAGGAGCTAATCCTAACTTTTTAAGTGCGAGTAATGCTACCTACTACCGCGATACAGATAAGGATGGATTAGTAGATTTATTTGACGCGAATAACTTTGGGATGGTGGTAAGTCCTTCGGTATCAAATAACGTAGCCGATTTTCGGAGTGTAGAAAATATAGTGCCTTTACCCGTAGAGTTATTAAAGTTCGAAGTCAAAAATATAAATAGTCAGGTTATCCTTACTTGGGCAACGGCTTCAGAAAAAAACAGCGATTATTTTGTGATAGAGCGTAGTTCCGATGGTAAAACTTTTACCAGCATTGGCCAGGTGAAAGCAGCAGGAACCAGTAACCAGATGAAGGAATACTCCTTTATTGACCTGGCTTCTTTGTCCGGAACGGCCTATTACCGTTTAAAGCAGGTAGATTTCAATGCTATCAGTAAGTATAGTAAAATAATTGCTGTAGATATTAAATTACGCCGAGTAACGGTAACCAGGCTTTATCCTAATCCCGCCCAAGACAAAGTAAATCTGGCGTTTTCCGCCGTTGCTAGTGGTACAGCTGCTATTGACATAATGGACGCACAAGGCCGAAAAATTAAAACGCGGCCTGTTTCCGTAACTAGCGGTAAAAACACCATTGTCCTAAACATCCAGGATTTAGCTACGGGCGTGTACGTTCTTTATTTAAATGGCAGCAGTGTACAAGCGACTGTTCCATTAATTAAAAATTAAACACTACCCATCAACATCAAAAGAAAGCCTTGGTAACCAAGGCTTTTTTGTTGCGGGTAGAAGTGAATGCTAGATATAGAGGAAAAAACTTTAAAATTAAAATAGTACTTCCCGCATTGATAAACGCTCTAAAGTGGGCATAAAAGTGCCAGCACAAGTTTGAATTGATTCATTTATTTCGCAATTAGGGTAGATATGTGATTTTAAATTGTAAAATCGGCAAGAGAAGAAAAACACGCTACTTGTTGATTGATATTTCCTTACTAAAATTAATAATTTTTAAGGTGAATTAATGCAAATTGGTCTGCTACATGGAAACAGCTTCTCAGCTTATTGATCAGGTCCGAAAAACTATGCAGGCGCAGCATCTCAGTCCCCGCACGGAAGCAGCTTACTGCGACTGGATTTTTCGATTTTTTCTTTTTCACGGAAAACAGAATCCGCGGGAAATGGGAGAGAAAGAAGTAGCAGCATTCCTGAATTATCTTTCGCTGAAAGGCAAAAAATCTGCTTCTACCCAAAACCAGGCACATTGCGCCCTTTTATTTTTGTATAACGAAGTGGTGCACCAACCTCTGACTAAAATTTATTTCTCGCGGCTGAAACATTACCGCTCCACGCCGGCTATTTTAACTAAAAAGGAAATAGACGTACTTTTTACTCATTTAAGAGGAGCACCCCGGTTAATGGCGGCTTTACTATACAGCTGTGGCTTAAAAATTACGGAAGGCCTTACCCTGCGAATCCGGGATGTAGATTTCGAAAATAAACAATTACGATTAAAGAACCGGGTCTTATTTTTCCCAGCTTCTCTGAAATCTGAATTGCAGCTTCAGATGCGCAAAGTAGCCACTATCCATCAGGAAGATTTAAACCTTGGTTTTGGCGAAGTAGATATACCTGCAACAGTGCGCAACAAAAATTCCGCTGAAGCGAAAACACTGGCCTGGCAGTATCTTTTTCCGGCCGTTAGGCGGTCTAAGCATGTTGCTACGGATCAGGAAATTCGGTTTCATTTGCACGAAAGCGTATTGCAAAAAGCCCTGAAACAAGCCTTAAAAACGGCTCAACTTAATAAAAATGCCTGTTGTTAGTCGTTGCGGCATAGTTATGCGGCACATTTGCTGGAGAGCGGAAAAGATATTACTACCGTTCAAAGATTATTAGGCCACGAGAATAAGCGGAGTACCATGCTTTACACCTACCTGATAAAACAACAAGTTAAATGGGTGGCTCATAAATCGGGAAATCATATACTGAATAAAGAAGATTTTAATTTTATTCAATAATTATTTGAACCAGATTTCTAAAAGATAATTTTACATTTGCATTTCAACTGTTTTTTAATTACTGTTATTAATTAATTTTGAAGGGCTTTCCGCTGTTTATTATTGGCTTGCTTTTGAGCTGCCAAAGTTGTATCACCCAAAAGCTGGATACTACTCCTTACCCAACCACCCAATATTATCAGCAATCGAAAAAAAGAATAGCGGAGTTGCCGCTGATTTCCTCTAGCTCTAATGATACCATTCAAGTAGGTTGGTTTAAAATAAATATGACGCCGCCTAAACCGGTACCCATGGCAGGTTATGGTAAACGAAAAGGCAAGAAATACGAACAAGTGCATGATTCTGTTTGGGTACGGGCTTTTGTTTTTAGAAAAGGCAACTACAAAGCCGCTTGGGTAACAGCTGATTTGCTTATTATGCCCATGCGTATCACCGAACGTTTGCAGCAACTACTTGTAAATAAGGGCTATACTTTAAACAATATTTACCTGACGGCTACCCACACGCATTACAGTTTTGGCGGTTGGGGCAAAAAGTTAGCCGGTAGAATAATAGCTGGTAAATACAACCAAGAACTGGTAAACAAAACAACGGAAGCCATAGCCCAAACCATTGAACAGGCCGAGAATAATGCAACTACAGCTTCTATTGGCTACCAGGAAATTCCCGCTCCCGAGTTTGTATACAACCGTTTAGTGGGGAATAAAGGCAATTTAGATACTTTAATCCGGGTGATGCACTTTCAGAAAATTTCCGGAGAAAAAGCTTTGATTTGTACTTTTGCGGCGCATCCAACTTCCGTAGCTTCTAATGATCTTCGTTTATCGGCGGAATATCCGGGAGCTTTGGTAAGTTTATTGGAACAAAAAATGCAATTAAATATGGCCGCTTTTGGGGCGGGAGCCGTTGGCAGTCACGGACCACAAGCTCCCGGCGAGAACTACACCAAGGTAGCTAACTTAGCCGAAGGTTTGGCGAATAAAATTCAAAACTACTCCCAAAATTTATCTCTTACTTTCCAGACAGATTTAAGCAACGCTTATTTTGCGATAGACTTGAACAAACCGCAGTGGCGGTATGGGGAAAAGCGGCGTTTTCGTCCTTGGCTGTTTTACACTGTCTTTGGTAAATACCCGGCCGGTTTATCGTTGCTGCAAGTAGGATCTACGGTATTTATTGGTACTCCCTGCGATTTCTCCGGAGAGTTATTGCCGGAGATCTCTACTACTGCTTCGGCTCGTAACCAGAAAGTAGTAGTTACCAGTTTCAATGGCAGTTATATTGGTTACGTAACCCCAGAGAAATACTTTAACCATAAAAAGTACGAAACTCACGACATGAATTTTTTTGGACCGAGCACAGGTACTTATTTAACGGAATTAATAAAGTTAATTTTACAAAAAACAAATAAATAGGGGAGTAGAGCTAAGTAAGATTTTGAATAAAAAAGGCTTTTACAGTGCAAGAGAAGCCTTTTCTGGAAAATGTTGGTTAAAAATCAATTGTAGATTTTAACCATAAATACATAATCCTGTAATTTCTTTATCTGCTGCGTGCGGGCTAAACCAGCTAAGTTATTGCGCCGCGACAAATAGATGGGCTCCGTTAAAGTATCTTTCCCCATTCCCTGAATTAAGTCTTTCAGGTAAGCCGATTTAACCGCGAAAGCAGTGCCTTCCTGACCGATTTGCTTGCCGCTAATTACGCCAATTAAATTACCTTGACTATCAATTAATGGCCCGCCGCTGTTACCTGGGTTTACCGGAATAGAAATTTGATAAGCAGTAGTATCGCCTTCAAAACCACTGCGGGAGCTTAAAGAACCTTCGCCGTATACCATATCTTCGCGGGGGAAACCTAAAGTATAAACTTTATCGCCTAAATCGGCCGGACTGGATTTAAAGGCGTAAGGCAAATAACCTAATGAAGTAAAATTAGAATCTACAATTTTTAAAATAGCCAAATCGTGCAGTTTGTCTTTATAAACTTCTTTCACCTTATAACGCAGCCCTTTGTGGTTTTCAATGTAAACGGAATCGGCATCTTTAATGACGTGGTAACTGGTAACAAAATAACCGTCGGCGTTTAACAGAAAGCCAGTGCCGCTAAAAGAGGCGGGCCGCACATCTTTTTGAGAATTCCGGACCGGCGGAATTCCGGAAATATCCTGAATGAGCTCCCGCTGGCTGCGTTTAATTTGATCTACTTCGCGCCGCAATTCCGAATAACGGGCATTTTGTTGTTTTTTAACCGAACGCCAGGCATCTATACTGAGTAAACTGCCGAATACGGTGATAACGGCTACGGAGGCCGCCACCGCCATCGTCGCAAAATGCTGGTTCCAGAATACCCGCCAAGAAGATGGAATAATAGGTAGTTCGGCTGGTTTAGGCGCTAAAGATGGGGTTATTTCGGCGGCATGAATAACTTCTAATTTTTGTTTCAGGGCGGTACGGGTTTTATAAACCTGCATGGCTCCATGAAACTCCTGGTAGTCGCGGTAACGATCGGCAAAAACCGGATCGTTTCGCCGGTGTTGGTCAAAATCGAACTGCTCCTCTCCGGAAAGCTCACCGGACAAGTAGCGTTCAATTAAAACGAAAGTTTCTCTCTCTGTCATGGTTTTAATTGGCGAATCAACAAGGGCGTCGCCAATATTTAAATAATTAATTTAAACTTTGGGCTCTTGCTTACACCTGCATTTTATACAAACTAAAAAATAGTTTTTTCAGGCGCATCAGGCACTTATATTTTTGATTCTTGGCGTTATCGGCGTTCGTGTAACCAAATTTTTCGGTTATCAGCTGCATCGATAAATCCTGAAAGTAATAATCTTCTAATAACGTCCGGCAAGGCTCTCCTAATTGATGCAAAGCCTGCTCCATAGTGCTAAACTTTTGGTCGTTTTCCTCTATAGCAGGCGCATCGCTTAATAAATTTAAATAAACATCCGAATCATTCACGGAGCCGGAGTATTTGCTTTTCTCGGTAAGCCGTTTGAGCCAAAGCCGCCGGCATACTGAGTATAAGTACGTTTTAATCTGGCAGTTAAGTTCCAGAGTGCCCGCTTTAATCTTTTCGTAGAAAACAATAATGCTTTCTTGGTAAATATCTTTTGCTTCGTCGTCGGTGCCGCTGTTGTTCTGAATAAAGTTTAAAATCATGGGAAAGTGAATCCGGTACAGGTAGGCTAATGCTTCCTCATCGTCATTTACTATTCCGTGAATGATAGCTTCATCCGAAAAATAAAGTGCTTTATGCATTAAATTCTTTCTTTAATACTTCTCGGGCTACAAATGTAACCCGGGAAAAATTATTTTTTAGTTGGGTTACCTTTTCTCATTTGCAGTATGAAGGTGAAATTAACTCGAAACTCTTTTAAATTATCCACAACAATGAAAAACTTATCAAAATTCGCCTTCGTAGCTTTAACTGCTTTAACTTTTGCTTTTACTTCTTGCGGTAACTCTGGAACGAAACAAGAAGGTGCTTCTACTGAAACTACTGAAGGTTCTGATGCAACTACTACTGACAGCGCCTCTACTGATGCTATGGGCGTTGATTCAGCTGCCACCACTACTACTCCTGATACTGCTGCGGCTCAGTAATTTAAAGTTAAATTTTGCTTTTAACTTTTTTAAAGTTAGATTTTAAGCGCTATTTTACACTATACTTTTTAAACCCATGCTGGCACCTATTCGGTAACGGCATGGGTTTTTAGTTAAGTATTCGGGCCGGAGAAAGTATTTTTATATACTAGGGCCAAAATAAGGCTATCCATAATTTTATAAAAAGTGGTATTGTGCGACTTATAAAAGATACGTACATTTGTGCTCTGTTACCGTATTGCGCACGTGGTGAAACTGGTAGACACGCCATCTTGAGGGGGTGGTGCCTTACGGGTGTGGGAGTTCGAATCTCCCCGCGCGCACAAATAAAAATAAAACCTTGTAACTTCTTCTAGTTGCAGGGTTTTTTACTTTATAGCCTATCAACTTATCTAAAACACTTAGAATTTAGTGACCCATTTAGTGACCTTAAGTATTAGAATGTTTTAGGTCACTGAATGTTTTGTAAGTTGCTGATATAGTTCAATTTATGATTGAGTAAGTAGTGTTCAAATGGTCTGTATAATAAGCAAGAACCATGAAAACTACACGCACATTTTCCATCTTAGCAATGGTCAGAAGAACTAAGACCAATAAGCTAAGAGAAGTACCTGTTATTATGAGACTTACCATTGATGGTAAAATAAGTGAAATAGCCACTAAACATTACATTAAGCCTGAGCTGTGGGATTCCAATCAAGGGAAAGTTAAAGGGAAATCTATTTATTCTAAGACAATAAACGATACCATCGAGCTATTTAAACTTAGAGCCAAGCAACATTATAATAAACTAATAGAAGAAGGAAAAGATATTGACCTGGATGCTATAAAGAATGGTATTTTGGGGATAGAAGAAAAGCAGCTTACCCTGTTGGATGTTTTCACTAAGTTAGTAAAAGATGTTAAAGCTAAAATAGGAGTGGAGTTTAGCTTTAGCTGTTATAATGCTTATAAAGCTTCTGAGAACCATATTAGAAATTTTATTTATTTGGAGTACAAGGTAAAAGACTTTAAGTTAAAAGAACTCTCTTATAAGTTTATAGCTGACTTTGAGTTATACCTGAAGACAAAAGGGAAGTGTAGGCAAAATGGAGCTATTAAACATGTCCAACGCCTTAAAAAGGCGATTAAAATAGCATTGAAGTATAATTACTTGGAAAAAGACCCTTTTCTCTTACATTCTATGTCTAAGGATAAGGTTGTAAGACTCCCATTGAATGAAGGAGAATTAGAGCTATTAAAAAATACCAGGTTTAATTTTCAGAGGTTGGAGATTATAAAAGATATGTTCCTATTTACCTGTTATACTGGTTTAGCTTTTATTGATGCAAAGCACCTTAGGATGTCAAACCTAAGTATTGGTATTGATGGGGAGGAGTGGATATATACTGAGCGTAAGAAGACAGGTAATCCATGTACTATACCTCTTCTTTCACCTGCAAAGGCCATTCTGGAAAAGTATAAGGAGCATGAAAGAGTAATAACTTCAGGTTTTCTACTTCCAATCCCTTCTAATCAAAAGTTTAATGCTTACCTTAAAGAAATAGCTGATATATGTGGTATTAGGAAGAAACTAACTGTCCATATTGGAAGACATACATTTGCTACTACTATAGCCCTTCAGAATGGTGTTCCTATGGAAGTCCTAAAGCAAATTTTAGGTCATGATAATATAAATACAACCCAAATCTACGCCAAAGTAACTAATACCCTTATAGCAGCTTCTACCCAAGCTTTAAGAAAGAAGCTTGCTAAATAGAACCTAAATTCGTTTAATTGTATAAGGTAGTTTTCAATTGATAGACCATAAGCTAATAATAGAATATCCATGGTTGCATTAGAGTACTTTATAGATTTAATAAGAATAGGGGGATTACAAGAGTGGGAAGCATTACATCTAACTGATAAACTTGAGGATCCTTATTATGAGTTTAATATAGAAAATGGAACAGCATCCTACATACATTATGATGAGTATGGCCAGCCTTTTACTATATTGATTTCTCTAAAATTATTAGTAGAAAAAGAACAGAAAAAAGCACTTCACCTAATTAGTTGGGAACTTAAGGAATACTCTACTAGGATAGAAAAAAAAGAATACTTATTCGATATTCTAGAGCAAATAAATACATTAATAAATGATGTATCCCAAAATGACATATATCAAAAATACCCTTCTATTGCAGAATCACTTTTATATTTAGAACAAGAGATTAAAATTGTATATAATCGACTTTTAAAGACACCTTCTCAAAACATTTCACTTGATATAAAATCCTCTCATATTTCTAAAACAGATTTACCTACCACTTTTACTTATACAGCTCTTAAGCAGGCTCATGATATTAATCCTAAATTTTTTAGAGAAAGATTTAGTGCAATATCGGAAGCTGAGAAAAAGTTGAATGTATTTTCAACTGAATTGATAAATACTGGATTAGTATCAGAATTCTCAGTAAGGGTGAATAAAACAAATAAGAATTTGGTTAAACTTGCTTTAACTACAATTTTTGGAAATAATGCCCTCCTTAAACCTACTCCTGTTATCTGGAAAGGCAGTAATGGCCAATTGCGTTTACTGATTCACCAGTTGCAAAATCAACATTTAATCGAAGAAATTCCAGACCAAGGTCATTGGGAAATAACTAGATCTTGGTTTAAGAAATCTAACGGAGAGACGTTTACTAACAACGAATTACGTCTTGCGAAATACCCCGCAAATCAGGAGAACATATTAAGGATAGTTCAGCACCTTTGCTCCTCTACACCTTAATTTTTTTCCTCCCAATCATAACAATTAATTTTCTTTCTTATCTGCCAAATTATACTTGTGGAGCTAGTAGTCCAATAGCTCTACACTCTACACCTTTCTCTACACTTGATTTTAGTTACATATTGTAGCCCTATTTAACTCGTATGTTTGTGACATGCAAGTCGCTAAGCACTACTTAAGGTACCAACCAAATCGATTAATAGTAGTCTAGTATACTTGTCTGTTTAGAGGGGATGAGCTACGCTTGCCAGTGCATTATCAATGCATATAAGTTGGTTACCCTCTCGAGATAAATGAATGCCATAGGTTTGGCATTTTTAAACACATATATGATTGACAAAATGAAAACTTCAAGAGAAGAATCAATTTTGAGACAACAAGTTAGAGAGCGTTGTCTTGGAAAAGGTGAAATTAATATCCTTAGCATAAGGGAAGCAGCTGTGCTCTTTTATATGACTGAGGAGCAATTTTTAAATTATATGATGCGACTAGGAGTAATAAACTTAGGTTATTCTCAGTGTCAGGAAAGTTTAGAAGATAGTTGGTTTCTAAATGAGGAAATGAAGCCTCATAAGGGTAAACTCAACGAAGGCGATGTTTATATTACTTCAACTGGATTCAAAGAAATATTTAGCCTTCTGATAAATAACAATCTAATTTATGGAGTAGAGTTGGTTCCTGAGCCCTTTAAACCAGTGAGAAGCGATGACAAGTAGAAGAAGTTTAACGTACCATCAAGGGATAGAGTACTACCTAAAAAAATGGTACACCTTTAAAGTTAATAAAGTTAATGATAGAATCTATTATGCTAAAAAGCCAGCAAAAGCCTTTCAGGTATTAGATGAAACAGCTTTTAACAGTATAATAAGGGAAATTAAGAATGATGATAATGATTGTTCTGCTGATAGTTTAAGAAGGCTTCTTCACTCAGATTTTAGTCAGCAATATGACCCGTTTACCTCCTACTTTGAAGGATTGCCCACATGGGACCAGCAAGAAGACCATATCGAGACTTTAGCTAGTACTGTAAAAACCCATAACGATAAGTTCTGGAAGTACTGTTTAAAAAAATGGATCGTAGGGGTTATCGCTTGCGCCTTAGATAATGAGGCAGTTAACCAAACAGCTATTGTATTCACAGGTAAACAAGCTGTTGGTAAGACTACCTGGATGAATAAGCTGGTACCAAAGCCATTAAAGGAATACGCTTTTTCAGGTACAATAAATCCAAAGAATAAGGATTCTGAAGTCTATTTAGCTGAGTGCCTTTTTATCTTCATGGATGAACTAGAAACTTTAAACAGAACTAGTTTGGGTTCCCTAAAGGAGTTAATGACGAAACTCCATATAAAGATAAGAAGACCTTACAATACTCATAGTGAAAACCTAATCAGGAGAGCTTCTTTTGCAGGAACAGTCAATAATCGTGAGTTTCTTAATGACCCTACTGGAAGTAGAAGGTTCTTAACCTTCGAAACCTTAAAGATTGATCACCTTCACAAGATTAATCTGGACTTGGTATACGCCCAAGCTTATTCCTTGTGGAAAAGTGGTTTTCAGTTCTGGTTTGATTCTAGTGATGCTGATGTTATTAATAAGAACAACGAAGAATTTCAGGTTACTACGATTGAGGAAGAGCTATTACTTAAGTATTTCGAACCTGCAACAAAAGCGAGTAATCTTTATAAGTCCAATACAGATATACTTACCTATCTAAGTCAGAAGGAAAGTATTGAAGTAAACCAGGCGAATAAGACCAGATTAGCGAAAGCCTTGCAAAGGCATAAGTTCGAGACTGGTAAGAAAGGAGAAGGGGTAAAGGTCTATTATCTAAAGGAAATACCCGTAGTTGATAGTATTGAGAAGATGGAATAGTTTCTAGAAAAGGCAGGTAGGTAAGGTAGCTTAGTTTTTAAAAGTATTTGCACTTATATAATAAGTTTGAAAAATAGGTTACCTAACCTGCCTATCTACCCTAGAAATTGCATTAAAGATTTTATTCAAATTAAAGCTTTTCATTTAAAAAATTCCACATTTACTTCATCTGATGAAATACTCAGAACCTTACATTTGTTAAACCCTAACTTAGCAGCCCATTTACCTGTAGGTGTTTGCAATGCGCATTCTGAATCACTGTTGTGCTGACTTCTACAATTTAAGAATATTCGCAGGTTACTTGACATACCATCTTTACAATGGGCAAACTCTCTTCCTTTGTGCCAGCTACCAAGTATCTTAGTAATTGGGGATAGTTCATTAAGCTCATCAAATACCTTTTTAAAAGCTTCAAATCCTAAACCTAATCTTTGGTATCCAGAATAAATTTGGACAACTGGAACTAACTCACCATAGTTATTCAAATGTCCTTCCACATAACCTATTTGTTCTTCACCATTCAGCAAATAATAAAACCTATCCAACCCTGTTGGTTTAGCTAAAGAGGAATATTGAATTTCCATGTTTTAATATTTGTGACACTCCACTCTTATATAGGAGAATAAAAGTAATATAAATATCATGTAATACTCTGGTCTATTAAACTTGGTTTAATAGTTTTTTAGGGTCTGTGCTTTCGCAAGCCTATGCATACGATGGGATTTTAGCATAATATTACCCTTTATAAAAGTCTACACATTACATAATATAGCTTTAATGTAAACTATAGAGTCTATACGAGTACATTAGATTACTCGCTTCGTGGTCCTTCCAAAAGAAGTATAAGGTATATCGTCATTTTATCTTTGACAAGAATTACAAACCCCTACTTATCCACTTTCCTACCATACACTTAGTAGTCTATGCCAAAGATAAGTTATGTAGTAATATACCTTCATTGTTTATAATATTATTAAAAACACAATTGGTAGAAGGTTTCAACATCTTTATTGTCATAACTCTATTTACTGCTACTGTCTATATAATATAATTTTTATATTTTATATTTTTTTAAGCCCGTCCTTTCGTGAGATAACATAGTAGACTGCCCCCTAGCTTACTTCTGCGTTGGGCACAGGGTCCTTCGCTATTTATAACTCTTTTAATTCTCTAACACAATGGTATCTATTATCGACTTCAAGAAAAGAACTGCCCAGGATGGCAAAACATTTAACGTTTTAGTATTGCAAAGTGATATTGAAATGGTACAATCTAAAGAGACAGGTAGGTTCTATGCGACAGCGAAGACTTGTACCATCTCCTGTACTTTTAATGATGTTATCTGTGAAGGACTCAAAGGAAAAACAATGCCAGGTAGTATTGAGAAAATGGATTGCGACCCCTATGAATACGCTCTTCCATCGACAGGCGAAATAATTACCTTGCGCCATACATACTACTATAATCCCAATCCTAGAACAATGGAGCAGGAAGTATTTACTAAGCCAGTACTCAGAGCTGCTGCTTAGATTAGTTAAAGGAGTAGCTCAAGCTACTCTTTTTATTATGTAACTCATCAACAACGAACAAGCTATATGATATATGTATCGAATGAGGAAGAGGATTACGATAGTACTGTAGATGAGGATAGTTGTTTATTTCTTTCACCATACAGGTTATATAGGGCATCCTGTCCCTTTCAAGTTACTTGCATAGTAAATTCAAAAGACTTTATAGCTGGAGATAAAGTTGAAGTCAGCCAGGTAATTGGTTGGGACTCTAGGATTATTCTTTTCAAAGTATTTGGCAGTTATTATCCTTACTACTGCTTTCGTCATTACCCTCCCCTTCACTATATCATTACTCGCCTAAGGTAGACTACTTATTATCTTTTCTTTCTTTTCGAAAGACAACTGGCGAATAGTAGGAGTTATGCTGTATTTCTTAGGCCATAGTTCTTTGAGACGGTTTCTCCTTCAATAAAAAACCACTGAAAGAACGTAGCCAAGTTTACTAATTGCAATTAGGTAAATTAGGTAAGGGTGAAAGCCCTTACTTAAATTTTAAAGTTATTGTAATAAAATATTTAAAAAATGGGTAACAAATACAAACCTTATTAAATATATAGTGTATTTTTTGAATTATTCTAGAAAACAATTCACTAACTATTATATTTAATAATTAAATAAAAAAAATAAATGCAGAATTTATCAGATAGGTTAATTGTAAGGAAGGAGTCACATGGTGATTCCTCAAGTTCATATACAGGTATAATAAAAGTTTTAGGTATTTCTAACAGTGATGAAGCATTTAAGGAAGTAACAATCAATGAATTCCCAAATAGAGGACAACTATTTGTTTACAGTAAATTTGATAAAATTGATGAAGTTTACACAAATAAAGAATTGTTTTTTATTAATGGATATGAAGATAGTCCCAAGTTTTTACCAGAAATACCTTCAAGCGCTAAATACAGTGTAATAGGAGATAAAGCGGAAGATCCAAAAAAATATCAACTTTGTCCTATATTTGAAAAGAACTTTGACCCTGATAAATCTTTTAAATTAGTAGTAAATTTTCTCCCAATTACATATGTATTTATAAAGTCAAACAATTCTGATTATGTTTATGGCCCATTCTTACTCCAAAAGGAAGAAGATGAAGCTGATGATGAATATTATAATGTTCAATTGAGACCAGTTACACATTCAGAGTTAAATTTAAGCAATGAATATGATAAATGTATATTTAAATTTAATATAAATCAAATATCAAAGTATTTGATATCAGATAATGGGAATAATTTTGTGTTTAATGCTTTAGTATTACTTGCAAATACATCCATTCATAAAGAAGTTATTTATTATGGAAGTAATGAAGATATTTTAGAGTGGGGTAGAAAAAATATTGGAAATCTAGCCAATATTGAAGAAAAAAATGTTAAAGACCTTTTTAAACATTTAAACCAAATTCCTGTAGTTAACCCTGGGGATGATTTAAAGTTGGATAAACTTAAAAAAATTTTGGTAGTGGTAAAGAAAGTATGATGGGATAAAAAGAGGCAGTGAAGTGTTTAAGATGATGGAATGTTCGAAGTTCAGATCAAAATAAACTGTCCCCACTGCCAGAGCAGCAAGGTAGTAAAAAATGGCAAGAAAAAGAATGGTTCTCAGAACCTTCTATGTCGTAATTGCCAGAAGCAATTTCAGCCAATATATCGCTATAGAGGAGCGGATCCGACTACCAAGCGGTTGATACGGCGTCTTCTGGAAAGAAATAATGGTGTTCGTGACATTGAAAAGTTGCTGGAAGTGAGTAGAAAGTGTGTGCTAAGCAACTTGTGCCGACAGGGGAATGCCCTTAAGATTCAACCAACCCAAAAGCATTATAGATCCGTACAGATCGATGAAGTCTGGAGCTTTGTCGGAAAGCGCAAGAAAGGAAAATACTGGTTGTTGTATGCTTACTGTCCCCAAACAGATGAAGTACTGGCTTATAGTTGTGGCGGCCGAAGCGCTAAAACAGTACGCCAGCTACTCAAAAAGCTAAAAGGAGTGGAAATAGAACAATATTGTACTGATCATTGGAAAGCGTTTGCTCAGGTAATCCCCCCGACAAAGCACACGATAGGAAAAGCTTACACTAAAAACATAGAAGGCGTGAATACTTGCATCAGAGCCAGAAACAGACGGTTCGTCAGAAAAACAACCTGCTTCTCCAAAAAGAAGGAAAACCATTTAGCAAGTCTAAACCTGATGTTTGACTATCGCAATAGACATAAAGCCAAACATCATACTTTGTAGTCCACAACTAAAATTTTAAAGGGTACTGAGTCATGGTTAGTATCAGGTCTACCTAAGTTTATTCATGAGTTTTTATCAACTGATGAGGGGCAAATACATTTAAATGACTTCCTTGAAAAAAATAGAAATAGTATCATTGAAAAGTATGATACTATTATAAAGGTAAAAGAAAATGAGTTAAAAGAGCTTGAAGTAGAAATTCAAAATAAGAAGGTTGAATCTTTAACTAGTCCTCAGGGTTCAAGTTTAACTAATGTTTCATTAGAATCACAACAATTAATTAATGATTTAATAGAATCAGAAGAAAAATATGGACCTATAAAGGAGTTATTAAAAAAATACAAATTAGCAGAGGAGGTTGGGTATATTGAAGGCCAAAAGATGGAAAGAGAAGGCCTAATAGATAATCTTGAGCAAAAAATTAATAGTTTAAAAAAGAAAAAACAAGAGTATGAAAGTGATTTGGTTAAGTTTAGAGATAAGTTTAGGAACTCTGATGACGTAAGAAATCATCTATTGGGATTAAAACCTTATGTTGATTTTTTAAATGGTATTGTTCCTACAGATTTAAATGGAGAGTCTGATAAGCCATTAGGATTATCTAAACCTAATATTAAAGAACAAGCTCCTAATAGATTAGAGGATTATATAAATGAGGTGAGACATAATCTTAATATAATTGGAAGAGAAATTGAATTCAATGAATTAGCCAATTATATTATTAATATTCATCAAAGCTTTTTATCAGTCTTTGCTGGCCTACCAGGGGTTGGTAAAACTTCATTAGTTACAAAGTTAGTTGAAGCATTAGGTTTTAAGAATAGATTTTTGCCGATTTCTGTTTCTAAAGGATGGACATCAACTAAAGATTTAATAGGCTATTTCAATCCTTTGTCCAACCAGTTTCAAGCCTCTAAGACTAATTTTTACCATGAAGTTATTGAAAGATACCAATTTGAAATAAAGCAGGAATTAGATATTCCCTATTATGTTTTACTTGATGAAGCTAATTTAAGTCCAATTGAACATTACTGGTCAGATTTTATGAGATTAACTGATCCAGAATCAGAAAAAATAATTTCTATAGGTGGAAAAGAAGGCAATATTCATATTGGTAAGGGTCTAAGATTTATTGCTACTATTAATTATGACCATACAACTGAAGTTCTATCTCCAAGGCTAATAGATAGAGCACCCATAATTTTGCTTAATCCTAAAAAAGATTTAATTGACAATTTGGAAATTAATAATCTGCCTAAAGTTCAAGATTATTTGTCTACAGAGCAGCTAAATGCTTTGTTTTATAATCCAAATGGTATTTTTAAAGAAGATGAAAGACTTCTTTTCTTAGAAATTAAAAATAATTTAGAAAATGATGATACCTTAAATTTTGGTAACCCAATAATTATTAGTCCTCGAAAACAAAATTCTGTAATTAATTATTGTTCTACTGGTAGGTTAATCTTTAAAGAAGAATCATTACAATTTACTGCTTTAGATTATGCTGTTTTGCAGCATATATTACCATTAATTAATGGTAGGGGAGAAAAGTTCAAAAAAAGGCTTGAAGCTTTATCTAAAACCATTGAAAGGAGCCTGCCTAAAACTAGTTTTACTTTAAATCAAATAATTAGCTCTGGGATTAGTAACTATAATAATTTTAAGTTTTTTAACTAGTGGATATAAAACTTTATATTTCAAGTAGGAGTATCAATTATAATGATGATAAGTTAAGTCATAATTCAATTGAGATAAAGGATAATTTAGAAATTAATGTTTCAGAAAATGATTACATTTATCTATATCTAATATCTGATTATTATTTAAATAATGATGCTGGTATTTGGCTCACTGAAGATTGGTTTCCATTAAGATTTTTGGAAAGAGACATATATGGTAGAATATACTATGAATGTGATTTTAAATCATTATTTTCTGGGAATGATAACTTTTATAAACAGTTTTATATAAAAGATTTAATTGGTGGCTCAAGAAGATTTGGGAAGATTTTTTTAAATTACTTTGGTACTTGTGAGATTTTATTTGATTCTGGTGAATTAGATATTCTGCCTAAGCCAGTGGGATCAATAGAGATTTCTTCTAGTAAAATAAATGATTTGGATATTGGTAATATTTTTTGATTTTTTATTGAGTAATAAGGTTTCTTATTGGCAAGCAATATCAAGATCTAAAGTAAAGTCCTCAGATAAAATTTCTGAAGAGGGACATATCTTTTGGTTTTTATACCAATTACAAACCAATTTAACCAAAGTTTTGGACCTGTTGCCTCAGTTAGTGATGGACCCTAGAGTGAAAGTTGTTGAGGACTTCCAAATTAAAACTTGGAATGATAGTTTAAATGTAGATGAAAGCTCTATAAATTGGCTTTTGCATAATTTTCATGTAATAGCAAGGACTGACCCATATAATTCTTCTAGGATTAAAATTAATAATAGATTTTATGGAATTAGCCAGATTCAATCTTCAGATTTGATTACATCAACTGACATTTATGAAAATCAAATCATTCATGGATATTTACAAGATGTTAAGGAATACCTTATTAATATACTTGCAAACATAACTAATAATATTGTATCAGATAACGATTTTGGGTTAACACTTAGGGAGATACAGATTAATAAGTACTTTTTAAGACTTAAAACTATTGTGTATAATTTAACTGATTTAGTAGATGAACTTATTTATAAATGTAATAAAATAATTCCTGTAAGTAGTCCTAAAATTGAATGGCCTTCTATTTTTTATGGTTTTGAATCAAAAGATCACTATTATCAAATAGGTGTTCAAATCATAAGTTGGTTTGATAGGAAAAATTTTAAGTTTGACAATCATTTCTTGTTTTCTGGTGTAAGGACTTTAGATAAGTTGTATGAACTGTTCTGCTTATATAAAATTATTAATGCTATTGTAGACCTTGGATATGAATACAATGAATTTGCTCCCTCTAACTTTAAAATAAATAATAAATGGGATGATAGAGTTACTGCTCATGCTGGTAGATATAGTTTTAAGAAATTGGATGGTTGCAGTATCACATTAAACTATGAATATGTTCCTAAATATTTATTTACATCTTCTTCTCTTTATAAAGGGCAACTACTTCCTGATTTTATTTTAGAGATAAGGAAACCAGGTGTAAAAGATATTAATTTGGTTATCCTTGATGCTAAATATAAACCTTTTAGTAATATTAAGCGATTCGATTTGGCTGAATTAACCCTTAAATATTTGCATGGTATCAGTTCAGATATAAATTCAATAAATTTTAAAGGCCTTTTTCTTTTACATCCTAAAGATAAAGTTGGTAAAGATAATACAAAACCTGTTTGGTCATACCATCAAGAAGAGTTTGATTTATTCAGCCTAAACCCAATTTACCCATCAATTGGAACTGTTGAAGTTGGAGTAAGCAAAAAAGCTAAATCTTATATAACTGATATTATTAATATTTTTCAAAATCGTTTTTAAACAATATATTTTCAGTCTCTTTTGATTATTTTTCCTTAAAATAATTTAGTAACATTTTTTACAAGATCTCCTGTTGTAACTACCTATAGAATGCCTGTTATCCTTTCTAAAGATAATGAAAGACTATGGCTGGAAGGTAATATACCTAAAGAGGATTTATTAGGTTTACTACAAACTTATAATGCTGCTGACATGAAAGCTATTCCTATCAAAGCTATTGACGGCTTTGTTCTAAATTCCAAGTGATAATATTAGTCATAGATATTAGATATGCTATAGGTAGGTGCTTATCTTTAATTGAGGGAGGAGACGATGGTTTAGTTACCCCCATTATTCTAGTACAAGCAAAGTAGTAGCCAAGTAACAAGCTACCATATTTAATTAGTCTGGCAATGTTCTTTCGAAAGAACTTACCTCTAGGAGTTAGTTCCTGGTATAGTTTCATGTGGTAAGTTAACTATTTTGCCTTCTTTACTCAACCTCCATTATAAAGTTTTTAATACTGTACTTTAAAAGGTCTATTATTCTCCTTTTATGCCTAACCATCATCTATAGTAGGAATCATATAAAGCTCAAAGACGAGCAATAAGATACACGTACCACTTTAAATGGTTCACTTTTCCTTGAAACTAAGCTATTTATACTAATATAATTAGGTTTTATAATCTCTATATAGAAAAAATTTCTTTAATCTTTAGTTTTTATACGGGTTTTATACGTAATTGCTAACATATTTAGTATATATAGACATACTAGCTTAGTTTAATATGCATGAAGCTAAAATCATTCCTCTGCATCCTGACGTCTTCGAGCCTTGTTTTATTTCTTCTTTTCAAGAGATTGAAATCCCATTCTTCTCCTGTTATATCTCAGCTGGTTTTCCCTCGCCAGCAGATGATTACCTGGAAGATAGGATTAACCTGAACAGCTACCTCATTCAGAATCCTACTTCTACCTACATGATGCGAGTAAAAGGGAATTCTATGCAAGATGCTAACATTCACGAAGGAGACATACTGGTTATTGATAAGTCCTTAAAGCCCAATGATGGGGTACCTGTAGTTTGTTTCTTAGATGGAGAGTTTACAGTGAAGACTTTTAGAAAGATAAATAACAAGCTTTACTTAGAACCTGCCAACCCTGCTTATAAACCTATCGAAATTACTGATGATATGGATATGCGAGTGTGGGGGGTAGTAGCTTGGGTACTACATAAACCAGTAAAGTTATGACTACATTACTCGCACTCTGTGACTGTAATAACTTCTACGCTTCCTGTGAAAGGGTATTTAATCCAAGCTTAAATGGTCAACCTATTGTTGTACTCAGTAATAATGATGGCTGTGTGATAGCCAGGAGTAATGAAGCTAAGCTCTTAGGGATTGATATGGGGGAACCTTTCTTTGCCATTAGAGACTTAGTGGAAGCTAAGAAAGTACATGCCTTTTCCTCCAATTATACCTTGTATGGAGATATGTCGAATAGAGTTATGCAAACTCTTTCTCAGTTTACACCAAGTATTGAGCTGTATTCCATTGATGAGTGCTTCTTGGACCTAAGTAACTTCTATAATAAGGATTTAAATGCCTATGCCTGGGAGATAAAGAATACTGTATTACGTTGGACAGGTATACCAGTTAGCTTAGGTGTTGCACCTACCAAGGCTTTAGCAAAGGTAGCAAATAAGCTGGCTAAGAAGTCTAAGAAAGCAAATGGAGTACTCGTATTACAAGAACCTGAACACATCAGGAAAGCCCTAGAAGTAACTAAAATAGAGGATATTTGGGGCATTGGTGGACAGTATGCCAAGTTCCTTAAAAAGCACCAGATTCATACAGCGTATGAATTTACTCAAGCCAATGATAGCTGGGTGCAAAAACATATGTCCATTGTTGGATTGCGTCTTTTGAAAGAACTAAGGGGTGAATCCTGCTTAGAACTGGAAGAAGTAATGCCTCCTAAGAAGGGCATATGTACCTCCAGAGGATATGGTGTTAAGCAAACAGAGTTTAAGTACATTCAGGAAGCTACTGCTACTTACGCAGCTAAGTGTGGCAGGAAGCTGAGAAAGCAAAAAAGCTGTGCCAGGTTCTTAACTGTATTTGTAGAAACCAACAGGTTCTGCGAGAAGGATAAGCAATATAATAACAGTAGAACCATTGTCTTGCCAGTGGCGACTAACTCAGACATGGAATTAATCAAGTATGCAGATATAGCTCTTAAATCTATATACAAGCCAGGTTACCAGTATAAGAAATCTGGGGTGATATTAACAGAGATTTTACCAGAGAACCAAATACAGTTTGACCTACTAGATACTGTAGACAGAGTTAAGCATCATAAGTTGATGGAAGTTGTAGATAGTCTTTCTGGTAGGTTTAGTAGGGATATTGTAAAGGTAGCTACCCAAGGATACAATAAGTCTTGGCATTTGAGATGTGAACGAAAATCGCCTTGTTATACTACTAGCTTAAATGATATTATTATTGCTTATGTTTAAAGAGTCTTTTATACCGTTTTATTATTATTGATATTAATGTTAATTTATTGTTAAGTTAAAATTAATATCTATATATTAGATAATTCTACTTTATTAAAGGTCTTAAGATTTAACTTATAAGAATATACATACTTGGATTTAGCTTTTTGTGGCTTCAGCTAATGTTGCGCAGATCATTCCAAATTGGAACTACATGAAAGAATAATTGAGTTAATAAAAGATTCATCCAAAATCATTTTCTAATTAATAAAACGTTACAAACATAGCTTCTGACCTGAACGTTATATACCAGATAAACTTACCAAAGCTAAAATGAGATTATTCGAAAAGTTTACTAAAGACCAAATTAATAGATTGAAGAGGGATACATCTAATTTCTTTCTTGGTTCTCCTGAAGCTGAAGCTGAAAGCACTTCTAATTCAAGAGTTAAACTTACAGAGGTGTTTGAAGACTTTTTTGAAGTTATTCCTCAATTACAGAGTGAGAAATTTATTATAACAGGAAGAAAGGGTAATGGTAAATCAGCTATTGCAGAACATATTTATTATTTGGCATTAAATGAGCCAGAATATTTCTGTGACTTTGTTAAAAAAGCCGATATCGATATTGAAAAAATTACTCAGCTAGTAAGTGGAACAGA
Organism: Adhaeribacter arboris; assembly: GCF_003023845.1. Lineage (NCBI taxonomy): Bacteria > Pseudomonadati > Bacteroidota > Cytophagia > Cytophagales > Hymenobacteraceae > Adhaeribacter > Adhaeribacter arboris. The sequence continues at coordinate 1,640,649 of NZ_PYFT01000001.1, read as the reverse complement.
TAATGAAATTAGCCAGGAACTTCTTATTGAATGGATTATACTTGTAAAGTTTGTAAAACAATTAATTTCCAACGAAGCTATAGCAGACCAAAAAGGGATAAAAGAGTTAAAAGTATTCTTAAAAAAGAATTCTGGTTTTATTGATATTAAATCAAATCAAATCAAAGAAGTAATTCAAGATAAGGGATGGGAAGTTAATGTTAATTATTTCCAACGTTTTTTAACAGCTAAGTTTGGTAATAGATTTAATATAAAAGGGGAAAAGGCTCCATTCTTTAAGCTTTTACCACATTTAAAAGAGACAATAAAAGAACTGTTTCTTAACACCATAAATAAAGATAATCATTACATTTTACTATTTGATGATTTAGATATTGGATTTAATGCGAAAAACCCAGGAAATGTTAAAACAATTCTTAACATCCTTAGAATTGTAAAGGATTATAATATTACTTTTTTTGGAAAAGAAGATATTAGCGCTAAAATTATACTACTTCTTAGAGATGATATATCTCGATTTCTTCTTAATCAAGATGCTGACACAGCTAAACTATTTTCAAGTTATGAAGTTACTTTAAAATGGTATGAGCATTTTCAAATGCAAAGGGATGAGGATAAAGTCAAGTTAAAACAATTTATAAATAGAAGAATTGCTTTGAACTTTGAAAAAAATGAATTTAGTTTTGATATAAGTAAGCCTTGGGAATCCCTAATACATGAAGATGAATCCTACAAGAAATCTAGTTTTAAATATATTGTCGAACATACTTTAATAAGGCCTAGGGATTTAATCTTGTTTTTTAAACCATTGCAAGAACTAAAGTTTTCTATCCCTTTATCGAAACAAGATGTTTATATATTAATTGGCAAATATACTATTGAATTTGTTAAGGAGCTTAAAAACGAACTTGCTGCCCATTACGCACCTGATGATATTAATGCTATATTTAGTGCATTTGTAAGTTGTGCAAATGAACCTGTTTCTTTTATTTTCTTTATTCATGAACTCAAGAAATTTCATTTTTCTGAAGATACATATAACTTATTAGAGCTTCTTTTTGACTTATCCATAATAGGTAATACAAATGATACAGGTAAAACGTACTTTAAACATTGGGAGAAAGACGATGAAATTTTTAAGTTCAATAAAGAACTGAAAATCACTCAGCACTTTACCTTGCGTAATTATTGTCAGCGAAATAGACGAAATTAAGTTTGTTGTGCTATTTAATATTTAATAGAAATGCCATATACCTTGGTATAGTGACAAACTATAAATTAAAAATATATAAAGTTGTTTATGAGTATAGACCAACTCATGATTTTGTACATTGAAAGCAAAATAGCTGATTATAACAAGGCGTTAATTGATTCAGCTTAGCATTTAGAAACGCGATCTTCCTAATTAATGTAACATAAAGGACTAAAATAAGGGTGAAAACCTATGGTAATACAATTCAAAAAACATGAGCTTTTATAATTATTACTATACACTACACCCTTATAGTCCCTAATAAATTTTTCAATTTTTTAACTTAAATAATTCTTTATTTATCTTAGGGACTAGCGAATAATTATTATGAAATGCTATTGGGTAGGTCAATTACCTACATTAGCCTCCAATACCTCTTGTATTTGCATAGGTACTTCAGATAATAAATCGTATCCAGTAGCTTTTTCAATAGCATCCACTGTAGTTAGATATAAGCTCCTGTTAGAGTTAACTTTATTTATATTAGGAGTATCTACTGCAATTACTCTGGTAGAACTTGTTATACGATTAATATCATCGTCTCCTTCAGGAAGTATGAATAATACCTTCCAAATCTGTTTAGGTACTTTAATTCTACCTTTATCTATGGTCTGAGCGTAATCATTAGAACCAGTTCCACCAGAGCCATAATTGCCCATAATAACAAATACCTCATTACCTTCATCCACTAAGCTGCGTGTGTAATCTTCCAAGTTGGCCCAGGTGTTCCTATTATTATCAGGAGCTTGAGGAATCTTGAGGAATGATGTTATTCATTAGGAAGGTAGCAGAGTTATCTTCTATGCTTCTGGTTCTATCGGCCGAAGGGCAATTATGGCCTCTGTCAAAACCACTGCCTGTAAAACTGGATGGACTTACCCTATACCAACTAGCAGGTAGGCTTTCATCAGTTCTAAAATCATCCTGACGAGGAGCAGAGTCTAACCAGTTTTTACTTACATGCCAGCTTACCCAATTAGGGATACTATTATCCCTGCTATAAGAGAGAACATACTGAGGCTTCTCAATCAAGTAATTGTTGTAATTACTTAAATCTGTAGTGGCATTACTGGGATTACCTAAAGTAAGATTCTCATTGGTTATGTTAGCTATAGTTCTTTGTGGGGCAACTTCAGTTTCTTTACAGCTAGCTAGTAAACAACATGCTAAGAAAAGTAAAGTAATTTGTTTAATTATGTATCAGCAGGTATATGAAAGCTACTCTTTATGGGAGTTATGCTATATAACGCTTTGTTAGATTCTTTAGTTATTTGTAAGTGGATTAAAGAAGCTTCTTTTTTTGGTTCAGGCTTATAGTTAGGTAGTTGAATCAATACCCAAGTAAAACTTAGTAAACCAAGCCCCCAATACCAGTGTTGAAGCGTAACAACAAAGGAGAGAGGAACGCCTTTAAATGCATGATATAGAGGTAATTCATAGATTTCATACTTTTTTGAGGTTCCAGTTATACGAGACTGTTTCCTCTTTTGCCATCCATATGTAGCATAGATTCTTAAAGAGATTGAAGGTAAGGAGGAAAGTACCCAAGCACTACACAATAATGCTACCCCTAGTAGAAGTGCGGTTATTAGTACAAATGGTTCTTTCTCTATTCCTGGTCTATCGTTTATTAATAAGCCAAGACCTCCTAGAGCAGCTGTCTGAATACCTGATAACCACTTTGCCCAATCAGATAAACGCTCTAATGCATCTTTAGCACCATCAAAAGTTGGATTCTTTATTAATGCCTTTACTTTCATAACATGGTTCATGTCATAAATAATCAGGGCAATTGATATTATAGCAATTAAAGTGACTATTGCTGCTCCAACTAGTTGTTCCATAAAGCATTTTCACATAGTTAACCATTTAACTAATACATAATTGTAAAGATATGGGAATCAAATAAACTAACTATTAATACAAAAAATTAGTACTCAAAGCCTTCTGAGAAGAATTCTTTTAGAGTGATATTATGAATTTCAAGTATTTGAAGAAGTGATTTTATTGTTGGGTTATGTTTGCCACTCTCCATTTTCCAATAGTGCATTCTACCTAAGTCGTGGTCTATTGCAAACGACTCGTGACTACTATAACCTTTTCTTATTCTAAGCTGCTTTATTCTTTCTCCTATTGCTTTTAAGTTTTCCTGTTCACTTTTCATGAAGGAAATCTGTTAATACTAAACAGGAATAATTACATATTATAATTATACACATTATAGTATGTATTTAGTATATTGCTTCTACAATTCTAGTCTCTTCAATCTAATAACTAACCTAAAGCATGAAAACCAAAAACTTGTGTCTCTTAACTTTTATCATCACTCTAGTATCCAGTTGCATGGCTATTAAGAGATTCCAATATAATATGAACGAAAACTTCAGTACCCCAACTGCCCAAGCACAACCCCAAGAAACAGACCAACTTAAGAGCCAAGCGAACCAAGAACAAGAGTTAAGGGAGACTATGGATGAATGGATAGGGCAGACCAAGCATCAACTTTTACTTAAATGGGGGGTTCCTACTGTCACAGCATCAGATGGGAATGGTGGAGAGATACTAAAGTTTGACCAGTTAAGAAGAGGTTTGTTTTCAAATGGTAATTACATAACTGTAATTCATACTTATTCCTTCTGTATAGATAAAGAACAGAAAATATACACCTGGAAATACAATAAGCAAGGAAGACAAGGTCAATAGTACTAAAACAATACTTCAACTATATTAGAAACCTTCTATGAATATAATTAAATACGTACTAATTCTAAAGGCTTTATTGCTTTTAAGTATTATTAGCTTTGCTCAAAAGGGAATTATTTCCACCTATAAAGCAGATGCCATTTTCGTTTCATTTCATCACATCACTACAGGAAAAACACTAGGAGAACCAGTATTGATGGGGAAGGAGGTGATTATTAAATATAATCTGTCTTTTGAGAGCTTAACTATATCCTATACAGACCCTAAAAGTGAAGAAAGAACAACTACATACTTAAGTTTTGTAAGATATGATAGAGAACAAAAAGGGGGTATAATTATGAAGGATGGACATGATAACCCCTTAACAGTTTATAATGAACTATTAACGAATAATAAACTAAGTTTGTGGGGGCATAAGTTAATGGATAATAAATACATGCCAATTCAAGTTATATTAGACACCAAGCAAGTAGATTAGGAACAATTTTGTTATATTATAATCAAGGCTTAATCTACAACTAGTATAAGGTCATTTGTCAAGATTGTTTAAAATATACCAATGTTAAATAATAGACTATTGAATTATTTACTTCTTAATAAGTGAACTAATCAGTGACTTGTTTTATAAATGATAGTTTAAGGTTCTGTTTTAGAGTGAGTTATAAGTGGGAGTTCGAATCTCCCCGCGCGCACAAATAAAAAAGCCGCTGATGAAGTCAGCGGCTTTTTTATTTACGAACCTGGATATTTTTCGAAGGGGTTTTCGGGTTTAACGAGTAACACTTTTTCGCGTTCCACTAGTACCTGACCGGGAGCGGCGCCTTTGGGTTTACGAACGTATTTTTTGGGAGTGTACAATACCGGGCACAACGAATCGGTTTTACGTTTAGAATAATAAGCGGCCAATTGCGCGGCTTTTTGAATTACGGGTTCCGGAAAAGTTTTACCCGCCTGGTACTTTACCACCACGTGCGAACCACTTACGTCTTTGGCGTGCAGCCATAAGTCTTCTTTAAATGTAAATTGTTGGGTGAGTACATCGTTATTTTGGGCGCTCTTGCCCACTAAAATCTGATAACCATTGGTTTGAAATACCCGAAAAGGTTTTTCTGCTACGGCCTGTGGACTAGCTACCGCTTCTACGTGTTCTTTTATAAAAGTTTTTAAGGATTTGAAATCAGATATTTCGGCTAGTTCCTGCAAAGCTATTTCGAGTTGCAATAATTCTTCTTCTTTATCCTGAAGTCGTTCTTGTAGTTGGCTTACTTCAATTTGCTGATTTTTACTTTTTTTATATAAGCGCTCCGCAAATTTTTGCGGGCTTTCTGTTGCTTTTAATTTAAATACCCGTTCTTTATTCTGGTAAAAATCGAATAGCGCTACCGACTCGGCCCGTGGGGGAATATTGGTTAAATTAGCCATAATTACATCGGCGGTTTGGGCATACGAAGCTTCGGTTTGCAGCGCTTTTAACCGGGCTGTGATTTGCTGCCGCGATTGGGTGGCTACCTGGTGTTTACGGGTAAGGTTTTGGTAAGCCAGCCGGTAATTTTTCTCGAAACCAAACTCGGCCAGGTACGTCTGCACAAACTCTTTGAGCGCTATAATAGGAGAAGTAAATTCTTTTTTGATTTCTCCCAGAGGCAACAGCGACAATCGCGTTTGATTATTTAACTTGATTATATAAAAAGCTAAAGGATTTTCCAGGCTATATTTAACTGCTTGTATTAATTCCCATTTTTGCTCCGGCGAAGCCTTTTCGTATTCTTGCGTTTTTAAATAAATGCCGGGTAAATCACCAAAAGTAGGGTATAGTTTTTCCGGGGCAGATTGGTTTATCAAAAAATCTTCTTTGCTTGGCTTTATCTGGCGATGCAAATGCTGTAAATCTAATGCAATATCCTTCGCGAATTTTTTATGAAATAACGTTTTGGCTCTGTTTTGTTCGAAATAAATTAGGTTGGATCGGTTGCCGAATAATTTAAAGAGCAAAGCTTTTTGATTACTGAATGCCAGGTAAAAACTTCTTTCGTTTTCATGCTGAACAATCTCTAACACTTCTTCTCCGATTATTTCCGGAAAAAGATTAACGGAGTTCGCCCGGGCCCGGTTAAAACTCTCCGGAAAATAGAGGGTCGAAAACTGAGCCGTGAGCATGGCCTTTAGGATAAAGGCACTCGTAAAATCAGGGCGGCTGAAAGAAATGATGAGTTCGTCTTTCTCCTGGCTAAAGCAAGAATCAACAACCGAACCAATCAATTGAGGCCGTAAAGCCTGCGTAAGTTGGCGCAGAAAGTAATAGTTATTATGCACCTTGTAAATTACAAAATGTTTTTCTGAAACGTATATAAAATCAGTCCAGTAAACTTGGTTTACTGGCTCCTATTTCGTCTTTAATTACGCGTAGAGCACTTGCGCTAATTTTCCGCGAAGCGAATAATAAACTAATCCAGCAACCTGTAACTTGCAACTTTTAATTAAACGCTACTTTTAAGCCATCGTAAGCCAGGTGAATAAAATCAGGTAACTCGGCCTCCACTTCGTGGTGAAGACCCAGTAAATGACTGATATGCGTTAAGTAAGCCTTTTTGGGCTGAAGTTCCTGCAGCAACTCTATGGCTTCGTTTAAGGAGAAATGGGAGATATGCGGTTCGTGGCGTAAGGCATTCAGGACAATTACCTCGGAACCTTGAATTATCTTTTTCGATTCAGCTGAGATAAAATTGGCATCGGTGATATACGTTAAATTACCAATGCGAAAACCTAAAATAGGTAATTTGTGGTGGTATATCCGGATGGGCTGAAAAAAGATTCCTTCGGCTTCAAAGCCGGCTTCGGAAATAGGATGAAGGACCACGCGGGGAATTCCCGGGTAATTAGCCCCGGAGAAGATATACGCAAATTCCCTTTTTATTTGATCCAGTACGCGTGGCTCCCCGTAAAGGGGCATGTTGCGTTGCTGTAAAAAATTGTAGGCCCGGATATCGTCAAGGCCCGAGGTGTGATCTTTATGTTCGTGGGTAAAAACAAGCGCATCCAGCGTTTTTATTCTTTCCCGTAGCACCTGCTGACGAAAATCCGGACCTGAATCAATAATAATACTTTTATCACCAATTTGCAGATGGGCCGAAGTACGTAAACGTTTGTCGCGATAATCTACGGATTGACAGACTTCGCATGCACAACCAATAACTGGTACGCCCTGCGACGTGCCGGTACCTAAAAAAGTTAACATCAACGGACTGTCTCTTTCTGGCATATTTCCTGGTAAAATTGCCGGGTTTTATCGCTTAAACAAGAATCATCCAAGTTCGCACTTTTCAGAATTTCGTACAAGCAATTAATTTTACCCTCTACCGGAAAATATTTATTCACTATCGCTACTTTAGAATCTTTGATTAAGCAAAATCCTGATTTAAAGTTGCCTTTTTCGTAGCGTAAAACATAGTTAGCCTCGGTAAAAACTTCCTCGAGTTTGCTCAGAAAACGACGCGTATATTTTATTTCCATGAAAGAGTACAGAGCTTAAACCACGTATTGTTTAACGGTTTGCACCAGCATATCAAAATCGAGTGGTTTAGGTAAGTAAGCATTAATACCGGCTTCTTTAAACTGCTCCATCGTATAATTATTAGCGTTCCCGGTAACGGCAATAATCGGAATATCGGCAATATCTTTATTCTCGCTGCTCCGGATTTCCTTGGTACACTCCATGCCGTTTTTCTTCGGAATATTTAAGTCCATCAGGATAGCATCAATTTTCTGATTCTGAACTTGATTTAACACCTCGGTGCCATTTTTAGCCGTTAGAATTTTATAATTCTGGAGTTCCAGAATTTTCTTTGTTAAATTTAAAATTACAGAACTATCTTCCGCAATTAAAATGGTTTTATTCTCTGCCATTTGATTTTAAATAAATTTGTTTCGATAATTTTTTTTGTAATAGGTGAAATGTTTTTCCAATAATTTGAAATCCTGATCGGCCTCGGTGTAAATACCTTTGCGGATATCGTGTTCCATTTTCTTCACTAATTCGGCCAAAGGATTTAATCCTAGGGTAAAACCAGTCCCTTTCATTTGGTGCAAGGTACTTAAAATATTATCGTATTGTTTGGTTTGTAAGTCTTTTTTGGCCTCCTCCAGCAAAGGGCCCGCTTCTTCTTCAAAATCAACGAAGAGCTGCAAGGCAAAATCTTTATCCCCCAACTGAATTAATTGCTCAATTACTTCATCGTCAATAAAGTCTTCAACTATAAATGCGTTATCGGTAATTTCTAATTTTAATTCTTTAGCTTCTTTTTCTTTAGTTTCTTCTTTTACCTCTTTTTCTATCACTTCCACGATCGGTACTACCGTACGCCATTTCTGAATGATGGAAAATAAATCGTGGGATTTAACCGGCTTGGATACATAATCGTCTAAGCCCTGGGCCATAAACTTCTCGGCGTCGTCTTTCATAGAATAAGCAGTCATGGCTATAATGGGTGGGCATTTAGCGCCCAGCAAGCTTTTTATGTGCCCCGTAGCTTCTACTCCATCCATTTCCGGCATCTGAATATCCATAAATATTAAATCATAGGCATTGGTTTTCGCTTTATCAATGGCCTCAAAACCGTTGGAAGCTAACTCTACCCGGCATCCTATTTTAGAGAGTAATTTTTGCGCCACTTTCTGGTTAATGTTGTTATCATCCACTAATAGCACGTAAGCTTCGCGTGACAACTTTTCCGGCTCTTTATCCGGATCTTTTTCTCTTACCACAACATCATGCGCCATGAGGCATTGAATGGTAAACCAGAAAGTACTGCCTTGCCCGTAAATGGATTCTACGCCGATTTCACCGCCTAATAATTCGCTTAATTGTTTGGAAATGGCTAAACCCAAGCCAGTTCCCCCGAAAGTTTTGGTGGAAGTATTATCGAGTTGCGTAAAATTGGTAAACAAGAGTTTTTTATCGTCATCGGTAATACCAATCCCACTATCTTTTATCCGGAACATAATGGTGTACATTTCTCCGTCGGAAGAAATACTGTTAACATGAATAGTTACTTTTCCGGCATTGGTAAATTTAATGGCGTTAGAAGTAAGGTTCGATAAAATTTGTAATAGCCGGGTTTCGTCGGTTATTATATAACGGGGGGTATGAGGCGTAATCGAATAGCTGAACTCCAGATCTTTCAGGTTAGCCCGGTTCGTAAAGAGAGAGTGAATTTTTTCTAAAGAATAATATAAGTCTACCCCGGTTTTGTTAAGCTGCAATTTACCCGCCTGAATTTTTGAATAATCCAGGATGTCGTTCAGGATGGCCAGTAAGGCATCGGAGGACTTACGTAAGGTATCAATATATTCGCTTTGCTCTTCGGAGGTATCGGTACCGTGGAGCAAATCAATCATCCCAATAATTCCGTTCATCGGCGTTCTTAATTCGTGACTCATGTTGGCCAGGAACAAGGTTTTGGCTTGTAGGGAGCTTTCAGCTACTTCTTTGGCCCGAATTAATTCTAATTGCGTTTGTTTCAATTCGGTCATGTCGCGTCCTACTCCTTCAATCCCCGCGTAATTGCCTTCTTTATCTTTTAGCAGATGCGCATTAATGAGAAAAGGAATAATAGCTCCGCTTTTACTTACCAAGTTCGTTTCGAAGTTACGGATGGAGCCTTCTTTAATTAGTTTGCGCGTCAGCTCCATTAATTCTTCCGGATAGGCATAAAAGCCGGTGGCCGGCATGTTAATAACCTCCTTCGATTCGTAACCCAGCATTTCCTGAACGGATGGGCTCATTAAAACCACTTTGTTTTCCGCGTCGGTACGGTAGTATAAATCCTGGAACGATTCGAAAATACTCCGGAATTTTTCTTCTTCTTTGGCCAGCGCCAGCCGCGACAGCTTTTTCTCGGTAATATCCTGGGCAATTCCGGATACTTCTTCGAAAGAACCGTCTTCCAGGTAAATAGGGTTCAGATAAACTTCGCGCCAGATAGTAGATCCATCCAACTGCGTTAAGTCAACTTCAAAATGTTGCGGAAAGCCGTTCAGCGCTTGTTCGTAGTACCCATTCCATTCTTCTACGGGCGTTATTTCCGGATTTTCGGTTCGAATATCGCGCAGAGTCAAGTTAAATTGAGGCAGGTACCCGTGACGTTTATAAAACGCCGTAGCATAATTCTGATTAAAAGAAGTAAGCTTGGATTCTTTATCAATGGACCAAATTTGGTGAGAACCGCTTTCGAAAATAGCTTTTAAGCGAGCATTCTGATTATTAATCTGAACTTCGTTGCGTTTTCTTTCAATGGCCAGAGCCACCTGGTTCGAGATAAAGTGCAGGATTTCAATATCGGAGTTAACGTAAATATCCGGCTTTTTGTAATCCTGCACGGCAATAATGCCAATAATGCGCTCGCCTACGGTAAGCGGCGAACAAAGCATTACTTCCGGCATTTTACCCACCAACTTAAGCAGGCCTTGTTTTTCCAGTTCCAGAATATCTTCGCGCAGTAAATAAGCCGGTTTGCCGGTGTTAATAATGTATTCCGACATACCATTGGAGAAAGGCCTTTCGCCTATCTGCTGACCTTCCGTTTTAAACTGATCAATGTAGTAAACAAATTGCAGAGTGGTTTTCTCATCGTCACACAGGGCAATGTAAATGTTATTGGTTTCAATAATTTTACTCAGTTCCCGGTGAATGGCGCCGTACAACGATTGTAAATCTTTGCTGCTAATGGCTAAATTGGCAATACTGTAATATACTTTTTGCAATCGTTCGGCTTTAATCCGGTCGGTAATGTCGTGCAGAATGGCCCGCGATAATACCGGTTTGCCGTTTTGCCAGGTACAGTTAATACTACCAATTAAATGTACCGGTTTGCCGGATTTGGTTAAAAAAACCGTTTCAATTTTATTTACGTGTTCGCCTTTGTACAAATTCCGCAACTGATAAATAAGTTTGGCTTTGTAATAAGGGTGTACAATATCGTTTAACGTCAGCCGCTCAATATCAAAATCATCGTAGCCGAGCTTTTCTTTCCAGGCTTTGTTTACAAAAATAAACTTGTTATCAATCGAAATATTCTGAATTAAATCGTGGGCATTATCAAAAATATCCTGTAAGCGGCTTTTATTATCCCGCAACGCTTCCATGGCAGTTTTTTTATCGGTTACGTCACGGCCTAAATGCGTAACGCCGATAATAGTACCTTCCTCATTTAAATCAAACATGCGCTGCCAGCGTAGCGTTTTTACCAGGCCCAGTTTGGTTTCAATATCACGTTCGTTATAACTGGTTATTATTTTAGAACGAATCATATCGAAGTAATTCTGCCGCCGTTCCCAGCGCTCTGATTCGGGCACAAAAGTGTCAAAAAAATCGAGGCCAATAATTTCTTCCCGGTTGTAATTAGTGTAATCCAGAAAATAATTATTGACATAAATAATTTTACCTTCCAGATCCAGACTGATGTACGCTAACTCGATTTTGCTCAAGAATTGGCGAAAGTGTTTAACCGATTCACGCAAAACTTTTTCGCGCTGCGGTACGATTTCTCCTGGTTTAATTGAAGTAAGATTGCGGATTATAATCTGACGGAAAGATTTATTATTTAAATGGAAAACCCGGACGGTCATTTGAAGGTCCAGCTCCGATTCATCGGGCCGTACCATCGTCCATTCTACCACTTCGGACTGGCCGGGCGAGAAATCTTTTTCCGTTAGAATTTGCGCTTTTAATTGGCGGTCTTCGTGCTCCCCTGAAAAAAGACCCGTGTTATGAATGGGTAAAAGTTTCCAGAGTGGCGAGCCGATAATTTCGTTTTTAGAATAGCCAAATAATGCAGCAGCTTGTTTATTACAATCTACAATAAGTTTATTTTCGAGGAGCAAAATAGCATCGCTGGCTGTTTCAAAAAGAGCCTGGTATTTATTCTCGGCTTCCTGAAGCTTTAGCTGGAGCTCCGCTTTAGCTACTAAATTAATATCGAAAGTTGAATTTGATTCTCCGGGAATGGGTTCTAGTCGCACGCATTTAAATTCCTGCCCTTCCAGGAACAAGGCAGAAAGTTGGTAAACAAAATTGTGTTTAAGGGTACTATTTTCTCCGGCAACATAAATGCCTTTTGTAGTAGCCGCGGCCGGTAATACGTTCCAGGCACTTGCCAAAGGCGGGGCAGTTGTGGGAAGAAGATCCAGTATATTAGCGGAATCCTGAAAGTAAGTACTCGTATATAAAAAGGAAGCGGCTGGCTCATTGTGCGCTAAAATTGTTCCATCGGGATGGCAAATGAAAAAAGCATTTTCCGGAGCAGTTACGGCGGTTACCAGTCCTAATAGTTGTTGAGCCAGGATGTTGGTATCCGTTAATGGAGTGATTTGATTATCTTTGATCGGCATGTGCAAATAACAATTAGCCTGTAATTAGTAGTTAACGCAACGAATGCTGTTGAAGGATTCGAAATAAAGGATAATTTAGGAAAAAAAATTTAACTCTCTAGTACTTATTTAGGATAAGGCGTTTAATCGTGCATTTAAATCAGAAAACCATTGTATTCTGCTAAGATTAATAAGAAAATTGTATTTGCCGTTACTACCGACCTGAATTACGATCAACGCATGCAACGTATCTGTACTTCTTTGGTGCAATCAGGTTATGAACTTTTGTTAATTGGACGAAAATGGCCTCAATCTTTACCCCTATTAACACAAGTTTATCAGCAAAACCGGATACATTGTTATTTTAATAAAGGCAAATTATTTTATTTAGAATTTACCATCCGGCTTTTCTGGTACTTGTTGTTTCAATCGGCTGATGCGTACGGGGCAATAGATTTAGATACTGCTTTACCGGTTTTTATGAAAGCTAAACTTACGGGAAAACCTTTTATTTACGACGCCCACGAATACTTTCCGGAAGTAGTTGAAGTCATTAACCGACCGGTTATTAAAAAGATATGGACCAGCCTGGAAAAATTTATACTGGCTCGAACTAAATTTGCTTATACCGTTAATGAGTCGCTCGCTCAATTGTTTTATGAACGATATAGAGTAAAGTTTTCAGTTATTCAGAATTGTACTTTGTTGGAGCCAGAATCGGCTTTACCGGTAAAATCTGCTGACAAATTCTTACTCTACCAGGGTGCTGTAAACGAAGGCCGCGGATTAGAAACCCTGCTCCGGGCTATGTTATGGATAGATTTAAAATTAATAATTTGCGGTAAAGGAGATGTTTATGAGAAATTAAGAAAGTTAAGCGTGGATTTAAATCTTTCAGATAAAGTGCTATTTAAAGGCTACGTTTTACCAGAAGAACTTAAAATATTAACAAAACAGGCCTTTCTGGGAATTAATTTACTCGAAAACCAGGGATTAAATTATTATTATTCTTTAGGTAATAAATTTTTTGACTACCTGCACGCGGGCATTCCCCAACTAGTCGTCGATTTCCCGGAATACCGCCGATTTAACGAGGAGTGCCAGGTAGCAGTAATCGTAACCTTAGAACCCGAAGCTATTGCTTTGGCCATTCGTAATTTCATGCAAAATTCTGCTTTTTACAATCAGTTGGTGCAGAATTGCCAACAAGCGCGTCTTAAATGGAATTGGCAAAACGAAGAAAAAAAGTTATTGGCCTTTTACCAAAATTTATGGGAAACCACCAAAGCTTAAATAAAAGATACCTAATTGTAGTAGTCGGACCCACCGCCGTAGGTAAAACAGACGTAAGTATCCGGTTAGCCAGACATTATAATACCGTAATTATTTCCGCCGATTCCCGGCAATTTTACCAAGAAATGTCAATTGGTACGGCTAAACCTACCCTCGCTGAAATGCAGGGGCTTCCGCATTATTTTATCAATTCGCACCACATTGCGCAGGAGTACAATGCCGGGGCTTACGAACAAGATGTACTGCAATTATTAGAGGAACTATTTAATCAGCATTCTTGCGTTATTTTAACGGGCGGTTCCGGCCTCTACGTGCGGGCCGTGCTGGAAGGAATGGACGAAATGCCAGAAGTACCAATTTCTATCCGGGAACAATTACTAACACAAAAACAAGCACATGGACTAACACCTTTGCTGGAGCAATTACAACAACTCGACCCAGTTTATTATAACCAAGTAGACCACGCCAACCCGCAACGCATTATCCGGGCTTTAGAGGTTGTTTTGGCAACGGGTCAGCCTTATTCCACTTTCCGGACGAAAAAAGCAATAGAACGGCCTTTTGAAGTAATAAAAATTGGTTTAAACCGGGACCGGGCCGAATTATACGCCCGCATTGATGCTCGGGTAGATCAGATGCTGCAAGCCGGATTACTGGAGGAAGTGCAACAATTATATCCCTACCGGAATCATAATGCCCTGCAAACGGTCGGTTACCAGGAGCTGTTTTCCTATCTGGCCGGCGAGTACGATTGGGCGGAGGCGGTACGCTTATTAAAACGCAACAGCCGTCGTTACGCCAAACGCCAGCTTACCTGGTTTACCAAAAACAACGATTTCACCTGGTTCCACCCGCAAGATTGGGAAGCTATTCTCGCTTTTATCGGTTTAAATTTGGAGGGTTGAGAGGTGGTTACAAGTTGTAAGTTCAATTATTTATTATGAACTAAATTTAGATTTAAGTTTTATCTGCTCCTTAGAACATCAATTAAAATGTGTTCTGCTATCTATGTAATGGAATAATCAGACAAACTAAATGCTACACAATAAACTAATTTTAATCTAGACTCTCTGCCCCCATTAAATTTAGAGGAAAAGCTTTTATATCGTCACATTACCAACAACTTGCAACCTGTAACTTGTAACTTCCAACTTATCACACACTCAAAATCTCCACCATCCGTACAAAACGCTGGTTGATGATTTTTTTCTTCGTGATCGTATCTTTAAAAGGAGTGTAAACCAAACGGGAGTTTACAAAACCGGCCATTACATCTTTCTTACCGTTCAGCAATCCTTCCACGCAGGCAATACCAATTTGACTGGCCAGTAACCGGTCGGCTGCAGTGGGAGAGCCGCCCCGTTGGATATGGCCCAAAATAGATACGCGGGCATCCATCTGCGGAATAGCTTCTTTTACCCGGGCCGCAATTTCAGTGGCATTTCCTTCTTCGTCGCCTTCCGCTACCACAATAATAAACGAGGTTTTAGAACGGCTCCAGCCATTTTGTAAAGTGGATATGACATCGGTGATACTCGTTTTGGTTTCTGGTATTAACACTATCTCAGCGCCACCACCAATGGCGCAAGGCATGGCAATGTAACCCGAGTCGCGGCCCATTACCTCCACAAAAAATACCCGTTCGTGGCTGTCAGCGGTATCGCGGATCTTATCAATGGCATCTAAAGCGGTGTTAACGGCCGTATCGTAGCCAATGGTGTAATCGGTGCCGTACAAATCATTATCAATAGTACCGGGCGCACCCACAATCGGAATGCCGTATTCTTCGTAGAATAAGGTAGCTCCGGTAAAAGTTCCGTTGCCGCCAATGGCTACCAATCCTTCAATTTCGAATTTTTGAAGTTGTTCAAAGGCTAACCGCCGACCTTCGGGCGCCATAAAATCCAGGCTGCGGGCCGATTTTAGAATGGTTCCTCCTTTCTGAATCGTATTGCTAACCGAAGAAGACTCCATTTTAACTAATTCTCCTTTTATCAGGCCATTGTAGCCTCGGCGAATACCGTACACTTCTACTCCGTAGTAAATAGCCGTGCGGACCACCGCCCGGATACAGGCATTCATACCCGGTGAATCGCCTCCGGAAGTAAATACTGCAATGCGTTTCATGGCAAAAATGGTTAAGGCGGCAAATTAACTAATTTAGTTGGGGAATGCGTGCAGACTATAGCTACAATTTAAGTAAAATTATCCTTTGGCGTCATAGTCTATTGACCATCAAGGAACTATAAAGAAAATTAAAAGAAGTGAAATTAATCCGGAAAATAATAGCAATAGTCGCGACAAACAACTACAACTTGCGTATACTGGTTACAAAGAAGACACTAACCGGGTAATTTCCAGTTGATAATAGTATAAAATTAATTTTTGAAGAAAGTAGTAATTGCCGGTTTTTTATTAAATTAGTAAGATTGAAGAAGTTTCCTGTTCCCACACTCTATATTGTAAGATATGTTTAGCTTTTTTGAAAGTGAGCAAATAAAGCGAATCAAAAGCCACATCCTTAACCTGGGTGCTTTGGCGAAAATCGATGGTCACGTAGACTCCGCGGAGATGAATTACATTATTGCTATTGGCCGGAAAAATGGCCTGAAGCAAGAAGAAGTACGAAGTTTACTGGCGAATGCCTCCACTGCCAAATTTGAATTGCCCGCCAATGATTCGGAAAGGTTTGATCAAATTTACGATTTAGTAGAAATGATGCTGGCCGATGGTATTGTGGACGATAATGAAATGGATTTCTGCGTGGAAATGGCCGCAAAGCTCGGCTTTAAAAAAACGATTGTGGGGGTACTCGTCCGTAAAATATCCATGGGAGTAAAAGATGGTCAATCGCGGGAAGAAATCAAACAAGAATCCCAAGCTTTCCTGCAACTTTAAAATTAAATTTCTTACGAATCTTTCTCTTACTGGAAAGTTTACTTTTTAAGTGCGTCTATGGAGTTTTTTGTTTATTAAAGCGGCCGTGGAAATAGTACCCTACTCAATCGTATTACTGCCAGAACAAGGAACTCCTAACGACGTTGAAAATTAATTTATCTTACTGACTGCCGGATCATACCAGAATGAGCGGTAATCAGAACTTCGGCTAACCGGCTATTTTTACTTTGTAACCCTTCTTCAATCAGCCCATTTCTTTACACTCCGCAATTCATGCTGTACCTAACAAAAAACAATATTACCTACAAGAAGTAAATTGTTAGATTTTCTACCATGTAGTCGATGGCCTAATTCTGTTTTAGGCGGGTCTCCGCTACGAAGGAAAAACTTCGTTTATGGATTTTAAAATAATAGCGCACGCTTCTTTAATTTCATTTTCGGTAATGGTGAGGGGAGGAGCCAGGCGCATGGCATTATCACAAAATAAAAACCAATCGGTGAGCACGCCATTCTTAATCGCTTGGTCGATGACGGGTTTAAGAACGGCAAACGATTCGAACTCGGCGGCCATTAATAAGCCGCAGTGGCGGATATTTTTAATCAGGGGATGAACTAATAACTGTTGGAATAATTTAGCTTTGGCTGGTACTTGTTGAATGAAGTTACTATGCCGCAGAATATTTAAAGTAGCCAGCGAAGCCGCGCAAGATACCGGGTGCCCCCCGAAGGTGGTAATATGGCCGAGTAAAGGACTGTTTTTAAGGCTGCCCATTATTTCCTGCGACGCAATAAACGCCCCAATGGGCATGCCGCCGCCCATGCCTTTGGCGCAAACCAGAATATCCGGTTCCATGCCAAATTGCTCAAAAGCCCAGAAAGTACCGGTTCGGCCAAAACCAGCTTGTATTTCGTCGAGGATTAACAGAGTACCGGTCTGGTTGCAACGTGCGCGTAGAGCCGGCAAATAACCTGGTTCTGGTAATCGTACGCCGGCTTCACCTTGTACCGTTTCTATTATAACAGCTGCTGTTCGTGGGGTAATTTTTTCTAAATCCGGCAAATAATTGTGCCGAATTTGACGGACATCGGGCAATAAAGGGCGGAAGGCATTTTTAAATATTTCGGAGCCATTTAACGATAAAGAACCGTGCGTAGAGCCATGGTAAGCATTGCTGTAAGAAATTAATTCGGTACGGCCGGTAAAGCGTTTGGCTAGTTTTAATGCTCCTTCTACGGCTTCGGAGCCGGAATTAACCAAGTAAACATTGTTCAGCTGAGCTGGTAAAGTAGTAGCTAGTTGAGTTGCCAATTGCACCTGTGGGCCTTGCACAATTTCGCCGTAAACCATTAGGTGCAGGTATTTTTCCAGTTGATTTTGAATAGCGGCAATAACTTCCGGGTGCCGGTGGCCCACGTTGCTTACCCCAATACCAGAAATTAAATCGAGGTAACGCTCTCCGTTTGGGCCGTACATATAAATGCCTTCGGCGCGTTCCACTTCTAACAGCAGCGGAAAATCAGTGGTTTGAGCTTGGTGCTGCAAAAATAATTGCCGTTGGGAAAGCATATTGTCCTTAGTCCATGGTCGACAGACCGCGGCACATTTTTAAATTTTATTCATGCCTGGGCTTTTAAATAATTAGGAAACCCTAGTTATGCAAGTGTACGGCAAAGTTCATAAAAAAGCCCGGCTTTCAAAAAAGCCGGGCCAGGAAAGAAAACAGGAAACAGGAAAAAAATATTAACGTCGTCCGTAAGCTCTTGGACGCTGAGTATCAAGTTTTTTTAATAAGACGTGGGTAAATTCCCGTTCGCTCTGGTAAAGAGTAGCTAATTGCCTAACCGAAATCACTTTTAAAAATTTATCTACGTATTTTTTCTCAACATTCAATTCATTCTGCCGAACCGCGTGCATTTCGTTAATGGCTTCGCGTAGTTGCTGGTCGGATAAAGCCGTTAAATTCGCTTCTCGGTTAAGCCGGGGGCGGGTATGCGCCGAACGGCGTTCGGCTTCGTATTCGTTATACAAAGGCCAGAATTTTTGGGCCTGCTCACTCGATAACTGTAGTTTATCCGTTAAGAAAGCAATTTTGGCGGTTTTTATTTTTTCAAAGCGCTCCTGGCGCTTTTGTTCATTTGGTCCATTGGAGCGGGTAATGGGTGTTTGCGCCTGAGCAAAAAGGCAGGTACAAAATATAAATAAGGTTATAATAAAACTTTTTGATTTCATGGTGTTAGTTAAAATATACTTCTTCTAATTGTTGTTCATCCACACTTTCCAGAATATCCGTGGGGGTAATGTTTGAAAAATCGGCGGCTAAATCTGTATCCGCCAGGTTTAATTCGGCAATATCCCGGCTTTCCAAATTATCTTGAATTAAAACATACTCTAAAGCTTCTTGCTGGCTGATATTGGATAAGTTATAAGTAAAATCACCAGGCTGTTTCTGCGAAAACTGGAAGGCCGCCACGAAACTTATTATTAAAAAAATACTGGCAAAGGCCGGCCGGTATTCATTAAAAATAGTGCTCCACCAAGGAGTAGCGGCGGCCGGAACTTGGGCGGTAACGCGTGCCATTATCCCATTAGGTAATTTTTCAAAATAATTATCCGGTACCCGGTACAGATTAGATTTTGGCAAGTCCTCCAGCTTAAAATTTTCTTTCATATTATTTAGATGTTTTTAGATGCGTAAGGTTTAAGTACTGGTCAGAAAATCTTCTATTTTTTTTACGGCGTGATGGTAAGAGGCTTTTAAGGCTCCCACCGAGGTGCCCAAAATCTCGGCTATTTCTTCGTATTTTAGTTCGTCGTAGTAGCGCATGTTAAAAACCAGCCGTTGCTTATCCGGTAATTTCAACAAAGCTTTTTGCAGCTTTAATTGAATTTCATCCCCGTTAGGGCCCACATGAGCGTCTATTTTCTGCGATAGTTCTTCGGAGATATCGGTAATGGGCAAAAAGAATTTCTTTTTTTTAGATTTTAAAAAATTAAGACATTCGTTGGTGGCAATGCGGTAAATCCAGGTATACAACTGGGCATCTTGCCGAAAGTTGGGAAGGTTTTTCCAGACTTTAATAAATACTTCCTGGGTTAAGTCATCGGCATCGTCGTGGTCGATAACCATTTTCCGGACGTGCCAATACACCTTTTGCTGGTACTTCCGGATAAGCTGATTAAAAGCTACATTCCGGGAAGCCGGGTTCTGAAATTTTTGAAGAATTTCCTGATCTTCCAAAGAGTAGTTGTTCGTTATAGGTTACTAGTAGTTAGTCCATAGTTCATAGAAGGTAGTCCACAGCAGCCAAGTTTTGCTTATTACTTTGTATAATTTTAATAACCTGGCAACTTAGGATGAATGGGTTTTAAAACCCTAAATATTTAATCGTTTCCAACTATGGTCTGTCGTATGCGGACTATGAACTAAACACTAGTTTTACTTACCTAACCTTAGACAATATCTTCCTTTAAAGGTTTAATCAGGATTATTACTTTTGGTGGTAATTATTTTACCGAAAAAGTTTAATGGTTGTAGTGGCTGCCGAGCGGATTTCGAAATTTTGGACATCGGTAAATTTGCTGGCGTTGGCGGTTTTAGTTCGGAACACTAAACGGTATTGACCCGGTTGCAAAGGCAAGTTGGTGCGGCTGTTATTTTCCGGTAAATTGTATGTCCAACGTTGGCTGCCGTCTTTCTCCAGCACGTATAAGCTGCCGTATCCTTGTAATTCGGTAGGTATATTCAATAAACCAGGTGGCGGAAAGGTAATGGTATTCACTTGGCCCTGTTTAATTTCCACGTCGTTCAGGTAAATGCGCGGGAGGGTTAATAATTCCAAATCGTACTTACCAATTAATAATTTCTGACGGCTCCCGAAGCGCAGGGCTACCAAGGTATTTTTAGAATTATTTTCCCGGACAATGGCCTCGGTAACTCCAAACGGTGAAACAGCATCTTGCCGTAGATATAAAGTGCCCTGCGGCGTTTTAGTTGAAAAAACATTGTGCTCGCCCGCTTTAATATCCAGATCTCTTAAAACAACGGGCGGTAGCGTGTTAATAATTAAATCGTAACTTAACAAGGCATCAATATCCAAAACATCGGTTTTTCCGGCAGTGGAAAGATAATGCACGTAATTGTATTCCGGTTCTTCGGTTACATTATTAATAAAAGTAAGATTGACGTTGGTTTCTACGGGTTTGCCTTGTTCATCCTTCAACTCCACCGACACCGTGGTTTTACTCAGCGCCATTTTAATGATGTTATCCAATACCTTCCGGAACGAGCTAATATCAGCCGCATTAAAATACTGACCCATACAGGCTAACTCCGGCACAAATTGCTTTTCGATGCCAATGCCAATTACAAACGGTTTTAAAAAAATGCGTTTTTTCTGGAGCGCTTTAGCTGTGGCGCAAGGATCACCGCCACATGATTCCAATCCATCCGTAATTAAAATTAAAACGTTTCGGGCATTTTTATCTACCGGGAAATCTTTGGCGGCTTGTTCTAAAGAATAGGTGATGGGAGTATTGCCCCGAGGAACAATTTGCCGGAGCCGGGTTTTAATCTGTTCTTCGTTGCCTTCTTTAAAAGGTACTTCTAAACGGGAATCGGTACAGTTGTTTTTTTCTTTATCAAATTGATGTCCGTATACGCGTAAGGCCAATTCTAAATTTTGGTATTGCGCCAAGGAATCTACCAATCGGGAAAGCAGGATTTTAGCCACTTTCATGCGGTCGCTGCTTTCCCATTTTGCCAGCATACTACCGGAACCATCGAGTAAAAACAAGATGCGGGTTTTCTTAACCGGCTCCGTTTTCTTGACGGTAGTCTGAGCAAAACTAAACCGATTCATTACTAGAAGCAAACCTAGCAATACCACTATTTTACCTGTTGTTTTCAACAAACCATAAATTTAATTGAAAAGGAGCTTATTACTATATCTTAATATTGTATATAACCACTGTTGCCTAAAAAAATTCCCAAACTCTTTTATGTTTCTACCTTTAGAAACGAGTTTGGGAATGATTCGGTATAAAACCCGATTAGGAACTTATCCACTCGGGCGGTTCACAATACAGGCTTGTCCGAAACCTAGGCTTTGGCTATGCCCATCAAACGTACCCTATTCTCTTCCGTTCTCCTGTAAGGATCTAACCAGCAGAAAAGAAGAACTGCTCAGAAGTAGTACCGGTTATTCCCTCCTGAAAACAACCAATAACCTTTTAGGATGGCCTCAGCCGTCGCTTTAAACCAGTTAGATCCTTTACGGATGACTCGAAAGAATAGAAAAGACTGTTTTCTACTTCTTTTAAACCCACGTTTAGGACAATCTTGTTCACTAAACTTAAGATTCTGAGAAAATAGAAAGCCTAAGATTAAGTAAATACCAACAATTTTAAAAAATCAGCAAGATTAAAAGGAAAGTTGAGTCAGATTTAAATAAAACTGTTCAACTCTTAACTAACTGCGCCGCATGCTCTTTCGTGTCAACGTTGGTGATAATATCCTGAATAATGCCTTTTTCGTCGATGATAAAAGTATAACGCATGGTGCCCATGTATTTACGGCCATACATGCTCTTTTCCTGCCAAACCCCGTAGGCTTCCACCATTTTCTTGTCGGTATCGGAAAGTAAGGTAAAAGGCAACTCAAATTTTTGAATAAACTTCCGGTGCGATTTTTCATCATCAACGCTTACTCCAATTATTTCATAGCCTTTCAGCCGAAGATCATAATAATTATCACGGAGGTTACAGGCCTGGGCGGTGCAGCCAGGAGTATCATCTTTCGGGTAAAAGTAAATCACCAGTTTTCGACCCTGGTAATCCGATAATTTATGAACAATGCCATCCTGATCCGGAATAGCAAAATCGGGAGCTTTATCGCCAATTTGTAATGCCATAAGCTAAGTAATTAAAAATAATGGTTATTGTATTTAAAATTAGGTACGTAACAACCAGAAAATTTAAATTCTGGTTTTAAATATGGTTTCGTGGCCCACCGCGTCTTTCACCCATAAAGTTAATTCCCCTCTTAAAGGAACGGATTTGTTTAATCTTTCGGAGTAAAGCAGTGCGGCTTTGTGTTCGTATTTTAATAATAGAAATTGCCCGTTTATTTCGGCGCGGTAAGAAGTCAGCCCCGATAAGTCGTCGCCTACTTTAAAGCGAACCAAGGTAGGAGACTTAGAAAGTAACTTTACGGTTGGCGGCTTAAGATCGTTCATAATTTTGTACTTCCCTAAATTACGGGTAGTAAAGGTAAATTGATCGTCTTTCCAGGTACCGTTAATAAAGGCTCGGCTATTGCCCCAACCCAACCATACAGCTCCGGCCGTTGTTTTATCCAGAATAGGTTCTTGGGGTTTAAAAGTTACTTTAAGCGGCTGAAAAAGTGGTGTTAAAACATCGTTAATGGACCAAATACCCGCATCGTAGCCAGAACGTAAATAAAGGGTATCAAAAATAGTGTTTGGGTAAAACTGTAAAGCCAAGTGGTTATCGGCATAAGAATAATCCGTGCCGCTGGGTATTATTTGCCGGAAGTAAAACTTTTTGGTAGTGCCGTTAAAAACAAGAGAATCCGGTAAGCCGCCTCGCAAATCGTATAAATAAATGGAGTTGGATTGAACGGTATAACTAGGAACCAAATCGTACCTTCTATTCCGGATATACAAGTTAATATTTTTGGGCGCACTTCCGGTATCGAGCGCCATTATTTTAAGAATATCCTCGCTTACTTCATAGTTGATCTGTTGTTTTTTTACGGTTTTCGCGAGGGTATGGGCGCTTATGGGCAAGGTACCTTGAATAATAAATTGCAGCGTAGTGGTATTATTGTAAGAATCTTTAAACTGCATGGTTACCGGGTAGGTAGCTCCCGGGTTAATTTTCAATTTTCCTTTATGCGACCCCGTGTTGTAGAGGGGTAAGGTGTTGCCATCGTCGATATAACATTTTTGAAAGCTCTTACCCGTCATTTTTAGGTTTTCGTAGTTTACGTGCCACGATACCATGCGCTGGTAATCAAACGGAATATTATCGAGCAGGTGCGTGTAATGCGGTTTTCCGCCCACGAAAATGTTTACCTCCTGCACGCCGTTTTTATTCCAGGCGCCGGTATAACGGTCGTAGGCATTAAATTCCAGCCCCAATAAACCATTTGCCCGAATAGTATCTCTTAAAACAAAAGAATTAGGCCCGTTTTTCACCGCCGGAAGTTCTTGCCGGCCAAATAAATTATTAAGGCGCGCATCAATGCTTAGGGTTTTAAAAGCAATGGCTACCACTTCGGGCGCTACATCGTCCTGAATTTCGGTAAAGCCGTATTTAAGGGGGTTTTGTAAGTTATTTTTGGCGTCGCGTACCTCAAAGTGTAAATGCGGACCGGCTGAACCCCCGGTATTACCAGATTTAGCAATAATATCGCCCCGTTTAAAAACAAATTGATTTTTACCCGGAGTTAATTTTACGTCGAACGCTTGCTTGGCGTATTGCATTTCCAAAACGTACTGTTCAATGGCCGGGGCAAAACTTTCGAGGTGGGCGTAAGTGGTGGTTAAACCATTTGGGTGCGATAGATAGAGCATGTAGCCGTAGCCATAACTCGAAACCTCTATCCGGGAAATATAGCCGTCGGCAGCGGCATAAACCGGTAAACCCGTTACCTGATCCGTTTTAATATCAATACCCCCGTGAAAGTGATTCGGCCGGATTTCGCCCATGCTCCCCGCTAAATAATTCTGGCGGCCCGGATGAATCGGAAACATAAAATAGCCGGTGGGAACTTCGGGATTTTGAGCCAAAACCACCGGGGACAATAAGCTAAGAAATGCAACTAAAACGGAAAACTTACTTAATCTCAAAATTTAATATTTTTTTATCTTCTAAAAATCCTTCCAGCCGGTCGCCAATTTTAATTGGTCCTACACCCTGGGGGGTACCCGTAAAAATAATATCTCCTTTTTTCAACAACACAAACCGGGAAATATAAGAAATGATCGCTTCAAAATCATGCAGCATAAAACTAGTATTACCTTGCTGTTTCACTTCGTTGTTAACGCGCAAACTAAAATTTATATTTTTCAGATCCGGATAATCCGTTAGAGATAAAAATTCAGATACCGGGGCTGAGCCATTAAACCCTTTGGCTAAAGCCCAGGGCAAACCTTTACTTTTGGCTTTTGCCTGCAAATCACGGGCGGTAAAATCTATTCCCAGGCCAATAGCATCGTAATAGTTGGCGGCAAATTGGGCCGGAATATTTTTACCTTCTTTGCTGATGCGGAGAATAATTTCTACTTCGTGGTGAATTTCCTGGGTAAAATCCGGATAATAAAAGGGCTCGTTGTTTTTGAGTAAGGCCGTATCGGGTTTAAAAAAAATAACCGGTTCATCGGGTACTTCGTTATCAAGTTCGGCAATATGATCGGCGTAATTCCGGCCAATGCAAAGTATTTTCATGCGGCGATAGTTTTATTCAAAAATAGCTGAATAATTTTTTTGATAAAGTCTCTTAAACAAAAATTAGGGATTGTTTTTTATGAAATCAGGGTAAGCCTTGGTTATCAGTATATTGTTTTGCCCGAAAGATTGCCCAAATTAGAGACAACCAGATAACCGGAACATTTCGGGCTTACCTAATCGTATAAAGCCAACTGGCATGTAATATGTACTTATATAGAAAGATAATTGCTTGTAAATAGAAGGCAATTTTTTAATTAATGAATAAAACTGTTTCATCTAAAAGAAAAACTATGTGGAAGAAATTTTTGGTTTACAGTAGCTTACTAACGGTAATGAGTTGTGCTACTGTACCTATTACCGGTCGCCGGCAATTAGATTTAGTTTCGTCGTCGGAAATGCAGCAGATGAGTTATGCCTCGTATAAGCAAGTTTTAGATACGGCCAAAGTAGTAACCAACACCCAAAATACGGCTATGGTAAAACGGGTAGGGCAACGAATTCAACGGGCCGTAGAACAATACATGGCGCAGAATAACTTAAGCGACCAACTAGCGGGTTATGCCTGGGAATATAATTTAATTGAAGATCCGCAAATGAACGCCTGGTGTATGCCCGGTGGCAAAGTGGTAGTGTACACGGGAATTTTGCCGGTTACCCGCGATGAAACCGGCTTAGCCGTGGTGCTAGGGCACGAAATTGCGCACGCAATTGCCCGGCACGGCGATGAGCGCATGAGCCAGGGTTTGTTGCAGCAATTAGGGGGAGCTACTTTACAAGCGGCCATTGGTTCTAATCCTACTTTAACCCAAAATTTGTTTTTAACTGCTTTCGGGGCGGGCTCTCAGTTAGGTTTACTGGCCTACGGCCGAACCCAAGAATCAGAAGCGGACCGGTTAGGTCTTACTTTTATGGCCATGGCCGGTTACGATCCAAAGCAAGCCATAACTTTTTGGGAAAGAATGGCCGCCGGTAAAAATGGCCAGGCGCCGCCCGAATTTCTTTCTACTCACCCTTCCGACGAAACCCGGATTGCCAACATAGAAAAGCACATGCCGGAGGCATTAAAATATTATAAAAATAATTAGAATATATGGTCGATGGCAAGAGCCTGATGGCGTATAAGCCATCAGGCTCTTATTTTTTTATCTGAAGTATTATGAAAAAGAAATTATTTTGGATTGCCGCTCTAACTCTAGCATTAGTCCTTAAATCAGATAAAGCGAAATAGTTGCTGGTTGTTAGTTGTTTGTTGTTAGATTTAAAGATTATTGATTTGGAAAAAGGGTAAAGATTAAAGTATTAGGTTGATAAACTTCCCGTTCTTTAATATTGAAATTCTCTTTTGCTATCGCGAGCGTCCACGCTCGTGATGATTATCGTCCGGCCTCTGGCCGGTTGAAAATAGTTGTTTATATACATTTAATTGAAGCTTCTCCGTCTGCCCGGCCGGAGGCCTCCCACATGGTAGCCACGAGCGAAGACACTCGCGCCAGCAGAATTTTTACATTTTTAGCAACTTTCCAACTTTTCAACCTTTTAAATCTTTCAACCTATTTTAAAGCTGCCCTTAAAACTGCGGAGTTTAATGCGGGTAAATATTTTTTTAGTTTGCAGCGGAAAATCGCCTTTCATGAGCCAATCGTAGTAATGCGGATCTTTGGCAAAAATTTCTTCAACGGGTACGTTTTTATGTTTCCCGAAATTAAATACTTCCTGACCAGCCGCATTAAAGAGAATACGACCCGATAAATCGGCGGTATTCTGAAACGTAAATTTATGCAGCTTCGTCATGTCGTTGATTACCGGAAATTCTTCCTGGCAATCAGGCGTGGTAACCGATACGTTTTCGTATTTTTCTAATTGTGCCTTTAAAATATCATAAGTAGCTATGGTATCCGCTTCGGCAGTATGGGCATTTTCCAGGGGTTTACCGCAGTAAAACTTATAAGCCGCCGTTAAAGTGCGCTGTTCCATCTGGTGGAAAATGCGGCAAACATCCACAATAGAACGGTTGGTGATATCAAAATCAATATCTACGCGTAAAAACTCTTCGGCTAGTAACGGAATATCAAACTTTATTAAATTATAACCCGCTAAATCGCAGCCTTTTAAAAAAGCATCTACCTGGTGCGCTACTTTCGCAAAAGTGGGTGCATCTTTTACATCTTCGTCGTAAATATTATGAATTAAACTGGTTTCCAGCGGAATGGGAATGGTGGGATTAATGCGCATGGTTTTGAGAACTTCTTCTCCGGCAGGCATTACTTTCAGCATACAAATTTCCACTATCCGGTCGCGGCAAATATCCAGACCAGTAGTTTCCAGATCAAAAAAAACAATGGGTTTACGCAGGTTAAGTTTCATGAGCGCTTTATATCTGGCAAATGCTGGTAGCCAATGATTGTACATCCATATTATCGTACGTGCCCGAACTCATCAGCAACAAATTGTGATTTTTCCAATTCAAGGACTCAAGATACTGAATTAGTTGCTGACTATCGTTAAACACCTGGATAGTATCGTTGGCAAAAGCTTGTTTTATGTCCTCGGGCTGCAGGGCGGGCAGGCGTTTGTGTTCCAAGGTTTTAGGATTAAAGTAAACAATAGGCAGATCGGCATTACCCAAAGCCCCTTTGTACTGCGGTAGAAAATTTTTGTTTAAACTGCTGAAAGTGTGCAGTTCCAGGCAAGCCACTAAGGCTCGGTCCGGAAACTGTTTTTTTAAGGCTTCGGTGGTAGCTTTTACTTTAGAAGGAGCGTGGGCAAAATCCTTGTAAATGCGGGTAAAATTATTTCCCCCTAAAAACTCCAGCCGGCGGGCCGCGCCTTTAAACGTTTTAAGGGCTTCGTAAAATGCCTGGGGTTTAATTCCTACCTGCCGACAAACTTCTTTAGCCGCTGAAATATTACGCAGATTATGCTCGCCAAAAATCTGGAGCGGAATATCGTCTTTTTTGGTTCGTAAATAAGTAATGCCGTTATGCACCTGGTGTTCGTGTGCGGTATAGCCAATATATTTAACTAAATCGTTGCGGGGCACGCAAATGTGCAGCACTTGTTCATCGTCCTGGTTATAAATAATAGTACCTGCCTTAGGAGTCATGTCGGCGAATAGCCGAAACTGTTCCCGGTAAACTTTAGGGTCCGGAAATACATTGATATGATCCCAACTAATACCGCTAATAACGCCAATGTGATGGTGATACAAATGAAATTTTGGTACTCTTTGAATGGGCGAAGCTAAATATTCATCGCCTTCAATAATAATAATGGGAGCCTCTTCGGTAAGCTTTACCATATTATCAAAACCCTCTAACTGCGCTCCCACAGCGTAATCAAACAAGCGGTTGTGGTATTGCAACACGTGGAGGATAATAGAAGTAATAGACGTTTTACCGTGGCTACCCCCAATAACAATGCGTTGTTTATTTACTGATTGCTGGTAAATAAACTCCGGGAAAGAATAAATAGGAAGATTTAATTCCTGGGCTCGCTGCAATTCCGGGTTGTCGGACCGGGCATGCATTCCCAGAATAACCGCATCCAGCTCCGGCGTAATTTTTTCGGGAAACCAACCCATTGAGGCGGGTAAAATCCCCGCTGCCTGTAAGCGGTCGTACGCCGGATTAAATATTTCATCGTCGGAGCCGCTAATTTGCAGGCCTTTTTGGTGGAGCGCCAGCGCCAGGTTATGCATGATGCTGCCGCCCACAGCAATAAGATGAATGCGTTGCAATTGCGTTGTTTGCATGTAATCGAGTGAGTAAGACGACAAATGTACAAATTTTTTTTACTCTCGGACACGCGAAAACACTTATGGCTATTGGCGCTTACTTTGAAAAAAGAGTATAAAATGTTTTACTTGGTTCAGTACCAGCACGAAAGGATTTGTGGACGAAAAGGTTTATAAATTGTTAATAAGCCAATCGAGAACTTTGTTAGATTTGTGTATGGAGGAGAGTAAAGTAAAGTTTTCCCGTGATGGAAAAAATGCCCGTTGGAATGGCAAGAGTTCTATAACTGCCGGTTTAGGTAAAATACCGCCCCAATCCCTGGATTTAGAGGAAGCGGTATTAGGAGCGTTAATGCTCGAAAAAGACGCCTTAACTACGGTTATTGATATTTTAAAACCGCAAAGTTTTTACAAAGATGCGCACCAGAAAATTTTTAAGGCAATCCTGGCGCTTTTTGATAAATCAGAACCCATTGATATTTTAACGGTTACGCAGCAATTGCGGGAAGACGGGGAATTGGAGTTTGTGGGTGGGCCGTACTACATCATGAACCTGACGACGCGCATCCACTCGGCGGCTAACGTGGAATTTCACGCGCGCATTATTACCGAAAATTCCATTAAGCGGGACCTTATCTCAATTTCCAGCGAAGTAGAAAAACGAGCTTTTGAAGATACTACCGACGTGTTTGATTTACTCGATTACGCCGAAAAATCGTTGTTTGAAGTATCCGAAGCCAATATCCGCAAAAACTTCGACGATATGCGCTCCTTGATGCACAAAGCCATTAAGGAACTCGAGGAAAAGAAAAACCAGAAAGAAGGCTTAACCGGGGTACCCAGCGGTTTTACGGCTTTGGACCGGGTTACTTCGGGCTGGCAACCGTCTGATTTAGTGATACTTGCAGCCAGGCCAGCGATGGGTAAAACCGCGTTTGTCGTATCTGCCATGCGGAACGCGGCCGTAGACTTCCGGAAACCGGTAGCAATTTTTTCGTTAGAAATGTCTTCGTTGCAGTTGGTTAACCGTTTAATTTCGGCGGAAGCGGAACTGGAAGGGGAAAAAATTAAAAAAGGAAATCTCGCCGATTACGAATGGGCGCAGCTCAACCACAAAATTTCCCGGTTATCTGAAGCCCCCATTTACATTGATGATACACCGGGGTTATCTATCCGGGAATTGCGCACCAAATGCCGCCGCCTGAAAGCCCAGCACGATATTCAAATGATCATCATCGACTACTTGCAGCTGATGACCGGGAACGAAGGCAAAGGGGTAGGCGGTAACCGGGAACAAGAAATTGCGTCTATTTCGCGGGCTTTAAAAATGTTAGCCAAAGAATTA
Organism: Adhaeribacter arboris; assembly: GCF_003023845.1. Taxonomy (NCBI): domain Bacteria; kingdom Pseudomonadati; phylum Bacteroidota; class Cytophagia; order Cytophagales; family Hymenobacteraceae; genus Adhaeribacter; species Adhaeribacter arboris. Next base: position 1,610,588 of record NZ_PYFT01000001.1, on the reverse strand, counting down.
AGCGTGCCGGTCATTGCTCTGTCGCAGCTCAGCCGGGCCGTAGAAACCCGCGGGGGCGATAAAAAACCGCAGCTTTCCGACTTACGGGAATCCGGCTCCATTGAGCAGGATGCCGACATGGTAATCTTTTTGTATCGCCCGGAGTATTACGGCATTACCGAAGACGAACTCGGCAACCCTACCCAAGGTGTGGGAGAGGTAATTATTGCCAAACACCGGAACGGTTCTATCGGCAGCGTTAACCTGAAATTTATTGGTAAGTTTACTAAGTTCGGCGACCTGGAAGGCGACTTCGGCAGCGATCCGTTTGGTGGCGGCAATGCTTTACCACCCAGTAATTTTGACGATCCGTTTGGCGGCGGCAATGCCGTACGTTTACCCAGCAAAATGAACGGCGATTCTTTACCTAAATCCAGCTTTGATACCGAAGAGCCACCTTTTTAAGTTGCTGGTTGAAAGGTTAGAAAGTTAAAAAGTTTGAAAGTTAGATTCTGTTATGAAATATAAAGTTCGTATCTACTAATGTTTGTCCCATTTAATTTATAGAAACAAAAATTAGCATTTATTCCAGCTTGAGACCCTTTTAAGCCTAAATTTCTAATTTGTAATTAGGTGAAGCACAAGTATGATTAGAAGCTAAGCTATAAAGTAGTAAAAATAAATCTATAATTAGCCAAAAGCCTCCTACGGGAGGCTTTTGGTTTTAAATGAGAATTGCTACAAGCCTTTTTTAAGGTAGATATTATAAAAATATTCAAATAAAGTTCCTGTTTTTCAGCGCATCAGGTTTTTGTATTTAGATATTCTGTAAAAAATAGCCCTTCTGCAAGCATCAAATTTAAAAATGGGCGTATAAAGATGATGTCATTTTATACTTTCATTCTTATAGCACAAATATGAAAAAACACCTTTTACTATTATTGTGTCTGTTTACTGTTCGTTTACTTTATGCCCAGGATGCCGTGCCAATCTCGGGCCGGGTTACCGACGCCAAAACCGGTGAAGCCCTGATTGCAGTAAGCGTGCTCGTTAAAGGTACTACTTCGGGCGCCCAAACAGACGTGGAGGGTAATTTTACCGTAAATGCTCCCGCCAATGCCACTCTCGTTTTTAGCTACATTGGTTATCAGCAACAAGAAGTGCCGGTAAATAACCGCACTACCATTAACGTACAATTAGCTACCGATGCTACCCAGTTAAACGAAGTAGTAGTAGTGGGATATGGTACCCAGCAAAAGCGCGACGTAACCGGTTCTATTACGTCGGTTAAAGGCGATGAACTGATAAAACAATCTTCTCAAAATCCGGTGAGCTCTATCCAGGGCCGGGTAGCCGGGGTGCAAATTACCAACACCGGTACACCGGGCGCTTCTCCCCAGGTCCGGATACGGGGAGTGGGCTCCGCGCAGGGTGGAGTAGAGCCGCTTTATGTGGTAGACGGTACTTTTGTGCCGGATTTAAGCTTTTTGAACCCTGCCGATATTGAGTCGATGGAAGTTTTAAAAGATGCTTCCAGCGCCTCTATTTACGGGGTGCGGGCCGCGAATGGGGTGGTGTTAGTTACTACCCGGAAAGGAAAAGCGGGAGCGCCTCGAATTAATTACAATGGTTTTGCGGGTATTCAGAAGGTAACCAACCGTTTAGAAATGGCGAATGCCCAGGAATACGCTACTCTTATCAACGAGAAATTTGCCATTATTGAAGAGCCCCGCACCTTACCATTAACTACTCCTTCTACGGATTGGTACGATCAGGTATTACGTACTGCCCAGGTTCATAACCATCAGTTGAGTATGTCGGGCGGAACGGAGCGGATTACGTATAATTTTAGTGGTAGTTACCTGAACCAACAAGGTATTGTTAAAAAGAACGATTTTGAACGGATAACCGCCCGGTTGCAAACCGATTTTAAAGTAACCAACAATATTAAGGTGGGATATAATGCAATATTCACGAACATCAAAACCGATACTATTCCTTCCGGAGTTTTATACCAGGCGTATGTTGCTCCCCCCATTTTACCGGTTAGAGAAGCAAATGGCCGCTACGGAGACCCGGCCAGTATTAATTTAGGTAATTTTTCTAACCCACAAGCCAGTTTAGATTGGTTTAACCAAGTCAATCGCTCCCAACGGTTAACGGGTAATGTATTCGGCGAATTAACTTTCTTAAAAGATTTTACTTTCCGGACCAGTTTGGGTTTAAACTATGGCGTAAGTGATTACCGGAATTATAAATCTCGCGATTCTTTAACTTCCATTCAATTTGCCGAAAGAAGCCTTTTAACTAAAGGAAACCTAAAAAGTAACAGCTGGCTTTGGGAAAATACCTTAACGTATAGTAAAGAAATTGGCGCAAACCGGTTCACGGTTTTATTAGGGATATCCTCTCAAAGAGATCGCTGGGAAGAAGTTATTGGTACCATCAACGATGTGCCTAATAATTCGGAAGCTTCTTATTATTTTTCTTTAGGCGATCAGGCAACGGCCCGAATCCAGAATACCGGCGACTTGTATACTTTTGCTTCGTATTTCGGGCGAATCAACTATGCTTTTAAGGATAAATACTTATTAACTACTAGTCTGCGCTACGATGGTTCTTCTAAATTTCCGGAAGGCAACCGGTTCGATATTTTTCCTTCTGTAGGATTAGGCTGGATGGTAACCGAAGAATCCTTTATGAAAAATCAGACGGCCATCAATAACCTGAAAGTGCGGGCCAGTTGGGGTAAATTAGGTAATAGTAATATACCTTCAAATGTTTTTAACCAAACGGCTAGTTTAATTCCTGGTTATATTGCTTTCTTCGGAGGAATACCTTACACCGGAGGTAATTTTGATCAGGCAGTTCCACCTACTCTTTTGTGGGAAGTGGTAAAGGAAACTGATTTAGGATTTGAAATGGTTACCCTTAATAACCGCTTAACAGTAGAAGCAGATTGGTACGATAAAAGAACCGAAGATGCTATTTTTAGAGTTCCTTTTTTAAGCTCATCTGGTTTGGGAGGTTCTATTAATGGAAATTTTGCCAGTTTTAAAAATACTGGGGTTGAATTTGCTGCTAATTGGAATACCGAAGCAACTTCCAACTTTAGGTACAATGTGGGCTTTAACGTAGCTTATAACCGAAACGAAGTTACTAATATCGATACTTCCATTCCCCAATATGGCGGTAGCGGCGGAGTTGCCGGTAATTTAACCACTATTTCCCGGCTAGGAGATCCTATTGGTTCTTTCTATGGGTTTGTCGTGGATGGTGTTTATCAAACCGAACAGGAAGTTACGGGTTCCGCTCAACCTGCTGCTAAACCGGGCGATTTCAGATACCGCGATTTAAATAATGATAAGGTAATAGATAACCGGGACAGAACCATTATCGGTAATCCTAATCCCCGTTTTATTTACGGCATTAATTCGGGCTTTAATTTTTATAATTTCGACTTGCAACTAGATATTCAGGGAGTGGCCGGAGTAGAAATTTACAATGCTAATAAAGGAAATCGATTTGGTAATGAGAATTATACCAAAGATTTCTTTGAGAATCGCTGGCACGGGGCAGGTACCTCTAACTCTTATCCTTCGGCCGATTTGAGCGGGGTTAATTTAGATCCGAATAGTTGGTACATAGAGAATGGCGATTATATCCGGATTAGAAATTTACAAGTGGGTTATACCCTGCCAACTAATCTTACCGGTAAATGGAAAATACAATCCATTCGTTTTTACGCGAATGCCCAGAATCCCGTGACCTTTTTCAAGTATAACGGCTTTACTCCCGAAGTGGGCGGGCCGCCAACCAATGCCGGGATAGATTTAAACGTTTATCCTCTTTCGGCAACCTATAATTTCGGTGTCAACGTTAATTTTTAATCTAGCATTATTTTCAAATGAAAAATATATTTTATAAAACTAAATGTAAAGTTCTGATCAGTTTTAGTATTCTGGCTTTAGGAGGATTTTATTCCTGTAAGGAAGAATTCCTAGATGTAGACCCGCAGGGTAAGCCAGAAGAATCAGAATTTTTTGTGAATCAGGAACAAGCCGTAATGGGAGTGAATTCCATTTACGCGCACTTGCGGTCTTGGCCGGTTGCTGCCTTTGCCCACCTGGCGCTAACCACTATTGCGTCTGATGATGCAGAAAAAGGGAGTACGCCGGGTGATGCTTCCTTTATGAATGATTTTGATAATTTCACGTTTACCTCCACCCAATTTACGCTGAATGATTACTGGAGCGGACAATACGCGGGCATAAACCTAACAAACCAGGTGCTCACCAGAGTACCGGCCATTACCATGGATGAAAGCTTAAAGGCTCGCTTGCTGGCCGAAGCTAAATTTCTGCGAGCCTTTTATTATTTTAACTTAGTACGGGCATTCGGCGGCGTTCCACTGGTAACTAAAATTCCGGAAACAACAGAAGAGTTAAATCCCACCCGAGCATCTGCGGAAGAGGTATACGCCCTAATTATTAGCGATCTGACCGATGCATCGGCGGTACTGCCGGTAAGTTACGATGCTGCTAATGTGGGACGGGCTACGAAAGGAGCCGCTTTAGGCATGCTGGCGAAAGTAAAAATGTACCAAAAGTCCTGGACCGAGGTTTTAAGCCTGACTGAGCAGGTAATGGCTTTGCCTTATTCTTTAACGTCTGATTATTACCAGATTTTCCGATTTGCGGGGGAGAACAATGCCGAGTCTATTTTTGAAGTTCAGGCGGAAGTAATATCGGGTAACTGCGATGCTTCTAACAGTCAATGGGCGGAAGTACAAGGTGCCCGGCCTACTTTTGGCTGGGGTTTTAGTATTCCTACCACCGATTTAGAAAATGCCTTCGAACCCGGAGATGTTCGAAAAGAAGCCACCATTTTATACCGCGGGGAAGTTACTCCGGAAGGTGATAAAATTCTCGAAACAGCTGATAATCCTCGTTATAATCAAAAAGCCTATGTGCCCGGCTCCGTGGCGAAAGAATGCGGTTACGGACATGGCCAGAATATCCGGATTTTGCGCTTAGCCGAAGTATTATTAATGCACGCCGAAGCAGCTAACGAGTTAGGTCAAACCGATAAGGCATTAAGTTCTTTAAACCGCGTTCGCGAACGCGCCGGTTTAGATCCAGTTACTACAACGGATCAGGCCCAACTAAGAAATACAATCTGGCACGAACGCCGGGTGGAATTAGCTTTAGAAAATGGGGATCGCTTCTTTGATTTGGTACGGCAAGGACGGGCGGCCGAAGTATTGCGGGCGCAAGGTAAAAGCTTTACTCCCGGCAAAAACGAAGTTTACGCCATTCCGCAAAATCAAATTGAACTGAGCGGCGGAAAACTCACTCAAAATCCTGGTTACTAGGTATTAAAAGCAGGAAGCCAGAATATCGGGCTTCCTGCTTTTATTTTAATTGTTTTTGAGTTGTTAATGAATGATCTACTCTCGCCTGCTTTACCTTTTAATACTTATTACCTTCATTTCCTGTAAGGCAGAAGAAGAAAATCCTACTCCGCCGGTAATCACGCCCGATGTAATCCCAATTACGCCCGACAAAGAAATTTTAGATAAGGTTCAGCAAGCTACTCTCCAATATTTCTGGGAATATGGCCATCCTGTTTCGGGTATGGCCCGGGAACGTTCCGGTTCCGGCGATTTAGTTACTAGTGGCGGCACTGGCTTTGGGATTTCGGCTATTATTGTGGGCGTAAACCGCAGTTGGATTACCCGGTCGGAGGCCGTTGAGCGTCTTACCAAAATGTGCGATTTCTTAAATTCGGCAGATAGGTTTCACGGGGCCTGGAGTCATTGGCTCGATGGGAGTACCGGTAAAGTAATTGCATTTAGCTCGAAAGATAACGGCGGCGATTTGGTAGAAACTTCTTTCCTGATAAATGGCTTGTTAACGGCCCGGGCTTATTTTAATAATGCCGATGCCAAAGAAACTGAATTACGCAGTAAAATAACCCAATTGTGGGAAACCGTAGAATGGAATTGGTACGCCTCGCGCGGAGATAATCTTTTATACTGGCACTGGAGTCCGGATTATAATTGGGAAATGAATATGCCCATCCGGGGCTGGAACGAATGCCTGATTACCTATATTCTAGCTTTAAGTTCTCCCACGTATGCCATCTCGCCGACAGTTTATCAGAATACTTTTCACTCACCGGGTTTTACCAATGGATTGCCTTCTGAGGGATATACTCTTAACATTGGTCCTGGCTTCGGCGGCCCCTTATTTTTCGCCCATTATTCTTTTTTGAGTCTGGATCCCCGCCAAATGCAAGACCAGTACACCTTTTACTGGGAACAAAACGTGAAACATACCCTCATTGACCGCGCTTATTGCTTGTACGAAGCCCCCAAAGCTTACGGCTATCATACCAGTTTATGGGGACTTACTGCTTCTGATGATCCGGATGGCTACAAAGCGCATCAGCCAACCGACGATAATGGCACCATAGCTCCCACGGCAGCTATTAGTTCCATGCCTTATACACCTTATTACTCCATGCAGGTGCTGCGACATTTGTATACTACTTTAGGTAAACAGCTTTATGGCAAATACGGCTTTTACGATGCTTATAACCGATCGAAAGGTTGGGTGGCTAAAGATTATCTGGCCATTGACCAAGGACCTATTATTATAATGATCGAAAATTACCGTAGTAGGTTACTTTGGGAATTATTTACTAAAATACCCGAAGTGCAGAATGGTTTACTAATAGCCAACATTCAACAACCCAAACCGGAAACGGGTTTTTACTTGGCCATACCCGAAATTAGATCTGGTTTATACGATTTACTAAAACACCCTGACCAAAATAAATACCCGTTAGATGTAGCCATACAAACAGCCGGAAGCTTTACCTTAAACTTGGAAAAGGAAGATGGTACCGTAGCGGAAAATATCTGGCCGCAAGAGCCCAAAGCGCCTGGCTTGTACCCGGTAACATTCGGCGAAAATGTACCGCCTGGGAAATATACTTTGCACTTAGGCAGCGCAGCTGGGGAGAAGAAATTAGCCGTTTACTTGCATTAAATTTAAAAAAATCCGCCTATGAAAAACGTTCTTCTTATTTTAATCGGCCTTGTTCTAACGCCCGGATTACTGCAGGCACAAAAAACGAAGTTCCAAAAAAACACGAATGTTTTTGATAGTTCGCGACCTAAAAACCTGTCGGACGAGCAGTTGCTGGACTTGGTGCAAAAACAAACGTTTGCTTATTTCTGGGATTTTGCCCACCCAATTAGCGGCATGGCTCGCGAACGCAGCAACCAATCTTTTGATTACGGCGACGAAGTGGTAACTACTGGGGGTACCGGGTTTGGCTTAATGGGTATTATTGTGGCCGCCGAGCGGGGCTGGATTACGCGCCAGCAAGCCGCCGAGCGCACGTTAAAAATTGTCAACTTTCTTTGGAAAGCCGATCAGTTTCACGGCGTGTTTCCGCATTGGCTCGATGGGGCTACCGGCAAAGTTATTCGGTTTAGCCCGAAGGATGACGGGGGTGATTTGGTAGAAACGTCGTTTTTGTTTCAAGGTCTGATTTGTGCCCGGCAATATTTCACCCAGAACAATCCTACCGAAAGCCAGCTGCGTAACAAAATATTGTGGATGTGGGAAGGCGTGGAATGGAACTGGCACACCCAGGGCGGCCAAAATGTATTGTACTGGCACTGGAGCCCCAATAATGGCTGGAGCATGAACCACCAGATCCGGGGCTGGAACGAATGTTTGATTACCTACGTGTTAGCGGCCTCTTCGCCTAAATTTGCCATTGATCCCAACGTTTACCACCAGGGCTGGACCAACAGTAATTTTTTTCGCAACGACCGGGATTTTTTTAAAATAAAGCTGCCTTTAGGGTTTGATTACGGCGGACCTTTGTTTTTTTCGCATTATTCGTTTTTAGGGCTCAACCCGAAAGGTTTAAAAGACCAGTACGCCGATTACTGGCAGCAAAATGTAAATCATACCTTAATTAACCGGGCTTATTGCCTCCAAAATCCGAAAAAGTTTAAAGGCTACGGACCCAACTGCTGGGGTTTAACCGCCAGCGATAACCACCAAGGTTACGGTGCGCATTCCCCCGCCGAAGATTTAGGCGTAATCACTCCTACTGCGGCCCTTTCTGCCTTCCCGTACACACCGGAGTATTCCATGCAAGCGCTAAAACATTTTTATAACGATCTGGGAGATAAAATCTGGAGCAAATACGGCTTTGTGGATGCTTTTAACGAAACCGAAAACTGGTACGCCCAATCGCACCTCGCCATCGATCAGGGACCCATTATCGTGATGATTGAAAATTACCGTACCGGTTTAATCTGGAAGCTATTTATGAGTTCGCCGGATGTGCAGCAAGGTTTGAAAAAGTTAGGTTTTCAAAGCCCGGAGTTAAAGTAGTATTTAGTCCCTGGACGATAGTCCACAGACCACATTTCAAGCAATAAGTTTTCCTCTCGCGAGCGTCCTCGTTCGGGAGTAATATGGTCCGGCCTCTGGTCGGTAAAAATTTATCTTAATTACATATAAATTAGGCTATCGGTTCGCCCGGCCGGAGGCCTACCCAATAGTAGACACGACCGAGGACGCTCGCGCCAGCTTTAAATTAAAAAGAGCATAATAAATCTGACTATTAAGGTGCTAAAGGAATGAAAAATAGATGCGGCAGAACTAGTAAAATCGAAAATAACTTAACAAGATTAGCCATAAAACGGGTATTTTCAGGAGTTTAGATATTTATCTCTGATTCAGGTTGTCCTTTAAAGCTCTAATTATGGTTACTATTTTTAGTCGATCGGTTTTTAAATTTCTAAAATAATATTCCATCCGTATAAGGCTAAAGTATTAAATCGTTAGTAGAATACTAAAAACTTGAATTTTCATGTTCGTCTATCTAAAATTTAAAAAAAATCTTATTTCTAAACCAATTCTAGCTGTTGTGATAGCAGCGAGTCTATTGGCGAGTGCTTGTTCTTCAGCCAAGAAGGAATCGGTAGCCCAAACTCAAACTGCTGCCGAGCCACCGTTTGAGCGCGTGGTAGTGGATAAAGATCCGCCGGTGGCACCCTTGTCGCCGGAAGAAAGCATGAAAAAAGTGCAGTTACCGCCGGGGTATAGCCTAGATTTAGTCGCTAGTGAACCCATGGTGCAGGAACCGGTAGCTATGGCTTGGGACGGTAACGGCCGTTTGTACGTGGCTGAAATGAATACGTACATGAAGGATGCCGTAGGCACCGGCGAGTACGAACGAACCAGCCGCATTAAGCGCCTGGAAGATACCAACGGCGACGGCAAAATGGATAAATACACCATTTTTATCGATAGCTTACTTTTACCCCGGGTGGTGCTACCAGTGGGTGACCAATTATTGGTGCAGGAAACCAATGTGCAGCATATCTGGAGTTACCGCGATACGAATAACGATGGCAAAGCCGACGAGAAGAAGATTGTGTTCCGGAATGATGTGCAGGATGTACGGAACCTGGAGCACCAAAACGGTGGCTTACTCTGGAACCTCGACAACTGGATCTATCCAACGCGCGATAATCTGCGCTACAAATACCAGAACGGTAAGTTAATCGCTGATACCTTGGTCGATAATATGATTGGCCAGTGGGGACTAACCGCTGATAATTACGGCCGGTTATTTTATTCGGAAGCGGGTCCGGGTTTGCCCGCGGTGCAAATTCAGCAGATGCCGGCTTATGGCGCTTTAAATTTTAAAGATCAGTACACGCCCGAGTTTGCGATTCCGTGGCCGATTATTGGTACCGTGGATGCCCAAGGCGGAAAAGAAGCTTTGCGCTCCGAAGATAATACGCTCAACCATTTTACATCCGGCTGCGGCCAATCGATTTTTCGCGGCGACCGCTTACCCGCCGATATGCAGGGGGATTATTTTATTCCGGAACCCGTAGGCCGGGTAATCAAACGCGGTAAAGTCACGAATAAAGAAGGCAAGATTTACATTAAAGATGCTTACGAGAAAAAGGATTGGCTGGCTTCCGCCGATATGAACTTCCGGCCCATTAATACCAATACGGGCCCGGACGGTTGTTTTTACCTTGTAGATATGTACCACGGTATTATTCAGGAAAGCGAATGGTCGGGGCCGGGTTCCTACCTAGGAGGGGTTATAGCCGAAAAAGGCTTAGACAAAAACCGGGGTATGGGCCGCATTTACCGGGTTGTACACAAAGATTTTAAACCCGATAACCGCCGTCCCAACATGTTGAACGAACCCAGCAGCCAGTTAGTAAAATATTTAAATCACCCGAACGGCTGGTGGCGCGACAATGCCCAGATTTTGCTGATTGTGCGTAACGATCAATCGGTAATTCCGGCTTTAAAGAAAATGACTTCTGCCCAAGAGCAACCCAATCACTTGGCCCGTATTCACGCATTGTGGACTTTAGAAGGTTTAAATGCGATAGATAAAGTCACGTTATTTCAAGCTTTAGCCGACGAAGAACCACAAGTAAGAAAAACGGCCGTTTGGATTAGCGAAAATTTTCTGGCGAAAAACGATCCGGAAGTTATCCAAAAGTTAAGCACCTTAAAAAATGACCCAAGCGCCGATGTTCGGATTCAACTGGCTTTATCGTTACGGACGAATAAAAGTGAAGCAGCCCAAGCCACCGTAAAAGACTTAATTGCGGCCAATCCTAATAACGAGCTGCTGCAATATTCCAACACTACTTTCGTGGAAACGCAAAAAGCATTAGCCGCCGAAAAAGCTCGGTCTAAGAATTTAAGTCCGGCAGATCGCCAACTGGTCTCTAAAGGAGCGGTAATTTTTAAACAACTTTGCGCGAGTTGTCACGGTCCGGATGGAAAGGGGCGGTCATTGGGTGGTGGCGAAATGCCGGCTCCGCCATTAGCCGGTTCGCCGCGGGTAAAAGGAGACAAGGTTCTATTAACCCAATTACTTTTAAACGGATTAAGGGGACCAGTTGACGGTAAAACGTATCCGGATATCATGCCGGCCATGGGCCACAACGACGATGAATGGATTGCTTCGGTGCTAAGTTACGTGCGCAACAGCGGCGAAATCGGGAATAATGCCTCGGTGGTAACCGCGGAAGAAGTGAAGAATGTCCGGGCCAATACCCCAAAAATCCCCGAAGGCATGACCCTGCAAATGCTCGAGATTTTTAAATTAGGCCGCAACGAAAACACCAACTGGGCAAAATAAGTAGGAGGTTGCAGATTTCAACCTGAAACACGGTTTTCAATAGCTATTATTCACTAAAAATTGGTTGAATAGTTAATTGAACTCGGCTCAAAAGTGGAATACAACAGCTTAAACTTACTTTCGCGCTTAATAAATTTAGAATAATTTAAAATTAGGGTATTAATAATTGTATAAACTTTTGCTAAGAATAACTAATACCCGTTTGGCTGTGGAGGGCCTTCTAAGGTTCCGGTGCCGAGGCACCTCGACGCAGGAGAGAAGGAAGCTTAGACCAGCCCGGAAGAGCCAAACGGGGCCCACCGGCCAGGAGGCAAGCTGGTTACTCATCAAACTAGATAGCACCCGTGCCTGGAGACTGGAAAAGGCTCCAAGTAAAAACATAATGATAAAGACAATCACCCCTGCCCCTCCTAATCTATAGGAGGGAAGCTTCGGATTAAATCTTATTGTAAACCAAAAATGTTCGATTTAGCTTTAATATGTTATCATACGTTTTCCATCAAACCAGTAATAAAAATTGGTTTCATCCTCTTGCTGTTACCATTAAAACTCTTGGCTCAACCCGCCACCTTCACCAATAAGTTCGGGATGGAGTTCGTGCTAGTAAAACCGGGCAGTATGGTGGTGGGGAAGTTTCAGCCGGGAGTAGGAGAGCCGCCCAAAGAGAAACTAGACCGACCAACTTTACCCCCGAGCGCTTACAAAACTGCCGCTGCAATGGCGCAAAAATCGGCTAGACCGGGTTTTACGGTGAACCTGAATCAGCCTTATTACATTGGTAAATTCGAAGTAACCCAGGAACAATGGCAAAAAATTATGGGCAGCAATCCGGCTTTATTTCAAAAAAATAAGGTGAAAGATAACGCCGCTAAACACCCCGTCGAAAATATAACCTGGGAGGAGGCACAAGCTTTTGTGAAAAAATTAAATGCACAAGATAAACAACACACTTACCGCTTACCTACCGAATTTGAATGGGAGTACGCCGCCCGAGCCGGTGCCACAGAAGACATTCCTTGGTCCGAAATAAACGAAGTAGCCGTTTTGGGTGGTACAACAACCAGCCCGATTGGACAGAAAAAGCCGAATTCCTGGGGTATTTACGACATGTTGGGCAACGTATGGGAATGGGTGCAGGATTATTATAACGAAAAAATATTTGCCGATCCGGTACCGCCCCGTACCGGTAAAGAACACGTTTTAAAAGGCGCTTCTTTCACCGGCGACGTAAAAAATGCCACGTACCTGACCCATGCCGCTGGCCCTGGGAATGGTTTTGATATCGGTGTTAGGCTAGTGATGAAAGCAAACAAGTGAGTTAAGAGTTGAAAGTTATGCGTTGCTATATAATCGGGCATGTTTTCCTGGGTTGGGCTAAAGTTTTGTGGTATTGTTGTCTATATTTAAAATTTTAGTTCTGTTGATACTTCTAGCTTCCTCTGGCGCCGGTATAGCAAAGCGTATCTGGTGTCTAACCATAGTAACCAGTTTGTAACTAACAAAAGTAGCCTTTAAACTAATAGGAGGTAGCTATTCTGAGTATTAGCGGCCGCAATTAGTAGAAATTTACAAGGTTCGTTCTACCAATCCAATTCAGCACATGCAAATAAAAAAAATTCTGATTCTACTTCTTTCTAATCTATTAATTTCTCCGGCTTGGGCGCAAATACCGGCTGGATTTAAATCTATTTTTAACGGGAAAAACTTGCAAGGCTGGCACATTAGCCGCACCACCCACCAGGGTACCACCCCTGATGTGCGGGTTGAGAAGGGTACTATTGTACTCCGACAGAATCCTTACGGGCAGGGAGGAGTGCTGTTGAGCTACAAAAAATTTAAAAATTTTGAGCTTTATCTCGAAGCCAGAATAGATTCTTTCACCAACGGTGGTATTTTTATCCGATCTTCCGAAAGCGGCATTGCTTACCAGATTGAGTTGGACGAAGCTGCCGGCAGTACCGGTAACTTGCTCGGCGAACGCATGCCGGTAGGCCGGGAAGCCAAAACAAATGGCCGGAACAAAGTTTGGCGAGCCAACGATTGGAATTCTTTCCGGATCAGGATGGTAGGCGAGGTGCCGCGTATTACTTTATGGATAAACAACGTGGAAATGTGGGACATAACTCAACCTAAAAACGATTTTATGGCCGGCGCTACCAAAGGTATGATTGGTTTTCAATCTCATTGGACGGCTTTGTATTCGTCCACGGTTGTAGGCTGGAATATTCTGGATTCCTGGGCCCCTGGCGCTATGCACCGTTTCCGTAATATCGCCATAAAAGAGTTGCCGGATAATTTAAAAGAATGATAAACTAGATTCGAAGGAGAGAAAAGTAGGTTAGGCTGAAAAAGTATGCCTCTCAAGGTTGGTTAATTAGTACTTTCCGCCGGATAAGCCTGACATAAACTTATTATCATTACTTTCTATCCTGAAAGTACCCACTAAAGGCAGCTGAAATATAAGTAAAGTGGTTCCTGATTGCATACGGGTGCTACCGGCAACGAACGGTTATGTTAATAAATAACCTTGTGCTACCTGCGTAAATTGTTGTACTTGCTGCTGTTGCCATTTTTCAGAATAGCCTAGTTCCTGCGCCATTAAGCGAGCCGTTTCGGGCGCTAACCGTATGCTTTCGCGGGCATCTAACAACAAGGCCCGTGCTCGGCGGGCGAGCACATCTTCTACGGTGCGGGCCATTTCTTCGCGTACCGCCCAAATTACTTGCGCTTTTATAATTTTTAAATGACTGCTTAGATATTCTTCTAATTCCGGCCGCTCGGCTATTAATGCCTGAATACGAGTCGCATCGGTGCCATAATTACTTAATATATTCAAAGGATCGGGAGTAGCAGCCCCGTGTACTTTTAACTCCCGGGTTACCGAAGGTTTAGGTGGCCAGTTGGCGGTTGTTTCTACCACGTCCATTACCTCTTCGGCCATTTTCCGGAAAGTAGTCCATTTGCCGCCTAAGATAGATACTAATCCGGATGGGGCAACCATAATTTTATGACTGCGCGATACTTCTTTGGTGCGTTGAGAATTCCCGTTTACTGCGGCTAGCGGGCGTAAGCCGGCAAATACACTGCGTACATCCGCCCTTTGCGGAGGTCGGGTTAAATAGCGTCCGGCGGTAGTTAAAATAAAATCAATTTCACTTTCCAAGGCCCGTGGTTCCAGGGAAGATTCGGTAATAGGCGTATCGGTAGTACCCACAATCACTTTGCCGTGCCAGGGTACTAAAAACAAGACCCGGCCATCGTCCGTTTTGGGAACCATAAGCGCGTGGTCGCCGGGTAAAAACTCTTTATCTAATACCAAATGCACGCCTTGGCTCGGGCGAATAGAAGTTGCATTACCCGGATTGTCCATTTTCAGGATTTGGTCGGTAAAAACGCCGGTAGCATTTAAAATTATTTTACCGCGTATCGTATACGGCTGGTTATTTTCTGCATCGTAAGCCTGCAACCCGATTAATTTACCTTTTTCATCTTTTAGCAAATTTGTTACCAGCAGGTAATTGATAGCGTAACCACCTTGTTCAAAAACAGTTTGTAGGACATTAATCGCCAGTCTTGAATCGTCAAATTGCCCGTCGTGGTATAGTACACCCCCCCGTAGTTTTTGCGTTTTAATGGTAGGTATATAGGCAATAGTTTCTTTAGCAGAAATGGCCACCGATGGGCCCAGACTGAGCTTGCCAGCTAGTAAATCGTATAATTTTAAACCTATGGTAAACCAAGGACGCTCCCACCAACTATAGCTCGGAATAATAAAAGTTTGATTTTTGACCAGATGGGGCGCATTGCGGCAAAGTAACCCCCGTTCTAAACTTGCCTCCCGTACTAGTTTAATATCACCTTGCGCCAGGTAACGTACCCCACCGTGCACCAGTTTAGTACTTTTACTGGAAGTAGACTTGGTAAAATCCGATTGCTCGAGCAATAAAGTTTTGTATCCGCGGGTTGATGACTCTAAGGCTGCGCCGATGCCGGTAGCTCCCCCCCAATTATAATTACATCCCAGGTAATATCTTTTTGTATTATTTCTAAGACCGAATTTCTGTTCATTTTAGGATTTTTCTGTCCGATAGAGCACTGAAAGATAATTATGAGTTATCGGTATTAGTAAAAATTTTTAATCTAAGGAGTTTAACAGCGCCTTACCTTATTAACAGCTATTTACAAATAAAATCAAAAATCAATGCCAAATAATGGATAATAAGTTTAAAGACATACTAATCTCCTCATTAATGCTATGGAAAGAGGCTTGATGTAAAAAAATAATAAAACTTCGGGAATTTATTTTAACGACTTGTCGGGTTACTCGTATTTAATTTCAAACAAAATGAGCTATATATTGCTATGTACTTCTAAAGCTTATTTTGTACAAAAAATGATTATGAATTTAAACTTAAATGCCTGCTATGAGAAAATTTCCGTTAAACCTTTGTAGTATTTTGTTTGCTCTTGCTTTTACCGCTTGCAATTCTAACCAGAAA
Organism: Adhaeribacter arboris; assembly: GCF_003023845.1. Lineage (NCBI taxonomy): Bacteria > Pseudomonadati > Bacteroidota > Cytophagia > Cytophagales > Hymenobacteraceae > Adhaeribacter > Adhaeribacter arboris. The sequence goes on along the minus strand of NZ_PYFT01000001.1, from coordinate 1,594,893 downwards.
ACCGAATCCATTACCAATACCGACTCTGCTGCTTCCAGCGATAGTACTGCGGCCACTGCCACCAGCGCTGAAAACGACACCTTGCCTAAGCCGTTTGCCACGCCTCCTACGGCTAAAAACAGTAAAGTAATTGGTTGGCCTGCGGGTAAAACACCCACAGCTCCGGCTGGTTTTACGGTTACTAAATTTGCCGAAAAATTGCGCAATCCCCGCTGGATTTACGTGGCCCCCAACGGCGATATTTTAGTAGCGGAATCCAGTACCGAAGAAAGTATTTTTAAAAAAGTGCAAAATGTGGGCACCGGCAAAAGTACCAAGGTAAATACCGGCGGTAGCGCTAACCGTATTACCTTATTCCGGGATACGAACCAAGACGGCAAGCCAGAAGTGCATACTACTTTTCTGGAAGACCTGCACCAGCCCTTAGGCATGCTGGTTTTGAACGATGCTTTTTACGTAGCAAATACCGACGGCCTCTGGAAATATCCTTATAAAACCGGGCAAGACCACATCACCGGTGAGGGTAAGAAAATCCTGGACCTACCCGCCGGCGGATACAATAATCACTGGACCCGTAACATAGTGGCGAATGCCGATGGCTCGAAGATTTATATTTCGGTAGGATCGGGCAGTAATGTGGCCGAAAACGGCTTGGATAACGAAAAACGGCGCGCTAATATTCTGGAAATAAACCCGGATGGCTCTGGGGAACGGGTTTTCGGCAGCGGTTTGCGTAACCCCGTAGGTATGGACTGGGCGCCGGGTACCAAAACCTTATACACCGTAGTAAACGAACGTGATAACCTAGGCGATGATTTGGTACCCGATTATTTAACCAGCGTGCGCGAAGGCGGCTTTTACGGTTGGCCATTTGCCTACTGGGGCCCGCACCCGGACCCTCGCATGGAAAAAGAACAACAACCCGAAATGGTGAAAAAAACGTTGGTGCCTGATGTTCCGCTGGGCTCCCATACGGCTAGCTTAGGCCTTACTTTTTACGACGGTAAACTATTTCCGGAGAAGTACCGCAACGGGGCCTTTGTGGGTCAGCATGGTTCCTGGAACCGTTCTAAATTTGCCGGTTATAAAGTTGTTTATGTTCCGTTTAAAGATGGAAAACCTGCCGGTAAGCCCGAAAGCTTTTTAACCGGCTTTATTGCCGATGCGGATAAAAGCGAAGTATATGGCCGACCAGTAGGTTTAGCGGTTCTGCCAAGCGGAGCTTTATTAGTAGCCGATGACGCCGCCAACACCCTGTGGCAAGTTCGTCCGAAATAAAATTTAAATTTCATTCATAAAAAGGCCTCCAACCGGAGGCTTTTTTTATGCAAATATATTTTTTACACCTTCCAGAAATCTTCATTAAAAACAAGTAAGGGGAGGCAGCATATTATTAAAATTGTTTCGGGAAGTAAAATACTAAAAACGTTTTGCTGGCTATAATATACTTGCCATTCATTTTCTCCTATTCCTTAGAAGAACTTTCCGTTTTGATATTTTGCCTTCAGATACTTGGATTCAATAAGTGGGCATTGTAATATTGTGCCGCCTGCAAAATGAATATAACCTTAGACGAGATACAAGCCCCGATCGCAGTGGAAATGCGCGAATTTGAAACAAAATTTCGCCAATCGATGCGTTCTAAAGTGTTATTGCTCGATAAGATAATGAGCTACATTGTAAAACGAAAAGGCAAGCAAATGCGGCCAATGTTCGTTTTCTTTTCGGCTAACTTGTTTGCCGGCGGCATTTCCGATGCTACCTACCGCGGCGCCGCCCTCATTGAACTACTGCATACCGCTACCCTGGTGCACGACGATGTAGTAGATGATGCTAATTACCGCCGGGGATTTTTCTCAGTAAATGCTCTCTGGAAAAATAAAATAGCTGTATTAGTGGGCGATTATCTGCTTTCAAAAGGACTTTTGCTTTCGCTGCATAATAATGATTTTGATTTGTTAAAGATTGTATCCAACGCCGTCCGCGAAATGAGCGAAGGCGAATTACTGCAAATTGAAAAAGCCCGTCGCCTGGATATTACCGAAGAAGTTTATTTTGATATTATCCGGCAAAAAACGGCTTCTCTTATTGCATCCTGCTGCGCAGTAGGAGCGGCCTCGGCCGGTGCCGATTTGGCTCACATTGAGAAAGCCCGTTTATTCGGCGAAAAAGTGGGTATTGCCTTTCAGATTAAAGATGATTTATTTGATTATGGTACCGCTGAAATTGGTAAACCAGTAGGGATTGATATTAAAGAAAAAAAAATGACCCTGCCCCTCATTTATGCGTTGCAGCAGGCAAGCTGGCTTACGAAGCGGCAAATGATTTATAACGTTAAAAATAACAACGGCAAAAACCAGGTAGTAGCCAAGGTAATTGATTTTGTAAAAAATTCCGGAGGGCTGGAATACGCTATTGCACTCATGCACCGGTTTGCCAACGAAGCCTTGGAAATTCTGCACACCTTCGAACCTTCGCCTTCCCGTACTTCGCTCGAACAGCTGATCCGGTTCACAATTGAACGCGATAAATAAGCCAGAGTTGGAGTTCCATAGTCCACAGACCTCAAAAATACAACTTAAGATTTCTGATGGTTCGGACTTAATACTTTGATATTTTACAAAATCAACTACTTGTTCATTAATGTAAGCCGCATTTTTTGTTTTACCGAATGGTAAATCGGAGCTTCTACGAAGTAATACATACCCGCTGCCAGTAAGTTGAGCAACAGAAAAATAACAAACTTGTTCGGGCTTACATGAAAGTACAAAAATTCGTAAAATAACCCGGCGTGCAGCAGCGCGAAGGCGTAAGATTGGCGGCCTAGAATTTGAAAAAGCCGGCTGCCCAATACCTGGTTAATGAAAGTGCTTTCGGTAAGTAAGCCGTAAAAAAACACTACAATGGCCGGGGGGAGTAAGAAGTTATTCAGGAGTATGGAAACGGGTAAGCTATTAAAAAGTAGAAAATGCTTGCCCGCCGCAAACGTTATTAAAATTAAACAAACACCTAATAAAATCAACCCCGATAAAGTAAAATATTTAAAAGCAGGTACTCCATTCAAGCGTTGGTTTTTATAATATTTAGCCAGCCAGTACCCGCAATAAAATTCAAAACAACGCCCAAAAAAAGTATACTCCAGCATAAATTCCGGATTTGGCATAAAAGATTTGCTTCCTAGTAACTGGGCCAGGTAAACTATAGCTAAGCCAATGGCATACAAACTAATAATGGTTTGCCAGGAATATTTCCGAAAGCCTATAAAAAGCAGCGGCGCGAGTAAATAAAAAAATTCTTCCACCGAAATCGACCAGGCTTGTCCAATACCGGTAAATTTTTCTTGGATAAAATATCCTTTCAGAAAAGTAAGATTTAAAAACCAATGCCAGCCGTTAAAATCTTTTTGCCAGCATAATATTATTAAAGTTAAAATAAAAAAAGCCGGATAAATCCGTGCAAAACGTTTCAAGTAAAAAGGTAAAAAACTGTGCTTCGCGAAAGTAAGTATTTCGGAGTAGCGGGTTGTAATTACAAAGCTACTTAGCACGTAAAAAACGGCCAGGCTGGAATGCCCGGCCATTTTTACAGCTAAAAATAAATCCGGTGAGAGGATAGATTTTCCTAAATCAACGTGGCCGCTAAAAACCAGGTAAGCCGCTATTGCCCGAATGCCGGTAAGTGCCGGAAAATAAATGTTTTTAACGGGAGAAACAGCAGTTGTAGTTGCCAAACGGGTAACGAAAGTTTACGTGTACTAAAAAACGGAATGTAATACACTGTTTAATGGCAAATTTAAAAAATGCTATTCTTTTACCAACTTATCGATTGTCTGGTTAAAATCCTGCACAAATTCTTCGTAGTATTTACCTGTACCCGGCCCAGAAAAACCCGTGTGAATTTTCCGGACATCCCCTTTTTTATCGATAAAAATAGTGGTCGGGAAACCTAGAACGTGATTAAGCATGGGTAAAGTTTTGGCGGCGGCTTCTTTGTCGCGGGTGCCGGCAATGAGTAAATCGTAGCCCACCTCCAGGCGGTCACGCATTCTTTCTACCCGCACTTTGGCTTGGTTAAACTCCGGGCTTTGCTCATAAGCTAAGCCTATAATTTCCACTCCGCGATTTTTATTTTTTTCGTAATAAGGAGCCAAAAATTTAGTTTCGTCCATGCAGTTGGGGCACCAAGAACCTAATAATTGCACCACTACTACTTTATTGCGGTATTTTTCGTCATTGAGCGATATTTTCTCCCCGCTCAAATTGGGGAAAGAAAAACTCATCTTGCTGTAGCCTTTTTTCAAATACGTTAAGGTGTCGGCAGCAGGCAATACCGCCTTTTCGTTGCGCACTCCCGTCCAGGAAGCGTAACCGGATTTACCCGCCCAATAATCGCCTTTAATATTATTCGTACCTTCCCCATTGGGTTTGGCCTTAAATAAATACGCGTGCGAGCCATCGAAAGTAGAAAGGCTTAATTCTTCTTTGTTTACTTCGCCGTCCAGGTAACGGTAATCGCCGGTAGTACTCAAAAAAGTGCCTTTTAGTTTGTTGCCTTGCTGTTCAAATATCCCCACAACTTTTTCTTCGGTTCCATCACTGTATTTAAAAAGTACATCCCATTTGCCGGTATAGTTAAAAGTAGCCGGACTGGGTTTTTCGGAGAAACGATAATCTTGCCCTAATTTCGCGCTAAATGGTACGGCGTAGGGCTCCTTTAAATTATACCGAATCCATTTGCCTTTCAAGCCATCCTGCTGGTCATCAATGTGGGCTTTTAGGTCCGCATCAAAAATATGGAGCAGTATTTTAATTGAATCGCCGGTTATAGAAATTTCGTCGAGCAGAATTTTTTCTTCGCCATTAATTAAATAAGCTACCGTTTTACCGTTGTCCTGTTTGGCAACTTGCATCAAAAAAGGAAGTTCCTGGTTCGATACGGTAAGCACCCCGCGCCACATACCCGATTTTAATTCTTTAGGCTCTCTTTTACAACTCAGAGCGAAAAATAAACTCGCCACCAATACAAAGCTCCGGAGGAATATAGAAACAGAAAATAATTTCATATACAGTAATTAAGTAAAACGTTGAAAAACAACCTGCTTTCAGACAAAATTACAAAAGAAACAGTTGATTTTTTGTAATGTTTACCTATACTATCGATTTTGGTTAGTAATTTTTTGGTTTTAAGTAGGTTTTCTTAGAAAATATAGAATTAAGTAAATATGAAATTAGCTGGTTTTCTCAAAATAGTTGGGTAAGATTATTTAACTTTTGTTTAAACTTTCATTATTAAACCTGTACTTCTAATTAATTACGATAACATATTTTATCCGATAAGTTAATTCGCAAACCAAAGACAACTTAAATTAGTTATGAATATATACTACCCTTAACTAAACCGATCATGAATAATCCGGAAAAAACAACTAATTATAATAAGCTAACTCCCGAAGAAGAACGCGTTATTGTGTACAAAGGTACCGAAATGCCGTTTACCGGTAAGTATAACAAAAACAAGCAACCGGGTACGTACATCTGCCGCCGCTGCAATGCCCCGCTCTACCGCTCTGCGGATAAGTTCGATTCCCATTGCGGCTGGCCCAGCTTCGACGATGAAATACCTGGAGCCGTAGAACGGGTGCTGGATGCAGATGGTTACCGCGAAGAAATCGTTTGCGCGAATTGCCAAGCTCATTTGGGTCACGTGTTCGAAGGAGAGCGGTTTACACCTAAAAATACCCGGCATTGCGTCAATTCTATATCCATGAATTTTATTCCGGAACAACAATAATACTGAAAGTTGATGTAAGAAGGATGGCCAATGGTCATCCTTTTTTGTTTGTACAAGTAGACCTATACCAAACTAAATCTCGAACGTTATTTAATTAGTACTTTAGGATTTATTTAAGAGAAGCAGAAATAGTAAGTTAGGTTATTAGAATACCTTACAATAAATAAAAGCGACCAAAAAATTAATATCCGCGAGTAGCACTTGTTCGTAATGTATGTAAAACTAAATCGCCTATGTCTGTTCCCAGCCCTAATTTAGGGATAACGAAAAGTACTACCGCGGCACCTGCTCCGGAAGAATTTAAGAACCCTTTGCCCCGCGTGGTATTACGCCCGAATACTTACTTACTGCTCGACGGAGAATGGAAATTTTGTTACGACCCCGAGGATAAAGGCTTAAGCGAAGAGTGGCACCTGGGGCAGCATTGCACTACCACCGCCCATTGGCCCGGCAGTGTAGAAATGCACTTAGCCGCGGCGAAAGGGTTAAAAGATCCGGTTACCTGGCAGGATAAAGTAGTAGTTTGGTACGAACGGGAATTTCCCCGGCCGGAGCACAACGGCGATCCAACCCCTTCTATGTTTCAGCTTACCTTTGGAGCCTGTGGTTACGAAACGCGGGTTTGGCTGAATGGCCGTTTATTGCGTACCATTGAAGGCGAAGAAGTACATTACGGGGAATATTCTTCTTTTTCCTACGAAATTGAAGAAGAGGATTTACTACCCGTTAACCGGCTCAACGTGCGCATTGCCGATACCATGGATGCCGAAATTCCCCGCGGAAAGCAAGAGTCGCACGTTTACAAGCGCGGGGGAATCTGGTACCAAACCAATACGGGGGCCGTTCGCAGTGTTTGGATGGAAACCGTGGAGCGCAACCGGTTACGATCGCGCATTGGGGTAATAAGTGTAGTGGAAGATTACCTGGTCCGGTTTAACTTAACTACCCGCATCCACGATCCCGGAAAGTATACGATCCGGTTGAAAGTGTACTCGCAAAATAAAGAAGCGGAACCACTCGCCACTTCTGACTTTGTATTATCCCTAGAAGCGGGCCAAAAAGAACAACGTCTAGTGGTAGAAGTGCCGGATGCTAAATTATGGTCGCCGGAAACGCCTAATCTGTATTGTGTAACGGCGCAGCTCATTGATCCGAATGGATACATAGCGGAAATTGAAGCGCAGTTCGGCTTAAGAAAAATTGAAGCCCGGGGCCGCTACGTTTATTTAAATAATCAGCAAATATATCTGGATGGCATTTTGTATCAACCCGGTACGGCAACTTACGAAGAAATGCAGCGGCACTTTTACGCCATGAAAGCCTTGGGTTGTAACCTAGTGCGGGTACATATTGCCGGAGTGGATCCTCGCATTTATAATTTGGCCGACGAAATTGGTTTACTCTTGTGGGTCGAAGTACCGAGTCCGCATAGTTCCACGGCACTCAGCCGGCAAAACCACCGGGCTGAACTAATCCGGATGTTAGCGCTACTGGAGACCAATCCTTCGGTTATTATCTGGAGTTTGTACAACGAAGATTGGGGAGCGCAGGATATTGCCACTAATCCCGAAACCCGGCAATACATTGTGGATATGTATCATTATATGCTGATTAAACATCCGCAGTATTTAGTGGTAGATAATGATGGCTGGCACCATATTTCCTGGGAAGGCAAACTAAAATCAGACTTGCTTACGGCTCATTTGTACACGCCAAATCTGGATCATTGGCAGGAATTGTTGGATCGGTTGATAAACGGTGAAATAGAAGGCGTAGCTGCCTTTCCACTGGTGGTGGGCGATCCGTTTTTTTACCGTCGGCAAGTACCTTTAATCGTGAGTGAATGGGGCGGATTTGGTTTTCCGGATTATGGCGGACCTAAAGATGCCGAGGAGCGAACCCAACGAATCCGGCAATTTAAACACGAACTACGGCAGCGGCCCATTGCCGGCGATGTGTATACCCAAGCGACCAACATTGAAGACGAACGGAATGGTTTAATTGATGCCCATACCGGTGCGTTAACTGTTCCACCGGGACTTTTAGCCTCTTCCTGATTAATTTATTTAAAGTATTACTCGTTTCCGAATACTAACCACGCAAAAATAAATATTTGTGGTTGTTGTTTTTGCCATATTTTTATAATGTTAAAAAACGCAAAAGTGCCGGAATGGGTATACGTATTCTTGTAATTATTAAATTACAGAAGAGAAAAAACAATAACTAAAAGCGGGTAAAATAATAAACCCTTCCGTTCCGGTTTAGCCGGAAACGGAAGGGTTAGATTGGATTGATTAATTTTTACGAAAAGTACTAAGCGGCTCTTTTGAAATTTTCAACCGGCCCAAATTTGGCTTGTTGAATAGTCTTGCCTCTTTTGGTTAATTCAATTTCTACGGGAGCCATCATTTTTGTTAAATCCGACGAAATTACTTTGCTGTAAAAGGCCGCCGCTTCCTGCGAAGCACCTTTTCCGAAAGAATGACGAGATTGATTTTTATTAACTGGCATACCAGGAATTAGTTGGTAGTTGGTGCATACTACTTCGTAAGAAGGTAAAAAAGGGTTAATAACTTTTCGTATTAATTTCTTCATGGATTGATTTTGTTTTATTTGTTTAGGAATTAATCTCTTGTTTGTGTTTTGATACTGTAAAAGTAATAAATGCTTTTATTATCTACTGAGAAGAAATGTGCAATTGTTATATTTTGTTATTCACCTTGCTTAGTTGCTCTGCTTAAATTAGAATTGTACAATAACTTTAATTTTGACTGTAGCTTCATTTTTACGGATAAACTTTTTAAAGGCTACTTATTCTAAAGTATTTGCCTGCTTTACGAAAACCTTAAAGTGCCGTTTACGCTTATATATCCATAAAAGAATTAAACTACACTTAAAACTATGAGCACAAACCCGCAAGAAACCGATAACATACCGGCCCCAGACGTGGAGAAAGAAGGTGAAAATGTAACGGGTGGTACCGAGGCTAACCAGGCAGAAAACGCCGAAGAAGCCAGTACTCCGGACGCCCAAAAAGAAGAACAAGAATATACCCCTAATACGGAAACCACGAAAGAAGAAATGACTGGTTACAACGAATTACCGGATCAGGAGAAAGTGGGTGGCGCGTAAACCGCTTAAAATAAAGTTGTCCTAACTGGAACAAGTAGCCCTGTTACTAGGCTAAGAAACAATTTTAGATTTAAAACTTGGGACAGCTTTTAAACAAGCTGTCCCAAGTTTTAAAAAGGATTACTTTTAATAGTTAATTTCTAGGAATTAGATAAATAGAGAATCTGACACTTCTCGCAGTAATAACACGAGCGGCCCGACTTTCCAATTTTCTCTTTCCGTAAAGGAACCTGATCCCGCGGACAGGTATTTTGCCGGTATACTTGCCAGCTTTCTTTTTCAGTACCTTCTTGTTTCCAGGAAAGGTATTCGGCACTAAACGAAGCACAATCTCGAACTAAGTATATTAAATCAGCCTCCGGAATTTGGCCAACCAGACTAGCCGGGTGAATATGCCGGCGGAACAAAATTTCATTTTTAATGCCGTTTCCCACTCCCGCTAAAATTTTTTGATCTAATAAGGCGTCGCAGATTAGGCGTTTGGGTTGGCGAAACAATTTCTCTAAAGCTTTGTCCGAATCAAAAGTAGGATGCAGGACATCGGTGCTCCAATCGTATACCTTATCTAAGGATTCATGAATAAGCCGGCAATCGCAGGCATAAAAATTAACTTCGCCGGTAACAAATTCCAGCCCCAATTGTAGTTCCCGTTTTGATTGATGGTTAATGGCGTATTTACCAAAAAGCATTAGATGTAGGCGCAGGGTAAAAGCCGGAAAGCACAATAGAAGTTCTTTGCCAAAGGTTTTAATTTCTGTTAATACCTTACCCCGTAAGTCACTATAAGGAATATTCTTAGCTGTTCCCTTTGCTGCCAGGATTTCCTGCTCAATAAAAGGTTCTAGCTGTTCTTTCAGGAAAATTATTTGCGGACCTTCAGGCATCTTAACTTATAGAGAATAAAAAATACAAATATGACTTTCATTGTTAAGTTTGTATTTATACCGAATTGAAACACATAAGACATATTAACTGGTTTTAATTTGAATTAGTTAGCTAAATAGAATTGCCACCAGTTTGACTATGGAGGGCCTTTTAGCGTTACGGTGCTGCCCAGCAGCATGGCGTAGTGCAACGAGCCAAGGTTCGCTAAACCGCCCGAGAGAGTTAAACGAGGCTCGCCGGCCATGAGGCAAACAGGGTACTTCTCAAATAAGATAGCACCATTGCCTGGAGACTTGAAAAGGCTCCAAAGTTAAACTGCCCTTAGTTCGTCTTTTTTATACTGAAATTTAGTATTAGATTACTCAGATAAACCCGCAACTAAACCGCTAAATCTATAATTTTATCTACTGGCAAGGGAAAAAATTTAAGCACTTTTTTAGAAAAAGCGGTTGTTACGCATAAGTTCATCCCGGTATTGCGCCAGTAATTGACTTTTAGAAATGAAGCCTTTAAACACCCCTTTCTTTACCACTGGTAAATAAAAAATATTATTTTTTTCAAACTTCTCCATTATACCAGCAATGGATTCATCTGCTTCAACCAATAAGGTAGGCGGCTGCATGATATCTTGAGCGAAAACAGAATCATAACCAGAAGTATTTTGCAGCTGTTTCCGGATTTCGTTTAAGGTAATAATGCCTTCTAAGTTGCCGGCTTGATTTAAAACGAGCAGAATATTCCGTTGGGCACTCGTAAATTTCTCAACAATGGTCCGGAGCGTATCGGTGGGTTTTACCTCAATGTAATTCTTATCAATTAAGGGTTCCAGATCTAACTCATTTAAAATAATACGGTCTAACCGGGATGATTTCTGTTTTTCGCTTATCGGGTCATCTTTCGGCCGCAGGTTTTCTTTGTAATATTTAAGGAAATATGATACCGCACAAATTAGCATTAAGGGTACAAAGAGTTGATAGCTTTGGGTAATTTCGGCAATGAGAAAAATAGCCGTAACCGGAGCATTCATCACGCAGGCAAAAGTGGCCGCCATTCCCATAAATATATACGTATCGGCATTTATGTTGAGGGTGGGAAATAGTAAAAGCACCACTTTGTAAAAAGTATAACCCAAAAATCCGCCGGTAATTAACGAAGGCGCAAAGTAGCCGCCTTCGCCACCAGAATTAACGCAAATGCCCGTACTAACCGGTTTTAAGAGCGTCAGGAAAAGAAAAAATACCAGCCGGAAAGGAACAAAATTTGAAAATTGAGTAAAAGGTGAATTTAAGAAAAGCGATTGTTCCTCTTGCTTTAACAAAGCATTAATACTAATATACCCTTCACCGTACATGGGCGGAATAAAGAATATGAGCGTACCTAAAGCTAATCCTCCGGTTAATGCCCGCAGATAATCGTTTTTTATTTTGGTAAAGTAGCGGGCGCAAGCTCTATAAGTACTGCTCAAATAACTGGCCATCAGCATAGCCAAAATTCCTAATATAATTATCAGCGGAATTTGATCATACGGGAACGAAGTTATTTTCGACTCGAAGCGCAAATGTTCGCCCATTATAAATTCAAACAAAATTTTACCGGTAGCCGCCGAAATCAGCAAGGGTATTAAAAGAGTAGGAGTAAAAGCCGGCAGTACCGTTTCGAGAGCAAAGATAAATCCACCGGTGGGAGCATTATATACCGCCGAAATACCGGCAGCAATCCCGCACCCGATTAGTAAAGTACGCAATCGATACCCTAAGCCCAAAAACTGGCCGATGTTGGAGCCAATGGCCGATCCGGTGGTAATAATAGCGGCTTCCACGCCGGAACTCCCCCCAAAGCCAATGGTTAAACCCGTGGTCAGAAACTTAGAATAAATCAGGCGAAAGTTGATGATAGATGATTTTTGTTCGATGGCTTCAATGGCGTTCCGGGAACCCTGGAAATAGGCTATGTTTTTAAATATTGTTTTATTCAGGAAAGTAACCAGAAAAAAACCAATGAGCGGAAAGAAAAAGAACAATACTTTCGGCGAAAAATAAACCGCGTAAATTTCAATGTACGAAATAATGGTTTTAATAAGAATGGCCGATAAGCCCACCACCAGACCGGTAACAATACTCAACAAAAAAGGCAACATGCGGTTGTTTTGTTGCCGCTTACGCCATTTAAAAAATAAAATTTGGTACTTGTTGAGTTTACTCATTTTAAGCCATTACTAAATTCTAAACCTTCTTCTGGTAGGTTGGCGGATTTACTAAATGTAGAATTAAAAATAATAGGTAAGAAACCCTAGGCTCTAATCTAGTTTTTTTATTGCTATGGCGTTCATATTTACAGCAAATCAATTGAAGTTTTGGTATCCAGAGGGTGCCGATAATTTATATTTCTATTGTTTTAGGCTTACTTCTTTTTTAGAAGGCTTAGATGTTTGAGCTAAGTATTGCCTGGTAGCCAGCTTTAACGGGTAACTTTAATGATCACCTGTACGACTAATCGTATTTATGCTAAGTCTTTTTTTAGGCTCATTTCGGTAAGAATACTCCGTTAATAGTAAGATTATCTTTGATCCGTAAGCGTGGTTTTTCGCAGAATGACGTGCAGGGATAATTAGCTGCAAGCTCTCATGTATTAGTTTCGATGAAGTTTTCAGGAGGAAACCTAGGGTTAAACGAAAATACTTAACTTACCGCTCTCTTGTTAAAAGAAAATTTATGAAAGAGTTGTTTAACGATAATTTAGCTTTTCGGGTAAGTGGCCGCTTATGGGTTGAAAGTGAACAGGATCGTTTTTTAGGTCCCGGCCGGGTAGAATTAATGGAAAAAATAATCGAATTCGGTTCTATTGCCAAAGCTGCTGGCGCCATGCAAATGTCTTATAAAAAAGCCTGGGATTTAGTTGCTTCCATGAACACCCAGGCCAAACAACCCTTGGTAATTACCCAAACCGGAGGAAAGAAAGGGGGAGGGGCCTTAGTTACCGAAGAAGGTAAAAACGCCATGCAAACCTACCGAAATTTGCAACAACGCTTTCGGGAATTCTTGCAAAAAGAAACAGAATTGCTGTAAAAATTGGGGTTTTTTAAATAGCGTTATATATTTACAAATATAACGCTATTTAAAAACTTTATATATGGTCTATTTTTACCGTGGTTTATGTTCTTTGTTTTTATTTATCTCTTTTGGGAGCCTGGCGCAGACTCAGGTTACTTTATCAGGCAATGTGCTCGACTACACCACCCAGAAACCTATTCCATTTGCCAGCATCCGGCTAAAAGAAACCCGAGTAGGTGTAAGTACCAGTGCAAAAGGTAATTTTGTTTTAAAAGCAGTCATTGAATTTCCGGTTACTTTACTGGTAAGTTCGGTAGGATATCAGACCTTGGAACAAATTATTACGGCCGAAACCAACCAGGTATTTTATTTAAATCCGCAATCTGTTTTGGCCAACGAAGTGGTAATTTCGGCTTCGCGGCGCGAAGAGCGCCGCCTGGAATCACCGATTACCATCGAACAACTAGATGCCAAAGCTCTTCGCGAAAGTCCTGCTCCTACTTTTTTTGATGCCCTGGAAAGCGTCAAAGGCCTGCAAATGACTACTGCCAGTCTGGGGTTTAAAGTGCCTAATACCCGCGGTTTTACCAATCCCACCAACGTACGGTTTTTACAATTGGTGGACGGCGTGGACAACCAGGCTCCGGTAATTGGGGCTTCCATTGCCAATGCCGTTGGCCCTACGGAACTGGATGTAGAACGTTTAGAAGTTATTCCGGGTACGGCTTCGGCATTGTACGGCATAAATTCTTTAAACGGACTAGTCAGTTTTTTTACCAAAAATCCCTTCGATTTTCAAGGTTTGAGCGTGTACCAACGTACCGGCCTGAATCACCTGAACGATTCACAGACCAAACCGCACGTACTTTCCGAAACTGCTTTGCGTTATGCCAAGGTCATTCATTCCAAACTTGCTTTTAAAGTAAACTTAGCTTATTTTAAAGGCTTCGACTGGATAGCCAATCAGCAGCAAGATTTAAATCCGAAGGCAAATGCTTCGGTTAATTTACTCGGCGACCAAAACCCGGCGCTCGACCCCGTTAGTTCGTACGGCAACGAAAGCTCTAACCGGCGAACCTTATCTTTAAACGGAAAAAATTACGTGGTGGCCCGCACGGGTTATTACGAAAAAGATATTACCGATTACCAACTGCAAAATCTAAAAGCCGATTTGGCTTTACATTACCGGTTCACGGATAAATTAGAAGCGTCGTACCAATATAAAATTGGCCAATTAGATAACGTTTACCAGCGAACCAACCGGTTTAAACTAAATGATTACCGTATTTCGCAACAAGTACTGCAACTCAAAAGTCCGGTTTTTCAATTGCGAACGTATTATACCCGAGAAGTTTCGGGTAAATCGTACAACATCCGTTCGCTGGCCGAAAATCTGGACAAGCAATTTAAAAGTGATAATACGTGGTTTAAGGATTATAGTACCCGTTTCCTGAACAGCCAACAGCAAGGTATCAGTTTGCCCGAAAGCCACCAACTGGCTCGTTCTTTTGCCGACCAAGGAAGATTTCAGCCGGGAACCGTGCGCTACGATAGTGCGGTGGCGCAAATTACAAACATCAATAACTGGGATATGGGAGCGGCACTGCGGACTAAAGCTAGTTTGTTTCACGCGGAAGGGCAATATGATTTTACTTCGGCGGTAAAGTGGGTGAATTTACTGGTGGGTTTTGATTACCGCTTATACTCGGTTTTTCCGGATGGTAATTATTTTATTAATCCCGTGGAGTCAGGTGAAAACGTATTGTATCGCAAAGGCGGCGGCTTTGCCCAGCTTTCCAAAAAATTATTAAACGATAATCTGCAACTGAACGTGGCCCTGCGTTACGATAAGAACGAGTACTTTAAGGGTATTTTCAACCCGAGGTTTTCGGCGGTTTATAATTTGCAGCAAAAACATTTCTGGCGGATTTCCTACCAAAACGGTTATCGTTTTCCGTCGTTGTTCGAAGCTTTTTCTAACGTAAACAGCGGCGGCGTGAAACGGGTTGGTGGCCTGCGTTTAATGTCGAACGGTATTTTTGAAGACAGTTACATTCGCTCTTCCATCGATGCTTTTCAAGCGGCGGTTAACCAGGACGTTAATCAGAAGAGTGTGCCTTTGGCGCAGGCTATTACTAACCGGGCCAGTTTATTGAAGAAATCACCCTACGATTACATTCAGCCGGAAAGAATTAATTCACTGGAACTAGGCTACAAAGGTCTTTATTGGAATGATCGCTTGTTGGTGGACGGTGATTTTTATTTTAATTTTTATAACCATTTTATTGCCCAGGTCGAAGTAAATCAAATTTCCCGCCGCACGGTTACTCCTGATTCGATTCCGTTTTACTTCTACGATAAAAGCAAACAAGATCGCTATCGGCTTTGGACGAACTCTTCGGGCACGGTGTATAATTATGGTTCTTCGTTAGGGGTAAAATACAACTTCTGGCGCCAGTTTACCTTTAGCGGAAACCTGAGCTACGCCAAACTTTACCGGAAAAAATTTAATGATGGTTTGGAAGAGGCTTTTAATACGCCGCAATGGATTTCTAATGTGAGCTTGGGCAACCCGAAGATTTTTAAAAATGTAGGTTTTCAGGTGAACTGGCACTGGCAAGATGCTTTTCTGTGGCAATCTTCCCTCGGAACTGGTCCGGTGCCCGCTTACCACAACTTGGATGCCCAGGTTAGTTTTAGAGTTCCCCAATTAAAGCTACAATGGAAAGTAGGGGGCACTAACATCTTGAATCAGTATTATAACCAGATGGTAGCGGGTCCATCTATTGGCGGTTTGTATTACGTTTCGGTGGTGTTTGATGAATTGTTGTAAACGTAATAATTGAATACAGTTTATTAATTAATTTTTGATGGAGCCTGTTCCAATCTCCATTTCTAGGTGCGGATACGGTTCATCAGTCCTTGTTAGCCTCCTTACCGGCGGACCTCGTTTCACTCTCTCGGGCGGTTTAGCGAACCTTGGCTCACTGCGTTGCGCCATGCTGCTCCGCAGCACCGGAACGCTAAAAGGCCCTCCATAGTCAAACTGGTGAAGTTTACTCTTAGCCTTCTGAATTCTTTTAAGATGGCTCATTATGGCGCGGAAGTTACTTCCGGGCCTTGCCCCACCACTACCTTCGCTGCTTTGTAAAGCACTCTTTTAGTTGTTAGCCTACCAAGGACTTGCTTTAAATAGAAAAACACGGAAGTAACTTCCGCGCCATAGTGGTGCTAAAACACTGAAGGCTTAACAGTGCTCCAAAGCTAATAGTTAAACAACTACGGACTATCGTCTGTGGACTATGGATTAGACACTTGAATGTTTTTTAGCTCAATGCGGGAGAATTCTTTTAACTGGCCGGTTTCGAATAATTTTTCAATCTGCCAGAAATTAATTTTTCCCACCGATTCATAATTAATATAATCCTGAAAACGAATGCTACCTATTTCGCGCGGATTTATGGCTTGTCGAAAGCGGATACCGCCGCCTTCGGTAGCGTAGGTGTAGGCGAAATAATCCATTGTGCTGGTATTCTGGTTGATATAATACAAGAATTTATCTTGAAAATCGGCACCGCCCCCTTCTTGGTTAAAAGTAACTTTGATTTTATAATAAGGAATATTCCGGATTATAACTGTATCTAACAACTCTTTATTTACCGCCGGATCGTTTAAACCATAGGGCAATAAAGCAAAATAAATGACGGAATTGATGGAAGCAGTAAATGCTTTCACCCGTTCGTCGGGCAAAGTTTTTACCTGTCCGTTGATGTAGCGGGTAAAGCTATTGTTCTTTAAAATATCTTTTACCTGGCCGGTAGAATCGGTGAAAGCACGGGTATAAGTAAAGAGACCATTCCGTCGTTGCGCTTCGTAGTGCCTTTCCCGGAAATCGAACGCTAAATCTAAGTTTTCGAATTTACTACCGCCGTGTACTTTAATGGCTTTATCTAGTATTTCCTGCGCCTTGTCGGTGGAGGTTCCCGGTTTGTTTTGGCGGGATTGACAAGCTATGAATAAAAGAAAAATAAGTAAAATGAATGGATTGAAGCGCATGTTTCCTGATTATTTCCTATTCAGCTTACTTTTAAGTTTCAACAAAGCTACTTTTTTAAATTAAATTTCAAAGCAGCATTAAGGCCGAACTTCTTGCTTTGATTAAAGTAATCCGGCTCCCGGTAAAACGTCTGCAAATAAGGATTAAGCTGGCCTACTAACCGGCCAAATTTGTACTGCAAGCCTACGCCGTAATATAAATTGTTAAAAGTTTGGGTCTTGTACCTGGTTTCAAATTTATTTAATTGTTCTTCGCCGGCAAAAAAGCTTCGAAACTCTACCGTTTGATAAACCGATACATTTAACTGAGTTCCAGCCAAGGCCATAAAGGATAATCTTTCGTTAACCGGCACATAATAATGAAAAGTAAGGGGCAGCTGCACTACGGAGGTATTTACGACAATGCCTTGTAAGCGATCGTTGCGCGGAATGTGTTTGCGGTACTGATCTTCGAAGCGCCGGCCCGTAGCCATGTTAAAATCGCGGGGCAAAGGCAATCTTCTTTCTTCGGGAGAACTAAATAATAGACCGGCATTTAAACTTATATTCCTACCCAAAAAAACTTCGAAGACCGGACCCACAGCAACTTTACGAAAACCGTTAAAATCGGAATGCAGGCCCACACGGGCCTGCACCAAACTAATGCGAGAAGACTTTTCCGGCTTTATAGTTTCCGGAGCAGGAGGAGAATGCGTGGAATCCGTTTTTGCTGTAGTGGCGCTACTATCGGGTGGAGATTTAGGTAAAACCGCCGGATCTTTTTGCTGGGTTACCGTAGTTCCATCTAAAGCAGGAGTTTGAATACTGTCCGTAGCGGCTGGTACAGTTATTTCAGCATTTCCTTTTACCGCACTTCCCTGGTTTGATTTAGCTGGGCCGAATGATTCGGCTACCTTATTAGGGGTTATTTTAGGCGCTGATATTCTTTTTGTTGCATTACCGATAAGTTTACCTTTATCAGTAGTTTGGTTAGAAGGAGCAAGAGGAGAAAATCTATTAGCCTTCGCCTTAGTTTTTATATCTAATCTTTCAACCGCGGGCACTTCTTGTATTTCCGTTTGCACGAGTTGCGCTGGTTGTTTAGGTGGAACAGCTGGTACAGTATCCCAAGGTATTTTGGCTGATGGAAGCGTAGAAGTTGTTTCGGATTGTGCTATTTGAGATTGAAGGGTACTAATTTTTGCATGCAATTGTTTGTTTTCTTTGTTTTCCTGATAGTACAAATACGAGGTGGTTACAATGGCTACGGTACCCACTGCGGAATACAACCAGCTACCATATTGCTGAAATAAGGCAACGTACCACGGGGCCGGAAGTAAACTTTTAAAATTCTTCCAGGCTTGTTCCCGGTAAGGTGGCTGCACCTCCTCGAGTTTGCTTTTGATTTTTTTATCAAATTGCTCGCTGGACATAGTTAGCTTGTTTTTTAGATTCGGATAGATAAACTTGGATCCAATCCTGTAACTTCCCGCGGGCTTTCGCCAGGTTAGACCGGGAAGTACCTTCGTTAATGTCTAACATTTCTCCTATTTCGGCGTGATTATACCCTTCCACCACAAAAAGCGAAAATACGGTCCGGTAAGCCGGAGGTAATTTTTGTACCAGTTCCATGATTTCGGCAGCAGATAATTTCTCGAGTAAAGCATCCTCAAATTCTACCTCGGGCGCCTCCTGAATATCCATTAAAACTATTTTGCTATGATTGCGCCGGAAGTAATCAATACTGGTTCGTACCACTACCGTTCGGAACCAGGCCTCGAAGGTTTGGGAACGATCGTAAAGCTCCAGTTTGGCAAATACTCTTAAAAAGCCATCGTTCACCATTTCTTCGGCTTCTTCCTGGTTGGCCGCATAGCGCAGACAAATTCCTTTGGCAAAAGAATAGTATTGCTCATACAATTTCTTTTGCGCCTTTTGTTTACCTTTCAGGCAACCATCCAGCGCATCCTGTAAATCAAATGTCTTGCTGTTTTTTCTAAAAAACACGGGGCAATAAGCTAGTGAAAATCAACGAATCAGGCTAATAACATTGCTTAACTTTTAGTCTGATCAATTTTGGGAAGATATTTTTTAATGAAACACTTTCCGGATATAATTATTGTTACCCAACTAGTTCAAGCCAACAATTTTTTAATGATCTGTTCCTTGTTTTAACCGAATCAGTCTTGCTGCCTTTGTTAACCTTACGCAAGTGCAGGGGCAATTCGCTGCCTTTAGTTAAAATAAAATTAAAAACCAGAACAAATTCTTGTATTAAGCTTGGATGACAAATTGGGTTAATAAGTGCTCGGACCAGCAAGGTAAATGGAACAGCACTAATTTATATTTTCAATAAATTAAATTTAAAAATATATGGATAAGGTTACTTATTAATAATCAAGGCGCTAGAATTAAGATTTGCGTTTTTTATTTCATCTTTTTTCCAGACTCTAAAAATTTTTTCAAAAAAATAAAAATAGCAGGCAACGCCCAGTTAAAGACTCGGCGTAATCTTAAATAAACCCGGTCAGAATAATCTTTCGGGACTAATAACAACGTAAATTTTTTTATGCATTAACCTTTACCAGTATTGCCGGCCGCCCTACTATCTGTAAATTATCTCTAACTAATTAATTTAAAAAAATGAAATTAAGATCACTATTTGCCGTCCTGGTAGGATGCACGATTGCTTTGTCTGGATGCGAAAAAAATGAGGCTGACTCCACTAGTATTCCGAACGACGATACCTCCTCTCTGGAATTTGCTTTGTTAGCTACCAGCGCCGTTGCCGATTCTACGGCGCCGGATAGTACCCATTACGGTCGCGGCCATCACCACGGGGGTAGCGGGAAGAATTGCCAGGTGGAGGAGGTAGAAGTAACCGATTTGCCTGCCGCCATTACGGCTTACGTAGCAGAAAATTACGCGGGAGCTACCGTTGAAAGAGCGGGTAAAGCCAACAATAGGGGGTATATTTTGCACGTGAAAAAATCGGACGGTACCTTGGTTGGTTTGTTCTTTGATGCTAATGGTACTTTTGTGAGCGAAAAAAGCCACCGCGCTACCCACGGCACCCCGGTAACAATAAGTGAATTGCCAACGGAAGTAACTACTTACATCAGTACGAATTACGCCGGTGCCACCATCGAAAAAGCCATTAAAGATGCTCAGGGTAACACGCTGGTATTAATCAAAAAATCGGATGCTACCGTAGCCGGGTTAGTATTTGATGCGGCCGGTGCATTTACCAGCGAAGTAACCGTAAAAGACCTGCCGCGCGGTCATGGCAAAGGGCGCCATTAATAAATATTCCGGTTAATTTCTGGTTAGTATAAAAGAACCTGTTTGAATAAAAGTAAAGCTTACATTTCTAATGTGATTATTTTTCGAAAATAAAGGGTGGTTTTACTACCCTTTTATTTTTTAGTCTAAAATCAAATTGATTTAAAAAGTAAACATCAAGACGAGACGTAATCCAGTTACGGATCAATCCGAATCAGCAATAATGTTTAATGAATGGTACAGGCTTCAAAAACAAATAATTATTTATCCAATAAGCTATCTCTTCAAAATAAGTTTTACTGATTCATCAACTTTTACCGACTAACCTTACTGCTCCTAAGCAACTTTCCTTAATTTTTCTAATGCCAAAATTACTGGTAAATTATTTGTCTGAGGCAGCATTTTTAGAAAAGAAACTAGCGGGGTTCCAAGCGGGCCGGGAGGAATTTTGAGCTACCTGGTAGCTAATTAAAAAATTAAGCTGCGTGTAAACTTTCCCCGCGTTAAAATCAAAAATGCCATTGCTATCGTCCTGGGGTTTGTGGTAATAAGTTGCGCGCCATTGCTGCACGGTTTTGTTTAAATTATTGGCGCCATCAGTAGTTTTGTTGCCGTATTTAATGTGCAGAGCCGGTATGCCTTGCCGCACAAAGCTGTACTGATCGCTGCGCACAAACCGGTTTTGCTCGGGTTCCGGGTCAGGTTCTACGGCTAAATTCAGGTAAGCTGCCGCTTCTTTTACCGGATTGTAAAGCGTGGAATGTTCGGCGCCTAGGGCTACCACCGAGAGTAACGGGGCAATAAGCGTAGGCATATCGGTATTAATGTTGGCTACTATGTTTTTAGCTGGTACTACGGGTCTTACCGCTAAGTAGGAAGAGCCGAGTAAACCCATTTCTTCGCCGGTTACCAACGCAATTAAAATAGAACGCTTGGGTTTTACTTTCAGTTTAGCGTACATTTTTGAAATCTCGAGCAAACAAGCCACGCCCGAAGCATTGTCGTGGGCGCCGTTATAAATTGAATCGCCTTTTACCGGGGTACTAATGCCCATGTGGTCCAGGTGAGCGGTGTGCAACACGTATTCACTTTTTAGGGTAGCATCGGAGCCGGTAATTTTTCCGATTACGTTGTAGCTGTCGAAATCCTGATACGTGTTTTGGTACGATACCTTTATCTGGTTGGGCAAGTTGGCTGATGCTGGTTTTCCGGCGGTTAAGGAAGCGTAAACTTGACTGGTATCTAAACCGGCATTGAGTAAAAGTTGGTTAAAGCGCCGCCGGCTAAAGAGACTCAACAGTTTTATTTTATCGGAAACGTAACTACCCGCTGCCGCAATTTTGCCATCCGGAAAACGGACACTGTTTACCCCGTGTAATTCC
This sequence comes from Adhaeribacter arboris, assembly GCF_003023845.1. NCBI lineage: Bacteria > Pseudomonadati > Bacteroidota > Cytophagia > Cytophagales > Hymenobacteraceae > Adhaeribacter > Adhaeribacter arboris. Next base: position 1,573,337 of record NZ_PYFT01000001.1, on the reverse strand, counting down.
CGCAACTGGTTACTGGCGGATGCCATAATAACCCCTACGGCTCCGTGTTGAAGGGCCGTATTTAAAATGGTATTTAGGTTCATGCTGCTAGCAGCCACGCTGGAGGGAAAACTCCGGGGAGCGCCGCGCCGGACTACCACCACTTTACCGGTAACATTCATGCCAGCGTAATCGTCGTAGCCCAGTTCCGGGGCACTAATGCCGGAGCCCACAAAAGCCAGGGAAGCCGCCAGGTTAACTTGCGGATTTTCGAAATGCGGGTATAAAATAAAATCGGTGCCACTTTGAAGCGTTTCTTGTTTCCCGTTTTTATCCGATAAGGCAAAACTAGCTTCTTTACCGGTGAAAGCTTTGCGTAACCGAACCAGCTGCAGGTAACTACCATTTTCACCGGCCGGCTCCACCCCGGCAGCTTTAAACTGACTCACCACGTAATCCATGGCCATTTTATAGCCCGGGGTACCGGGTAAGCGGCCTAGTAAACGATCATCCGCCAAATAGCGGACGTGCGCTTCAATATTTTTAGGATCCACCACTTGCAAAACCTGTTCGATATTTTTGTCTGGTTTTAAAGTTTGCGCCACGCCGGTGCCCGTCAGGAGAAAACAGAAATAGAAAATAAGGTGAGGTACTTTCATAGAATTAGGGCAGAAAACCAAGTAACACAAATTAAGCGCAAAAATAATTTTTATTGGCATTACGCAAAGATCCGTTAAACGTTAGACGGACGCCATTCTTCTATTACCCCAGGGTTTTAACAAGTCCAGAACCCGTATTAATGCGGGTAGCCGGTATTTTCTTAAAAAATTGGCTTAAAATTTTATTTTTTTGGATAAAACGTGATTTGATGATAAAAATATCTTATATTTATATACCTATCTTTAGTTACTAAACGGCTGCTGATGAAGCAGCTGGCTTAGATAAGTAGCAGGTTTTGTCTTGCAGAACTGCTATTCCAGTATTCAGCTTAAATTTTTAAAATTATGAATATGCCCCGGTTACATTCTGCCAAAATTTACTTTCTGGTACTGGTATTACTGGTTCAGAGTGTAAGTGTTATGGCGCAAAAGCCACCTACGGGCGGACCTAATCCTTCACCCCCAGGTCCTAATTTAACCCCTATCCTTATTGGGGGTGGAGTGGCCTTAGGCGGAGCAGCCAGTTTGTACATGTTAAAGCTACGCGGTCCTAAAATTCCAGTCCGGGATTATCTGCCAACCTATTTATTACGGCACAATATTTTACCTACCCCCGACGCGTTGGACTTAATGCAAAAACTTAATCCTCGTTTAAACCGGTCGGAAGTTATTCGGGCGCGGCAAAAATTAAATAACCCCGATTTTCCGGAAGTACCCAAAGAGCAAATAAATACGAGTGGTCCCAATGCGCAAACCACTACCACGCTTCCAGCCGATTTGAAACAGCAAATTAATTTATATAAGTCTGGTCTTAAAACTTACCGCAAAACCAAGATTTCCTTCAAAAATGCGAATAAATTTAACTTTAATCTGGATAGCGTTAATTCTACTCTCACCAAAATCGAGAGAATTATTACCGCGCACGAAACAAATAAAGCAGAAACCAACGCGATAAAGTCGCAGTTAGTAACCGATTTATTCCGGGCTTTAAACAAAACTATTTCGCGGACAATTTCTACTAAAATTTGGGGCGACGTAGATTCTAATTTTCTGCGGGAAATTCTGCAGAATTTAACGGAGTTAATTTTACCGGAGGTTAAGGAAAACCAAATTCCTGAAAAAAGTGGCCGCCTTTATTTTAATAACTTACCCGAAAAGGAGAGAAAGTTATATGCTTCCCGGGATTCCAATTCCGTCAATTTTGCGGCTTCAAATCTTCTTCTCCCTCCCAGCAATACCTTACTGCCGGAGAGTTCCATTTCCGCCGCTGCTCGCCCCGACAACCCTACTAAAACTAACATGCTGCAAGGATTTGCTTTTGCGATTTATAAGCTGAATGAAACGGGAAAGCCAATTGTTAAGGGCCCGGAAGTAGAGAAGCAATACTTTATTCAATATGCTCTCCCGGCTTTAAGAAGCGACCCGGAAGCATACCATCATTTATCGGAGCCGGCTACGTACGCTACGGCTTTGTTACCACCGGCTAAGTTTTACTTTGTGGTAAAAGATAGCAACAATAAAGTAGTTCCTTTGCAGCATCCCTTAATCGATTTTAGAGAGGCTTTCCAGAACAGCCGGGAAGAACGAATAAATGACTTGATTAAAGTCGTGATTTATGTAACCAAATGATTAAGTTATTACAATACCGGGCCTTGTTCATGAGCATCCTTTTTGGGCTATTTGGCAATGCCCTTTCTAAGTTATTGGTAATTGATGAAATGACCTGGTATTACACCGCCTTAGCCAGTCTTATTGGGTTAGTGGTTAATCTCTTAGTATCCTTTTTATTAAAAGGAAAATGGACTACCCGCATGAAAAATATTGTTAAAATTGTTTGTGTGCTGTTCTTTTTAGGGTTGATCACTACCGTGTATTTGCATACCAAATTTTTCATGGAAGGAACCTTCTCTTATTCTGATTTTAATAACAAGGTGAGTTACTATGTAAAAGGGTACGAATACACGGCTCAGGCTCTAAAGTTTAAAAATGAAAATCCACGCATTACCTCCGATGAGGATCTAGTTTTCGAAGGATTTGGGGGCCCGAAAAAAAAACACCTGGTCTGGACCGAACAATCCATCACGGATAATACCTTAAAGTTAATAGCCAGTTATTCCCTGACCATTATATTTTTTGTGGGTATTATTTCCGTTCTCCTCGAAGTTTTGGTGGTGCATTATGGTAGAACCACGATGAAACACACGAAAGCGGTTTCCGGCCAATAGCTTTATTACTCCCAGTCTGCCGGTTCATTTTTCAGAATCGGTCGTTCTTAGTCCAGGTTTTCAAAATATTCATCTTTCGTTAATTCTATCAGACTGGAAAAATATATGCAAGCTCCCGCTATTTTGAACCGAACTTACCTGCTACTGGGCTTAGTGTTTTTATTGTTTAACGGTTGTTCCAAAGAAGATGATCCCGATCCAGTGCCATTAACCAGTTCGAAGTACGATATTCCGGTAGGTATTTTAAATGATATATTTATTACCGAAAAATTGGATGCCGAAAAAGTGTTGGATAAAATGAAAGAAAAGGGCATGGTTATTCAGGAAGGTACCCAGCCGCCCGAAATATATTTACCCAATGGTTCTACTAACGGAGCGCTAAATTTTACCATTGAACACAACTGCATTTATGATGATAAGAATGCGGGTAATCAAGGTTCGAGTTACGGAAAATACGAGCAATCTATTCAAATTACCCGCAACCCGGATAACAGCTTCGCGGCAAATATTTCGTATACTTCGGTGGGCGACCCTAACTTTCCGGAATATCCCAGAGGTATGGATACCGGCTCGGGTACGGGTTACGTAACCGGCAAAGGGAATAATTTTACGATTTTTTTTAAAACGCAAACCGCTCGTTTCGACCAGATTTCATACAACGCTATTTGGATTATCTCCGGTACGGTTTCTAATTTTCCGGAAGTAGACGAAGTAACCAATATTACCAAATGTATGATAATGTTGGAAAAAGGCGCTGATCCGGACGACAAGGTAGCCAATCCCGGCACCATTCGAATTTTCCAAGACACTAATTCACCGGTGAACCAGGCCGACGTAGTTATTGCGGATTTGTCGCCGTCTAGTGCATTTGGCGGCACTCTTGTCACAATCAATGGTTCCGGATTTGCCGGAATTGCGACTGGTAATACGGTAATGTTTGCCAACGTACCAGCTGAGGTACAAACGGCTACTACTACGCAACTCACAGTAATAGTACCGCCGGGACCAAGCTTAGGCGGCCAGGTTGCGGTAACGGTTCAGGTAAAGGCCAAAAAAAGTAACAGTGTTCCGTTTGATTATTTGCAGCCAGATGTCATTATTTCTGATTTATCTGCTTCCAGTGGGCCATCCGGAATAATTATTACTCTAAACGGATCTGGTTTTAGCGAAGTACTAAATGAAAATAATGTGTTTTTTGGGAAAGTTCCGGCCAATGTACAAGCTGCTTCCGCCAACCAGTTGATAGTAGTTGTGCCACCTGAACCCCAAGGTGGCGGTCCCGTGAACGTTACGGTTCAGGTTAAATCTAAAATCAGCAACAGCAGGCTTTTTACCTATCTTGCCATAACCAATTTCTCACCCAATGAAGGAACGTGCTTTACACCTGTTAGTATTACCGGGTATGGATTTAGCGCTAATGCAACGGAGAATATAGTCCGGTTTAATGGTGTACAAGCTTTAGTAAGATCTGCGTCGTCCACTGAGCTTGAGGTGGAAGTTCCATTTAGCGCCGGCAGTGGTCCTATTACCGTTGAAGTAAACGGTATTATCACTCAATCCGGGGAAAATTTTAGTTTTTTAGGCGTTTGTATAGAATAGCAATTTTAAAATGAAGAAAAGTAAAACAGCAATTAGTACGCGCCTTTTTGCCTGGTTGAGGTGAAAAATTGAAATTATTCTAAATTTTCTAAATTATCCGAATAACTTGGAGCCACTATGAAGCTTCTATCGGCCATTTTCGGAATATTATTTTCTACTGCTGCCACCGTTTTGGGGCAAAGCGCCTGGCAAAAGGAAAAAGAAGAGTTAATTTTTCAAAATCCGCCTTTTGCTCAGTGCCACGCTTCTAGCTTAGTAGAAATTAAACCCGGCAAATTATTGGTCGCCTGGTTTGGCGGCACCCACGAGCGGCACCCGGACGTAAAAATCTGGCTGGCCGTTCAGGAAAACGGGAAGTGGAGCAAACCTACTTTAATGGCCGATGGTATAATAAACGATACTTTACGCTATCCTTGTTGGAATCCGGTACTTTTTAAAGCGAAAGAAGGCAAGCTTTTCCTGTTTTACAAAGTAGGTCCGTCGCCGAGCGAGTGGTGGGGGATGGTTAAAACTTCCACCAATAACGGCCAAACCTGGTCCAAACCGGAACGATTACCGGAGGGTACATTAGGACCCATCAAAAACAAACCCGTGCAACTGGCCGATGGTACCATATTATCTCCCACCAGCACCGAAACCAACGATAAGTGGCGGGTACACTTGGAAAAATCCACGGACTTAGGTAAAACCTGGCAAATAATCTCTGTTGATCCCACTACTTCACTAGACGTTATTCAGCCCAGTATTTTGTTTTACCCGAACAACCGTTTACAGCTCTTGTGCCGGAGTAAGCACGACCGGATTGTGGAAGCTTGGTCAAACGACAATGGTAAATCCTGGGGGCCGCTAACTAAAACCAATTTACTCAATCCAAACTCCGGCACCGATGCCGTTACTCTAAAAAGTGGCTTACAAATGTTGGTGTATAATCCGACCATCCGGGGCAGCGAATGGTCGAAAGGCCGGGCTAAACTAAGCGTAGCCATTTCGAAAGATGGCCAGCAGTGGAACGACATTATTACTTTGGAAGATAAACCAGAGGGTGAATTTAGCTATCCGGCCGTAATACAAACCCAAGATGGGAAAGTACACCTTACCTATACCTACGACCGGAAAAATATAAAACACGTGGTGCTCAGCGAAAAAAGTAAGAGGTAGAAATTCCGCTTCATTTTAAAAATTTTTGTAAATAAGAAGTCTGATTACTTTAATCTCTTTTCTGCCATGAAAAAAGCTGAACTTCCGCAACCTTTACGCGGCATCATCCCGCCCATTATCACTCCTTTACTCGCCCGTGATACTTTAGATAAGGCAGGTTTGGCAAAGCTGGTAGAGCATATTTTGGGCGGGGGTGTACACGGAATTTTTATTTTAGGTACTACCGGCGAACTGAGTAGTTTAAGTTACCGCGTCCGCCACGAAATGGTAGAAAGCACCTGCGAGTGGGTGGCCGGGAGAGTGCCGGTGTTAGTAGGAATTACGGATACGGCTTTACCCGAAAGTATACAATTAGCCCAAACCGCCGAAAAATGCGGCGCTGCGGCAGTAGTAGCCGCCGCGCCTTATTACTTCAGTTTAAATCAGGCCGAGTTAACGAGCTATTACCAACACCTCGCCGATCAGTTGCCGCTGCCTTTGTTTTTGTACAACATGCCTTCGCACACCAAAATTTCGCTGGCACCAAAATCGGTGAAAATATTGGCGCAGCACCCCCATATTGTAGGCATTAAAGATAGTTCGGGTAACGGGGTGAATTTTCAGTTATTGCACTACCAATTAAAAGATGAGCCGGATTTTTCGCTGCTCGTTGGGCCGGAGGAATTAACGGCCGAAGTTGTATTGCTGGGTGCCCACGGCGGTATAAACGGTGGAGCTAATCTGTTTCCAAGGCTGTATGTCGATTTATACGAGGCAGCCGTAAACCGGGATTTAGATCGTTTACTACCCTTGCACCAACGGGTACTACAAATAAGCACGCACTTGTATTCGGTAGGAAATTCCCAGGCCAGTTATCTGCAGGGAGTAAAATGCGCCCTTTCTCTGATGGGTATCTGCCGAAATATTTTAGCCGAGCCTTTGCAACCATTTGGGGAAAAAGAACAAAAAATAATCCGGCAACATTTGCAAGAAATTCAGGCCGCTTTGAATACAAAAGTACCAGTATGAAACTGCCTCTAATTGATCTGCTGGTTTTTTTGGGGTACATGGCAGGCATTGTACTGTACGGCTGTTCTTTTTATTTCCGGAACAAATCGGCGGATGCTTTTACGGTGGGTAGCGGCAATTTGCCGGCCTGGGTAGTAGGTTTATCTATTTTCGCCACCTATGTTAGCAGCATTAGTTTTCTGGCGTTACCCGGCAAAGCGTACCAGACCAACTGGAACGGATTTGTGTTTAGTCTTTCTATTCCGCTGGCTTCGTACGTGGCGGTGCGGTTCTTTGTCCCGCTTTACCGGAGCATTAACAGTGTATCGGCGTATTATTACTTAGAGACCCGTTTTGGGGCCTGGGCGCGCATCTACGCTTCGGCGTGTTACTTGCTCACGCAATTAGCCCGGATGGGGTCGATCATGTTTTTGTTGGCCTTGCCCATGAACGCGTTGTTTGGTTGGGATGTCCCACTAATTATTATCGGAACCGGCATCGGGGTATTGCTTTATTCGTTAATGGGTGGTATTCAGGCCGTAATCTGGACGGATGCTATTCAGGCTATTATTCTTATTGCCGGGGCCTTGGCTTGTGCGTTGGTTTTACTTTTCTCTTTACCCGCTGGCCCGGGCCAACTTTTTTCCCTAGCGGCGGAGCAGAATAAGTTTAGCTTCGGCAGCCTGAGTACTAGTTTGTCGGATTCTACCTTTTGGGTAATCTTAATTTACGGCTTATTTATTAATTTACAGAATTTTGGGATTGATCAGAGTTACGTGCAGCGCTATCTTACTACTAAATCCGAGAAAGAAGCTAAATTTTCTACCTGGTTGGGGAGCTTGTTGTATGTGCCCGTGTCGGCTTTGTTTTTCTTTATTGGTACGGCGCTTTATGCGTATTACCAGGCGCAGCCCAATTTGCTGCCCGTTGCTTTGCAGGACCCGGCTCTTTCGGATAGGGTATTTCCTTACTTTATTGCTCACGGCTTGCCGACTGGCCTCACTGGTTTGTTGATTGCTTCTATTTTCGCGGCGGGTATGAGCACTATTTCCACCAGTTTAAATAGCTCCGCTACCATTATTCTTACGGATTACTACCAGCGGTATTTTCAAAAAAACGCGAGCGAAAAATCTTCGATGTGGGTGCTTTACCTGGCTTCTTTGTTAATGGGAATACTGGGGGTATTAGCCGCTTTGGCTATGCTGCAGGTGAAAAGCGCTTTAGATGCCTGGTGGGCTTTATCTTCTATTTTCAGCGGGGGAATGTTAGGTTTGTTTTTACTCGGTTATTTTTCCCGGCAAGCCTTAAAACGGGATGCCCTAATAGGTGTAATTGCCGGGGTACTGGTAATTTGCTGGATCAGCTTGTCGCCGGCTTATTTTGAAAAAACAGCGTCACCTTTAAAAAGCGCCTTACACCCTAACTTGGCTATTGTGTTTGGTACAACCGCTATTTTTGTAATGGGCTTTTGTACCGCGCAACTTTTTAACCGCACCGGAAAGACTAATTCTAAAAGCCGGGAAGCAGCTAGCTTAAATCGAAAAGTTTAGATATATCATACTTTTTCCAGCTGGTAAAAACTGGGAAGATGAAGTATACCATACTTCTTAATACTATTTTGTACTTCCGAATGCTAAATCAGGAAGACCTTGGAATGTCCTGCCCAGCTAGATGGGTAAAGGTGGCAGATGATTTATTTTGGGCCATGAGTGAATGATGTAAGTGTAAATATTTCTATCTGAATTTTAACGGCTACAATGTAAAAAGTATTCGGTAAGATTATATTAAACCATGATTAATCTGCCTAACTCTTTGAAATCTATAAAAAAGTACAAAGTTTCTTCAAAAATTAAAGCATTTATTAGGTTTAAGAACGATAAGTTTTTACTTTGCCCTTACAAGTTCTCCTTCGCCCTAGGTACATATTTAGAATGTCTGTATGGATATTGTAAATAGTAGAATGCCACCCCTCCTTGTGCCTGTAGTCACATCTAAGCCGGTTTTCATCCGGAGTTTCTAAATTTTTTTAAATGGATTTATAGCTTAATAGCTTTAAGCCTGCTTGTTGGTTGCACTTCTAATAATTAATAAAATGAGAAAGCTTGTTTTAAGACTTTTGAAATTATTAAATCCGGGTACTATTAAAATCCGTCATCATTATACCCACAAACCTTTATTTTTAGATGCTTTCATGCACAAAGGTTATTGGTATCATGGTAAAAAAAGAGAGCCGGAAACCATGAATTTTTTTCAGGAGACTATAACACCCGGAAACACAATTGTGGAAGTTGGGGCGCATATCGGTTACATTAGTCAGTATTTTAGTTTTTTGGCGGGTGATAAAGGTAAAATATTGATTTTTGAGCCGGGTACGAATAACATTCCCTATCTACAAAAAAATATTGCCAAATTAAATAATGTAGTACTGGTTCAGAAAGCCGTATCTAATCAGAATGGAGTGGCCAACTTTTATTTAGAAAATTTAACCGGTCAAAACAATTCATTAATCAATGATTACCAACGGTTTAATGCTACTTTAGCTAATTCGGGGGTTAAAGTAAGTAAGAAAATGGTAGAAGTAGAAACCGTTACGCTCGATAGCTATTTAAAGCAATTTTATCCCGATACGACCATCGATTTTATAAAAATGGATATTGAAGGGGCCGAATTAATTGCTTTAACCGGAATGACTGAAACCTTAAAAAAGTATAAACCTAATTTAATGATTGAAGTAACGGTAAATGATTATGAGGTAATACAAATATTAAACGACTTAGGTTATAATTTGTTTAACCCAAAGAAAGTTCGGGTGAATAATTTTAGAAAAATCAACGGAAATGTATTAGGCATTCATCATTCTAGACCCGATGTTTTAGATAAGTTTAATGTGTCATTAAAAAGCAACGTATTACAACCTGCAACCTAGTGCACGACCAATTCAATTCGGAGAAAGGAAATAAGTATTTATTCTGGCCTGAAACTCTTTAAAGCCTAAATTTCTAATTCTTCATTTTTAATTTTTAATCTGGAAGAGCACTAGTAGAAGCTGAATACAACCTTGATTTCTGCCGGAAATACCCGCTAAACTAATCTAAAACAAAGTGCAATAAAGAATATTTGTTCGGGTTGAAAGTTTATGCAAAAAGAAGAAAAGAAAATTTTAATTATAAACGGCTCTATCCGGGGTAAGCAAGGCAATTCGGGGGCGCTTTCAATAGCTGCCGAGCAATACTTACATTCTAAACTTTTCGCCACTGCTTCTATAATCACCCTCGCCGAACCTATGCCTGGCATCCAGCAAGTTTACGATTTGCTTACTAGCAGCCACGGGTTCTTAATAATTACGGGCACTTACTGGAATAATTATGGTTCTTCGTTGCAAAGATTTATTGAAATTATTTCGGCATTCGAAAATTCTCCCGCCCTTTTTGGTAAGCCGGTTGCCTGTGCCGTAAGTATGGATTCTGTTGGAGGAGCAGATGTTGCGTCCAGAATACAATCGGTTTTTTCCGGGTTGGGTTGTTGGAGTCCACCGTGTTCCACTTTAGTGGTATCCCGAGTAGGGCAGGAGGCCATTTCAGCCTCTAAAGGGCAAGTGGATGACCCCAACGAAGATGTTTGGCGGGTAGAGGACCTGGAAATTGTCCTTAAAAATTTAGTTAAAGCCACCTCCTTGCCGCCTGATGTATGGGTTTCCTGGCCCCATGTCACCCTTAAAATTCCGGATGGAGAATGGCCGGCGACCGGAAACTTAGATTTAAATTCTCCCAGATTTCTTTAAGTTATAAAAAAAGCATAAGTATCAAGATAGGAGAGACCAGGCTTTCCTTTAGTATGGATACTCTTGCGTACTTTCTTGCTTATTTCCTCCGCAAGAACAAGATATTTTTCCTTGTGCTTGCTCTTTAGTTAAGAAGAAGGAACAATTTCATCTGTTAAAATTACTACCACCTTGCCCCGGGTTCGGCCGGTTTCAATCTGTGCGTGGGCTTTTGCCATTTCTTCAAACTTAAATTGGTGTTCAATCACGGGTTTTAACATGCCTTGTTCCAGCCAGCGGGCCAGTGCTGCCATGTCGGCACCGCTGGAATGCACCAGGTAGTTCTTGGCCGAAATGCCTTTTTCATTGATCTGGCTGGTTAAATGTTCTTTTACTCCTCCCACAATCGAGACTAGAATACCGCTTTTTTTTAACAAATTAATAGATGTGGCGGTAGTTTCACCGCCCACTGGGTCAAAAACTAAATCTACTTCTTTTACAGCTTCTTCGAGAGGTTGGGCCTTGTAGTCAATCGGGTAGTCTACGCCTAATTCTTTTATAAAAGAAGCATTTGCTGCCGAAGCTGTACCACTTACCGTTGCTCCCAAATGTTTGGCTATTTGTACCGCAAAATGACCTACTCCCCCGGCGGCGGCGTGCAGGAGCAAATGCTGACCGCTTTGAAGCTTTGCTTCGTGCACCAGTACCTGGTACGCCGTTAGGGCCGCCAAGGTGGTGGCAGCGGCCTGGGCATGGGTAATGTTTTGCGGTTTACGCGCTAAATGATTGGCCGGAGCAAGCACGTATTCGGCGTAAGCCCGGCCTTTGCCGGGAAAGTTAATCATGCCAAATACTTCGTCGCCTTCTTGCCACTCCGTAACCGCACTGCCGATAGCAGCTACCGTACCCGAAATGTCCCATCCGAGAATTACCGGAGGCTCTTCGTTCAGCTGGTTATAAAAAGTACCTCCTTTTCTGGTCTTAACATCCACTGGATTTACACTTAGCGCCAAAACCTTAATCAGCACCTCGTTGGGTCCTGGTTGGGGCTTTTCTACTTCTTGTAATTTTAAGTTTTCGACGCCACCCGGAGCGGTGGTAATAATTGCTTTCATAGTTTCAATTTTCCGTTTAGAATATCTTGGCAAAGTTACAGCACACTATTTTATTAGTTTCTAAATGATAGATTCTAACACCCAATCTAAGTTGTTAGAATTTAAACTCTAACCTAAAAGATAAATAAATGTTTATTGGTGAAGCTAATTCCTTTTTCTGATCAAAGGTGCTGATGCAGCAAAGGGTTCGTATGTTGATTTCAGGCCAGCGAGCTTTGTTGCGTATTAATGAGTGCGTGCTTTCCTAACGTTGCACCAGCTTCGATTTAATTACTACTTCCTGCCGGGTAGCTGTTTCCGGATGCGAGAGGGCGTTCATTAAAATTTGAGCGGCTTTCTCGCCCATTTCGTACGGAAACTGTTCAATGGAAGCAATAGGAGGGTGGTCGAGGTAAGAGCAAAAAGAAAGATTAGAAAAGCTAACGAACGAAATATCTTTATTAATGTGCAAACCCCGTTCTTTACAAACTTGCATGGCATCCAACGCCACGTAATCATGAAAGGCCAAAATGGCTTGTGGTACTTCGGGTAAGTTTAATAATTCGTGCGTTTTCCGGATGGTATCTTCCTTAGTAAGGTTCACACTTTTAATGTAGTGAATGTTAATTGAAATCTGGTGTTCCTGCAAAGCTTTCACGTAGCCTTTCAAACGTTCTTCGGTGGCCTGCAAAGTGTTCGGGCCGTTTAATAAAGCAATCCGGGTAAGACCGCGGGCAATCAGAAAAGCAATGGCCTCGTAAGCTCCCACCACAATATCGGAATACACGCAGCTGTTGGGAGCCCGCTTAATTACCCTGTCAAATAATACTACCGGAACCCCGTGTTTCTGGGCTTCGTCGAGGTGCAGGTAAGTTTGCGTTTCCGAAGCTACCGATACAATTATCCCATCTACCCCGTGTTTAATGAGTGAGGTGATAGCGGTTCGTTCCCGCTCAAAATTATTCCGGGATTGCACGACCAATACGCTGTAGCCGTGGCTCATGGTGGTATCTTCAATGCCGGAAATGGCCAGCGAAAAAAACTGCTCGGTTAAAAAAGGCAATACCACCCCAATATTAAAAGTGCACTTCTTCTTTAAATAAATGGCCGTCGAGTTAGGAACGTACCCTATTTTTTGTACCCAAGCGTGTACTTGTTCGCGGGTACGTAAGCCAATCCGCGGATGGTTTTGCAAAGCCCGGGAAACCGTTGTAACCGACACCCCCAAATGTTTGGCAATTTCTTTCATGGTAGGGGTATGATTGGCCATAGCAGAGGGAGTAAAAGGATGATTGTTTAAAAATACAGCCTTCCGGGCAATAAAGCTAGTAAATCAAAAATACTTTCCTTTTGCCGTAATTTGCGCAATCGGTTGCACAGCCCGATAGCCTTCATTAAGCTCATCGAATAGCTTTTACCGGCAGCCTTCTCTTGAATAAATACGGGATTATATTTATATTCAACAAATCTATTCACGTTCAGAATACCGGCCAGGCTGTTTTTGGCTAGGTTAAACTAAATCTTAAAGCTACGAAATTGTTGTTCACTCCTGATTCAAATAATATGATCCGTGTTTCTACTCCCGGCCGGATTTGCTTGTTCGGAGAACACCAGGATTACCTGGGCTTACCGGTTATTGCCGCCGCTATTTCCCGACGGATTTTTTTGACGGGTCAGCATCGACCGGATAAAAAAATACTGCTGCATTTACCGGATATTAATGACCAGGAAGTTTTCGATTTAGCCCCCGAGCTTACGTATGAAAAACCGCGCGATTATTTCCGGAGTGCTATAAATATTATTCAACGACAGGAAAAAATTAGTTTTTCGCGGGGCTTGGAGGTAACGGTGCGGGGGAATATTCCCATTAATTCGGGTACTTCGAGTTCTTCGGCTTTACAGGTTTCCTGGATAAATTTTCTTTTACAAACCGCCGATCAACCCATCCAAAAGTCGCAGGCTGAAATTGGGGAGCTGGCTTACCAGGCCGAAGTGCTGGAATTTGGCGAACCCGGCGGCATGATGGATCATTATTCCACGGCCATGGGGAATATTATTTACCTGGAATCGCAACCTAAAATTTACGTCGAAACGTTCCGGCCCTCGCTCGGTACCTTTGTTTTAGGCGATTCTCAACAACCAAAAGATACTTTAAATATTTTAAAAAGAGTAAAATTTGGTATGCTAGAGGCGCTCCGGAAAATTAAAGCGTACCATCCGGGTTTTGATTTGCACGTAACTCCTTTAAGCAGTGCGCCCGAGTACCATTCGGTGCTGACGGATGACGAAATGTTACTTTTTAAAAGTAATTTATCGGATCGGGATATCTTGCGCGAAGCCAAACAATTGCTAAAACAAGGGAAATTAGATTCGGAGGCGCTCGGTAGCTTGTTAAACCAACACCAGGATAATTTGCGGGATGCTAAAGGAGTGTCTACCCCTAAAATAAACGCTATGATTGAAGCAGCGCTACGGGCTGGTGCCCTAGGGGCCAAAATTAATGGTTCGGGCGGCGGCGGCTGTATGTTTGCGTACGCGCCCGAGCAACCCGAAGCAGTAGTAGAAGCCATTGAGCAGCAAGGCGGTAAAGCTTATATTATTACTGTTGATGAAGGTACTAGGTTAGAACCCCTTACAGCCCCAGTGGTAAAGGAAGTTTGAGCTAAATCTAATTATTACGTATAACCATGTCAGGTTTGATGACCGCCGGAAGCCAAAAGGAATGGAGCAAATTTGTACGTAACCTCCACTTGGCTCCAGATAGAATCAGAATACATCCGCAAGTAGGTTCAATGGAAACTAAACTCTCATTGGACCAATTTTAAACTTAAATTATCTGCAAACAAATGACAAATTTTGTTAACCGGCGAGAATTTATCCGGAAGAGTTCCACGGTTTTAGCGGCTACAGCGGCCACCAGTTTTTTACCTTCGGGTTTATTAGCCCAAAAAGCGGCTCCTAAAGTACGTTTAGGATTTATTGGAGTGGGTTTGCGGGGTCGCAATCATGTGCATAATGCTTTGGCTTTCCCGGGAGTAACTATAACCGCCATTTGCGATATTGATCCGGCAGCTATTGCAGCCACTCAAAAAATATTACGCGAAGCAGGCCACAAAGAAGCCAAAGTTTACGGTAAAAACGATCATGATTTCGAGAACTTAGTAAAGCGCGATGATGTGGACGGGGTCATTATTGCTACTCCCTGGGAATGGCACGTGCCCATGGCGCTTGCTGCCATGAATGCCCGTAAATACGCGGGGGTAGAAGTGTCGGCTACGGTGAAACTAGAAGAATCATGGGCTTTGGTGGATACCTTCGAAAAAACGGGTGCGCATTGTATGATTCTCGAAAATGTGTGTTACCGTCGCGATGTAATGGCCGTTTTGAATATGGTGCGCCAAAACTTATTCGGGGAGATAGTGCACCTGCAATGCGGTTACCAGCACGACTTACGGGGTATTAAATTTAACGACGGAAAACAACCGGCCGGCGTAGGGGTAGAATTTGGGCCTAAAGCCTTTAGCGAAGCCAAATGGCGGACGCAACACTCCGTTGACCGTAACGGCGATTTGTATCCGACCCACGGCCTGGGACCAGTTGCCGAAATGATTAACATTAACCGGGGCAACCAGTTTTTGTACTTAACTTCTATGGCTACCAAAAGTTTGGGCTTGCATAAATACATTGTCGATAACGGCGGCGAAAACCACCCGAATGCCAAAGTGAAATTTAAGCTGGGCGATATCGTGCAAACCATGATAAAATGCGCTAACGGCGAAACCATTTTAATTACCCACGATACCAACTTGCCGCGCCCGTATTCTTTGGGCTTCCGGGTGCAAGGCACCAACGGCCTCTGGATGGATGATGGCGACAAAATTTACATCGAGAAAGTGAGCAAAACCAACGATGAGTGGGAACCAGATACCGAGTACATGAAAAAATACGACCATAAATTTTGGCAGCAATTCGAGAAAGAAGCCGAAGGCGCCGGCCACGGCGGAATGGATTATTTCGTGATGCGGGATTTTGTGGAAGCCGTCCGGAACAAGACAGCCCCACCCATTGATGTGTACGATGCCGCGGCGTGGTCGGCCATTAGTCCTTTATCGGAACAATCCATTGCTCAGAATTCCGCCTCTATTCCGATTCCGGATTTTACCCGCGGCAAATGGAAAAACCGGAAACCGGTTTTTGCAGTTTGATTTGTGATTTCTGAAATTGATCTAATTATTAAATTTTTCTTCATCCCGGAAGAATAAAATTAAAACTAGCTGATTATCTGTCCTTCCAAAAATCTATATTGCCATTCAGCAGTATAGTTTTTGGAAGGACAGTTTTATTTTACACTAACTTTATCCATTAATTTTCTTGCATTCAGCGTAGCTAAAAAGCTTTTTAATTTTACTGTTTAGGCTTTCTTTCATGAAAAAACTAGTCTTCCTTCTGATTATTTTTTGCATTACTACCGTTTACGCCCAAAAACAGGAATTAAATTGGCGAGAAATTACACCCGGCGTTTGGGAATCAATTATTGGTGATCCCGAAGGAATTGACTTATTGCAGATAGCCGAAACGAAACCCCGTACGGATGCGCTGCAAAAGTTAGGTAAGCCTCTTTTTCCGGAGCAAATAAAATCAAGCAAGGCCGAAGTGACGGATGGTAAGACCTACCTGCACTTTCCCTTACAGAAAGAAGAACAATTATTTGGTTTAGGGTTGAATTTTAAAACCGTTCAGCAACGAGGAACCATCAAAAACCTGCACGTGGACCATTATAATGGCCAAGACGATGGCCGCACGCACGCGCCGGTTCCTTTTTATGTGTCCGATAAAGGCTACGGCATCCTGGTAAACTCGGCGCGTTACCTTACGGTTTATGCCGGAACTAGCGTCCGGACGGATAGCAAAGATTTTCCACCCGAACGAAATCGGAACGATCCTCAGGCTGGTTGGGAAGCGCAGCCGTATTCGGACGCGGTAGAAGTTTTGGTGCCGGCTAAGGGCGTGAAAGTTTACCTATTTGCCGGTAAAAACGCCTTAGAAGTAGTGCAGCGCTATAATTTGTTCAACGGTGGAGGTACTTTGCCGCCTAAATGGGGCTTGGGTTTTACCCATCGAACACCTACTTTATTTACCGACGAACAAATTCTGGAAGAAGTAACTGCTTTTGAGAGCAAGGGCTATCCATTAAGTTTTGTAGGCTTGGAACCGGGTTGGCAAAGCACCTCTTATCCGAATTCCTTCGTGTGGGATAAAACCCGTTTTCCGCAGCCTAAACCATTCTTAAACGAGTTATTAAAAAAGAATATTCGCGTTAATTTATGGATTAACCCTTACCCAGGTTCTAAATCTCCGGTTTATGAAGTAATTAAACCTTATACTGCTTCGCATACCGTATGGGTTGGTTTGGTACCCGATTTTACTTTAAAGCCCGTTCAGGACTTATACAGAAAACTATTTACGGCCGAACATTTAAAAATGGGAGTAGCCGGGTATAAAGTAGATGAGGTAGATGGCTATGATAAATGGCTTTGGCCGGATGTAGCAACTTTTCCGTCGGGTATACCCGCCGAGCAAATGCGGCAGATTTACGGCTTGAAATTTCAGAAAATGGTGGATGGTTGGTTTCGGGAACAGAATACGCGTACCTACGGTTTGGTGCGGGCTTCTAATGCGGGGGCTTCTAATTTACCCTTTGTTATCTATAATGATTATTACGATCACCGCGATTTTATTACGGCATTGTGCAACAGTTCTTTTATCGGGGTTTTGTGGACTCCCGAAGCCCGTTCTTCTAAAACCGACGAAGAATGGCTGCGTCGGATGCAAACGGTATGTTTTTCACCGATGGCCATGCTAAACGCCTGGGCGGATGGTACCAAGCCCTGGACGTACCCGGCAGTGGCCGAACCAATAAAACAAGTAATGTTACTCCGGATGCAATTACTACCGTATTTATACACCACGTTTGCGCAGTACCACTATGAAGGAAAGCCACCCATACGAGCCATGAACCTGGTAGAAGGTTTTTCTTTTGCCGCTAAATCGGAAAAGGCTGCCTTAAACTCCACCGATAATCCTTACGGTTTGGCGCTGAAAGAAGACATGAAAGACCAGTATATGTTGGGTGATTATTTACTGGTGGCTCCGCTTTTTGCCGGGGAAAAAAGCCGGAAAGTTATTTTACCGCCGGGCAAATGGTTTGATTTTTACTCCGGGAAATTGGCCGGTGCCGGGGAAGTAATTCGAGTTACGCCGGAGAGGAATAAAATGCCGCTTTTTGTAAAAGACGGCGGCATTATCCCGCTTATTCCACCAGCTTTACATAGCCCCACTAAAGCAACGGTATTACCTCTTACCATCCGGCATTACGGAGAGAAGGAAGGTAGCTGGAATTTGTACGACGATGATGGCGAAACCTTTGATTACGAACAAGGCGCTTATACCTGGACCAAACTGGAAGTTACTAAAAATAAGAAAGGTTTATTGAAAGGAAATACTCCAAAGCCGAATAATAAGAATTTTCGTTATAAGAACATTCGTTGGGAGTTTATGACTCCTTCCAACTAACAGGGCGTAGCTTGTTCTTTCCAAGTAATATGAAAGATACTACTTTGAGACTTATACCAAATAGTATGAAGTAGTTACAATCTCTTTTACTAGGCTAAAAGCGAAAGAAGATTTTAATTGAATAAAGGTCTTTTCGGTGGAGTCAGTTTCCGTTTCCAGATTTAGGTGCGCATGCGGTTTGAGAAGTAACCCGTTTTCCTCCTGGCCGGCAGGCCTCGTTTGGCTCTTTCGGGCGGTTTAGCGAACCTTGGCTCACGCCGTTGCGCCCTGCCTCCTGCGTCGGCACCGGAACGCTAAAAGGCCCTCAACAGCCAAACTGGTATAAGTCTCAACAGCTACTGATACTTACACAGCTAGGTATCTTAATCCAAAAAATATTCTGGGGTGGAAATGTTGCTTTTTCCGGCCTATGGAAGGTAGTTCAAGGGAAAACATTAGTCTTATGAAACTAATAAGAAATAAACTTTAACTTCTTCCACGTACTTTGGATGGCTGCAACAAATCCGAAGAAGAGGTGACGCTTGGCTCTTTTCCTTCCCATTCTTCGTAATCCAAATCTTTGGGAAAGGTTTCTTCTAAGCGGGATAAAGCCAAAAGGGCAATGCCCACAATTAAAGCTCCTACCAAAGCAGCTCCAATAGTAAGCCCGAAATGGCCTTTGGCAAATACAAACAAAGCCGAAATGGGAATAACCGATGCTCTCACAAAATTTGGAACCGTAGTAGCTACCGTAGCCCGGAGATTAGTACCGAATAACTCGGCGGCAATCGTGATAAACAAGGTCCAGTACCCGTTAAAAAAGCCCAGAGCGGCGCAAAAAATGTAAAAGGTGGTTAAGCTTTGCGTTTTAGCCAGTAAGTACACCAACATGAAAGAATAAGAACCCAGCAGAAAAATAAGCATTCCTTTTTTGCGGCTTTTAAAACGCTGGCTCAGGTATCCAGAAACCATATCGCCGGCTACCTGGCCGGCAAAGGCCAGCATAACCGCTTTACCCGCTACTATAGGTTCGGTTACTCCCAAAGCCGCCCCAAATTCCGGCGAGAAAAATATTAAAACCCCCGAAACAAACCAGATGGGAGTGCCTATTAAAATGGAGTACAAATACTTGGTGAAGCGGGTACCGCTGGAGAATAGCATTATAAAATTGCCGCGCTTTACGTGTTTATTTTTCAGGTGCAAAAAAACGCCCGATTCAAAAACGCGTACCCGCATCAATAGTAATAATAAACCCAAACCACCCCCCACAAAGTAAGAAACCCGCCAGTCGAAAGTAGACGCCACAAAGTAGGCGAGTATTGCTCCAAATACCCCAACGGTAGCCACTAAGGTAGTACCCCAACCCCGGATTTCTTTAGGCAAAATTTCAGCAACAAGAGTAATACCAGCTCCTAACTCTCCGGCTAAGCCAACGCCGGCAATAAAGCGTAAAGGCAGATATTGTTCGTAAGAGGTTACGAACCCATTGGCAATATTGGCCAGAGAATACAATAAAATAGAACCAAATAGTACCGAGAGACGTCCTTTTTTATCGCCCAAAATACCCCACAAAATACCACCAATCAGCATGCCGGCCATTTGCACATCCAGGATAAGTAAACCTTTATGAAACAAATCTTCCTCGGCTAAACCTAAATCTTTTAAACTGGGTACCCGCACAATGTTAAACAAAAACAAATCGTACATATCTACCAGGTAGCCTAAGGCGGCTACCAGTACGGGTATTTTTAAAAGTTGCCGAAACGTGGAGGAAGAAGTCATACAGTGGACAGTTAAGTACTAAGCTTTATTCTGTTGGTAATCTTTAATTTACTGATTTGCCCTGAAAAGTAGTTAGGAGTAGTTAAGGAATTTAGGTAAATCCAGTTTTTATAGTTGTTGAGGAGGATATCTTCTTTTGAAACTTACAAGCGAGGTAAAGTCATGCCGCCATCTACCATAAGTACCTGACCGGTAGAATAAGGAAAATAACCTAAAGCCAAAGCGGCCACGGCTTTTCCTACATCCAAGGCTTCGCCCCAGCGTTTTTGTACGGTTAAGCCGTCCGCAATCAATTTATCGTATTTTTCGGTAACTCCGGCCGTCATGTCGGTTTTAATAATGCCGGGCCGCACTTCGTAAACCGGAATATTATATTCGCCGAGCCGGGCAGCAAACAACTGCGTAGCCATGCTTACGCCCGCTTTAGCAATGCAATATTCGCCGCGATTTACCGAAGCAACCGTGGCGGAAACCGAAGATACATTTACGATACAGCCGGAAAAATCCGGAGTTTCGTTTGATTGTTCTATCATCCAGTTGGCTATTGCTTGAGTCAGGAAATAAGGCCCTTGCAAATTAGTAGTAAGCACGTGAGTAAAGCTTGCTTCGGTGGCTTCCAGAATATCTTTCCTTTCTTTGGGCGCTATGCCGGCATTATTTACCAGCACGTGTAAAGCCCCGAAGTAAGATTTTATTTCCTGTACCATCCGGCTTCGGTCGGTGGCCGAGGCTACATCGCCCTGGCAGTAAATTACTTTTCCGCCGTGTTGCTGTAAGTCCGTAATAACGTCGGTTACCGCTTCAACTGGGCGAACTCCATTAATGGCAATATCAAATCCGGCTTGAGCCAATTGGCTAGCAATACCCAATCCAATTCCCCGGCTGCCACCCGTTATAAATGCTACACGTCTCATTCTTTAGTTTAATTACTCTTTGTAAAGTTTTAAATTTAGTGGTTGATCGTAGAGTTTGAGAAATGCTTTACGCTCTTTCCGGATTGGCGTAATTATTACTAGAACCATTTGCTAATATGAAGTTTGACTGTCTTCAATAATAGAAACTACTTTCTCGAACTCTAGTCATAACGGAGGAATGAATTTACCAGCTCTTCTCCTCCTAAATTGGCTACAATTAGAGCAGGTAGTTTTTATCTTCCACTATGGCGCGGATCTGTGGACCATGGACTATCGACTATGGACTATCGACTAAACTACAATTCCGGAACGTCTACCCAGCCGCGTTTGGCCCAGCTTTCCAGGCCTTTTTCGGCGAGCTGCACGCCTTTGGCTCCTTCGCGTAAATCCCAGGGGAAGGGCGTATCTTTTACTACGTGCTTTAAAAATAATTCCCACTGTACTTTAAAAGCGTTTTCAAATACTTCCTGCTCGGGTACTTTCGACCAACCTTCCAGAAAGTTAATGGGTTGCGGAATATCCGGGTTCCAGACGGGTTTAGGGGTATTGCCGTAATGCTGGGTGTAACATTCCCGCAAGCCGGCTACGGCGGAACCTTTGGTACCATCCACCTGCAAGGTTAATAAATCGTCGCGGCGCACGCGTACCGTCCACGAAGAGTTGAAATGCGCAATAATGTTGTTTTCTAGTTCAAAGGTAGCATAAGCGGCATCGTCGGCGGTGCATTTGTAAGGTTGGCCGTTTTCATCAATTCGTTCTTTAATGTGCGTGGCGCCTAAACAGGAAACCGCTTTTACTTTTCCGAAAATATTATCGAGTACGTAGCGCCAGTGGCAAAGCATATCCACGATAATTCCGCCATCGTCTTCTTTGCGGTAGTTCCAGGAAGGACGTTGGGCCGCAATGGTATGGCCTTCGAAAACCCAATAACCAAATTCCCCCCGCACCGATAAAATTTCACCGAAGAAATCGTTTTGAATTAAACGCTTCAACTTCAGCAAACCCGGTAACCATAATTTGTCTTGTACCACGCCGTTTTTAATGTTGTTTTTTTTACACAACTCATATAGTTCTAAAGCTACTTCGGTGCTGGCGGCGGTGGGTTTTTCACAGTATACGTGTTTACCGGCCTTTACCGCTTGTCGCACCCCGTCTGCTCTTCGGCCGGTGGTCTGGGCATCAAAGTATATCTGGTAATGCGGGTTGTTCATTACACTTTCCAGGTCGGTAGTAAAGGTAGGTACCCCCGAAAGTTCCGCTAACTTTTGCAGCTTAACGGCATCGCGTCCTACCAGGACCGGGTCCGGCATAATAAATTCCGAAGGACTGACTTTTACTCCGCCTTGTTTGATAATCTCGACAATCGAACGCATTAAGTGCTGGTTCGTGCCCATCCGGCCCGTAACGCCATTCATGATAATACCTACTTTATGAATAGTGGGAGACATGATTTATAAGTTATGAGTTAAAAGTTTAGAGTTTTGAGTTGCAGCTTGCAAGTTAAAAAGTTGTAAGGTTCTAAGGTTTTAAGGTTAGAAAGTTGTTTGTTTGGTAGTGGTAAAGAAAGTATGATGGGATAAAAAGAGGCAGTGAAGTGTTTAAGATGATGGAATGTTCGAAGTTCAGATCAAAATAAACTGTCCCCACTGCCAGAGCAGCAAGGTAGTAAAAAATGGCAAGAAAAAGAATGGTTCTCAGAACCTTCTATGTCGTAATTGCCAGAAGCAATTTCAGCCAATATATCGCTATAGAGGAGCGGATCCGACTACCAAGCG
The DNA here is from genome assembly GCF_003023845.1 of Adhaeribacter arboris. Classification (NCBI taxonomy): domain Bacteria; kingdom Pseudomonadati; phylum Bacteroidota; class Cytophagia; order Cytophagales; family Hymenobacteraceae; genus Adhaeribacter; species Adhaeribacter arboris. The sequence continues at coordinate 1,550,853 of NZ_PYFT01000001.1, read as the reverse complement.
GTTGATACGGCGTCTTCTGGAAAGAAATAATGGTGTTCGTGACATTGAAAAGTTGCTGGAAGTGAGTAGAAAGTGTGTGCTAAGCAACTTGTGCCGACAGGGGAATGCCCTTAAGATTCAACCAACCCAAAAGCATTATAGATCCGTACAGATCGATGAAGTCTGGAGCTTTGTCGGAAAGCGCAAGAAAGGAAAATACTGGTTGTTGTATGCTTACTGTCCCCAAACAGATGAAGTACTGGCTTATAGTTGTGGCGGCCGAAGCGCTAAAACAGTACGCCAGCTACTCAAAAAGCTAAAAGGAGTGGAAATAGAACAATATTGTACTGATCATTGGAAAGCGTTTGCTCAGGTAATCCCCCCGACAAAGCACACGATAGGAAAAGCTTACACTAAAAACATAGAAGGCGTGAATACTTGCATCAGAGCCAGAAACAGACGGTTCGTCAGAAAAACAACCTGCTTCTCCAAAAAGAAGGAAAACCATTTAGCAAGTCTAAACCTGATGTTTGACTATCGCAATAGACATAAAGCCAAACATCATACTTTGTAGTCCACAACTGTTTGTTTTTACTTTTGTTAAACCTAATACTCATTTATTTAGATAATTAATAAAATATATTGTCATTCAGCAGGAAACTTGTTGCGCCCCTGGATTTATTTGACAAGCATGCTATTTTCCCGTTAGTCTTCTTACTAAGTTCAAGTCTGGAAATAATATACTTTAGACCAGGTTCGTCAAGATAATAGAGTAATAAAGAACCACAGGCAGCTTCAATCAAAGCATGAAGTTTAATCATAAATGACCAATTATCTTCCTCTAATAAGGTTCTGGAAGAAGTTTTCGGAAAATTTAATTTTTCTTGAAGTTCAAGGATTTCTCTAGCCTAATGTATTTCATTTATTTTTTATTTAAATGCTACCTCCTAGTGAATTGATTGTAAATATATTCGATTTAAATATTGTACTTCTGAAGTAAGCTTATTACTATTAACTGATAAGGTTTTTTCTGAATGGCAAAACATTAATTTCTACGTTTCTAAAATATGTCTGTAGATTTTTCCTTAGCTCACGAATTCTTCAGGTAAGCTTCTTTTATCTTTTTTAAAAACTGGTGCTGGTCTTGCTGCCAGTAAATGTTCGAGAAAATTTCGACTTCGTTAAAACCGCTAAAACCCGTTTCTTCTACCCAGCCGCGAATTTGCTTGAGGTTAATACAGCCTTCGCCCATTAAACCCCGGTCGTTTAGCATATCCAAAGTTGGTGTTTTCCAGTCGCAGAGATGAAAAGCCGATAAGTTACCGTTTTTACCGCAGCGTTTAATCTGGTTTTCCAAATCTGGGTCCCACCACAAATGATACACATCCACGGCTATACCAACATGCGGAGAGTTTATTGCTTCGGCCATGTCGTTGGCTTGAGCTAAGGTATTTACCGCCGAGCGGTCGCCGGCGTACATGGGATGAAGCGGTTCGATGGTTAATTTTACTCCGGCCGAGGCCGCATGGGATAAACAAGCCGCCATTCCGTCCTGAATTTGTTTCCGGGATTCAACTAATGATTGACCGGGAGCCGAGCCGCATACCAATACTACCATGGGGGCGCCTAAAGCTTCGGCTTCGTCGATGGCTTTTAAATTATCTGCAATGGCGGCTTGGCGGGCGTTAGCAGAAAGAGCCGGGAAAAAGCCACCCCGGCACAACGACACCACTTCCAGGTTTAAGTCGCGGAGCATGTTGCCGGTTTGCCTGATATTTCTACCCGTTAAAGCATCGCGCCACACCGTAATGCCACCTATATCCGCTGCCGAAAATTCCTGGGCCGCTTTCTCGATGGGCCACGGCTTAGTAGTAATGGTATGCACGCACAAGCGGCTAAAATCAGTTAAATCTTTTGCCATTATTTTACGCCGTTATAAAAGGTGTAATAAGGCTCGTTGTTAATAACTTTTTGCAAATAAAGCGCTACTTCCCGGATATGATAATCGCCCCACATACTGGATTCACCCAGAGGAATAGAGCTGCCTTCGGGAACGTAATCCCAGCCGTTGGGCCAATGGTAAACCGAGTGTAATAAAATCCCCTGGTGGTTGGGATTAGTGCTGAGATAAGGTTCCTGCAATAAAGTTTGAATTACCGTTAAACCGGTTTGCCAGTATTTATTTCCGTTTTCTGTTTCGCCTTTTTCTTGTAAAAATCTCCCCAGGCGTAATAATCCTTGCGCCCCAATGGCCGCCGCCGAAGCATCAACAGGTTCCTGGTTATTAAAAGGATCGGCCGCACGGTTGAGGTAGTTGCCTAATTTAGGTAAGTTAGGCGCGCCGGTATCCCAGTAAGGAATGCCGTCCATTGGAGTATGTTCAATATAAAAATCGCAGGTAGCTTGGCCCGCTTTCAGCATAAAAGCTTCTATTTCTTTTCGGCCACCAAATCGGGCTAATTCTTCGTCCGCTATTGTTTGTATAAATTCCAATTCTTCGGCAAAACCGCACATCGCCCAGGCTAAACCGCGGGTCCAGGTACTAAAACCGGTGTAACCCTGCTGCGAATTGGGCGCCCGGTAATTGCCATCTTTGGTATTAAAAATACTCTCGTGCGCTGTTCGGCCCCAAATATCATACGAGTCGCGGCCTTCACCGTAATAAACAGAAAACTGCGCCGTAGCCTGACAGTGCAACAAAGCGCGTTCGAGTAAATTTATTTTTACATCGTTCTCGCCTTGCAGCACATGCCCTAACCGGTGACTGACCATTAAAGCCCGGCAGGAACGAATAGTATCGACAAATAAAGAATGCGGACCGTTAAAGGAATGAATAAAGCCTCCGGATTTAGTAGTAGTCCAGCGACTGGCTTGTACCGCCCCGGAAATTTTGAGGGCTAGTTCATAGAAATTCTTTTCCCATTGGTTAAACGCCGTTTTACCTTCCTGCATTAACCGCAGCAAATTGCCGTAGGTGCTTACGTTGTTAAATCCATGGTCGTGCACGCCCATATGGCTCACGTGCGGCGCCATTACTTCAACCGTTTTGTTTCGGCCAAATTCTAAAAAATTCTGTTCACCGGTAGCATCAAACTGCAGAATGGCCGAGCCGAATTGAAATCCCTGGGTCCATTCCGTCCAGCCGCGGGTAGTGTACTGGCCTTTTACCGTAAAAACCGGCGAACCTTGGCGGGTATCGTAATTTTGCGCAATGCTTTTGATCTTTTCTCCGGAAAGCTCCCAGAATTTTTGCAATAAAGGTTGCAGATCAGCTGCTTGTAATTCTTTTTTGGTTTGAATCATTCAGATAAGGAGTATGGTTTACACTAATTCCTGATTTCACAAAAGTTAGTTAAAACGGTTTAAAGAATTTATTTTCACCGGCCGGCAAATGAACAATGACCTGAAGTTTAAATTTTTTTGTTCGGCAAGCAGTTATTTACCCGGTAAATCTTACCATCGGTTTTGGTATAGAGATACAATTCGTTCTGAAGTCCCATACCAAATCGCAAATCGGTTTTTTTATTGCCGGTAATGGTTTGGAAAGTAGAAGTAGTACCATCCATTTGCAGCGTGAACTCCTGGATAGGAGCTTGTTGTCCTAATTTTAACTGATTGTTCTCTACGAAAAACACGCGGCCACTCACGATATCACCAAAAATGTATTTGTTTTTGAGTAAAGGAATAGAACCATTGTACACAAAGCCAGCCGAAAAAGCATTGCCTTCGTCGTGGTCAAACTGAACTACCGGGTAGGTATAATTATACTGGGCATCGTCGGCGGGTAAAGCATAAACTTTGTCCATTTTACCCTGATAATTGAGTAAGAAAGTGCCCTCGCGGGCGGGCCAACCGTAATTAGCGCCGGCTTTGCCAATGTTTAATTCTTCAATGTTGGTTAAGCCAATATCCGAAATCAGCATTTTACCATCCGGCGCCCAGTAAATCCGGTTAGGGTTGCGAAAACCGGTGGCAAAAATTTCACCTAATGTTTCGGGGTCCTTATCCTGGGCAAATGGGTTAATAGCCGGAATGCCGTAATGTCCGTTTTTACTGTTGTTGCCCCGGGGATCAATCCGGAGAACAGTACTCCAAACCGTTTTATTCGAATTACATAAAAAAGAATACTTCTGCTCCGCCGCCCCGCCATCACCTACACCAATATATAATAAGCCGTAATCCGGGGAACTTGGTTTGGCGAATGGATTAAAAGTAATCTCTTGCACCCCGTGAATTTGGTTCACCATGTTTACCCGCAATAATTCCCGGCCTTTTCCGGAAAAAACCGAGGCATGGGGATCAGGCAATTTCCATTCGGTAAGCACCCATTGCAAAGCAACTTTAATGGAATCGGCGTAAGCAAAATCGGCGGGCGCGGTGTTCGCCTTTTCGGTGTGGGTGGTATAAAAAAAACCGTTTTTATAAAATTCCGGGTGAAAAGCGTAGCTGCCAAGACCGGTGGCTAAACCGGGAGTTGAAATAAAAGCCGGCCGTTCCTTACTCATATCCAGGTATTGCCGCAGGTTTTTACCTTCCATTTCGTAGAGTATTCCGCGTAAATCCTGAATAAAAACCCGGTTCTTTTTACCCGGTAAAACCACCATGGTATTAATGCGGGCCAAGGGTATTTTTTCGGCGGTAGCCGGGGCGGTAGTAATTGATTCCAGGCTAAGAAGCAGTTCCGATTTTGGAATTTTGGTAGGAATAGGGTCGGATAGGGGAGGTCCTAGTTTAGCGGTGTTTTCGTCTATGGCCGAGGCAGGTTGCTGCGCATGTAAATAAGCCAGAATGGATTGCACCTCCCCCGGAGTAAAAGCGGTAAAGGGCGGCATCATTTGCTTGTATTCTTCATAAAGCTTAATCGCCTTGGCATCGCCGGACTTAATTACCTCCGGGGCATTACGGACAAATTTGGTCAGCCATTCGGGCGTATCGCGGGTAGTTACCCCGGCTAAATTAGGCCCAATGCCTTTCTGCTCAAAGTTATGGCAGGCCGTACAGTTCGATTGAAAAAGCTGCTTGCCGTGTATGATATCATGTTCGTCGGTGGAATAGGGATTTTTAGAGGCACTAGCTCCGGTATTTCCGGAGTGGTTTGCCGGGAAAACCGGGTTATTGGCGCTGGTTTGTTGGTTCGTACGGACTGGTTGATTTTCCTTATTTTTTCCGCTTACGCACCCTTGAAAAGCAATAACTCCACTAAAAAGCAGTAAACCAATATAAGTTTGGGGCCGCCGTGTTTTTCTGGACAAGATAAATTTAGGTACTAATTGGTTTATCCGCATTATAGAAGGCATTTGAGCATGAATACAATATAAATTCAAAAATCCGGCTTGCCTGATTCTGGCGTGCTCCTTTTTAAGGATCTTGAAAAAGAAAGACTTAAGGGGTTAAGTAGTGACTAATTAAAGATAACTCCCTTTCATGACCTTGGTACTTGGTTAAAAAGATTTCCTAGTTAAAAAAGAAAATTTTAAAACGCAAGGTGAAATTTTTTGAAATTACCCGAGCACAGGAACATCAAAACCAGCCGTATAGGTAACAGTTTTGCCGCAAAGACATTCAGAAATGTAAAATCTGCCAAAATATTAATTCTTTCAAAATAGAGTTTTTTAAAAAAGCGGACGTTAATTTTTCTTATTTTTAAAGTTTGAATACTTGATATATTCAACCCTGAAATTGTTTCAACTTTCTACATTTATAATTTTATCAACTATAACAAAGCTAAACTTACTCAATGAAGTATCCAATTAAGTTTTTAGCCGTAGGCTTGTTATTTTTAGGAAGCTGTTTGAATCCCAGTCGCGAAAAAAGTAATGCTGTTACGAATCAAAAAGAAGTAGATTATCCTACTTACGGCGGCAATAAAGCCGGTAACCGCTACTCGTCTTTGAGCCAGATTAATCTGGATAATGTAAAAAATCTGCAGGTAGCCTGGATGTACGATACTGCCGAAAAACCGGCCCCAAATAATCCCAAACCCCAGCGGCCAAAAGCTATTCAATGTCAGCCCATAGTAGTAAAGGGAGTTCTGTACGGCACTACTTCCGAACTTAAACTTTTTGCCCTGAAAGCCGGCACCGGGGAGCAGCTCTGGCTATTTGAGCCTTTAAAAGAAGACACCAAATTTAATACGAACCGGGGAGTTTGCTATTGGGAAAACGGCGACGATCAGCGAATTTTGTATTCGGTGGGTTCCAGTTTGTACGCCATTAATGCTAAAACCGGTCAAAAAATAGAAAGCTTTGGCAAGAACGGCACCGTTGATTTACACGAAGGGCTTCAAACCAATTTGGACCACGATGTGAGTAAATTATCGGTAACGGCTTCCACGCCAGGAGTAGTGTACAAAAATACCATCGTAATGGGTTCCAGCGTATCCGAATCGGGCGATGCGGCACCAGGTCACATCCGGGCTTTTGATATTATTACCGGCCAATTAAAGTGGGTTTTCCATACGGTGCCGCAACCCGGCGAATATGGCTACGAAACCTGGCCGCCCAATGCTTATAAATACATAGGGGCCGCCAACAACTGGAGCGGCCTGGTGCTCGACGAAAAAAGAGGTACGGTTTACTTTGGAACCGGTTCGCCAGCCTCTGATTTTTACGGGGGTGAACGCGAAGGCGAAAACTTATTTGCCACCTGTATTATGGCCCTGGATGCTGAAACCGGACAAAGAAAATGGCACTATCAAACCATTCACCACGATTTATGGGACCGTGATCATCCGTCGCCGCCTAATTTAACTACCTTAAAGCATAAGGGTAAAAAAGTAGAGGCAGTGGTGCAAGCTACGAAAGACGGACTGGTATACGTATTAGACCGCGATACCGGTAAATCTTTGTTTCCGGTAGAAGAACGGCCGGTGCCTACTTCGCCGGCTTTACCCGGTGAGCACCCTTACCCTACTCAGAAGTTTCCGTTAAAACCGGCGCCTTTTGCCCACCAGGTTTTTACCGAAGCCGATATCACGAATATCTCCCCGGAAGCCTACGCCTACGTAAAAGAACGCTTCGCAGAAATGCCCACTGATCATAAGTTTACCCCGCCCAGTGATAAAAGGCACTATTTTGTTCGGGTACAGTGGTGGCGCGGAATGGGGCGGCAACTCCATTGATCCGGATGGTATTTTGTACCAAAATGCCAATGACGATCCCTGGATATTGCAAATGGTGTCGCAGGAAGAAAGAAATAAGGAAATGGCTTCCCTGTCGAAAGGAAACGGTTTGTACCTGGCGAATTGCGCCGTTTGCCACGGCAAGGACAGAAAAGGCAGCGGCTCGGATTTTCCCAACCTGGTAGATATTGGTAAAAGAAATAATGCGGAAGGTATTATGGCTATTCTGGCCAAAGGCAGCGGCCGGATGCCGGCTTTCGAGCATATACCAAAGGAAAATCGCGCGGCGATTGTGCGTTATTTATTAAACACCGAAACCGCCGCCGACAAAGCTGAAAGCGAACACAGCGAAACCGGTCCTTCGGAAACAGCAAAAAAGGAAAGCTTTCCGTACGTGCCGCGCTACGTAAATAAAGTTTGGAAGAAATTTACCGATCAGAACGGGTATCCGGCCATTAAACCTCCTTGGGGTACGCTCAACGCCATTGATTTAAATACCGGCGAGTATTTGTGGCGGGTACCTTTAGGCGAATACCCGGAATTAACGAAAAAAGGTATCCCGATAACCGGCACCGAAAGTTATGGCGGACCAGTAGCCACGGCCGGAGGTTTGGTATTTATTGCCGCCACCCGCGACGAGAAAATCCGGGCTTTTAACAAGAAAACCGGGGAGGTAGTATGGGAATACCAATTACCGGCCGGTGGCTTTGCTACACCCATTACCTACCTGGTAAATGGCAAACAATACGTGGTAATTGCCGCCGGAGGCGCCCGAGGGTTAAAAGCCGGAGGTAAATACGTGGCTTTTGCCTTACCTTAAAAGCAGAAAGTAAAACTTTAAGATGCTTCGTTCAACTGTTATAAAGTTGGGCGAAGCATTTTTATTTAAGTCTGCCTCTGAAATCCTGGTTTTCTTTTGCTTTACTATTAATTTAAATTTTTATTTTTTCAGCTTTTTTGAAGGATTATAGCTAACAAAAGACTGGATTTTATTATTTCTTTATTTTAAAGCTGTACAACAGTTGTAAATTTTTAAATCTTCCATCGGCTAAGTGATTTGGTATATTTTTTTAATAGGTTTATAATTTATATTTGACTAGTTCCAAATAGATAAACCTTGAGCCAGAGCAGTTTAACGGATGAAGAACTTTTAAGTGGCTTGGGCCAGGATTCTGCCCAATCTTTTAAGCAGATTTATGATTTGTATTGGAGCAAATTATACCTGGTAGCCTATCGCAAAACCGGTCAGAAAGAAGTTGCGGAAGAATTGGTACAAGAAATATTTCTAAACCTTTGGCTCAAACGTAAATTAATCGTTATTAAAAGTAGTTTAGATGCTTACTTGCTTACGGCCGTTAAATACTCTGTTATTAATTATTACCAAGCCCAATTAGTCCGTAATAAATACAAAGCCGCTGCGGAACATGCGCGGGCTGCGGCCAACTTTACCGAAGAACAAGTTTTAACCGAAGAATTAAATTCTACTTTTAAACAAGCGCTGGAGGCTTTATCTAATAAAACCAGGCAAATTTTTGAAAAAAGCAGATTCCAGAATTTATCGAATAAAGAAATAGCTTATGAGCTTCAGTTAACCGATAAAGCGGTGGAGTTTCATATTACCAAATCGCTGAAACATCTGAAAGTCTTTTTAAAAGATTTTGTTATTCCCTTTTTCCTAATCTGCTTTTCATCTCACTAGTTTCGCTTATTTTCCTTATCGGACATTCTTAGTAAGTTAATAGACTATGGGCTAAGGGCCACGGCTATTAATCATTTCTTACCTTCTTAAGATTTTTAGGTTTATTTTTTAGGGTAAGGAGCTACTTATCTGACTGTATCTATAAAACCGGCTAAGAAATAAGGGTAGCGCGATTACTTACATGAATTGGAATGAACCAGAGAAGCTGGAAAAGCTTTTGCAAAAATACTTAGCTGGTAAAGCTACCCCGGAAGAAGAAGCCATTATTGCAGATTGGTACGAAAAAATAAATTTAGCGCAACCTTCTCATCTGATTAGTACAAAGGAGACAGAACAGGTAAAATTCCGCAACTGGTTAGCCTTACATGCAAAGATTCAGCAAGTAAATTACCGGTCCGTAAAGAAGGATACGAAACCAAATAATTTTAAGCTGAGCCGAAAAGCAACGGTTTGGGTAGGAGTGGGATTGGTAGTTTTTTTGATTTTTGGACTAAAAGAATATTCGAAAAAGTTTCCGGGAAGTTTCTCCGGACCGGAAATAGCTTACTTGAAACAGGAAAATAAAACAGTAGCCCCGTTACGGGTTTCTTTAAGCGACGGCACCTTAATTTGGTTAGAACCGGGAGCTAGGCTTCAATATCCTAAAAAGTTTACTGACTCAATTAGGAAAATTATGTTAAATGGGAAAGCATTTTTGGACGTAGCCCGCGACCCACAGCATCCCTTCCGGGTGCTGGGCGATGCCATTGAAGTAGAAGTGTTAGGAACCAGTTTTGAAGTTGATTTTAATGCTCCTAAGCAAGTGACGGATGTTTTGGTGCGTACCGGAAAAGTAGCCGTAACACCAACCGTACATAGCCTGCCCGCTTTTCTCCGGTTTTTAGAGCCGGAACAAGAAAGCCTTTATTTACGACCTAACGAAAGTTCCCGGTTTAATGCCACAACTAATACTTTAGTCAAAAGAAAGATTCAACCCAACTACTGGGCGCATCAAGTAACCGCAGCCAAATTAGTATTTAAAGAAACTCCTTTAACAGAAGTTATCCAACAGTTAGAAGACCAATATAAAGTTTCTATCCGGTTAGAGAAGGCGCAGTTAAATAAATGTACCCTTACCGCTTACTTTCAGGACCAATCCCTGGAAGTAAAACTCGAAATGATTTGTAAATCCATTGGTGCTAACTACAAATCCGCTGACGATAAATTTATAATTTTTGGAGAAGGGTGCGCAGAATAACCCTCGAAATAAAGACTAAAAAATACCGCTTATGATTTAGAAAAGTACTCCTCCTCCCCAATAGGTAAACCCCCGGGTATTCCGCCTATGTAACTCTACTGTTCGCTAAAGCATCTGAAAGATGCCTGGAAAGCTATTGCCTTGCCTCACTTGTTTTACCTGAATCAAACGTAAAAATCAACTCACCTATGGAAATTATACTTATGAAAAAAAGACTCTGGTTGAAATTATTATTTTTATCCGTCACTTTTTTGCTAGTGGACCGAAATGCTTTAGCCGAAGATAATAAAGCGAAAACAGCCTTAAACCAAATTATAACCTTAAAATTAGAAAAAACCGAACTGAGCGTTATTCTAAGAGAAATGGAAGATCGCAGCGGTATTCATTTTATTTACAGTACCCAAATAATTGATGCTACCCGCAAAGTTTCGGTAAATGCTTCTAATAAAAAGTTAGCCCAGGTACTTACAGACTTATTCACTCCTTTACGGATAGATTTTGAACCAGTCGGCGGCGAAATAGTGCTGAAAAGATTAAAAACCAGTGGTTTAGTGCCTACCGCCGATAACACTCATACCGTATTAGCTTCCAGCAAAAAGAGGATGGTTGCCTCCACCATTACCGGTAAAATTACTTCGGCTACCGGCGAAGCTTTACCTGGGGTAACCGTTTTAGTAAAAGGAACCACCACGGGCACGGCTTCCGGCTCCGACGGTTCTTATTCTATTACGGCGCCCGCTGACAACGGCACGCTCGTTTTTTCTTTTATTGGCTATACTACCAAAGAAGTACCTTTTAACGGGAATGCTACCATTAATGTCATATTATTAGACGATACCAAAACTTTAGATGAAGTAGTAGTAACGGCCTTAGGCATAAAGCGGGAAAAGAAAGCCTTAACCTACGCGGTTTCGGAAGTGGGCGGCGAAAAATTAACCCAGGCCCGGGAAATAAATGTAGGTAACGCCTTAGCTGGACGCGTAGCTGGGGTTACCGCTTCGGGTACATCGGGTGGTCCGGGCAGTTCGAGCCGGATTGTGATTCGCGGAAACGGCTCTTTAAACGGCGAAAATCAGCCTTTGTATGTGGTGAACGGCATGCCTATTACGAATAATAACCAAGGTGCGGCGGGTACTTTTGGCGGCGTAGACCGGGGCGATGGCTTAGCCAGTATCAACCCCGACGATATTGAAAGTATTTCGGTGCTAAAAGGAGGTACCGCCGCCGCTTTATACGGCGCCCGGGCCGCCAACGGAGTCATTTTAATTACTACCAAATCGGGTAAAGCGCAAAAGGGAATCGGGGTAGAATACAATACCAATTATACCTTGCAGCAAGCGGTTAATTTATTGGATTGGCAATACGAGTATGGTTCGGGTTCGTTGGGAGCCGCGCCAACTACGCAGGCGCAAGCCATTGCCAACGGCCGCATGTCGTGGGGAGCCCGGTTAGATAATTCACCGGTCATTCAACCGGATGGTCAGCCCCGTCCTTATACCGCGCAGAAAAATAATCTTAAAAATTTCTATCAAACCGGTACCAACTTCGTGAATACCCTGGCGCTGACCGGCGGTAATGAAATTGCCCGCTTCCGGTTCTCAGCTTCTAACCTGGATAACAAAGCGATTGTGCCGCACAATACCATGAACATTAAAACCTTTAACCTGAGCGCCAGCGCTACTCTGGCCAAGAAAATTGTGTTCGAAGGCAACGCCCAGTACAATATCGAAGACGTAAAAAACCGGACCTATTTAGCGGATTTTCAATTAAACCCGAATACCGGCGCTCAATTATTGGCCACCAATATCCCAATCGAAACTTTATTGCCCGGCTACTTACCTACCGGCAACGAATTTAAATGGAGCGATTATGAATACGCCACCAACCCGTACTTTGCCATTAACAAAGTACAAAACGGCGATACTAAAAAACGGTTTATTGGTTCTTTTAATACTACTTACAATATTACCGATGCGCTGTATGTGCGGGCCCGCTTCGGAATTGACCAGGTAAACTTTGATGCTTACGCCATTCAACCAACCGGACTCGCCTTTAACCAGCCCGGCTCCATGACTACCGACCAGAGCGTACAATCCGAAACCAACCTGGAGGGTACCATTGGTTTCCGGAAAGATGTAGGTCGTTTTTCCGTGAATGTTTTTGCGGGCGGCAATCAAATGCGCAATACTTTCGATGGCCTTAGCCTTTCCAGCGGTCAGTTTAACCGGCCCTACCAATACTTTATTGCGAACGGCAGAAGCCAGAATTTTGCTATTAACTACAGTGAACTAGGAATAAATTCTTTGTTTGCCTCCGCCGATATTGATTTTAATAATTATTTGTATTTAACCTTAACCGGCCGCAACGATTGGTTCTCTACCTTAGACCCCAAGAATAACAGTTTGTTCTACCCTTCGGTGGGTTTGAGTTTTGTAGCTTCCGATGCCTGGGCTACTAAACCCGGCTGGTTAGATTACGCTAAAATTCGTGCTTCCTGGGCGCAGGTAGGGGGCGGAGCACCCACGGCTTACGCGATTACCCAAACTTTTTCGGCGCAATCACAACAGCATCTAGGGCAAACCTTAATGAATGTCACCAACCCCACTTTACCCACTTTATTAACGCCCTATACCTCTACCACCACCGAAGTAGGTATTGAAACCAAAATTTTGAATAACCGCCTGGGAGTAGATGTTACTCTTTACGACCGGACTACCACCAACGATATTGTAAATGCTACTTTGCCGCAATCCAGTGGCTATACCGCCGTGGCTTTGAACGTAGGTAAAATGAAAAACCGGGGCATTGAGCTAATGTTAAGTGGTTCTCCGATTACCAGCGAAAGTGGTTTATCCTGGAACATGGCTTTAAATACCGCTTATAATAAAAATGAAGTTATTAGTATTGCGCCGGAATTAGGTTTAACCAGTTTGCGTTTACCGGGTGCCACTACTCGTACCGAAAACGGCTGGATTACCCATTACCAGGGGCAGCCTTTTGGTCAGATTGCCGGTAGTACGTATTCCCGCAATGCCAACGGGCAAATAATTTACAACAGCTCGAATGGTTTGCCTATTGCCGGCCCGGTTGTGCCTTTGGGTAAAGGAGTACCGCCTTTAGCCGTAGGTTTAAATAACGATTTTTCCTTTAAAAACTTTAATTTAAGCTTTTTACTCGATAGCCGGTGGGGGGGCAGTATTTATTCGGCTACTAGCGCTTACGGAACCCAGTTTGGTTTAGATAAACGCACCGTTGAAAATAATGTCAGAGAAACCGGGGTAACCGTTACCGGGGTAAACGAAAAAGGCGAAGCCTTCACGAAAAACGTTCCGGCCGAAACGTATTACAAAGGCATCTGGAACACCATCACCAGCGAATTTGTCGAAAAGGCCGATTTTATCAAGCTCCGTTCTTTCAACATTGGCTATACGTTGCCTGCTAAATTGTTAGCCAAAACTCCTTTTCAGTCGGCTAATATCTCTTTTGTAGGCCGCAACTTGCTAATACTCTATCGCAGCACCAAAAACATCGATCCCGAATCTAATTACAGCAGCGGCAACGCGCAAGGCTTAGAAAACTTTGGTTTGCCTTCTACGCGCACCTACGGTTTTAATTTAAGCGTGCGATTATAAAATAGATAAAGGTAATAGTGTCTTATCCAAAAAAGCATCAGAATACTATGAACAACATAAAACGTAAACTAGCTGCCTTCACTTTTAGAACCGGCTTTTTAGCAGTTTTCTTCTTAACCGCCTGCGACAAAGGTTTTGAAGAAATGAACATCAACCCCAATTCCTTTACCGAGCCGGCTATTGATCCTTTATTTACCAATAGCATCATCCGCACGGTAGGAACCGGTACCACCGACCGTAACCGGACTAATATTAAATATGCTTCGGGGATTATGCAGTACCACGCTACTTTGCAAAATTTCTGGTACGGCGAAAAAGGAGTGGTAAACGCCCAAACCGGTAATTTCTTCGAAACGGTTTATACGTCGCATTTGCGGGAATTAATGATTGTGATCCGGGAAACCGAAGGAAATCCGGAACTGATTAATCAAAATGCCATTGCCAAAATCTGGAAAGTTTACGCCCTCCACCGGGTTACCGATGCCTACGGCGACGTACCGTACAAACAAGCCGCCGGCGCCCCGGAAGGTATTTATAAACCCGCTTACGATAAACAATCGGACATTTACCCTTGGATGCTGCAGGATTTGGAAGCTGCTATAAACCAGATGGATGCTGCGAAAGCTTCGTTTGGCGCTGCCGATGTTATTTACGCGGGTAGCGTTCCGAAATGGAAAGCATTTGGTTATTCTTTAATGCTTCGGTTAGCTATGCGGTTAACCAAAGTTGACCCGACTATGGCGCAGACTTGGGCTCAAAAAGCCATTGCGGGTGGGGTAATGCAAAGCAACGCCGATATGGCCAAACTGGCGCATATCTCGGCTAATGAAAATACCTGGAACTGGGATGCCCGCGAATTAAAAAGAGAAAGTTTACCGGAAGGTAACCAAGGCTTGGGCTTTGTAAAAATGGGCAAAACTTTTCTGGATTTATTGCAGGTCAATCAAGACCCCCGCATACCTTTTTACATGACTTTATGGGAAGGTAACATTGACGCCAAACAAGGACAGGTAATTTCCCAGACTACGGCTATCGAACTACAAAAAGCCTTGCCCAACGGCTACGATCCCAATACCATCGGCACGGTTATCCCGGGTTGGAAAAATGAATTGCTGCGCGAATACTCTGAGCCTAATACCGCTACTATTGCCAACTTTTCGGCTCCTACTATTATTTTAAGCTACTCGGAAGTAGAGTTTTTGCTGGCCGAAGCTGCCCTGCGTGGTTGGGAAACCGGCGTACCGCAGGAGCATTACCACAAAGCAATCCGGGCCAACATGGAGTCATCTACTTTATACCCGAACAGCAGCGTGGCAAATGTGGCGATTACTCCTGAAGAAATAGATACCTATATCGCGGCGCATCCTTTAACCGGCAGCATGCCGGAAATGATGCAACAAATTCACACGCAATTTTACCTGGCGCATTACATGTACCTGGACTTTTTTGAAGCCTGGTCGAACTGGCGGCGCACCGGAGTTCCTACGCTGCAGCAAATTAACTATGCGCTCAATGCCACTGGTGGAGCCCCGGTAAGACGTTTGATGTATTCTTTCGAGGAAAAATCTTTAAATGCGGCCAGTGTTGAAAACGCCATTAAGAATCAGGGGCCGGATTTGTATACTACCCGGGTTTGGTGGGATAAAGAATAACCTTTAGGCGGCTTTAAAATGTATATGAAGCTTTTCCAAGCAACTTAAAAAAGATTTTCTGTTCAGCTAAAATTAAAAATGTAGCATTATGAAAGATAACCGCAGAAATTTTTTAAAAAAAAGTACCGCTTTAGCCGCTCTCTCGGTAGCAGGCTTAAGTAGCTGCTCCTCCTCCGGAAACGAAAAGGCAGAAAATGCTATCGCTGTTCGCACCGGCGGAGCAAATACCGCTAAAAATGCCGAATGGCCCATTAAAATAGGGGAAAATATGCCCCGGTTAACGGTAGGAGTTTCCAGCGATGCTTTGGTCGCCGAAATGAGGCAGATCAAGCAAATTGGCGTGGATTATGTGTTAATGGGAGGCCCACCTATCCCCTGGACCGTAGAAAGTTTGCGGGAAATAATGGATCGCTTTAAAGCCGAAGGTTTAACGGTAATAAACATGATGATCGGAGAACACCCGAATACCATTTACGGCCGGGAAGGAAGAGATGAGGAAATAAAAAAATACAGGATTCGTTAGTAGCCGCTGGCCGGGCGGGTTTACCGGTGGTAGAATATAACTTTTACGCTCACCGGCTCATGGAAGGATATTACGAAGAAAAAACGCGCGGCGGAGCGGGTAACACCAGTTTTGATTACGAAAAAGGAAAAAATCTGCCCACCGATCCCAAATTAGGCACCCCGCAAACCGCCGAAATGCTCTGGAATAGCTTAACGTATTTTTTAAAAGCAGTCATTCCGGTGGCTGAAAAAGCTGGCGTCCGGATGGCTTTACACCCCAACGATCCACCCATTCCGGTCAGCCACGGCCACGCCCAAATTATGGCTACTTTTAAAGATTGGCAGCGGCTCTTACAAATTGTAGATAGCCCTTCGAACGGCATGACCTACGACTGCGGCGTTACCCGCGAAATGGGTGAAGACCCAATTGAAGTTTTCCGGTACCTGGGTTCGCGCGATCGGATTAATCATATTCACTACCGCAATGTTACCGTGGAGAAACCTTACGTAAAGTACTCCGAAGTTTTCTTTGATGAAGGTCAGGTAAATATGTTTGCGGTGATGCAGGAGATTTTTAAACTAGGTTACAAATTTGGTATTTACCCCGAACATCCGCGGGCACTCGACTACGATAAAGAACATCCCGGCGGTATTAAAAATATGTATCCGGGTGGCGGCGGCTATGCCGCCCAGGCCTACAATGTAGCCTATACCAAAGCCATGATGCAAGCAGTGTTATCTTTAAAGGAATCCGGGGTAAGTGCCTGAGCTTTAAAATAAAAGAAGGTTGGTAAATTATCTGTTTTTTCGTAAAATGCGGGATTAAATAAAGATAAACTCATTAAAAGAAAACCTTGTTCTACCTATATGCTTACCTACTAAAACGACCTATTTTTATTTTTACGAACACCTTGTACTTATTTCTGTCATCATTTTAATTAAAAGTATTCATGAAAGATAATCGTCGGGACTTTATCAAGAAAAGTGCTTCCCTGGCCGCAGCCATATCATTGGGTGGAATAAATTCTGCTACTTCTCCGGCTTTAGCTGCTACTAAAAAAACAATGCGGTTTTAAACTCTATGGCCAAAGATGCGGGCATGGAAATGAGTACGGCCTACTTTGCCGGTATTGAAGCTAATAAACAATTAATCGAATTGGCTAAACAGATGGATGCCCTGGGTGCAGTGGCGGGTATTGATACCCGACTGACCGGGTTAACCGATGTAAAACCCTGGGAATATCAGGCTATTGCCGGGGTTAAAGAAGCCTGGAAAAAAGTAGGTTTAAATTATACCGTAGTGGAAGGTCCGCCTTCCTTGGGAGAAAAAACAAAATTAGGTTTAGAAGGCCGCGACGAAGAAATTTCCAACTTCATCACCTTCATGAAAAACTTAAAAAAAGCAGGGGTAAATGTTATTTGTTATAACTGGATGCCGGTAATTAGCTGGGCCCGTACCCAAATGGACCGGCCAGCCCGGGGAGGCGCTTTGGTTACGGCTTTTGATTACGACGATATTAAAAACAAACCTTTAACCAAGTACGGCGAAGTAACCAAAGAAACCATGTGGAAGAACCTGGAATACTTCTTGAAAGCGGTAGTACCGGAAGCCGAAAAAATAGAAATGAAGTTAGCCTTGCATCCGGATGACCCGCAGGTACACAGCATTCAAGGAATCTCCCGGATTATGAATACCGTAGAAAGCTTCGACCGAATGTTAAAAATTATGCCGAGTGATTTTAATGGCGTTACTTTATGCCAGGGTAATTTTGCCTTAATGGGCAAAGATATTCCTTCCTTAATTAGAAGATGGGGCAAAGCCGGTAAAATCCATTTTGTGCATTTCCGCAACGTGCAGGATTTAAGCGGCGTTTTGCCGAGTACCAAATTTACCGAAACTTTCCACGACGAAGGCCAGATTGATATGTACGAAGCCATGAAAGCCTACTACGAAATTGGCTTTAAAGGCGCTATCCGCCCCGACCACGTGCCCACCATGGCCGGCGAAGAAAATACCCGACCGGGCTATATGACTTTAGGTAATTTGTTTGCTATTGGTTACATGCGCGGTTTAATGGAAGCAGTGAGCAAAAACGCCAGAAAATCTTAATGAAACGGGGAGCTTTTTTAAACTAAAGCAACTGCCGGATGTTTTCCTCAGAAGGCTTTATGTATTGTATTTATAATTCTCAAAGTATTAAGTACTTCGACGAAGTTAGTGTAGACTACCAGGTGAGATAACTTGCTGATCCTCATAGATTAATTAAGCGAACAACGAGCAACTACTTATATCTTATTACCGGAAACACAGCATGAAAAAAAGCCTTTATGTAATTTTAACATTTTTAGTGTTATCTGTAGGCACCCAAGCCCAATCCAAGGACGAAAAAGCCGTGGCGGAAGCAGTTGCTAACTTAAGAAAAGGAATGCTGGCCGGGGATAAAAATATATTAGACCAGGTTACCTCCGCCGATTTAAGCTATGGCCATTCTAACGGATTATTAGAAGACAAAGCTACTTTTATTAAAGTATTGGTTAGCGGCGAAAATGACTTTGTGACCATGGATGTAACGGACCAAACTATAAAATTGGTAGGAAATACAGCTATTGTTCGCCATAATTTTACCGCTCAAACCAATAACGGCGGCACCCCCGGCAGTACTAAGCTGGCAGTGTTGCTTATCTGGCAAAAACAACAGGGAAAATGGAAACTAATTGCCCGGCAAGCCACAAAGTTAACTTAGTTCTTATTTCTAAATCTGCAGCTTCCGTTGTAGTGCTTCGTATAAAAAGAGCCGGACAAAGTATAATTGTCCGGCTCTTTTATTGGGGTTGTTTTCTCCGATCAGTGTCAGCCGGCCAGGCCAATTTCCATTACGGAAAGTTAGCGATAGCCATCTAAGTGAGGGGCGAATACCGGTACCCGGCTGATTTTATTGCTCCATTGGCAGTTCAAGCTTTATTTTGTTTGCTAAAAGCAAACACTTTTTTCCCGTTTAGAGAGCGGGAGCGCCGCTTCCCGAAAGCCATAAGCCTGCTGCTCTGGATTAATAATTCATTAACGCGTGGCGGCCGTTTTGGGGAAAGTATAAAAGTCATAATTAATCTGCCATTTAACTTCTTGTCCGGG
This sequence comes from Adhaeribacter arboris, assembly GCF_003023845.1. Classification (NCBI taxonomy): domain Bacteria; kingdom Pseudomonadati; phylum Bacteroidota; class Cytophagia; order Cytophagales; family Hymenobacteraceae; genus Adhaeribacter; species Adhaeribacter arboris. The sequence continues at coordinate 1,531,900 of NZ_PYFT01000001.1, read as the reverse complement.
AGCAACGTTAATGGCAATGTAAGGTTCGGGACACGAGGTAGTGGAGCAGGCCCAGTAAACTATTTTTTGGATAGCCTGGTCGCTGGTAATGCGAACACCGGCCCCGGTTTTGCGATTTTCAATCCGGAAATCATAATCTCTGGCACTGGTACCAAAACCTTCTAAACTGCTGCTGAATACTTGTTCGCCTTTGTTTAATTGTCGCGTATAAGTTATTTTACTATCATCGGCCAGCACCATGTCGCCAAAGCCGCGGGTGCTACCAGCTGGCTGCACGTTAAACGGAAACTTAACTTCGATGCCGGGGCCGGTAGGCTCGTTATCAATGGTAAAAAAGTTGTGATTGTACACGCTGGTGGCAATGGCTTTTTGGCCGGTATTTCTAAGGCTGTGTTCCAGTACTAGTTGAGGTTTACCCTTTACGAGCCGCACTACTTTGCGGTAGATATAAGAGTAACCGGCCGCATCCTTTAGTTCGTGCGTAAATTCAACCCGGTCCGATTTTGTTTTAACGGTCCGTTTTCCCGGATCCACAATGTCGTAGTATTTCGCGAAGAAATATTGAGCAGCGTCGAGTTTGCGCAGGGAACCTACCCCAATTTTAAGAAAAGTGTCGCCGGGCTTCGCTTCATCATAACCCACTACCATAAATTCTTCCGTCGGCCCCATAACAGACTCATGTACTTTGGGGTCGTATTTCTCAAACCATTGCCCAAAGTATTGGTGACCTTGAAATTCCAAACTGGGTATCACGCCGGACCAGTCGAACCGGGTTCCCTGATAATAGCCTCGTTGAGCATCGGGTAAGTAGAGCTTGGCTTTAATAGATTCATTTTTGATTTCGGCTGCTGGAAAATCCGCTACGAGTACAAAGCTGGTTAATCCTATAAATAACCAAAAAATAAAGATTAATCTCTTCATGAAGTTATTTTAAGTTTTAAGCAATATTAACAATACTAAAATTATGAATGAATTTACTGTATTTAGCGTTAGGTTCTTGTAAAAATACATAAAGTTGCATTCTAACAAGTTTTCTTCTCCGATTTGGATTAGAATTAACTTGTATTACTAACATTTCTTTTTAATACCTGATTCTATTTGAATTTGAACTCTTTATTCCGGCACCAGAATTACAAACTGTTGTTAGAGAAGATTTATCTTGTTTGTATAACTATCTATATTTTGCCCGGAGCTTTAAATTGCCGAGAAGCATCATCAATTACCAAGACCCAATCTTTCCCTTCGGCGGGCGGCGTAAAAGTTTGTTTGTCATTTGCCTTAACTGTTTTTCCAGGGGTTGCTTTTCCAGTCCGCGGATCGTACCACCAAATGGCTTTGGCCTGTCCGGAAATTTTAGATAAGTCAATGGTAACCGGTTTGTTTTGGGGCAGATAAACCATGGCGTAAGCGCCTATTTCATCGCGGGTAGCAGAAACTACATCCAAATAAGTGCTTCCTCTATTCGATAAAATCAAGCTTTGGTCGGCAATCCGGGAGAAATAAGGGCGCGATAACATCAGGTTTTTCAAATATTGCATTTGGCTGGCGCCGGGAGCCAAAGCAGCTTGTTGCCAGGTGATTAAAGTATCGCCCAGGTTAATGGTTTTATACAGTTTAGGATTTACAAACTGCCAGATACTATGATGCCCATACGTAACGCCGCAGGCCCCGGCAAAAACTCCCCGGTAAATGCGGGCTCTTACGTCGTAGGCCGTGAAATAACCCCGGACCCGGGTCCATTTACCATCCCAGGGATTTACCGGATGGTCTTCGTAACAAGGTTCCATATCCAGAGTAGGCTTCGGGGGAGTAAGGGCTAAATCGCGGGTTACGTAATCCCAGGCGGGTGCTTCCCGGGCGCCATGGCCGGATTGAAAAGCGTTCATATCCAGCCAATCCTCGTTGTGAATTTGCTGCGACGTAGAATTAGAACCGCCGGACGGATGATAACTGATGAAAGCTTCTTTGCCCCAAACGCTTTGGATACCCTGAGCCATCGCCCGCCAAATAGGTACTTGATCGTATTCTTTCATTTGACCTTCCCGGTCCGATTTATATTTTGCCGGCCGGTCGCCGCCTAAAATCCAGATTACATTCCATTGATTTTTGTATCTTTTAGCCAGCGTAGAACCATATACTTCGGCGTTTTCCGGATTAAATACCACGGGACCTTCGCCCCACTTCGGAGTTACTTTATCGCCCCAGGTGGGTAATAAACCAATGTACAAGCCTTTTTTAGCGGCGGATTTAATCACAAAATCGACGTGGTCCCAGTAATCGTATTGCTCCGCGTTTGCAGGGTTGGCCCCGGGAGTTATAGCTAATTTAGTGGGATCATCGTTTACGAGCGGCACATCGCCGTATCGGTTAGGCTCCCGGATGCCGTTAAATTCCGCTAAGGCAACCGCCTGTATGACATTAAAACCTTGTTGTCGGCGGGTCTCTAAAAGCTGTTCAACTTCTTCGCGGGTAAGTCGGTGAAATAACTCCCAATCCGTATCGCCTAACCAGAAAAAGGGTTGGTTTTTTCGATTGGTTAAGTACCGATTGTTAGCGCTTACCTGCATTTGGGCCTGGATAGCGGAGCAGATAAAACAACCTAAAATAACAAGGTAAAAAGACTTTATTCTCATAATGACGAATTTAGATTAGTTATAAAACAGAAGTGTCTGAAAGAGGGAGTGGCTTTCTCAGAAATCCTGTTTTAAAAGTAGAAATTACTTAAACTTTAGAGCTTTCCCAATGAACATAATGGATTTTACCTAATGAGAGACTGGTATTTTACGGTAAATTCGAGTTCAATATAGTTTCGGAGAACGGTAGCGGGGAAGTGTAATCTTCTTTGGTGCTTCCTCTAATTGGTGCCATATCATTAGGGTTTTTGTTATCATTCGCGGCTTCTACCATTACCAGGCGAACTAAATCAAACCAGCGGGTTCTTTCAGCGGCAAATTCCTAAGCAGGTAATAAGGCTAAGCGGGAGTACCTCCCTGGGCGTTTAGTTTGCAAAGAATTTTCGTCAAATTTACTTCTTTATTTAGGAGGAATTATTAAAATGATAGAATCAAATAAGCGGCAAAGTCAAGCGAATAACAAGTAAAACCAGGGTTGCAGGTGCTGTAGTTCTAACATGATTGCGTATGTTTTTGCAGTTCGGGAAAGAGTATACTTATAAAATTGCCGTAAGGAATACCGACGACCTCTATATTAAGGCCGGATGATAGTGCCATCGAATTTACGTACTTGCCAGTTACCCGCTTTGTTGGAAATAGGGTATTTTGCCGCTGCTTTCTCATTCACTTCTACTCCTAAACCAGGTACTTCATTCACCGACATGTAGCCTTTGTTCATGGTAGGGCAACCCTGAAATACTTCTAAAGTCTTGTCATTAAAGCTCACGGCTTCCTGAATACCAAAATTCCAAATGGCCAAATCCATGTGGCATTGAGCCGAATGTCCAACCGGCGATACATCACCCGGACCGTGCCAGGCGGTTTTTACGTTAAACCATTCGCCTAAACGAGCTACTTTCATGGCCGGCGTAATACCACCAATTTGTGACACGTGAATCCGGATGTAATCGAACCATTGGTTGATCATGGCTTCTTTCCATTCGTTCTGGTTATTGAACAACTCACCCATAGCAATCGGTACGGTGGTGTTCTCCCGGAGCATTTTAAACCATTTCGGATTTTCGGGCGAAAAAGGATCTTCAATAAAGAAGGGCCGATAGTCTTCCAGAGCTTTAATCAGGTTAATGGAATCCATCGGGTCCAGCCGTTCGTGAATATCGTGGAGTATTTCTACTTCTTCGCCGCACACTTTTCGGGCCGTTTCAAAAAGTTTCGGTACCGATTTCAGGTAGGCGGTTTGGTTCATGTATTGATCATCCGCCCCACCAAAGCCGGCATCTTTAAAATCGGGTTTAGAGGAGATAGCCGTAGCGCCGTAGCCACCTTGCTGCACCCGTACGTATTTAAAGCCGCTGTCCATAATCCGTTTCGCGTCGTCGGCGGTTTCTTCGGGCGTTTTGCCGTTAGCGTGGGTGTAGCAAGGAACCGCGAAGCGCACTTTGCCCCCTAGTAGTTGATACACCGGCATACCGGCTCTTTTGCCTTTAATATCCCACAGGGCCTGATCTAATCCGCTCAAAGCATTATTGAGCACCGGTCCGTTGCGCCAGTAAGAACTAACGTAAGTCGATTGCCAGGCATCTTCAATATTGTCGACGTCTTTGCCGGTACATAAATCATTCAGGTAGTTATTAATGGCAGTTACTACTACTTCGGCCCGTTGGGTAAAAGTGGCACAGCCATAACCATACAAACCCGGTTCGGTGGTGTCTACTTTTACTACGATTAAGTTAGAACCTTGGGGAGCTGTACCAATGGCTTTTACACTTTTAATCTTAACGGGCTTCATGCCTTTGGCATAAGCCGGAGTAACCCGTTGGTCAGCCCGCGATTCCGGCGTGCCAAATAAACCTAATATCCCGGCAGTTGCGCCTAAGCCTATTTTTTTTAAATGTTCTCTGCGGCTTTCCAGTACGTCTTTGTCTAATTCTTCCATTTGTAGGGGTGTTTGTTATTTAAAATATTTAATAAAGAAAAGCAAAGGAGCCTTTTTCATTGGCTCCGGGAAATAGATTCATTATAATTTTTTTATTCCACTATACCCGGTTATCCAGATTATTCGGTCTTTGCCGGTTAAGGGCTTTGGTTACATGGGCCTGGTTCACGACCAACTCGCTATGGGGTAATTCAGGCGACGAATAAAATCTTCTCTAAGTTTTAGGAATGGCTCTAACTCCTTATTAAAGTCTATTTATGTTCGGCTTTCCTGCTTAGAATAGCTAATTGGCCGAAAGAAGCTTTCGGTTATGTACTTTAATGGATTACCAGTTATGCACGGCACCATCCGGGCTATGCAGAATGGGATGCGGAAATTTGGTATTAGTGGTAATCTCCATTACAAAATCGGCTTTTTTAGGGTTGAACTTTACTCCCAAACCCGGACTGGGATTGAGGTAGAGCTTGCCATTTTTAAAATTTACGTAATCTTCGTTGAAGTAAGGTATTTTTTCCGGTTCCCCGCCCGCCAGTTCTACCATGGCGCGAATGGGGCTGCTCGAACCTAAAACATGCACTAAAGCTGCCGTAGACAATGGCCCGGTAAAATGCGGGATCATGCCCACATAATGGGTTTCGGCAAGGGCTACAATTTTCTTAAACTCAGTAATACCTCCGGTATTGGGCAAGGTAACGCGGGAATAATCAATTAAATGCTGTTCGATTAAAGCGTTTATATCCCAACGGTCGCCAAATTGTTCGCCTACGGTTAAAGGTACTTTGAGCATGGGGCGAAGCGTTTTAAATACCTCCGGATTTTCGGAACGAATGGGATCCTCCACAAAAAAAGGCTCTAATTGTTCTAGCGCGGTACATATTTTTATAGCTTCGGGGGTGTCAAAACGGGTGTGTAAGTCAATGGCCCACTTGCCGGAACCGCCCACCGCGGCATCTATTCTTTGGCAAAACGCAATGGTTTTCTTCGCGTTTTCGTAAAAATCAAAAGGAGTATCGCCATTGCCGCCGGTGGGGCCAATTCGGTAAGCGCGTAAACCGGCTTCAATACAATCCCGGGCGCGTTGGTCTTCGTCTTTGGCTTTGGAGGCCCGAAAACCAGTAGCATAACATTCTACGTAATCGCGGGTAGCGCCGCCGAGCAACTCATAAACTGGTACATTTAAGGCTTTACCTTTAATATCCCACAGCGCCATTTCCAAGGCACCTAAAGCATGCAGCTTTTCCCGGCCGGGTGGGTAAAACATGCCCCGGTACAAGGTTTGCCAGATATGTTCAATCCGAAAAGGATCTTCCCCGATCATCATTTGCGCGCATTGCTCAATCATATCTTTAGAACCGCCTTCGCCAATGCCGATAATGCCACCACTGGTTTCAATTTCCACGATGCCTCGCGCCTGGTTAAACAAAGGTTTGTTATAGCCGGGAGCGCTGTAATACCGGATCTTCGTTATTTTCATTTTCGATGCTGCTTCTGCTTTCATCAGAGGAAAACCTACCAACATGGCCGCAGAACCGAGCATAGCTGACTTTAAGAAGTGTCTTCTTTGCATAATACTGATAAATAATTTAAATAGATTAGTGAATATTGTTAATCGATTAAGCAAAAATCAAATAAAACTTAACTTTTAGCTTCAGAAGACTCCCGGCTTATTAATTTTGCTTCCATTAGTACCTGCCGCATTCCTTCTTCCGGATTCTTTAATTTTTTGACTAATAACTCTACTGCGGTTTTGCCTAAATCGCTAATGGGCTGGTGTAAATAGGTAATGGGGCAATAATATAAATCAAATACCTCCGCTTGGCCAAAACTAACAATGGCCACATCGGCTGGCACCTTTAACTTTAATTCGTTTAGGTACTTTAAACCATTTACCGCTAAGCTGTACGTAGCAAAGATTATCGCTTCAACGGCATTGTCAGCAGCCATCAACTCGTCAATGGAAGTTCTTACCTCTTTCTCGATTTGCTGAATACTAACTCTTTTCAACCAGTTTTTTTTGGCGATCAGGTTATTTTCCTTTAAAGCCTGCTGGTATCCCCGGATTCTTTCCTGCATGTGGAAAAGCTCAGATTTGTAACCAATAAAACCAATCCGGCGGTAGCCGTTTTTAATTAAATGTAAACCGGCATCGTACGCTGCTTTAAAATTATTGATCGATACAAAATCGGATTGAATCTCCGGAAAATACCGGTCCAGCAAAACAAAAGGTAGGTGTTGTTCTTTTAAGAAATATATTTGATTTTGAGAATTTTCGGAGGATACAATTATAAAACCATCTACCTGGCGATGGCGCAGAACATTTAACAAATCCCAGGATTTCTCCGAGTTTTCGTCGGAGCTGCCAATAATAACGGTATACCCAAATTTTTTGGCTTCGTCTTCTACAATCCGGGCAATATTAGCAAAGAACGGATTCGAAATATCCGCTATAATTAAACCGATAGTATGCGTTTTTCCACTCCTTAAACTTTTAGCCAGGTGGTTGGGCTGGTAATTTAATTTGTGCGCAATTTCTTTAATTTTAGAAGCGATTTCTTGTCCAACCCGGCTTTCCTTTTCTTTCCCACTTAAAACATAAGACACTAAAGCTGTAGAAACCCCAGCTTGTTGAGCTATGTCCTTTAAAGAAACTTTTTTGTTCACTTGGTAAACAGCTGTTGGGGAAACACAAATCAAACATAAGGTTAATCGTTTAAACAAAAAAGTAAAAAAATAGCTTATTTTAAAAATTTATAAATTAAGTATTTATTTAATCGTACTTTCAAATAATTTTTTAATGATAAATTTACTTTATTGAAAAATTTTCAATAATAATCACCTTAATTTTACCAGCAGGATTTTAGAGTTGAACATTCAAATTTAAAAAATAGAAAAATAGGAAGTCAGAAAAGATAGTATGTAAGTAGTTTTTAGCTGATATTTCAGTTAATTTGGATTGAGTAAAGCAATAATCAAGGTTTTTATAAAGTTTTAGGAAGAATTTGTTTTAACGATTAAGCGAATTATATTGCTTTCCGTTTTAAGTGAGGAAAGAGAAAGGTAGCCTTAGAATACTCACTTCAAAATTTAAGTAAGTTTACAAACCATTCAAGGTTCTTTCGGAATTATTTTCCCGGACTAATTAATACGTACCGGCTTTATTTTACCAACTCATATCTTCATGAGAAATACTTTACTATGCTGTGATTGGGGCACGTCTAGTTTGCGCTTAAGTTGGGTAAATACCCAGGAGTTGCAGATTATAGACGAAGTTTCCGGACAAGAAGGGATTGCCAGCACCTATAATGCCTGGAAAGAAAGTACGGATAAGAATATTTCGCAGAAAGAATTCTTTCTGCAGAAGTTACAGCAGCAAATTAATGTATTAGCTACTAAACTGGGAGTTGACTTAAATAATATTCCGGTGGTGTTATCGGGGATGGCATCTTCCTCCATTGGTCTGGAAGAACTTGCCTATGCAGAGGTGCCTTTTGCTTTAGATGGTAGTAAAGCTACTGTTAGGTCATTTGAGAAACAACCCGAATTTTCGCACGAAACCGTATTAATCTCAGGGGTCCGAAATCAACGCGATGTAATGCGGGGTGAAGAAACTCAGTTGATTGGCTTAGTGCATTTAATGAACTTGCCGGATAGCAAGCAAAAAGAAATAGTTTTTGTTTTTCCGGGTACTCATTCCAAGCACATCCAGGTACAAAACAACGCGATCATAAATTTTCAGACTTATATGACGGGTGAGTTTTTTAATTTAATAGCCCAGCACAGTATTTTAAAAAACTCCATTAAAAATCCAAAGCAAGAAAAGTTAACCGAGGCAGATTGGGAAGGTTTTAGTAGAGGAGTTCAGGAATCTGCCAAAGCTACTATTCTGCATACCTTATTTTCTGTCCGGACGAATCAACTATTTAACCACCTTACCAAAGCGCAAAATTTTTTTTATTTAAGTGGCTTATTGATTGGTACCGAATTAAGAAGCTTGCAACAAAAAACTGTGCCGCAAATAGTTTTAAGTAGCGGAAGTAATTTGTATCCTTTTTACCAAAGAGCCATAGAAGAACTGCAGTTAACGGACCAAACCCTTGTTGTTTCGCCGGAAATAATTGACAAAGCGGCCATGGTGGGGCAAGTCCGGATATTTGAGCAGCAGCTCACTCCTATCTGATCAGAAATTATACATAACTCACCACTATGCTGGAAAGCAATGCCTGTAATTTCTAATGGATTTTGAAGCTTAGCGATGACTAGAGGTAATTAGAATGCGGGAATGGTTTAGCTAGAAATTGGACCAGGTTTAATAAATCATTAAGTTCTAAAGTTAAGTGAGTCTATTAACTATTTGCTGTTAAATAAAAGCCAGAACATACTTTTATGCCGCGTATTAAAATGGGGAACTACCGCTGGGTTATAGTAGGACTATTATTTACGGCTACTACCATTAATTACCTGGACCGCCAAATAATTGGTTTATTAAAGCCTACTCTCGAAAAAGAATTTAACTGGACGGAAACTGATTTTGCCCGCATTGTAATGGCTTTTACGGCCGCTTATGCTATTGGTCTCTTAGTTTCGGGGCGGGTAATAGATAAAATTGGTACCAAGCTAGGTTACACTATTACCGTGGTGGTATGGAGCGTTGCCGCAATGCTGCATGCCATTGCCCGCAGTGCGTTTGGGTTTGGTATAGCCCGGTTGGGTTTGGGTGTTGGCGAAGCCGGAAATTTTCCGGCGGCCATGAAAGCCGTAGCCGAGTGGTTTCCGAAGAGTGAAAGAGCAAAAGCCACCGGTATTTTTAATGCCGGCACCAGCATTGGCGTAGTAATGGCTTTATTAATTGTACCTTGGATTTTAAGATATTACGGTTGGCAGGAAGTTTTTTGGATTACGGGGGCATTAGGTTTTGTTTGGTTGATTTTCTGGTTAGTTTTTTACGAAGTACCTTCCCGGCAGAAACGTTTATCCACCGCTGAGTTAAACTATATTACTTCCGGACAAGATCTGGAAACTAATATTCAGTCGGATGCCGGTTCTATTAAATGGTATAAATTATTTACTTTCCCGCAAACCTGGGCCTTTATTACCGGCAAAGGCCTAATCGATCCTATTTTCTGGTTTTTCTTGTTCTGGCTGCCCTCTTATTTTGCCTCTACTTTTCATTTAGATTTAAAAAAACCAAGTCTGCCTTTAATGATAATCTATGCGGCTACTACGGTTGGTAGCATTGGCGGGGGTTACTTTTCATCGTACCTGATAAAACGGGGAATGCCTACTTTAAAAGCTCGGAAAACCGCTTTATTTATTTTTGCCATTTTAGAATTAGCCATTATTCTGGCTCAGTTCGCGACGGATGTATGGGTGGCCGTAGGATTAATTAGTTTAGCGGTGGCGGTACACCAGGCCTGGGCCACCAACGTTTTCACGACCGCTTCGGATATGTTCCCGAAAGAAGCCGTAAGTTCCGTGGTAGGCATTGGGGGCATGGCCGGAGCCGTAGGTGGTATTTTTTTTCCGATATTGGTAGGATATTTACTCGATAGTTATAAAGCGCAGGGTAATATTTCTGCGGGTTATAACTTGCTGTTTACCATTTGCGGCTTTACCTATTTAACCGCCTGGATTATTATCCATTTACTTACCCGCAAAGCGAAGCAGGTGGAGGCATACCAACTGGCTTAAATAACTTATCTCAGCTTTGCTTTTAAAATGCAAACATTGGTAAGTTTAGCTTTTTGATTTCAGGGTATTTTCTTATTGCCATGTTCCAATAGCTTCAGATAGCTTATTTAAAAAGTTGATTAAAACGTGTATTTCTATTAACCAGATTAACTAATAAATACGTCTATTGCAGTTTGAAGTAGAATTGAAGTAGTACTTAAGTAGCAGAAGTGTAGCGTTACTTATTGCTGTATTTCTGAATAGCTAATTGTGCTTAATTTTATGCCTCTAAATATGAGCAGAATTATAATGGTGATCAAGAAGAAATTTATAATAAGCCTTCTTTAAACACGCCCATGCCTAATTTAGATTCTCTAGTATTTTCGCTTATAAAATTCACTTTCTATTAATGATTGTATCCAAAAATAAATTAGTTCTTACCGGTTTCATTTTATTAGGTTCCATATCGGTTTATGCCCAAGCAACAAAAATTAAATCCGCCCAGCCAAAAGCTAGTAACCAGAAAGTCGTCTTTTTTGATGATTTTTCGGGTTCTAAACTTGATCGCTCGAAGTGGAATGTAGTTGTAACCGGGTTTCACGTTAATAACGAACAGCAAGCCTACGTAGATTCTTCCGCTACCCTTTATATATCGCATAAAACAGAAGCTGCCGGAGCGAATAAAGGAGTGCTGGTGATTGAGCCTAAATATAGTCCGGGATTTGTAACGAAAGACGGAAAAAAGTTTGATTTTCTTTCGGGACGGATGGATACCCGCAAAAAAGTAGAATTTCAGTACGGTACAGCCTCGGCCCGCATGAAATTACCGGAAGGGGCAGGATTTTGGCCGGCTTTCTGGGCCATGGGAGACGGAAAATGGCCCGACATTGGGGAAATAGACATTATGGAAAATGTGGGCGAACCGGACTGGACCGGCATAGCCTTGCACGGTCCGGGTTATTCCGGCGAAACTCCGCTGGTGAACAAAGGGTTTTTAAAACCCGGTAACGACATTACCAAATGGCACGTTTACTCGGTAGATTGGACCAAAGATTCCTTGGTATTTAAGGTAGATGATGCAATTGTGTACCGGGCTACCCGCCCCATGGTGGAACATTACGGTAAATGGTCTTTCGACAATCCTAAATACTTGATCGTTAACCTGGCTTTAGGCGGGGCCTACCCTTTTAAAACCAACGGCGTGAAAACTCCTTATAATGGCATTCCGGAAGCCACCGTTCAGAAGATTAAAGATGGCCAGGGCAAAGTTCTAGTGGATTGGGTAAAAGTAACGAAGCGGTAAAAAGAGTAAAAATTCAATAAAAGCTTCTACTAAGGGTATTTTAAAACCTTTGTGAATTGTTATTTAAAATCCCCGACAGAAATCAACTCGAAATTTTTTTGATAGCTCCATGTAGTAAAGTAGCCTCTGCTAACTTAAGATAGAGGCTATAGTTTTAATATTTAAGAATAAACTCGGTTAGGTTTATATCCTGTTCGAAATTTATTTTTTTGCAAATCCGGTACCGGCTGGTTTCTACTCCGCGGATCGATGAATTAAGGAGCGAGGCAATTTCTTTACTCGAAAGGTTTACTCGTAAACAAGTACATAATTTAAGGTCCCGGTGGCTAAGCTGCGGATAATCGATGCGGAGCCGCTTTATAAAATCCTGGTGAATCTGGTTGAAATGGATTTCAAATTGTTCCCGGTTATGTCGAAGTTTATTTCTTCTTCCTCCTATCGTAAACGTTTTCGCCTGTGGTACAGCGCTTCCCCGTTGCTTATCCGGATCATGGTATTTTGCAATTGGTCATTTATTCTTTGAATACTATCTAAGCTTTGCGTTACGAGCATCGCCGACGAAGCTAATTCCTTATTTTTATGGAAGAGTGCATTTTGGAGCTTTTATTTTGCGGAAAAGCTTTAAAATTTTTTACCTTTTTACCCAATGATTTGAAGAATGCGTTGTAAGTAAAACTTAGATAAAAAAGCCCACGGATGGACGTATCTATGACCTTTATTTTTCAGCTTATTTAAATCAGGCCAGTTGTCGCAAATCTACCGGAATAACCCGCGATACACCGGGCTCCAACATGGTTACGCCGTAAATAATATCTGTAGATACCATGGTGCGTTTGTTATGGGTAACTACGATAAACTGGGATTCACCGGAAAATTTCTTTACAATGTTGTTAAACTTATCAATGTTCGCATCGTCCAGCGGAGCATCTACCTCATCAAAAATACAGAATGGAGCCGGTTTTAACAGGTAAATGGCAAATAAAAGCGATATAGCCGTTAAGGTTTTTTCTCCACCGGATAACTGGTTTATAGTTAAAGGCCGTTTGCCTTTGGGCCGGGCTATAATTTCAATTTTAGATTCCAACGGGTTAGCTGGGTCGGCAATAACCAGGTCGCAGGAATCATCCTCGGAAAACAACGATTGAAAAACCCGGACAAAGTTATTCTTGATCATTTCAAAAGAATCCAGGTATTTTTGTTTCGCCACTGTATCAATTTCATTTATGGTTTGCAGCAAAGCTTCCTTGGCCTGAAATAAGTCCTCGCGTTGGATTTTAATAAAGTTGTGCCGTTCGTTTATTTCGTCGTAGGCTTGGGCGGCCGTTGGATTTACCGGCCCCACATTATCCAGTTTAATTTTAATTTCGGCAATTTGCTTGTTTAGCTCGTCTGTTGGCAAGTCAAGTGTTGCCCCCGAAGTTTGCATAATTTCTTCCTCCGAAATAGTAAACTCCGCTAGTAAGCGTTCGCGCACGGCCACTAATTTGATTTTAGTTTCGTTGGCAGCTTGTTGTACGCTAGCAACAATTTCGTCGGCATTCTGGCGCTTGCGTTGCAGTTCACGGATGTTTTTGTCTTTCAAATCAATCTCGCCCCGAACGGTAAAAAATTCTTTTTCCACCTGATCCAAATTTTGCGCAATTTTTTGGCGCTCAATATTGAACTCATCGAGTAAAGCTGAATTTTCCTGGATAAACTCTTCTAAAATGTAAATTTCTTCTTCCGCGCTACCAAGTTCTTCTTCCTGGGCTCTTAAACGGGCCGAATTGGTTTCAAAAGATTTTTGCTTGTAATTTATTTCCTGCTGTACACTGCCTAGTCGGTTTTTAAGCTGGTGATATTTAATGTTTTCCTGGTTATAGAGGGTGGTTATATTTTGAATTACCTCGTTCTGCCGCGTTAAAGATTCGCTAAAGGCTTGAATTTCATTCTCCAGTCGTTTTAATTCTTGCTGTTCGGTTTCTACCTGCGGCCCTAATTCGTAACTTTTATAGCGTAAGTCCTTTAACTGACTGGTTAATTCCTGCACTTTGTTCTGGCTGTTTGCTTTCAAAAGTTCGTGCTGTTCGTGCCGGACGCGAACGGCTACCAATTCCTGTTGCCAGCCAGAAATATTTTTTTCTAATTGCTTAATAGTGCTTTGCTGGGTAGCGTTTTGGTAGTTTAATAAAACTTGTTGCTGGGTATTAATTTTTACCTTTAACAACTCCGCATCCTGCATTAGTTGCTGTAATTCCTGAGCCAGGTTTTCCAGGTTTTGCTTGCGGCCAATCCGGTTACCATCAAATAATCCCACCGAACCGCCCGAAATACTCAAAGGTTTTTTTATAACAGAACCATCTTTTAAAATAAATGTCCGGTTATCCTGGCTGTAAAAATCAGGGGTAGAATCGTGGGAAATATACACTTCCTGCAAAATGTACCGCACCAGGTTGTGGTATTTTTCCTCCGCCGAAACCACTTCGTAAGCTGCTTTGTATTTGGGGGTCGATGCAGTGGGAGAAGCTTCTAAATCTTCCATTTCAGCCAGAATAATAAAATTAGCCCGGCCTTTGTTTTGGTTGTTCAGTAATTGAATGGCCTCTAGTGCGTCCTCTACCGTTTCCACCACAAAAAAATTCATGTAGGGCTCCAAGTAACTTTCAATTAATGCTTTGTATTCTTGGTCGCACACTATCAGGTCGGAGAGGAGCGGCGCCGGCTTTTGCCAGTTTTTCGATTTGTATAAAAACTTAATCGCCTCCGGAAAGCCTTCCAGGTTTTCAACCAATGATTTAGTTAAATTATATTGATTTTTCTTCGCGTCTGTTTTACGGTTAACTTCCTGTAACTGGGTCCGGAGGGTTTGAATATCCGTTTCGGATTGGGAAATATCGGCGCGTAGTTGCTCTTCCTGCTCTTGTAAATTCGCCAGTTCGTTATTTTTCTGAGTAAGACTTTCTTCTAAATCAGTCAGTTCGGTGCGGTATTTATCGGCGTTTTGCTGGTCGTTTTGCTGAGCCTGGGTAATCCGTTCCATTTCGTTGGTGAGGTTTACGATTTGCATTTGGGTAATTTCCATATCCTTCCGGAGCTGGAAAACCGTGTTTTGCTTGGCTCGCTGTTGATTAGTTAATTCCTGGGTCGTATTTTGAATAACCGTCTTGTGCTGATTGGCTTGTTCCAGTTCGCGGCGCGATAAACTTACCTGCTGTTCGGCCCCGGCGTATTGAGTTTGTAGCTCTTCGATTTCTTCGTGCAACTGGACAATACTTTCCTGGGATTGAGTAAGGGCAACCGAATCAATATTTATCTGCTGATGAAGGGTGCGCAAACGCTCTTTCAGGTAATTGATGCGTTCCGATTTTAATTTTAAATCGTTTTCAAGTTGCCGGATTTTAGTTGTTTGCTCGTTTAAATTGCGCTGTTCACCAGCCAATTGCTCCTGGATCAGATTTAGAATTGTTTTCTGCTCGAACAAGGCATTTTCAAGTTCCTCCAGTTCCTTAGCAAAATTTAATTTTTGGTCAGCTTCTTTGTGTAAATCTGTTTCCAGACGATCTAAAGTCTGTAAATGTTGAGCAATGTTACGACGAGCATACTCCAGACTAAAGGTTTTATATTCTTCCTTTAAGCGGGAATAGCGCTCATAAACCTTCGCCTGCCGTTCCAGTGATTTCAGGTTTTTCGCAATTTCAAAAAGTACGTCTTCTACCCGTTCTAAATCGGCATCGGTTTCTTCGAGCTTTTTTAAAGTTTGCTTTTTCCGGACTTTAAATTTAGATATTCCGGCGGCTTCCTCGAATAAAGTACGACGCGAGTTTTCTTTGTCGTTCAAAATTTCATCCACCATTTTCAATTCAATAATGGCATATGAATCCGAACCAATACCCGTATCCAGGAACAAATCGGTAATATCTTTGAGCCGGCAGGTTACGTTGTTAAGCAAATATTCGCTATCGCCGTTCCGGAAATAACGCCGTGTAACGGTAACCTGGGAGTACTCAGTGGGTAAAATATTTTTATTGTTATCGAAGGTCAGCGATACTTCGGCAAGTTGCTGGGGTTTGCGATTTTTGGAGCCGTTAAAAATAACGTTTTCCATTTTTTCGGAGCGCAGATTTCGGGTTTTCTGCTCACCTAATACCCACCGGATGGCATCTACAATGTTAGATTTACCGCAGCCATTCGGGCCTACAATCCCGGTAATACCTTCGTTAAAATGGATTGTTACTTTATCGCCGAAGCTTTTAAAACCTTTAATTTCTAATTTGGATACTTGCATCTAATCGTCAACCGGAACTTATCCGCAAATACAAAAATACGATTTATTCCTTTTTATTGAAAGAAACCCGTAAAGGGATTGGTATTTGGTTTAAAGTGGAGGTTTGATGGATTTAATCATGAAGAAAACAATACTTAATTTTTATTATGTAGAGCGGGTAGCAGTAATGAGGTTAAAACGACTAAGAAGTATTTTTAATTTAACCTGAAAAACATCCAGCCAAAATCGCTAACTTAAAGCATGGAAGAATTTAAATGGCTTTTTTACGTTTTATTAGCGGTAATTATTTGGGTAGTCCGGATGTGGATGAAAGCTTTTCAGTCGCCCAAATCAAATCCTGCCAAGCGGTCCAATTCACCTAATGTGTACCCAACACCAAAGCCACCTGCAACTTCTTACCAGGATATTCTAAAAGAAATGCAAACCTCCAACGAACGGGCAAAACAGGTGGCACCACCAAAATCTTTAGAGAGAAGCAGTTCGGCGGAAGGAACTATCGTGCCTGCTAAAACTTTAGAAAAAACGGAAATCCGGCCGAAATCATTAGAAAATATAATTGTCAAACCAAAAGAAGTTATTCGGAAACCAAGCAACATTGAATTGGCGCGCCAGGCTAAAGCTCCAGTGAGCGTGCCGGTTACTCCAGCTGTAAATTATGCCAGATTATTGCGCAATCCGCAAAATGTTCGGACAGCATATGTTTTATCGGAAATCTTAAACCGGCGAGTAGATTATTGATTAAAATTTTAAATTTTAAAATTGAGTAGTAGCGTAGGAGAGTAGATTGGCTCCCATTTGTAAAGCTAGTTGCCGTTTTTCTTCCGGGTCGTTATAGGTTTCCTGGTCTTCCCAACCATTCCCTAAATCACATTCGTAAGAATAAAAGCAAACCAAACGGCCCTGATAAATTAAGCCAAAGCCTTGTGGGGGTTTATTATCGTGCTCGTGAATTTTAGGTAAACCTTTATCAAAATCAAATTTCTGGTGGTACACCGGATGGTTAAAAGGCAATTCTACAAATTCCAGTTCCGGAAATACTTTCTTCATTTCGGTCCGAATAAATTTATCTAAGCCGTAATTATCGTCGATGTGCAGGAAACCGCCCCCCATTAAATATTTGCGTAAGTTCTCCGCTTCTGATTCTGAGAATACTACGTTCCCGTGGCCCGTCATATGCACGAACGGGTAAGACAACAACTCCGGGCTGCCTACTTCCACTACCGCTTCTTCCGGCGAAATATTCATGCGTAGGTTTTGGTTACAAAACTGAATTAAATTGCTTAAAGACGTTTTGTTCGCGTACCAATCGCCGCCGCCGTTATACTTTAATTTAGCTATTTTAAAACTGGCTTGTTGCGCTTTTAAGGAAACTGCACTTACACAAAGTAGTACCAACACACAAATAAAGAGTCTCATATAAAATTAATTAAGGTAATACTGATTTAAGTTCATGTAATAAATTTACGGTATGGCAGGCTACTAAGGCGGCCGTTTCGGTGCGTAACCGTGAGGTACCTAAAGTAACCGGTTTAATTCCGCGACCATAGGCCAGTTCAATTTCCTTAACGGAAAAATCTCCTTCCGGGCCTATTAATATACAAATTTTTTGACTCAAATGCACCTGACTAAGCAAAGTGCGATCGTGATTTTCGAGGTGCGCGATATACGTGTTAGCGGCATCAACTTGTTGAATAAAAGATGGGAAAGCCTGCATTCCGTTTAATTGAGGCAAATACGCTTTTACCGCTTGTTTCATGGCACTAACAGCTATCTTTTCTAATCTTTCGATATTAATATTTTTTCTCTCAGAACGGTCACAGAGCAAGAATGAGATCTCCTCAATTCCTACTTCAACAGCTTTTTCTACGAACCATTCCATGCGGTCCAGGTTTTTAGTTGGGGCTACCGCCACATGTACGTAAAACGAGCGCTTCCCGAAATCTGGCGCTTTATTTATTACTTGGAGAACACATTTTTTAGGGTTGGCAGTTTTAATCTGTGCGGTATAGAAGCTCCCTTTCCCATCTACCAGATTAATTTCGTCGCCTTCCTGTAATCTTAATACCCGTATACTATGTTTAGATTCGTCTTCGCTTAAGGTGTAGGTTTCCGTTGTAATATCCGGAGTGTAAAATAAGTGCATAGGAATTATTATAAATTTTTAACCTGGAATAAGGATAAGGGTTTTACGTTAGTTTATGACTTGTACCGATAAGAATGTATTATTAGCAGAATTTACAATCAAAACTGATTTAAATCTTATTATTAGAAAATTAAAAATTGTGTAATTGCTACATAGATTGTAGATTTACTTTCTTCAAAAATACGTTATTTATTTAAAAAATTTCTAAAACTTATACATGGAACCAACTACGAGCTTATACGCGGAACCAAGTACCAAAACCCAGGGACATCCTAGAGGTTTGTATTTGCTTTTCGCGACGGAAATGTGGGAGCGCTTTAGTTATTACGGCATGCGGGCAGTGCTGGTGCTTTTCTTAACCAAAGCCATGATGATGGACAAAGCTTTTGCCTCCAAATTTTACGGTGGTTATACCAGTTTAATTTACCTTACTCCGTTGATAGGGGGCTATATTTCAGACCGGTATTGGGGTAATCGCCGTTCCATTTTAACTGGTGGTATTTTAATGGCTTTGGGTCAGTTTGTTTTGTTTGCAGCTGGTAGTGCGTACGGTACTCCACTTGGGCAAGGATTATTGTATTTAGGTTTAGGCGGGATGATTATAGGGAATGGCTTTTTTAAGCCTAATATTTCTACTATGGTAGGTTCGCTGTATACCCCGGAAGATCGCCGACGAGATGCAGCCTATACTATTTTTTACATGGGTATTAATTTAGGTTCTTTTATCGGCAATACCATTACCAGCTTGGTAGGGGATACCGGCCGGCCCGAAGATTTCCGCTGGGCTTTTCTGGCCTGCGGCATTGCTATGGTTCTGGGAACGGGCTTATTTCAGTGGGGGAAAAATAAATACTTGCACACCCCCGAAGGAGAGCAAGTTGGTAATACGCCCGTTTCTTCGCCAGGGATAAAAGGGGTATATATGATACTACCGGTTATGCTGGCTTTAGCCTTAGGTTTTCTTTGGATAGATACCACTACGTTTTCGGTAATTATGCCCTTACTTATTTTATCCGCTTTAGGTATAGCGGCTTTAGTGTTGTTGGATAAATCTTTAACGGCCGGGGACCGGCAACGGGTTTACGTTATATTTACGGTGGCTTTTTTCGTAGTATTCTTTTGGGCCGCTTTTGAGCAAGCCCCTGCCTCGCTTACTTTCTTCGCCGATGAACAAATGAACCGCACTATTTTCAACTACACCTTACCCGCCAGTATATTTCAAAATTTAAATGCCTTCTTTATTGTTACCTGTGCTCCCTTAATGGCATTACTCTGGACGGCATTAGGCCAGCGCGGATTAGAGCCACCTTCGCCATTAAAAATGGTTATAGGTTTAGGTTTATTGGCGTTGGGTTACTTGGTAATGTGTTTTGGAGTAGACGATTTACAACCTGGTATTAAGGTAAGCATGTTCTACCTGGTAGGTTTGTATTTTCTGCATTCCATCGGCGAATTGTGTTTATCGCCGATTGGTCTATCGCTGGTAAACAAATTAGCTCCTTTAAAATTCAGTTCTTTATTAATGGCTGTTTGGTTTTTAGCGAATGCCGCGGCTAATTACCTGGCTGGTTTTATGAGCAGTTTATACCCAGAAGCCGGCAAACCCGCTCCTAATTTATTTGGGTACGAAATTACCGATTTATACAGCTTCTTTATGGTGTTTGTAGTTTCAGCGGCTCTAGCATCTTTAATATTGTTTTTAGTAAATCGTAAACTGGTTAAAATGATGAATGCTCCCGTTTAAATTTTTATTTTAGATAAGAGAAGACAAGACAGCCGGCCCATATAGTCGGCTGTTTTTATTTTTAAACAGTTTCCAAACTTGGGTAAAGATATACAAGAAGTATAATTTATTTTAGAAGAAGATAGTATTTCCGCCAACTGCCAAACAACCCATTTATATCCGAGAACTTAAAGCTTATTCCGGAATGTTGGCATAGTAATCAATTTTGGCAATTCAATTATAAATATGTTAAAAACTTACTTTTCAGGTGCTTGTTTAGCTTTATCAGTCTTATTTACCAGTTGCGACAAAATAGAACAAATTATTCCTGTAGCGCCCAAAGAAGAAGCTAACAACAATGGTTTTGCTACTTATATTATTCTGGAGAATAACCACTATACCAACAATAATATTGGCTTGGTTACCTCGAACAAACTTAAGTTTATTGTAAAATTTGATGAATCGGCAGTTTATACAACCAAAGATCAAGCTAACCAGGCGGATATAAATAAGCTGTACGGATTTTCTGATTGTGGTTCTGACCACCAGAGTAACAGCGCTCGTTTTGGCTGGCGCTGGTACAATAATCAATTAGAGATTCTGGCTTACACCTATAAAAATCAAACCCGGTACGAACAGTTTATTACGGCTGTTGATTTAAACAAAGAATACGAGTATGAATTAGAAGCTTTGGATAGTAAATACGTATTTAAGCTGGATGGGAAAACTGTTGAAATGGAACGTGGTTGCTCCGGAGATACAAACAAATACAAGCTTTTCCCTTACTTTGGCGGCGACGAAACCGCTCCGCACGCTATTACCATCTTAATCAAGGAATTACCTTAAACTTTAATAGTAAGAATTACTCTAGAGTTACATATTAGCATAAACAAAAAGCCCCTGAAATTTCAGGGGCTTTTTGTTTATGCTAATGAGGGAGGATATTACATCATGCCGCCCATGCCGCCCATACCACCTGGCATACCAGCACCAGCGCCAGCTTTTTCTTCTTCTGGCTCATCCGAGATTACGCAGTCGGTAGTTAATAACATACCGGCAATAGAAGCAGCGTTCTCCAAAGCTAAACGAGTAACTTTGGTGGGGTCAATGATACCAGCCGCGAATAAGTTTTCAAATTTGTCTTCGCGAGCGTTATAACCATAATCATCTTTGCCTTCGCGTACTTTCTGAATAATTACCGAACCTTCGCCGCCAGCATTAGATACAATGGTACGAAGCGGAGATTCCAGCGCCGTCCGGATAATGTTTACCCCGGTTAACTGGTCGTCGTTCTCTACTTTTACATCTTTCAGAATTTCGATAGCGCGAACCAAAGCTACCCCACCACCAGCTACTACACCTTCTTCCACGGCAGCACGAGTAGCGTGTAAAGCGTCATCTACGCGGTCTTTTTTCTCTTTCATTTCTACTTCGGTTGAAGCACCAATGTAAAGAATAGCCACCCCACCAGATAATTTAGCTAAACGCTCTTGTAATTTTTCGCGGTCGTAATCAGAAGTGGTTGTTTCCATTTGCGCTTTAATTTGCGCAATACGACCGGTAATTTCAGATTTCTCGCCTTTACCATTAACAATCGTTGTATTGTCTTTGTCAATGATAATTTTTTCGGCTTGTCCTAAGTAATCTAAAGTAGCATTTTCTAATTTAAAACCTCTTTCTTCAGAAATTACCTGGCCACCGGTTAATACGGCAATATCTTCTAACATAGCTTTACGACGGTCACCGAAGCCAGGAGCTTTAACAGCCGCAATTTTTAAGGAACCACGCAGTTTGTTTACTACTAAAGTTGCCAGAGCTTCACCGTCAACATCTTCCGCAATAATAATTAATGGCTTACCCGTCTGAACTACTTGCTCTAATACCGGCAGTAATTCCTTCATGGTAGATACTTTTTTGTCGTAGATTAAAATGAAAGCATTCTCTAAATCAGCTTCCATTTTCTCGGGATTGGTTACGAAGTAAGGTGACAAGTAACCACGGTCGAATTGCATACCTTCTACCGTTTTTACTTCGGTTTCAGTACCTTTTGCTTCTTCTACGGTAATAACACCATCCTTGCCCACTTTGTCCATGGCATCGGCAATCATTTTGCCAATTTCAGCATCGTTATTAGCCGAAATAGTACCTACTTGAGAAATCTCACTTGAGTTTTCAATTTTTTTCGATTGCGCTTTTAAATTGGCAACTACCGCGGTAACAGCTTTCTCAATACCTCTTTTCAGATCCATTGGATTAGCACCAGCCGCCACGTTTTTAGATCCGGCAGTGTAAATTGCCTGTGCTAAAACAGTAGCAGTAGTTGTTCCATCGCCTGCTTGGTCAGCAGTTTTAGAAGCTACTTCTTTTACTAACTGAGCACCCATATTTTCAATAGGATCTTTCAGTTCAATTTCTTTAGCTACGGTTACCCCATCTTTTGTAATGGTAGGAGCCCCGAATTTTTTATCAATTACTACGTTACGGCCTTTCGGTCCGAGGGTAACTTTAACTGCATTAGCAAGTTTATCTACGCCAACTTTAATTTTATTACGGGCATCGGTATCAAACGAAATGTTCTTAGCCATAATTTTTAAATCTTTAAAAGTAAATGAAAAGTTTAGTTAGTTTATTCAGATAAAAGAGCGGTTACATTAAACTACCGCAAAAATATCAGACTCACGCATGATCAAGTAATCCTGACCTTCAATAGTGATTTCAGTGCCGGCATATTTACCGTACAAAACCTGATCGCCGACTTGCAATTGGGGTTTTACTAAAACGCCCTGCTCCGAAACTTTACCTTCGCCTACTGCCACAATTTCACCTCTTTGTGGTTTTTCTTTGGCAGTATCCGGAATAATAATACCTGATTTGGTTTTTTCTTCAGCTGCTGCAGGAGCAACAATTACTCTGTCTGCTAATGGTTTAATGTTAATTGCCATAGGTTTTTCTATAGTTTAAAGTAAATATGGATGTTTTAAATGAATGCATGACTAAAGCAGATGCTATACTTTCTTTAGCGTTAAGGACTCCTACATTTCCTGTGCCAAGCGTTTAATCTTATCTAATATCGCCATTTTTTCAGTTTAACTGCTCTGAAAACTGTCATAAATGTCAGGGTGCCTCTGTCAGGTAAAAGATGACTGTCATTTTTTGACCATCCATCTGGTAAGGCAACCGGGAAAGATAAGGTAAAACGTGTAAAGAAAAAAACCGGTACTGCTTGGGGCAATACCGGTATCCTTATTAGTTGGTTAAAAGTGTTATTTGGTAGTGGTGTCCGTGGTTACTCCGGGAGTACTTACGGCTGGTTGCCGAGCAGGAGCGGTATTACCAGCGGGTGTTCTAGTGCCGGCTGGCGGAATAACCGGAGCTGCTGCGGGAGCCGATCTTTCCTGACTTGCTTTTTCAATATTAACGCTCCGTGATTGTACCTCGCTGCTATTTTCGTCTAAAATAATGTGCGAAGTTAAAGTGAGTAGAACTAAAGCAATGGCAAAACCCCAGGTTAATTTTTCAAGTAAATCGCCGGTTCTCTTTACACCCATTAACTGGCTGGAGCCCGCTCCAAACTGACTGGATAAACCGCCGCCTTTTGAATTTTGGGATAAAACTACTAAAACGAGCAGAACACAAACAAAAATAATAATACAAATAAGGGTAATGTACATATACTATAACTGATTTCTTAGATTTTCAATTTGAGACGCAAAGTAAGCTTTTTTTTCCGGTATTTTAACTATCAGATGCTCATAAATTTTGATAGCTTTTTTAAGTTTTCCTTGTTGTATCAAAATATTAGCCAAATTTTCGGAAGCTAAATTTTTGGTGTTTTTCGTACTTTTAAAAGCTAAATCATCATGCGGCTCGGAACGCACCTTCTCGTTTGAAAAAGTTTTTAATTTAGGGTTAGACTTCAAAAATTGATCGATTATCTCGAACTGCCGGCTTACAGTAGTTACCTTTGGCGGATTGGTAGGAGTAAGGTAGTTTTGTTTGCTGTACTCTAATATTAAATCAGGATAAAACTGCAAAGGGGTATGACGGGTTACTTCGTCTTTCACTTGTAATAACTCGCCTAATCGGCTCGATCCCATCCAATAACCTACCTGGTTCGATAAGTATACTTCCCGGATAAATTCTTCGTTTGTGGCCGCTTTTAATTCACCAGGTATAAATTCGTCCCACTCCGGTTTAAACAAATAAGAATCAAAATTCACTAAAGTTAGGTCCAGAGAACTTTCTTCCATTTCTTCCGGAACGTCTAATTCATAGCGGATAATTTCTGCGGGTTCCGGAGTGTTTATGCTTGTTTCGGAGGGCTGTTCAGGTACGATTGGCTCAAACGTTATCGAAGCACCATTTACTGTTTGAGAAAAGTTAGTTTTCCAATGATCCACCTGGAGCAACTCGTCTACTTCCGCTGGAGTAAAAGAATTTGCCGGCTTTAAAAGGGATATATCTTCGGGTTTTGGACCGATTAACAGCGCCTCCTCTTCAACTAGTGAATCATCATTTGAAAAAACCACTAACTCTGGAATTAAAGCATCGCTTTCTTCTCCTGAAATTACTTCTTCAATAATTTCTTCTTCTTTTTCTTCTTCAACCGTCTTTAAAACCGCATCTTCTGTACTGGAAACCAATGATTCTTCCTCTGGAACAATGGCTGAATGAATCGGTACATCGTTGTTTAAGCCAGTATTTTCCGGAGCTAGTTCCGCATTTTCTACATCCATCTCGTTGGATGTTTCCGGAACCTCATGTAGAACATCAGCGGTTGAACTGATTAAAAGATTGGGATGAGTTGCTATTGGCGCTTCTGCTTTAATGTCAGAAGTCTCATGTTCCTTGATTTCTGCGAGTGAAATGCTCGAATCCGAAGTGTAAATTAGCTTTTTAAGTAAGTGCCGATTTGTGGCATAAGCTGCCGCTTTGCGCAACTTTTGATTCGAGAGCATATTACCCTTATCGTACGAGGCTTTTGCAATAAGTAGATGGGCCGTCTGGCAGTACGGAAAATTCTTAACCAACTTTTCCAGTTCTTCCACGTCCTGGTCAGTCAAGGCCGAGACGTGATGCATCATGTGGAGTAAAGCTGATTTATTCATATATGAGTTGCAGGTTACAGGTTGCAGGTTACAAGTTACAAGTTGAATAGTTGGCAGGTTAGAAGTAAGGTTGAAAAGTCGAAAGGTTAATTGCTTGTTATTTTATCAACGATAGCGTAAAACTTGTAACCAGCGACCTGTAACTTGCAACCTATCACCAATTTGCCAATGATTTGTTAAAAACATCCATTACCAATTGTTCTACTATTGGGCGCAGAGCGGCATTATCAATGGATGAAATATTTTGATTTTGCTGAAAATCTTTGAAAGCAGAGAAAGATTGTTCAAAATCCTGCTTTGGATCTTTGTTATTTTTGTAGCGCACCTGCAAGCTAATGGTGAGCCGGTTAACGGAGGCCACATCCGTTTCTCCTTGTTTTTGTAATGCCGCCGGACTAAAATTGAAAGATAAAATTTGCCCTTCGAATTGTAAATCACCGTTTTGCGGTATTAGCTTTAAATTGGTATTCCGCTGAAAATAATCCCGAAATTCTTCACTTACTAATTGGGTAAGATTGGAAGGTCCCTGGCCCGAGTTATTCTCAAAGTTAAGAACACTCATGGTTTTGATGGATGGATCTATATTCGTACCGGTAAAAGAATAAATTCCGCACCCGGTTAATGCAAAAGTAAGCCAAAAAATGAAGCTGGTGATAAGTGCATTATAACTCTTCAATGTCGTATTGTTTTAATTTGCGGTAAAGAGTACGCTCGGAAATGCCTAAGTCGTGGGCAGCGTACTTTCGTTTATTATTGTGCTTTTTGAGCGCTTTTAAAATCATTTCCTTTTCTTTACTTTCTAAAGATAGAGTTTCCTCTTCTGTTTCGTGCGGAATATCCTCTACTTTTTCGTAATCGTCGGCGTGGTCATTTACCGAAAGTAAAATATTTTCGGCTTTTTCAGGAGCGGAATACGCGTGCCGGTCTATATTATCCAGATTTTCAAATAGATGGCTGTGCTCCTGTAGTATAGAGGCTTTGTTTGTTTGCGGACTGATAAATTCGTACACTAATTTTTTTAAATCTGTTACGTCTTTTTTCATGTCGAAAAGCACCTTGTACAAGAGGTCGCGTTCCGAAAAGTTTTGTTCGGCAGCTCGGTGGCCAGGAAGTAACATGGGTACCGAACTCACTTCTTCCTGGGGTAAGTAATGCCGCAATTTGGTACTATCTATTTCCCGGTCGTATTCCAGTACCGAGATTTGTTCAGCAATATTTTTTAACTGGCGAATGTTACCCGGAAAACGAAAACGTTGTAATTCTATTATAGCATCGGGGGTCAAGGTTATGGGTTTTACGTGGTATTTTTCGGCAAAATCAGCCGCGAACTTCCGGAAGAGTAAATACACATCATCCCCGCGTTCGCGCAAAGGAGGCACGGTAATAGGTACGGTATTGAGCCGGTAATATAAATCTTCCCGGAAAGCTCCGTCCCGCACCGCATTTAATAGATTTACGTTAGTAGCGGTAACTACCCGTACATCGGTTTTTTGTACTTTAGATGATCCTACTTTAATAAATTCGCCGTTTTCGAGTACCCGGAGTAAGCGCGCTTGGGTACCTAAGGGCATTTCACCAATTTCATCCAGAAAAATAGTGCCGCCATTCGTTACTTCAAAATAACCTTTACGGGCTTCCTGGGCTCCGGTAAAAGATCCTTTCTCGTGACCAAATAATTCGGAGTCAATAGTTCCTTCCGGAATAGCGCCGCAGTTAATGGCAATAAATTGCCCGTGCTTACGCGGACTTAGCGAATGAATAATTTTTGAAAAAGATTCTTTTCCGCTGCCACTTTCTCCGGTAATGAGAACGGTCATATCGGTAGGAGCCACCTGAGCCGCCACCTGAATCGCATAATTCAACAGGGGGGAATTACCAATAATGCCGAACCTTTGTTTTATACTTTGTATCTCTGAATGATTCATGTTTTATTAGTCCATAGACCACAGACCATAGTCCATAGAATTATTTAATAATTTTTAAAGGTTTTTAATCGGTTATTTTAAATTATTAGCCGTACCTACTTAACAGCGGTCTGTGGACTATCGACTAATTAATTGCTTCGCCTATTAGAGTGCCAACCGAACAATCCGTTATTTGAACGTTCACGTAATCACCTTTCTGGTAATTCTTTTTAGGAAATACTACCACTTTGTTCTGATCGTTACGCCCGCTCAAATATTCTGTCGATTTTTTAGAAAATCCTTCCACTAAAACCCGGTGAATTTGATTTAAAGCTAATTGATTCCGTTGAAGGGAAAGTTGACGCTGTTTTTCTATCACTTCGGCCAGCCGGCGTTTTTTTACTTCCAACGGTACATCATCTTGCAGTTTACGGGCCGCCAAGGTGCCTGGGCGTTCAGAATAATAGAACATGTACGAGTAATCGTATTGAACGTAATCCATTAAAGAAAGCGTATCCTCATGTTCTGCTTCAGTTTCAGAACAAAAACCGGTTATCATATCCGAGGAAATCCCGCAGTCTTCGCCTAAAATCCGACGAATAGCATCTACCCGGTTCAGGTACCAGTCGCGGTCATAGGTACGGTTCATTAGTTCCAGAATCCGGGAATTACCACTTTGTACCGGCAAATGAATGTAATTGCAGATGTTGTCGTACTTTTTTATGGTGTACAATACCTCATCGGTAATATCTTTCGGGTGCGACGTAGAAAAACGAACGCGTAAATCGGAACTTACCTGCGCCACCCTTGCCAATAAACCAGCAAAATTTATATCTACGGAGCTGTCTTCGGAGGTATACCGGTAAGAGTCTACGTTTTGCCCTAATAAAGTAACTTCTTTAAATCCATTCGCCACCAATTCTTCTACTTCGCGGATAATGGAAAAAGAGTCGCGGCTCCGTTCGCGACCCCGGGTGAAAGGCACTACGCAAAAAGAACACATGTTATTGCATCCGCGCATAATGGACACAAAAGCCGAAACGCCGTTAGAATTTAAACGAATAGGGTTGATATCGGCGTAAGTTTCTTCGCGCGATAAAAGTACGTTGACGGCTTTATGGCCATTATCTACTTCGTTAATGAGATTAGGTAAATCCCGGTAAGCATCCGGACCTACCACTAAATCTACAATCTTTTCCTCTTCCAGGAAGTTTTTCTTTAACCGCTCCGCCATACAACCCAGAACGCCAATTATTAAACCCGGCCGACGTTTCCGTAAACCATTGAGGTGCACCAAGCGGTGACGGACGGTTTGTTCGGCCTTTTCGCGAATGGAACAGGTATTCAGAAAAACTACATCGGCTTTGTTAATATCCGCCGTAGTGTCAAAACCTTCTTTAAATAAGATAGACGTTACTATTTCACTGTCCGAAAAATTCATTTGGCAGCCATAGCTTTCAATATATAATTTCCGGGAATTACCGGTGTTCGTCTCCGCGCTGATTTTCGTTTCGCAAGCGGCTTGTTCCGCTGTCCGGTTATCGATAAAATCCAGATCTACCACTAAGTTGTTCATGCTATTATTTTAGAGAGGGCAAATTTACAAATTTTATTTAGAATGACAGAATGGCAGTTATATAAATTATAATGCGGGTAAATACTTAATTTAAACGAAAATGCCAGGTAATTTATTTACCTGGCATTCTTTCAAGAATAAAAATTAAAAACTAAATACTCATTTTACCAAAAAGTATTCATCAAACAAATGGCTATTATCTACCAAGTTGAAAAGTTTTCATAATAACCTAAAAGTATATTACCTTATTTATTACTTACTTCGGCGGTATTAATTTCAAAACGGATAGGATCAGCCGACAAAGTGTGCAAGGTAATTAAGCCGAAAGCAGTTTCCCCGGGAGCAATATTTTTATCTATTAAGTTATACTTTAAGAGTTCTGTTTTAAGATTTTTATTAGCCGAAGCGGCTACTATCATGTTACCGGCGGCAATAAACGGGCCGCTCGGAATATAGGTGCCTCCGGTAGTGGTAGTTACCCCATTAGTAGTAGTTTGGGTAGCTCCTACCGTAAAGTTTAAAAGCATATAAAGTAAGTAAATAGGTACTCCTTGTTTTAATTCTTTCGCGGCAATTACCGGGTTTACCGGTACAGTTTGGTTGTTGCCTACTAATAATTTTAAATTATCGTTTAACCGCAATGTCTGATCGGTAGTGTTTACAATTTTAACGGCAACCACCCGCAAGCCATGCTTCCGCTCTTTTTTAACGTATTTCCGGTTCCCTTTCATAGCTAACACATCATAGGCATAAGAGTACTGCACCGCAGCTTCTTTGTTGGTGTAGGTGTAAGAAACTTTCTCCGGATTAATACTTTTAAATGAAGAGGCACAACCAGTAACGAAAATAGAACCGCTTAATAATAAAATAGGTAGAATTTTTTTCATATATGAATCAGGTTTTTTGACTCATAACTAATATTATGCCAATAATATATATTTATTTCAGTGTATTTAGAATGGCTTCTGCCTTTAAAATACACTCCTCGTATTCTTTTTCCGGATCAGAATCGTAGGTAATAGCGCTACCCACCGCAAAGGTTAAATGCTTCGCGGAACGATTATATTGAATACTCCGGATAACGACATTAAAATCGAAATCACCGTTGGGTAAAATATAACCCATACTTCCTGAGTACAATCCGCGGGCAAAAACTTCGTACTGGTCAATCAAGCGCATGGCTTGAATTTTCGGTGCCCCGGTCATACTACCCATCGGGAAGGTACAGCGTAAGATTTGGCTTAAACGGGTAGCGGGAGTTACTTGGGAACGGATGGTTGTTATCATTTGAAACACCTGTTTAAACCTGTACACGGCAAACATTTCTTCCACTTTAACGGAACCAGTTATGGAGCAGCGGGCCAAATCGTTGCGCACCAAATCCATAATCATCATATTCTCGGCAATTTCCTTTTCGTTGGAAGCTAATTCCTGCTTTAATTGATTGTCCTCAAAGTCAGTTCTGCCGCGCCGGATGGTTCCTTTAATGGGCTGGGCAATTAAAGTGTTGCCTGATTTCTTTAAAAAACGTTCGGGTGAAGCACAAAGTAGATAACAATCATTCACCTTGTAAAAGCCGGCAAAAGGCATGGGCGAAAGTTGGTTTAAAGCTATAAAAGTTGTAACCGGATGAAATTCATTTACCTCCGCTTGAAATTCCTGGCAGTAGTTAAGTTCGTAAACATCGCCCTCCAGAATGCGTTGTTTTATTTGGTTTACTCGTTGGATATAATCATTCTGCGAAATAATTGGTTTAACTGGAATTGGAGATTCTGCACTATTAGGAAGAATGGTAGTGTGTACTATTGCTTTATATACCAGGTTACAATCGTCTGATTTTGAAATTATTGTAATTATATTGTCTCGGAAGACTATACTTATATCTGGATAAAAGTAATGGATTATGGGAAATTTAATTTTATGGGTGTGGCTGGTTGTTAAAGGCTCAATTTGATTTTTTAATTCGTAACTAAGAATACAACACAGGGTTTGCTGCAAATGATCCACTTCGGTTTGCAAGGATTCTAAGGCATTATTCCGGTCAAAGTTCAGAAAAACGTTGCTCACCGCTAAAAAATTTTGAAAGCCTTGGTGCGGGAATTTAATTTGATTAGGTTCGTAAAACGCTACCTGCTGAAACGAGTCGGCCCAATACAAAGCTTTTTGTTTAAACTCTCCTGTAGTTATAGGCAAGGCCTCCACTGAAAATTCCTGTTGGAACATAAGCTAAATTAAAACTTATAAATCTTACTTTAAGCCAAAAGACTAGATTTTAAAAATGTATGTAAAGCTTTAGATATAATTTAATGGCTAAAGAATGAGGCGGTATCTTTCATAATGGTATCAACAAAAAAGGATGACTATTAGCCATCCTTTTAAGTAATATTCTATAAATTTTTGAAAGACTTAGATAACTGCTTTTTGCTCTACATCGGCAAATATACGGCCGCAGTGCTCACAAACAATAATTTTTTTATGCGAAGCAATATCCGACTGGCGTTGCGGCGGAACGGTATTAAAGCAACCACCGCAAGCATCGCGTTTTACTGTCACGACCGCTAATCCATTGCGTACGTTCTGGCGAATACGGGTGTAGGCATTTAATAAACGATCTTCAATATTTTGAACGGCTTTCTCGCGGTCGGCGAGTAGTTTACGTTCTTCTTCTTCACTCTCCGAAACAATAACGTTTAATTCACCGGTTTTGGAGTTCAAATCTTTGCGGCGCTCTTCTAACCTTTGCTTCGTACCGGCAATTTCGTTGTGTTTTTGATCAATTTGGTAGTAGGCTTCTTTAATTTTCTTTTCAGATATCTGAATTTCCAATCTTTGCAGTTCTACTTCCTTGGTAATGGCATCGTACTCCCGGTTGTTACGAACGTTAGATTGTTGGTCTTCGTATTTCCGGATAAGGCTTTCCGAATCTTTAATGGCTTGTTTTCTAGCGGCAATCGTTTGATTTAGGTTTTCTATTTCTTCATCAAATTTGTTTACCCGAACTTCGTAACCAGCTATTTCATCTTCTAAATCCCTAACTTCTTCCGGTAAATCTCCCCGAACGCGTCTAATTTCATCTAACTGGGAATCAATTTGCTGAAGCTTCATGAGGGCTTCTAATTTACTAGCTACGGTACTTTCCATGTAGTGCTTAACTATATCTGACAGGATTGGTATTTACTTTTGATAACAAGACTGCAAAATTAGTAAAACTTTTCGTAATAATATCATAAAATAACTCCTTTGTAAAAACTTCACTCTCGTAATGACCGATGTCGACCAAGATTATTTTGTTTTCGGCGTCAAAATACTCGTGGTATTTTAAATCGGCGGTAACAAATACATCTGCTTGTTGCCGAATAGCCTCTTTTATCAGGAAACTGCCAGCGCCTCCGCATACGGCAACTTTTTTAATGTTTTTTGACCGAAAACCGGTGTGTTTCACCACCGTAAGATTCATGCTTTGTTTTAAATACTGAATAAAATCTTTTTCGGATAAAGCTGCCGGCAATTCCCCGATCATACCGGCACCTACTTCCTGGTTTACGTTAGTGAGCGGGATGACATCATAAGCAACTTCTTCATAAGGATGCGAATCGCGCAAAGCTTTTAAGAGAGTACCTTCTACTGGAGCCGGGAAAATTACTTCTATCCGGTTTTCTTTTACAAATTCCTGTTTATTAATTTCCCCAATAGCCGGATTAGCATTACCGGTGGGCTGAAAACTGCCGGTTCCGGAAACCTGAAAAGAGCAATTTTTGTAATCCCCGATATTGCCCGCACCCGCTAAATGAAGAGCCTGCAGCACTGCTTCGGTATTCTCGATGGGGACAAAAGTGACGAGCTTGCGCAGCAAACCCGATTTAGGAGTTAAAATCTTCCGGTTTTGTAAACCTAACTTTTCGCAAATTTTATTATTTACCCCGGTTAAAATGCTGTCCAGGTTGGTGTGGCAGGCGTAAATAGCCAGGTTAGTTTGTAAAGCTTTTATTATAATTCTCTCTACTGAATTCTGACCGGTTAATTTTTTTAAGGGTTTAAAAATGACCGGATGGTGAGCAATAATTAGGTTACAGTTGTTCGTTAGGGCTTCTTCCAGTACAGCTTCGGTACAATCCAGAGTAACTACAATTCCGGTAACGGTTTCTTCTGAGTTTCCGGTCTGCAAACCCGCATTATCGTAACTTTCTTGGTAGGAGAGAGGCGCTACTTTTTCGAGCAGAGCTATTATTTCTTTAATTTTGGTCATGGTTGCAAGGGATATTTTATGGTGAGCCTTTTTTTGGCCCGTAAAAATTTTAAGTTTGCTCCAAATTACGAGGGACATGAATGTAAGCCAATTTTTACTGTATCCTTTTTCGTTGCTTTACGGTGCGGTAATGGCGGTGCGGAACCAATTGTACGATCGTCGGTATTTTTCGACTACTCAATTTCGCATACCTGTAATTAGTGTGGGTAATTTAACCGTGGGCGGAACGGGCAAAACTCCGCACGTGGAATACCTACTACGATTACTCGCCGATAAAAAATTGGCTACGCTCAGCCGCGGGTACAAGCGCCAAACCAAAGGATTCTGGTTGGCAAATTCTTCTTCTTCCGCTGCTACCTTGGGCGACGAACCCTTTCAGTATTATCTTGATTTTCCTCAGGTAAGCGTGGCCGTAGCCGAAGATCGGGTGAGTGGTATTGCGCAATTATTACAAAGTCAGCCCGATTTAGAAGTTATTATTTTGGACGATGCTTTTCAGCACCGCAAAGTTTGCCCTTCCTTCAATATTTTATTAACCGATTATTCCCGATTATTTTTTCAGGATTATGTACTTCCGGCCGGTCGGTTGCGTGAGTTTCCGCAAGGCGCCGCCCGGGCAGATGCCGTAGTAGTAACCAA
The DNA here is from genome assembly GCF_003023845.1 of Adhaeribacter arboris. Lineage (NCBI taxonomy): Bacteria > Pseudomonadati > Bacteroidota > Cytophagia > Cytophagales > Hymenobacteraceae > Adhaeribacter > Adhaeribacter arboris. The sequence continues at coordinate 1,498,758 of NZ_PYFT01000001.1, read as the reverse complement.
ATGCCCAATTTTTTTGCCCAAGGAAGAAGTACATACTATCCAAAAAACAATTAAACACTACGTGAATAAGCCAGTACCTGTATTTTTTACCCATTACGTGTACGGGAAGCCAGTAGCGTGCAGTAGCCACACGCAACAGGCTACCGCCATTTTATTAGTTACCGCTATTGCACAACCTAAACCTTTAAAAGAGTATTTACAGCAACAAGGGTATGAAATTCTGCACCATTACCAGTTTCCCGATCATCACGCGTATACAATCAAGGATTTAGAGAAAATTTTATCAGACTGGCGGCGTTATGCTCAGGATAAGCCGGTGAGTGTTATAACTACCCGAAAAGATGCCGTTAAACTTATTGAACCAAACTTAGCTGCCATCTGGAAGACAATTCCTTTATTTTATATTCCGGTAAAAGTTAATTTTGTAAAAGATCAAATAGGTTTTAACGCTCTTATTTTAAACCATGTGGCCGGTAAGAGGTAAAGAAAGAACCGGAATTTAATTAATTTTGAACGTGAAGTATATCCTAACCGTTTTAACCTCGTTTTTATTTGCTTTCTCAGTACTTTCCCCCGCTCAAGCGCAAATACTAAACGATTCTACCGTTAATCTTTATAGCCCCAAAACCACCAAGGTAATCCGGGAAACTGAAATTTTCCGGGGCAATTACGATTTATCCACGGTAGATACCACCCTCAATAACTTACAGCAACTGCGGAATTGGTATCATGATACTACTTTTTACCAGGATTTAGGCAATTTAGCTACTCCCTCTAAACGTTTGCTTTTTACCTTGCCCGACCAAATTGGCGCCCGGTACGGCCGCTCCATTTTTGACCGGTACAATCTTAATCCAACTAACCAGGTTTATTTCGATACCAAGTCGCCTTATTCGCGGTTAAATTACGTGCAGGGGGGCAACGGTCAGCAAATTTTTGACGGGACATTTAGCCGAAACATCAACGAGAACGCCAATGTTGGCTTTACCTACGAGCGCATTTCGAGCGAAAAATTTTATGGTAGCAGTCAGATTAGGGGGTCGCGGGAGGTAGAAAGAACCGGCATTACCTTATTTACGCACTTGCAAACCAAAGAAAACAAGTATCATTTATTTGCCAGCGTAAGATATACGGAGCAAGCAATGTTAGAATCGGGGGGGATTAGGCGCAGCTCGCAGAATAACGATAACCTAGATAGTTTGTACAGCACCAGTGATGTTCAGGTATATTTAAATACGGCCTCTAACCGGGAATACCGCAAAAATGTTCATCTGAGTCAGGTGTACCGCATTGCCAAAGAACACCTGAAAGTGTATCATACCTTGGATTATTTTTCGCAGTTTAACCGTTTTAAAGATAATGCCTTAGCTTACCTGAATGATACAACCGGCAAAAGAGCCGCTACTTATTTTTACCCTAATACATACTATGACTCAGTAAGAACCAGCGACGCGGCAGATTTCCGCTATTTTGAGAATTCTTTCGGAATTATGAGCGACAGTAAACTGCATTATTTTAAAGGATACATTAAACAACGCAGTGTAAATTACAGAAATACGTTACTGAACGTAGAGCAATTTCTTCCTTTGCGGGCAAATGATTCTGTTAACGAAGAATACAAAAATGATTTAAAACAATACTTTTTAGGCGGTCACGGAGAATTCAAATTCCGGGATATATTTAATATTACCACTTCCGGCGAGTACCAATTATTTAAAGATTATCGGCTAGAGGCCGCCCTTCGTTTAAAGTTCTTAACGGTGGCGCAATCCCGGATGTCGTATTCACCGACTTACACGCAACAACGGATATTATCGAATCATTTTGACTGGAAAAATGATTTCCGGAACACCGTGGCCGATCGGACTAGTGTCCGCGTGGAAGGTAGTTTGTTTCATAATACTTTAAACCTGGAGTTTGCCCGCACCAACATTCAAAATTACGTTTATTTTGATACCAAGGCCCTTCCCGCCCAAACAGGTCAGCAGTTGCAACTATATACCTTAAGTTTGCACCATCATCTGGCCTTAAATATTTTCCATATGGATAATACTTTTAATTATACCGATAATTCCAAAGCCGAGATAATTCGGGTACCGAAATGGATGGTCAATTCTAAAGTTTATTTTGAAGGCCATTTATTTAAGAAAGTGCTTTATGGGCAAGTAGGCGCTGAAATGTTTTTACAAGATAAGTACTACGCCGATGCCTACATGCCGGCTAACCAGCAGTTTTATCTGCAAAATGATTTTAGAATTCCTTCTTACCCGATAGTAGATGCTTTTATAACGGCAGATATAAAATCCCTTAATATTTTTGTGAAAATGGCCCACGTGAACCAAGGTATTCCGCAAGACGGGTATTTTACTACTCCCATCTATTTAGGTCAGCCCCGGAATTTGACCTTTGGTATCCGCTGGATGTTTTTTGATTAGATTAGTTGTAAAGCTGGAAGGTTACAAAGTTGAAAAGTTAAACTAATCGTTACCATTTACAGGTATTAACGAAATTTATTTAGGAATCTCTTACGAACCCACAATAAGGTATTAATGAAAATAGTATTTAACTGAATCGCAGAACATACCTATTTATCATAATAAATTGAAAATTTTTAATCTTTCAACTAAAAATAACCTTTTAACTTTCTAACCTTCCAACTTTAAAACCAACTTATGGAAGAAGCAACCAACCCTGGTAAAACTATTCTGAAATTAAAACTACCTACCGATCCGCGTTGGGTAAACATAGCCGAGAAAAATATTCGGGAAATTTTAATTGATCATGCTTATTGCGAACAAAAAGCAGCTACCTCGGCTATATCCTTAATTGTAAAATATCCGGATAAAAGCAAATTAGTTGACGAGATGACGGCTTTGGTAGCCGAAGAATGGGGCCATTTTGAACGGGTGCTGGACGAGTTAAAAAAACGAGGTTATGAATTGGGGCGTAACCGGCCGGATGAGTACGTAGTCGAATTAAGCAAACACATTCGGAAAGGCGATAAGCGCGAACGCCAATTAATGGACCATTTGTTGGTAAATGCCTTGATTGAAGCTAGGAGTTGCGAACGCTTTAAACTGCTCTGGAAAAATATTCCTGACGAAGGTTTACAAAAATTTTATTACGAATTAATGGCTTCCGAAGCCGGACATTACGTTAGTTTTGTAAAATTAGCCAAAGAATATATGCCCGCCGAAGTAGTAGATGCTCGTCTGCAAGAACTGCTTAAAATTGAAGCCGACATTATCAAAAATCTGGAACACCGCCCGGATCGGATGCATTAGTTAAGTTGTTAGTTGCTGGGTGCTAGTTGTTAGATTTTTGGAAATACATCCCCAGTTAATTAAAAAAATTAACTTTCTCTTTAAGAACAAACCAAGAAAGATAACACATCAGATTACTTACCTGAAAGTGTACTTTATCCCGAGTTGGAAAAGTATACTGGCATTGGAAAAACTTGTGCCGGAAGAAGTTTTTAAAGCTTTTGTCAGGGGAATAGCTACTCCCATTTGCGAAGTAGCTTTTAAAAGTTTTCCGTAACTTACTACAAGTACGGGTTCTGTTATCAGAGTACCTATTTTTCTATACCTGGCTGTATCGGCGTAAGCAGTATAGTTTAATGCACGGAATCTTACAACGGATAAGCGGTTAGCGAAACCTACTTCTAAATTATCAGCCGCTGATTTCCTGACTGAAATCTGCAAGAAAGGTTTTTTAAACTTACTTCTCCATTCCTGGTAACTCGAAAAATCCTGATCAGAATCTGTTTTTTTATGTAATACACCGGTTCCTAAACCGGCAAATATTTCTACCTGCGTAAATACTTTTCCTGGCAGAGAGAAATAATAACCTATAGCGCCTTCGGCATAATGACTTTTCATTTTAAAGTAAACCGGATTAAAAAAGCCGACCGTAGAAATAGTCTGATGGTTATAAACGCCACCTCCCATTAAGGCAAAATGGTTAGACAGCGAATAAGAAGCATTAGCCTGAATACCTAATACGCGGCCATAGCCGGCACTAGCTTTTATTTCGCCAGCTTTCTCGTGAAAAGGCGTAAATACCGGGTTAGCATCGTAACCAGAATTGTGGCTTATAACTGAACAGGAAAAATTAAACCAAAGAAAGATTAAAAGTAAAAGGAAAGATAAATTATTCAGGCGCACGGTAAAAGTGGTTTTAGGTATTCCTGAAGATAATTGTACATCCGCAGAACCCAAACAAGAATTGCCGAATTTTAGACGTCTGTGTCAAGGTAATTTTACTTTCAATGTATTGGTATTCAGAATTGTAATATGAGTTTACTAGTACTTTTGAGTTCAACAAAAAAGCCGGATAAACCGGCTTTTCTACAAACAAATATCCAGTATCAGTTGTTAGTGGGTGGTTTTCAAAGTAATAATTTACTCTAATAACTAACAACCAACAACTAAAGTCAGGTTTTAAGCTTTTTCTTCTTGGCAGCCGGAAAAAGGATATTATTTAAAATTAAGCGGTAGCCGGCAGAATTTGGATGAAGCGCTAAATCGGTGGGTTCTTCGCCGACATGGTGTTGGTAATCTTCCGGGTCGTGGCCGCCGTAAAAAGTCCAGGTGCCTTTACCTAAGGTACCATGCATGTAGCGAACTTCGTTAGCGGCTTTGGTTTCGCCCATTATAATTACATCCGACTTAATTAACTGTTTTTTAAAAGCCGTAGTTTGACCCATAAATCCTTTAACGGTTTTCTCGTGATTCTGGGTGAGCATGGTAGGAATTGGGTCCCATTTGGCGGAGAAGGTAAACAACTGAAAAAAGTCGTTGCTTTCCATTAAACCGCGCTCGTGTTGTTGGTTATCAATGTTCGAAAATTCCGGATCGTACGGGTTGCGGCTAATCGTAAAATCTTTAAAAGCAAAGGTTTTGGTAAAATCTAATTTTTGCTGCGCTCCCGGATCAGCCGCATCTCCATCAAACATAGCTTCTACAATGTCTAATCCGTTTGCTGCCAGGGCAATGTCATACGTATCGGTAGCGGAACACATCGCAAACATAAACCCACCACCCACGCAGAATTCTTTTATCTTGTTCACCACGGCCAGCTTTAACTGCGTTACTTTATTAAATCCGTACTTTTTAGCCGTAGCTTCCGATTCTTGTTGCTGCGCAATGTACCAGGGATAATTGCGGTACGACATGTAAAATTTGCCGTACTGACCCGTAAAATCTTCGTGGTGTAAATGCAGCCAATCGTATTTAGGTAAGACCCCTTGCATTACTTCTTCGTCGTAAATTACATCGTACGGAATTTCGGCGTAAGTAAGTACCAGCGTAACGGCATCGTCCCAGGGTTGTTTGGTTTTAGGCGAGTACACCGCAATTTTAGGCACTTTCTCCAACTTCATTACGTCCATGTTCGATTCCGGAGAAGCAATCTGGGATAAAACCTGATTGTATTGCGCGTCGGAAATTACCTGGTACGTAATCCCGCGTACTACCATTTCGTTCTCTAGTTTAGGATTATGGGCAAAAGCAAAAGAACCGCCTTTGTAATTCAAAAGCCAGTCAACTTCTACTTGTTGTTGTAAAACCCAGTAGGCAAGTCCGTAAGATTTTAAGTGATCTTTTTGAGATTCGTCCATGGGTATAAGCACCTGCGAAGCCAGCCCGCGAAACGAAATAAAAATAAGGAGCACCCAGGTGCTTATTAACTTATGTACCATTTAATTATAAATTGATAAACTATTGTAACTTACACAAATTAAACTTTATAAACGAGGACTTCTTCGAATTTGCGCTTATATTTATCCCAACTAACCCGAAGTAGTTTTAACGGTTAACCTCCGGAAACAGGTTGCAAAAATCTGGGTATACCATGAATTTTATCGAAAATATTAAAGAAGGTTTACGTTCCATTCAAAGCAATCTGCTTCGGACGGTATTAACGGCTCTTATTGTATCCATTGGTATTATGTCGTTGGTAGGAATATTAACGGCCGTTGATTCCATTAAATATTCTATTGACCAAACTTTTTCTTCGTTAGGCGCCAATTCTTTTGATATTGTGGCCAAAGGGTATACCAATCGTTACCAGCAAAATGGCCGCCAAGGGAAAATTTACCCACCCATCACGTATTTGCAGGCGCGTCGCTACAAAGAAATATCCGGCGAAGAAGCCCGGGTAAGTTTAGCGGCTTTTATTTCGGGGGCTACTATTGTTAAAAACGGGAATATTAAAACGAATCCTAACATAAACGTTACGGCCGGCGATGAAAATTATCTGGTCAACGAAAATTATAACGTACAAACCGGTCGGCCTTTTTCAGCGAGTGAACTGGAAAACGGGGCCAATGTGGCTATTGTAGGTAACGAGATCAACGAAAAATTATTTAAAGGGAAAAGTGCCGTTAGCAAGTCGATTTACATGTTGGGCCGGCGATTTAAAATAGTGGGTCAACTGGAAAAAAGTGGCAACAACATGGGTGGGGGCGGAGCCGATCGCCTGATTATTATTCCTTTAGTAACGGGCAATCAAATGCCCCGGCAAAAAGCGCTTACCTACGAAATAAAAACGGCGATTTTAAAAAAGGAAAATTTGTTTTTTGCCATGTCCGAAGCTACTGGTATTATGCGCAAGGTGCGGCAAGATGCTTTAGGGCAGGAAGATTCTTTTGAAATCAACCGGAGCGATTCCATGTTAAAATCCATGAATGAAATTACTGGTTATTTAAAAGTTGGTGGGTTTTTAGTGGGCTTTATCACCTTACTGGGCGCTTCTATCGGGTTGATGAACATCATGATGGTTTCGGTAACGGAACGCACCCGCGAAATTGGGGTCCGGAAAGCCTTGGGCGCTACGGCCAAGCAAATACGGCAACAATTTTTAATTGAAGCTATTGTAATTTGCTTTTTAGGTGGCATTGCCGGGGTATTATTTGGCGTATTAATGGGTAACGGAGTGGCCTCACTAGTTGGGAATGGTACTTTTATTGTGCCTTGGCTTTGGGTGATGGTAGGCTTACTGGTTTGCGTGGTAGTAGGTTTATTATCGGGTTATTATCCTGCATTTAAAGCTTCTAAACTCGACCCCATTGAATCGCTGCGTTACGAGTAAGCAAGTTTAATTTTCCTTTGAATATTTTTCTTCGTTCTCCTCCATCGTATCCAATACTTTTTCCGGATGAACATCCTGGGCTAATTCCGTGATTTCCGGATCGTGCGCTTCTTCAATATCCATTTTGCGCGCTATTTCGGTAACTAAGGTAATCAATCGCGTAATTTCATGCTCCGCCAGTAAACTTACTTGCAAATCTAAATCGGCGCGTTTATCCGCTAAAGCCGCCATCCGGTTCTGACTAATCAGCACAAACGTAGATAAGAAAATAGCCTCTACCGAGGCAAACATGGCCAATACCACAAAAGAAGGATCAAAAGGTTTAACCGGGAAAATTTTTGCGTTCCAGAGAATCCAGGTGCCGAACAAAAGTAAGTGGATAATAACAAAGGTCATGCTGCCGGTAAAGCGGGTAACGGCATCGGCCATTTTGTCCTGCCACGATTTGTTAGCCGCATCTTTTTGCCGGCGGTCCAGCAAAGCTTTAATATTGCGCTCCACAATTTGCGCCATGCCGGATTTAATTCCTGGTTGATTTTTATCTGAATTCATTAGGTGATATTTCCATTAACTCTTAACCAAATCTTTTACGGCAGTTTTAAAAGTTATTTACCCGGTTAAATACGGATTTCTTCATTTTTTCTATAAATGCTTGTTTAAACTTGAAGTTTTATTTCTTACTTAAATAATTAGTGCTTTGTCCCGTTCAAAAATTGAAAATGATAGATAAGAAATAAAGACTAAAAGATTTGAAAGGCAGACGTTCTTGGAGGATTTAAATAAAGGTAAATTTTAGATTTTTAATCGAAGTACTTCGTCCAAATAAAAATTTAGGCTGAATATTAAATTTAATATTTACCTAAACTTTCGGTGACTAAAACTTAAAAACCCGGCAATATAGATGTATCACCGGGTTTTTAAGTTTTAGTAAGAAAGAAAATTTTAGTTACGCATTATATATATTTTGGTAATACTCATCAGCCATTCTACCCGACTCAAAAGCCGGAATAATTTCGGTCATGCTGTTTTTTACCATTTGGTGCCACTTATCGGGTTGTTCGTAGTACATGGGTAAAATTACATTCTCCAGCATATCCATAATGTTGCCGTGGTCAAATTCATCCATTTCAAATTCACTCAATCCTGGTTCCGCGGCGGGCACAATAAAGCTATTGTGTTCATGTTGAGCAAATTCCGGAATCCAGCCGTCCGGAATAGAAAAATTTAAAGCGCCGTTCATGGCGGCCGTCATGCCGCTGGTACCCGATGCTTCTTTCCGGATGCGAGGGTTATTCAACCATATATCGGCGCCGCCTTTTAATAATTTAGATAATTTAAGTTCGTGGCCCACCATTACCGCACAATTCGGGAATTTTTTCGATTCCTGTACCAACCGGTCGAACGTACCAATGGCGCCATAGTCCATCGGGTAAGGTTTACCCGCCCAGATAATCTGTACCGGATATTTTTCATTGGTAACTAACCTTTCAAAACGGGCTAAGTCGCGCATGAGTAAATCAGCGCGTTTGTAACCGGCAAAGCGGCGGGCCCACACAATGGTTAAAACTTTTTCTTTGTAGATGTCGCCTACCTGGTTCGCTACTTCTTCAAACAATTGTTTTTTTAAGCGTTTTTTACGTTTCAGAAAAGCTTCATCATCGCCGACTTTCAGAGCCTGGTATAAGCGGGCGTCTGCCCAATAGCACCAATTTTGAGCATTAGTAACGTGTAAAATCGGACAAATATCCGGATAAGAATTCCACATCTGGCGGGCTACCTCCCCGTGCATTTTAGATACGCCATTGGCAATTTTCGCCATCCGGAGAGCGACTAAAGTATGATTAAAAATATTACCCCATTCCCCCGATATTTGGCGCACTTCTTCGAGCGGGGTGTTGCAGAAGAAACTCATTTTGTTTAATAAATGAATGTCCGTTTTTTCGTTCCCGGCTTCTTCGGGAGTGTGCGTGGTAAATACTACTCGTTTTTTTACTTCGGCAAGGTTTTTAAATTTATTGTACAGGTAAAAGGCGGCCGGTAAGGGGTGCGCTTCGTTAAAGTGGTATATGTCGGCGTTATATTCCAGTAAGTCTAGTAGTTTAGCCCCACCTACGCCCAGTAAAATGCTGGCGCCCACCTTTCCGGCGGTATCAGCGTTGTATAAATGATGCGAGGTAGTGCGGGCCAGATAATCGTTTTCGGGTAGGTCCGTGGACAAGAAAAACATGGGAACCGTGTCAAAGACTTCCGGCGCCAAGTAATAAGCTGCTACCGTTACCGGTGTGTTATTTATATCAATTTGAAACCGCAGGCCAATATCTTTCACAAAGTAGTAAAGCTTTTCTTGAAAAAGTACGTTCATGGATTGATCGTCTTTCCGGATTTGATCGTAGTAGCCGTATTTCCATAAGATGCCAATACCAACTAAGTTCTGTTTTAATTCATAAGCACTGCGCATGTGCGAACCAGCTAAAAAGCCTAAGCCTCCGGAGTATATTTTTAAAGGCTGATGAATAGCGAACTCCATCGAAAAATAAGCCACCCGGGTTTTATAGGCGTTATCGTAAGTAGGGGATGGCTGTAGGTCAGAGAATTTCATAAATTTCTATTTAGTAATAACTAATTAAGTTGGACAATTTTTTTACCAAAAGGTATTCTAGTGAAAAGATAAATATAGATAAAGTAATTTGATTGCCGCCGCAGTCAGTTAAATATTAATTCCTAAAGTTTCTGATTTTTAGAACGTAAGGACAGGGGCGCGGATCTGGTAGCCAGTTTATTTTTAAACGGGTATGCCGTTTATTCATTTAAATGTTAAGCGTTGAATACACGTCGATTTTTACTTACAACCGGTAAGGTGGCTTAAAAATAAGTGTTTGTTAGAGGTGTTTAGTTAAAATAGATGATTGACAGGTTGTTGGCTAACAAAATTTACTAAACCATAACATTAGGTAAATTATAAACTAAAACCCGATTGTGATTCAAAGGTAAGCCTGGCAGTTATTAAAAATTCGTTTTGCCCGACAACATAATTTGAAGCTTTTCTACTGTACAAATAATAAACTGGTTTAGGTTTTTGCATTTTGCTAAACTAAATATGGATTAATGATGAGCGGAGATGCAATATTCAGTCGATTGCTTTTTTACCTTTAAAGTCTTTGTTACCTTTAAAACCGATAAATCAGTTAACCTTTCATGAAAAAGAGTATTCTTCTTTTTTCTACCGTTTTCTTTCTCTTAACACATACATACGCCCAACAAGGATCTACTCAAACGGCAAGCCTTAGCCCGCTTCAGCTTATTTTTCCAAATCAGCCGGGATGGAATGTAGTAAAAGAAGGCCAAAGTTTACAATTTGAGGTAAAAGCAGTTGGCGGCACCGGTACTCGCTTTCTCTATTCTCTTACTTCAGGTAGGATGGAAGAAATGTATTTTGACACTCTAGGTCATTTTTCCTGGACTCCAAGCTTTGATTTTGTTGATCGCCTGGCCAAGGACCGCACGGTGCAGTTACTTTTTGAGGCAAGAAACGAAAAAGACGAGCGGGTAAAGCAAGTAATTGATTTAAAAGTGGAGCACGTAAACCAGCCTCCCAGTATGGGAGAATTAAAACCTTTTTACGTGAAATACGATGTTACCAACACGTATACAATCGAATCATCCGCTATTAAGGACGGTGATAATGATCCAGTAGTTTTTGTGCCAATAGAAAGTAGTATGCCGGAAGGAGCTAAGTTATCGGCGCAAGGAGAGTTTACCTGGAAACCTTCCACTAACCAGTTTAACAGATTGCGCTCTAATCCTTTAGTTATAGAATTTTACGTAGAAGATCAACCGGGAAAAGCGCGTACGAAAGGTCAGTTCCGGATGGAAGTGACCCAACAAGATTTACCGCCCAGTATTCTGGTAATTCCATCGGAAAAAAGATTTCGGTTTAAAGAAGATGCCACCCTTAACCTAAAACTGCAATTAAATGACCCGAACGGCGAAGGCGATATTACTACCTTTAGTTTCCGTTCCGAGAGCTCCCTGGTACCTAATAGTGCCTTGGTGAAAAACTCTCCTTCGCAATATGAATTTATCTGGCGGCCCGGTTACGATTTTGTGAAAGATCCGCTGGATTCTATTTCTTTTAACCTTACTTTTTTTGCCATTGATAAAGCCAATAAACAGCAGGAACGCACCGTAACTTTTTCTATTTTAAACGCGGTAAACGAAGCAGAAAGTGACCGGAAACTCTATCAGGAATACCGCTCCTCGTTGGTAAGAACCTGGGATTTAATAGAGCAGTTGAAGGTGGCCGAAAACGATTTAAAACGTAAATACAACAAAGCCCGGAAAGGCAAGAAAGCCCGTTCGCTTACCAGTGCTACTTTGGGAGCGGGCACCGGTATTTCGCCTTTAGTAATAGAAGTACCAAATACTACCGAAAAAATTACTACTATTGGCGGTACCCTGGTCATGACCATTGGCACTCTGGAAGCCACCGAAGTAATTGGCCGCTCGACCAAAGACCTGGTAGAACGCCTAAATTATATAATGGAGAAGCGTAATGAGCTGCAAACCAAAGGAGATATTTTTGCCCGAAAATACGGCCTTAAATCTTCGCGAAGACGGCCAGAGTTTATTAACGATCGGGATGAATTGGTAGCCTTACTGAGCTTGCGAGGCTTGGTGGCCTTAGAACTGGATTCCAGCTGGCAAAATAAAAACAAGGCTACCAACGAAAATATTGCTAAAACCTTCAAAGATTTTAACCCGGAATAGTATGTAGGCAGATTACTCAGCTATGTAAAAATGTATTCTATTAATTTTATTACAGATGCTGATATAATAGGTAAAAGCCGCGAATCCATTTGGTTGTTTTAATTACCGGAAAATGATAAAGTACTTTTTTTATTCTGTTTCTTTCCTTTTTACGGGTGTTCTTTCTGCCTGCGATAATTTGCCCGAGTCACCCATTACTAAAACAGCTGAATTTGAACAATCTCCGGAATCACACGCCGTAAAGCCTTTGATAGAAGAAACTTCGGGGATTGCCGATAGTAAAGTTAATCCCGGATACCTGTGGGTCCACGAAGACAGCGGCCGGCCGACGCAATTATTTTTATTAAACCACAATGGAATTGTAGCTAGGCAAATTTACCTAAAAGGAGTGGTAAACCGCGACTGGGAAGATATGGCCCGGTTGGGCAATGAATTGTACATGGGCGATATCGGCGATAATAACAAGGTGTACCCGGAATATGCTTTTTACCACTTTACCGAACCAACTCTTACGGAAGATACTATTCGAAATATAAAAACCATCCGGTTTAAGTACCCGGATGGTTCCCACGATGCGGAAGCTTTTGTGGTTGATCCGGAAACCAAAGACATTTATATAATAACCAAACAAGATAATCCTTCCCGCATTTACAAACTGGCTTTTCCTTATAATTACAACGGAATAAATGCCGTTTCCTTGGAAGGCTCCACCAAGTATACGGGTATTGTGAGCGCGGCTACTTCCGCGGATGGAAAGGAAGTGTTATTAAAAACTTATACCAGCATGTATTATACTAGCCGGGAGGGCAGTGAATCCTTGTTAGATGCACTGCTAAAAGATTTCATCAATATACCATACCAATTAGAGCCACAGGGCGAAGCAGTAACTTTTGCTGCCGATAATTCTGGTTTTTTTACTTTGAGCGAGAAAGGATTTACGCAATCAGTAAACTTAAATTTTTACCGGCGCAAGTAAATCCAATTTTAAAGTGCTCTGCTGAGTTATCCGTAAACTTTTTAAATTGCGGTTTTACTGTTTTAGCCCTTAATTCCGCAATTTTTTATTACTAAATGGATTCATTAAATAAGACCTCAACCGGGTCGCTGCAGTTACATTTAGAACAGGCCACTTTTAATAGGCAAAACCAAATTGTTTTTTCCGGTATATCCTGGCACTTGCAACCCGATGAACAATGGGCTATTTACGGACCGGTAGGTTCCGGAAAAACTACTTTTCTGGCGGCTTTAGCGGGGCAATTGCCTTTACGTTCCGGAAAATTTGAGTTACTAATCCGGCCAACAGCAGAGGCTCCTTTTCAGGTGATAGACCGGTCTGCTTACCGCAGCCAAACCGCTTTAGTTACTTTTCAGCAACAGCATTCCTTTTTTAATTATGGCCGGTCTTTTTACCAGCAACGCTACCAAAGTCTGGAAAACGAAATAGCTATCCCTACTGTTCAAGAGCTATTAACCTCGGCGGCTACCGATAGTTCGCCGGCCGAAATAGAACAAATGGCGAATTTGTTGCAGCTAAAGGAGCTATTGCCGGTTGAACTTATTAAATTATCTAACGGGCAAACCCGTAAATTACAAATAGCCCGCGCTTTACTGCAGAAACCTAAATTACTGATTCTAGATAATCCTTTTTCCGGCTTGGACGCCGAGTCGCGCCAACATTTAAAAGAAATTATCGATGAGTTAATCCAAAAAGGTACGCAGATTTTATTGGCTACCAATCAACCGGATTTGCCCGCAGAAATAACGCATGTTTTGTGGCTGGAAGATTTTAAAATAAAAGGTTTTTTTTCCCGAACTGAATTTTACGAAGTCTTACAGGAGAATGTATCCGCTAATAATGTAACCGAAAACAATTTAGCATCTCTTAACTTCAGTAAATTTCCAAAATCCGGGAAAGATTACCAGGTGGCCGTTCAAATGGACAACGTACGGGTACAATACCAGCAGAAAGTAATTCTGGATGATATTTCCTGGACGGTAAAAAAGGGTGAAAAATGGGCGTTGGTAGGGCCAAATGGTTCGGGTAAAACCACGCTGCTATCTTTAATCTACGCCGATAACCCCCAAGCATTTGCGAATAAAATTATTTTGTTCGACCGACGTAAAGGTTCCGGCGAGAGCATCTGGGATATCAAAAAAAAGATTGGATTTGTATCACCGGAATTGCATTTATATTTCCGGCAACCATTAACCAGCCGGGAAGTAGTCGCCACCGGTTTTACCGATACGCTTGTTCGGACAAGGCCAATAACCGACGAACAATCCCACCTGATTCAGGAACATTTTTCGTTCTTCGACCGCACAGATTTATTACCTAAACCTTTTCTGCAACTTTCGGCGGGTGAACAACGCTTGGTTTTGTTGCTACGGTCACTGGTTAAAAATCCGGAATTAATTATCTGGGACGAACCTTTTCAAGGTTTGAGCCCAGAATATATAGCTCAGATAACTGATTTATTGCGTATGTACTGCGCCAATGCTACAACTTTGATTCTGGTTTCGCATTACGCCCACGAAATCCCTGATTTTGTGCCCAATTACCTGTATCTGGAACAGGGGCGGGTAAAAAGCAGAATTACCAATTAACCTAGGGTCTTCCGCAGCCAAACTAATAAATCTTGATCTACCTCTGCCTGGCAGTCGTCTAAACCACGCCGGCAGCCAGGGTATAATACTAAATCGCTGTCAGTAACTGCCCTACCGAATAAAATAAAACCCACCGGGTTTGCGCAATTTTTTAAATCAACCTTATGGAAGGTAATCCATACTATTAGGTATAATTTTATTTCTTTAGAATCCTTGGCCCACGCGTAAATATCCCGGAAGCAAGTATTCGGCAGAATTTCATCCGCGGAGCCGTGCAAGAGCAGAAAAGGGCGTAGTGCGCTCACCAAATTAGTATGGTATGTTTGGCTGCTAAAGGTGCCGGCGCTAATTACGACCAAACCGCTTTTTCAGAAACTGCTACATGCAGCCGCGCTATAATTTCCCCACGGTTTCTCTGAATGCGCAAAGCCTCCGCACCTTTATCTACACCTTCCGGAATAATAGTCCATAATTCTAAATTATAATCTCCCGACCTCGCCATTTTTCCAACCTCATACTTTAGTTTACCCAAGTTATACTGCTCCTGGAAGTAAAATGATTTTTGAATGATTGGCGAAAGAAAATAGTACCTTGGTTAATACCTAACATATTAGAGAAAGTATTAAACCTAAATCTTTGACGAGAAATGCCATTGTCCAGTCTTCTATTTAACTTAAAAAACTAACACCATCGCGTAGGCAAATAAATTACCTTTCGTTTTTTTTGTTGTTTAAAAATCACTAAACAGAACTTTTGCGTTAAATGGCGGTTATACTTAAGCAAAAAAAGAAAGCAGTTAAGTATAGCTTTATTTTGTTCTTAAAAGTTGAACAGCCTTTAGTATATGGTTGCTCTTTTTAATCTTAGTAGAGAAATTTAGAAAATAATGGAGCCTTTTAGAGAGATCAAAGCCTGGCATCAAAAGCCTCAAAGCTTATTTGTTTGATGGAAAAATTTCTAAAAAATTTCAAAAAGCAGTTTTGTTATACGCTGGTGATTTTATGCTTAGGAATATATAAAAACACCTGGGCACAACAATACTGGGGTATCAAATATTTTGGGCTTAGTCTACATCCGAAAGGAGATCCTAATGCTCCGCTTATGCCGCTTAATCCGGATAAAAAAGGGTATTTGGTTTTTAATTTGGGGGGCATGGTTTCTTATGAGCAATTTTGGAAACCGCAAAAATTTTCGGTTAAAGGGATACAGGCAATTTACACCGATTGTGCCGCGCAGTTAGGTGGTTTTACGCACATCGGACTTAGAGCCATTATTTTCCAAAATAGACGGCATTCACTTAACGGCGGACTTGGACCAACCTTCATCTACCGGCGTAACTGGTACCGATTACCTGATTATCAGGATTCCGGTTTTTTTAATGGCACTACCCAATCTTTTTGGCAATATAAATTTATTCCGTACGCCGGCGAGTTAGAGTATAATTACCAATTAACCGATACCATAGATTTCTCTACCACCTTTGTGCCCGGATACCCGAGCCTGATAAGTTTATCTTTTGGTTTGCGGTTCCGGTTAGATAAGGGTTTTAACAAAAGAGTGATAGAGCCAGAAACTCCTATTTCGAAAATACCTTATTAAAGAAAATGTTTAGTGCTGGAAAACTTCGGCAAATACTTCTTCGGCTTCCATTAAGCCTACTGCATTTACTTTCGTTAAGCGTACTTTCTTAAGTTCGTTTACTAAAATAGGATCGTATTTCGCTTGTACCCGGATGTAATTATCCGTAAATCCTTCCATCAATCCATTGGTGATATCGGCTTCAAAAAGCACGGTAGTTTCATAACCAACGTGTTGCTCGTAGAAGTTACGTTTTTTCTTCTCCGATAAAATGCGAAGCATATTGGCCCGACGATTTCTTTCGGCAAGGGGTACGCTGCCCGGCATTTCAATAGCTTTGGTATTTTGGCGTTCTGAATACGGGAAAACGTGCAGATAGCTAATATCTAATTCGTTCAGGAAAGTATACGTTTGTAGAAAATCTGCTTCGGTTTCGCCGGGAAAACCAACAATTACATCTACGCCAATGCAGCAATGCGGCATTAAGGCTTTAATGGCCGTTACCCGCTCAGCGTATAACTCGCGCAAATAGCGCCGACGCATTAATTTTAAAATTTTATCGGAGCCGGATTGCAGCGGAATATGGAAATGCGGGACAAACTTCTGGGAACTTGCTACAAACCGGATTATTTCGTTCGTTAACAAGTTCGGTTCAATCGAAGAAATTCGAAACCGATCAATGTTGCTTACTTCCTGGTCGAGTTGTTTAATTAAATCAAAAAAAGTTTCCTGACGGCCTACTCCCGGAACAATACCAAAATCGCCCAGGTTTACGCCGGTAAGCACAATTTCTTTCACCCCACTTTGGGCAATTTCGTTGGCCGAAGCTACTACCGAGGCTACAGTATGGCTGCGGCTTTTGCCTCGCGCCAGTGGTATCGTACAAAAAGTGCAAGAATAATCACAACCATCCTGCACTTTTAAGAAAGTACGTGTCCGGTCGCCAAACGAATAGGCATTATGAAAAGTATTAACTTCCGAAATAGCGCTGGCGTGTATCTGAGTTTTTTCTTTCTTTACAAAATCCTCCAGAATATCTACTAACCTGAATTTTTCGGCGGCGCCCAGTACGGCATCTACCCCCGGAATAGTTGCAATTTCCTGTGGTTTTAATTGGGCGTAACAGCCCACTATGGTGATAAAGGCATTCGGCGAATGTTTCAGAGCTTCTTTTACCACTTTCCGGCATTTTTTATCGGCGTTATCGGTTACCGAGCACGTATTAATTACGTAAATATCTGCCTGTTCTTCAAAATTTACTTTTTCAAAACCCCGTTCCTGAAAAATCCGGGAAATAGAAGAAGTTTCCGAAAAATTCAGTTTACAACCCAACGTATAAAAAGCCACCTTTTTCATTGCGCCGCAAAAATAGTAAAAATAGTTGAAAGTTGTTGGTTGTTAGTTGATAGTCCACAATCCATGGTCCACAGACCATAGGTTTTAATTATATAACAGTTTATAGATTTACTGTTTTGTTGCTTTATAAATAAGTGCTCCTTTGTTCTTATGAAAGTTGAAAGATTTACCGTTTCAGAATTGAATGGAATAATAATTTATAATCTAATAAACCAACTGTGGTCTGTGAACTATCAACCAACAATCAACAACTAACAACTATTTATTCAGATAATCTTCAAACGAAAGCTCCATATAGGCTTTTCCGTAATTTAATTGTTGTTTCGGAACGGCAGGGTCGCTGGAAATTACTTGTTTCGAAATATTATCGAAAGTAATGGTACCGGAAGGAGTTACAAAACCAAAGCCATCGTTAAACACATAAAAAGCGAAAGGCTTCACCGCCGGGTTTAAGAGGTCTTTTCCCCATTTAAATGGTTCGGTGGGTAAATGTAATTGGTGGAGCACAGTTGGTACAATATCCGTTTGGGAACCAATTGTATTTACGGGTGGGTACGCTTGCTTTAATGCCCCACCTGTAAGCAAAAACGGTATCCGGAATTTACTGGGTTTAAAATTAGGGTCATCGCCGGGGAACCGGTGCCCGTGATCGGCGGCCATAATAATTAAAGTATTCTTCCACCAAGCTTGTTTCTTAGCTGCCAGGATAAAATTACCGATTGACTGATCGGTATAATACATGGAATTCTTAAACTTGGTGGCTTCGTCGGTACCGGCAAATTTTGCTGGAATAGGCACATCGTAGGGCTCGTGGCTACTAAGAGTAAACAGAGTTGAAAAAAAAGGTTGCTTTTCCGTTTTTAGGTCGGCTAACCAGCGGTTTAATAAAACATGATCGTGCACACCCCATTTGGAATTATAAGTATTCGCCGGAAAATCGAATTTACTTATTAGCCGATCATAGCCGGCATTAAGTAAGTACGATTTTATGTTGGCAAAGGCTAATTCGCCTCCGTAATAATAGCTGGTTTGGTAACCTTGCGATTTTAATATTTGATTTAGGTGCGGAAGATGCTCCGTTTTTCGAGGTAGTTTTATGATGGAAGTGGTAGTTTGTACCGGATAGCCGCTTAGCAAAGCCACTAAGCCTTTTTCGCTACGGTCGCCACCGGCATAAATATTAGTAAAAATTATTCCATCGCGGGCCAGTTGGTCCAGGTGCGGTGTAACCCCGGGTTCTCCTCCTAAACAGCCCACCAATTTGGCGGTATTGCTTTCCAGAATAATAAATAAAATATTAGGGCGGGTAGATTTTAAAATAGAATTACTGCCGTTAGCCGGTAATTCAGGCGAAGTATACAGCGAGTCCACGTATTTTTGCGCCTGTGCCATTGCCATATATTTATACGGATTTTTGGGGGCATAATTTCTTCGGTTTAAAGAGTACAATACATTCCAGGGTAAATTAACAGCAGCGTGATTCGCATATAGTTTATTCGAAAAATAAACGTCGCTTTGGTTAATAGGAATATGCTGGAGCCCGCCGCGCATGGGAATAATAAGAATTACCAAAAAGCAAAAAGCCACAATTTTGCCCCCCATAGTGAAGGTAGTATTTACTTTTTTTTCCAGAACGGGTCTAAAAATTCTTTGGTAAACAAATCCTAAAAAAAGAATCAGGAATAAAAATACTAAGGTTAACAAAAAAACAGGAGCGGCCGAAACAGAGGCTACCATTTCTCGAGGAGTATTTAAATATTGCAGCGGGGTTGCATCGAGCCGGTAGCCCCAGGCATTATACATTTCCAAATCAGCGGTAACTAGTGCGGCAACCACCGGAATTAACAGGAAAGTGTAGCCATTTACCAGGCTGGATAATCGTAAATTCTTTAACAACCCTTCTAGCAGAAAGCAAATAAAAGGAAACGCACACAAGTAAGCCGCAAAAGAGGCATCCATCCGCAACCCATAAAGAAATACCTTAACAATTTCGATATAGGTAAGCCCGTCGGTTTTAGAATAATGGTACCCCAAAAAAAGGGCCTTAATAAGGACTCCTACCAGAAGCCAAAAAAGAAAGTAAACGAGAGGTCGGAGATAAGCTGGTTTCACCCGGCAAATATAATTTTATTTTAAATTTGCAACTTAAAGGGCATTAAAACAGGTTTTAAAATTTGGCCAATAAAAATTAATCATTTTACTCTAAAAAGATGCTTTTTTGAAAAAAACAGTCCGGATTGAAAGGTAGATGTTAGGATATTTTTATAAATTTTAAAAAAATGTTTAAAATTTTAATCTTAGCATTTTGATGAAAAAGATTAATGATTACCTTTGGCTATCTTATTAAATAAACACTTAATCACACTATGGCCGTACTTCGTTTTAAAGCGCTTGAGCTGGTAGACCACCGTAAACCAGTTGATGTACCTCAAACCTCCCAAAAAATATCTGAATACTACGGAAAAAACGTATTTGGCTTAGAGGCTATGCGTACCACCATGTCGGGGGAGTATTTCAAAAAGTTAGTTACTTCTATTAAACATGGTACTAAAGTAGACCGGGCTGTGGCCGATGCAGTGGCTGCTGCAATGAAAACCTGGGCTCTATCGAAAGGTGCTACGCATTATACCCACTGGTTTCAACCTCTAACCGGAGCTACCGCCGAAAAACACGATTCGTTCTTTGATTTGAACGCTGATGGTCAAGCCATCGAAAATTTTAAAGGTTCGGCCCTGGTGCAGCAAGAACCGGATGCTTCTTCTTTCCCGAACGGCGGTATCCGCAATACTTTTGAAGCCCGGGGTTACACCGCCTGGGATCCTACTTCTCCGGCTTTTATCATGGATTCTTACGGTGCTAAAACCTTGTGTATTCCTACTGTTTTTGTAGCTTATACGGGTGAAGCGCTAGATTATAAAACTCCTTTGCTTAAAACTTTATCTTTCCTGGACCGCGCTGCGGTAGAGGTGTGCCAATATTTTGATAAAGATGTAACCCGAGTAACCGCTACTTTAGGTATTGAGCAAGAATACTTTTTGGTGGATAAAGCCCTTTTCGATGCTCGCCCGGATTTAATAATGACGGGTCGTACTTTATTTGGGCATGCTCCGGCGAAAGGGCAGCAATTAGAAGATCATTATTTTGGCTCTATTCCGCCGCGGGTACACGCTTTTATGCTGGATTTTGAGCAAGAAGCTTTAAAATTAGGTATTCCGTTGCGTACCCGCCACAACGAAGTGGCGCCTAATCAATTTGAATGTGCGCCAACTTTCGAAGATGCAAACTTAGCCGTTGACCACAACCAGTTGTTGATGGATTTAATGAATAAAGTAGCGGAACGTCATAATTTTAAAGCTTTATTACACGAAAAACCATTTAAAGGAGTAAATGGCAGCGGTAAGCATAACAACTGGGCCATCTCTACCGATACCGGGGTTAATTTACTAAGCCCGGGCAAACGACCAAAGGAAAACCTTCAATTTTTGGCGTTCTTTGCTTCTACCATTATGGCCGTTTATAAGCACGCCGATTTGTTGCGGGCCTCTATTGCGTCGGCTAATAACGATCACCGTTTAGGAGCTAACGAAGCCCCGCCCGCTATTATGTCGGTATTTATAGGTTCGCAGCTCGATGCCGTTCTAAACGAATTGGAAAACAATTCTCAGATTGCGATTGATAAAGGAGATAATCTGTATTTAAAATTAGGTATCGATAAAATTCCGGAAATTTTATTGGATAACACTGACCGTAACCGTACTTCTCCGTTTGCCTTTACCGGTAATAAATTTGAATTCCGGGCAGTAGGTTCTTCCGCCAACAGTTCTTCGGCCATGACCATCCTCAACGCCATTGTGGCCGATCAGTTAATCGACTTTAAGCAAAAAGTGGACGTTTTAATTGATAAAGGCAAGAAGAAAGAAGTAGCGATTGTAGAAATTATCCGCGAATACATTAAAGCTTCCAAGGCGATCCGTTTCGAAGGCAATGGTTACTCCCAAGAATGGGAAGACGAAGCAGCTAGCCGGGGTTTGTCTAACGTACGTACTACTCCGCAAGCCTTAGATTTCTTAGTAAGCTCCACCTCAGAAGACTTATTCATTCGTAATAGTATTTTCTCGAAAGTAGAATTACATGCCCGGCACGAAATTCTACTCGAAGAATACACGAAGAAAATTCAAATTGAATCCCGCGTTTTAGGTGATTTAGCCAATAATCACGTTATTCCTACGGCCATAGCCTACCAGAATAAATTAATTCATAACATTAAAGGTTTGCGCGAGTTAGGTCTGGATCAAGGTGAATACACCGAAGAAACTATTGAGTCGATCAAGTTTATTTCTAAACACGTAAACATTATTAAGCGCAACGTGGAAGAAATGATTGAAGCCCGTAAAGTAGCTAATAAGATTGAAGATGCCCGGGAACGCGCCATCAATTACTGCGATGTAGTTCGTCCGTACTTCGATGTTATTCGTTATAGCGTAGATAAATTAGAATTAATGGTAGATGACGAAGATTGGCCTTTAGTTAAATACCGCGAAATGTTATTTAGACACTAATATTATAAATTGTTATTAATAAAAAAGGCGCTCTATTTAGAGTGCCTTTTTTATTGTTGAGGGAATGGTTAAAAAATTTAAATTATGCGGCAGCCGAATCTGGATCTTGCCGGCGAAACATAGTTTTTAGTGCCGATAAGTCTGGTAGCTGGTCCCGGGCATCCAGCCGAGCAATTAAATTCTGCACATTGACATTCTTCATTGCCTTCTTTGTTAATCCTTTGAGTAAAATTGGTACTATTAAAGTGGCAATACTCACGGCTAACCCACCCGGTATACCTAATCGAAGAATTAACCGCCCGGCTACTCTCTGGATGATTTTATCAAACAAAATATTTTTACCGTGTTGAATGGATTGATTAAGGAGAAACTGCAAAACCGGTTTGTTCTGACCCTTTTTTACTTCGGTGTGTAATTCTTCTTTAATTACATTTCTGGTTAATGATATTACATCCAAAATTTGCTGTCCTTTAATGCCAAAGGCGGCAGCCTGCCGGAATACTTTCCCTCGCCAATCGCTGTGTATATTTAATGGTGACATACTATCTATGTTAATTGTTTGTCTATACTAATATTATATAGAGCTGAGTACTATTTTTATTATACCCTATATATAACGGAAATTATGGCTATTCGGTATTCCTTTTAAAGCAAAACAATCTTTGGATAATGGTGTTTTCATTATAACCTAGTAATTTTACCGGGCCGGACACTAACCCCCCGACTTGTTTGTTGTAGAAAGTAACAACAACTGTTTAGTATGAATGTAATGTATTGCCGTAGCCTGACTGAATACCTGCGCCGCCAAACGCGCGAAGTGTATATTGGTGATTTACCACTAGGAGGAAATAATCCCATTCGGGTGCAATCCATGACCACCGTGGATACCATGGATACTCTTGGTTCAGTGGAACAAACCATTCGGATGGTAGATGCGGGCTGCGAATACGTGCGTATTACTGCTCCCAGCGTAAAAGAAGCCGAAAATCTAAGAAATATAAAAGCGGAACTTCGCCGTCGGGGTTATCAGGTTCCCTTAATCGCCGACATTCATTTTACCCCTAATGCTGCCGAATTGGCGGCCCGGATTGTAGAAAAAGTTCGTATTAACCCAGGTAATTACGCCGACAAAAAGAAATTTGAAGTAATTGATTATACGGACAGCACCTACCAGGCAGAACTGGACCGTATCCGGGAGCGTTTTATTCCTTTAGTTAAAATATGTAAAGAATACGGCACGGCAATGCGCATCGGAACTAATCACGGTTCACTGTCCGACCGTATTCTGAGTCGTTACGGAGATACGCCGCTAGGAATGGTAGAAAGCGCATTAGAATTTTTGCGCATCTGCGAAGACCTGAACTATTACGATATTGTTCTTTCCATGAAGGCTAGTAACACGCAGGTAATGGTGCAGGCCTACCGGTTATTGGCGCAAAAATTAGAAGAAGAAGGATTACAACCTTACCCTTTTCATTTAGGCGTAACCGAAGCCGGCGAGGGCGAAGACGGAAGAATTAAATCTGCGGTAGGTATAGGTACTTTACTGGAAGATGGTATTGGCGATACGGTACGCGTTTCTTTAACCGAGGCGCCGGAATATGAAGCACCCGTTGCTCTTATGCTTATTGATCGTTATACGCACCGGGCTGGGCACAAATCTATAAAACCAATTTGTAATGTACCTATCAACCCTTTTCAATATTTCCGGCGGGAAACCCAGGAAGTAAGTAATATAGGAGCTCAAAATGTACCGCGCGTAATTGCCGATTTAAGTCGGTTAAGCCAAATACAGTATGCGGATTTAAAATGTGTGGGGCATTTATACTCCATGCTACTGGATAAATTTAATATGAACGACTTAGGGGCGGATTATATTTACACCGGCTCGCAGCCTATTTCGTTTATGTTGCCTAACGGTTTAAAAGAGATAGTAGATTATCCGGCTTGGTTAAATTCCGAAAACCGCACGGAACGATATCCGCTGCTTACTCCCGAAGAATATTTAAGCTCTGCGGAGAAACATGCCGAAGTAAACTTTCTCAGTATAACTATTGAGGATTTAAGTGATACTATTATTCAAAGTTTAAAGACGGATTACTCGGTGGTATTAATCGCGCAAACGGCTAACGAGCATGCCATGGCCGAATTACGTAAATGTTTTTTCCGGTTAATGAATAAGGGAGTAAAGAACCCGGTAATTATTAAAAGAAGTTACCCGGATATATCGGCAGAACAAACCCAGCTATATGCTTCCACGGATATTGGGGGGCTGCTGATAGATGGTTTAGGAGATGGTGTTTATTTAAGCACTCAAGATTTAGCGAATAGAGCAAAATTAGCTTGGCTGGAGCAAATTGATCAGTTAAACCGTTTATCTTTCGGTATTTTGCAAGCTGCTCGTACCCGCATGAGTAAGACAGAATATATTTCGTGTCCGAGTTGTGGCCGTACCTTATTTGATCTTCAGGAAACTACCGCTATGATTCGGAAGCGGACCGATCATTTAAAAGGAGTAAAAATTGGTATAATGGGTTGTATTGTAAATGGTCCCGGCGAAATGGCGGATGCGGATTATGGTTATGTGGGAGTAGGAAAAGGGAAAATTGCTTTATACCGCGGGCAAAGTGTAATTAAAAAATCGGTACCGGAAGAAGCGGCCGTAGAGGAATTAATTAATTTAATAAAAGAAGATAATCGTTGGGTAGAACCAGTTGTACCCGAGCTTAGTCACGTTTAAATTTGTAAAGTTTTATTTCATCTGAAACTTTAATCTATGCAACCAGCTATTCGGTAGCAACAACGCCGTTCTAGTTTACAAAAGGCTTTTGAGTAATTGCAAAAAGCAGTGGCGCTAAAAAGCTATTCTGATTTAGAACGCGAAGGACTTATTCAGCGCATTGAGTATACTTATGAATTAAGTTGGAAAACGCTGCAGGATTTACTCGAATATAAAGGTTACTCTGATGTAAAAGGGCTACGTCCGGTAATTGAACAAGTTTTTAAAGATGGATATATTACAGATGGTGTAACTTGGATAGCGATAAAAAAAGCCGGGAAGCAACTTCACATACCTATGATAAGGATATAGCAGAAGAGATTGCAGAAGCAATTACAAGTAGATACTTTGAAGTTTTTCAAGAGCTTTTAATTAAACTGTAAGAAGAAAGCAACGGAAAACAATCTCCCTTATTCTGATGACTATGACTTACGGATTGAAACCAAATCAAATTAGCTCCATTCAGGGTATATTTGCTGCTGCTTCTGCCGTGAATCAAGCTATACTATTTGGCTCGCGAGCGAAAGGAAATTATAAGCCTGGTTCCGATATTGACATTGCCTTAATGGGCAAAGATTTAAACTTTGATTATTTATTAATGCTATTCCATCAATTAGAAGATTTAAATTTGCCTAATACCTTCGATTTAGTTATTTACGATAAGATTAAAGAGCCTGAATTAGTTAATCACATCAACCGAGTAGGAGTACCAATTTTTTCCCGAAAATAATAAGGCAAAAAGTACTTTATACTAAATTCTTTTTGCCTATAATTTGTTTATAAGTAGAGTATTTACCTGTACCTTTAAAATTTTTATACAATGGGATTATTTGATTTTTCGGAAGTAGCTACTTATTTTTTTCGCAAAAAAGATCCGAATCGTAAATCTAATTTCAACCTGCGGACCATGCATTTCATTAATAAATTATCTATGAGCATGTTTCTGGCTGGTTTAATTTACATGGCATTCAAATATTTGTTTTAATGAACATCGAAGATTTTCGGGAATATTGCCTTTCCAAAGCTGGTGTTACTGAAGAGCTTCCATTTGGAGACAATACGTTGGTATTTAAAGTAGGGGGTAAAATTTTTGCTCTTACCGATATTAATGAGTTTGCCAGCATTAACCTGAAGTGTGATCCTTTAAAAGCAGTTGAACTTCGGGAACAATTTGATGAGGTAAAGCCCGGTTACCACATGGATAAAAAGCATTGGAACACTATTAGTACTAAGGGCAGCTTGCCCGATTTAGTATTAAAAGAATGGATCGACCAATCTTACCTGCTTGTTTACGCGAAACTTACCCGGGCCCTAAAATTAAATATCAATATTCAAGATGAGCCGCCAATTGGCTTTCTTTCCTAAATTAAAGAGCATAAATAGGGTAATTCTTTATTACTACTTTGCTTTTTTTTTAATTTCACTCATTTAATAAAATAGCGTAAAAGCTATAAATTTTGTGAGATTTAACGTGCTTCCTTAGAGGATGCTTCTAAAATGGTTTATATAAAAATTTAAAATTCTAAAAATCTATTTCTTAGAAAATCATAAAAGTCAAATGTTTAAATTTAAAGGTAATAAGGAGAAGCAATACAATATAAGTACAATTGTTTTCTTCGTACTAACTTTTAAATTGCTCTAACCACTCTAAGGCACTTTCGCGATCTGTAAATAAACGAGTAGGATTTTTCGGCTTGTTAACCATTATATAAAAGTTGGCCATCATTTTAAGCATGGGAGAGTTTACCACCATGGCACTGGCTAAAACTAAATTATTACCCTCATTCGCCATAAAATCGCGGGCATCTTTAGTAGTTTCTTTTACTTGCGTTATATCAAACAAGCAAGGGTAAGCGGTATTCTCAAAAAATTGCAAGCGGTCTCGCACAGTCGCTTCCGCCACATTTATATCCATAATATCCATCGCTTTAAAATAGCATTGAAAGATGCCTTCTTGAATATACATATTAACATATTTGGTTTCTTGCTTCTTGGTTCTACTACCTTCTTGGAATTGTGCCATTTAAATTGAATATAAAGTGCAATATTAGTGTTGTCCAATTTTATGATACAAAAATTAGGAAAATCAACTCTACAAAATTAAAGATTAAATGGCAAAGATTAGACACAATAATATTTTAGATACTGTAGATTCTGTTTTGTCAGTGTCCAAAAAGAAAGGAATTATTCACCTGCACGCGCAAGATCATTCTTTAAACGGACAGTCTCTAACCTTAAATGGTCATCAAGTTCTTCATTTTGGTACGTGCGGCTATCTGGGATTAGAACATCATCCTGAAATTAAAGCAAGTGCCATTGATGCCATTCAGCGTTTCGGAACTCAGTTTCCCATGTCGCGCACGTATATTTCCAATCCTTTATACAGCGAACTGGAAAGTATGATTCAAAAAATGTACAATGCTCCGGTTGTTATTTCTAAAAATTGTACCCTTTCGCATTTAACTACTATCCCTAGCATTATACGTTCCAATGATTTAGTAATTCTGGATCACCAGGTACACGCTAGTGTGCAGGAAGCGGTAAAAAAATTATTAAGCCAAGGAGTAGCCGTAGAAATGATCCGGCATAATAATCTGGAAATGCTCGAAGACCGGATTAAAAAGCAACGAAATAAATATGATAAAATCTGGTACATGGCCGATGGGGTTTACTCCATGTACGGAGACTACGCTCCTGTGAAAGAGCTGATTGCTTTAGCCGAGAAGTACGAACCACTATATTTATACGTAGATGATGCGCATGGTATGAGCTGGGCCGGCAAACACGGTACCGGTTATGTTATGAGCCAAATGCCCGAAGGATTGTACCGTAAAATGATTCTTACCGCTAATCTTGGTAAAGGATTTGGAGCCTGTGGTGGTTTATCGCTTTTCCCGAACGAAGAATGGTACAATAAAGTGAATAACTTTGGGGGGCCACTTACTTTTTCCGTGCAAATAGAACCGGCTACTTTGGGTGCTGCTATTGCCTCTGCCCGCATCCATTTAAGTAATGAGATTTATGAATACCAAGAAGAATTACAGCAAAAAATAACTTATTTTAATACCTTACTGAAACAAACAAACCTGCCTTTAGTTCACGAGAACAATAGTCCGATATTCTTTATTGGCACGGGAACCATGGAAATGGGTAATTACCTGGTTCATGAATTGTTAAACGATGGTATTTACGTTAATCTGGCCACCTTCCCGGCTGTTCCGGCAAAGAATATTGGTATCCGGATTACCATTTCCCTCAACAATTCACTGGAGCATATTGAGATATTGGTAGATAAACTGAAACATCATTTCACTAGAGCCTTAAAGGAAACCAACCAGACCGATGAGAAAATCCGGAAAGCTTTTAAAATGGCTCCTTCAACGCACGTTTCAACTTCTACTACTCTTAAGCTGGTTATTGAAAATCAGCTTAACATTAAGCGCTATTCCTCCATCGAAAAAATTGATCCTGCTATTTGGAATAAATACTTAGGAAATACCGGCATGATTGATTGGAATGGGTTGAAATTTTTAGAAACCACTTTCCGCAACAACGAAGAACCAGAAAACAATTGGGATTTTAAATATTATGTAGTAGAAGACAACCAAGGTAAAATTGTTTTAATTACATTTTTAGTGGTGGGTCTGCACAAAGAAGATATGTTCTCTCAAAGTTCCGTATCTAAGGTAATAGAGAAAGAAAGAGAACTCAATCCTTATTATCTAACCTCAACGGGTATTATTATGGGTAGCTTGTTCACAGAAGGCGAACATATTTACCTGGATAGAGAAAGTCCTTATTGGAAAAAAGCGTTCAAAGCCGTAATGGATGAACTCTTTAAGGAGCAAGAAAATGTTAATGCGAGTAATATAATCTTACGGGATTTTGCTGCCAATGACACCGAAATGGACGAATTTATGGTTGGTCAAGGCTTCGTGAAAGTAGATATGCCGGAATCGTGTGTGCTGGAGAATTTAAACTGGGCCTCTGAAGAAGGTTACTTAGAAAGCATTTCTCGGAAAAGTAGAAGGCATTTTGCCCAAAAAATTAAAAGAAATGAGCATTTCTTTGAGGTTAAAGTTAAAAACCAGTTGCCAGTTGAGGAACTAGAATATGCGATAACCTTGTTTAAAAACGTAAAAGATAATAATGTTGCCATAAATAACTTTCTTTTTCCGGATAAACTTTTTTACGAGATGAACGCTGATCCGGCATGGGAATTTGTGGTATTATACCTGAAAGAAGAACACTCGCATAACAAAAAACCGGTTTCTGTGTGCTTTTGCCATAAAAACAACGCGGAAATCTACAGTCCTATGTTAATTGGTATGGATTATGATTATTTAATAGAGTACGGCATTTACCGCCAAACTCTTTATCAGGTAATTAAAAGAGCCAATGCTCTAGGTTGCCAAAAAATAAATTTTGGCATATCAGCCACTATCGAAAAGAAAAGAGTAGGAGCTACTTTATACCCTAAAGTAGGTTATTACCAGGCCAAAGACAACTATGCAATGGAGTTAATAGAAGCTACCATTGCTGTTGAAAAAGATTGAATTACAGTTTAAAATCAATTACGTGAAAGTTCTGAACGATAGAATTGAGGAAATAACTACCCTGATTGCGGAAGTAGCAAACGGAAATTTTGATTACAAAATGGATGCTTCCGAAACCGGCGATGAATTAGATGCTGTTATTGCTGGGGTAAGTATGCTAGGACAGGAGCTTAAAAACTCTACTGTTTCCCGAGATTTTATGCAGAGCATTTATCAGGGAGTAGTAGATATGCTCCTGATTCTGAACACGGATTTCACCATTCGGAATGTAAACGAAGCGGTAGAGGAATTACTTGGTTATAGCGAAGCAGAATTAACAGGAATTCCTTTTTCTTCATTTGTTCAGCACAGCGATAATTCCTCTTTGCCCGTTTTAATGGAAAAGTTTAAACATCAGGGTAAGGTTTTAAATGAGGAATTAATGTTTACCACGAAGCAGGATATTAAGATTCCTGCTTCCTGTTCTTTCTCCTTTTTAAAGAATAATGCTAAAGAAGTAGAAGGTATTTTAATTATTGCCAAAGATATCTCCAAGCTTAAGCAAACCGAAAAAGAGTTAATCGAAGCAAAAAATAAAGCGGAAGCAGCGAACGAGGCTAAAAGCAATTTCTTGTCGACCATGAGTCACGAAATTCGGACGCCTATGAATGCTGTTATTGGTTTTACCAGTTTATTGCTCAACAACGATCCCCGGCCAGATCAGCAGGAATATTTAAAAGTACTCAAGTTTTCGGCGGATAACTTACTAACGTTAATAAATGATATTTTAGACTTTAGTAAAATAGAAGCCGGAAAAATCGAATTTGAGAAAATTGACTTTGACCTAAAAAAACTTATTACCAAGATTAGCGGTCCACTTCAGCAAATAGCCATTGAAAAAGGTTTACAACTAAAGTTATTGTTAGATCAGGACTTACCTTCTTCCTTAGTGGGAGACCCGGTCCGGTTGAGCCAGATTTTAACCAACCTCATCAGCAATGCGGTAAAGTTTACAAAAACAGGTCGTGTTACTATTTCGGCGGCGGTTAAGGACCAAAATGAAACGCATACTACCATTGATTTTCGGGTTAACGATACGGGGATCGGTATTCCAGCGGATAAACTGGATCTTATTTTTGAAAGTTTTACGCAAGCTAAATCCGATACCACCCGTGAATTTGGTGGCTCTGGTTTAGGGCTTACGATTATCAAGCACTTGCTTAAATTACAAGGCAGCGAAATTTTTGTAGAAAGTCAGGTAGGCAAAGGATCTACTTTTTACTTTAGCTTAACCTTCGAAAACAGTAACCAACAACTTTCTCCGGACTCTAAGGAACTCCTAGTTTCTGCTCCAAAAAGTTTAAAAGGAATCCGGCTCTTAATTGCGGAAGATAATCAGATTAATATTTTTCTGGTAAAACAATTTTTAAACCAATGGGAAATTGAGTTTGATATTGCGGAAAACGGGTTAATTGCATTGGATCTTGTAAAGAGCAAAGATTATAACCTAGTTTTGATGGACTTGCAAATGCCGGAACAAGATGGTTACGATACAACTTTAGCGATACGGCGGTTAGAAGGGGAGAAGTACCAAAAATTGCCAATTATTGCTTTAACCGCTTCGGCTATGTTAGATATCCAGGACAGAGCTTTCCAAGTGGGCATGAATGATTATTTAAGTAAGCCTTTTAACCCGGATGAGTTATACAAACGTATTGTTAAATATAGTTTTCCGGTATAATTAAAATTAAACACCTTAAAAGAGGCCGGTAAGTAACTATAACTTACCGGCCTTTTAATTTTTACACCACTACGTTTACAATTTTATTCGGTACTACAATCACTTTTTTTGGAGTTTTACCTTCCAGGTATTTATCAATTAAACCCGAACTTACCACTTCTTTTTCAATAAGTTCTTTTGGCATAGTCGTCGGGAAGGTAAGCTTACCGCGCATTTTGCCGTTAACGGATATTGGGTATTCAAACGAATTTTCCGTTAAGAACTTTTCTTCCCATTGCGGGAACCGGGCATATGAAATACTATCCACGTGACCCAACATTTGCCATATTTCTTCGGCTAGGTGCGGCGCGTACGGCGATAAAATAATAGTAAGAGGTTCTAATATAGCCCGTTTATTACATTTAAGAGTTGTCAATTCGTTCACGCATATCATAAACGTACTTACCGAAGTATTAAACGAAAACCGCTCAATATCTTCTTCTACCTTTTTTATGGTTTTATGTAGGGTTTTAAGTTCGGCTGAAGTCGGGTCTTCGTCGGATACGTAAAAATTACCGCTCGGAGCAAAAAACAACTTCCAGTAACGCTTTAAAAATTTATGCACGCCGTCGATGCCGTTGGTATTCCAGGGTTTAAACTGTTCTAAGGGACCCAAGAACATCTCGTACATTCGTAACGTATCGGCCCCAACTTTATGCACCAAGTCATCCGGATTTACCACGTTGTACTTCGACTTCGACATTTTTTCAATTTCCCAGCCGCAAATGTATTTTCCGTCTTCCAGAATAAACTCTGCGTCAGCTAAGTCTGTGCGCCATAACTTAAAGGCTTCAATATTTAAAATATCATTCTCAACAATATTTACATCCACGTGCAATGGGGTAAAATCGTATTGATGGCGTAAATTATGGGAAACAAATTTATTGGTGCCATTTACCCGATATATAAAATTAGAACGACCCTGAATCATGCCTTGATTAATGAGTTTCTTAAACGGCTCTACCTGCGAAACAAATCCTAAGTCATTTAAAAATTTATACCAAAACCGGGCGTATAACAGGTGACCGGTCGCATGTTCGGAGCCGCCAATGTACAAATCGACGTTGCCCCAATATTTTTCGGCTTCTGGGCTAACAAACTGCTCGTTATTTTCCGGGGACATGTACCGCAAATAATACCAACTTGAACCTGCCCAACCGGGCATAGTTGTTAACTCATAATGATATTGACCTTTATATTTCCAATCTTTGGCCCTGCCTAAGGGTGGTTCGCCGGTTTCGGTGGGTAAAAAAGCATCAATTTCCGGTAAGATCAACGGCAGTTCGCTTTCCGGTAAAGGGTAGGGAATATCATTTTTATAATAAATAGGAATAGGTTCCCCCCAGTAACGTTGCCGGCCAAACACCGCATCGTGAATCCGATATTGTACCTTACCTTTACCAACACCCATTTCTTCAAATTTGGCTACTGCGGCTTTCATGGCTTCTTTTACCGTTAAACCATTCAGAAAACCCGAATTCATCATGATGCCTTCTTTTGCTTCGTAAACTTCATCGGGGGTAGAGCCTTCAATTACCGGAATAATAGGCAAGTTAAAGTGCTTCGCAAAGTTAAAATCGCGACTGTCGCTGGCAGGTACCGCCATAACCACCCCCGTGCCGTAACCGGCTAATACGTAATCGGCAATCCATAAGGGAATCTCCACGCCGTTGATAGGATTAATCACATAAGAACCGGTAAACACACCACTTATGTGTTTCACATCGCTCATGCGGTCGCGTTCGGAACGGTTTTTGGCCGTATTTACGTATTCTTCTACGGCTTTTTTCTGTTCGGGAGAAGTTAATTCGGGTACCCATTCGTGCTCCGGCGCGATAACCAGGAAAGAAACGCCATAAATGGTATCCGCCCGGGTAGTAAATACTTTCAGCTGATGTTCTGAATTTTTAATTTTAAAATTAAGTTCCGCGCCAATAGATTTGCCAATCCAGTTGCGCTGCATTTCTTTAATGGGGTCGGTCCAGTCAACGTGGTCAAGGTCATTCAGTAACCGCTCGGCATAGGCCGAAATGCGCAAACTCCACTGCTTCATTTTTTGGCGAATTACCGGATAACCACCCCGTTCCGATACGCCGTCTTTAACTTCGTCGTTGGCTAAAACGGTACCTAAAGCCGGGCACCAGTTAACGGTAGCATCCGACAAAAAAGCCAAACGATAGCTTAATAATATTTCTTGCTGCTGTTTTTCCTTGTAATGCTGCCATTGTTCCGCCGTGAAATCCGGAATGGCTTCTTCGTTACAGGCAGCTTTCACCTGGGTATTACCCGAAGTTTTAAATTTTTGCACGAGAGTGGCAATGGGTTCGGCTTTATTCGTTTCCTGGTTATACCAAGATTCGAACAATTTCAGGAAAATCCATTGGGTCCATTTGTAATAATCAGGGTCAGAGGTGCGAACTTCCCGGTTCCAGTCAAAAGAAAACCCCATATTAGCTAATTGCTCTTTATAGCGGGCAATATTTTGTTCGGTAGTTTCGGCCGGGTGCTGACCCGTTTGGATAGCATACTGTTCGGCGGGTAAGCCAAAGGCATCGAAGCCCATGGGATGCAAAACATTAAATCCTTTAATGCGCTTATAACGCGCCACAATATCAGAAGCAATATAACCCAACGGGTGACCTACGTGTAATCCGGCTCCGGACGGATACGGAAACATATCGAGTACGTAGTATTTGGGACGGTTAGGGTCAATACTTACGCTAAAAGTTTGTTTTTGATTCCAATATAGTTGCCACTTTTTCTCAATCTGGTTAAAGTTGTAGTCTGACATTTCGGTGCTTTCTTTCTATAAATTCGCCAATTTTTATCCGCTCTAAAAACGAGATAAAAACAAAAATACTTTTTTTTACTAACTATGTCATTATTTAGCTAAAAACCTTGCAGTTATTATAAAAAGAACTTGATTTAATTGCGAGTTTATAAAATCAGCACCTACTAAACGGGAGATTTCCTAATTTTAAACGGGCTCTTACTGGTATCATTTAAAAATAAACTTATATTTAATAAAAATTTACTTAGAAAAAGGCTCCCTTAAGCCTGATAATTTTGATTATTAGGCACACTAGAGTTATTTTTTACCATTAGCGTATTCAAAAACTTCCTAATCTAAGCCTTTCCTACAGCCACCCTTTTTAATTAGAACAGAGTATGAAGTAATTTTTTACGCGGTAAAAATGGAAACCAATACTATCGACAATTTAAATAAGCAAATTAGTGAGCACGCGCCGCTAAAGGCATCCATTCTGACGGATGGAGTACCAACAATTACATTAGATGAACCTGAATCTGTTACTACACAACCCTTATCGGAGGACGAATACCTCAACTTTGACTATGGGGAACTTGAGCCGGGGGAAAATAGTACTAGTGACCAAGATGATGACTTCCATCTACCTGATTTTAATTTAGGAGCTAATCCCATAAGAGGAACATTTACTTGGTCATTTACCGCGTTGCAAACGAATGTCGAGACGTATAAGGCAGTATTGGCCGGAGCCTCTGACCGGATTGTTTTAAAAACTGCAGTTAATAAGCTTAAAAGCTACATTAAGAGCCGGACCATCTTGGCTAAAACTCCTTACGGCATTGCTCCCAAACCGGATACTTATCGTTTTCAGGATGAAAGTGGTGCCACTATTACCAAACCTATGGTAGCTACCGGATCGCCCAACGATTACGTAAGTTTAGCTACTTATTGGTGGCCGGATCCAACCACGGAAAACGGATTACCCTACCTGGCTAGTGACGGAAAAACTAATCCCGAATCCAATGCCATTCCGGACCAAACCTTATTACGGAATATTTGTGAAGATATTCAGTTTTTAGGTTTAGGTTATTTTTTTACCAGGAAGGAAGCGTACGCCGAACAAGCTTTGAAATTATTGCAGGCTTTTTTTCTGGACAAAACCACCCGGATGAATCCTCATTTTAAATACGCGCAAATTATTCAGGGCATGAACAACGGATTTGGCCGGGCTACCGGGTTTGTAGATGCGGAAGTATTAACGATATTATTAGATGGCTACCAGTTGTTGGGAGAATCAAAGGCATTTGAAGCGGCTTCTGACGTAGATTCAGGGTTAAAAGATTGGTTCCGGAGTTTATGGGAGTGGATGACGACGACTTATAAAGAGGTTCCTAAGGAAGGTACTGAGGATTATTATCATTACGAAATGATGCTCGGGATTAAAAATGCGCAGAATAATATCCGGAGTGCTTACGAACTACAAGTATTAACCTATGCTCAATTTATCGGCGAAGATGCCTGGGTGGTGAATGAAATTAATACTGTAATCAAAGATACTGAAACTTCTAAAGGTTTACTATCTAACCAAATTTTACCCCAAGCAGGCAAGATAGAGGTAAAAGACCAAACAGGAGCTAGTAAAGAAATTCCGGTACCAGCAGGCGCGATGCCCGAAGAGTTGAGGCGAACCAAACCCGCCACTTATTGCCAAAAAAACCTGGATTTTTTATTGCGTTTAGGTAGCCTGGCTGAAAATGCCGGAGTAGATCTGTGGAATTACGTTACTCTGGAAGGAGTTTCGATTAAAAAGGCCATAGAAGCCATTTTGTACTTGGCGGCTAACCCCAAAGAATGGCCATGCACTGAACACGAAGATATTAGTAATCCAGCCGTCTACCGTATTTTCCGGCAGTCGATGCGTCGGGCAAGTGGAGCCTGGCCTAAAGACGAGAAATTGCAAAAAAGTATTCAAGGATATTTAACCCAGCTAGACACCCTTTTAGGAGCAGGTTCTGGTTACTCCGAGGCCTCTTACCGGCAAGGTTTAGACTGGCAAATATTGGTACACAAGTTAGGCTACACTTTCTAATCAGGTTTATTTACAAGCTTATCTTACCCACTTTGTTTTTTTTAAATGAAGTGGGTTTCTTTTTGTTAAGTATTGCTTTCATAGTAAAAAAAAACATCCAATTAATCTTTCTAAGCTTTTAATAGAGTCATTTATAAGCTTACCTTTTCAGCAATAGTCTGGAAAAACGATCACTATTTTACGCACTTATTCAATAATTCAAAATTATAGTTGCC
The DNA here is from genome assembly GCF_003023845.1 of Adhaeribacter arboris. Lineage (NCBI taxonomy): Bacteria > Pseudomonadati > Bacteroidota > Cytophagia > Cytophagales > Hymenobacteraceae > Adhaeribacter > Adhaeribacter arboris. The sequence continues at coordinate 1,462,637 of NZ_PYFT01000001.1, read as the reverse complement.
AAATAAAGTTCATCTGGAAAGAAGGAATTAGAGGAATTAAAGCTTGATTATTTTCTATAAAGGCTTGCTTATCAACCTTGATTCAACAGGATTACAAATTTAAATTTTCGTTTAAACGGTTATAAATTATAGGTAGGTTGCTTAATTAATTATAATTTTTAATAAAAACTGATTTAAAACAAAGGTGCTTTTACACGATTTCGATTTTTTTAACGAGTATTGGCCTTTAAAGTAAATATTTGTAACTATGCAGTATACCCTTGAATAATTTACAAAAACAAGCTTTTGTTATTAAGAAAAAATTAAAACCTAAGTTAAAAAGTCTTAGTAACGCGAGGCAGGCGATTGATTCTTTTTTGACCGGCTATACTGCATTGTTCCATTTTATTTACCAGATAGTATGAAGAAGCCAATTTACACGGATAAAGAATTGTTAGAATTAATTGCTCAGGATAATAAAGATGCTTTCCAAGAGTTGTTTCATCTTTACTACGAATCTTTAGCGCGATCTCTGTTACGCTACTCGCGCGATCCGGAGCAAATCAAAGATTGGATTCAGGAGATCTCTCTTAAATTGTGGGATCAAAGAGCAACCTTGCACTTAGCCGGTATTAAAAACGTAAAGGCCTATATTATTATCGTCGCTCGTAATTTTGTGTTGCGGGAAACGAGTAAAAAGAAGCAGATTAAATTTATTTCCCGCGATGAGTTAAACGAAGCAGATATCGCCGATAACCAATTAGAAGAAAAATTTGCCCATCTGGAATTAATAAAAGGCTACGCCGCGGCTTTGGCTAATTTACCTCCCCGCACCCGGGATGCTTTTTATCTGAACCGGGAACACGGTATGACCTATAGCAAAGTAGCCGAAAAAATGGGTACTTCCGTAAAAACGGTAGAAGCGCAAATTTCCAGTGCTATTTCCAGCCTAAGACGCCAGTTAATCAGCTTTTTTTGATAAAATTATACTTATTTTAAAATAATTTAATTTTACAGTAAGGGTAGATCGATAAAAAGTGAATCGGTATAAATAGAAGGGCAAAAACGTAAAAAGCGGATCAAGCAACTCACCAAATGAAAGATAGAGTAACTCCTGATTTAATCAGACGATATTATTCGGGTGATTGCTCCAAGGAAGAAGAAGCTCGGGTAGAAAATTGGTTAAACGAAAACCCGGCTCATGTAGATCAAGCGCTGCAATGGCAGGAAGAATTTACCTTTGAGAATGACCAAGTGCTTGCCCAGGTTTTAAAAGCAGAAAAAGAAGTTTGGAGAAAAACAGTTCTGGAATTACCGAATAAAGATTTTAGTAATAAGAGCAAGCAAATCTTTTTGCGGGAAAGTTCTAAAAAAGAGACTTACCAAATTTTAAAAGTTGCAGCAGCCATTAGCGGGATAATGGTAATTGCTCTCGGAGGATGGTTGACCTGGCAAAATCAGAAAATAAATGTTAAAGTAGCATTTGGCCAAACGAAGCAGTTAACCTTACCTGATAATTCAGTGGTGTATTTAAATGGTAACAGCTCTTTCACTTATAACCGTAATTGGTGGAACCGGGAGCGGGAAGTTTGGCTAAATGGAGAAGCTTTTTTTAAAGTAACCCACCTAAAAAACAATAAGAAATTTTTAGTTCATCTCTCCAACCAAGTAGAGGTAGAAGTTTTAGGTACCGAATTTAATATTTCCGATAGGAATACTATTAGTGATATTGTATTAAAAACAGGAAAAATAAAGCTGAATTTAAATAATAACGTCAATAAGAAAAGTATTTATCTGCGTCCGGGCGATTTGATAGAAGTTAGAAAGCAAAATCATGCCTCAGCTATTATTCGCCAGGTTAGGGTAAGCCCCGAACAGTATTATTCCTGGACGTATGATAAATGGTTACTCGAAGGCACTTCGTTGCGAGAAATGTTGCAGAAATTGCACGATACTTACGGAGTGAACACAAAAGTTAAAAATAAAAATTTACTTAATCGTCGGGCATCGGGTTCTATCCCTTTGCCTAAAGGAGATGCCAACTTATTGTTAAGCGATATTACTGCTTTGTTTCAACTCAAAGTTAATAAAGTAAATAATATTATTTACCTGGAGGATATTCGGTGAATTGTAAATTAGAATACAATAAAACTCGGCTGCAGCAGTGAGTGAAAGCAACTTTAAATCCACTCAATTTCTATAAATCTATTTCATAAGTATAAATAAATCCAGATTCTACCACACGAGCCGGATACCTGATTACGGACGTAAGGAAAAAGTATGCCTGAATATTTACGCCTTTTACAGTTTTAAATTTAAAGAAATACCAACTAAGTAAATAACCTTTAAACTTTTTTCATTCTCGGGTTTTCTTTCCGGAAGTAAATTAAAAATAGAACAATATTAATATTTGTTATTTCTTGCAGGGATAGCTAAATAGAACTTTATTGCCAAAACGCTAAAAATTTAACGGGTTACAACCTGCTTAAACTGGGAATCTCTTTGTCTCATTTAAATTATTCCACTAAAATTTAAATTTTTCCGGCCATATGAATAAATCTACTCAAACTATATTAGGTATTATGTTAGCTACCGCAGGAATGCAACTGCCCACCTTATCGCAAACGGTAGCTACAGTAGCGTATCATTCTTCCGCGCGGGTTTTGCCGGCGGATAATAACCAGGAGAAAATTCTCCTGAAAGAAGTATTAAAAGAGCTTGAAAAGAAATACAAGGTCTCTATTGCTTATCAAACCAGCTTAATTGAAAAAGTGGAAATTGATTCAAAAGTGGCCGCTGCTTCGCAGGAAGAAAATGCCCTGGAATCGAGTTTAAACAAAGTATTAAAAGATTTAAAAATTAAGTACCACAAACCGCGGAAAGGTTTTTATCTATTGTTTAAAGAAGAAGCGCAGAAAACGGAATTCCACAAAGTAGAAAGTCGCGCTTCTAAAGAACCAGGAAAAGCGGTACTAAAATTAACGGGCAAAGTAACGGATAAAGACAGCGGGGAGGGCATACCGGGAGTTAATATCTTGCTAAAAGGTACTTCTACGGGTACTATTACCAACGTGGATGGTACCTACCAATTAGAAGTTGCCTCGAACGTAAGCAGCGGATTCTTAGTATTTTCTTTTATTGGTTACGTTAGCCAGGAAATGCCTCTTGGTACAACCAATGTGTATGACATAGCCTTAGCTCCGGATGTACAAGCACTTTCGGAAGTAGTAGTAACGGCTTTAGGAATTGCCCGCCAAGAGAAATCATTGGGCTATTCAGTGCAAAAAATCGATTCCCGCAGCATGACCCAGGCCCGGGAAACTAACTTTGTAAATGCCTTGCAAGGCAAACTATCCGGGGTTCAAATTACGGGTGCGGGGGGGAATATCGGTGGCTCTTCGCGCATTGTTATCCGGGGATCAGGCTCGGTATCGGGTAATAATCAACCACTGTTTATTGTTGACGGCACCCCAATTGATAATTCCAGCTTTAACTCCCAAGATACCCAAACCGGCAACGGCGGTCGCGATTACGGAAATGCGGGGCAGGATATAAACCCGGATGACATTGAATCTATTTCGGTTTTAAAAGGGCCCAGCGCGGCCGCGCTCTATGGCTCCCGGGCGGCTAACGGGGTAGTGCTGGTAACAACCAAAAGCGGTAAAAACACCGAAGGTATTGGCATTTCTTTTAACTCCAGCGCTACCTTCGACCAGGTGTACATGCTGCCCAAATACCAGAATGAGTACGGCGGCGGGTTTAAACAAACTTTTGATTTATACCAGGGCGAACCCATCGTTAACTTTTCGGCCGATGAAAGTTGGGGGCCTAAGTTAGACGGCCGCCTGGTCCGGCAGTGGGATAGCTTTGTGCCCGGCGAGAATTTTGGCAAACTTACTCCCTGGGTAGCCCACCCCGATAACGTAAAAGATTTTTATGAAACCGGTAAAACCTTCACCAATAATATTGCTTTTTCCGCCGGGAACGATAAGACCAATATTCGGTTATCCTACACCAATCTGAACCAGCAGGGCACCATGCCTAACAGTAAGATGGACCGGAACACCTTAAGCATGAACATTTCCGGAAAGTTAACCGATAAGTTAACCGCTTCGGCCAAAGTTAATTATGTTAATACCAAAGTACATGGCCGGCCCGTAACCGGCGATTACGTGGGTAACGGACCCATGAGTGTCGTATCGTCTTTTAATACTTGGTTTGAAAGACAACTGGATTTAAAAGCTTTGAAAAATTACCGGAATCCGGATGGTACCCAAAGAGTCTGGAACCTTTCCGGGCCGGAAGATTTAAAGCCTTTTTACTGGGATAATCCTTACTTTGAATTATACGAAGCTTACAGCGACGACCAGCGGGAGAGAGTATTCGGTAATGTATCGCTTTCTTACGCCATCAACCCCCACCTAACTGTAACTGGCTTTGCCCGCACCGATTTTTACGATTTCCGGATTACCGACCGGGCGCCGACGGACCATGTAAACGGCAGTATGTTTTTAAAGGACATTCGGCACGTAAAAGAAAATAACTACGAGTTCTTAGCGCAGTATAACCGCGATTTAGGGACCGATTTTTCGGTGGCCGTTAACCTGGGAGCCAATGCCCGCCGGGAAAATTACACCCAGAATTATGGCCGCACCAACGGTGGATTAAGTGTCCCGAATTTCTACAGTCTGCAAGCATCCGTGGACCGGCCGGATATAATAGATTATTCGCGGGAACGTTCGGTAAACAGCGTGTACGGTAGTGCTACTTTGGGCTTTAAAGATATTTTTTACCTGGATGGCTCCTTACGCAACGATTGGTCGTCTACGCTGCCCATTGATAATAATTCTTACTTGTATCCGGCGGCTTCGGCCAGTTTAGTTTTTACCGAACTGCTTCCTTCCCGCCATTTCCTTTCTTTTGGTAAGGTACGAGCCGGTTGGGCGCGGGTAGGGAATGATACCGATCCGTATCGTTTGGGAATAACTTATTCGCCAAATAACCCATTTGGTACTTATCAGATATACAATGTACCCGATATCCGGAATAACCCCGTTTTAAAACCCGAAAGAACGGCTTCTTATGAATTTGGCGGCGACTTGCGGTTTTTAACCGGCCGGGTAGGAATAGATGCAACTTATTATTACAAAGCTACTACGGATCAAATTTTAGACTTGCCTATCTCCGGAACTACCGGTTACGGTTTTGCCATTGTAAATGCCGGTAAAATCACGAATAAAGGATTAGAGTTAGTGTTAACCGGAACCCCAATCACATCTGAAAACGGCTTTAACTGGGATGTAACTTTTAACTGGGCTCGGAATAAGAGTTTGGTCGTTGCTTTAGCCGAAGGCCAGGAAAATTACCAGTTAGGTATCACCAATACCTCGGACGTGAGTGTAAATGCCCGGGTGGGCCAGCCTTACGGTACTTTGGTAGGAACCGGTTTTGCGGTGAACGCCCAAGGCCAACGCTTAATTGACAGCAAAGGATTTTACATTCCGGAACCCGGCAAAGTTTTGGGCAGCACCTTGCCCGATTATACCGGTGGCTGGAACAACACTTTTACCTATAAAAATTTAAGTTTAAGTACCTTATTTGATTTCCGGAAAGGTGGTAAAGTGTACTCTATTACCAGCGAAACCGGAACCTACGCTGGCTTATTACAAGAAACTACGGGCTTGAACGATAAAGGAAATCCGGTAAGAGATGCCGTGGCCGATGGGGGCGGTATTCGACTGGAAGGAGTAAATGAAAGTGGCGAACAAAATAACATTTACATTAACGCGGCTTCGTATTGGAAAGACTCGAACATCGATGAAATGCACATTTTTGATGCTTCCTTTATCAAGCTAAGAGAAATTCGTTTCGGCTACACTTTCCCGAAAAAGTTTTACGCCAAACTGCCGCTGCAAAATCTTTCGTTCTCCCTGGTTGGCCGGAACTTAGCGGTTTTGTTGCGTAAAACCCCTCATTTTGATCCGGAAACTACGCTTGGTTCCGGTAACGTGCAGGGTATCGAATCAGCGCAATTACCCAGTGTTCGCTCCTTCGGCTTTAACCTGAATGCTTCCTTCTAATTCTATTTCTAAATCTCCCTTAAGTATATCCGCATGAAAACGAACTATATAACGAAACTGGTTTTACTAATTGTACTGCTGTTCAGCGTTGGGGCTTGTGAATCTGATTTCGAGGAAATTAACACCGACCCGAACAATCCTACCACCGTACCTACCGCATTTTTACTGAGCAGTGCGCAACGAAGCATTATTCAGGAAGCTTTTGGCATGAACCGCACCACCAATTGGGATGCCATTGGGATGCGCTACATGCAAATGTGGACTTCCACCTTGTACACCGACGACGACCGGTATGCCATCCGGGAAGCTGATTTTACCGAATTCTACAAAGGCGGTCTGACGGATTTAACGGAAATTATCCGGTTGAATACCGATGAAAAAACCAAAGCAATCGTGGTTGCCTCCGGCCCAAATCAAAACCAGGTGGCCGTCGCTCGCATTCTGAAAGCCTGGACTTTTCAGATTATTACCGATATCTGGGGCGATATTCCTTACAGCGAAGCCTTGCGGGGATTAGCTAATACTACTCCGGCCTACGATCCGCAATCCGCTATTTACACCGATTTAATTAAAGAACTCGACGAAGCCACCGCCCAAATAGATGTAACTGCCGGTGATATTCAGGGCGATTTATTTTACAACGGCAACATGACCAAATGGAAGCTATTCGCCCAATCTTTAAAACTGCGGATGGGCATGCGGCTGTCCGAAGTAGATCCGGATAAAGCGGCTAAAACGGTGCAGGAAGCATTAAGTGCCGGTGTTTTCGCGAGCAACGATCAAATGGCTACGTTTCAGTACATGGCAGCGGCTCCTTATTATAGTCCGTTATACAATGCTTATTACATCGGTACGCCTACCATTGCGGTTGCCAATACTTTAATTAATAAAATGCTGGCATTACAAGATCCCCGGATTTCGGCGTATGCCCAGGAAAAAGAAAACGGGGGCGGATTTGTGGGGATGCCTTATGGCGTTAGCGCCGCCATTGCTGGTAGCGTCAACAATAAAAACGTTTCTTTTCAAAGTTCGCGGGTTTTAGCTGCCGATGTAAAACTGGTCTTACAATCTTACGCCGAAATTCTATTCCTGCAAGCCGAAGCGGCTGCTCGCGGCTGGGCCAACGGGAATCCGGATGAGTTGTATAAGGCGGCTATTACGGCTTCCATGCAATACTGGGACGTGCCCCAGGCGCAAATAGATACGTACCTGGCGCAACCCAGTATTGCTTTCGATTTGGCTAATTACCGCAAATCCATCGGCGAACAAAAATGGCTCGCGTTGTACTTGCAAGGCATAGAAGCGTGGTCGGAGTGGCGCCGGTTAGATTATCCTGCTTTACTGCCGGCTCCGGATGCCGCTCAGGGCAGAGAAATTCCCCGGCGGCGGGGTTATCCCTTGCAGGAAATTAGTTTGAACAAAGCCAGCTACGAAGCGGCCGTAGCCCGTCAGGGACCCGATGTTATGGATACCCGGGTTTGGTGGGATAAATAAACATAACTACCTGACAAATTAAAACTTCATTACCATAAAGCTTTTTCTTTAAGTTACAAGGTACCCTTCGGAGGGGCAGGGAAAGAATTCTCCCAGACATCCGATTATTTAAATTTCCATTTATAAAAACGAAAAAAACTCTCCTTAATAGTTCTGTATACCCACCATTTTTTAAGAATATCTCTTATACCACTAAATCCCAAAAACAGATGAAAAACTTACGTTTACTAGCTATTGCCTGCAGTGCTTCGTTCATAACGGTGGCTTTTAGCCGGTGCTCCCAGTCGGGTAAAGCTGAAACCAATGCCAGTCAGGCCAATAATGTTATGTTGGCTCACCCGCTTGATCCGCTGGATTCTACAGAAATTAAGCTGGTTAAGGAAATATTAATTAAAAATAAAATCTTTGATAAAGAGCATTTCTTTTCCTTTATTAAATTAAACGAACCTTCCAAAGCCGAAGTGCTTTCCTTTAAGCCCGGTCAACCCTTCCGGCGCGAAGCCATTGCCAGTATTTATCATTATAAAAAAAATATTCTCTCCGAAGTAACCCTCGATTTAAAAAACCGGAAGGTATTAGGGATTGATACACTGGATAAAATGCAGCCCGTAGGACAATTTAAAGCCGACTCCGTAGCTTTAAATTCTACCATGATTAAAAATGCCGAGTGGGTTTCTGCTCTGAAAAAACGGGGTATTTCCATTGATTCGGTTATCCACCACGGCAACGATGCTTCCGATTTAAGTATGGGACCCATTGGTCACCGAGAGAAAATTATTGCGGCGCATTACAAAAACAAAAAACACGGCCGCTTGCCTATTATGGGCTTGTATGCCTTTGTGGATTTAACGGATCATAAAGTTTTAAAAATTGTGGACCAGGGTCAGGGTTTTTCTGAACCAATAGATGTGAATTACTTCAAGGAAGATTCGGCGATTGCTACTATTCCGGATACTAAACCTTTGAAAATTACGCAACCCGATGGCGCTACTTTTACTATTAAAGGCCACGAAATAACCTGGAATAACTGGAAATTCCGGTATGGCATCAGTAACCGCGAAGGATTGATTATTTACCAAGCTTCTTATAAAGATAACGGCAAATGGCGGTCCGTTATGTACCGCGGTTCAATGCCCGAAATGGTGGTAAATTATGGTTCTCCGGATATTTTAAATGCTTCCAATAATTATTTTGACGTAGGTACCTACCGCTTAGCCCAAGATAAAGCCCGGCCCATGACGCCCGGCGTAGATGCCCCGGAAAATGCCGTTTACTTAACCACCACCCTGCACGACGAACAAGGAAAGATTAAACCCTTTGAAAGAGCTATTGCGGTTTACGAAGAATTTGATGGACCACTTTGGCGCCACAATGAAAAAGGTCGTAAATCTACCAATTTGGCCCTTAAGTATTTTACTACTATTGGGAATTATGATTATGGTTTTAAATGGGTATTTAAGCAAGACGGCAATATTGATGTTGTTACGGAATTAAACGGTATTGTGCATATTCGGGGTGTACAACGGGTGAATGATTTACCGGGAGCGCCGGACGATACCTACAAAGGTAATTATTACGGTACCCTGGTAAGCGAGCACGTAGAAGCGGTAAACCACCAGCATTTCTTTGTGTACCGCATGGATATGGATGTGGATGGCCCGATTAATTCCGTAGCTGAAATGAATACCGTTTCTGTTCTTGAAAAAGAGCTGAATCCCTTAAAAAGTACCATGGTTGCTCAAATGACGCACCTTAAAAATGAGAAAGAGGCCCAACGTTCTAATAATATTGCTAGTGCCCGCCATTGGAAAATAATGAACGAACAGGTACAGGATAAATGGGGGCACCATTCGTCTTACATGCTGATGCCAAGCCCCGGCGTGAAGCCATTTGCCATGGAAGGTTCCTCACTCATGAACCGGGCCGGCTTCTTAAAAAATCATTTATGGATAACGCCTTTACATGAAAAAGAAATATACCCGGCCGGCGAATATCCCGAATCTAAGTTAAAGAATGCCGGTTTACCTACCTGGACCGCTGCCAACCGTAATATCGAAAATAAGGACTTGGTTATGTGGTACGTAGCCGGAGTAACCCACATTGTTCGCCCCGAAGAATGGCCAATTATGACGCCGCACGTAGTGAAATTTACCTTAATGCCCAATGGTTTCTTCTCGCAAAACCCGGTAGTACGCATGCCTAAACTAAAGACTGCACCTAAGCCAATTGCCAGTGCGGCAGGTAAAAATTTAGCTGGGGGTATAGCCTACGACAAATCGGTACAATGTGCCACTCCCGTTAAAGGAATAAATTAATTTAAGTTGAACAATTAGTCCTTCTCTCTTAAACCTCTCCGGCTGCCTAATGAACAGGTAGCCGGAGTTATTATAAAATATTAGAGATGGTAGAAGGTGAAGAAAATATTACTCTTTCCGTTTTACAGGATGAAAGCTATTCGGTAATTTTTTTATTTTATTTATTTCTGGGCAGCTGCAATGGCCTATCGGATATGGAACGCAAGCAAGTTTTAGAGGAAAAGGTCTTAAAAATTCACGACGAAACCAGGAGCAAAATGGACGCGGCTTATCAATTACGAATGAATCTGCAAAAAGCTAAATCAAAAATTAACTCAAAAATCTATTAATTCATTGGTAATCCTCTTGGTAAGTAACCAATCTAATTTGTTAAACCAGGCCGAAGAATCCATGATGGACGAATGCATCCAGTTAAATTACCCGAAACCTTAACGCCGCAGCAAGCCATTATTTATCTGCAAAACCAGCTCATCCAAATTAACCGGGTAAAAAACTAAATGAACTTGGCGTTGGAAACAACCCCAAAAACTTATCAGCCATATGAGAATAAATAAAAAATTTAAATTTCTGGTAGTTGTAAATGTTTGCGCTGCTTGGTGGGGGGGAATTTTGCTGAGCAGTTGTGAAAGCGCTCCCCAGGTAAAACAGCCAAAATTGCCAAAATTAGGTATTGATCAAATAGTTCAGCGAGAGGTAAATGGGCAAAAGATAAACGATACCATCTATGCCCGAATTCCGGATTTTAAATTTGTGGACCAGGATAGCCAACAAGTTACCAATCAGACTTTTGCCGGTAAAATATACATTTCCGATTTTTTCTTTACCACCTGCCCCACCATTTGCCCAAAAATGCGGACCCAAATGCTGCGGGTTTACGAGAGGTTTAAAGATAGTACCCAGGTGCTGATTTTATCGCACACCATTGATCCCAAACATGATTCCATAAGAGTATTAAATGAATACGCGCAACTTTTAGGCGTGAATACGGCTAAATGGCATTTTGTAACCGGCGAGAAAGACAGTATTTACGCCGTAGCCCAAAAATACTTGGTAGCCCCCATTAAAGAAGTAAAAGTTAATGAGAGCGTGAATGTAATCCATAGCGGAGCTTTTGTACTAGTAGATAAAAATCGCCACGTTCGCGGTATTTACGACGGCACCGACGAAACCCAGGTGAATAAACTACTGCAGGACATCCCGATTTTGTTAAAAGAAGAACACAGTACTTTAAATCTGCTGCCACAACCCAAAGTCTAATTGATATTAACTTAATATAAGAAAATCGTTTTTACTATTTCTATTACCGCTAAATAGCAGAACCACGTAGCTAAGAATAAACGACACCCGTTTGGCTGTGGAGGGCCTTTTAGCGTTCCGGTGCTGCGAAGCAGCAGGGCGCAACGCAGTGAGCCAAGGTTCGCTAAACCGCCCGGAAAAGCCAAACGAGGCCCGCCGGCCCCGAGGCTAAACACGAACCGTTGAACCGCATCCGCACTGTTATACTGAGCCTTGAAAAGGCTCAGCGGATAGACTCGTCAATAAGAATACTTATAAATTATAAATCCGTTAATTATTATTTAACCTTTTTCGCTTCAAAAGACAAATTGTCAGAAAAGAAACCCAGCATTTTGGTTTCAATCCTTTCAGCCACCCGGTTTACATGGTCGCCTTCGTAAATTTCAAAAGAATGTTTAATGCCGTACTTATTTAATTGCTGATCTAAAACCTGAATGCTAGCCGCTATGTTCGTATCTTGGGTGCCGGCATCAAAGCCGATAGCGGTAAGTTTTTTAACATTAGTAATATTCTGGTCGAGAGTAGCAATAGGCATATTAGCCATTCTTTTGGCCACTATTAAAGGTTGTACTTGCCCTTTATCGGTAGGTAAATCCAAATAAAATGGCGGCTTTTTAGGGTTGGGAGCCCAGGCGGCGCCGGTAGCAAAAGCGGCTCGGGTTAGAAAATCAGCTTTATTCACTTCTTCCGGAGTATGAATATTTTCCAGCCGCGATAAGTTATTTAGGTTTTGCAGTTCATTCTCCGAAGGACTGAGGCAACAAGGACTTAATAAATACACGCTCGAAAAAATTTCCGGGTACTTCTGCCCAATCCGGAATGCGCCGTAACCACCCATTGAGTGACCCGCTATTCCCCGGCTGGATGCCTGCGGAATGGTCCGGTAATTTTTATCGATATTCGCCACCAGTTCTTTGGCAACATAATCTTCCCAATTGCCGGTAGTAACTGAATTTGAATAAAAACTGCCCTGAAAACGGGTGTACGCGTTAGGCGTAACCAAAATCATTTCGTGCAACTGGCCACTGGCTAAAGCTTTATTTACAACGTTCGGCAGGTTAATCCAATGCGTTTGAAAACCGTACCATTGGGCATCGTTGTCGGTAAAACCATGCAGTAAATACACCACTGGGTACCGGCGCTTCGGGTTGGTTTTATAACTAGGCGGCAAATAAATGGAAACTTCACGGTCGGGAGAGTCGCCGGATAAATTACCTTCTAAACCTTTCCCGTGTACTTTAATGCGTTCGACGGTGCCTTGTTTCATTGGCGTATTCTGTCCCAAAACCGGCTGAAAGAGAAAAAAGCAACAACAAATTAAAGAGCCTAAAACTAAGCTACGGGTACTTTTTAATTTTCTCATGTTTTTGGAAGACGAGTTGAGGAAAAGTTTTTTAAATAAAATTAATTGGTAGACGAGAAACAATAGTCCCCAACCACTAAACTGTTTTTACAAAAGGTACCGGGTTTTTGCCCTGCCAGGTACCTTGGGTGGATAAGACTTGGAAACGAGCAAATAATTCTTCCTTGTACCATTTTTCGGCGCGGGTGCGTTGCACCACGGCTCGGTGCGCCTGGTTCTGATACGCGTAATTTCGCATTTGTTCCTGGCTGCTCCAGATACTAAAAGTGGCCTGCCGAACAAAGGGCAATTCACCTAAGCCAATGGAGGCAAGTACGCCCGGGGCGCTTTCCAAAGCCTGACTGGTAAGCGTTCCATTTTTCCAGAAAGCAGGTAAAGACCGCCAATTAATGGCGGCCCGAGTTAAAACGGCAATGGGCTGTTCCGAAGAAGGTTCAGTAGTTAAACCCGGCAAAGGATTCTGACCATCCCAAAGACCATGCGCTTTATAAGGTAAAAGTTTAATGGTCCACACCTCCTGGCAGTTTTCATAATACATCTTCATTACCCCTGAATGCGAAAAAAAAGCATTTGCGTCGGCTTCTGTTTGCCAGGTGGCAAACAAACCGTACCGGTTAAAATCGGGCTTTAAAGAAAATACCCGGCCTTTGCCGCTGCCCAGTAATTTAAAAAATTGTAAACCAACTACCTTTTGCAACAGGGGAGGAGAGGTTCCCATCTGGGCTAATCCCCACCGGATGCGGTTCGGTTTTAAGCCAAATAAAGTAAGCGTAGTAAAGGTGGGGGCAATGCCAGGTGAAAGCAAGAGTTAAATAAAAATTATTGATTGAGTAATAAATTTACCAGAGCAAAAGCAAAAAGGAGCCGTCCAGCTCCTTTTTGTACCATTCGGATAAAAGATTATAAATTGATTTTTTTGTTTTCGCCAGGGTTCGCCGGTTCGCCGGTAATAGCTGCTTTCGCCATGCCATATAAATGGACTAAAGTGCTGGAAGGAGCATCCCAGTACTCCGCCTGGTCAATGGTTACCCGGATTAACCCAATATTCGGATCATCTTTACCTTCCGGAAACCAAGCTTTCAAAGGTTCTTGCCATAATTCGTCTATTTTTTCCTTATTGCGGATGGTCCGCGCCTTGCCCGATATCGACACGTAAGTATTCTTGGCATCATCCATAAAACTTACGTTTACCCGGGAGTCTTGCTTTATTTCGTAGGTTTTGGCAGAATCCTGACCGGTGAAAAACCAGAGAATGCCATCGGGCTTTATTTGTTGGGTCCGCATGGGCCGGCTGCGTAAAGTACCATCCACTTCGGCGGTGGTAAACATGGCCGTTTTAATATCTTTTACTAAATCTATCAGTTTCTCCAGATCCTGGTTAGGGGTATTTTCCATAGTTTTAATCGTTTAATTTTTCGTTAATTCCAGTACGAATGCGTAATTGAAAAGTTCTTTTCGCCGAATCAGTCATAGCCGGACTAATTGTTTATACGGGATAATATAATTTCTGTAGATTTAACCAAAAAGCCGGTATTTGGTTTTAGCTTGTAGGAATAAATAAAAGCATTTTGAATTTTTTAGCGCATACTTTTTTATCCGGCTCCGACGAAGAGTTGCTGGTGGGTAATTTTATCGCGGATTCTGTAAAAGGCCGACAAAAAGAGATATATCCCGATGGAGTTCGGCGGGGCATAGAATTACACCGGCTTATTGATACCTTCACCGATGCCCACCCCATGGTACACCAAAGCAAAGAGCGGCTCCGGCCCGAACAGGGCAAATTTGCCGGCGTGGTCACGGATATGTTTTACGACCATTTTCTAGCGGCGAATTTTGAACAGTATGCCTCAATGACTTTGCTTGATTACTCCTTGTACGTGTACCAAACCGTGCAAAATTACTCTTACTTATTACCCGAACGGGTTCATTATTTTTTGCCTTACATGATTAAACAAAATTGGCTTTACCGGTATGCTCAAGTCGCGGGTATTCAGGCCTCTCTAAACGGCATGAGCCGCCGTAGTTCCTTCCGTTCCAATATGAGTACCGCCACCCAGGCCCTAGAAGAAAATTATTTCATTTATCAACAAGATTTCCAGCAATTTTTTCCTGAGTTGCAGAATTATGTTAAACAGGTTTTAATCGGTTAATTATTTCTAGTTTTTATAAAAACCATACTTTTTAACTTAACTGAGCCTCCAAGAAAATAAACTTACTCATATTCCGAAACTTCTTCTCAAAGGGAGGGCTTTAATACTCTAATACTCCGGAACTATCGCGAGCGTCCTCGCTCGTGAGAAGTATCGTTCGGCCTCTAGCCGGTGGTATGCAAGCGTATTTACTTTACATCCAAGTTCATCGATTCGCCCGGCCAGAGGCCTACCAGATGGTTAGAGTAAAAAGCGAAATGATAAAAGCTACCAGTTCTCCGGTGAATTTACAAGTACCAGCATATAATATGGATATCGTTTTAAGATTTATTGAGATTAAAAGATATCATTCATAGATATTATCCTTAATTACAAAAGAAAATATTTTACACTTAATTACCAGATGAAAGTAATATACAAAATCACATATCCAAATGGTAAAATATACATCGGAAAGGATGTGACAGATACTTTAAACTATTTTGGAAGTGCAAATAGTAAATTAATTGAAAAAGATTTTACCAGAGAGCAAAGACAAAATTTTATTATCAAAAAAGAAATATTATGGGAGTCTGAAACTGCTTCAATTAAAGAGGTTAATCAAGCAGAAGTTAAGTTTATAAAATTTTATCAATCTAACCATCCAAATATTGGCTATAACCAATGGCCAAAATTTAAATTATTATAAATAAAATTAATTTTCCTTAAGATAAATAAATCATAAAAAAAGCGGGAAATATTTCCCGCTTTTCAATTTTAAATAGAACAAAATTAATGATGATGCCCGTGCTCGCCGTGAACGTGGCCGTGGGCTAATTCTTCTTTGGTAGCTTCGCGTACGCTCACTACTTTCCCGTCGAAGTGCATGGTTCGGCCGGCTAAAGGATGATTAAAATCCATCTGTACTTCCTGGTCGTTTACGTCAACCACCTGGCCTTGCATTTGGTTGCCTTCGCTGTCGGCCATGGGTATAAAGTTGCCGGGTTCCAGCATGCCATCCGGAATAGCCCCATCTACTTCAAAAACATTCTTCGGAATACTAACCAACGCATTTTCGTCGTAATCGCCGTAACCTTCTTCCGATTCTAAAGAGAACGAAAAAGTAGCGCCTTCTTCCAATCCGTTTAAGTGTTCCTCAAATTTGTCTGGTAAACCACTTGCCCCGTACAGAAAAACCATTGGATTATCGGAACCAGCGGTTTCTACGTGGCTTTTTTCCCCGTTTTCATCTAATACGCTTAGATCATACGTCAGCGACACCACGGAATTATTGCTAATTTTCATAAAGACTTTTAATTTTTATTTGGCAAAGTTAAGGATATATCTACGTTCCCGTAATTTATTTTCGGTATACGGCTATTCTAAGATATTGGTCAACTCCCAGGCACTTTTATATGCCCCGATACTTTCGGTGTAAGTTAAAAATTCGGTGTAAAACGGATGCCGGGTGAGGGTAGCACTGTCGCCAATAATCACCAACTTTTTACGGGCCCGGGTCATGGCTACGTTCATCCGGCGAATATCCGATAAAAAGCCAATTTCTCCGGCACTGTTGCTGCGCACCAGGCTGATATAAATAATATCGCGCTCCTGGCCCTGAAAAGAATCAACGGTTCCGACGCTTAATAAGCGACGGTTCTGCAAATCAGTTAGCTGAACGTTGTGTTCTAGTTCGTCTTTTAAATAATTAATTTGCGCCCGGTACGGCGAAATAATGCCAATTTTTAAAGGGTTTTCCTCTATTTGGCCGGCATCGTAATCTTTTAGCAAGTTTTGAAGGTGCTGCAACACTAAATCTGCTTCTTCGGGATTCGCCACACTGGAGCTTTCGGAAAAGGCTCTTTCGTTGTAACCGCAGCCCGCCGTATCTATAAATTCTAACGCCAAATTGCCGGCAAAAATCTCGTGAAAAGCTTCTAAATCCGCGGCTGCTACGCTATCGTGCGCCTCTAATTCGCCGCCGTAAAATTGGTGGTTCGAGAAGTTCATGATGTGTTCGTGCATCCGGTATTGGGTTTTCAGCATTACGGCAACCCGCGACTGACGTTCCATACATTTCTCGAACAAAGTAGTACTCAATCCTTTCTTTTCCGCATCAATGGATTTAATCGTGGGTGGCAACTGGCAATGGTCGCCGGCTAAAATCACCCGGTTGGCCCGCGTAATCGGAATCCAACAGGCGGGTTCCAGAGCTTGCGCCGCTTCGTCAATAAAAACTGTATCGTAAGTTAAATGCCGGATTACCCGGTTGGCCGAGCCCACCAAAGTACACGTAATTACCTGCACCCGGTCGAGTAAGTCGTCAATAATATACCGTTCCAGGTTTTCGGCTTCGGCGAGCAGGCGGCGGCTTTCTTCTTTCATTAAACGGCGCTGTTCGCGCTCTTCCCAGCCAAATTTGCGTTTAAACTGGAAGGCCATAGCCTTGTACTCCTCCGCATTCTTGCGCAACAGTTTAATGTCTTTGTAATCGCGGTGCGCCATAATCTGGGCGTCTAAAGTGTGTTCCAACAGCAAATCCGATACGCGCGAAGGATTCCCAATCCGGATAACGTTAATGCCTTGGGCCGCTAATTTTTCGGTGAGCAAATCCACCGCGGTATTACTGGGAGCGCAAACCAACAAACGGCGCTCGTTTTCTAAGGTGCGCAGAATGGCCTGCACCAGGGTAGTAGTTTTACCTGTACCCGGCGGACCGTGGATAATGGCTACATCCTGCGCCTGCTGAATATTTTGTACCGCATCGTTCTGCGAATTGTTTAATTCCGGAATAGGATTATACAGTACCTTTTCTTTAAACCGGGCAGGTTCTATACCTAATAAAACATCGCGTAATTGGGCCAAACGACTTTTTTCGGCTTCGATTACCTTACGCAGAGCAATTTCCATTTCCCGGTAACTCATCTCGTCGAAGGTCAGGTCAATGCCCAGTTTACCGTCTTCAATCCAGTCGGGCAAGTCTTCTTTGGTGGTGGCCAGCGTCAATTTGTTGCGTTTTAAACTGGTAATAACGCCGGTTAAAACCTGGCCATCGTGGCCTTGGCTACCCGAGGCATTGGAAAAAATCTGGGCGGCTTTACCCGTTTGAAATAAATGCAATTGGTCTTTTCCCTGGGTACGCTCCAGTTCCACCACTACTTTGCTGCCAAACCCGATTTCGGTTTTCGTAATAACAATGGGGTACCAACACAAACCGTTTTCTTTTCTTTCGGTAATGGGGCTGCGGGTACTTTTTAACTTATACTGGTTTAAGTCTTCTTCTTGTTCTAATTTAAGTAAGGCTTGGGTACGCCTTAATTCTTCGGTGATATCTATCATTTAGGTAGTAAATAACTGCTTTTACTTTTTAGAAATCAGCAGCTTATAATTTTTAAATTTAGCGTTTTTATGCAATAGTATATAATCCTATTTAAACCGAAAAGGTTTCGAAATTCCTGGATTTGTGCTATCTAAACCAATGAAATGCCGGGGTTAATCCGTAGAAAAAATAGGATATTACTTACGGATTTTTCCGGCGGACAGACTTAATTTCCGGCGCAAATTGAAAATGTACAATATTAATCCAATGATGAACATAGCGGCTACAGCAATAATTTTATCGCGGTCGCTGCGTTTGGCCCGTTCCTGATTTGCTTCTTCGGTAAGTTCGTTGATTTTCCGCTGCCGCGATTTTTGTAAGTTATCCAGGTTTGCCACCTGGGTTTTTAAGGCGTAAATGGTATTTGTTACGGCTACCCGGTCGTCTTTTACCTGTTCGGCAATTTTGTTTTGCTCGACGGTTAAAGTTACGGCTTTCCGGAGGGTACTGGTTTTTATGGTGTTGATAATTTCACTGTCTTTCCGGATGATACCTTTTAGCGTGTCGATAATCTTCAGTAAATCTTTCTTCGATTTCTTGCCCCAGAAATTGCTATTTTGGGCGTTAAAATACTGGTAATCTTTTACTAATTGCTCGCGTTGCGTTAACAATAGGCGTAAACTATCGTCTTGTACGGCAGCGAAAGAATGGTAAGAGAGTATAGTGAATAATAACACAAAAACTAAAATTTTCATGGGTATTGTAACAATAAATTAAACCAATATTTAAGATTGGAAAGATAGGGATTTTTCAAGTCCTGCATTTGAATACTCTCACTATAAAAATAATTATGAAAGCAAGTTAACTTTAGAAATTGACTGTGGCTTTTAAGCGTAACCTTCTTCACTTATCTATAAATTCTTTTCTTTATGATAATTCTGATCGAAGAATAGGCTAAAATTTATACTTATTTATAAAACGAAAGCGTAGGTGAAGGTTATTAAATTATTCCGTTGAGACTGTACCAGTCTCCATATTACGGTACTGACGGGCTTCAACGATCCTTGTTTGACTCGGGGCCGGCGGGCCTCGTTTGGCGCTCTCGGGCGGTTTAGCGAACCTTGGCTCACTGTGTTGCGCCCTGCTGCCGCGCAGCACCGGAACGCTAAAAGGCCCTCCACAGCCAAACGGGTGTCGTTTATTCTTTGCTGCTTGGGTCTACAATTTCGGAGGTAGTAAAAATTGCAAATACCACTTCTGGATATTTATCTATTTACTGAACCTGAATTTGCTTTTGCGGTTGTTTGCTGGGAACCTTATTTTTTGGTCGGAAAAAGTAGACGACTAAAATGGGTAGCAGCAATAAGTCGGATAAAACGGCAAACAGTAAGGTTAAGCTAATGAGCAGGCCAACGTAAAAAGTACCTTCGAAAGTAGAAAATATGAGCGTGCAGAATCCGGCCATTAAAATACAACTGGTAATAATTACGGCTTTACCGGTGGTTAAATAAGTGCGTTTAACGGCGTAATACAAGGGTTTGCCACTCATTAGTTCTAATTTTAATTTACTGATAAAATGGATGGTATCGTCGATGGCAATTCCCAGGGCAATGGTAAAAATGATGGAGGTAGATACTTTGAGGTTAATAGCTGTTATTCCCATAAATGCCCCGATAAGAACTATCGGGAGAATGTTCGGCAATAGGGTAATCACAATCATTTTAAAAGACCGGAACATTAATCCCACAATTGCCCCAATAAATAGAATATCCAGCAGCAAACCTTCCATTAAATCGCGGGTGAGAGTGTCGTTGTTTTTATCTAAGAGCAAGGAACTGCCGGTTACGTGAGTTAGTAACAAGGTAGAATTTGTTTGCTTTCGCATAAATTCCCGGAATTGATCAGTTAGTTGGGTAGCCCGGGCGCTGCCAATATCGCCCATTTTACCACTTAATCGTCCCTCGGTTTGGTTAGCGCTTACCAAGGAGTTTAGTTCGGGTCGCTTCCGGAATAATTTTAATTTTGCTTGTACTTTTCGCCATTGCGCCTCGGTTTGGGGAAGCTGGAAACTTTCTGCGGAACCACCATTAATGGCCCGGTTTAAGGTTTTAACGACAGTTAGCGGGGAGATAATAAATTTTAATCCGTATTGGGTAGTCAGGTAATGTTCTATTTCTTCTACTTCGCGCAGTACCGGCAAATCGTAGAGCGTGTGACCGGGAGCGGCTTTTAAATACAATTCAAAGGGGCGAACTCCCGCAAAATTTTGCTCGAAATATTTAAAATCCAGCTTCACGGGATCGTTGTCCGATAAATCATCCAGTAAAGTGGTATCCATCCGGATAAGACTAATGCAATAAATAGAAGCCAGAATAATACCCGTAGTAGCTACCAGAATGCGGGTGCGGTATTTAAATACAAATAAAAGCAGGCGGCGCAGCAGCATGGGCCAGGTAAAAGCTTCTTTCTTAGGGGCGGTGCGCGGGGGCAAAGGCATCAGCAGCATCATGGCCGGCAGCATGGTCATGGATAAAAGGTAGGCTACTACTACGGCAATACCCGTGTACACCCCAAAGTTGCGGATGGGTCCGATATCGGCGGTTAATAAAGTTAAAAAACCAATGGCGGTGGTAATGGCGGTAATAAAAGTAGCTAAGCCTACGTCTTTAAGGGTAGTAATAATAGCCTGGGTTTTAGGTTTGCCTTCGGCCACTTCGGTAACGTACTGGGTTAAAATATGCACCGAATCCGACATGCCGACCACAAACATAATGGTGGGTAAAAGCATGGTCATAACATCGATGTTGGTTCCGGTAAGCCCCATTAAACCCATCGACCAGCAAATAGAAATTAATACTACCATTAAAGGCATTACCACGCCCCACCAGGTCCGGAAGGTAAAGTAAAGGAAAATAATAACCATCACGATGGAAATGGACATAAATAAAGCCAGTTCGTATTGCATGCGGTCCACAAAAATAGACTGGGCCACGGCTTTGCCGGCAATATGATAATCGTTCAAACCTACTAGGTGCAGCTTTCCTTTTAGGTTGATAAGCAGCGTATCGCTGGGTAATTTGGTTAGGTTCGGCGAAGTCTGAATAACGAGGGCTACAGAACGGGCATCCGCCGAAAAAAAGGTGCCCACCAGGCCGGGTGATTGGTAAATAGTAGAGCTATCCTGTTGGTAACGCTCCGGCTCGTTTACGTGCAGATACGGTACTTCAAACACCCCAAAGGCTTCAATTATCGGGCTGCTGAGGGTAGTAGGGGACTGCACCCGTTCTACGTGGCGAAGCCGGGAAATTATTTGCGTTACCGAATCTACTTTTTTTAAGAAAACCGGGTCGAATATGCTCTTGGGGTGCGATAAAGCCAGTAACAGGTAATCGTTGTCGTTGCCAAATTTTTCGCGGTACTTCAAGTAAAAACTCAGCTCCGGATCGTGTTTCGGGAAGAAATGATCGAAGTTGTAATCAAACCGAAGCCGGGAAATAGAAAATAAACTGAGGCAGGTAAATAGAAATATAAAGAGGAGTACGCAATAACTAAGTTTTTTATAGAACATTTTAAAATATTACGCGCTACGCGGCGTTTCAAAAAAGATAAGTAACCTTATTTAAGGTAATTAACCCGATTATAACCCTCATTGTTTGACTATAAACGGTTTTTATCATGAAAAAATTTGCCCTGTTGCTTTCTTTTCTGGCTTATGCGGGCAATGTTGCCTCAGAAGGCACTATCCTGGTAAATACCATCTCGTTTGCCGATTTACCGGCTAAGGTTAAAACCACTAAAATTATTACCGCTAAAAAATTAACTAAAGTTACTCCGGCGGCTACTTGTACGGTTAGAGTAAAAGCTTGTCCGGGTGTCAATGCCCGGGTAATGGTAGCCAAAACCATGACCTGTCCTAAGGTGTCGCTGCTGAATTAAGATTTAAAAATATATGCTTGGTAAAAGTCTGCTACTATCGGCAGACTTTTTTATTTTTGGCTTTAAGCAGTCATCGTTTTCTATTAATTAGTCGGTAAACAATAAAAGAGAAACCGGGTTATGGAGAGGCGAAGAGATTATTTATTTTTTAATTAATTCCAAATTTTAATTACCAGAAAGAAAACTATGCGGCAATATCTTGACCTGATTGATCATATAATACAAAAAGGAACCCGGAAAGACGACCGGACCGGCACGGGTACTCTTAGCGTTTTTGGTTATCAGATGCGCTTTGATCTGGCGGAAGGCTTTCCGTTGGTAACTACCAAAAAAGTGCATTTAAAATCGATTATTCACGAGCTGTTGTGGTTTTTAAAAGGGGAGACTAATATAAAATACTTAAAAGATAATGGCGTATCCATTTGGGATGAATGGGCCGATGAAAACGGTAATTTAGGTCCGGTGTACGGTTCGCAGTGGCGGTGCTGGCCTACGCCCGACGGCGGCCACATCGACCAAATTACGCAAGTAATTAACCAGATTAAAGTTAACCCGGATTCGCGCCGGTTGATAGTGAGCGCCTGGAACGTAGCGGAAATCAATAAAATGAAACTGCCGCCTTGCCACGCGTTCTTCCAGTTTTACGTGGCCGAGGGTAAATTATCCTGCCAATTGTACCAGCGCAGCGCCGACGTGTTTTTAGGCGTTCCGTTTAACATTGCTTCTTACGCTTTGCTTACTTTACTGGTGGCCCAGGTATGCGGATTGCAAGCCGGTGAATTTATCTGGACCGGGGGCGATACGCATTTGTACCTCAACCATTTAGAACAAGCCCAACTGCAACTCAGCCGCGAGCCCCGCTCTTTGCCGCAAATGCTTATAAATCCGGCGGTTACTTCTATCTTCGATTTTACTTACGATGATTTTAAACTCGAAAATTATAATCCGCATCCGGCTATAAAAGCGCCGGTAGCCGTATAAGCCGCCGGTAAAGTATGAAATTAGATCGGCTGGCCGTTAATATTATTTTTCTGATAAACGGCTTTATTTACGCGAATTGGATTGCCCGTTTACCGCGTATTCAGGAACTCTACCAATTAAATAATAAATCTTTGGGGCTGGTATTGCTCTTCGTCTCGGTGGGAGCTATTAGTTCTATGCCCTTTACCGGTTGGTTAATTCATAAAAAAAGCAGCCGTTTTATTACCTTACTCGGAGCCATTATTTTTTGTGTGTTGGTGCCGCCTATTCCTTTGCTGCCGGAAGTGTGGCAGGTAAGAATTTTATTTTATTTTCTGGGCGTGTCGGCGGGTTTGCTGGATGTTTCGATGAATGCGCAGGCGGTGTTGGTGGAGCAAAAATACCAAAAGCCCATTATGTCGTCGTTTCATGCTTTGTTTAGCGTGGGTATGATGATAGGGGCCGGCTGCGGGGCTTTGTTCGCCAAGTTCAGTGTGGGCTTGTTCGCGCATTTTTTAAGCGTAGTACTGATTAGTCTTTTACTCGTTGGCTGGGCTTCTCAGCATTTAATTCGGGATACGCCGCAGGCGCAGGCCGGAGAAGAAGGGAGTGGGTTTCGCTTACCAACCAAAGCTATTCTAAACATTGGTATTATTGCTTTTTGCGGCATGACCGGGGAAGGGGCCATGTCGGACTGGAGCTCGAACTACATGGAAAATATTGCCCGTTCTTCCCAAGCCTTAGCCCCTATGGCTTTAGCCGCATTTTCGCTGGCCATGACCATTGGCCGCTTGTTGGGCGACCGGGCCCGCGCGATGTTGGGCGACCGGCGTTTGTTAATTTACAGTGGGAGTATCGCTTTTCTGGGTTTAGCTTTGTCTTTGGCTTTTCCCGTTGCCTGGCTGGTAATTGCCGGGTTTTTTATTGTGGGTTTAGGTTTGGCCACGGTAGTTCCTATTGCTTACAGTACCGCCGGTAATGCGCCCGGTTTGCCACCCGGAGTGGGTTTATCCATGGTTACCACCGTTGGGTACTCCGGTTTTTTGTTCGGGCCGCCCATTATTGGTTTTCTCGCGGATTGGCAGACGTTGCGACTAGCGCTGCTTTTTGTGGCTTTATTATTTGCTTTAATGACGGTTTTGGGGTTTAGAAGTAAGATTTAATTTATCTTTTGGAATCAAATTGGAGCAATGTCGATAAGGTGATATAGATTTTGAAGATTGTCCTCCTGGGAAGGGGGTAGGGGGATGATTTTTTATTTCACATCTTTACTTAGTTTACTCGTTGTTACACTTTTTTATTCGATTTATTCCGTTTTTCCGTTGAGACTGTACCAGTCTCCAGGCATTGGTGCTATCTAATTTAAACCGTACCCTGTATGCCTCATGGCCGGCAGGCCTCGTTTGGCTCTCTCGGGCGGTCTAAGCTTGTTTTCCTCCTACGTCGGAATGCTAAAGCACCACAACCTTAGAAGGCCCTCAACAGCCAAACTAGTGTCAGTTGCTAATAACTCCGGATATTACTAGTAATTGAGATAAAGTTTCTCGGTATCTTCTAATTTTAATATCTTATAAAATTCATAAAACAAGCTTCCCTCCTATTTTAGAAGGGGCACGGGTGGTAAAAAACAATAATTTAGATTAAGTCGTGGATTTTAGGATACAAATTATGAATATATGAAAGCCATAAATAAGAAAGGCTTCAACTACTGGCAACTGATACCAGTTTGGCTATCGAGGGCCTTTTAGCGTTCCGGTGCTGCGCAGCAGCAGGGCGCAACGCAGTGAGCCAAGGTTCGCTAAACCGCCCGAGAGAGTCAAACGAGGCCCGCCGGCCACGAGGCAACCACAGACCGTTGAACCGCATCCGCACTGCCTTATTGAGACTGGTACAGTCTCAACGGAAAAACGGAATAAATCGAATAAAAAAGTGTAACAACGAGTAAACTAAGTAAAGATGTGAAATAAAAAATCATCCCACTACCCCCTTCCAAGGGGGACAATCTTCTCAATTTAACCTTACTTCAGCTTATTCTTATTAATCTTAATCGTAAACAAACTACCTTGGCCGGGTTCGGATTCAATGTCGAGGGTGCCGTCGATGAGTTGGAGCCGGTTGCGGATACTGCTCAGGCCCAGGCCGGTGCGATCTAATTTTTCCGGGTCAAAACCAATACCGTTGTCTTCTACGCGTAACACAATTTTCGTTTTTTGATTTAAGAGCTGTATGCTGGCCTCGGTGGCTTGCGAATGTTTGATTATGTTATTCAGCAATTCCTGGCAAATCCGGAAAATGGCCGTTTCCAGTATTTCATCGAGCCGGTCTTTTAAACCGAGTACTTCGCACTGCAGCTGAATTTTAGACGACGATACCCGTTTACAGATTTCTTCAATGGCGGCTTCCAGCCCAAAATCCCGCAGGATAGAAGGCATTAATTCAAAAGAAAGCTGGCGGGTTTCTTTTATCGCTTCGTTTAATAAGTTATCAATGCTGGTTTGCAGTTCTTTCTCCAGCGGTTTTTCCGGGTGCATGTCGCCGAGTTGTAACTTAGTGGCGTAAAGCAATTGGCCCAGGCCGTTGTGCAAGGCTTCGGAGATGCGTTTGCGTTCTGCTTCCTGGGTATCTAATATGGCATTTAAGATGGCTTTTTGTTGCGTTAATTTCGAGTTAATGCGTTCATCTTCCATGCGCTTGCGTTCGGTAATATCATGCACAATGCTCAAGCCGCCAATTACCTCACCAGCTTCATTCTGAAGGGGAATCGTACTGGTTTCATAATAGCGCCATCGCGTAAACCGTACGAATGATCGTGTAATACCGTTTTCTGTCCTTGGAGCGCCTGATGCACGGCTTTTCCTTCCTCGTTGGTATGGTATTCCGGAAATAAATCAAATATATTTTTACCCAGTACTTCTTCTTTTAAAATGCCATTATACACTTCCATCATGGTGTTCCAGGCGGTAATGCAGGCATCTTTATCAAAGGCCACAATACCATCGATGCTGTTATCGAGCAGGTTTTCGGAAAATTCTTTTTCGCGTTTTAAGGTTTGTTGGGCGGTAACGTAGGCGGTAACATCCTGGGCAATACCCACAATTTGGTTCGTGTGGCCGCTTTCGTCGCGTTTAAAAATAGTGGAACGATCGCGGAACCACCGGATCTTGCCCTGCGCATCGAAAACGCGGTACAAAAGTTCCCGGATTTCTCCGGTTGCTACATCCGAAAAACCAGATAAAAATTCTTCTAACTGGGGTTTATCTTCCGGGTGAACAAATTTAAATAAAACAAATTCTTTGCTGGCCAGAACCTGGTCCAGGGTATAACCCAGCGCTTCGGCGAGGTTTTGGTTTAAATACACGTTTTTCTGCTCGACCAGGTCGAACACGTAAATAAAATCGGGCGAAGTTTCGGCCACTTGCCGGATAAAATGCCGGTTTTCTTCTAATTCCCGGATAAATTCTTTTTGCTCGTGAATATTTGTGGCGGTGCCTACCCAAGAAGTAACTTCGCCGTCGGGGTTACGGATGGGAACGGCATTGTTGATATGCCACCGGAAAGCTCCGTCGTGCCGCCGGATAAGTACTTCTTTTTCAAAAACCTGGCCCGAGCGAACCGCCGCCAAATACGCTGCCTGCACGTCAGCGGCTTGTTCCGGGTGAATGGCCTGGGTCCAGCCCCAATCGCTTGATTCCTTCATGGAAAGACCCGTAAAATTTAACCAGTTTTGATTAAACCAAACCGTAGAACCATCCGGCCGGCTGAGCCAGATAAGTTGCGGTATAGCTTCGGAGAGGAGCCGGAATTTTTCGGCATTTTCCCGAATTTCTTCGGCTTGGCGGTCAATCTGTGCTTCGGCTTGTTTCCGTTCGGTAATGTCGTTTAAGGTTAATACCAGCCCATCGTCTAATTTTACGGCTATTATATAAAACCAATACCATCTATCGTCGTGGGCCAGCTCTACTTCGGTCTCCAGCAATTGTCCGGTTTCTACTACTTGCACCAGTTGCGTGAACAAATCAAGCGGCATTAAATTTGGAAATTCCTGCCGGTACCGGTGGCCAATTAAATTGGCTTCGGAGCGATTTAAGAATTGCTGAGCGGGTTCATTAATCAAAGTCCATTCAAAGTCTACGATCCGGTTAGATTTATTTCTAACAGCTTTTAACGCCTGAATAAAATTTACCGAACTATTCAGAATGCCCTCTTGCAGCAAATGCAAAGTTTTTATTTCATGAATATTCATGAAAATAATAATGGCGCCGTCTATTTTACCATCCTGGGTAATATAAGGCTGCACCCGCATCTGATACCAAACGTTATCCTTATCCTGAACTTCTTTTTCAGTGGTTTTAAAGTTAGAAATGGCTTGCCGGATATCTTCAATTAAATGACTGTATTTTAAATTGTTGGATATCTGGTAAATAGAACGGCCAATGTCGCTTTCAATAAGGTTAATCTGGGCGGTGGCCGCCGGGGTATATTTCCGGATTTCGAGCTTGCGGTCCACAAAAATCTGGCTGATGTTCGTACTCCGGAAGTAATTGTTTAAATCATCGTCGAGCTCCATCAATATTTTAATTTTATACTGATGCTCGGCGTTAATCGTGTGCAATTCTTCGTTTAACGATTGCAGTTCTTCGTTGGTACTTTGCAATTCTTCGTTAGAGGAGAGGAGCTCTTCGTTGGTGCTTTGCAGCTCTTCGTTGGATGTTTCGAGTTCTTCTACTACCGCCTGTAAATCGTCTTTGGTGTGCTGCAGCTCCATTTCCAATTCGGTTAAGCGGCCTTCGTTTTGGTGCTCGTACCAATACTTTTCCGGGTTTTCAATAACTAAAGGAACCGGTTTTTCTTCGGAGAATAATACTAATATAAACTTTTGCAATAATTTTTTATCTTCCAGGTACGGTTTAATTACCAGGTTAATGTGCCGTAGTATTTCTTTATCGCGAACGGGTACCTTGTTGATATTTATTTTTTCTTTTTCGCGCAAAGCTTGGCGCAGCAGCGTACCTAAACTTAACGCTAAATCCGGCGGAACCATTTTAAGCAGGTTCAGGGTAAGGGCTTTATCAGGTAGGGTTAGGTATTTGTTATAATCGCCGGCACCGTGCATCACCTCAAAATTTAAATCGACGTAAACGGCCGCATACCCAAATTCTTCTAAAACGGTTTCATTCAAGGCTTCGGCTAGGTGGTGATTAAAGGCGAGTTTAGGACCTAAGTCGCGAGTAGATTTTGGAACTGCCACCTGGTAATCCGTCCGGCTTAGGTTCGAAGAAAAATTTTCGAGGCCCGGAGAACGCGATTTTTCTACGTTGCGAAATATTTTCCATTTTTTGTTTACTTCCACAAAGTTTTTCATCGTGCCCACACTTTCGCTGGAACCCAGAAACAGGTAGCCGCCTTCTTGCAAGGCATAATGAAACTTGGTGATGATTTTTTTCTGTAGCAGCGGGTTAAGGTAAATGAGCATGTTGCGGCAACTCACCAAATCTACCCGGCTAAAAGGAGGGTCGCTGACAATGTTATGCGGGGCAAAAATGACCATTTTTCGGATTTGCTGGCCTACCCGGAACTTGCCCTCTTCTTTTACAAAATGTTTAAAAAGCCTTTCTTCCAATATGTCGTTTAAGCTGCTGTACGAATACAATCCTTTGCGGCCAAAATCCAGAGCTTCGCGGTCTATATCCGAAGCAAAAATTTTAACCTCTAATTCTTTTTGTATTTTCTCCAGGTATTCGCGCACCAATATGGCCAGGGAATAAGCTTCTTCGCCGGTAGAACAGCCGGCCACCCAAATCCGGAGTTGTTCGGTGGTGTTTTTTTCTTCCACCAGGGTGGGAATTACCTTGCGTTTAATTACCTCAAAAGCTTCTTCGTCGCGAAAAAATTTAGTTACCCCAATTAAAAATTCTTTACTGATGGTTTCTACTTCTTCGGGGTGCAACTGTAAATAGTCTAAATAATCAACAAGATTATTAATGTGGGTAACGGCCATGCGGCGCGATAACCGCCGGATAATGGTAGGGCGTTTGTAATTGACAAAATCTAAGCCGGTACGGTCGTGGACAATATTCAGAATGTGGTTTAAGGTATCTTCCTGCTGGGTATTAACAATTTCGGTTATTTCCTGGGTAAGGGGCGCTACTTTTACGAAATTAAAAATTTCGTCGGGCATTAATTCGGGGGGCAAGATATAGTCTACGTGTCCGGATTGAATGGCACTGCGGGGCATGCCATCGAACTTAGCCGTTTCCGGGTCTTGCACCAGCACCAAACCCCCGGCTTTTTTTATGGCGGCAATGCCTTCGGTACCATCGGTACCGGTGCCCGATAATACAATGCCAATGGCTTTGTTTCCCTTATCGGCGGCTAATGATTTAAAAAAAGTGTTTATAGACCCGTAATTAGCGGTGTTATCCGGCCGCTCACTTAAGTATAATACATTGTTCCGGATAGTAATTTTCTTATCCGGGGGCATAATGTATACCTGGTTCTCTTGTACAGGCATGCCATTCTCGGCATCCTGAATTTTTAATACCGATTCCCGGGCGAGAATTTCGGTTAAAATGCTGCGGTGATCGGGTAATAAATGCTGCACCACTACGTACGATACACTATCCGGCGGAATATGCTCAAATAAAGTTTGCAAGGCTTGCAATCCCCCGGCCGAGGCCCCAATGCCAATTACATACGGGTTTTTATCCTGCATTTTACCGTTTGCGTCTGCCGGTAAAATATCCTTTGCATTTTTATCTTCGGAGTTACTCATTATCTAAATAGGCAAGAAATGGTTAAGATAGCGATTGCAAACGGATGTTTTACATATTCCGGTAGTTTTACGTATATGTACCAGACCCTGCCATTTTAAGCCTAGCTATTTATACGGAGAAATTAAAATTTTAAAGAATACGCCCACATTATTGGTAAATTACTTATCCGAAGTCGGTTTAAAAACGTTTAGTTAGAAGCTAATTTTAGGTTTACATCTACATTTTTAAATTAAAGCTAATCGGCATGTTTACTGATGCTCATGATATTGTGGTAATAGGAACCTCGGCCGGCGGTATGGAAGCTATTTGTAAACTGCTGGAACAACTGCCGGATGAAATACCGGCTTCTATTTTTATCGTGCAACATTTAAGCATCGACTCTTCTAGCCAGCACCTGGTGAAGCGCATGGCCAAGCATACCGGATTACAGGTAAAAATAGCCGAACACGACGACATAATTCTACCGCATACCGTGTATCTGGCCCCGGCCGATCGCCACATCTTGCTCACGAAAAAGCGCATTTTGGTGGTGAAGGGACCCCGCGAAAACCAATTCCGCCCGGCCATAGATCCTTTATTCCGGTCGGCGGCAGCTTATCACGGGTCGCGGGTAATTGGCGTCATCTTAACAGGTATGATGAACGACGGCACGGTGGGTATGGAAGCAATAAAACGCAGTGGCGGTTTTACCGTAGTACAAGACCCTCACGACGCCGAGCACCCGGACATGCCCCGGAGTGCTATTCGTAATGTAAGCATTGACTACGTGGTTCCTGTACGAGAAATGGGCACTTTGCTTTACCAACTCAGCCGTACCCCTTCAGCTGATAGTGTTACCGTACCGCAGGATATAATTGATGAAGCTCAAATGGTTGAACGGGTAATGACTAGCAGTACCATGAGTAGTATTAAAAATATGGATGCGTTAGGAAATCGTGCCAGTTACAGTTGTCCGGAGTGTGGCGGCGGACTTTGGGAATTAAACCAAGGTAAGGTAACCCGGTTCCGGTGCCACTCCGGTCACGCTTACAACGAAGAAAGTTTGCTGCAGAATATGAATTCGGCCCTGGAAGAAACGTTATGGGTGTAGATGCGGATTCTGGAAGAACGCCGCACCATGCTGATGACCATGGCGGCTCAAGACCGGGGTAAAGGTCAAACCCGCTGGGCCGAAATGCAACAGGAACGCGCTAATGAAATGAAAGTTCACGTGGACCGTATCCGGGAAATATTGTTAAGCCGCAATGCCGCGCCGCATAATCTTAATCTGAATAATCAGGATAATGGCCGCGAAGCGGGATAATTTTTTTCTTGTTTCTTCCAATTTTTATTTATTTCCGTTGAGATTGTGCCAGTCTCAACGGAACAAACAGAATAAAACTGATTAAAGAATTGAAGATGTAAGACCCTCCTATAAGGTAAACTACCTTAACTGCATCAGCACAGTAAAAAGAAGAAAAAAATGACAAACAAAAAATCGGAACTTACTGCCAATGCCCTAAAAGCCGGCGTAACACAACAATTTCCCCTAAATGATACGCATTATGTTCCGCTACCAACAAGGCTTCCCGGAGCAAATTTTGTCCGTTACCATGGGGAAAAAGAGTAAAAAGATTTCGGGCTGGGTCTTGCACCAGTAGAATCATTTGATTTAATCCTTCTTGAATGGCTTTAATGCTGGCATCCAGAGCTTCCTGATCAGCGGGAGCATTTTCCGTTGGCCAATAACCGGTAGGCCATTCCGGTGATTCATAGTTCGGGTCGCGGCTAAATTCCAGGATATCGTACAAAGCAAGGCGCAGATGTTCTATGAGTTTCCAGAGCGTGTAGGGCAAGTCGGGTACGGTTTTGCCGGCTTCATCGACGGTAATACCCTGTAATATTTCCTCTAAAGGTTTAAAGGCTTGTCCGCCTTGCATCAGTTTCGTTAATTGATCGCGCAGGATTTGATCTTCTTTCATGT
Organism: Adhaeribacter arboris; assembly: GCF_003023845.1. NCBI lineage: Bacteria > Pseudomonadati > Bacteroidota > Cytophagia > Cytophagales > Hymenobacteraceae > Adhaeribacter > Adhaeribacter arboris. The sequence goes on along the minus strand of NZ_PYFT01000001.1, from coordinate 1,431,030 downwards.
TCCGGATTTTGTTATACTTTCTTCATGAAGCCTCAGCAGTACATTAAGGGAAGCGTTGAATTTTAAGAGGATTGGCATTCGGAAAGAAAGCCCTCCGGAACGGGAGAGCTTTCCCGAGAAAAATTACTTTTTATAAAAATTAGGCAGAGGGTTTAATTGGGTATTTTGGCGTTGGTGCCAATAAGGGTAAACAGCGGGTACTTCGCTGGCCTGGTCTAGTTTTTTTACTTGTTCTACGGTCAGGTTCCAGCCCACGGCGGCTAAATTTTGTCGTAATTGTTCTTCGTTGCGGGCACCAATAATAATGCTGGCCACCGTAGGGCGTTGCAGCAGCCAATTTAAAGCTACCTGGGCCACGCTTTTACCAACTTCGGCGGCTACTTCGTCTAAGGCATCAATGGTATTGTTAAGTACTTCTTCGTTCACTACCGCCTCCGGTACGGGGCTGCCTCCTTGGGCAATGCGGCTATTCGGCGGCAAAGGCTGGTTGCGGCGGTATTTGCCCCCCAAAAGTCCGGCCGCCAGCGGCGACCAAATCAGGCTGCTTACTTTCTGGTCAATACCCAAGGGCATTAATTCCCACTCGTAATCGCGGTTCGCTAAAGAATAATAAACCTGGTGCGCTACGTACTTTGTCCAGCCGTATTTCTCCGACACCGCTAAAGATTTCATTACATGCCAACCCGAATAGTTAGAAACCGCAATGTACCGGATTTTACCGGCTTTCACTAAAGTATCCAGGGTGTGCAGGGTTTCTTCCACGGGCGTATTACCATCGAAACCGTGCATGTGGTAAAGATCAATGTAATCGGTGCCCAGGCGTTTTAAACTGCCTTCCACCTGTTTTATTAAATGAAAGCGGGAAGAACCTTGGTTATTTGGCCCTTTCCCGAAGGGAAAAGTACCTTTCGTCGAAATAATTGTTTTATCCCGCTTTCCTACAATGGCTTTACCTAAAATTTCTTCCGATAAACCCTGCGAATAAATATCGGCAGTATCAAAAAAATTAACGCCCGCTTCCATACAAATATCGATGAGCCGCGTGGCTTCTTCTACCTGGGTGCTGCCCCAGGCTTTAAAAAATTCGCCGCTGCCGCCAAAAGTAGCCGTACCAAAGCTTAAAACCGGCACAAATAAACCAGAAGCACCTAATTGTCTGAATTCCATAGTTCGTGTGTTGTATTTGCGATTAAATAAATGCAGTTTAAGATAAATTTTAGGTAAACAAATACACAGGCTAATTGTTGCCTATAACGTTTGCCTGCACTTTTGCTGGTACGCAAAAAAGTAAAGCATTGGTTAAAAAAAGGTTAATCAAGCACCTGTTTTCAGCTAAATTTTAAACTTCGGGTAGGTTATGATGAAAAAAGTAATTATTACGGGCGCCACCGGCATGGTAGGAGAGGGCGTGTTGCACGAATGTCTGCAATACCCCGACATAGAGGAAGTGCTACTCATAAATCGCCGGCCCAGTGGTATAGCGCACGCCAAAATAAAAGAAGTTATTCAACCGGATTTTTTTAAATTCTCCGATTTAACGATTGATTTTTCGACCTACGATGCTTGTTTCTTTTGCCTGGGAGTTTCGTCGGTGGGGATGGCGAAAGAAGAATATTACCGCGCTACTTACGAACTTACCTTGGGGGTGGCCCGCACCCTGGTTGCGCAAAATCCTAATCTAGTTTTCTGTTATATATCGGGTGCCGGTACGGATAGCTCCGAAAAAGGCCGGTCGAACTGGGCGCGGGTAAAAGGCAAAACGGAAAATGATTTATTAAAACTGCCCTTTAAGCGAGCTTATATGTTCCGGCCCGGTTTCCTGGAACCCACGCCCGGTTTAAAAAATACCTTGAAAATGTATTCTTATATTCGTTGGATGGTACCCTTAGTAAAACCTTTTTTATTTAATTACATGTCGACCTTACGGGAATTAGGTTTAGCCATGATTCACGCGGTAGAAAGAGGCTATGCTAAACCAGTACTCGAAGTGAAAGATATTAAAGCTTTGGCTAAGTAGTAAATGGTTGTTTAAAAATAGGGACTTGTTTTGCATTTATATTTTAAAATTGCTATAAAAAGCATCACCCTTTTACTTTTATAAAAGTAGGAAAATTTTGAGCATGCTATATCGCGAGCGTCCCGCTCGGGAGAAATATCGTCCGGCCTCTGGCCAATAGGAATTTTACCTGATTGTTTAAGAACTTATATTAGTTTGCAAAACTAGAGTCGCCTCAAATGGTGAGACAAGAGGTGGACGCTCGCGCTCAATAGGATCAAGTTAAGGAATGGTATTTTTTAGAAGTTTTAATCAACTAACGATTATCCTCCCCCGATCCCCTTCTAAGGGGATTTTTTCTGCTAATTTGCTAACTTCACTTGTTACGATACCTTACAACATTAAAATTAATTATTCAGCTTGGTTAATTTAAAAAACAAACGGGAAATAGGAATCAGCATCATACCAGATACCGCAAAAGCAATAAAGGACATTTTCAAATTTGAGGCGTGCGCGATGTATCCAATTAATGGCGGGCCGAGCAGCATGCCCACAATCCCAAACGAGGCAATTAAAGAAATAGCTACTCCCGGGGAGTATTTTTCTGATGCTCCGGCCAGGGTGTAAGTCATAGGTATAACGGCGGCAGTGCCAAACCCAACAAAGGAAAAACCAATTAATGCCGGCCAAAAACTAGGAAAAGAGATAGCCAAGCTAATGCCCGTGAAAATGCACAAGGCACTCATGAGGTAAGTAGGAGCCATGCCCATTTTCTCGATAATGCGGTCCGACACAAACCGGGAAAAAGCCATAAAGGTCATGAAGGTTAGGTAGCCAATGGTAAATAAATCTTCTTTTACCACTTTCTGAAAATAAATACCGCTCCAGTCGAACATACCTCCTTCGCAAATGGCGGCAAAAAATACCAGTAAACCCAAATACAAAATATAAGCATCCGGTTTAGCGAAGGCTTGTTTCGTTTTAGTCGCCGCGCGGTCGTTACGCAGCAGAAAACGAGATGCAAACAAGGTAATTAAAATGGTAATTACGGCAACGGTTACCAGGTGAGGGGTAATGGAAATACCCTGGGAAATAATGAAAGTAGTTACGCCCACCCCCACAATGCCACCGGTACTCCAAAGCCCATGAAAAGACCCGTTTATTTTGCGGTCGAAAAGCTTTTGCAAGGTGATGGCTTGGGTATTCATGGCAATGTTAAAAATGCGCGTACTCAACGAAAACAAAAACAGCGCAATCACCAAATTAAAGGTAGAATGAGCCAGACCAATTAGCGAAAGACTCACGGCATTTAAGAGAAAAGCCAAAGTTAAGGGAACGCGCGTATCGTAGCGGGAAACCAACCAACCCGAAAGGGGCAACCCAATCATGGAACTAATGGGCATGGTCAGGAGAACGGAACCTAATTCGGCTTCGTTCAAACCCAGCGCGGCTTTAATCGTCGGAATCCGGGAAGCCCAACTGGCAAAATTAAATCCCGAAAGAAAGAAAAATAAGCTGAGAAATAGTCGCTGCTTAACTTTTTGATCTATTTGGAATTTTTTGGAAGTTTCTTCAATTACTGAATTCTGTATCGGTTCTGTTTCTACCGCTTGTACCATTTCTTTGCTTACCCTGCTATTCTTGCTGTTAATCCTTAATTGTTGTGTTTTCATTTATCTCGGGGCTTTATGCCAGCGAAACTGGATTTTACCCCAAAACTGCTTTCCCCGCCCAAAGATAGATTTTAGTCACTTCAGGCTTCTTACTATCAGAATAAAAATTAGTTGCTCTATTTTGGTTTTAAAAATGCTGTTTTTGTAAACTAACAAATTACTATCGGGAAAAAATAAAAATGTATGTATCACTAGAAGTAGCAGATTACAAGAATAAGTAAATATAAATCTGTTAAAATCTGGTAAGCCGTAGCTAAGAATAATAGACAGCAGTCGGGACAGCGAGGGCCTGCTGGTTTTCCGATGGCGCAAGCCATTGCGACGCAAGGAGCAAAGGAAAAGCAGCCCGCCCGAGTGTTCCGACGGGGCCCGCCGGCGGGCTGGTTTTCCGATGGCGCAAGCCATTGCGACGCAAGGAGCAAAGGAAAAGCAGCCCGCCCGAGTGTTCCGACGGGGCCCGCCGGCCTTTGCGGCAAACAGGGTACTTGTCAAACAAGATAGCTCCGCAGCCTGGAGACGGGAACCGACTCCCCAAAACAACGCATAATAATAATAAAGAATAAGGTGGCTCTTCTGGTAAAAGGGTTAAGAAATAAAGCTTTTAACAGAATGTATCGGACTTACCTTGCAAAGAGGGTTACAGATAAATAAAGTTTTTCAGAAGGAAATAATAGAATAAGAGAAGTTTTACAGTTCTCCGAAAAGCCAATTACAAGCCGCCTCTATATCAAAATGAACTTTTATGGTGCCCATGGGAGCGGTTTCGGTACTGGTGCTGGGGCGTTCATAAACTTTGGTCGGACTAGTCATGACAAAACACTTTGGGTCCATGACAATCGCAAACTTCCGGATTTGATTTGACTTCAGTAAAGGCATCATGTTCTGTACCAACCAGCTTTGATTTTCCGGTTCCATGGTTTTTATTTGCCGGGCATCCGTTAACCAATACTTAGCTTCTTTTCTTTGGGCGGTATCAATAGCCAGATGGTAGCTGTTCCGAAAGCGCTCCGGTTCCGGGTGCTGCCGGAAGGTTAATTGAATCAAAGCTAGCTCTTTACTCCATTCAATTCGGGTAAAATCGTTTTCGTAAAGGGTTTCCAGGTGAAAATCAATCATTCTGACTAAATCCTTTCAAGAGGATATAAATGTACCAACTGTAACCTGGAAAGAGCCATTTTGTTTATAACGGCTGCTTTCCGGTTACAGTTGGTAGAAAAACTAAAACCTTCACCTGATTAACTGCTGTAAATAGTCGTATTCAGAAATTCGTTGCGGAATTTGCCCTGGGGATCAAATTGAGCTACTAATTTTTTAAAATCCGCCAGTTTTTCGTAACGCGACGCTAAGGTTTGGGAGGACAAAGTAAATAATTTCCCCCAGTGGGGGCGGGCGTTAAAAGGCGCCAATTCTTTTTCAATAATTGGTAACAGTTTACTTACGGCCGGCCAGTCCTGCTTCCAGGTGAAATGCAGTGCAACGCTAGGGCGTTGGTAACACGGACTCATCCAGAAACTATCGGGGGCAATGGTCCGGATTTCGGAAATAAATAGGTGGGGGCTAATTTGCTTACCTAAACGCGCTATGGCCTGAATGGCTGCTACGGCTTGATCGCGCGGTACAAAATATTCGGATTGTAATTCCACGCCGCTGCTAGGAGTGAAGCCCATTTTGAAATGCGGTAAACGCTCGTGCCACGGACCGGGGACACCCATTTGTTCGGTACAATTTTCGGCGGAGAGTTCGGCAATGGGGTGCAGATTTTTAGTTGCCGGCACGGCACCGTAAAATTCCGATTTCACTTCGGCGTTCGTGGTATCATCCAGGCGGCTTTTAATCCATACTTCGTTAATGCTGTTGCTTTGCCAATCGGTGAATAAACTGACGCTGTACCCCGCCGAAACTATTTTTTCGAAGTTTTCTTTTAATTGGTCCATCGGCAATCTTTCGTACACAAATTGCCGCATCTGGAAGGTAGGCTCTAAGGCCAAGGTAACTTTGGTAATAATACCTAAAGCACCTAAACCAACCACTACCCCGTTAAAGGTTTCACCATCTTTTTCTTTGGAGAAAGTATGTACTTTGCCGTCGGCCGTTATTAATTCTAAACCTACCACCGAAGTAGCCAAGTTGCCGTTTTTTACCCCGGAGCCATGCGTAGCCGTAGTAATAGAACCCGCCACCGAAATATGCGGCAAGGATGCCAAATTAGGAAGCGCGTATCCTTTCTCGTGCAGGTAAGGAGCCAGTTCGCCGTATTTAATACCACCTTCTACCGTAACGGTATGCGCCTGAGTGTCTAAGGAAATTACCTTATTTAACTGTTTCGTCGAAAGCAGGTAATCTTTACTGTCGGCAATGCGGTTAAAGCAATGGCGGGTGCCGAGTCCTTTAACTTTCAAATGATTTTTGATAAAAGCTTGTACTTCTTCCCGGGTTTTCGGATAAGCGATAGAACTGGTACTGTAAACTATATTTCCGGCCCAATTTTTTATTTTTTCGTCGGGCAGCCATTCCGTTACGGGAAATAGAGCACTGGCCGCCGTGGCCGTAGAAGATAATTTTATAAAAGGTCGTCTTTTCATGGTTACACGAGAACAAGAATAAAAGGTTGGGTACTTAAAATCCGAAAAGCTAATTTAATTGGCAAGCGACTTTTGTAAATATAAGATTTTTAACGCAAAGAAAGCTTAACTCTGCAATAGTTAAGCTTAATCCTTTTCCTTTAGCAAGTAGTTTAACAAAGCGCCAAACCTTGTTTAGTCGAACGTTCAATAATGCTTTTGCAACGCACATTAGTTGATTTCTCGTTTAAATGAACCAAGTAGAAGGGAGAGTAGTAAGAGAAGATTGACTTAACCTGAAAAGGTGGATTAGAGATAAAATAAAGTAAACGGAACAGAAAACCTTATAAACGTACAATTTAAAACATATAACTTAATTCTGCTCTTTTTCTTTTTTCCGGTGATAATAGCGCCGGGCTTTGGAAGTACTGCCGCAATAACCCGGATTACACCACTGTCTTTTCCCGTTTTTAGTAGTATCTAAAAACAACCAGCCGCATTCAGCGCATTCTTTTATTTTTTTCGGATTGGCTTGGGTTAAGGTTTGAAAAGCCGAATACAGCACCGTTTTTACAGGTCCTTCCAGATCATTTTCCCAGATATTTATTTCTACTTTAAGACTATGGTTATCAAAATTTAGCATTGCCTGAGTTAAAGCATTGGATAAATAGTGATTAAAGTTTTTTAGTTCCGTAGAGTCGGGGGTACTTTCCGCCGCAATCGCTGAGAATAGAGCGTACATGTTTTCTCGGGTAGCCAAAATACTTTGAAGTGCCAATTCTGCTTTTTCCGGATGAGCCTGGCTGTACGCCCATAAAGTATGTAGCAATTCTTCTGGCCACGCATTTATTCTTCGGCACCAAATAATAAAGCTTTGGTAAGTAGCCAGGTAATTATGCATAACGGGTACTTTCCGGTTCCGGACAGTATTTATAAAATCCAGACAAAGGGCACCCCCATCAAACTGAATGGTTTCGATTGTGTTTTGATGCGCCATTTTTATTTTTACTACTTAAGTTAATTTTACTAGTAACAATTGTTTTTATTTTTACGTTTAAAAAGCTTTTAAGTAGTAAAAATAGATAACTTTTGCTGATATCTTATTATGCGGGCCAAATAATGCCGCAGAGTTTATACATGTAGTCTGTTTAAAACAGCCTTTTAACTAATACTTACTAAAGTTCATAACTCTTAAAACGTTTTATTATGAGCCAAAAAACTGCAGCTCCCCGTTGGATGGTTTTAGTAGCTTTCGCGAATATTTATATAGTGTGGGGCTCTACTTACCTAGCTATTGTATTTGGCCTGGATGGTATTCCGCCATTCATTTTATCATTTTTACGTTTCCTTACTGCCGGCCTTATTTTGTTTAGCTGGTGTTTGCTCAAAGGCGAAGCTTTCCCTACATTTAAAAACTGGGGCCGGAATACTCTCTGTGGTTCGCTGATGCTGGTAGGTGGTTCCGGGTTGGTTACCTGGGCCGAACAATTTATAAGTTCGGGCAGTGCGGCCATTATTATTGCTACCGAGCCCTTCTGGTTTATTTTGCTAGATAAAAAATGCTGGTCTACTTACTTTTCGCAGAAATTAATAATTGCCGGTTTACTGATCGGGTTCTTCGGGGTAATCTTGTTTTTTGTGCAATCCGGAAATGCTGCGAGTAGTTCTTCGGCGCAATTAACGGCTTACCTGGTTTTGCTCGGCAGTTCGGTATCGTGGGTAGTAGGTTCGTTGCTTTCCAAAAGAGGAACCGGCAATTCGGATTCTACCATTATGACGACGGCAGAACAGTTAATGGCCGCGGGAATGGTTAGTTTGCTAATTAGTTTATTTACGAAAGAATGGCCCGGGTTTTCTTTTGCCGAAGTTTCCCTGCAAGCCTGGGGCGGGTTGTTGTTTTTAATTGTAATGGGTTCCTTAGTCGCTTATTTGTCGTTCGTTTGGCTTATATCCGTGCGGCCACCGGCTTTGGTTAGTACGCACACGTACATTAACCCGGTAGTGGCGGTATTTTTAGGCGGCTTATTTGCGGCGGAAAAAATAACTTTGGTGCAGGTAGGAGCCTTACTGGTAATTTTACTGGGGGTATTGCTCACCAATATTCCGGGCTATAAGAAACAACTGCTTCCTTCGGAATAGTAGATTTGAGGTTAGGATTAAAAGTTAATTATACTAGATTGAAATAGGAAAGACGTATTAAGGACGGTTTATCTGTTGAGACTGTTCCTGTTTCAATAATACATAATACAGTGCGGATGCGGTGGAGCGGTTCGTGTATTCCTCGTGGCCGGCGGGCCTGGTTTGACTTCTCCGTCCTTTGGACAAGCTAAAAACAGGGGAGGAGAAGCGGCCACTACTTCTTTTTCTTTACCTCCATTAATTTGGCAGAATGCTCAAGCACCGCAACCTTAGAAGGCCCTGCCTAGCCAAACGGGTGTTCTTTCATTTAACTACTGTTACTCATACATCTTATTCCTATCTATTGGATATTAGTATTCTATAAATTAAATTGGTTAAGTAATGGAATGGATATAAGTCTTTGGATATTAAGTTTTACTTGTTAAATTCTCCAGGTAATGCTTTTATTGTAATGAAGTTAATTTTTAAAGATCTTTTTGAAAGCTTCCGGAGCCGAGTGTACTTCCAGTTTTTTGTAGATATTCTTGATATGGCTTTGAACCGTTGATAGTTCCACAAATGTTTTCGCAGCAATCATCTTGTAGCTTAAGCCGTCCTTTAATAGCTTCAAAATTTCAAATTCCCGCTGGGAAAGTTTGTCCACTTCCTTTTGGTGCGTGGGAGAAGCAAAAAATTCCAGAACTTTCCGGGCGATAGAAGGAGTCATGGGAGCGCCGCCAGCCATAATTTGTTTAATGGCGTCTATTATTTGGCCATTATCTTCTCCTTTCACAATATAACCGCGGGCCCCGGCTAAGATGGCCTCGAAAATTTGCTGGTTATCTTCAAAACTGGTTAAGATCAATACTTCGGCTTGCGGACATTTCGCCCGCAAGAGCTTGGTGGCAGCAATGCCATTTATTTGCGGCAGTTCAATATCCATTAAAACCACATTGGGTTGCAGCTCTGTCACCTGCTTTTCCACCTGAAGACAATTCTCAAAAGCGCCTACTACTTCCAAATCGTCTTCCATTTGAATCAGTTCGCGGAGTGGCTGGCGTAAATTGATATCATCTTCGTAAATCGCAATTCTTATAGCCATATAGATGGGGGGATTTGAACAAAAGTAACAATAAGCTAACGAAATAGATACCCCATGATTATGGGATTTCTGCCAGGGCTAAGTCCAATTTATTAAATTGTAATAAGTTAATGGTTAGTCTAATTTCTACTCCTTGATTTGGTTGCGTTACCAGAGAATAGTCGGCCTGCATTTTTTGCGCCCGTTTCTTAAAATTTCTTAAGCCGTTGCCTTCCCCCATAGGATGTGCCAATCCTTCCTCGTTGTCTATACCATCGACCTGGATGGTCAACAGGTAGCGGCCCGCAAAATGGTACTAGTAAAATAGTCAGGCTTATCCGTAATATAGCAGAACTTTCGCCTGATAGAGAAAATTTTTCCTTAAGAAAAGATAGGGAAAGTGTAAAGGCTTGCCTCTTTATTGGCGAAAGTCCTGTAAACCTTAGGAGCCGTACTAAAAATTACTTATACCAATTAGCCACTCAGCAGTACCCGGGAGCGGGCAAACCTACGAGCTTGCGAGTTACTCATCTGTTTTTCTTTACAGGCGAATAATCCCGTTTTGTTCTATTTACTTAATAAAAATCCCCTGGCTAACTTGTATTAGCCAGGGATTTGTGTTGAAATAAATACTAAGGTTTTTACTTCTCGCTGGGTTTCGCTTGCTGGTGCATGTTTTCGGCTACTAGGCTGTCGGGTATTACTTTGCTGGCGGCTACCATGGCTTTGTTCTTTAAGCCGGATATAATTTCGAGTTTGCCGGTCATTAAAGCTGCGTAACCATCTTTGGCTACTTCTGCCGGATCGGCTTTGCTGCCTTCTTTAACTATTTTAGCTTCCGTCATATCGGCTTTGTTAAAAAAGTCGGTATCCGTAACGCCGGGCAAAAGCTTGGTAATGGTTATGTTGGTATCCTTGGTTTCGTTCTGAATGGCCTCGGTAAAGGAAGAAACAAAGGCTTTGGTAGCGTGGTAAACCGCTTGCAAAGGGCCGGGAAGCTCACCGCCAATCGAGGAAACCATTAATATTTTGCCCTCGTTGCGAGCCACCATTTCTTTTAAAAAGCATTTGGTTAACACCAGGTACGCCCCAATATTCAAATCCACAATTTCCCGTTCGCGAGTAATATCGGTTTCCACGAACTCGCCGTATTGACCCTGACCGGCATTATTTACCAAAACATCTACCGGAATGCCCTGCATTTTTACGGCTTCGTATACTTCAAAAGGGCCTTGCCGGGTAGATAGATCCTTGGCTAGGGTTATTACTTCTACGCCGTATTGCTGTTTAAATTCTGTTGCTCTGGCGTCAAGTTCTTCCTGATGGCGGGCTACAATTACCAGATTGTATTTATCCTGGGCCAATAACTTGGCCAGTTCATAGCCGATACCTTGGGTAGCTCCTGTAACCAGAGCGTATTTTTGTTTATCCGCCATTTCTAAATTCCCTCCCTGATTACTCTTCCTTCTCACCTAGTTCGGTTGGTTCCGTTAAACTAGCGGCGGCAATACTGGTTAAGCCAAATGCCAGGAAAGCATTCCTCGCTTTGGTATTATCCGCAAAGCCAAACAGCCAGGGGGCGCCAACGGTAAAAATACCGGCTGCCAGATCTAAAGCTAAGTGCGCTTTAAAAGGCAAAACCTTTACTATACCCCATTCGGCCCGGGTTAAGATGGTGGAGAGAAATAGTTTGCCCCCTAAAATGCGGCACAAAGTAGCGGCTGTTTTTTCTTCCTTAAAATTAAAAAGTTCGGGAGCGGCAGTAATTGTCGGAATATAGCTGTAGTCGGCAAAGCCATGCATTTGCCGGGTAATGGGTTGTTTCATAGTTCGATTCGATTATAGTTGTTAGTAATAGTAATAACTATAATGATTTTGCGCGGAAAGGTTACTTAATTACCTTGGTTTCTCCTCTGAATTCTTTAAAATCAGATTTAACACCTAAACAAATACTTAAACAGTGTACTACTTACTTTAGTAAAACAAGGGTTAGGCCATTATCCGGCTGATAAGAATTATTGACTAGCTTCACTGGAAGACAAATTGATTTTCTTAATAATAAAAGCAGAGGATAAAGTATTGTTATGGAGGATGGAAAGCGCCGTTTATTCTTCGGAAGCAGTACTAAAGTTAATTTAACTTTACTGTCTCCGAAGAATGGAAGGTGGCTTATCTGTGTTTTGGTAGGGATGCTTACTATTTAAATTAAGCTGCAATTACTTTAAAGCTTGTGTAATAGGCTGCCCGATATTCGCGTTGGGTTCCTGGATGTGCAGCAAAGCGGCTAATGTGGGCGCAATATCGGTCATGTGGGTAGGCGTATTTGTTTTTCCGGATTGAATGCCCCAGCCCATCCAGACTAAAGGAATGTGCGCGTCGTAGGCGTTCCAGGCACCGTGACTGGTTCCGGTAGTGTATCCTCCGGGTAACCAGGCCGGTTGTAAAATAATCTGGATCGCGCCACTTCGGGCCGAATGATAGCCATTAATAATGCGTTGGCGCAAAATTTCCGGTATCGTACTTTGCGGCACCTTATCCAGGTCAATAACGTACGCCACGCCGGGTTTTGTTTTTAATAATTGAATGCAATCCTGGCGAATAGCGCCTTCATCCAGTTTATTTTTACTAATTAGGAGATGGTTTAAATGAACCTGGTAGTTTTCGAAGCCTAAAACCAAACTGTCTACCTTGTATTTACTTTTTAATTGCTTATTTAATTCCGCTTCGAAAGCGGCGCCCGGCCAGGAACCAGCCGGAATTTGGTGGTCTTGCAAAAATTTAGGATTATGAGCGGCCGCATGATCGGCGGTCAGGAAAACGGTATAATTGCCTTTGCCTACTTTCCCATCCAGGAATTTAAAAAGATTAGCCAAATCCTGGTCTAAGCGCAAATACGTATCTTCTATTTCAACGGCATTTACCCCAAATTTATGCCCGATATAATCCGTAGAAGAACAGCTTACCGCTAGAAAATCAGTAAACTCTCCCTGGCCTAACTGCTCCTTTTCTACCGCGGCTCTCGCCATATCCAAGGTAAGCGTATTGCCATACGGCGTAGTACGAATAATGCTATAATCTTTGCTGAACAGGCCGGAAGTTCTAACCGGAAACGTAGGAGTCGTCATGCCGGTAAAAATACCTTCGTAAGGGTTGTTATCCGGGGTGCTTTGCGCGTAAGTGTTAATAGGGTATAAGGTGTTCCAATCTTGTTTCAAATATTTTTCGGGCAGTTTCTGGGCGTTAAACTGCTTTACCCAAGTGGGCAAGTCGGGCATGTAATACGTGCTGGTAATCCAGTTGCCAGTTGCATCGTCGAACCAATAAGCGGCATTGGCGGTGTGCCCGGCGGGTAAAATGCCGCCCCGGTCTTTTAAGGCAATGCCAATTACTTTGGAGCGGAAATTAGTGGCTAGCTTTAGCTCATCGGTAATGGTACTGGCCAGCAAGTTGCGCGGCGACATTTTACCGGCCGCCGAAGAACTGCCAACCGTTTGCACCGCTGGGTCTTCGGTACAATACATACTTTTACCGGTTGCCCGAATAATAAAATCGTTGCCGGTAATCCCGTGAAAAGCCGGTACTGAGCCGGTATAAACCGTGGTATGGCCCACGGCCGTAACCGTAGGAATATAATTGATGTAGGTGTTTTCGCAGCTAAAGCCTTCGTTTAGCATGCGTTTAAAACCATCCGCCTGGTAGCGATTATAAAAGCGGTATAAATAATCCCATCGCATTTGGTCGACCATAATGCCTACCACCAGCTTGGGCCGGGGTAACTCTTGGTTTTTGGAAATTTTGGTTTGGGCGAATAAGGAAGTAAACGAAAAGATGCAAAAAAATAAAAGCCAGTTTTTTTTCATTTTATTAGATTTCAAGGCTGCCTAGTACAACCTATGGAAGAAATAATTTGCCGGTTCAAAGTAAAGTAAAATTCATTGATTATAAATCCACAAAGTTTTCCTACGAAGCAGTTCTATTTTCGGCTAGCGGGCAGTTAGCTATTGCTGTTAATTTTAAATGAAGAAAATAACCCGGAGTAGCTTTTTCATAAACACGGATTTAAGTAAGAACACCTTCAGGTTAAAATTGAAAATAGAATATGGGTGTTTTTTTAAAATTTGCTTTATAATACCGGTGGCGGAAAATTATGAAAATTATTTACTCTGTACCTGCCTTTTCTCGTCTGATATATCCGTGTGGGCACAAATTTAATTAAATAGTACTAAAATTAAGCCGCTCAATTAGGTTACGGTTGGTTACTGTTCAAAATCGGATATTCAACGTTTATCCCATCTAAAGGAAACTTTTCTCTTTTTGGGTAAAAAAACGGAGGTGATTACCTTAAATGGATTACATGCGACTATCAGTGAAAAAACGCTCCACCAGTTACTTGCCAAAGTTCCCAGCGTGTTTGTGAACGTCGTGGATGGTTCGGGTAACGAGGTAAATATTTCTACCCGTGATTTAGACCCGCACGGGACTAGTAATTTAACATTCGGAAGAACAGCATTATTACTAATTTTAATAGGTACGGTTATCCGGCTTCGCATTACAGTATTCCAGTGGAAGCCGTGGAGCGCATTGAAATGGGGCAAAAAAAGGGGGCTTTGCAGTTCGGCGCCCAGTTTAGCGGCATGCTGCATTACATATAAAGATCGAGTAATAGTAAATTCTTCTACTTGTAAACACGCCTAAAAAGAAAGTTAATTAACTGTCATCAGGTTCTTTCAGCCCGCAAGAATATTTTTTTACCGCATGGCTGCATAAACTTCCTGCATTAACAAGGATTCTCTTATCACAATTAACAAATCATCCCATTCTTCGTCGGTAAAAGCAAAACCAACCTGATGCTTGGGTAATTGAATAACTAATCGTTTTACGTTATCCGGAAAAGGTAGCGAATGCACGTCAAATTCAAATTGAGTGGTTATTTTTTGAAAAGCCAGAAACTCCGCCTGAGTAAAACTCAATAATAAATTATTATGCCAGAGAAAAATAGTTTGACAATGCAGGTACTGACTAATAGTAGAGGTATTTTTGCTGCTTAAGATGAGGATTTCGCACATAAACAATAACCAACTTAGAAATTAAAACAAGGACAACGCGGCTTGTTCTTTACCCGGTAATTTTACAATCTGCGCGCTCCATTCCGCTCATAAAAAGAGAAAAGCTATGTTTGAGCCGGTGAGCGGTAGGATAATAAAAGTACCCGAGCGTTGCGCTTGCGCGGTAAAATGCTGTTACCGGATGAATGAAAGAACTCTCTTTATGAAAGACGGATTTATGTTACCCAGTTCGCATAAGGTTAAGCAATACTTTAAGGCGTCTTACCAAACAGCCTTATGCTGCGGAATCTTTAAAAACTAATAAAGTATCCGTTTTTCAGATCCAACGAATGATAAAATAAATAGAAGTAAGGGGATGAATATTAATCTTCTTCACGTATTTTCTTCCTGAATTAGTGGTGAAGGGGTTGGCATTCTTCTTTTCCTAATGGAAGTGGATGGTAACATAATCCGCTCACGAGCCGAAATAGATTGTTTTTTTCTCCGGCCCCTCCAAATCAGAAAACCGGTAACGGGCATGCTGGCCGCCAGTAAACTAGCAAAAAAAGCAATTATTTTCCCGGTTAATCCGGCTATGGCGCCCACGTGAATATCGTAGTTCATGCGCATTAATTTATCCGCCGCACTGGCTTTCGAAAAATTTCCGTATTGGTGTTTTACTTCTATTTCTTTTAAGGTGTACTGGTCGTAATAGCGGTAGTCAGTTTTCCAGTATGTTTTGGTATCCGGGTTCAGCGCTAGTTCAATAGCGGCTTTTGGCCCATCGGGTACGTGTACATCAATGCTGCCGGTGAAATTAGGGTTAGCCGCTCGGGCGCATTCCCATAATACATCCATGGCCGGTTGGTTTAAGTTGGCTTTTTGGGCGTTGGTAGTATCGGAAAAGCTTTCTTCAAAAACAACCAGGTTTTTTCCTCCGGAGGCAATCCAATACGTGGATTTCGCAAACCACTGAAAACCCCATACTAAGCCAGTGAAAGCAATGAAAATAATTACCCAGGTCATGTAAAAGCCCAGCACGCCGTGTAAATCGTAGTTAACCCGGCGCCATTTGGCATTCCATTTAATTGAAAATCGTTGTTTGCGGGCGGCCTTGTTTTTAGGATACCATAATACCAAGCCGGTTATTAAAAGAATGACAAAAATTAAAGTACCCGTAGCTACAATCGGTTGCCCAATAGCCGGAGGTAACCATAGGAAGTAATGTCCCATAATCACAATCCGGAAAAAATCTTCGTTCATATTTTTCACTTTCAGAACATTACCGGTATAGGGGTTCAAAAAAACGCTGTAATAATATTCCGGGGCCAAGCTAAAATAAACCACCTGGGCCGACTTACCGGGTTCGTAGCTAACACTGTGGGCAAGTTTACCCGGTAACGCTTTATCGGCAATTTTCTTTAAAGCGGACGGTGGCAATAAGGCTTGCTTTTGCACCGGGGTAAACCGGTAAGATTGAGTAACATTTTCAATTTCGCGTTCAAAAGCGAGGATGCAACCGGTAATTCCTAAAAAAAGCACCAGCAAGCCCGAGGCCATCCCCAGCCATAAGTGCATTTGCCCAATCCAGTATTTAAATCTTCTTTTTTCCGGTTTCATGGCGAAGAATTAGATTAAACGCTCCTGGTTTTAAGGCAGAAGCGTTGAAATAAGACACCTTAATTAAAATTTATAAGCTACACTGCCCACAATGGTTCTTAATTTTTGCGGATTCATGGTGGTATAGCCAATCCAGTAATGTTCGTTGGTCAGGTTATCAACTTTTAAACCCAGCCGGTATTTTGGTTGTTCGTAAAAGGCAGTGGCTCCCAAAATAGTGTAGGCGGGTAAAGTAAATTCGCCCATTGAAACACTGTTCATAATTTTATTATCACTGGCGTAATTACCCCCAAAGCCCAGTCCTAAACCTTTCAGAATGGTTTCCGGCAAGCGATAGCTTAACCAAAGGTTCGCGAGGTAAGGCGAAGAAGCAGTAGTAGGCCGGCGACCGTTTACGTCGGCATCGGCTTTTTCGTATTTAGAGTCGTTGAAGCTAAAACCAGCCACGGCGTTAAACCCAACAAACGGATTAGCAATCACTTCAATCTCTACCCCTTTGCTTAACTGCGTACCGTCCTGAATTTGCGCCACGGCCGGCGCCCGCTGGTCGGTTCGTAATATATTTTTTACCTGAATGTTGTAGTAGTTGATGGTGCTGCTTAGTTTGCCGGCCAGCAAATCTAATTTCACGCCTCCCTCAATTTGATTAGCTTGTTCCAGCTCGGCCATAGCGGCTAAGCCTTTACTCGGATCAGTTGGGTTGTAGGCGTTAAAAGTGCCCTGGTTATTAAAGCTGTTTTGGTAGTTGGCGAACAAAGCTACTTTATCTTTTACCGGCTGATACACGATGCCAAATTTAGGAGATAGAGCGGTTTGTTCGTATCCTTCGGTGATGGTACCCCCGGTATGGTCGCCTTTGTTCACGTAGTGGTCAACCCGTAAGGCAGCGAGCACACTAAAGTTATCCGTCAGGTTTAAAACATCCGAAGCAAAGGCGCTGTACGTATTGGTTTTATTAATGACCGGGTAAGTAAAATCGGGTGGACCGGCCGCGTATTTGGCCGCCATAGTAGTGCCGTTAAAAGAACTGTAATCGTAATCCGGTACATTCAGGGGCACAATGTCTAAATTACTGCCAAAGAAGTTCTGGTCGGAGTTGGTATGGAAAAAGTCTAATCCTACAACTATCCGGTTACGCAGACTGCCCATCTCAAAATCGCCATTAAAGTTCTGCTGGACTTCCAATACTTGGCTCTTGGAATTACCCGTCGATTGATCGGCCCGGGCAATATAATTGGCTTTACCAGTATCCGCTTCGTTTTGAGTAACGACGTTATCCGGAACCAGGTAAAAATAAGGCCCGAACCCGTCGGAGAAGCTGTGGCTGGAAGTAAAATTAGTAGAAGAAGTAAAATGCTCGGAAATTTTGTAATTAACCTGCCCGAAGAAGTTGGTGCTTCTGGTTTTTTGGGTAAGCCCACCGCCCCGGTACGAATTAGTATAATCCACCTGTAACTGGTCGGCGCGGGTAGCCCCCAAAGCGGCAGCCGGGTAATAGAAAAAGAGGATTTGTTTACCGGAGTTCCAGCCGTAAAACATTTCGGCATCCAGGTGCACCGATAAACGGTCGGTAGGTTGGTAGACTAAGCTGGGCGCTACGGCTAAGCTACGGTTAAAAGTATTATTCTGGAAACTACCTTCGTAATGGTAAGCCGAATTTACCCGGAAAAGAATTTTTTTAGCGGCATCTAAAGGAGTATTTATATCCGCACTTACCCGGTTAAAATCATAATTTCCGCCGGATACAGCTATTTCGCCGCCAAAATTTTCATAAGGTTTTTTGGTTACCCGGTTCAGTAACCCTCCATAAGACGTAAGACTGCTGCCGAAAAGAGTAGCGGAGGGCCCTTTAATTACTTCCAGCCTTTCCAGGTTAGCTGCATCAATGGTGCTGGTAACAATACCCGCAATTCCATTCCGTAATTGACTCTGCAAAATAAAACCTCTCGAATTAAAATAACTGCCGCCATCGCCGCCCCGGCCCGTAGCTTCCCACATTTTCTGAATACCGGGAGTGTTTCGGACGGCATCATCGGCGGTAAAAACAAGTTGCTCATTCAATAATTCTTTGGTTATCACGCTGTAAACCTGCGGGTTTTCTATACTTTTTAACGGTATCTTAGCCACAAACGAACTTTCGGTTTTGGCAAAACGATTCGGTTTGCTGGTTTCTACGATTACTTCTTTTAGCCGGGCAGCACTCTCTTGTAAAGTAAAGTTCACGGTAAGAGATTGCCCCGCCGAAACGGTGATGGGTTTTTCCTGCGCTTCTAAGCCTACGGCGCTTACCCGCAAGGTATAGCTACCTGCTTTAATGCGGTTTAAGCGGTAGTTGCCATTTGCCTCGGATATACTGCCACCCGGCACTTCTTTTAAACCAACCGAAACGTAGCCCGCAGGACTACCATCGGAAGTAAGAATACGCCCGTGAATACTGCCGGTTCTTTGCTGCGCGAAAACGAGATTACTGGATAGGATACAAAAAAATAGTAGGTATAGGAGGAGGATAGTTTTTTTCATAATTTTTATTTGGACTAATTCTAAATTGTCACAAACATAAAAGCTATCCACATTCCTTCCAAATTTATTTAGAACAATTCTAAATAAAAATTTTCACCTTAAAGTTAACCTTAACCAAAGAAGGGTTAAATGGCGGAATAGCCATAGATGGGGCAATAACCTGTTAGTAAAATTAAAGAAGCGGTAAAAATGTGAAATTTAGGCAGAGGAACTTAAAATGGGAAAGTAGCTCCTAATACTAAATCAAATATTAAAAGCTACTCTACCGCTACCCGCTGCAAAACTACTTTACAAGGCTGCTTGGAAGTTACCTGAATAACGTGCGAGGTGTGCAGGGGAACTTCGTAATAATTACCGGGCGCTAAAGAATGAATGGCTTCGCCGGCAGTTACGGTGCAAGTGCCTTCTATTACAAGAAAGCGTTCGTATTCTTTCCGGTGTACTTCCGCATCAGCCTTATTTTTAAGCCAAACAATAGCGGTAGTCATGGTGGGAATATGGCCAATAATTTTTATATAAGTATCCTCGGCAATTTCAGGTAGAAACATATCCGGCCGGTTCAGCCAAGGCGCGTAATCGCTTAACGAAGAACTAATGGTTAAAAGAGGGGGAAAGCTGGCCGGTTCCCCTTTTTCTAAGCGGTTAAGGTAATCCACCGTTGCCAGAAACAAGGATTTCATAAGCGGCCTTGGGGCAACAGCGTGTTCAGAAGCGTACAGCTCCATAGTAGTAAGAATGGTATCGAGTTCCTGGCGGATGGCTTTGTGCGTAGCAGCCATTAGTTCTACTTCTTCGTTTTCTGCCGCGCTGGTTAAGCCCATAACGTAAAGTTCCAGGATACCCGATTCAATATATTCCGTAACAGTATCTTTCATGGTTTATTGGCCCTTAAGTGCTTAATGGCCATTCGTAAATTATTTTTTAAAGTCTCTTCCGATATACCTAGGGTAGCCGCTGCATCGGCACAACACTGACCTTTAAGATAGACTAAATCTAAAGCCGCTTTTTCGTTTGCTTCTAGTTCCTGGAATGATTTGACTACTGGCGCATCATCGGCCGGTAAGGTGCTATCGGTTTCTTTCTCGCTCGCATTATCATTCCATTTATCGCTTTCTAAATTAGCTAAGGCTGTTTCTTTCGCCACCATAATCATCCAGGTTAAAAGCCCGCTTTGCGCCGCATGATACGTGTTCCGCTTTTGCCATATAGCCAGGAAAGTCTCCTGTAAAATCAATTCCGCTTTCGGCGGGTTCCGCACGATTCGGGTAATCAATCCCAATAGTACCGGAGCGTAAGCATCGTACAATAAAGCAAGCACTTGCGGTTGACCTTGCTGTAGAGAAATTGCCAAAGCCCGCTCGGTCTCTTTCCGACTAGTATTTTCCAGCATAAAAATAAATTGCTAGGTTAAGCTTATAGTTTAGATTTAGACCATAAGAATTAACAGCTAGAGTTCAAAGGTAAAAACATTCAACTAAAATAAAGATTCTTAGGGTTACAAAGCAAATGAACCGGAAACAGTTCAAAAATGAATACTGTTTCCGGTTATATTTATAAAATCTATTCATTTCATTTTTATCCGGGAACATACGAATACTTCCTTGCGAGCGGATGTAGGGAAGCAAGAGACAAAAATATTCAAAATAAAAGTACAGCCGGAAGGTAGTTCCTTTAAATAATTCTGATATAATTGCTTTTATAGCTCTTCTTACTTTTTCTACTATTATGCATAAAGCTTATTCTTCGCCGGTGGCAGTCACGAATGCAATACTTACCCCGAAAACCAAAGCGCGGTATCTGGCTCTGGATGTATTGCGGGGAATGACCGTGGCGCTTATGATTGTGGTAAATACGCCGGGTAGTTGGGAAACAGTTTACGCGCCTTTCCGACACGCCGAATGGCACGGATTTACCATTACCGATTTAGTTTTTCCTACTTTTTTGTTTGTAGTAGGCAATGCTTTAAGTTTTAGCAGGCAAAAATTCGCGCAGCAGGATAACAAAGCTTTTCTGACCAAAATAATTACCCGGACCGCTCTTATATTTTTGATCGGGTTATTTTTAAATGCGTATCCGTTTATTACCTTTTCAGACGGCAGTTATCCGTTAAAAGATTTCTCGGCGCTCCGGATTATGGGGGTGTTGCAGCGCATTGCGCTTTGTTATGGTTTTGCCGCATTAATTATTCATTATTTCAAAATCAGAGGCGTCGTTATCTTCAGTGTACTGGCTTTAAGTGCGTACTGGGCCATCCTGTATTTCCTGGGCGACCAACCGGAGCCTTACAGCCTTTCCGGTAATGCCGCATTAAAATTCGATCTTTTGGTACTACCCGCTAAAAATTTATACAAAGGCTATGGTATTCCCTTCGACCCGGAAGGTTTGTTGAGCACTTTGCCGGCTATCGTAAACGTAATTGCTGGTTACCTGACGGGAGTATTTATTCAGAAAAGCGGAAATAATCTAAAAACGATAACTACCTTAAACTGGACAGTAGTGCTATTAGTGGTAGTGGCTCAACTATGGAATATCTATTTCCCGATTAATAAACCCATCTGGACTAGTTCCTATGTATTACAAACGGTAGGTTTAGACTTGCTTATTTTAGCTGGCTTACTGTTTATAATAGAAATAGCTAATTTAAAAAAATGGACTTATTTCTTTGAAGTATTTGGCCGTAATCCTTTGTTTATTTACGCTTTGTCGGGCATGATAGTGAAAACCCTGGGCTTAATTAAAATAGGGGATCAAGGTTTGCAAGGCTGGATTTACCAACATGGTTACGCTAACTGGCTGGCTGGCAAAAATGCTTCTTTGTTGTTTGCAATATCCTATATGTTAGTCTTGTGGTTGATTGGGTACTTGCTGGACAAAAAAAGAGTTTATATAAAAGTTTGATGACCGTTCTTCGTTTATTTTACCCAATTGAAAGCCATGGATTTAGTAACATGAAAAAAGTGTTTATTTCCTTTAATTCATTTTACCTTTTTCTGCTAGTAAACCGCTTTAGCCTAAAAAGCAAAAAGTAAGTTGCCTGGCTAGCTCCTTCGGGTAGATAATGTTGGGATGAACCAGGGCTTTCAATAGGGTCGTGCAGCAATTAGCGGAAAAGGGTTTAACTTTTCAACTTCGGTCATGTTTGCTTGTTCCGGGTACCAGGAAATTGTAGCTATTTGGTAATAATTCGTGTGGCTCAATCGAGCTCGGAAATGGATAGGCGGGTGAATATGAACAGTAATTTGATACATACTAGAGACGGAAAACCAAAAGTCGGCCTGCACCGGTAAACGGAATTGAATATGTTACTTTCGCCGGAATTCCGCGGCCTAATGGGGAAGAAATTTAACTCGATAAATTACCGGGAATGGATCAAAAAATAAGGATTAGCGAATATGAAAACTGGTACGAACCAGCCTTAATCAGAATACTTTAGCCAGGTATCAGTATACCAAAAGTTATTTCAGCCGATTTGATTTAGCTACCAAAAGCAAAAACAAAAAAGCGCTAAAACCAAACAAAGTAGCGAGCCAGAATACCGTGGGAATGTTCCGGGCTTGGTTGGCAAATGCCCAGCCGGCTAGTAAAGCACCGGCTCCTACGCCGGCTTCCACGGCAAAATAAGCCGTCGCCATAGCGCGGCCGCGTTGTTGATCCCGGCTTAAATCTACGGTCCAGGCGTAAAGAGTTGGAGAGCTAATACCCGAGGTAATCCCGTAAAGAATGGCGGCCACTATTAAAATACCCGGCGAAGTAGCTAAGGCCGTAACCATCATGGCCAGAATTAAAATAAGCAAAGAGCAACGCAAAACGGGTACCCGGCCATATTTATCCGAAGCCCGGCCCGCCAGGTAACGCGTGGCCAAAGAAGCACCGGTAAAAAAAGTAAAATATACTCCTTTATTACTTAAACCTAAAAATTGGCTAAAATCCGGAATTAAGGTGAGCACCATGCCGTTCGGAAACATAATCAAAAACAAGATAGAGGCTGGAATCCATACCCGCGGTTCAAAAAGCTCTTTTACTTTAATTTTAAGTAAAGAAAAGGCGAAAGGTACGGGTACGGCTACTGTTTCCCGCATCTTAGATAATAATAAAACGGAAACCAAGGAACAAACCGAGGAAAGGTAAAACATAGTGGTTAAGGAAAATTGCTGCGCCACCGTGCTGCCAATTACCGGCCCGAAGGCTATTCCCAGACTTCCCAACAATCCAAATAATCCAATGGCCTCGCCGCGGCGATTTTCCGGAGCAATATCGGCTACGTACGCCGAAGTCCCGGTCGGCTGAAAGCCCATGGAAAAACCGTGAATTAACCGGAGAAAAAGAAAAGCCGCTACGGAACCTACAAAGGGATAAACCAAAGCGCAGGCGCAGCAAACGCCGGTACCCAAAACAATAACCGGAATCCGCCCGATTTTATCCGCTAAACGGCCACTAAACGGCCGGCTAATGGCCGCGGTAACGGTAAATAAGCCAATTATATAGCCTTTGTAATCGCCGCCGCCCATAGAACTAAGATAAGCCGGTAATTCGGGTAAAATCATGTAATGGCCCGCCATAAAAAGAAAGGAGCATAGGCATAATAACCAGAACTGGAGGGTATAGGTTGATTTTAGGGATTTAGACTCGTATTCTGTAGAGGAAGGAGTATTTACATTTTCCATTTATTTCTTGCATTGCC